>NZ_JAKCMI010000018.1 GCF_021412585.1 Halomonas alkalisoli | reverse complement strand
CAGGTGGCGCAGCGGCGGCGTGCCGCCGGCGCGGCCGTGATAGGTGCGCTCGCCCAGGCTGGCCAGCACCTGGGGGTCGTCGGCGAAGACCAGGCGGTGGACGCCGTTCGGGGCGTCTTCAAACTCGTGGAAGTAAAACAGCCCCTCTTCGGCGGCCAGGCGCTGGATAAAGGCCAGGTCGGTCTCGCGGTACTGCACGCAGTATTCGCGCTCCGCGGGCTCGCGGGTGGCGGCGAAGGCCACGTCGGTGATGCCGCGCTCGTCGCACAGGGTATTGATGATGGTCAGCGGCGAGACGTTCTGGAAGATGCGCGAGTTGTGGCGCAGCGAGAGGCGCCACAGTGCCGGCTGGATGGTCAGCGAATAGAAGGTGCGGCGGTGGCCGCGGTCGCCGCGGCCGAAGGCGGTGGCGATGCCGTGGACCCGGCGCAGGACCTCGCCGTCCTGCCAGACCGTCAGGCTCAGCTCGCGGTCGAGGAAGGCCTCCGGGACGAGGTCCGGGTCGCGGCTGGCGAGGTTGACCGCCAGATGGAAGGGCTGGGAGAGCGCCTCGGTCAGCGTGAAGTCGACCACGGCCAGGTCGAGATCGTCGGCCCCGGCGAGGGCAAGTGTGAACTGAAGACCGGTCTGATTGGCCATGGTGATGGCTCCCCTCCTGGAAGACGAATGCGCGGCAATCCATTGCATCAGCAGATTACGCGAGGCCCCGGGTATGGCAAGGGGGCGTCGACCGATGTGGACGAAGACTGACAAGGGCTGTCGGCGATGGCTTACACGCCGTGATGCCAGCGCTCGATAACAAGCGCTGGCATCACGACGCCGGCTGCGTAACGCCCCGCCGCTGCGGGCGGGACGTTATCGAAGGACTTAGCCTTCGATCGGAGCGCGCCAGTCGTCGGAACCGGAGGTGCCGGCAACGGTGTGTTCCCAATCGATCTTGCGGTAGGCCAGGGAGACGTCCATCAGCTGAGTGAATTCAGCGGTGTTCATGTCCTGGGCGTGCGGCATGCGCAGGTTGATGTCGACGATGGTGGCGTCGGTCAGGCTGGTGGTGAAGAAGTGCTCCTGCTTGCCTTCCACCGAGGTGCGGTACCACTTCAGCTCGACGTTGGGCAGCATTTCGCCGGAGGCCAGGGCGTTGTACATCAGCGGCACGGCCTTGTTCAGGGCCACGGTGAAGATGAACGGCTTGTGCGCGCGCTGGCCGGAAGGCTGGCCGGACTGCGGGTCGGTGGGCACGGTTACGACGTGCTTGAATTCCTGAACCAGCATTTCGTCTTCGTGGCCTTCCACGTAGATGTTGCCCACGGAATCCGGGGTGAAGGCGCCAGCGGTGATGTTGCCCTGGGTCTGGCCTTCGATGCTGATATAACAAGGTGTCGGCATGAGTCTGCTCCTTGACGATGTGAATGAATGTCCGATGGACGGTACTGTAGGGGCAGAAAGCGTGCCGATATTGGATAAACAAAATAAAAACAAATGGTTGCTATGAGCCCGACAACTTTTCCTAATCAAAATTAGGCAAGATGTTGCCTGAATCGAGCAAGATCTTGCCCGGCGGGCAAGATCTTGCCTAATTATTCCTTGGCTTGGCTTGGCTTGGCTTGGCTTGGCTGGTTGGGCCCATCTGGCTGTGTGTCGGCATTATTGTTATGTTATAACATTGTTTTGATGGAGAGAGTGCTCATGCAGGCCGACCCAGGGGCGCAGCGAATGCTGGACATGCCAGAAACGTCATATATGAACGATGAGCAGTTGGCCTTCTTCCAAGGCCGCTTGCTGGCTGAGCGAGCCGAGGTGGAAACGCATCTGGAAGAAGTGCGCAAGGCCATTGCCGACAACGAGCGCAGCGGCGACGACCTCGACCGTGCCGCGGTAGAGGAAGAGCTGCGGCTGCTGCTTCGCCAGGCGGACCGCGAGACGCGGCTGCTGCGCAAGATCGCCAAGGCGCTGCGACGCATCGAGGAGGGCGACTACGGCTATTGCGAGGAGACCGGCCAGCCCATCGGGCTCGGGCGGCTATTGCTGCGTCCTACCGCGGATCTCTGTCTCGAGGCCAAGGAGCGTCAGGAGCAACGCGAGCACCATTTCAGCAAATCCCGAGGAGAAGCGTGATGCAAGCCCCTTCAGCGACCCTGCCCGTCACCGTACTTTCCGGCTTTCTCGGCGCAGGCAAGACGACCCTGCTCAATCATATCCTGGCCAATCGCGAAGGGCGTCGGGTGGCGGTGATCGTCAATGACATGAGCGAGGTCAACATCGATGCCGCCCTGGTGCGTGGCACACCGGGCAGCGAAGGAGACGTGGCGCTCAATCGCTCCGAGGAGCGGCTGGTCGAGATGAGCAACGGCTGCATCTGCTGTACTCTGCGAGAGGATCTGTTGATCGAGGTCGGGCGCTTGGCCGCCGAAGGCCGTTTCGACTACCTGGTGATCGAGTCAACGGGCATTTCCGAGCCGCTGCCGGTGGCCGAGACCTTCACCTTCGAGGACGAGTCAGGGCAGAGCCTTTCCAGTGTCGCGCGGCTGGATACCCTGGTGACGGTGGTCGACGGAGCCAACTTCCTGACGCAATACCGTGAGGCGAAATCGCTGATCGAAGCCGGCGAAAGCCTGGGCGAGGAGGACGAGCGCAACGTGGCCGACCTGCTGGTCGACCAGATCGAGTTCTGCGACGTGCTGCTGATCAGCAAGACCGACCTGATCGATGACGAGCAGTTGGGTGAGCTGAAGGCGGTGCTGCGTACGCTCAACCCCGATGCCGAGCTGATTGCCATGGCCAATGGCCAGGTGTCGCTCGACAAGGTGCTCGACACCGGCCGCTTCAGCTTCGAGCGGGCGCAGCTTGCTCCGGGCTGGCTCAAGGAGATGCGCGGGGATCATGTGCCGGAAACCGAGGAGTATGGCATCTCGAGCTTTTCCTACCATGCCCGGCGGCCCTTTCACCCGCAGAAGTTCCACGAGCTATTGCATGGCGACTGGTTCGGCGGCAAGCTGCTGCGCTCGAAGGGCTTCTTCTGGCTGGCGACCCGGCCACAGTTTGCCGGCCAGTGGAGCCAGGCGGGGGGCATTGCCCACTACGGTTACGCCGGCATGTTCTGGAAGGCCGTTCCCGAGTCACGTTGGCCGGACGACCCGGAATACCGCGGCTATATCATGGAAAAGTGGCAGGAGCCCTTCGGTGACATGCGCCAGGAGCTGGTCTTCATCGGCCAGCATCTGGACGAAGCGCGCATACGCCAGGCGCTGGACGAGTGCCTGGTCAGCGAGGCAGAGCTGCTGGCTGGCAAGCAGGCCTGGGCATCGCTGCCGGACCCTTTTCCTGCCTGGGAGTGACGGTGCCTGGAGGAGCGGTGGTGTGCCGGGGCGGCTTTGCGTTGAATCATAAAACGGTATGGCATCTGGAAACATCGCTTTTCTGGCTGTAAAGCCGACGATTCCTGTCCATACTGGGGTAAGGCCTGATGAACAAATGGCCGCAGGGAATAACCAAGGGAACTAGAGGTGTCTGCCATGTCCTCCTCCAACCGACACTACCTCGGGGTAGCCGTCTTTGTGCTGCTGGCCAGCTTGTTGCTGTTCACGGCGAAAACGGCTCAGGCCAACCCCCGCTATGCGGCTATCGTGATCGATGTTGAAAGCGGAGACGTACTGCATGCCGCGAACCCCGATGCGACCCGCTATCCGGCGTCGCTGACCAAGATGATGACGCTCTACATGCTGTTCGAGGCCATCGAGGACGGCAGCATGCATCTGCATCAGCCGCTGCCGGTATCCGCCCAGGCGGCGGCGATGCCGGCTTCCAAGCTGTGGCTCTCCGCCGGCAGCAGTATCACCGTGGAAGAGGCGATCCTTGCCCTGGTGGTGCGCTCCGCCAATGATGTCGCGGTGGTGGTGGCCGAGGCGCTGGGCGGCAGCGAGCGCAACTTTGGCAACATGATGACGCAGCGGGCTCGCGAGCTGGGCATGAATGCCACCCAGTTCCGCAACGCGTCGGGGCTGCCCAACAACGAGCAGGTCACCACCGCTCGCGACATGGCCACCCTGTCGATTCGTGTGATGCAGGATTTCCCGCAGTACTACCACTACTTCTCGACCCAGAGTTTTACGTATCGGGGTACGACCCACACCAGCCATAACCGGCTGGTGCGCAACTATCCTGGTGCCGACGGGCTCAAGACGGGCTTCATCCGGGCTTCCGGCTTCAACGTGGCGACATCGGCAATCCGTGATAATCGCCGGGTGGTGTCGGTCGTCATGGGTGGTTTTACCGCTGCCTCGCGTGATGCCCACATGTCTGACCTGCTCGACCGCGGCTATGCACGCCTCAACATGCTGCAGCGGGGCGACTGGATTGCTCAGGCCGACGTCTTGGGCGACAGCATGGACCTGCCGGCCGCACGGCCCACCACGCCGGCCTCCGCGACGCAGCTGGCTGCGGCGGAACCGGCAGCGCCGTCAAGCGGGTCCGAATCCGCTCAGCGAATGACCTTCCAGTCCGAGGTGGGCGTCGAGATGGGCTCCGCCGACGATCCGATCCGTGACCTGATCGCACGGGCCGATTCGCCCCAGGCGGGTGGTGCCTGGGCCGTGCAGGTCGGTGCGTTCAACAACGCCGATCAGGCTCGAAGCCTGGCATCACGGGCGGCCGATCAGTTGGCCAGCCAGCTGCGTGATGTGCGCGTTTCGGTGGCCGAGTCCCAGGACGATAGGCGCGTCTTCCGTGCCCGGCTGGTCGACCTGCAGGAGAACGACGCACACAGCGCCTGCCGTAGCCTGCGTGCCACCGGCATGGACTGCATGGTAGTCGCCCACTACTGAGCCGTAACCACTGGCCGATCGTACCGACGCCCCGCTCTTGCGGGGCGTCGGTCGTTTGAGCCTGGCGTAGTTATGGCCTGGTGTAGTTATGGCATGACGCTTCAGGCCAAGGCGGGGTCCAGCTCCCGCTCTCGCTTTTTCACGCTCGTGGCGCCCCCCAGTGAGATCCGCTTGTCGCAGATCCGCTCGATCAGCGCCGGGTCGTGGCTCACCAGCATCACGCCGCAGTGCCGCTCGCGGGCCAGCTCCACCAGCAGCTCGAGCGTCTGCCGCTGGGTGATGGGGTCGAGGCGCGAGGTGGGCTCGTCGGCGAACAGGAAGCACGGCTCGAGCAGCAGCACGCGCAGGATGGCGAAGCGCTGCAGCTCGCCGCCCGATATCTCGCCGGGGCGCCGCCCCAGCAGATTCTCGTCGAGCCCCAGGCGCGCCATCAGCGGCGCGATGGCGGCACGATCCAGGCGGTGGCGGCGTACCAGGTCGTCGAGCAGGCGAGCGAGCCGCCAGTGCGGCGAGAAGGCCGTCGGCGGGTCCTGGTAGAGCTTCTGGAAGCCCAGCGGATGCCCCGGCGCCCGATGAATCTCACCATCGTCGGCACGCGTCACGCCCAGCAGCATGTCGCCCAGGGTGCTCTTGCCACAGCCGGAGGGGCCGACCACGCCGACGATCTCGCCGGGGCTGACCGCGAGCGAAAGGTCGCGGAACAGCTCGCGCCCGCCACGGGCTTTGGCCAGGCCTCTGGTACTCACGACAGGCGCCTGGCGCTCGCCCAGCGGCTGCGGTCGCGGCCAGCGGCTGGGCTCGGCGGCCAGCAGCCGTTGGCCGTACTCGCTCTGAGGGTGTGTGAGTACTTGCTGGGCCGGACCGCGCTCGACCACCTGGCCCTGGCGCAGGATGACCACCTCGCCGCCCAGCCGGCGGGCCACGTCGATGTCATGGGTGATGGTGAGCAGGGCGCCGCCGGCCTCGGGCGTGCGCGCCAGCAG
This sequence comes from Halomonas alkalisoli, assembly GCF_021412585.1. GTDB lineage: Bacteria > Pseudomonadota > Gammaproteobacteria > Pseudomonadales > Halomonadaceae > Halomonas > Halomonas alkalisoli. The sequence continues at coordinate 118,863 of NZ_JAKCMI010000018.1, read as the reverse complement.
TTCGACCACCGCGTCCCGACGCGGTGCATCGAGCCCCTTGGTGGGCTCATCGGCGATCACGATGGGCGCGCCGCCGGCACAGGCGGCCGCGAAAGCCACCCGCTGCGCCATGCCGCCGGAGAGCTCGCCAGGCAGCTTGCTGCCCGCGTCAACCAGGCCCAGCTCGGCCAGGTCGGCCCAGGCGGCCTGGAGGGCGGCGCGGCGGTCGCGTCCGGCCACGTGGCGGTGGCTCTCGGCGACCTGGGAAACGGAGCGCATGGTGGGGTCTAGGGCATGCCAGGGCTCCTGGGGCAGCAGCGCCAGGCGGTGGCCCCAGAGTGCGCGGCGCGACGTGGCATCGGCGGCGTCGAACGCCTCGCCATCGATGACCAGTCGGCCACGGGCGGCAAGCCCCCTCGGCAGCGTGCCCATGATGGACTGGGCGATCAGGCTCTTGCCCGAGCCGGTTTCGCCGAGCAGGGTCAGGCGGCCGCCGGCTTCGAGCGAGCAGGAGAAGGGTGCGATCGTGACGCCCTCGCCCTGGATCGTCACGCCTTCGGCTTGAAGTAAGTATGGACTCATCGTGGATCCCTTCCGGCCAGCAGGTTCAGGCTCAATACCAGCACGAACAGCACCACGATGGGCTGGGCCATGGCCCAGGGCGCCTCGTGGTAGTAGGGCAGCAGTTCGATCATCATCAGCCCCAGCTCGGCGGTGGGCGGGCGCAGGCCAACGCTGACGAAGCCCAGCGCGGCCATGGCAAGAATGGCGCTGGCGGCGCCGAAGGCGGCCAGGGTGAGTACCTGCGGGGCTAGCTCCGGCCATAAATGGCGACGGAACAGGTAGAACGGGCCGAAGCCGAGCAGGCGGCTCGCCTCGAGCTGTGGCGAGGCCACCAGTACCCGGGTGCGGGCGCGTACCACGCGGAAGTACTCGATCCACAGCACCAGCGAGATACCCACATAGAGTGCCCAGAAGTTGCCCGGGGCGATGGCCACCAGCAGCAGCACCAGCAGCAGGCCGGGCAGGGCCAGGCAGGCATCGGCCAGGCTGCCCAGCACGCGGTCGAGCCAGCCGCCGCGCCAGCCGGCGATGACGCCGAAGAGCACGCCCGGAACGGCAGCGGTAGTCACGCTGAGCAGCGCCATGCCGAACGAGAGCTGTATGGCGGCTGCCAGCCGGGCCAGCAGACTACGGCCCAGGTGGTCGGTGCCGAGCGGTTCGGCAAGCGACGGCAGCTGCAGGATACGGGTGAGCTGCTGGCGCGCGGGGTCGGCATCGAAGAGCCAGGGCACCAACCAGGCGAAGGCGAGCAGCAGGGCGAGCAACGTGGCGCCGAGCCGCTGGCGGCCGTTGAGCGTCGGCAGCGTCCATCGGCGAACGGGAGTCAGGGCAAGTGCTTTCATGCGCTGCGCCTCCTGGGGTCGAGCCAGTGGCAGAGCAGGTCCACCACGGTATTGAGGGCGACGAACATCAGCCCCATGACCAGGGCGGTGCCCTGGATCATCGGCACGTCGCGGGCGACGATGGCATGAACCAGGGCGTGACCGATGCCGGGCCAGGCGAACAGCGTCTCGACCACCACCACGCCCTCGATCAGGTAGACGAACTGCACCCCGAGGTAGGCGACGACCGGCACCGCGGCGTTGCGCAGGCCGTGGCGCAGGAAACTCAGGCGCTCGTTCAGCCCCTTGGTGCGCGAGAAGGCGTAGTAGGCAGACTGCGATACGTCGGCCATGGCGTTACGCGCCACCCGGCTGGAGATGGCGGCCAGTGCCAGCGCCAGGGTCAGCGCCGGAAGCACGCCATGGGCGGTGCGGCCATGGCCGGCGGCAGGCAGCCAGCCCAGCGACACCGAGAAGATCAGGATCAGCAGCAGGCCCACGGCGAAAGGAGGCAGGGCGCGCAGCACGCTGGCCGCCACTTCGCTCACGCGATCCAGCATGCCATTGGGCTTGAGCCCGGCGATCAGCCCCAGCGGCGGGCCCAGCAGCAGCGAGAGCAGCACGGCCATGGCCGCCAGGCCCAGGGAGTGGCCGAGCTGGTGCCACAGTTCGGTTATCACCGGCTGGCCGCTGACCAGCGAGCGGCCCAGGTCGAACTGCACCAGGTCCCACAGCCAGCCGAAGTAGGCCGTCACGGCGGGCTGGTCCAGGGCGAGCTCGGCACGTACCGCCTCGGCGGCGGCCGTATTGACCATGTCGTGACCGTAGCGACCGGCGGCGATGCGGTAGGCCATGTCGCCGGGCAGCGAGCGGGTCAGCACGAAGGTCAGGGTGCCGACCAGCCACGCCACCAGCCCGGCCTGGAACAGGCGTTGCAGCAGCAGGCCGCCCAGGCCTGCCGTCCAGCGCGGGGTCGTCCGTGATGCCAGGGCTACACTCATTCGCTCCACCTCAGCTCGTCAATGCGATAGCTGCGCTCCAGCGGGTCGATGGAGAAGCCTTCCAGCTCGACGTTGACCGCGGCGGTCTGCTGGTACCAGGCCACGGGCACGACCGGCATGGCCTCGTTCAGGCGGCGTGCCACCTGGGCCGCCAGCTCGGTGCGGGCCTCGGGATCGGCCTCCTGGCGCAGGGTGTCGAGCCAGGCAGCCAGATCGTCGTCGCGCCAGCCCATGGCGCCCCAGTCGCCGCCCATGGCCTCGGGGTCGGTGCCGAAGTCATCGAGCAGGGTGCCGAGCGGGTCGGGCACCAGGCCGTAGTTGCGCGCCATCAGGCCCAGTTCCAGGCTACCGTCGTGGTGGCCGGAGGGGATTCCGCTGGCGTTGCCCACGTCGACCTCCAGCGCGACGCCGATCTCGCGCCACTGATCCTGCAGGGCGGTGGCCACCAGCGGCAGTTCGGGGCGGTCGGAGAAGGTGCGCAGGGTCAACTCGAAAGGCGCTCCGTCGCGCTCGAGCACGCCGCTGCCGTTGGCTTCCCAACCCAGTTCTGCGAGCAGCTCGCGGGCGCGCTCCACGTCCTGCGCCTCGCCGGCGCCGAGGCCGAGGTGCCAGGGACCGAGGCTGGCCGGAAACAGCTCGGGCGCGGCGGCTTCGGGATCCCGAAGCAGGCCGGCGGCGATGCCTTCGCGGTCGATGGACAGGCTCAGCGCCTGGCGGGCACGTGCATCTTCAAGGAAGGGGTGTTCGGCATTGACCTTGAACACGATGGTGCGCGGCAGCGGTTCCGCATGCAGCGCGAGACGATCATGGCGCGCCAGCCGTGCGCGGCTCGCCGGGTCGAGGGTGAACACCACGTCGGCATCGCCGCTCTCGGCCATCAGCGCACGGGTCTCGCCGCGGCCTACCGCCAGGTAGCTGGCCCTCTCGATGGCGGGCGCCTCGCCCCAGTAGCCGTCGAAGCGCTCCACGGCGAGACGCTGCGGAGGGGCCACGCTTTCCACTCGATAGGGGCCGGTGCCGATCACCTGGGTGATCCGCCCCTCGTCGTCAAAGGCGCCCGGGGCGAGGATCAGGGTGGTGGAGTGGGACAGCAGGGCCGGCAGCGGCGCGAAGGGGGGCTCGAGCTGGATCACCACCTCGTTGCCCTCGGCCTCGATGGCAGTGATGGGCGCCGAGTCGAGGATGCCCGGCTTGGCCAGGGCGTGCTGAAGGCTCGTGGCTGCCGCTTCCGCCGTTAGCGGGCTGCCGTCGTGGAAGCTGACGTCTTCACGCAGGCCGAAGCGCCAGGTCAGGCCATCGTCGCTGGCCTGCCAGGAGGCAGCCAGCCCCGGCGCAGGCTGGCCTTCGGCGTCGGTGTCGACCAGCGTCTCGGCGACGCGCATGCGGGCGTAGACATAGCCCGAGGTCGATGGGTCGGCGCCGGTGATCTCCCAGGGGGCAACCACCGAGAGCGGGCGGTCGGCGGCGGCCGACAGCGGCAGCAGGGCAAGGCCCAGCAGCAGGGAGCAAGAGACCAGGGAGCCGGGGAGCAGCGAACGAGAGGGCTGGAAACGAGGGAGCAGTGGCATTGCAGGATCTTCCTTGCAGGGTTTGAGGTAAAAGACGATGGGCGGCGCAGGCGTTTCAGCCCGGGTCCAGCGCCAGCAGCAGGCGGCGCTCACCCGACGCGGGCTGAGGGCTGCGGTGCACCAGGCCGCGTTCTTCGTTGCCGACCCAGCCGCAGCCTTTCATCAGGGCCAGGTCGCCCACGCCAATCTGTTGAATGGCACCAGGGTCGGCAACGATATCGGGCTTGTCCGGACACGGGGCACCGAGCCCCGCCCGGTTGACGGCATGTTCGGGTAGCCACTCGCTGGCCGGGCCGGCATAGGTGCTCACCAGACGCACCGGCAGGTTGTCGACGTGGAAGCGCGGGCACATGGCGCCTTCGAGCGTGCGCAGGCGAATGCCGATGGTGTCGGTCGAGAACAGATAGGCCATGGCCTCGGCAATGGTGCCGATATCCTGCACCAGCGCTTCACCGGCCTCTGGGGCGGGCAGTCGCCGTGCCAGGTCCTCCTGCATTGCCTGGCCGGGGGCGCCGCGCCAGTACCACTCGAGGCTGCGCTGGTAGCCGAGCTGTGCCCGCACGGCCAGGGTCAGGGCCGAGTCGAGCCGGCGCTCCATCACCGCCAGGGTAATGTCATCGTCGAAGATGCGGGGCAGTACCTCGATGTCCTGGCAGAATGCCCAGTGCGCGGAGGTGTCAGCGGTGGTACGGGGCAGCATGTCGCCTCCTTTTGTAACCATATAACATATCATTTGTGCTGCGAATGACCCCCTGATGTGGAACCGCAGGGGGGATCGAAGCAATGTCTGAAGTATCGGGTTTGAAGTAATGGGGCTTAAGAAACGGTTATGGTAGCTGGCTGAACGCTGAGAGTGGTTTGTTATAACATAACGTATTGGGCATGACTATTCTCCCCGCGACTCTCGCCGCGACATGGTTTTGCCCCATTACACCGTTTCAGTCACACCTCGACCTCTTCATGGTCGAATGCGCCATTTTGGGGCGCCGCACTTGCCGTGGTCTGCGCCAGCCATTAGGTTGTTAATCAACAAGCCCCGCCGACCCTTACGGTCGGCGGGGTGGTTTTTTGGGTCGCCAGGGTTCGGCAAGAGGGGAGGTCGCCATGACGCCGTCGTTGAAGGGCATTCTGTGCATGTGTATGGGTGTGCTGTGCCTGGCCATTGGCGATGCCATCGCCAAGTGGCTGGGCGAGGTGCACTCGCCGCTGCAGATCATCTTCTTCCGCACCCTGGTATCGCTGCCGCTGATCGCCGTGCTGGCCCACTTCGGTGGCGGGCTCACCAAGCTGCGTACCCAGCGCCCGGGGGTGCACCTGGTGCGCGGCCTGATCTATACCGGGACCATGTTCTTCTTCGTGCTCGGCCTGACGCTGCTGCCCCTGGCCGAGGCGACCGCCATCGCCTTCGTTGCCCCGCTGTTCGTCACCCTGCTCTCGGTGCCGCTGCTGGGCGAGAAGATCGATCCTCCCGTGCTGGCGGCGTCCCTGCTGGGCTTCGTGGGGGTTCTGGTGGTGGTGCGCCCCGGCGGCGACGCCTTTCATCCGGGGGCGCTGGCGCTGTTGGCGGCGGCCGTCTTCTATGCGCTGATGATGATCACCGCGCGGCGGTACGGCGTCCGCGAGCACCTTTGGGCGATGGTCTTCTACATGACCCTGGTGCCACTGCTGCTCACGGCGGTGGCGCTACCCTGGGTATGGCAGACCCCGCACCCCTGGCATTGGCTGGGCTTCCTGGGGGCCGGGATCATCGGCGTGGGGGCCACGGCCTTCATTACCCTGGCCTTCCGTTTTGCCCCGGCGGCCATTGCCGCACCCTTCGACTACACGGCCATGCTCTGGGCGGTGATTCTGGGCTGGTGGTTCTGGGGTGAAATGCCGGATGTCTGGGTCTTCGTGGGCAGTACGCTGATCATCGGCAGCGGCCTGGCGATTGCCTATCATGACCGGCGCACCACCCTGAAGCGGCGGCCTACCGCGTGAAGAAGGCCTCTGCGGCTGCCTGGGGGTCGGGGGTATCACAAATCGCAGAAATCACCGCGGATCCCCGGGCGCCGGCGGCACGCACCCGAGCCGCATGCTCGGCCTGCAGCCCGCCGATGGCCACCGCCGGCAGCGGGCTGGCGGCGACCAGCGTGGCCAGGCCGTCGAAGCCCAGCGGCCGGGCATGGTTCTGCTTCGTCGCGGTGGCGAAGACCGGCCCCAGTCCCAGGTAGTCCAGCGGGCCCGGATCCAGCCGTGCCATCTGCTCGAGGTTCTGCACCGAGAGGCCGAGGATGGCGCGCTCGCCCAGTGCCAGGCGCGCCGCGGCAACGTCGCCATCGTCCTGGCCCAGGTGGAGCCCATCCGCCTGGCTGGCGAGCGCCACGTTCAGCCGGTCATTGATGATCAGCGGCACGCCGCTACCGGCGAGGGCCGCCTTGAGGCGTCGCGCCTGATCGATCAGCTCGTCGTCGCTGGCCTGCTTGTCGCGCAACTGCACCAGTGTCACGCCACCGCGTACCGCCGCCACGACGGTTTCCACCAGGCCGTGCCGGGCGCAAAGCCGGGGGTCGGTTACCAAATAGAGGGTCAGGTCTAGGCGCATGAGAAACCTCAAAAATTGAGAGCTTTGTCCGAAAAGTCGGCGAGCGCAGGCCAGACAAGGCAAAAATGGGCGAGAAGACGGACCGGGCTCGCGTGCGAGTTTACACGGGGTAAATGAGTATATTGAGTCGATTTTTAACGCAGTATGGCCAAGCGCAGGCACTTTTCGGATAAAGCGAAGTCAGGGGGCGGGGCTTGCCGCACCTAGAAACCGATCCTGCCAGTAGTCGACGTCCAGCGGTACGCTGACGACCTGGCGACCCCGCCCCGGGGCGTGGATCATCTGGCCATTGCCGCGGTAGATGCCGACATGGGTGGCCTTGCGTCGATCGCCGAAGAACAGCAGGTCCCCCGGCCGCGCCTGGCGCGCCTCGGGAAGCGTACGGAACTGGTCGTCGGCGGTACGCGGCACCGGGATCCCGGCGGCGCGATAGGCGAGTTCGACGAGCCCGGAGCAGTCGAGCCCTTCCGGAGAGTTGCCGCCGAAGCGATAGGGGGTCCCCAGGGCACCCTCCGCCGTGGCCAGGATCAGGGCTCGCTCGATGGACAAGCCTTCGCCCGGGCGCGGGTCCTGGGTGGCCAGGTCGCGGCTGGCGCAGCCGGCAAGCAGCATCAGCGTCAGCAGCAGAGCGACCAGCCGCCCCTGCCCATGACACGGCCGGGAACTGCCTGCTATTGCCACCGGGTCGAACCACCCCACTCGCTGCATCGCCCTGTTACTCTTCGCAAATCCTGTTTCCTACTTTAGCTCGAACCGTCCGTGCTTGGCGAGAATCCGTGAAAGCGCTGGGTGGATGCCGGTCAGAGCGCGCAACACAGTGGTGCCATGCAGCGAGAGGCTGGAAATATCCCGGGCGGCGCATCATCATCTTCTTTACAACCCAGTGATCAGGCAGCGACAAGGGAGAGTGGCCATGAACTTCAAGGGCGAGCAGCACCCCGGCGTAAAGATGCCCACGGGAGACACCCTCGGTTTTCGTCTCAATCACACCATGCTGCGGGTCAAGGACCCCGAGCGGTCGCTGGCTTTCTACACCCGTGTCTTCGGCATGAGCGTATTGCGCCGCCTCGATTTCGAGGAGCTGGGCTTCTCGCTCTACTTTCTGGCCAGGCTGGAAGAGGAGGAGCAGGTGCCGGAGGAGAAGGGCGAGCGTACCGTCTGGACCTTCAGCCAGAAGGGCCTGCTGGAACTGACCCATAACTGGGGCACCGAGAGCCAGGCGGATTTCGCCTACCACGACGGCAATGCCGAACCCCAGGGCTTCGGGCATATCTGCTTTTCGGTGCCCAACCTCGATGCCGCCGAGGCCTGGTTCGACGCCAACGACGTCGAATTCATCAAGCGCTCGGGGCAGGGCAAGATGAAGGACGTGGTCTTCGTCAAGGACGCGGACGGCTACTGGATCGAGGTGGTCCAGGCCGACCGGCTGGCCGGCCTGGGTGAGACGCCACTGGATCAATGAGCGTCGATGCACAGCGAAGCACCACACTCCCCGACGGAAGTGCGGTGCTGCTGTTTGGTGAGGCAGGATGATGCTTGGTGTGGAGCGCACTCAAGCGAAAGCGTAGACGTCCATGGCCAGCACCCCTTCCTCAACGCTGTGATGCAGGCGCTGTGCCCGGCCACCGGCACCCATGGCCACCAGCAGCGGCTGGAAGTGTTCGGGGGTGGGATGGTTCTTCCGGGCCTGCGGGGCCGTCTCCCACTCCAGCAGCATCGCGCGGTCATCTGCGGCCAGGCGCGTCTCGACCCAGTCGACGAATTCGCTGACCCAGGCAGGTATCTGGGCATCCGGCGGCAGCATCTCGTAGAGATTGTGAGTCAGGCTGCCGGAGCCGATCACCAGGATGTTCTCTTGCCGCAGGCCGGCGAGCTTCTCGCCCAGCTCGGCCAGCTCGGCGTTGGACCAGGTGGTGGGCAGCGACAGCGAGACCACCGGCACGTCCGCCTCCGGGAACATCAGCGAGAGCGGCACCCAGGCGCCGTGATCCAGGCCACGCTCGGTGGGCACGGCGTTGAGCTGCCGGGCCAGGCGCCTGGCCAGCTCTGGCTCGCCGGGGGCGGGGTACTGGCACTCGTAGAGTTCCCGCGGAAAGCCGCCGAAGTCGTGGATGGTCTCGGGGCGGGCGCTTGTGCTCACCAGCAGCCGGTCACTCTCCCAGTGGGCCGAGACCACCACCACCGCCTGCGGCCGCAGCGACTGGCCGAACTCGCGCAGGAAGGCGTGGGCCGGCGTGGGTGTCAGGGCCAGCATGGGGGAGCCGTGAGAAATAAAGAGGCTGGGTAACATGGGGAGACTCCTGTGAACGGGGTACGCCTGCCCGGGAAGGGCAGGCGCAGGGTGACTCGAGTGGCTCAGGCGAAGCGGCGGCTCAGGGTCAGGCTACCGCTGCCGAGTCCGGCTTGCACCAGCAGGGCGATCGCCCAGAACACCGGAAACTCCCAGCCGCCGCCTTCGTTGGAGAACACCCAGCCGTTGCCCAGATGGACCCAGGCGGCGCCGAGCAGTATCGGAATCAATGCCAGGCTCACCCAGCGCGTATAGACGCCGAACAGCAGGGCCAGGCCACCGCCAATTTCGGCGAAGATGGTCAGGTAGGCGATGAAGCCGGGCAGGCCGAGCGATTCAAAATAGCCGACGGTGCCGGGCACGGTGAAGACGAACACCTTGAGCAGGCCGTGGGCCAGGGTCATGACGCCCAGCGAGAGGCGCAGGAGGGCGGTGGCGTGTGCCTGCAGGGTGTCGGTATGGGTCAACTGGATGGCTTGGGTGGTCATGGTCGTGATCTCCGTCGGGGGGCGTTGTAGGGTCAAGTGGTGCTTCGATGGCTGTCACTCTACCCGAGCCCGATAAGGAGATAATCTGCGACTATTGCACATCACTGTTGCGCTTAGCGTGACAATCGGTGTCGCCTACAGGCCCAGCTCTTGCTCCCAGATCGGCGGATCCCCCCAGGCCTCGATCAGGAAGTCGAGCAGCCGCTCGACCTTGGCCGGCAGATGGCGCCGCGCGGGATACACACCGTAGATGCCTATCGTCACGCTGGCCTCCTCGATCAGCAGCGGCACCAGGCGTCCGCTCCTGATGCTCTCGGTGACCAGGAAACTCGGCTGGTGGGCGATACCCAGCCCGGCCTCGGCGGCCTGGGTCAGCACGTCGCCGTTGTTGCTCTCCAGGGGGCCCTGTACCGCCAGGCGAAGGCCGCCGAACTGCCATTCGCTGCCGCTGGCCGTGCGATAGCGCAGGCAGTGGTGCTCGGCCAGCTCCGCCAGGGTGCCCGGTTTGCCAAAGCGGGCGAGGTACTCGGGTGAAGCGCACAGCAGCAGGCGGCAGCGGGCCAGGGGCCGCGCCACCAGGCTGGAGTCCGGCAGTTCGCCGATGCGAATCGCCAGGTCGTAGCCCTCTTCCAGCAGGTCCACCCGGCGATCGTTGAGGTCGAGGCGCACTTGCAGCGCCGGGTGCGCCAGCATGAAGCGGGTGATCAGCGGTGAGAGGAAGCGCGTGCCGAAGGACATCGGGCCGTTGACCCGCAGCCGGCCGCAGACCTCGGTGCTGCCGGCGCCCAGCTCGGCCTCGGCCTCTTCCAGCGCCTGCAGGATGCCCTGGGCGCGGGCGAGATAGCTCTCGCCGGCCTCGGTAAGATGCAGGCGCCGGGTCGTGCGTTGCAGCAGTCGCACGCCAAGGTGGCTCTCGAGCTCCATGACCAGCCGCGAGACCCGTGTGCGCGACAGGTCCAGCGCTTCCGCCGCACGGGTGTAACTGCCGAGTTCGGCGACGCGCACGTAGGCGCTCATGGCGTCCAGCAGGTTCATGGTCTCTCCTCACACTGCGTCAATAGCCGGTCATCTCCAGGTAGCCGACGCCTCGATTCTCGCCGCTATCGGCATCGCGGGCGACCACTTCGCCTTCCCAGTAGGGCACGCTGGTGTCCATCCAGCGCTCGGCGTGGGGGGCCTCGACGACCAGGTCCAGCCCGGCGCGGGGGATTGCCAGGCGCCAGTGGGTCGGCACGTCGCGCCCCGCCACGCGGCGGGTTTCCAGCGGCGTCATGTCGATCTCGTCCGGCGCCAGCGCGGTGGGCTCGCCGTCGGGGGCGATCCAGGTGCCGGAGCGGTAGTCACCGCCGTCAGCGCCGCCGCCACGCAGCTGGAAGGCCATCAGCTTGTGGCCGCTCTCCAGATGCAGCGAGAACCAGTCCCAGCCCTGCTGCTCTGGCCCCAGCAGCTGGCTGCTCCACTCCCGGTCGAGCCAGCCGCGCCCGCTTACCGTGCGGCTCTCGCCATCCAGGGTGACCTCCCCTTCGACGCGCCAGAACGGCTGGCTGTAGTACATCGAGCCAGAGGACATCGAGCCCTGACCGTCGGCGGATTTCTGGCTGAAGCCGGCCTCGCCGTGCAGCACCAGTGGCCCCTCGGCGGTAAGGGTCAGGGCGTAGCCGAAGCCGCCGTGCTCGTCGTCCTGATGCGCCGTCAGTTCCAGTTCGGCGAAGGTGTCGGCGTCGGGTTCATCGTCTGATGTTGCTATATGGCTGGCCAGCTGCCAGTGGTCGATCCAGGCCCGGAAAGGCTGCGCCCTGGCCCCGGCCTGGCCATCCCGGTCATCGAGAGCATCGGCGGAGTGGCTGCGGGCGAAGCGCTCCGCCACCCGATGGGTCTCGCCCCGGGAGACCGCGATATGCGCCATCCACAGCTGGTCGGCGACCCAGGGCGTGGGGACGGGGCGCTCCTCCGGTGAAGTGATCGCCTGGCGAAACAGGGTCCACTGCAGGCCCAGCGGTTCGCCGCTGTCGTCCTCCAGGTTGGCGGTGAGGTACCACCACTCGATGCGGTAGTCCGGGTGGGCGGCGTGATCTTCGGGGAAGCGCAGGGTGATTCCCTCATGGGCCTGGGCGAAGTCGCCGGCCTCCTCGCCCAGCCCGGCGAAGCCGGCGGGCTCGCCTGGGGCTGCGTCATCCCGCCCGGTGTCGCAGCCGGCAAGCCACAGCAGCGTCAGCCCTATCGCGACCAGTCTGGTGGCACTCATGTGTTCGCCTCCTCGGCCAGCAGCGCCCGGGGTGGGGTGCGCCATAGGGTGATGGCGGGCAGGGCGGTCGCCAGCAGGGCGACGGCCACGGCGGTGGCCAGGGTCAGCGCGATCTCGCCCGGGAACAGGAACAGCGGCAGGCGCCAGCCGAAGGCGGCGACATTGATCACCGCCACCAGGCCCAGGGCAAGGACGATACCCAGGGGTATCGCCAGGGCGCCGGTCACCAGGGCGGCGCCGCCGAGCTGGCCCAGCTGTATCCGGACCAGTTGGGCCCGCGGGATCCCCAGTGCCCAGAGCGGCGCCAGCTGGCGGCGTCGCTCCCGGGCCTGGGCCAGCAGGCTGGCCAGCAGCGCCAGGGCCGCCACCCCCAGGGTCAGCGCACTCAGTGCCCGGGTGATGGTGAAGGTACGCTCGAAGATGCCGGTGGCGATGCGTTTGACCTCGCGCTGGTCCACCAGGCTGTCGCTGCCCAGGCCGAAGCGCCGGGTCAGCGCCTGGCCCAGCGCCGTCTCGTCGGCGCCGGCCGCCAGCACGATGCCGATGGAGCCCGGCAGGGCGCCGAAGCGGCTGGCCAACTGGGCAGTGGCAAACAGCACCTCACCTTGGGTGTTGCCGTAGTCGGGATAGACCGCTGCCACGGTGACCTGCTCCCGGCCGCGAGGGGCGCCCAGGGTCAGCCGGTCGCCAGGGGCCAGCCCCTCGCGGATCGCCAACTGCTCGTTGATGAAGGCCTCGCCGTCGTGGAAGGCCTGCCAGGCGGCGTCACGCCCCGCCAGGGTGTCCTGCAGCGGCCAGCTCGGCATCAAGGCGTCGCCGGGGGTGATGCCGTAGAGGCTGGTCGGCAACGCCAGCTCCCGGGTGCTGCCGTCGCGTTCGACCGCATAAAGGGTCGCCTCGGTGCGGCGGGTGGGCAGTAGCTCGGCCACTTCGGGGCGTTCGTCGAGCCAGGTCTCGATCTCCTCGAACTGCTCCGCCGGCGGGCGCAGGTAGAGGTCGGCGACCAGGCGCTGGTCCAGCCAGTCGAGGAAGGTGAGGCGAAAGCCGCCGACCATGCTGCTCACGCCCAGGTTGGCGGAGAGCGCGATCAATAGCGCCATCATGGCCAGCGACAGCCGCGGCAGCTGGAGCTGCAGGTCGGCCAATGCCCACTGGGCCAGGGGCCGGCGGTGCGCCAGCCGTTCCAGGCCGGCGAGCAGGGCCGCCAGCAGCGGCGGCAGCCACAGGGCGCTGGCCAGCAGCAGCGCCGCCATCAGGCCGAAACCGGCCAGCAGCCCTTCTCCCGGCGGCTGCCGGGCTAGCCAGGCCCACAGGGCTAGGCCGATCGAGGCCACCAGGGCGCCGGCCAGGGTCATGAAGGTGAGCTGGCGGCGGAACCCCGCCCGCCAGGCCTGGGCCTGGCCGAGCCCCAGCACGCTGAGCCGGGCGGCACGCCACAGCACCCCGGCGCCGGCCAGGAAGAGCCCGCCCAGGGTGACGGCGACCCCGCCGACCCAATAGTGCCAGGGCAGGCTGAGTTCGGCGGTCACGCCGGCACCATAGAGGCTGCCCAGGGTGGCGGCCACGTCCGGCAGCAGCAGCCGTGCCAGCCACACGCCGCTGACGATGCCGGCGAGCGCACCGATGATGCCCAGCAGCAACAGCTCCAGGGCCAGCAGCCCCACCAGGCGGCGTCCCGAGACGCCCAGCGCCCGCAGCGTGCGCAGCATGGCCAGGCGCTGCTCCAGCGCCAGGCCCAGCGCCGCCTGGACGATGAACAGCCCCACCACCAGCGCCAGCAGCGCCATGGCGGTGAGGTTGAGGTGGAAGCTTTCGGTGAGCTGCCCCGGCGAGGCCAGCGTGGCCGCCCGGGTCAGCACCAGGCCAGGCGGGGCTTCGTCCAGGGCATTGGGGGCGGTGACCAGCCGTGAGATTCGCTCGCCGCTGTCGAGCAGCATCGCGGCCGCGGCGATATCCATCACCAGGGTATCGGGCGGTAGCGAAGGCGCCAGCACCAGCGGTGGCAGCCGCCGCCCATCGGCCAGGCGCGGTTCGTCGCCTGGCGCCTGGCGATCCGCAATGCCCAGGGCGGGCAGGGTGTCCGGGGCCACGCGGGTCTGCCACGGCGGGGTGAGGAACGCCGCCAGCTCGCTGGTGCTGCCGGCGGTGGCGAAGGCACTGTCGCCGGGCAGGGTGAATGGCTCGATGCCGATCACCGTCAGCCGGGTGCCGTCAGGGGCCTCCAGCGTGCCCTCCAGCAGCGGCGACACCGGCAGCCCGGCGCGGCGCAGGCGCAGGTGGTCATCCCGGGTCAAGGGTTGGCCGTCGCGACGCTCCAGGCGGTCGAGCCCGGTGGTGAACAACGCCTCGGCGCGGGCGTAGCTGTCCCGGGCCGAGGCGTTGATCGCCTGTACGCCGCTCCACAGGGCACTGGCCACCCACAGGCCCAGCAGCAGCATGGCGAGCTGACCGGGGTGGCGCTTGTAGTGGGAGAGCAGTGTCGCCAGGGCAGTGAACATCAGCGGTGGCTCGCCTCCCGCTCATCGACTGGGCCGAGCCGGCCGTGGGTCAGCCTCAGGCAGCGGTCCAGCGGCGCGGCCACCTGGTGGCTGTGGGTCACCAACAGCAAGGCGCTCCCGGCTTCGCTCACCAGCGAGAGCAGCAGGCCGAGCACCTCGCCGGCACTGGTCTCGTCCAGGTTGCCGGTGGGCTCATCGGCCAGCAGCAGGGCGGGGCGAGGCGCCAGGGCGCGACCGATGGCCAGGCGTTGCTGCTGGCCACCGGAGAGCTGTTCCGGGTAGCGCTTCTCCATGCCGGCCAGGCCGAGCCGTTCGATCAGGTGGGCCGACCACTCGGCATCGTCCCGCCGCGCGAGCCTGGCCTGCAGGCGCAGGTTGTCGCCAACGCTCAGGCTCGGCACCAGGTGAAACTGCTGGAACACCAGGCCGAGCGTGTCGCGGCGCAGCCGGGCCCGGGCGGGCTCGTCCAGCGAAGAGACAGCCTGGCCGGCGACCGTTACTTCGCCGGCCTCCGGCAGGTCGAGCCCCGCCGCCAGGTGCAGCAGGGTCGACTTGCCGCTGCCGGATTCGCCCATCAGCGCCAGGCTCTCTCCGGCGTCGAGCCGCAAGTCGATGCCGTCCAGCACCTGAAGCGGTCCCTGGGGTGTCGCGTAGGACTTGTGGACCTGGCGGAATTCGAGCATGGCTGAGCCTTTCCCGGGAAAACGCTTATCGTCCCACAGGCTGGCTGCTAGGCGAAGATGCGCTCGAATTCATCCGTGAAGTCAGGGGACGCGGGCTGAACCTTGATCAGGGTACGGCAAAGTTCGAGCAGCTTGCGTGCGGTCTGGAATAACATGTCGCTGAGGTCGTGGAGCAGATTGAAATGCTCGGCGACGTCTCGGTAATCCGTGGCATAGTCATGTGCTGCCATGTTGCGAACCATGCGGCAGCGCTGCCAGTCGTCCATGGAGTCGATCACGCCCTGTTTCTCGAAGAAGGCGAGAACCTTCAGGAAGCTGTCGGTAGGTTCCCCCATCAGCAGGGCACTGTGTCGCATGGCGGAAGCCAAGGAGTCTTGAAGCTTGGCGAATCGCTCGTTGATGGCGGCCAGGGTTTCGTAAAGGTCGACATCCTTCTTGCGCGATTCCAGTTCGTCAGCATCGATGGGCCATTCGAGCTTGCCATCTGACTGGTGAAGGAACCATGCACAGCGCTGAATGGCTTCGAGCAGCCTGGCCAGGTGTCGGCGCTGTTCTTCGAGCAGATCGTGCGTCATGCCGCATCGTCCAATGGGTGGCCTTGGGAGAGAGCAATGGCCTGGAAAGGTGATGGAACCCTATCCCGGGAATAAGACAGAAGATCCACGGGCAGGTAGAGTTTCGCTTCAAGCTTACCTTTGATCTCGGCCAGAGCGAGGCGTGGCAGGGGTTTGGGCGAGATGAGCAGAAGATCGAGATCACCGCCCTTTCGGGTGTCGTCCAGGCGGGAGCCGAACAGCCTCACCTCGACGTCCGTTCCAGCGATGCTGCGGACTGTCGAAAGGATGATATGGATCTGATCGTGTGTTACGCGCATTGCTACTCACCCCATCAATGGCATGATGAGTCTAGCATTTTTTCACGAGCAGTCGTCGAGCGAGGCCCGGCGTGACCGTCACGGTATCCATGCATTTCGTCAACGAGCTGTTTCACGGCGTCCCCGTCGTGGAACATGCCCGTGGGAGCTATCTCGAGCGTGCGGGGATATCGCCGTTCCTGCTCGCGGCACCCCATGGGCGAGTCACGGTGGAGCAGTTCGCCACCCTCTACCGCTTGCTGGTGAATGAGTACGATGACGAGACGCCGGGCTTCTTCGCCCGGCCGCTGCGGGGTGGCACGCTCAAGCTGCTCTGCCTCAGCGTGCTGGAGGCGCCGACGCTGAAGGTGGCGCTGCACCGCTACACCCTGTTCTTCCGTATCGTGCTGGATGACTTCGGCTACGAGTACAGCGTCGAGGACGATCTGGCCCGGGTCGCGTTGGTGGAGCATCGACCGCCGGCGGGCAGCCGGATTCTCGTCCATGAGCTGATGCTCAAGCTGTTCCACGGCATCGCCTCGTGGATGATCGCCCGCAAGATCCCGCCGCTGATGATGGAGTGCGCCTATGCCCAGCCGGCCCATAGCGCCGATTATCTCTACTTCTACCCGGGGAAGGTGAGCTTCGAGCGGCCGCAGACCGCCATCTACTTCGACGCCGCCCTGCTCGAGCAGCCGATCCGCCAGACCAAGAGGCACCTGGGCGCCTTCCTGCGCCGGGCACCCGCCGACTGGTTCTATGTCTCCTTTGCCGATCGCCTGGTCTCGCATCGGGTGCGGGAGCACCTCTCGCGCCACCTGGCTACCTCGGGCTCGGTGCACGACGTGGCGCGGGCGCTGCACATGTCGGTGCGCACCCTGGCGCGTCGGCTGGCCGCCGAGGGCACCCACTTCCAGGCGGTGAAGGACGAGTTCCGGCGCGACTTCGCGATCCAGGCGCTGACTCGCAGCGAGCGGCCACTGCTGGCCATCGCCGACGAGCTGGGATTCCGCGACCTGGCCTGCTTCAGCCGTGCCTTCAAGTCGTGGACCGGCAACTCGCCCGCCGCCTACCGGCGGGCGATCGCTTCCCTGCCTCAGCTTGCCTGACACGCGCCTCCTGGCTTAGGCCCACTGGCTCAGGCCACCTGGCGAATGCGCTTCTTCAGGCCGGTTCGACCTTGGCCTGATCTCGTGCCAGCTCCTCACTCCGGGTCCAGCGGCGATAGAAGACGGTGGCAATGCTGGAGTTGATGACGATGAACAGCGAATACATCACTGGCATCAGCAGGATGAGCTGCTGCGTTTCATCGGCAAACGTCATGATGACGATCAGCGCCGCCAGCGGGCCATTCTGAATGCCGGTTTCCAGCGACACCGTTCTGGCTTTCTGGGGATTCAATCGCAGTACACGGGAGAACAGGTAACCGAAAGTGAAGCCGATGAGGCCGATCAGAATGACAGCGGCATAGACTTCCCAGCCGGTTTCCACCAGCAGACGCCAGTTCCTGGGCACCCAGGTAACCACCAGGAAGATAATCACGATGGCGCCGAGAATTCCCCCCATCAGTTCGATGACGGCGCCGATATTGGAGTTCTTGCGACGCAGCCACATGCCGATAAGGGTAGGAATCAACAATACGAAGAGCAGCCGGGCGATCTGATCCGGCGGGATGCGGAAGGCATCATCGATGCCCTGGGTGTAAAGCTCCATCAGCAAGGGCACCATGACGAAGCCGGCCAGGGTGGAGCAGATGGTCATCATGATGCTCAAGCTGAGCAGGCTTTTCGAAAAATAGGCGAAGATATTGGACGTCGTACCGCCGGGCATGCAGCCAACCAATACCAGGCCCACCGTTTGCTCAGCGGTCAGGTTCAGCACTCGCGATAACAGAAAGGCGATCAGCGGCATCAGCATGTACTGGGAGGCAAAACCTACCCCGACTGCCTGAGGGTGGCGCAAGGCCAGCCTGAAATCCTTGAAGGTCAGTGATGACCCCATGCCAAACATGATGATCACCATCATGATGGACAATAAACTCTCTTCCAATGGACTCAGCATGCCTTATGCTCCAACAATTGTTGTTATCAAGCCCGATAAATCAGCCGATGAGCCGGTCAGTCGCCAGTGGCTGCGGCTCGCACTTCCTTGCGCAAGACCTTGCCGACCGGCGTCTTGGGCAACTCGCTCCAGAACACGACTTTCCTGGGTACTTTGTAGGCAGCCAGTTCCCGCTTGCAGTGTGCGATGACATCCTTCTCGGTGACGCTCTCCTCACGCAGGACCACATAGGCATGGACGGCTTCTCCGGTCTGAGCGTCGGCGGCCCCGATCACCGCTGATTCCTGTACCTGCGGAATGAGGGCAATGCAGTCTTCGACTTCATTGGGGTACACGTTGAAGCCGCTGACCAGAATCATGTCCTTCTTGCGATCGACAATGCTGAAATGGCCGTCTTCACTCATGACACCGATATCGCCCGTATAGAACCAGCCATCCTTGATGGCATTGGCGGTTTCCTGGGGGTTATTCCAGTATCCCTTCATGACCTGTGGCCCGCGCACGATGATTTCGCCCGGCTCACCGACCGCTACCGGCTCGCCCTGTGCATCGACAATGCGTACGTCGGTATCCGGGGCGGGTATGCCGATGCTGTCTGGACGCTCCTGGCCGATGGGGTTGAAACAGATGACCGGGGAGGTTTCCGTCAGGCCATAACCCTCCGCAATGGGACTGCCCACCACCGCGCGCCAACGCTCGGCTACCGCCTTGTGCAGCGCGGTGCCACCCGCCAATGCCACCTTCATGGATGGAGGTGGATAGACGGTGAACCATTCCTCGTTCAACAAGGCGTTATAGAGGGTGTTGACGCCCGAAATCCAGGAAATGGGGTAGTTGTCGAAAGCGCGCTGGCAATTCTGAATCGGGCGCGGATTGGGCACCAGAACGTTGTGGGCTCCTTTATGGTAAAACGCCAGCAGGTTAACGGTGAAAGCAAAGATGTGGTAGATCGGCAAGGCCGTCAGAATACATTCCTTGCCCGGCTCAATGTGGGCGCTGGCGACCGAATCAATCTGCTCCAGGTTGCTGATCAGGTTGCCATGGGTCAGCTCGGCGCCCTTGCTGACCCCGGTGGTCCCCCCGGTGTATTGCAACAAGGCGGTATCCGAGCGGGCCAAATGCTGCCAGTACTGGCGAACATCGATGCCGGCAGCGGCCTTCGCTTCCCGCCCTTTTTTCAAGGCTTGATCGATGGTGTCGACATCCAGCCGATGTTGGGGAATCACCCGGTTCCAGTATCTGAGAATGAGCTGCAACACCCCTTTCACTACGGGAGGGAACCACTGGGCAACAGAGGTGACCACCACCTGCTTGATATCCGTCTGCTCGATGATGGCCTCCAGCTTGTCGACGAACATATCGACGATGACCAATGCTTGCGCACCGCTGTCATTGAACTGATGCGCCATTTCCCTTTTGGTGTAGAGCGGATTGACGTTCACCAGGATGAAACCGGCCTTGAGGATGCCAAAGGCAACAACGGGCAGCGTCAGGCAGTTGGGCATCTGAACGGCCACACGGGTGCCGGCTTCCAGTTTCACGCACTCGCGCAGGTAAACGGCGAAGGCATCGGACTTTTCATCGACTTCGGCATAGGTCAGGCGCCCATTCATACCGTTGGGCATGCAGGTGGTGAAGGCGAGCTGTTGGCTGTAGTTTTGCCCTGCCGCCTGAATGAGCGCCGGCAGGTTATCGTGTAAATGGTGGCTGGCAGAGGCTTCATCGGCATCAGGGCGGGAGGCGAGGTAATGGCTCATCCAGGGTTTGTTATCGTAATACTGAACGTTCGTCATGAATGGCCTCTCGTGAATGCCCTCTGGTGAAGGGTCTGGCTGTTGCACAAGGCGGTTCTATCTGCCGGCACGGCGACTCAGGCCTTTTTTATTGCCTTCATGCATACAGTAACCAGCTCTGCGGTTGAACAACAGTTGAACAGCAGCAGTCCAGGGGTGCTGGGCGACCCCTTCCTGCCACTGCCTGCCTGGTTCACACCTCCTGGCGGATGCGCTTCTTGTCGAGCTTGCCCACGCTGGTCTTGGGAATCTCGTCGACGAAGCGGATGAACGAGGGAATCGCCCAGCGGTTGATCTTGCCCTGGTCGACGAACTGCTGGAGAAACGCCTGCACCTGCTCCGCCTCGGGGGGGTGGTTGAGGTCGCTGGCCACCACCAGGGCCGCGGGGCGCTCCCCCCACTGCTCGTCGGCGACGCCGATCACCGCCACCTCGGAGACCCCGGGGTACTGTCCGATCAGGTTCTCCAGGTCCAGCGACGACACCCACTCACCGCCGGTCTTGATCACGTCCTTGATGCGGTCGCGGATCTGCAGGAAGCCGCGCTCGTCCAGGGCCGCCACGTCGCCGGTGTGCAGCCAGCCATCGCGCCACAGCTCCTCGCTACGGGTCTCCTCCTTGTAGTAGCTCTGGGTCAGCCAGGGCGCCCGCACCCGCACCTCGCCGATGCTCTCGCCGTCCTGGGGCAGCGGGTTGCCGTCCTCGTCGACCACTTCGAGACTTACCAGCGGCACCGCGACACCCGCCTTGCAGCGCCAGGGCAGCTGGCCTTCGAAGTCGGCCTGGTCGATGTCCCGGGGCAGGATGTCGGCGGTGAGCAGCGGGCAGGTCTCGGACATGCCGTAGGCGCTACGGGTATCGATGCCCAGCTCCCACGCCTTGCGGCACAGCGGCTGGGTCAAGGGGCTGCCGCCCACCAGCACCTTCCAGCCACTGAGGTCGACCTTGCCCGAAGCGATGGCGTCGGCACTGACCACCATGTTGAGCAGGGTGGGCACGCAGTGGGAGAAGTCGACCTTCTCGCCGACCAGCAGCTTGACCAGCATCTCCGGCTCGTAGCGCCCGGGGTAGACCTGGGTGGCGCCCATCAGCGTGGCGGTATAGGGCACACCCCAGGCGTGGACGTGGAACATGGGGGTGATCGGCATGTACACCTTGTCGCGGTTGAGCAGCTCGAAGCCCGGGGTCTGGAAGGTGCTGGCCTCGGCCAGGGTGTGCAGAACCAGCTGGCGATGGGTGAAGAACACGCCCTTGGGATTGCCGGTGGTACCGGTGGTGTAGAACAGCGTGGCGACGGCGTTTTCGTCGAAGGTGGGGAAGTCGTAGTGGCGTGGCTGCTCGGCCAGCAGCGCCTCGTACTCTCCGGCCAGGTTCAGCGAGCTCTCCGTCGACGAGGGGGCATCCTGGCACAGCAGGTAGCCACGAATGCGCGGCAGCTTGGCGGCCAGCGGCTCGAGCAGTGTCACGAAGTCCTCATGCACCAGCACGAA
Source organism: Halomonas alkalisoli (assembly GCF_021412585.1). Classification (GTDB taxonomy): domain Bacteria; phylum Pseudomonadota; class Gammaproteobacteria; order Pseudomonadales; family Halomonadaceae; genus Halomonas; species Halomonas alkalisoli. The sequence continues at coordinate 97,946 of NZ_JAKCMI010000018.1, read as the reverse complement.
GTCGTCCTCGGCATGCTCCATGGTGTAGTGGATCTGCTCCGGCGCCAGGCGCACGTTCACGGTATGCAGCACCGCGCCGATCATGGGGATGGCGAAGAACGCCTCCAGGTAGCGATGGCTGTCCCAGTCGAGCACCGCCACCACGTCGCCGGCCGTGACGCCCTGGGCCGACAGCAGGTGGGCGAGCTGATGGACCCGTTCGCGGAAGCGGCGATAGTCGTGGCGGGAGAGGTCGCGGTAGACGATCTGGTTGTCCCCGGCCATGCGCACGCCGGAGTCGAGCAGGTCGCCGATCAGCAGCGGCGGGTTGGTGGCCGAAGGCGTGGCGGGCAGGATCTTGGGTGTGACGCTGTTCATGTGCGGCTCCTTGTCGTTGTTTCCGTCCAGGCTTCGCCTGTCGCTCAGCGATGGCGTAAGAGATGGCTTCAAAGATGGCTTCAGCGTTGGCGCTCGATGAGTAGCGCAATGCCCTGGCCGCCGCCGATGCACAGGGTAATCAGCCCGTAGCGTCCGCCGGTGCGCTCCAGCTCGGCCAGCGCCTTGAGCACCAGGATCGCCCCGGTGGCGCCGACCGGATGGCCGAGGCCCACGGCGCCGCCGTTGGGATTGAGGCGTTCGAGGGGGAAGTCGAGCTCCCGGGCCACCGCCAAGGCCTGGGCGGCGAAGGCTTCGTTGGATTCGATCACGTCGATGTCGCCGATGGTGAGCCCGGCCTGGGCCAGGCACCGCTTCACCGCGGGGATCGGCCCCAGGCCCATCAGGGATGGCTCGACCCCGGCGACCGTGCCGGCGACGATCCGCGCCCGGGGCGTCAGGCCACGCCGGCTGGCCTCCTCGGCCTGTGCCAGCACCAGGCTGGCGGCGCCGTCGTTGAGGCCCGAGGCGTTGCCGGCGGTGACCAGCCCCTCCTTCTGGAAGGCGGGCTTGAGCTTGCCCAGGTCGGCCAGGGTCACGCCGTCGCGTACGTGCTCGTCGCGGTCGAACTGGCGCTCGGCTTTGCCCTCGCGCACCGTGACCGGCACGATCTGGCCGTCGAAGCGGCCCTCGGCAATGGCGTGGGCGGCCTTGTGGTGGCTCTCCAGGGCGAACTGGTCCACTTCCTCGCGGGTCAGGCCGAAGCGGCTGGCGATGTTCTCGGCGGTGACGCCCATGTGGCCGCTGCCGAAGGGGTCGCTGAGGATGCCCAGGGTGAGGTCGGTGACGCTGGCGTGACCCATGCGCAGGCCGTTGCGGGCCTGTGGCGGCAGCAGGTAGGCGCCGCGGCTCATCGATTCGGCGCCCCCGGCCAGGGCGAAATGGCTGTCGCCCAGGGTGATCTGCTGGGCGGCGGAGAGCAGCGCCTGCACGCCGGAGCCGCACAGGCGATTGACGTTGAATGCCGCGGCACCCTCGGGCACCCCGGCCTCCAGGGCGATATGACGGGCCAGATAGGCATCCTGGGGGCCGGTGGTGATGATATGGCCATAGACCGAGTGGTCGATGGCACCGGCCTCGATGCCGGCGCGGCGGATGGCTTCGCGGGCGGTGATGCTGCCCATCTCATGGGGGGCGAGGCCGGCCAGGCTGCCGCCGAAGCTACCGATGGCGGTGCGGGCCCCGTCGAGAATGACGACTGAGTCGAATAGCATGGTCTGTCTCCTGAATGACGGATTCCGGGCCCGGCGTCAGCCCGGCGTGGCACCCCTGCCGAGCAGCGAGCGTGCGATCACCTCCTTCATGATTTCGGAGGTGCCGGCGTAGATGGTCTGGATCCGCGCATCCACATAGAAGCGCGAGATCGGATACTCCCGGGTATAACCGTAGCCGCCGAAGAGCTGCAGGCAGGCATCGATATTGCGGCACTGCATCTCGCTGAGCTCGAGCTTGAGGATGGCGGCATCGGTGCTGCTCATCTCGCCGCGTCGATACTTGGCCACGCAGTGTTCGAAGTAGGCGCGGCCCATGTCGATCTTGGCGCGCACCTCTGCCAGGGTGAAGCGGGTGTTCTGGAAGTCCCCCACGGCCTGGCCGAAGGCGCGGCGCTCCTTGACGTAGTCCAGGGTCAGCGCCAGGGCGCCCTCCATGGCGCCCAGCGCCTGGGCGCCCACCCCCAGGCGTTCGCGGGGCAGTTCCTGCATCAGGTAGCGGAAACCGGCTCCCTCGTCGCCGAGCAGGGCGTCGGCGGGAAGCTGCAGCCCGTCGAAGAAGAGCTCGGCGGTATCGCTGGCGTGCTGGCCGATCTTCTTGATCGACTTGCCCCGGGAAAACCCCGGCAGCGAGGTGTCGACCAGGAACAGCGACACCCCCTTGGCCCCGGCGGCGGTGTCGGTCTTGGCACAGACGATCACCATATCCGCCACCTGGCCGTTGGTGATGAAGATCTTGGCGCCGTCGAGTTGCCAGCCCTCGTCGGTGCGTTGGGCCCGGGTCTTCATCGCCGCCAGGTCGCTGCCCGCATTGGGTTCGGTCATGGCGATGGCGCCGATGGCCTCGCCCCGGGCCATGGCCGGCAGCCACCTCTCCTGCTGCGCCGGGGTACCCACATGCAGCAGGTAGGGCATGACAATATTGGCGTGGATGTTGTAGGCGCTGGCCAGCCCGCCGAACCCCTGCCGCGAGATCTCCTCCAGGGCGAACTGCGTGATGGCGAAGTCGGCGCCGCTGCCGCCGACCTCCTCCGGCAGGTCGATGCCCAGCAGCCCGGCCTCGCCGAGCTTGTGCCACAGCGAGCGCGGCATCTCGCCCAGCTCTTCCCACGCCTCGTAGCAGGGGGCGACCTCCTGCTCCAGGCAGCGCCGGATCATGTCGTGGAACAGGGCGGTCATGTCGTCATCGGGTGTGCTCATGGTCAGGCGTGAAGCTCCTTTCTCAGTTGGCGCTTGAGGATCTTGCCCGCGGTGCTCTTGGGCAGGGCGCCGGCGAAGAGGATCCACTTGGGCACCTTGTAGGGCGCCATCAGGCCCCTGGCGTGGGCGATCAGCGCCTCCTCGCTCACGTCAAACCCCTCCTTTAGCACCACCACGGCGGTGATCGCCTCGATCCACTTGGCATCGGGCAGGCCCACCACGGCCACTTCGGAGACGGCAGGGTGCTTGAAGAGGGCTTCCTCGACCTCGCGGCTGGCCACCACGATCCCGCCGGTATTGATGACGTCCTTGATGCGGTCGACGATGTAGAGATAGCCCCCCTCGTCGAAGTAGCCCACGTCGCCGGAGTGGAACCAGCCGCCGGCGAAGGCCTCCTCGGTCATCTCCGGCTTGTCCCAGTAACCGGTGAGCAGCTGGGGCGAGCGGTGCACGATCTCGCCGTGCTCGCCGGGTGCCACGTCGTTCATCTCCAGGTCGACGATGCGCGTCTCCACCGTGAGGATGGGGCGACCCGCCGAGGCCGGCCGTGCCGCATGCTCCTCGGGGCGCAGCACGGTGGCCAGCGGGGCGATCTCGCTCTGGCCGTAGCAGTTGTAGAGCCCCACGCCGGGAATGCGCTGCTGCAGTTCTTCCACCACCGATACCGGCATGATCGAGGCACCGTAATACGCCTTCTTCAGTCGGTTCAGATCGTGGCTGTCGAAGTCGGGGTGGCGCAGCAGGCTGATCCACACCGTGGGCGGGGCGAAGAAGGAGACGATGCCTTCACTGGCGATCTGCGTCAGGCAGTCGTCGGGCAGCGGCGCTTCGCGCAGGTGCACCGGGGCGCCGAGCAGCATGGCCGGCATCAGGAACACATGCATCTGCGCCGAGTGATAGAGCGGCAGGGCCGCCAGCATCGGCTCGTCGCCCTTGATGTCGAGCTCCACCATGCAGGCCATGTACTCGGCGAGCAGCGCCTGGTGGGTCATCATCGCCGCCTTGGGTGCCGCGGTGGTGCCCGAGGTATAGAGCAACTGGGCCAGGCTGGCCCCTTCCACGGCCACGTCCGGCTCGCTGTCGTCGCTCTCGGCACTGTCTCTGTCGAGGGCCAGCTGCAGCACGTCGAAGCTTTCCTGATCCGTGGCATGCAGGGTGCCCGAAAGCGTGAGTCCGAGCCCTTCGCTCGCACTTGTCACGTTGTCGGCCAGGCTCCGGTCGCTGAGCAGCCCGGCCGCGCCGGACTGCTCGAGGATATAGCGCAGCTCGTCGGCGCTCAGGGCGAAGTTGATCGGCACGTGCACCAGGCCGGCGCGGGTGGCAGCCAGCCAGGCGATCACATAGGCGTCGGAATTCTTGCCGTACACCGCCAGGCGGTCGCCGGGAGAAAGGCCCGCCGCGAGGAGCCGGTTGGCGACCCGGTTCACCGCCCGGTCGAGTTCGGCGTAGTGCCAGCGGCGCTCATCGAAGGCCAGCGCCAGCCTGGTGGGGTGCTTGCGGGCGCTGCGGCTCAGGGCGGCACCGATGGTGTTCTGCTGGATGCGTGATGGTGTTGTCGTTGTCATGTTCATCGGTTCCTGGAGCTATCAGGCATCGTGGGTCGTATCGAAACGTCGGCTGGGGCTGGCCGGCTCGGCCGTCGTGACGATGCCTCGGCGCTTCCCCCGGCTTCAGCCGGGGGCATGGGCGATTCATCGGCGCAGAGCACCCATAGCAGGGAGGTGCTGGCACGCGGCGGTGAACCAGGGCGAGAAACGCTCATGTCACGTCTCCGGTCACGGCGCTCAGGCATCGTTGTTAACCAGGTGGCACTGGCTCGCTGACAGTGGGCGGAAGGCTTCCTCGGCCGGGATGGTACGCACGATCCGGAACAGGTCGTCCTCGTCCTGCGACTCTTCCGGCGACTTCACCTCCACCAGGTACATGTCGTGGACCATGCGGCCGTCCTCGCGGATATAGCCATCGGTGGCGAAGATATCGTTGATCGGGGTTTCGGCCATCTGCTGGCGCACCGCCTGGGCCTCGTCGGTGCCGATGGCGTCGATGGCCTGGAGATAGTGCAGCGTGCTGGAGTAGAGCCCGGCATGAACCATGGTCGGCATGCTGCCGGTGCGTTCGCGGAAACGCTCGGCCCAGGCGCGGGTCTCGTCATTCAGGTCGTAATACCACGCCTTGGTGAACTGAAGCCCCTGGGCGGCCTCGAGCCCGATGCTGCGCACGTCGGTACTGAACAGCACCATGCCGGCGAGTATCTGCCCCGCCTGGGTGATGCCGAATTCACCGGCGGTGGCGATGGCGTTGACGGTGTCGGCGCCGGCGTTGTTGAGCGCGATCACGTCGGCGCCCGATGCCTGGGCCTGCAGCAGGAACGACGAGAAATCGCTGGTGGGGAAGGGGTGTCGCGCCTTGCCCACGATGGTGCCGCCGTTCTCGGTGACGACGCGCTCCACGTCACCTTCCAGGGCGTGGCCGAAGGAGTAATCGGCGCTGAGCAGGTACCAGCTGGCGTTGCCCTCCTGGGTGATCGCCTTGGCGGTACCGTTGGACATGGCCCAGGTGTCGTAGACCCAGTGGATATGGTTGGGCGAACAGCTCTCGTTGGTGACCCCGGAGGAGACGGCACCGTTGACCAGCCCGAGGCGGTTCTCCTCCTCCAGCAGCTTGACCGCGGCAAGTGTGACCGATGAGGCGACCAGCCCGGTGACCATGTCGATGTTTCGCTCGTCGATCCATTCGCGCACGATGCTCGAGCCCACGTCGGGGCTGTTGCGGTCGTCGGCGCTGAATACCACGACATCGGCACCGGCTACGCTGCCGCCGACGTCCTCGATGGCCATTTCGATGGCATCCAGCCCCTGGGGGCCGATGGGGTCGCGGTAAGGGCCCGACATGTCGGCCAGGTAGCCGATGCGAATCTCGTTGTCGGTGATCTCGGCAGCACCGGCGTGGCCGGCGAGCATGACGGAGGCGGCGAGTGCGCCCATGGCGAAGCGGTGGGTAGCGTGCATTCTGTTGCCTTGTGCGTTGTTGTTGTACGAGCCGCCGGTAATCGACGGCGCTGGATTCAAGCTGTGGATAACCTGTGTATTTTCGTGTGAACTTTTGTGCGTAAGGTGTTGGCTGGCTGTGGATGGCTCCATTCCGGCCGATCCGGCGCTGTTTCATGGTAGGAGGAAACTCACGCTGCGGTTTTACGCATCGCGCCACACTTTTTGCATTTCGTGCCAATTATCAGATGGCTTGAAAGAGCTAAGACTTTGGTCCTAGGGGTGGTGTCCGTGGCTAGCTTGGCTTCATTTAAAGATGTTCTATTGAAATCAGCAGGATGGAGAGTGCCGCGAGAGGGAGGGCGCTGTAGCGGGGGAGGCTGGGCGATACAGATCATGCCAGGTTTTCTTTGGAAAAACGTGGCGGGCGGCAGGGGGCAAGCCGCTGTTTGAAAGGCAGGAATGGGGCCAGCAAGGCCATGCAAGCAGCGGGGGCGCATTGGCGCCCCCGCTGTGGATTACGCAGCCGCTAGCGGCGCGCTCGGTACCGTCCGGTCAATGGCTATGGCCATGCCCGTGATCGTCGTCGTGGTCATCATGGCTGGGTTCGGCCAGGGCGTCATGCAGCACCTGGGCATTGTGACGCATCATGCCGAGGTAGGTGCTCGCGTCGCCTTCGGCGGCCAGGGCGTCGGCATAGAGGGTGCCGGCGATGGGCAGGCCAGTCTCCTCCGACAGCTGGTTGATGATCGCCGGGCTGGTCATGTTCTCGTGGAACAGTGCCCTGACGTTCTGCTCGCGAATCACGTCGATCAACCGCGCCATGTCGGCGGCGCTGGGCTCGGCTTCGGTGGAGAGACCCACCGGTGAGAGGAAGCGGATGCCGTAGGCGTTGGCGAAGTAACCGAAGGAGTCGTGGCCGGTGATCACGCTGGTGGAGGCGGGAATCTCACCGATCAGCTGACGAATCTCGTCATCGGTGGCCTGCATCTCGTTGATGTAGCGCTCGGCGTTCTCGCGGTAGGCGGCCTCGTTGTCCGGGTCCGCCTCGATCAGCCCTTCGAGAATATTGCCGACATAGACCTGGCCCATGGCGAGATCCTGCCAGCCATGGGGATCTTGTTCGCCATGCGCATGGTCGTGGTCATCGTGGCCGTGGTCGTCATGATCGTGCCCATGGTCGTCGTGGCCGTGATCCTCATGATCGTGCCCATGGTCGTCATGCCCATGGTCGTCGTGGCCGTGATCGTCATGATCGTCATGGTCGTGCCCATGGTCGTCATGATCGTGTCCATGGTCGTCATGGTCATCATGATCGTCATGGCCATGTGCCTTGTCATGGTCGTGGCCATGGTAGTCGAGCTTGTCGATACCGTCGGTAGCCGTCACCAGCGGGCCGGCGTAATCGCTGGAATCGATCAGGCGCTCCATCCAGCCTTCGAAGAGCAGGCCGTTGAATACCACCAGGTCCGCATCGGCCAGGTCGCGGGCGTCGCGCGGGCTGGGTGAGAAGACGTGGGCGTCACTGTCGGGGCCGACCAGCGAGGTCACCTCGACGTGCTCGCCGCCCACGTTCTCCACCATGTCGGCCAGGATGCTGAAGCTGGTAACGACCTGTACGCGTTCGGCGGCGAAGGCAGCCGGCAGGGCGAGCATGGCCGTGGCGCCAATCACCAGGGCGGAGGGCTTGATGGTACGCATGCAGTACTCCTTGGTTTGTTGTCGGTGTCTATGCGGCGGTCAGTGAGGCTCGGGAGCCCCCAGCGGTGCCGCGCGTCGGCGCAGTCGCGCAGTCAGGCTGTGGTGGCGGCCGAACAGGGCGGAGAGCATGTAGCCCACGCCGGCCAGCAGGATGATGGCAGGACCCGAGGGAATGCTGAGGTGATACGACAGCAGCAGCCCGCCGGTACTGGCGATCATGGCCAGCACGATGGCGATGCCGATCAGGCCTTCCAGGCGCTTGCTCCAGAAGCGCGCGGTGGTGGCCGGCAGCATCATCAGGCCCACTGCCATCAAGGTGCCCAGGGTCTGGAAACCGGCGGTCAGGTTGAGCACCACCAGGCCGAGGAAGATGCCGTGAACCAGGCCGCCATGCATGCCCTGGCCGCGCAGGAACAGCGGGTCGAGGCACTCCACCACCAGGGCGCGGAAGATGAGCGCCAGGGTGATCACGATCACGCTGCTGATCGCCGCGATCAGGATCAGGGCGGTGGTGTTCACGGCGAGGATCGAACCGAACAGCACATGGGTCAGGTCGACGCTGCTGCCGCCCAGCGAGACGAGCATCACCCCGGCCGCCAGCGAAATCAGGAAGAAGCTGGCCATGGCGGAGTCTTCCCGGTGGCCGGTCATCTGGGACACGCTACCCGCCAGCATGGCTACCAGCAGTCCCGAGAGTACGCCGCCAAGGCTCATGATCGGCAGCGAGAAGCCGGCGAGCAGGAAGCCCAGCGCAACACCGGGCAAGATGGCATGGGCCATGGCATCGCCGATCAGGCTCATGCCCCGCAGCATCAGGAACACCCCCATGGGGGGCGCCGCCAGCGACAGGGCCAGGCCGCCCACCGCGGCGCGCCGCATGAAGCCGTAATCGAAGGGAGCGATCAGCCACTCGTAGAGCAGCGCTAGCATGTGCTGACCCCCGGGATACCCAGCGTCAGCCGGGCGGTGCCGGCAATGGGGGCCTGGCCCTCGAGAATCGCCTGGGGCGAGGTCCAGTGGGCGTGGCCGTTGGCCAGCACCACGACCTCGTCGGCCAGACGCGAGAGCTGCTCCATGTCGTGCAGCACCACGATCAGGGTGGCGCCGCTGGCGGCCATGTCGCGAAGCACCGTCATCAGCACGTCCACGGTTTCGCTATCGACGTTGGCGAAGGGCTCGTCGAGCAGCAGCAGCTCCGCTTCCTGCATCAGGGTACGGCCGATCAGGGCGCGCTGGCGCTGGCCGCCGGAGAGTTCACCCAGCGGGCGGTGCGCCAGGTGCGAAATACCCAGGCGAGCCATGACCTCGCGGCCGCGGCGATAGTGGCGGGCGCAGTACCCGGTGAGCGCTCCGTGGCTCGGCCAGCTGCCGGTCATGACCAGCTCTTCCACGCTCATGGGGAAGGTGAGGTCCAGTGCCAGCTGCTGTGGCAGCCAGGCGCGGCGCTCCCTGGGCACCGAGCACGCCACGCGGCCGGCCACCGGCTTGAGCATGCCCATGATCCCCTGGATCAGCGTGCTCTTGCCGGTGCCGTTGGCGCCGACCAGCGCGGTGATGGCGCCGTCGCGAAAGCGACCGTCCACATGCTCGAGTACGGTGCGGTTGGCCTGGGCCAGCTGCAGGTTGTGCAGCTGCAGCCGGGAGTTGGGTTCCTGCTCCATCAGCCCCACCACCCTGCCGCCCAGGAGACGGCCAGCCAGAGCGCGGCCAGCGGCGCGGTGGCCAGCAGCAGGCGGCGCGTGGCGGAAAGCGACATCAGCGAGAAATGGCAAGGCCCTTCCTGGCGGTGTCGATGCGAACGTGAGCGATGTGCCATGGGTTGGCCTCTCGGCGCGATAAGATTAACTAGGATATAACATAACAAATGTGCCGGCCGGCGGGGAGGGGGCTCACCGTTTTTCGTGACTCAAGACCCGGTGCGGCGTGCGCTGGCGAGCCAGCATTCCATTGCAGGGCCCGACCAGCACGGAGAGCGCATAGCCCGCCCCCGTCAGCAGCACGATGGTGGGCCCGGTGGGCAGCCCGGCGTGATAGGAAACCAGCAGCCCCGTGACACTACAGGTCACTGCCCAGCCGATGGCGATGGCGATCATTCCCTCCAGGCGCCGGCTCCAGTAGCGCGCCGTGGCCGCCGGCAGCAGCATCAGGCCGGCGGCCATCAGCGTACCCAGGGACTGGAAGCCCACCACCAGGCTGAGCACCACCAGGCACATGAACAGCCCATGGGTCCAGCCGGCGTGCCTGCCCTGAAGCGTCAGGAACTGCGGGTCCAGGCACTCCATCACCAGTGCCCGGAAGCTGATGGCCAGGCCAACCAGAACCAGGCTGCTGACCAGGCAGACCAGCAGCAGGGTGCGGCCGTCGACGGCGAGTATCGAACCAAACAGCACATGCCCCAGGTCCAGGGCGCTGCCCGAGAGCGAAATGATCATGACCCCGGCGGCCATGGCCACGAGAAACAGGCTGGCCATGGCCGCGTCCTCCTTCAGGCCGCTGAACAGGGTCACGCTGCTGGCCGTGGCCACGGTGACAAGCCCCGCCGCCACGCCACCCAGCATCATCAACGGCAGCGAGAAGCCCGCCAGCATGAAGGCCACCGCCACGCCGGGCAGAATCGCATGGGAGAGCGCCTCGCCCATCAGGCTCATGCCGCGAAGCATCAGCAATACCCCGAGGATGGGGGCGGTCAGCGACAGCGCCAGGCAGGCCACCAGCGCTCGGCGCATGAAGGCGTAGTCCAGCGGCGAGGTGACCCACCAGAGTAGTGAATCGATCATCGGGCTCTCTAGAGATGGTAAAATGGGATATTCTAGAATATGTTATAACATAACAATAATGAGTCCGGCGTTGATGTACAAGGAACTCCGTCTGAAAGGCAGTCCAACGGCAAGCCGCGGGCGAGGTCCTCTCGCCCTGGCTCGGCGTGAATCAGTAGCGCAGCGCCACCCCGACCTGGTTGGGCGTCACCAGCAGGGCGTATTCGCCGTTCAGGTGCATGTCACCCACCGACACCCGGGCCGGCTGGAAGCGGTTGATCGCCACCGTGGCCTGGCGCGGTTGGGTCTGCAGCTGCAGTTCGCTGATCAGCATGCCGGTGGCGAAGTTGATCGCCCCGTCGCGTCCGCGCCCGTCCCCCACACCGATCAGCAGCCCCGAGGCCGCGTTCACGGCCAGCGAACCCAGCCGGGCTTCCAGGCTGCGGCGGCGACGCTCCTCCTCGGCTACCGACTGCATCAGCCGCCGGGCCCTGTCGATATCCTGATCGCCGTCACGCAGCTCGCGGTAGGCCTGAGGGTGCGGTTGGCGGTCCATCAGGGTGCCGCCCAGCGCCAGGGCCGACTTCACCACGCCAACTCGGGCGTCATAGCGGTCGTCGCGGCTGCTCGACTCGCTGGCCTGATAGGCGTTCACCGCCAGGGTGGTGGCATACACCCCCGCCCAGCCGTATTGCCAATAGTTGGCGTGCCGTTCGCCCCGGGCCAGGGCGTCTTCGTAGCCCTGGAATTCCTGGGCGGCGGCGAGGGGGGCGAGGCTGGCCAACAGCGCAGCGACCAGGCAGGCAAGCAGGCGTGACGAGGACATGGACATCTCCATAGGCATGGACAGAAATTTTTTCGACCAAAGCCGAGCTGCCGACAGTGACCGGCATGAAGCGATACCGTAGAGTCTAAGAATATGTCATCTGGAGAACCTAATGCGACCGCCGCTCGACGATACCGCGCTCGATGTTGTCTTCCGTGAAGCGCGTACCCACTACGGCTTTCGCAATGAGCCCATCGACGAGGCACTCCTGCGCCGTCTCTACGACCTGCTGAAATGGGGCCCGACCTCCATGAACTGCCAGCCGTCGCGCTATGTGTTCGTGACCAGCGTCGAGGCCAAGTCGCGGCTGCTGCCGGCGCTTTCCGAAGCCAATCGCGACAAGGCCTACCAGGCCGGCACCACCGTGATCGTGGCCACCGACACCCGCTTTCACGAACACCTGCCGACGCTGTTTCCCAGTTCGCCCAACGCACGGGAGCGCTTCGGGGCCAATCCCGAGACGGCCAGCGAAACGGCCTGGCGCAACGGCACCCTGCAGGGCGCCTACCTGATGATCGCCGCCCGCATGCTGGGGCTCGACGTGGGGCCCATGAGCGGCTTCGACAACGCCATGGTCGACGCCGAGTTCTTCCCCGATGGCCGCTACAGGAGCAACTTCCTGGTCAACCTGGGCATCGGCGACCCCGAGAGCCTGCGCCCCCGGGGCCCGCGGTTGACGTTCGACGAAGTGGCGGAAGTGGTGTGAGCCTGGCCAGCAGGGCCCTGCCACTCCTCGACTAATCCTGCGGCTCGAATTCCTCGGTATCGACATCCGCCTGTTGCTCCGCACTGTAGCGGTCGCCGGCTACCTGGTCCGGGGTCATCATGGCGTCCAGCCGGGCGACGGTCGCCGAGTCCAGGTCGAGCGTTCCCGCCGCCAGGTTCTCGCGCATGTGGGCAATCGAGCGGGAGCCGGGAATCGGTATCACGTCGTCCCCCTTGGCCCTGAGCCAGGCCAGGGCTAGCTGGCCGGTGGTCACGCCCAGCTCCTCGGCCAGGGCCTCGAGCTTCTCCAGCTGGCGCAGGTTGCGCGGCAGGTTCTCGGCGCTGAAGCGCGGCAGGCCTCGCCGCATGTCGTTCTCCTCCAGGCGTTCAGGATCCCTGACGGCGCCTGCCAGAAAGCCCCTGCCCAGGGGGCTGAAGGCCACCAGCGCCGTGCCAGCCTCCCGACAGGCCGCGATCAGCGCGATCTCGGGGTTGCGGGTCCACAGGGAATACTCCGACTGCACCGCCGCGATGGGGCGCTCGGCCACCGCGCGGCGCAGGGTGGCCGCGGATATCTCGGAGAGCCCGATGGCGCCGATCTTGCCCTCATCCACCAGCCGTCCCAGCGCACCCACGCTCTCCTCGATGGGCACCCGGGGATCCAGGCGATGCAGGTAGTAGAGGTCCAGGTGATCGGTGCGCAGGCGCTTAAGGCTCGCCTCGCACTGTCGCTTTAGCGTCTCGGGGCGACCATCGATCACCCGCTTGCCCAGTTCCGGGTCGATGGCCATGCCGCACTTGCTGGCCAGCATCACCTGGTCGCGCTTGTCCGCCAGGGCCTGGCCCACCACCTTCTCGTTGGCCGTCGCCCCGTAAAGCGTCGCGGTATCGAAGTGGCGATAGCCCATGTCGAAGGCCTCATCCAGGGCACGAATTGCCTCGGACTCGGGTACGGGGCTGCCGTAGCCATGGGAGAGGTTCATGCAACCCAGGCCGATGGGGGGCGAGGCAACGTCCTTCAGGCGATCAAAGAGAGTCGACATGGGAATCCTTGTGGGTGGCAGGGGCAGTGCCTGTCATCATGCCGAGGGCGGGAGGGGGATCGCAAGGTGGGGGGCTGCTAGTTAGCAACAGCCACCATCGGTTGCGAGGCCAGAGCGCTTGCTCATTTGGTGGCAGCCTCCTAGTATCGTCTCCAACACGGCCCCCGCCTCTTGGTTCTTACGAGCTTACGCGGGGGTTCTTATTTCCCGTCTCCCATATCTCACGCTGACTACCAGCGCTCCAACCAGTCGGTGTTCCCATGTCCTCCAGGTAAAGCGGCGCTGGGCATGCGGTGTCGGGAAGGTCGTCAGGTGCGCTGCCGCCCAGGCAGCTCAGATACGTTGGGTGGGCTCAACCAGTGTCCCTACCGTAGGGACAGGAGGTGACAATCCGGCCATGCAGGTGCGTGGCTCAAGGCCGTGCAGTAGAAGCATGTGCATTGAGCAACCTGAGTGAGAGACGGTGCTGTTGGTGTTCATCATCAAGGTTAGGCAACACCGCGGTCGCGAGCTAAAGCTACCTCCAACAATGTATTTTTCTTATGTAGATGGAAGGCGGCTAGGGGCGTTCCGTTTACCGCCGTGTCTTGGCCATGGGGTGCGGCGGTGGGGAGCGCTGCTGTTGGCGTTCATCGCCAGGTCTAACAACACCGCGGTCGCGAGCTAAAGCTACCTCCAACAGCGTATTTTTCTTATGTAGGGCTGAATTAACGATTTTGGCCCACGGGTCGATGGGGTTCCTGCTGTTGGCTTGCGGGCGACGAAACGGCCATCGTCATCATCGAATGACCCGGCGGAGGTCCCCGCCGGGTCGTCAGACGGCCTGCTGGTGGCAAGCGGATTCCCCTGCCTTATTGCATCAGCGTCTTGATCCGCTCCAGGTATTCTTTACCGCTCTCGCGCACGCGTTGCTGATCCTGGCCGTCGGCGCCTTCGCGAACTTCCTGCACACGATCCCGCATGATGTCGAGTTCTTCATCGATCTTCGCCAGCGCGTTCTCGATGGTGTCGGTGAGCTGCTGGATAATGGCCAGGTCGCCGTCGGTTAGATCCTCCTTGTCGAGCAGCACGCCGAGCAGGTCGTTGCGTAGCTCCAGGGCATCCATGGCCTCTTGCAGAGTATCCATCGGTTGGCCCTGAGTTGCTTCGAGCTGCTCGACGAGCTCGTTTTCCTGCTCTTCTTCGGCGTGGGCGACGCCGAGGGTCAGCAGGGAGACAAGAAGGCTCAAAATAATAGGTTTCATAGGCTTACCTCTCCGTGGTGTTAGTCATCTATCCTAAGTTAGTTGAGTTTCAGTGTCTTACAAGCTGATTTGCGAAGGGTTTCCGCGACCTATCGGGATTATCGGCGACATGCGCGTATGCGGTATGCTGTGGCAATAATGACTTGCAAGGACTTCTCCATGTCAGATCAAACGCCGTTTCAGCGCACCATCGCCGAGCTCGATGCCTTGCATGCGGAGGATCCTCGCCGGGTGGAGGTCGAGGGGGAGTCGCTGCCGATGGAGCTGTGGCATGCGGGGCGCATGAGTGCCTGGCTGGAGCGGGTGGTGCCGGCGGCGGATGAGCTGACGCAGCTGGCGGTGCGTTCGCAGCATATGCAGCGCTGGCAGGTGCCGCGCAGTGAGTATCCGGAGGGCCGGGTGGGGTATCTGACCTGGCGGCGTGACCAGGGTAAGCGGGCCGGCGAGACGACGGCGCGGGTGATGGAGGCGTGCGGCTATTCGCCGGAGGATGCGGCGCGGGTGGCGCAGATGGTCCGCAAGCAGGGCCTGGGCCGCGACGAGGGCACCCAGGCGGTGGAGGATTGCGCTTGCCTGGTGTTCCTGGAGAACTACTTCGCCGATTTCTCGAAGCAGATCGACCACGATCATCTGATCCGTATCGTGCAGATGACCTGGAAGAAGATGTCGCCGAGGGCCCATGAGCTGGCGCTGGAGCTGCCGATGAGCGATGAGGCGAAGGGGCTGGTGGAGGAAGCGCTCGCCGGCTGAAGGTGTCGGCGGCGCCATCGGCGGCGGGTTTACGGCATCAGCGTCTGGGCGGCGTCGAGGTAGGCCGCGCCATTGCTGTTTACTCGTTCGAAGTCGCCGGTCTCGGAGCCCAGGTGGACCTCTTCCAGGGGCACGGCCATGGCGCTCACTTCTTCCTTTCACCGCTCTCATTCGCGGAGCCAGGCGCGGCAAGGTAGCCTCAGAATGGGGGGCTCAGGCCAGGGAGAGGGTCAGGCTATCGGTGGTTTCGCAGGGCTTGCCGTGGCGCAGGGTCAGGCGGCGTTCGCCTAGCTCCATGACCACGGCGAACAGGGTTTCCATGCGTTCGTCGGGGGGCTGGTCGGGGTTGAAGTGGCGGCAGATCGACAGCGGGGCGTTGTGGTGGTCGCTGAGGATGTCGAACAGGGTGGCTTCGTCCACGTCGCTGTCGGCGGCCAGTTCGTCGTGCAGCAGGGTGTCGAGCCGCTGCAGCCGGGGCTGCGAGTCGATGCGGGGGAAGTCCTGGACCTGGCAGCCGGCGGCGTAGAGGTGGTTGGTGTGGGTGATGATGCCGTCCTGCGGCCTGAGCCGGCCGGGCTCGCCGGGCTGCACCTCCAGGCCCATGGCCCGGCCGTCGCCTGCGGCGAGCAGGAAGTGGGCCGGTGAGCAGACCCGGTCGTTACGGGCCACGTCCAGGGCGCTCTCCCAGTCGGGGCTTTCCAGTATCTTGCGCAGCGCCACGTGGATCGGCAGCCCGTCGCCGCAGGTCTGCGAGCGGATGGCGTTGAGGCATACGCCGATACCGTTGGCGTTCATGCCCACCTTGCCGACCATGCCCGCTTCGCCGACGCTGACCAGCGGCACGGTGCCGGTACCCTCGATGTGCAGGACCACCACGTTGTGCAACTGGTCGGTGCGCCAGTCCCAGTTCTGGGCCAGCCACTGGCGGCCCTGGCGCTGCAGCGAGAAGGCCGAGCAGCCGCCGCTGGCGCGGGTCAGTGCGATCTCGCTGCGGCAGTTGAGGGTGAGGATGTCGGTGACATCGACCCCGGCGCCTTCGGCGATGCCTGCCATCTCCTCGAGGATGGCGGGAAACCCCCGCTCGATCATGGCCTGGAAGCGCACGGCTTCCTGGCGGGCCTCTTCCCAGCGGATGCCGACGAAGTCGTGAAACAGCTGGGCGTAGACCGCCAGGCTGTGCTGAATGAGACGGGCGTGAATGCGGCCATGGCCAGTGCCGATGTCATGCCGACTGCCGGAGAGCCGGGTCACGGCCAGGGCGTGGCTGGGTTGGGTCACAGTACCTCCTCGAGCAGATCCAGGAAGGCGGACCAGGAGCGCTCGTCGGCGCGCTCCCGGTAGCTGTCGTCGCCGAACACGGTGAAGCCGTGGGGGGCGCCGGAGTAGACCTGGATCTCGTAGGTGGCCTCCACGGCTTCCAGCTCTTCGGCCAGGGTGGCGACATCGCCCATGGTGACGGAGCTGTCGGCACCGCCGTGGGCGATCAGCAGCTGCGGGACGTCGGCGGGCCACGTCTGCTCTTCCGGTGTGCCGAGGCTGCCGTGAAAGCTGGTGTAGCCGGCGATGGCGTCGGCCTCGCCGGAGCGGGCGATCTCCAGGGCCACGGCGCCACCGAAGCAGTAGCCCATGATCACGGCCGTCTCGGCGGCACCCTGCTCCCGCGCTTCGGCCAGGCCGGCCAGGGTCAGGCTTCGCATGCGTTCGCGGTCGCTGTAGAGCGCACGGGTGGCGGCCTGGCGGTCCTCGGTCGACTCGGGGCGGTTGCCCTGGCCGAAGAGGTCGACGGCGAAGGCGTCGTAGCCCTCGGCGGCGAGCATGTCGGCACGTTGGCGTTCGTAGTCGTCCAGGCCGTTCCAGTCATGAATGATCAGTACCGTGCCGCGGGATTCGCCGTCGGCGGTGGCGAGATAGCCTTCGAAGCTTTCGTCGTCGACGTCATAGACGATATCGCTGCCGGACGGGGTGAAGGCGTGGGCGCTGGTGGCAAGGCCAAGACCGACCAGTAGCGGCAGGCTGCCTGCCAGGAGGGAAGAGGGTGCGGGCCACATGGCGGGCCTCCTGTCGGGTGGGCGTGGTTCGGATCCCTCAGTATAGGCACGCCGGGCGGCAGCGTGCCGCCAACGTTGAATTGTGCCCTATCGATCTGGCGGCGATTCCCCCTTGCGATCAGGGGGTTGGCGGCATATCGATTGTCGCTTACGTTGGCAGTGGGACTTGTGTTTTGGCGCCGATCCTTCCAGATTTAGAGGGTGCACTTTTTTCGCAACCAGAGTGAGAAGAACAACCATGAAAAAACGCGTTTTGGCGATGGCCGTTGCAGCATCCAGCCTGGCATTCGTCGGTGCGGCGCAGGCTGAAGTGAAGATCGGTTTCCTGGGTGGCTTCACGGGCCCGATCGAGAGCCTGACACCGCCGATCTTCGACGGTGCCCAGCTGGCGGTCCAGCAGATCAATGAGCAGGGGGGCATCCTGGGCGGCCAGACCCTGACGATGCCCAGTGCGGATACCACCTGCAGCGACGCCTCGGCGGCCTCCAATGCGGCGGACCGCATGGTCAACACCGAGCAGGTCACCGCCATCGTGGGTGCACTCTGTACCGGGGCGACCATTGCGGCGGCCAACAATGCCGGCATCCCTGGCGGCGTGGTGATGGTGTCGCCGGCCTCCACGGCGCCGGCGGTCTCCGAGCTGGACGACAACGACCTGGTCTTCCGTACCGTGCCGTCGGATGCCTTCCAGGGCCAGATCCTGGCCAAGCTGATGCTCGACAAGGGCTTCGATGAGGTCGCGGTGACCTTCGTCAACAACGACTATGGCCGCGGCCTGGCCGATGCCTTCGTCGAGGCCTTCGAGGCCGGCGGCGGTGTCGTCGCCGAGAACCTGGCCCACGAGGATGGCCGCGCCGACTACCGCTCCGAGCTGGGCTCGCTCTCCGGCAGCGGTGCCGAGACGCTGGTGGTGCTGGCCTACGCCGATGGCTCCGGCCAGACCGTGCTGCGCCAGGCCTACGAGAGCGGCATGTTCACCCAGTATGCCGGCGCCGACGGCATGGTCGGCGACAGGCTGGTCGAGGCGGTGGGTGCCGATGTCCTCGAGGGCATGATCGCCACCCGCCCGGGCAGCCCGGACCTGCCGGGTACCGAGCTCTTCAACCAGGCCGCCGAGGAAGCGGGCTTCGACCCCAGCGCGGTCTTCGCCGCCCAGGCCTACGACGCCGCCTTCCTGCTGGCGCTGGCCATCGAGCAGAACGGCAGCGCCGAGCGTGAAGGATTGTCCGCGGCACTGCGCAGCGTCTCCAGCGAGCCCGGCGAAGTGATCCTGCCCGGCGAGTGGGAGAAGGCCGTGGAGCTGATCGCCGCCGGTACCGAGATCAACTACGAGGGTGCGTCCGGCCGCCATGAGTTCGACGAGGCCGGCGACGTGCCCGGCGTCGTGGTCGAGATGGTGGTGGAAGGCGGCGCCTTCGTCGGCAAGGGGCAGGTCGACCTCTAAGACGCTAGCGCAATGCGGCAATGAAAAGCCCCGGCGGGATTATCCCGCCGGGGCTTTCTCGTGCTGGCCAGGGTGTGGCCTCAGCCATGATGCCTGACTTTCTCCGGTAACAACCCCTTGGGGGCGAAGCGCAGCACCAGGGTGATCAACAGGCCGATCACCAGCACCCGGGCCTGCAGTGCCCGGCTGGAGAGGTTGCCGGGGGGCTCCCAGCCGAAGACGCCTTCGCCGAACATCACCGCCAGGTTCATCAGGAACAGCGCCAGCGGCTCGGACATCAGCCAGATGATATAGACCGCCACGGCGCCGAAGATGGTGCCCAGGTTGTTGCCGGGGCCGCCGAGAATCACCATCACCAGCACCAGGAAGGTGTGGTTGAGCGGCAGGTAGCCCTGGGGGTCGAACAGGCTGTTGAACGAGGCCAGCGCGCCGCCGCCGATGCCCATCAGGACACAGCCCAGCACGAAGATCTCCAGGCGCCGCTTGTTGATGTCCTTGCCCATGGCCGCGGCAGAAACCTCGTTGTCGCGGATGGCGCGGATCATGCGGCCCCAGGGGGCATGGTAGGCGCGGTGCAGCAGGAAGAAGATCACCGCGATCATCACCGCCGTCACCGACAGGTAGACCGCCCGGGCCAGGGTGAAGCCCAGCTCGGCAGGTCCCGGGGTGGGCCAGGGCAGCGGGGAAACGGTGGCGGTGCCACGGGTCAGCCAGTCGGAGTTCTTGAGGAAGGCCTTGATGATCTCGGCGATGCCCAGGGTGGCGATGGCCAGGTAGTCGCTGCGCAGGCCCAGGCAGATGCGGCCGATGTAATAGCCGATACCGCCGGCCAGGGCACCGCCGACGATCCAGCCGGTCCAGGCCGGCAGGCCCAGGCCGCCGACGAAGCCGGCCCGGGACTGGATCTCGCTGGTGACCCCGCGCAGCATGCTGATGACGATCAGGTAGAGCACCACCGCCAGGATCACGGCGATCACCGTGCGCAGCTTCTTCGGCACGCCGATGCGGTCGAGCCGGGTGGCGCCGATCACCAGCACGACCGCTGCCACCAGGTAGAGCAGTACGCGGCCCAGCTCACCGGGGAGCTCGGTGCCCCAGAAGTCGTCGTTGACCGGTACGCTGAAGAACATCGCGGAGAAGCCGCCGATGGCGACGAAGCCCATGACGCCGGCATTGAACTGGCCGGCATAGCCCCACTGGATGGTGAGGCCCAGGGCCAGGATGGCATAGCAGGAGGCCTCCACCAGCATGCGAGTGCTGTAGGCGGTGCCCATGACCATGTAGACGCCCAGGATGGCCACCAGCAGGGCGGCGAAGAGAACGACCTCGCGTACCGGGAAGCGCGACGGCGCGGCGACGGTGTCGGGACGATTCGTAGTCATCAGATCACCTTACCCTTGAAGATGCCGGTGGGGCGCCACACCAGGATGGCCACCAGGATGAAGAAGGGCACCACGATCTTGTACTCGGTGCCGACGAAGGCGAGGTTGCGGGGCAGATCCAGCCACTCCGGGAAGTGGTGGGCGATGGGCCGCAGCAGCACCGTCCAGTTGAACACCGCCAGGGTCTCGGCGAAGCCGACCACGAAGCCACCGGCGATGGCGCCGTAGGGGTGGCCCACGCCGCCGACGATGGCCGCGGCGAAGATCGGCAGCAGCAGGAAGAAGCTGAGGTCGGGCTTGAAGGTCACGTCCAGCGACAGCAGGGTGCCGGCAACGGCCGCCAGGCCCCCGGCGATCACCCAGGTCACCGCCACGATGGTGTTGGTGTTGATCCCCGAGGCGCGGGCCAGGTCGGGGTTGTCGGACATGGCGCGCATCGCCTTGCCCAGCCGCGAGCGGTTGAGGAACAGGTGCAGACCCACCACCGCGGCGATGGTGAGGATGAAGAGGATGATCTGCGGCTCGGTGACGATGATCGGCCGCGTGGCCAGTTCGAAGGGCAGGTCCAGCCGATAGATCTCCTTGCGCTCGGCGATATAGAGGCTCTGGGAGCTGGTGCCGGCGAACAGGCGGATCAGGCCCTGCAGGATCAGGGTGACGCCAAGGGATGCGATGACCAGCACGATGGGCTTGACCCCGTGGGCCCGCAGCGGCTTGTAGAACGCCTTGTCGATGCCCACGGCCAGCAGCGCGGTAAGCGCCATGGCCAGCGGCAGCATGACCACCGCGGTGGGCAGGCCGACCACGGCACCGGCCCCCGGGAAGGCCATGGTCAGCAGCAGCACCATGAAGGCGCCGAAGGTCATCATGTCGGCGTGGGCGAAGTGGGCGAAGCGCATGATGCTGAACACCAGCGTCACGCCGATGGCGCCGATGGCGTAGATCGAGCCGGTCACGCTGCCGGCGACCACCACGTTGTTGATGAAGAAGACCAGTTCATTCACGTCATTGTTCTCCAGGTACTGGCTGGGCTAGCCGCCGAGGAAGCTCTTGGCGACGTCCGGGTCGGCTAGCAGCGCTGCGCCGGTATCGGTGAAACGGTTCTGGCCGGCGGCCAGCACGAAACCCTTGTCGGCGATGGCGAGCGCCTGCTTGGCGTTCTGTTCCACCATCAGGATGCCGACACCCGCGGCATTGATCTCCTTCACCCGCTCGAAGATCTCGTTCATGTAGAGCGGGGAGAGGCCGGCGGTGGGCTCGTCGAGCAGCAGCACCTCGGGCTCGGCCATCAGCGCCCGGCCCATGGCCACCATCTGGCGCTGGCCGCCGGAGAGCTCGCCGGCGGGCTGATGGCGCTTCTCGTGCAGCGGCGGGAAGAAGCCGTAGACCTTGTCGAGCATGCGCTTGACGCTGTTGGGCTTGAGGAAGGCCCCCATCTCCAGGTTTTCCTTCACCGTGAGGCTGGGGAAAACGTTCTTCTCCTGGGGAATGAACCCCATGCCCCTCTGGACCAGCTTGTGGGGCGGCAGGTTGTGGATCGGCTCGCCGCGCAGCAGGATCTCGCCCTGGCTGACGGTAAGCAGGCCGAATATGGCCTTGAGCATGGTCGACTTGCCGGCGCCGTTGGGGCCGACGATCACGCCGATCTCGTCGGCCTCGATGGTCATGTTCACCCCGTTGAGGATGTTCATGCCGCCATAGCCGCCGTGCACGTCGCGTGCTTCGAGTAGTGGCATCTTGGTTTCTCTGCGCTAGTCGTTGCTGTTCTTCTTGTAACCCATCTTCTTGTAAACCAGGCGGGTCGGGCAGTGGTTCAGGCTACGTTGGAACCGAAGTAGGCCTCGATCACCTGCGGGTTGTTCCGGATTTCCTCGATGGTGCCTTCGACCATCACGCTGCCCTGGGCCAGCACGATCACCGGGTCGCACAGTCGGGCGATCATGTCCATGTCGTGCTCGATGACCAGGAAGGTGTAGCCCATCTCGCGGTTGAGCCGCTCGATATTGCTGACCAGGTCGCCCAGCAGGGTGCGGTTGACCCCGGCGGCGATCTCGTCGAGCAGCACCACCCGGGCATCGGTCATCATGGTGCGACCCAGTTCGAGGAGCTTCTTCTGGCCGCCGGAGAGGTTGCCGGCCAGCTCGTTGCGCACGTGGTGCAGGCCGATGAAGTCGATCACCTCCCGGGCGCGGCGGCGCACCTCGGCCTCCTGGCTGCGTACCATCCCCGGCTTCAGCCAGGCGCTGAAGAGGCCCTCGCCGGCCTGCTGGGGTGGCACCATCATCAGGTTCTCCAGCGCGGTCATCTGGGAGAACTCGTGGGCGATCTGGAAGGTGCGCAGCAGCCCCTTGTGGAACAGCTCGTTGGCCGGACGGTTGGTGATGTCCTCGCCGTCGAACAGGACCTGGCCGCTGTCCAGCGGCAGGGCGCCGGCAATGATGTTGAACAGGGTGGACTTGCCGGCCCCGTTGGGGCCGATCAGTCCGGTGATGGAGCCTTCCTCCACCTGGATGGAGCAGTCGTTGATGACCTTCAGGCCACCGAAGGCCTTGTGGACGTGCCTGACGTCGATAATGGCTGGCATGTTGGTTACGCCCCGTTTTTTCCGGAGTCCGATGGCTTCCGGAGTCTTGTTATGGTGCCCCGCAGAGCCTGAGGGCAGCTTGCGGTGACACGCTGAATAGTGAGGCCGCCGCCCGGGGGCGGCGGCTGCCTGCGTTACGTCTCCTGGCTGCTGTCGGCCAGGAAGGTGCGGCTGGCGGCAAAGGCGCCGACGATCACCAGGGCGCCCACGGTGGGGATCAGGTAGCCCTCGATCTGCGGAATGCTGCGCAGGAAGACGAAGGCCACCGCCGCCGGGGCGACGAAGCGCACCAGGAAGCGCCAGATAGTGAACCATGTCTCGCTGGTGCGCATCTCCTTCATGACCTCGGCGTGGGTCAACGCCCAGCCGGCGAACAGTGCGATCAGCAGCCCGCCCAGCGGCATGAAGATATTGGTCAGCAGCTCGATGAAGTCGAAGGCGCTGCGGCCGAACAGGGCATGGAAGATCGTCCCCTCGGCCCAGATATTGAAGCTCACCACGGTGAGCAGGCCCATGGCCCAGCTTGCCGTCACCATGCCGAATACCGCCTGGGGACGGGTCAGGTCGAAGCGCTCGACCAGGAAGGCGGCCACCGGCTCGATCAGCGAGATCGAGGAACTGATCGCCGCACCCAGCACCAGGATGAAGAAGACCCCACCCACCAGGGCGCCGAACGGCATCTCGGCGAACGCCAGCGGCAGTGACACGAACATCAGCCCGGGGCCGGCTGCGGCATCGAGGCCGGCGCCGAACACCAGCGAGAAGATGGCAAGGCCGGCAACCATGGCCACGGCGGTGTCGACGATGGCGATGGCAAAGGCGGTGCGGGTCAGCGAGACCTCGCTGGACATATAGGCGCCGTAGGCCATGATCGCGCCCATGCCGAGGCTCAGGGTGAAGAACGACTGGCCCATCGCCTGCAGCCAGCCTTCGAGACTCAGGGCGCCGATATCGAAGGTGAACAGGAAGCTGACCGCGGCCCCGAAGTCACCGTTGGCGATACCGTAGCCAAGCACCACCAGCAGGATCACGAACAGCGACGGCATCATGATGCGCAGGCCGTTCTCGAGCCCCCTGTGAATGCCCAGGCCGACGATCAACCCCGAGGCAATGATGAACAGAGTGTGGTAGAGGGTGAGCAGCCCCGGGGAGGCCAGCAGGGCGTCGAAGCTGGCAGCGATGGTGTCGGCGTCGGCGCCGACCAGCGAGCCGGTGAACATCTGGCCGGTGTAGTGGATCGCCCAGCCGGCGATGACCGAATAGAAGCTCAGGATCAGGAAGGCCGAGGCGGCGCCCAGCCAGCCGATGGATTCCCAGGCTCGCGAGGTGTTGTGCGTCCTGGTCAGGTGACGCATGCCCATGATGGGGCTGCGGCGGCTGTTGCGTCCGAGCATGGTCTCGCCGATCAGGATGGGAATGCCGACGGCGAAGATGGTCAGCGCATAAACCAGGATAAAGGCACCGCCGCCGTTTTCGCCGGCCAGGTAGGGAAAGCGCCATAGATTGCCGAGCCCCACTGCCGAGCCAACCGCGGCCAGCAGAAAGGTGCCCTTGTGTGTCCAGACGTTGTGCGTGCTCATTGTGGTTCCGAGGATCGGGTCGTGGCCTTGTGGGCCCTCTAGGGTTGCCGTCCGTCACCGCACCGGTAGGTGGAGCGTGACGGCGCGTACACTGTGCGTCAGAACCCGGCGTTCTGGCCAGGGGTGTTGCGTTAAGGTTGCGTTGGGGTCGGCTGATGACGGGGGCCACGGATCATGTGTGGTCCTCGTCATCATCGTCCTTTTCACCGCCGGTGGGCTCGAAGGCGCGGCTTGCATCCGGCAGCCGCACGATGTCGCCCTTGGCCAGCTTGCCGACAAGCTTGCGCCGCTCGCCGGTAGCGGGGTCGATCAACGCCACGACCTCGCCGATGCTGGTGCCATCGACATAGGCGTCGACCCGGATGCGCACCACCAGGCCCTGGTAGCGGGCCGAGAGAATGTCGCCGGGCCCGGGGTCGGAGCGCCCGGTGGGATCTTGCTCGAAGTGGCGTGCCACGCTGGCGCTGCCGGGGTCATCCCATTCCACGTGTCTGTGCATGGCCGTTTCTCCTTGGGTGATGGTTTCTCCAAGGGTAGCCATGGCAGTGGAGAAGCACAGCACTCTAAGCAAATCGCGCGTGAGATGCCATGACGACGGCCAAGTCGTTCGTACCATACGACGACACCCGCCGAAGGGCGGGTGTCGTTGGACTGGGCGAGTAGCGCTTACTTCTTGGCGCGCTTGCGCTCGTTTTCCTTGAGGAACTTCTTGCGCAGGCGAATATGGTTGGGCGTGATCTCGACCAGCTCGTCGGAGTCGAGGAACTCGATGGCCTGCTCCAGTGAGAATTTCACCGGCGGGGTCAGGACGATGTTCTCGTCGTTGCCGGTGGAGCGCATGTTGTCGAGCTTCTTGCCCTTGGTGGGGTTGACCACCATGTCGCTGGCGCGGTTGTTGATGCCGACCAGCATGCCCTCGTAGACCTCGGTGGCGTGGTCGATGATCAGCTTGCCACGCTCCTGCAGGGCATAGAGCGCGTAGGCCAGGGCCTTGCCGTCGACCATGGAGACCAGCACGCCGTTGCGCCGCTCGATGGAGGCGTCGGGCTTCAGCGGGCCGTAGTGGTCGAAGCGGCTGGTGAGAATGCCAGTGCCCGAGGTCAGGGTCAGGAACTGGCCGCGGAAGCCGATCAGGCCACGCGCGGGGATCATGAAGTCCAGGCGCACACGGCCCTTGCCGTCGGGGTTCATGTTGGTCAGCTCGCCCTTGCGATAGCCGAGCTCCTCCATGACGGCGCCCTGGTGCTGCTCCTCGCAGTCGATGATCACCTCTTCGTACGGCTCCTGCTTGACGCCGTCGATCTCCTTGATGATCACCTCGGGGCGGCCGACAGCCAGCTCGAAGCCTTCGCGGCGCATGGTCTCGATCAGCACCGAGAGGTGCAGTTCGCCGCGGCCGGACACCTTGAATTTCTCGGGGGTCTCGCCGGGCTCGACCCGCAGCGCCACGTTGTGGATCAGCTCCTGGTCGAGACGCTCCTTGATGTTGCGGCTGGTGACGTACTTGCCGTCGCGGCCGGCGAAGGGCGAGTCGTTGACCTGGAAGGTCATGGAGACCGTGGGCTCGTCCACCGACAGCGGCGGCAGGGCCTCGACGGCAGCCTGGTCGCACAGGGTGTCGGAGATCGACAGGTTGTCGATGCCGGTGATGCAGACGATATCGCCGGCATCGGCCTGCTCGGTCTGCACGCGCTCCAGGCCCATGTGGGTCATCACCTGGCCGATCTTGCCCTTGCGGGTGGTGCCGTCGGTGCTGATCACGGTGATCTGCTGGTTGGGGCGCACGCTGCCGCGCTTGATGCGGCCCAGGCCGATGACGCCGACATAGCTGTTGTAGTCGAGCGCCGAGATCTGCATCTGGAACGGGCCGTCCAGTTCGACCTTGGGTGGCTCGACGATGTCGACGATGGACTGCAGCATCGGCGTCATGTCGTCGGCCAGCTCTTCCGGGTCCAGGCCGGCGATGCCGTTGAGCGCCGAGCAGTAGATGATCGGGAAGTCGAGCTGCTCATCGGTGGCGCCGAGATTGTCGAACAGGTCGAAGATCTGGTCGATGACCCAGTCGGGGCGCGCGCCGGGGCGGTCGATCTTGTTGACCACCACGATCGGCTTGAGGCCCTGGGCAAAGGCCTTCTGGGTCACGAAGCGGGTCTGGGGCATGGGGCCGTCGACGGCGTCCACCAGCAGCAGCACCGAGTCGACCATGGACATCACGCGCTCGACCTCGCCACCGAAATCGGCGTGTCCCGGGGTGTCGACGATGTTGATGTGGTAGACCTGGTCGGCGTTGGGCGCCTGCCAGCGAATCGCGGTGTTCTTGGCCAGGATGGTGATGCCGCGTTCCTTTTCCTGGTCGTTGGAATCCATCACGCGCTCTTGCCCCTCGGCCTTGCGGTCCAGCGTGCCGGACTGGCTGAGGAGCTTGTCGACCAGGGTGGTCTTGCCATGGTCGACGTGGGCAATAATGGCGATATTGCGAAGACTCTCGATCTGAGAGGGAACGGCTGTGCTCATAGGTTGTGGCTCGTCATCATCTACGCACCTATGTACACATATCAAGAAAGTACCCTAGGCGCGGGGGTAGGGAGAGTGGAGGCGCATTGTACAGACTAGGAAGGTAGGCGAATAGCAGAACCTCAGTATCGGGCCCTCGTGGTAGGCGCTTCTCAGGTCGCAGTAGGGCCAGGGCCTCCTTGCGGCTGACGCCGGACTGCCCGTTCTGCTGGTATGCAGCGGATGGAATTGGCGAGATCGGTGCGATGAAAACCAGTCTGGATACTTTTGGATGCCTTTGTACACTTGATGATACGTTAACTAACAATGCTTTTCTTTCCCGTGCCCGGCAAGCTCGCATTCTGGCTTGCTGTCCAGGAGTCGGCAGCCATGTATACGAGCAGTGTTCTTCTCGATGCCCGCTCGTTCGGCGCCCAGCTGCCACGACATCTGGACGCGCTGCATCGTGTCATGCGCTACGGGGGGGGGAAGCATGAGGTGCTGGTGGTCGACGATACCGGCGATCGCCGCTTGCCGGGGCTGGCCTGCCGTTTCGGTGTCACCCTGGTCTCCTCTCGTCCCTGCCCGCTGGGGGAGCGGCTCAACGTTGCCGTGGCGGCCAGCCATGGCGAGCTGCTGTTCTTTCCCGGCCTGGGCCAGGGCGGCTTTCATCGATGGCTGGCCAATCAGCTCGGCGTCCTGGGCCGGCAGGAGTGGGATGCCGTGGTCTTGCAGGCGCGGCGGCAGAGCGCACTGATGCGACTGATGCGACTGATGCGACTGCTGAGCCGGTTGCATCGGGCATCGCCTACCGACACCTTCTGTGTGACACGCGACTGGTTCGATCGTATCGGTGGCTTCGACCCCGTGCTTGAACACGGCGCCCTGCCGGAGCTGATCGAGCGCCTACAGGCCTGCCAGGCTCGCGTATCGATCGAGCGCGCCTGAGCCGCTGCGTCTGGTTGTCCGGCGCGGTTATCCGGTTCGAGTGTGGCTTTACTCGTCGTCGGGAACCCCGCCCATCGCCTTGAGCAGCTGGCGATAGCTCTCCGACTGGGCATGGAGCATCTCTGTGGCTTCCTCCTCACCGATGAAGTGAACCGGCATCAGGATGCGCTCCTCGGTGATCTCGATGAAGCGCTCGTCCTGGGTGGCGGCTTCCAGGGCTTCGGCAAGGCGTTCCACATGGGCGTCGGGGGTATTCTTCGGCACCACTACCACGCGGAAGTCGGAGGTATCCAGGTCGTAGCCGGCTTCCTGTACGGTCGGGGCGTCGGGGAAGGCCACCAGGCGATCCTCGGCCAGGCTCAGCAGCACCGGCATCTCGCCGCTGTCGGCATAGCCGGAGTGGGTGCCGCCGCTGTAGCCGAAATCGACATCCCCCGACAGGATCAGCGGCGCCATGCCGGCCCCGCCAGCGGTGGGCACGATGCGCAGCTCGAGGCCTTCCTGACGGGCGATGTACTCGATGATCATGCGATCCAGCGCGGTCTGGGTGGCGTAGCTGGTGCCCGGGTTCTCGCGGGCATACTCGATCAGGCCTTCCCAGGTATCGCCGAACTCACGGTCTTCACCGGTGACCATGGCCGACTGGCCCAGGGTCACGCCGGCCACGTAGCGGAAGTCGTCCAGCTGATAGGTGGTCTCGGTGGAGAGCGGACCGAAGGTGATGGTCATGGAGGTGCCGAAGACGAAGGTGTAGCCCTCGTCGGTGTTGTTGGCCAGGCGTGCCAGTGCCACGCCACCGCCGGCCCCCGGCTGGTTGACCACGTTGACCGGCTGACCCAGCTCCTCTTCCAGTACGTTGGCCAGCACCCGGGCCTGGATATCGGTGCTGCCGCCGGCGCCGAAGCCGACCACCAGGGTCAGCGGCTTGGTGGGGAACTCGTCGGCCTGGGCCGCGCCGGCCATGCCGAATGCCATGGCGGACGAGAGGATGGCGGTCGTGAGCAGCTTCATTTTCATGGTGGAACCCTCTTTATTGCTTCGTTGTTTTGCGTCGTGGTCTTGCTCTGTTGTCTTGCGTCGTGGTCGTGCGTTGCGGTCTTGCTTCGTTGCGGTACGGCCGACTCAACGGCCGGCCCTGGCCTTGAAGCGCGCCTGCATCCGGCGGCGGTAGCTGCTCCAGCCAAGGTGCAGCACCATCACGACCGTCAGGATGACGAAGGCCAGGGCAATGGGCCTTTCCAGCAGGATGCCGATCTCACCGCCCGACAGGATCACCGACTGGCGCAGGTTCATCTCCAGCATCGGGGTAACGATGAAGGCCACCAGGAAGGTGACGAAGGAGTAGTCGAACTTCTTCAGGAAGTAGCCGAAGATCGCGAAGACGAACACCGTGATCAGGCCGAAGGTGCCATAGCCCTGCACCTGGATGCCGGCCAGGCAGAGGAAGATCACCACCGCAATGACGATATGCGGCGGCACGCTGGTGACCCGGGCGAAGATCCGCAGGCCATACCAGCCCACCGCCAGCATCAACAGGCTCGCCACGATCATCCCCGAGAACAGCGTGAAGAGCATTTCCGGATGGTCGCGGAGCATCAGCGGCCCCACCTGGATACCGTGGATCATGAAGGCCCCCACCAGCAGGGCGGCCGAGACGCTGCCGGGAATGCCCAGGCCGAACAGCGGGATATAGCTGGCCGGGATCACCGCATTGTCCGACGCCTCGGCGGCGGCGATGCCGTTGGGATTGCCCTTGCCGAAGCTGTCGGGATCCTTGGCCGAACGCTTGGCCAGGCCATAGGCCATGAACGCCCCGACGGAGGGCCCCAGGCCCGGCAGCGCGCCGACGAAGGCCCCCACGCCGGTACTCTTGAGGATGGTCGGCAGGGTGCCCTTGAACTCCTGATAGGAGAGATCGTCCGCCTTGTCGTGGCTCAGCTTGATCACGCTGGCGCCCTTGTTGCGGCGATACTCGTCGAGCTGCACGAACATCTCGGCCAGGGCCAGGGTACCGATCACCAGCGGCAGGATCGGCACGCCCTCCATCAGCTCGGCGTAGCCGAAGGTCAAGCGAGCGGCCCCGGTTTCCGGGTCCAGGCCCACGGTGCCGAGAATGATCCCCATGCCCCCCGCGGCCAGGCCCTTGAGGAAGGACCCCCCGGCCATGGCGGCGATGAACACCAGGGCGAAGATCAGGATGGCGGCCAGCTCATAGGGCCCGAACTTCAGCGCCACCGAGGCAAACGGGATGACCACCACGATCAACAGCAGGGTGGCCAGCAGATCGCCGATCACCGAGGCCAGCAGGCCCACCTTCAGCGCCTTGCGCGGCTTGCCGTCGCGGGCCATGGGATAGCCATCGAGGCAGGTGGCCGCCGACGAGGGCTCGCCCGGGGTATTGAGCAGGATGGCCGACACCGCGCTGCCGGCGGCGGTGCCCTTGGACAGGCCGATCAGGAAGGCGATGGCGGCATAGGGCGACATGTAGAAGGTCAGCGGAATGGCGATGGCGATGGCCACGGCCCGGTTGAGGCCGGGGATCACCCCGACGACATAACCGAGCAGCACGCCGCCGAGGATGATGACGATGGACTCATAGTGCAGGGCGGCGGCGAAGGAGGCGAGAATGGCGTCGAAACCGATCATGTCACACCACTCCAATACGCATCAGATGGGCGGTCAGGCCATAGAGGCCGGCCGCCGGGATCGTGGCGGTGAGCAGCACCACGTGCCAGCGGCGCTCGCCGAGCAGCAGCAGCAGGCCGCCGATCAACAGCGGCGCGACCCAGGTCAACGGAAAGCGATCGATCAGCAGGATGAAGCCCAGCACATACAGAAACGGCCACGTCTGGTGCCAGAGGTGGCCGGCGGCGGGGAGGGCGAAGAAGGGCTCCCTGGCGCGCTTGAGGGCAATGGCGCTGACGAGGATCAGCAGGCCGGCGCAGCCGAGCATCAGCCAGGCGCCGAGGGTGGCCAGCGCCTTGGGCGGCATGCCGATGGCGAAGCCACGGCCGCCAAAGGTCGGGATGACCCAGGCGAGCAGGAAGGCTGCGACAGCGGCAACACCGACCCCCGACCAGAAGTTCTTGCGTGGCATATCGGTCATGTCGAGTACGTCTTGTCGTGTGGATGACGGTTCGGGTGGGTGATCAAGGCTCTGGACAGAACATTTGCTTGAATTCCATTCCTTCCGTGTATTGTTTTGCTGACGAAATGGATGGCCGACGACACTATCTGCTGCGCCGCACCCCCTCAAACGCTGCGTTAGACGAAAATTAAACGCTAATGAGGAGGATGGTTCTTGACCATGAAGCCGCTATCAGCAAGGGGATGGGAGAGAAGGTCTGCATCAATACGGTGCAGGCCGCACTGATTTCGTTCGATTATGGTGCACAAATACCCCTCTCCACCCTGCCGGATGGGTCGGATTGCATTACTGGTGCAAGGCAGGGCAGTTTGGTGGATCAAAAAATAATTTCAAAACAGTTGGTTAAAAAAGTATGGGTTGTGATGGTGCAATGTTGGCACGCAGCCTGCATTAGGTTGGCCAGCTCCCATGCCCGTGCATGGTGATCGTGGGCATCAAGCTCACAGCGTGCTACAACATGCGCTGGATCGAACCCAGCGCCAGTGGATCATCAGCCAACGAATCGAGCCAAACTCGCTCTTAATGGAGGACATCATGTCTGCCAAGACTCTCGCCCTGATCGAAGAAAACGACGTGAAGTGGGTTGACCTGCGCTTCACCGACACCAAAGGCAAGGAGCAGCACGTCACCATTCCCGCGCGTGACGTGGACGAAGAATTTTTCGAGAACGGCCAGATGTTCGATGGCTCCTCCATCTCCGGCTGGAAAGGCATCAACGAGTCGGACATGATCCTGCGCCCGGAAGACGGTACCGCCTTCCTCGATCCGTTCACCGAAGACGCTACCATCGTGCTGCGCTGCGACATCATCGAGCCCGCCACCATGCAGGGCTACGAGCGCGACCCGCGCTCCATCGCCAAGCGCGCGGAAGCCTACCTGCAGTCCAGCGGCCTGGGCGATACCGCCTTCTTCGGCCCGGAGCCGGAATTCTTCATCTTCGACGAGGTGCACTGGAAGACCGACATCGAAGGGGCGATGTTCAAGATCTCCTCTGAAGAGGGTGCCTGGTCTACCGACCGTCAGGTCGAGGGCGGCAACCTGGCCCACCGTCCGCGGGTCAAGGGCGGCTACTTCCCGGTACCCCCGGTGGACAGCTTCCACGATATTCGTGGTGCCATGTGCAACACCCTGGAAGCGATCGGCCAGACCGTCGAAGTGCATCACCACGAGGTGGCCAACGCCGGCCAGAACGAGATCGGCGTCAAGTTCAACACCCTGGTGAAGAAGGCCGATGAGCTTCAGGAGATGAAGTACGTCGTGCACAACGTGGCTCACGCCTATGGCAAGACCGCGACCTTCATGCCCAAGCCGCTGGTTGGTGACAACGGTTCCGGCATGCACGTGCACCAGTCGTTCTGGAAGGATGGCGTCAACCAGTTCGCCGGCGACCAGTACGCCGGGCTGTCCGAGATGGCGCTCTACTACATTGGCGGCGTCATCAAGCACGCCCGCGCCCTGAACGCCTTCACCAATGCTTCGACCAACTCCTATAAGCGCCTGGTGCCGGGCTTCGAAGCTCCGGTGATGCTGGCCTACAGCGCCCGCAACCGCTCTGCCTCCATCCGTATTCCCTATACCGCTAGCCCCAAGGGCAAGCGCGTCGAGCTTCGTTTCCCGGATCCGACCGCCAACCCTTACCTGTGCTTCGCGGCGATGCTGATGGCCGGTATCGACGGCATCAAGAACAAGATCCACCCCGGCGATGCCATGGACAAGAACCTGTACGACCTGCCGCCGGAAGAAGGCAAGGCCGTGCCCACCGTGGCCAACAGCCTGGATCAGGCGCTGGAAGCGCTGGATGCCGATCGTGCCTTCCTCACGGAAGGTGGCGTCTTCACCGACGACATGATCGATGCCTACATTGAGCTCAAGATGGAAGACGTGGAGCGTATTCGCATGAGCACGCATCCGGTCGAGTTCGACATGTACTACAGCTGCTGAAGCAGGCCGACGTGTCCGACCCATATCGCTGGGTCGGGCCGCCCGAGCCGACTCGGGTGCGCTAGTGTCAGGCAGTCGTGTCAGGCAAGCGTGTCGGGAATCGTGTTCTGCAATCACAGGGGCTCCGTCTTGGCGGAGCCCCTTTTTGTCGTACACTTGAACCATGGCTTGATATGACAGGCAGCTGACCGTGACGTCCAGTCGGTACGGGGCGCCGACGAAGGAGATCGATCCTCATGAAGAAGGCGCTTTTGGCAATGGTTGGGCTGCTGGTCACCACGTCTACCCTGGCGACGACCATCTATCGCACCGTCGACTCCCAGGGCAATGTGATCTTCAGCGATAGTCCGGACGGAGGTGGCGAGCCGGTGGAGCTGACGCCGCTCACCGTGGTGCCATCCCGGAGCCTGTCGGGAAGTTCAGAGCCGCCGCGGGTGGAGGGCGTCGCGCCGCGGGTCAGCGAGTCTCCGGGGCAGCCGTTCATGCCCTACGATGCCTTTCGTATCCTGTCGCCAGCGCATGGGGCCGACCTGGCCGCCAGCTACGCGGGTAACGTGCAGGTGGAGCTTGCCATCGAGCCCGAGCTGCGGCCCGACCACCGGGTCCGGCTGCTGGTCGATGGCAGGGTGAGCCAGACCGAGATGCATACCACTGCCTTCATGCTCACCGATCTCGATCGTGGCCAGTACGTGATTCAGGCCGAATTGCTGGATGCGAGCGGGGATATTCGTCATCGCACCCAGCCGGTGACCCTCCATGTTCAGCGCTCTCCTGCCGGCTGAGGCAAGCGCGCCCCGGGCTCGCCCGGCCTTGCCCATTCGTGCCCCACGGGTGAGCGTTAACCCGTTCCGAGTCGGTGGACACTTCTTTCGTGCACCATGATAGTGCACTCCATGGCTGCCATAATGCCCTGAAACGGCGCCGAGCCGCGCTTTTCAAGGTTGGCGCGGTTCTTGCTAGGTTCTTGCTACACGTATGGATAGCTATGGGTCGCTAGGGTAGCCAAGGGAGCCCGAGTCGTTTGCCGGGATTCACGGAATGCGCGAAACGGGTGCACGTCTACACCAAGGGAAGGCCAATGTACCGACGCCTGATGGAACATCTCACCACTGCGGTGCTGCTGCTGGATAGCAGGCTGTGCGTGAGCTGGATGAATCCTTCCGCCGAAGCGCTGCTGGCGGTCAGCCTGGGGCGCGTGGAAGGGATGCGCCTGTCGGCGTTGGTCGCCGAGGATGACGGAATGAGTGCAGTGCTGGCCAAGTCCCGCGATGACGGTCATCCCTTCACCCAGCGGGAGGTGAGGCTGTCCCTCGTCACCGGTGCGGTGATCACCGTGGACTATACCGTCACGCCGCTCTCGGACGAGGAGCTTCTGGTCGAGATGGAGCCACGCGACCGTCTGCTGCGTATCTCCCGGGAGGAGGCGCTGCTCAACCGCCAGGAGGCGATCAAGGTTCTTTCGCGCGGCCTGGCCCACGAGGTCAAGAATCCGCTGGGCGGTATTCGCGGCGCCGCCCAGCTGCTGGAGCGTGATCTCGATGACCCCGACCTGGCCGAGTTCACCCGTATCATCATCGAGGAAGTGGACCGCCTGCGCGACCTGGTCGACAGCATGCTGGGGCCCAACAAGCTGGTACGCCATGAGCCGCTCAATATCCATAGAGTGCTGGAGCGAGTACGCACGCTGCTGATTGCCGAGACCCCCGGCGTGGTGGTGGAGCGCGACTACGACCCCAGCCTGCCAGACTTCCCGGGTGACGAGGCGCAGATGATCCAGGCCGTGCTCAACGTGGCACGTAACGCCGTGGAGGCCATGGCCGAGGACGGCACCGATCAGCCGCACCTGCTGATGCGAACCCGGGCGCGGCGCCAGTTCACCCTGGGTGCCGAACGCCATCGCCTGGTCTGTGAGGTGGCGCTGATCGACAACGGTCCCGGCGTTCCCGAGAGCCTGCAGGAGACGCTCTTCTACCCCATGGTATCGGGCCGTGCCGAGGGCAGTGGACTGGGATTGTCCATTGCCCAGGGCATCCTGCATCAACACCAGGGCTTGATCGAATGCGAATCCCGCCCTGGCCATACCGAATTCCGCTTGCTTATTCCCCTGGAGAGGCGCCATGACTGATGTCGCACGTGTCGCTGTCGTCGATGACGATCGCGCCATTCGCTGGGTGCTGGAGCGCGCCCTGGCTCAGCCCGACCTCGAAGTCGAATGCATCGAGCGAGCCGACCTGGCGCTCAGCCGACTACTGGACGATCCACCGGATGTGCTGGTCACCGACATCCGCATGCCGGGCATCGACGGCCTGGACCTGATGTCACGGGTGCGGGACGTGCACCCCGACCTGCCGGTCATCGTGATGACCGCGCATTCCGACCTGGACAGCGCCGTCGCCTCCTACCAGGGCGGAGCCTTCGAGTATCTGCCGAAGCCCTTCGACGTCGACGAGGCGCTGGCGCTGGTGCGTCGTGCCGTGGCCCATGCGCGGGAGCGCAAGCGGCCGGTCAGCGTGCCGGAAGGGCTGGATGCCGAGATCATCGGCGAGGCCCCGGCCATGCAGGAGGTGTTTCGCGCCATCGGCCGGCTGTCGCACTCCCACATCACGGTGCTGATCAACGGTGAGTCGGGTACCGGCAAGGAGCGCGTGGCCCGCGCCCTGCATCAGCACAGCCCGCGGGCGGGCAGGCCGTTCATCGCGCTGAACATGGCGGCGATACCGCGGGACCTGATCGAGTCCGAGCTGTTCGGTCACGAGAAGGGGGCCTTTACCGGGGCCACCGCCCAGCGCCAGGGGCGCTTCGAGCAGGCCGATGGCGGCACCCTGTTTCTCGACGAGATCGGCGACATGCCGGCCGAGACCCAGACACGGCTGCTGCGAGTGCTGGCCGACGGCGAGTTCTACCGGGTCGGCGGTCACACCCCGGTCAAGGTGGATGTACGCATCATCGCCGCCACCCACCAGAACCTCGAGACCCTGGTGGAGGATGGTCGTTTCCGCGAGGATCTTTTCCATCGCCTCAACGTGATCCGCGTGCACCTTCCGAAGCTGGCCGAGCGGCGCGAGGACATCCCGCGGCTGGCACGGCACTTCCTGGCCGAGGCGGCCAAGGAGCTGTCTACCGATATCAAGGTGCTCACCAAGGATGCCGAGACGCACCTGACCCGGCTGCCGTGGCCCGGCAATGTGCGCCAGCTGGAGAACACCTGCCGCTGGCTGACGGTGATGGCATCCGGCCGCGAGGTGCTGGTCGAGGACCTGCCGCCGGAGCTGCGCGAGCCGGAAGCGGCGGAGAGCGGCAACGGCGATTGGCGAGCCGCGTTTCGCGACTGGGCCGACCGGGCCCTGGCCGCCGGCCATACCCATCTGCTGGAAGAGGCTGTTCCCGATTTCGAGAAGATCCTGATCGAGACCGCGCTGAAGCATACCGGTGGGCGCAAGGGCGAGGCCGCGGAGCTTCTCGGCTGGGGGCGCAACACCCTGACCCGTAAGCTCAAGACACTGTTGCCGGCATTGGCCGACGGGGAGTGAGACGGCGGTATCGGGGCGTGGCCTTTACCGCCACTGTGGTGCCAGAATGGGGGCCTCAAGGAGAGATAGCCCATGACGCAGATGCACTGGCAGCGCTTGCTCGACCCGTCGCGACTCTACGGCAGTCGGGCCGGGCGCGACGAGATCGGCCGCAGCCCCTTCCACAAGGATCATGACCGGATCGTCTTCTCCGGCTCCTTTCGCCGCCTGGGGCGCAAGACCCAGGTACACCCCCTCACCGACAACGACCACATCCACACCCGGTTGACCCATTCCCTGGAGGTGGGCTGCGTGGGGCGCTCGCTGGGCATGATCGTCGGCGAGTTGCTGCGCGAGCGGTTGCCGGAGTGGATCACCCCGGCCGACATGGGCGTCATCGTGCAGGCGGCCTGCCTGGGGCACGATATCGGCAACCCGCCCTTTGGCCATGCCGGCGAGTATGCCATCCGCGACTGGTTCAAGCGCGCCGAGGCCGACGGCAGCGGGCTGCTCGAGGGGCTGTCGGAGCGCGAACGCGCCGACCTGCTCACCTACGAGGGCAATGCCCAGGGGTTCCGGGTGGTCACCCAGATCGAGTACAACCAGTTCCGTGGCGGCATGCGGCTGACCACGGCGACGCTGGGGACACTCTTGAAGTACCCCTGGACGGTGGAGTATGGGGGCAGTGCCGGGAAGTTCGGCTGCTATCAGAGCGAGAAGGCGCTGCTGGCCGAGGTGGCCGACCGCCTGGGCCTGGTGCCCCGGGGCGAGGGGCGCTGGTGTCGTCACCCGCTGGCCTGGCTGGTCGAGGCGGCCGACGACATCTGCTACGCCCTGCTCGACCTGGAGGACGGCCTGGAAATGGGTATCCTGCGCTTCGACGAGGTGGCCGACGTGCTGCTGCAGATCGCCGGCGACGCCCCGCCGGACTATGCCGCCATGGAGCGCAGCGGCGTCTCCCAGCGTCGGCGTATCGCCGCCCTGCGCGGCGCGGCCATGGAGCGGGCGGTCAACGATGTGGGGGCGGTCTTCGTCGACCATGAGACGGCGCTGCTCAACGGTACCCTGACCAGCGACCTGCTGGAGCTCTGTCACCCCGACCTGGGCTGGGGGGTGGCGGCGGCCAAGCAGCTGGCCCGCGAGCGTATCTTCCAGAACGAGCGCAAGGCCAAGCTGGAGATCGGCGCCTACACCACCCTCGGCATCCTGCTGGAAGCCTTCATCGGTGCGGCCCACGAGCTGCACTACACCGGTGAGTCCAGCTTCAAGCACCAGCGGGTGCTGGCGCTGGTCGGCGAGAACACGCCGCGCCCCTCCTGGACGCTGTACGACAGCTATCGGCGCATGCTCGACTTCATCGGCGGCATGACCGACCACTATGCGGTGGACCTGGCCCAGGAGATGGGCGGTCGGCTGCGGGGGGACTGAGGATGTGAAGGCCCGCCAGGACCGCGGCCGCCTGGCCTCCGGCTAAGCATCGCCGCCCTCGATCGAGCAGCCCCTCAGATGGAGGGGGCGTTCAACGGCGTATTCTTCTCCAGTTCGGCAGCGCGTTCGATGAGCGCCGCGATCACCTTGTCGTGCATGTCGTCATCGATCTGACCCAGCTGCTTCTCGCCCAACTGCTGGGCCAGCGATTCGCCGCTCACCACCATCAGCCCCTCCGGCGTGCCGGCACAGATGATGTCCCAGCCGGGCAGGGTCAGCACCCCCAGGATGGGGACCGGCGCACCGCAGCGGCTCTCCAGCCACTCGCCCAGCCAGCGCGTGGCGCCCAGGGTCTTCACCAGGGGCTGCTGCTCGCTCCAGCCGGGGAAGCGGAGGCGCTTCGGCTCCACGGTCACCACATTGATCTCGCGGCCGTCCGCCGTGAACGGGCGCGTGCGGGCGCGAGTCTCGACGACGAAGACGCCATGGGGGGTGACGGCGACATGGTCGATGGTATCGGTGTCGGTGGGCACGTCGTGGAAGACGTAGTAGGGGTGGGCCTCGGGATGAATCAGCCGCTCCAGTTCCTGGCCCACGGCGAGTTCGCAGGCCAGGCCCAGCTTGATGCGACGGATAAGCTGGAAGTCGCGAATCAGCAGGAAGCAGTAGACCAGCACCAGCACGGTGCTGAGTGCGCCGTAGAGGGCCCATTCCAGCCAGTTCTGCCGGTTGGCAAAGAGCATGCGGCCCATGCCGTAGACCAGCGGCGCCAGTGACAGGATCGGCCCCAGGGCGCCATCCAGGAACAGGGCGGCGAAGGCGCGGTCGAGCCTGTCGCGCAGGGCCTGGCCGGGTTCTCGCAGGGGGCGGGCGTTGAACGGTGAGCGTACCCTGGCATCGTGCAGGTTGCGCAGGGCGATAACGATCACCGCCATTGCCCCGAGGGGAAACAGGAAGATCAGGGGAAGCAGGTATTCCAGCCAGGCCATCGGGGGTCCGTCCTTGCCTGTTATAGTCACGTAAGCATGACATTCTAGACAACCTACCACCATAAGAGCCATGTTGTTCGCATGAAGGTTGATCGCATCAAGGCGGCTGCAGCAGACATTGGAGAGACGATGAGCGACGTGCCAATGCCGGTGGAGGAGGTCAGCCGCCTGGCGGACTTCCTGACTCGCTACCCGCGACTGGCGGTGTTGACCGGGGCCGGTGTGAGTACCGACAGCGGCATTCCCGACTATCGCGATGCCAGCGGCGCCTGGAAGTGTTCACCGCCGATGCAGCACCAACTATTCATGAGCAGCCATGCGGCGCGGCAGCGCTACTGGGCGCGGGCGCTGGTCGGCTTTCGTACCCTGCATCGGGCCCGCCCGGGTATCGCCCACACGGCGCTGGCCCAGCTCGAAGCCGAGGGGCTGGTGGCGGGGGTGATCACCCAGAACGTGGATGGGCTGCATCAGAAGGCCGGCTCGCGACGGGTCATCGACCTGCATGGCCGCGCCGAGCAGGTGCGCTGCATGCAGTGCGGGGCGCTACGCATGCGCCATGACCTTCACGACGAGTTGGCCGAGTGCAATCCGCACTGGTTGTCCCGAGAGGCAGCAGCACGGCCCGATGGTGACGCGGACCTGGAGGCGGACTTTTCCACCTTCCGGGTGCCCGGGTGTCGTCGCTGCGGCCAGGGGATCTGGAAGCCCGACGTGGTCTTCTTCGGCGACAACGTGCCCGGCGAGCGCGTGGCCCGTGCCACTGCGATGGTCGACGAGGCCGGCGCGCTGCTGGTCGTGGGCTCGTCGCTGATGGTCTATTCGGGTTACCGCTTCGCGCGGCAGGCATCCCGCGCCAGCAAGCCCATCGCCTGCCTCAACCTGGGCCATACCCGGGCCGATGCGCTCTACTCGCTGAAGGTCGAGGCGCCGGTGGGCGAGACGCTGAATGCCTTGGCGGCGGCCCTTACCGGCGCGGGTCAAGCGACAGGGTAACGGGCTCGTCCGGGTGGCTCTCTTCCAGCAGTACCGGTTCGCTGGTGGCGTGGGTCAGTTCGCCCCGCTGGCGCAGCTCGGCGCTTAGCCGGGGGGAGCGGGAGTCCTCGAGGGCCTGGCTGTCGTGGCGCAACGAAACCGCCCAGGGGGGCGTTCCCAGGTGGGTGAGCGTGGTTTCAGCCAGGGTGCCGTCGGCATCGCTGAGGCGTACGTTCAGCTCGGCATCGTCGCTCAGCGTCAGCGGATCGGGTGGTATCACGCGAGCCTGCAGCTCGGTGAACTGCGGGGTGCCGGCGCAGCCGGCCAGCACCAGCATGACCAGTAGCCCCAGTGCCAGCGCTAGTATCGGCTTGCCCGGCGGTGGCGCCGCAACAGTCGTCGTATCGTGCATGCCATTCTCCTTGCTTAGGCTTTGTCTGAAAAGTCGGCGAGCGAAGACCAGGCAAGGCAAAAATCGGCGAAAAGACGGAGTTTACGGGGTGTAAATGAGTACTTTGAGCCGATTTTTAACGCCGTATGGTTGAGCGCAGCCAGTTTTCGGACTGAGCCTAGCCGCCGGCCAGCTTCACGGTATAGCCGCTACGCTCCAGCTCGGCCTTGAGTACCTCGCGATGATCGCCCTGGATCTCGATGATGCCCTCCTTGACGGCGCCACCGGTTCCACAGCGCTTCTTGAGACGCTTGGCCAGGGCCTTCAGTTCGGCATCGGGCAGAGGGATGCCGGTAACCGTGGTCACGCCCTTGCCCTTGCGCCCGCTGGTTTCCCGGCGAATGCGCACGACGCCGTCCAGCGCCTCGATGCGAGCCTGCTCGGCGGCCTCGGCGCAGCAGCAGTCGGCCTGCGGCTGGCGGCAGTTCGGGCAAATATCGCCGTGCTCGGTGGAATAGACCAGGCCATGCAGCTGGTCCCGCAGAGAGGCCATGGGAACTCCTTGTACGAAAAAGGGATGGCCAGATGATACCGCCCAGGGGCGCGGACTGCATCGCCACAGGCTCCTGCGGTGAATAACGGTGGCGCAAGGCCGGCGGGTAGAGGATATGCGGCTGCCGGCAAGGCTCAGCGGCTATAGGCGGCCAGACGGTTGTCCATGGCGCGATGGTGCAGGAGATGACCGATCACGGTGGGCAGCTGGTACATGCTGCTGATCATGATGGCCCCTTCGGGGGTTTCTTCCACATCGGGGAAACGGTTGAGGTGGATGACCGTCATCCCCGCATCCAGGGCGGCCTTGACCCCCACCATGGCGTCGTCGATGGCGACGCAATCCTCGGCGTCGAAGCCCATCCGGCTGGCCGCGTGCAGGTAGAGCCGGGGGTCGGGTTTCCAGCAGTTGGCGGTATAGCCGCTGAAGAGATTATTGCCGAAGTGATCGGCCAGACCGATGGCCTTGAGGGAGGTTTGAATCTTGTTCTCGGGCCCGTTGGACACTACGCCGCAGGGAAAGTCGGCCAGTGCCATCAAGGCCTCGGTCGCACCCGTGATCGCCACCAGCTCGGTTTCGAGGCGACGGTTGAGATTGCTGCGCATCTCGGTCTCGGTCTCGGCCAGGTGTAGCGGGTCCACGCTGCCGTAGCGATCCTCAAGTACCGTCACGATATTGCGAAAGCGGCTACCGCGGAATTCGCCGATATAGTCACTGGCCTGAAAGGGCAAGCCCAGCCTCGTCAGGCTGATGGCCATCTCGGCAGCCAGCAGCGGTTCGCTGTCCACCAGGGTTCCATCACAATCGAACAGTAGGCAGAGGGGACTTGTCATGGCCGAACATCCCTCGATAGGTCAGAGGCTAGTCGAAAAGTAACCATATACCTGTTATCGGCATGCTCTGCAGAAAGTTGAATGTAAACGACGAACCTTTACGAACGCTGTTTCCAAACAGTATTGCTCGTACTGGCCTTTTCTTCAAGTGTTCGACTAAAGTTCAGGCAATCCGAGCTTTCGCCTTTTCTTCCATACTACCATACTAGTCCTGTCAGTCGGGCTTGAGTCAGGTCTTGCTGATACGACGCAACCGTGAGGAATCCACATGAACCACAGCTTGCATGCGCTTTGGCAAAGTACCGCAGAGGATGGCCCGGTCAGGCAGCGCCTCTTCCAGGTGCTGCGCCAGTCGATCATCCGCATGGTGCTGGCCCCCGGGCAGGCGCTCTCCGAGAAGGAGATCGCCGATACCTTCTCGGTGAGCCGGCAGCCGGTCAGGGAGGCGTTCATTCGCCTGTCGGAAGCGGGGCTGGTGGAAGTGCGCCCGCAGCGCGGCACCT
This sequence comes from Halomonas alkalisoli, assembly GCF_021412585.1. Lineage (GTDB taxonomy): Bacteria > Pseudomonadota > Gammaproteobacteria > Pseudomonadales > Halomonadaceae > Halomonas > Halomonas alkalisoli. The sequence continues at coordinate 56,363 of NZ_JAKCMI010000018.1, read as the reverse complement.
ATGTGGTGCGGATTTCTCGGCAGGCGGTGCTCGAGGCGCGTTTCGTCAGGGAGGCCGTCGAGGTGGCGGTTGCCAGGGAAGCGGCACAGCACGGCCTGGCGCCGGCGGTGCTGGACGAGCTCGAAGAGCTGATCGAGCGGCAACGGCGCTGCATCGACCCCGAGGATCACGACCGGTTCTTTCTGCTCGACGAGGCCTTTCATCGCGCCCTGGCGTTGGGCACGGGCCATGCCATGGCATGGCGCGTGACGGAAGACGTCAAGGCGCAGCTCGACCGGGTGCGCTATCTGAGCGTTCCCGAGTCGACGCCGATCCCGAAGCTCACCGATCAGCATTCGATGATCGTCGAGGCCATCGCCCGGCAGGATCCCGAGGCCGCGACTCAGGCCATGGGTATCCATCAGCGAGAGATCCTTCAATCGCTGCCCGAACTCATGCGCCGCTTTCCCGAGATGTTCGACGCCACCGCTAGCGTCGTCTCACTACCCAACGTCAGGCCGCCACTCGACGCAACCCAATAATCACAATACGAATCGACAGGAGGCTCACATGAAAATTTGCGCTATTTCCTCTCTGCAACGGAATCGCCATGAAGATCAGTGATGCCTATCTCATCGTCAGCTCCCCGGGGCGCAACTTCGTCACCCTCAAGATCGTCACCGAGTCGGGCACCTACGGGATCGGCGATGCCACCCTCAACGGTCGGGAAATGGCGGTGGTCGCCTATCTCGAGGAGCACGTGCTGCCTGCCCTGATCGGCCGCGATGCCAGCCGCATCGAGGATATCTGGCATTACCTCTACCGCGGCGCCTACTGGCGCCGCGGACCGGTGACCATGGCGGCGATTTCGGCCGTCGACCTGGCGCTGTGGGATATCAAGGCCAAGGCCGCCGACATGCCGCTCTATCAACTGTTGGGGGGCAAGAGCCGCGAACGGGTGATGACCTATGCCCACTGCACCGGGCGCGATATCGAGGGCTGCCTGGACGAGGTCGAGCGGCACATTGCCCTGGGCTATCGCGCGGTGCGGGTCCAGGCCGGGGTGCCGGGGATTCCGACTATCTATGGCGTGGCCAAGCGCGAAGGCGAGCGCTACGAGCCCGCCGACGCCGAATTGCCCGCCGAGCACGTGTGGAGCACCGAGAAGTACCTCAACCACGTGCCCAAGCTGTTTGCCGCGGTGCGCGAGCGTTTCGGCGACGACATCCACCTGCTGCACGACGTGCACCACCGGCTGACGCCCATCGAGGCGGCGCGGCTGGGCAAGGCGGTGGAGCCCTACCACCTGTTCTGGCTGGAGGACTGCGTGCCGGCCGAGAACCAGGAGAGTTTCCGGCTGATTCGCCAGCACACCACCACGCCGCTGGCGGTGGGGGAGGTGTTCAACTCGATCCACGACTACCGCGAGCTGCTCGAGAACCAGTGGATCGACTACATCCGCACGCCGCTCTCCCACGGCGGCGGCATCACCCACGTGCGGCGCATCGCCGACCTGGCCGGGCTCTATCACGTGCGCACCGGCTTCCATGGGCCGACGGACCTGTCGCCGGTGTGCCTGGGCGCCGCCGTGCATTTCGATACCTGGGTGCCCAATTTCGGCATCCAGGAGCACATGCCCCACACGCCGGAGACCGACGCGGTCTTTCCCCACGACTACCGCTTCGAGGACGGCCACTTCCTGGTCGGCGAGACGCCGGGGCACGGCGTCGATATCGACGAGGCGCTGGCCAAGCAGTACCCCTACAAGCGTGCCAGCCTGCCGGTCAACCGGCTCGAGGACGGCACCCTATGGCACTGGTGAGGAGAGCAACATGAAAGCATTCCAGGTCAATGCGCCGCTGGACTACCGGATCGCCGACGTCGAGGTGCCCACGGCGGCACCCGGTGAAGTGCTGGTGAAGGTGGCATTCGCCGGCATCTGCGGGTCGGACATGCATATCATCCATGGCGACAACGCCTTCGTGCGCTTTCCGCGCATCACCGGGCATGAGTTCACCGGGATCGTCGAGGCGGTGGGCGAGGGCGTCGAGAACGTCGACATCGGCGAGCGGGTGTGCGTCGACCCGGTGGTCAGCTGCGGGCGCTGCTATCCCTGCCGCATCGGGCGGCCCAATGTCTGCACCGCCATGCAGGTGATCGGCGTGCATCGTGACGGCGGCTTCGAGGAGCACGTCAACGTGCCGGCGGCCAACCTGCATCGCTTGCCGGCGCACCTGGGGCTGGATATCGCCGCCCTGGTCGAGCCCTACAGCATCGCCGCCAATGTGCTCGACCGCATGCAGCCGCAGCCGGGCGATCGGCTGCTGGTCTACGGCGCCGGGGTGATCGGCCTGACCGTGCTGCAGATGGCCCGGGCCAAGGGCATCGAGGAGGTGATCGTCACCGACGTCATCGACGAGCGCCTGGCCACGGCCCGCGAGCTGGGCGCACGGCATACCCTGCATGGCAGCCGCGACGACGTCGAGGCCGAGATCATGCGCCTCACCGACGGCGAGGGCGTGCCGCTGATCGCGGATGCCGCCTGCGTGCCGGCGCTGCTGCCGCAGATGCTGCGCCTGGCCTCGGCGGCGGGACGCATCGGCCTGCTCGGTTTCAACCCCACCCCCAGCGACCTGGTGCAGCTGGAGGTGATCAAGAAGGAGCTGACCCTGGTCGGGTCACGACTCAACAACCGCAAGTTTCCGGAGGTGCTCGAACTGCTCGCATCCGGGGCGCTCGATGGCGCGGCGCTGGTCAGCCACCGGCTGCCGTTCGACGAGATGCCCGGCGCCATCGACATGCTCGAGCATCATCCCGAAAGGGCCCGCAAGGTACTGATCGAGATCGGTGCCTGAGGACCAACGGCATAGCCAATGCCATAGCACACCCATAACTCACAACAGCATGTGCAGGAGATTCACGTCATGATCAAGCGACTCATCACCGGTGCGATGATCGGCGCCGCCCTGATAGGCAGCCAGGCCGCCCTGTCCGCCGACTTCACGCTGCGCTTCGGCCACCTGGCCAACGAGCAGAATATCTGGCACCAGGCCGCCGAGAAGTTCAAGGAGGAGGTCGAGGCCAACTCCGACGGTCGCATCGAGGTGCGCATCTATCCCAACGAGCAGCTCGGCAGCGAGATGGATGTGATCAACAGCATCCAGCTGGGTACCGCCGAGATGACCATCACCGGGGAGAGCCTGCAGAACTGGGCGCCCAAGGCGGCGATGATGGCGGTGCCCTATGCGTTCCGCGACGCCGAACACCTGCATGCCGCGGTGAGCGGCGAGATCGGCGAGGAGATCGAGGCGCAGATCATCGAACGGGCCAACCTGGTGCCGCTGGCCTGGTTCGAGCGCGGCCCCCGCGAGCTGACCTCCAATCGCCGCATCGAGCATCCCGACGACCTGGACGGCATGCGCCTGCGGGTGCCCAATGTGCCGCTGTTCGTCGATACCTGGGAAGCGCTGGGCGCACGCCCGACGCCGATGGCCTTCAGCGAGGTGTTCACCGCCCTGCAGCAGAACACCATCCAGGCCCAGGAAAACCCGCTCAGCCTGATCGAGAGCGCCAGCTTCTATGAGGTGCAGGACTACGTGAACCTCACCGGCCATGTGCGCAGCTGGATCTATGTGGTGATCGGCCGCAATACCCTGGAGAGCATGCCCGACGACCTGCAGCAGGTGGTCTTCGATGCCGCCGCGGTGATGCAGGAGTACCAGGCCGAGCTGTTCGACGAGGACCAGCAGCGTCTCGAGCAGGCCCTGACCGACCGCGGCATGGAGTTCGTCGAGGTCGATATCGAGGCCTTCGCCGAGAAGGCGCGGCCGGCGGTGCTGGAAGCGCTGGATGACGAGCAGCGTGCGCTGTTCGACGCCATCCAGGACCTGTGAGCCATGGGGGCGGGCACTGCGGTGCCCGCCCCGTGAGGGGCACGCCAATGACGACACCCGAACACAAGGCCCTCGAGCGGGAGGCCATCGACAGCCTCGACACCCTCTCGGTGGTGCCCACCTTCCAGGGGCCGGTGGGGCGCCTGATCGGCTGGATCGATGCGCTCTTCACCGGCTTGGCGGTGGTGGCCCTGGTGGCCATTGCCGGCACCGTGCTGCTGCAGATATCCGGCCGCCTGTTCCTGCCGTTCCCGATGGCCTGGACCGAGGAGCTGTCGCGCTACCTGTTCGTCTACATGGTGGCGCTCTCGGCGGGGGTGGTGCTGCGCCGTCACCGCAACGTCAACGTCGAACTGTTTCATCACTACCTCGGGCCCCGTGCCCGGGCCGGCTACCAGGCCCTGGTGTGCCTGCTGATCGGCGGCTTTGCCTGGATCGTACTGCCCTATGCCTGGCAGTACGCCGAGAACGGTGCCTGGCAGACCTCGCCGACCCTCAAGGTACCCATGCTCTACATCTTCTTCTCCACCGTGGTGTTGTTCCTGCTGCTGCTGGTCTACAGCGCCATCGGTTTTCTCGAGGGCCTGGTCGCCATGCTGCGCCGGCCCGCCGACAACGATGCAGAGGCACGCTGAATGGAAGTCATCCTGCTGTTCGTCACCTTTCTGGTGCTGCTGGTGGTTGGCCTGCCGATCGCCTTCGCCCTGGGTATCGCATCGCTGGTCTATCTGCTGCTGGAGGGCATTTCGCTGACCATCGTGCCGCAGCGCATGTACGCCGGCATCGATACCTTCGTGCTGCTGTGCATTCCCGGCTTCGTGCTGGCCGGCAACCTGATGAATGTCGGCAACATCACCGAGCACATCATCCGCTTCTCCAACGCCCTGCTGGGCCATATCCGCGGCGGCCTGGGGCTGGCCAACGTGGGCGGCTCGATGATCTTCGGCGGCATCTCCGGTACCGCGGTGGCCGACTCGGCGAGCATCGGTTCGGTGATGATTCCCGGCATGGCCCGCTCCGGCTACGACAAGCCCTTCGCCGCCGCGGTCACCGCCGCCTCCTCCACGGTGGGGCCGATCATCCCGCCCAGCGTGCCGATGATCATCGCCGGTTCGCTCTCCGGCGTCTCGGTGGGGCGGATGTTCCTGGCCGGCGCCATCCCCGGCCTTCTGCTGGGCCTGGCGATGATGATCACGGTCTATATTCTCGCCGTGCGGCGTGGCTATCCCAGGGGCAAGCGGGCCACCTTCATGGAGCTGCTGCGCGAGGGGCGCACCGCCTTCTGGGCGCTGCTGATGACGGTGATCATCCTCTACGGCATCATCGGTGGTTTCTTCACGCCCACCGAGGCATCCATCGTCGCCAGCCTCTATGCGCTGGTGGTAGGCATGTACGTCTATAAGGGGCTCTCCTGGCGCAAGCTGCCGGGCATCCTCAGCGATACGGTGCTCACCTCCTCGGCGCTGCTGCTGCTGGTGGGGCTGGCCAATCTGTTCGGCTGGATCCTGACCAGCGAGCAGGTGCCGCAGATGATCGCCGCCCTGATCCTGTCGATCAGCGAGAACCCGATCATTGTGATCCTGATCCTCAACCTGATTCTGCTGTTCGTCGGCGCCTTCATGGAGACCATCGCCGCGCTGATCATCCTGTTCCCGGCGCTGCTCGGTGTCGCCACCGGTGTCGGCCTCGACCCGGTGCACTTCGCCGTCATGGCCGTGCTCAACCTGATGATCGGCCTGACCACGCCGCCGGTGGGCGTCTGCCTGTTCGTCGTCGCCGGCATCGGCAAGCTGCCGATGCTTACCGTGGCCCGGGCCATCGTGCCGTTCCTGATCTGCAATATCGGCGTGCTGCTGCTGGTCTCCTATGTGCCGGCGGTATCGCTGTGGCTGCCAACCCTGATCATGGGCGAATGACCCACCATAAGGAGAGATGATGTCCATCACCCGTTACCCGGCGGCGCCACGGCGTGGGGCCATCGGCATCGTCCATCTCGGCCTGGGAGCCTTCCATCGTGCCCACCAGGCGGTCTATCTGGAGCGCTACCGCCAGCGCAGCAGCGATGACACCTGGGGTATCTGCAGCGCCAACCTGCGCGGCAATGTGGTCCTGGTGGACGGCCTGGCGGCGGCCGGTCATCGCTACCATGTCGCCGAGTACGCCGACAGCCAGACCGTCGCCCTGCGCGAGATTGGGGTAATCGAAGAGGCGCTGTTCTCCGGGCGAGGCGCAGACGGCCACTGGGGACGCGACCTGGCGCCGTTGCTGGCGCGGATGGCGGATCCCGGGGTGCGTATTGTTACCCTGACCGTCACCGAGAAAGGCTACTTCCTCAACCCGGCCAGCGGCGAGCTGCTCGCCGATGATCCCATGATCGCCGCGGACATCGCCGCGCCTACCACGCCACGCACCGCGCCAGGCATCCTGGCGGAGGCGCTGGCGCGGCGGCGTGAACTTGGCATTGCACCCTTTACGGTGCTCTGCTGCGACAACATGCCGGACAACGGCGGGCGCACCCGCCATGCCGTGGTAAAGCTCGCTGCCTGTCGCGATGTCGAACTGGCCGCCTGGATCGAGCGCGAGGTGGCTTTTCCCTGCAGCATGGTCGATCGCATCGTGCCGGCCATGACTGCAGAGGATCACGTGCGCCTCGTTGAGCTGGGTATCGAGGATCCCAACGCGGTGGTGGGGGAGGCGTTCAGCCAGTGGGTGGTGGAGGATGACTTCCCCCAGGGGCGCCCCGGCTGGGAGGCTGACGGGGTGGAGATGGTCGAGGATGTCGTGCCGTTCGAGACCATGAAGCTGCGCATGCTCAATGGCAGCCACTCGCTGCTGGCCTACCTGGGTGCCCTGGAAGGCATCGAGACGGTATTCGATGCGGTCAGCCGCGAGGATCTCAGTGCGCTACTGCGGCGCTATATGCTCGAGGAGGCCGCTCCCACCCTGGCGATGCCCGCGGGCACCGACCTGGTCGCCTACGGCGACTCGCTGCTGGCGCGCTTCGCCAATGACAGCCTGCGCCACCGCCTGCAACAGATCGCCATGGACGGCAGCCAGAAGCTGCCCCAGCGCTGGCTGCAGGGTGCCCTGGCACGGATCGAGGTCGGCGAGGCGCTGCCCTGCACGGCGCTGGGTGTGGCCGCCTGGGTCCGCTACACCGCGGGCCAAGACCTGCACGGGGCCCAATACCCGGTCGACGATCCGCTGGCCGCGCGCTTTGCCGACCTGCATGCCCGGCACGCCGACGATGCCGAGGCGCTGGTCGATGCCTTCCTGGCTATGGACGACGTGATACCGCCTGCGTTGGCTCGACAGCCGTCCTTTGTCACAGCGGTGGTCGATGCCTATCGGATACTGACACGAGAGGGGCTTGCCGGGGCGCTTTCCGCCTTGGTGCGAGACTGACACAAGGAGATTTTCATGGAGCATACCTGGCGCTGGTTCGGCCCGAAGGACCCCATTCGCCTCGACGAGATTCGCCAGACCGGTGCCACCGGCATCGTCACCGCGCTGCACGAGATACCCAATGGCGAGGTGTGGTCTCCTGCGGCGATCGACGAGCGCAAGGCGATGATCCAGTCCGCCGGCCTGACCTGGTCGGTGGTGGAGAGCGTGCCGGTGCACGAGGCGATCAAGCAGGGGCTGGCGGCGCGCGACGGGCTGATTGCCAACTACTGCCAGACCCTGCGCAACCTGGCGGCCTGCGGCATCGATACCGTCTGCTACAACTTCATGCCGGTGCTGGACTGGACTCGCACCGACTTGCGCTATCACCTGCCCGATGGGGCCCTGGCGCTACGCTTCGATCAGGTCGCCTTCGCCGCCTTCGATCTGTATCTGCTGGCGCGCCCCGGCGCCGAGAACGACTACAGCGATGTGGAGCAGCGCGAGGCCCGGGACTATCTCGAAACCCTTGGCCAGGCCGACCGCGACAGGCTGGTCGATACCCTGATCGCCGGCCTGCCCGGCGCCGAGGAGGGCTACACCCTGGCCCAATTCCGTGAGGTGCTGACGGCCTACGCCGGGATCGATGCCGACCGGCTGCGTGAACATCTGGCGTATTTCCTGGATGCGGTGATCCCGGTGGCCGAGGAGGTCGGCATCCGCATGGCGATCCATCCCGATGACCCGCCGCGCCCCATGCTCGGGCTGCCGCGGGTGGTCTCCACGCCGGAGGACGCCCAGTGGATCCTCGATACCGTGCCCAGCCCGGCCAACGGCCTGACGCTGTGCACCGGTTCCTACGGGGTGCGAGCGGACATCGACCTGGCCGATATGGCGAGCCGCTTCGGGCCACGGATCCATTTCGTGCATCTGCGCTCGACCCGCCGCGAGGCGTCGGATCCGCGCTCCTTCTTCGAGGCCCCTCACCTGGATGGCGATGTCGATATGGTGGCGGTGATCCAGGCCCTGGTGGCGGAGGAGCGTCGCCGCGAGCGGCAGGGCGGGGCACGGCTGCCGATGCGTCCCGACCATGGCCACCAACTTCTCGATGATCAGCAGCGCGCCACCGCACCGGGCTACCCCCTCTACGGTCGGCTGCGCGGCCTGGCCGAACTGCGTGGCGTGGAACAGGCGGTGCGTCGCCTGACCGACTGACAGCCCGGGGCGACTTCGGGCCTGCGACTGCGCCTTCCCGGCCCATGTGCCAGAACGCTCCACTTTTCTTAGGCTTTCTGGCGGAGAAGGGAACGAGAGCGATTCTTTCAACACTATGAAATAGAAGGAATGTTTTTAAATCTGGCATGGGTTGGCCCGCTCCCTGCAATACCCTGGGTGAGCAAGACAAGCCGGTAAGTCCTGCTACTAGAGAGTCTGGCAAGCGGATTTCCGGTACGACGAGCGAAGCCTAACGGCTTGAAATGGAAACACAAGTTCTGACCCATTGGAGGGACGAACATGATGTCCAAGGAATTTCTCAAGAAACTCGGCATTGTCGGTATCACTTTTGGCCTGACCGCCAGCCCGCTGGCATTTGCCGAATTCCACGATGAAGAGGACGCGCAAGGTATCGTGCCGGAGCAGACCGCTCCCGAAGCTGGCGCTGACGCCGACATGGGTGCAGGTGCAGGTGCCGATACCGGTTACGGTGCTGGTGAGGCCGGTGCTGAAGCAGGCGCTGATACCGATTTCGGCGCAGGTGAGACCGGTGCTGAAGCAGGTGCAGGCGCTGGCGCCGATGCGGATTTCGGCTCGGATGACGAGTGGGAAGACGAAACCACCGACGCGTGGGAAGAAGAGAACGAAGAGGAAGAGTGGGAAGAGGATGAGGAAGACGATCAGGAGTGGTAAGCCCTGATACTGCCAGGGATGGCGGTCGCTGCCCAAGGACGGGCGGTGTCGTCTCCTCAAGGATGATGCGATAGCATCATCCGCCTCACCCGCCCCCGGTCATGCCGGGGGCGGTTCTTTGTGTGTCAGACACACCAGGTCACATTCAGGTGCTATGGAAGCGCAGACATTTATGCAGTGTTTCCCTATAGCCACCCCAGCCACTGCCACCAGAAGTAGTCCAGTGGCCACAGCAACACCACGCTGAGCAGCGCGGTGACCAGGCAGAGGCGGGCGGTTTCCCTCAGCGAAATGCGTGCCGCCAGGATGCCGACGATCAGCGGTGGCGCCTGGTACGGCAGCAGCACCGTGGAGAACCCCACCACCTGGGTCATGTAGACCGCCTCCGGCGACCAGCCGGTCATCTCGGCGAGCCCTGGCGCCATGGGAGTCAGGATGGCGGGAATACCCGGCAGGGTGACCAGGGTGCCCAGCAGCATGGCGAGCGCCGAGAGCATGCCAAAGGCGGCAGCATCGCTGGCCTCGCGCAGGGGCAGCGCCGATAGCAGGCCGCCCGCCACCAGGGTGCCCAATCCACTCTGGTAGGCCAGTGCGCCGAGGCTGACGATGCCCGCCACATAGATGAAGGAGTCGAAGCTGATCGACTGCAGTGGCTTCTCGCCCATCAGCCGGCTACCGGGAAAGAGGCAGACCAGTGCCACTCCCATGCCGACCCAGGCGGGCGAGATCCCGTGCCAGGCGTCGGTCATCCATAGCAGGACCGCCACCGACAATAGCGCTGCCAGCCAGCGCTCGGGTGCAGCGAGATGCAAGGATGGCGCCGGCTCTCGGGCCTGCGCCGGTGCCTGACCCGGGAAGAGCCACAGCATGACCCCGATCAGCAGCAGTGTCTTGAGCAGGCCCAGCACCGGAAAGTGCAGCAGCAGGTAGTCGCTGTAGGTGGGCGGCGTGCCCAGTACCGCTTCCGCGGCCCCCATCAAGACGTTGTTGGGCACATTGGCGGGAAGGATGGCGTAGGTAGGCAGGAAGGTACCCATGATGCCGCCGAGTATCAGCCCGGTCCGGGCCCGCTCCCCCTGGGCATAGCCGAGGTGATCGGCCAGTGTGGTTAGAATGGGGACCATCAGCAGAATCCGGCCCATGCCCGAGGGCATGAAGAATGCCATCACCAGCCCCAGCACGATGACACCGACGAGCGCCTTGCGGTAGGAGCCGGCGAGCCAGGGGCCGACCCCTTGGGCCAGCGTGGTGCCGAGCCCTGTGAACTGGATCGCCGCGCCGATGATCAGGCCGGCGAAGACCAGCCAGGTTGCCGCCGAGCCGAAGCCGGCGAATACCGTCTCCGCCGGTGCCACGCCGGCAAGGGTGCAGAGCGTGAAGAAGACCAGTGCGGTCAGCCACTGCGGCAGCCAGCCGGTCGCCCAGAGCCCGATACAGAGCCCGATTACCGCCCCCGCCCGAACCATGACCGGCGCCGCGGGCATCCCCAGCAGGAAAAGCGTGACTCCCACGATGGCCACGAGAGATATCCAGTGGCGAGGCGTGGGCAACGACTTGGCGGCTGCGGCAGGCATGACGGCTCCGGGCGAGTGGGATAGCCGCAGAGTTTAGCAGGCGAATCACCTGCGGTGATCCCTATGGCTCGACCGGCGGGGCCGCCTGCGGCTCACCCGGTTGGATGATGTGGCTGTTGGGTGCCAAGCTGATACCCGGTGTGGCAAGTCGCTCGCCGGGAGGTGCCCCGGCTGCCCTCAGCCTCGGGAAAGCCGGCGAGAGTTGGCGCTGCTGCGGCGATGATAGGGCGTCAGGGTGCGGCGACCCGTGACCCACCAGGGGGTGCTCTGGCCGAATGCCATGCCCAGCATGGCTTTCTGGATCTCGACGCCGGTTTCCAGGCTGGCTTCGAGCTTTTCGCTCACCATTCGCTGGTTCTCCTTGATCATGCTGGCGCTGTTGGGAGCCTGGGTCTGCCATAGATTATTGCGCAGGGCGATGGTTGAGGCCGAGGTCGACCAGAGTTCGAAGGCCATGACTCCCAGTTTCCAGACATCCATCATTGCAGCGGGGGTCTGTGGCAGGATAGGAAAATGGGTCGGGCTTTTCATGGACTGGCCTCTTCGTCAGGAGTCGGGAGCGACCGAGGGCCGCTATCCCGTTAGTGTGGGCCTCCCTATGCTGCGCTACAACAAATCATGTCGGGTTCAGCTTCCCTGAGCTCATGAGTCAGCCGTCACGCTCGACGCCAGGCCTCCTCGTTGACCAGGCTGATGGGACGCTGGCCCTTGAGCGCCCGTGTGATGTTGTCCACGGCGCGCTGGGCCATGGCGGTGCGGGTTTCGTGGGTTGCCGAGCCGATATGCGGCAGGGCCACCACGTTGGCCATGTGGGGCAGTGGCGATTCGGTCGAGAGAGGCTCCTGTTCGAAGACGTCGAGGCCGGCGGCGCGGATCTCACCCGTCTCCAGGGCGCCGATCAAGGCGGCCTCGTTGACCACCTTGCCGCGGGCGATATTGACGAAACACGCCGAGCGTTTCATCAGGCCGAACTCCCGGGCGCCGATCAGGTGATGGGTCTCGGGCGTGAGCGGCACCGTCACGCAGACGAAATCCGCTTCGGCGAGCAGTTCGTCCAGCTCTCGGCGCTCGGCGCCGAGCTCCTTTTCCAGCTCAGTCTTGGGGGAGGCGTTTGAGTAGAGTACTTTCATGCCGAAGCCCAGGGCACCACGGCGGGCCACGGCGGCACCGATACGGCCGAAGCCGATCATGCCGAGGGTCTTGCCGTGCACGTCGCAGCCGAAGTGAGCAGGCCCAATGCTTGCCTGCCACTCACCGCGCTTGACCAGCTCGGCGAGTTCCACCACGCGGCGGGCCGTGGCCATGATCAGGGCGAAGCCGGTATCGGCGGTGGTTTCGGTGAGCACATCCGGAGTATTGCAGAGCAGGATGCCGCGGCGGGTCAGTTCGTCGACCGGATAGTTGTCATAGCCCACCGAGATGCTGGCGATGATCTCCAGTTCCTGCGCCTCGTCGAGCAGGTCCGGCGTGATGATGAGGCTTGAGCCGATCAGGCCGTGGGCGCCCTTCAGGGCGGTGCGAAAGGCCGGGTCGTTCGCCGGGTCGAGTCCCTCGAAAACGTCGACCTCGAAGTCACGGGCCAGCTCGGCAAGCTGATCGTCGTTCAGGCGGCCATAGGCCAGGATACGCTTGGGCATGGGGCTCTCCTCAATTCAGGTTGGCTTCCAACTCATCCAGGCGTGAACGATGTGGCAACCCCTCCATGTCGCCGATGACCTGCACCGCCTGGGCACCTATCAGGTTGCCGCGGCGTACCGCCTCACGAGGCGACCGACCCTCGAGCAGCGCGCTGACCACGCCCACCGCAAAGCCATCGCCTGCGCCTACCGTATCGACCACTTCGCTCACCGTGAAGCCGGGGACGGTAAAACTCTCCTCCTTGCCGCCCAGATGCCCCCGGTAGTAGCCGCCCTGGGGGCCGAGCTTGATGATAACGGCGCGAGCGCCGCGCTCCAGGTAGTAACCGGCGATGTCGTGGGGAGTCTCCAGGCCGGTGAGACGACGTCCCTCGGCCAGGCCGGGCAGCACCCAGTCGGACTGGGCCGCCATGTCGTTCAGGGTCTGGCACATCTCGGTCTCGCTGGACCAGAGCCCGGGACGCAGGTTGGGGTCGAAGGAGATGCTGGCGTTGGCGTTGCGGGCCTGGGTCAGCATGTGCAGCGAGAGTTCGCGGCAGCTGGCGGAGACCGCCGGGGGAATGCCGGTCGCATGCAGGTGCCGCAGGCCGGCAAAGTCCACCTGGGCGGCGTCGGTGGGCGACAGGTGGCTGGCTGCGCTGTTGCGGCGGAAGTATTCGACCTGTGGGTCGGCGCCGCCGACGGCTCGCTCCTTGAACATCAGTCCGGTGGCGTGGTCCGGGTCGTCGAGCAGGTGGCGGCAGTCCAGGTCCTCGGCCTCGAGGGTGCGGCGGATGTAGCGGCCGAAGCTGTCGGCCCCGACCCGGCTCAGCCAGCCGACCCGAAACCCCAGGCGGGCCAGGCCGATAGCGACATTGGTGTCGGCGCCGGCAATGCGGCGCTGGAAGTGCTCCACCTCGTCCAGCGCCCCGGGGGCGTCGGCAACGAACAGGGCCATGGCCTCGCCGAAAGCGAGGATCTCCGGTGAAGGGGGGGAGGTTGTCATGCCGTTCTCCTCTGCTTGTTCCCTGAGTGTACCAGCGGGGCTGGCGTTCAAATCGGCTGTCGGCTTTGCGGGATGTCGTCCGCAAGAATGAGTGGGAACGTTCCCAACTGCTTGCTGCCCCATGAGCCCTGGGGTGGGAGGTTTGTCAGCGCTGGGTAGAGCCTCGGGGTATCAGCACAGGTTGGTAGTGGATGTGGCGTGGTGGCGATGGGTGGTGCTGGGGCTCGCGGCGCTGCATCAGGCACTCCACCGCCGCCCTGCCGATCGCCTCGGTGGGTTGGGCCAGGGTGGTGATGCCCGGTGCGACCAGTTCGCACCATTCCAGCTCGTCGATGCCCATCAGTCCCGTCTCACCGAGCCGGACACCCAGTGCTTGCAGGGTGCGCGTCACGGCAAGGGTGATCTTGCCGTTGGCGCAAAGGAGGGCCTTCGGTGCCACCCCCGGCCGGTTCAGGAAAGCAGCGATGGCGGCGTGGGGCGTCGCCGTGTCATCCGTCAGCGGGAGGCAAAGCGATTCACCGGTCATGCCGAAGTCAGCGAGCCTGGCCCGGAAGCGCGCCATGCGGCGCTGGCGAGGACTGGCTTCCTCGGGCGGTTCGGTGATGTAGAGCAGCTCGCGATAGCCGCGCTCGGCAAGGTGCTCCAGGGCCATATCGATCGCCCTGGGATTGTCGAGTCCCACCACGTCGGCGGCGACCCGGTCCACTTCCCGGTCGAGCAGTACCAGCGGCGTGCCCTGGTCGATGAGTGCCTGCAGGGCGCCATGGGGGCTGCCCGTGGCATTGATCACCAACCCTTCGACCCGATACGACGCCAGCAGTGACAGATGAGCGCTCTCCTGGGCAGGGTCGTTGTCGGTGTTGCAGGCCAGCAGCGAATAGCCGCTTGCCCGGCAGGCCTGTTCGACGCCGTGCATCACCGCGACCGAGAAGGGGTTGCGGATATCGGCCACCAGCATGCCGATCAGGCGCGAATGGCCACCCTTGAGGCTCCTGGCCATCTGGTTGGGGCGGTAGCCCAGGCGCTTGGCAGCTGAGGCGATCCGGCCCTGCAGCCCTCGGGACAGGCGATCGCGCTCATCGCCGAAATAGCGCGACACGCTGGTCTTCGAGGCGCCGGCTTCCCGGGCCACTTCAAGGATGGTGGGGCGACGCGGTGTCTGGGCGGTCATTGTCGATCCGTTGCAGTGGAACCGTTCCCATCATAGGCGGTGGACACGGCAACGACAAGCGGTTAACCACGCGGTAATTCGTCGATGGTCCGCCCGTTCAGTACAGGGGACCCGTACGCTCGTCGAGCAGTGGCCAGGAGGCGTCCTTGTCCGACACGACGGTCACGGGGAGGGGCCAGTCGATGGCCAGGCGGGGATCACTGTATCGCAGCCCCCGCTCGGCTTCCGGCCGGTAGGGGGCCGATACCAGGTAGCTAACTTCAACGTCGTCGCTCAATGTCTGGAAGGCATGCGCGAAACCCGGCGGCACATAGAGCTGGTGCCGATTGGCGTCGGTCAGTTCGAAGCCGGCATGCTGCAGGTAGGTGGAGGAATCCTCCCGCAGGTCGACGATGACGTCCAGCAGTGCGCCACGAATGCAGCGTACCAGCTTGGCCTCACCATAGGGCTGCTGCTGGTAGTGCATCCCTCGCAGGGTCCCGCGCTGGGCCGAAAAGGAGGTGTTCTGCTGCATGAAATCGTTGCGCAGCCCGTGAGCTGCAAACTCCTCGCGGCACATGGTGCGAGCGAAGAAGCCGCGCTGGTCGCCACGCGGCTCGAGCTCGATCAGCCAGGCATCATTGAGCGTCGTTTGATGAAAGCGCATCGTCCATTCTCCAGGAGAGTGCAGGTAAGGGCAGCACGGATCAGGCGAACAGGCGCTCCTGCTCGGCATACAGCGTATCGATCAGGCGGCCCTCGGGTGCCGTGACGTCGGCGAAGGTGAGCGGCGTATCCTTCTCGATGGGTCGACTCACCCGGCAGCCGAGGGCCAGGCCGACCGGCAGCAGGTTTTCCCCACGGACCACATCCATCTCTTCGGCGACACCATAGACTTCGAAGCCGCCGAAATCGGTGATCGTCTCGCCAGCCGATAGTGCCTTCTTGGCCACGGCGATCACGCCGACCCTCGGGCCTGCCCGAGGGGTAAGGACCGGGTCATTGAACAGAACGGCGCGGGCGACGGAGGTCGGCACTTCGAAATGACAGAGATGATAGGGCGTGCTGAAGCAGTAATAGGGCCCCTTGCCCAGCTTGTAGAGCTCCAGATAGTGGCGCTTGCGGGGGTGGTCGATGGCGCCCAGGACAAAGACGCCCGGCCCCGGGCGAGCCCCGACAACATAGTCCACCAGCCCCGCCCCATCCGGGTCCAGGTAGGGTTCGAAGGAGGAGACGGTCTCTTCGATCGGCACCAGCGGGGCGCCTGGGTTGCCGCCGGAAAAGTCGGGGCCAAGCATGCCCCGGCGCGCGATTCCCATGCCGGTGCCGTTGGCCACGATAGCCTGTTCGAAGGAGATCTTGGTTCCGTCGGCAAACGAGGCGACCATGGCGGGCTTCTGGCCCCAGCGTCTGGCGAATGCCTCCTGGGTCGCCGGGTTGCGGTAGGGGTCGTGCAGGCCCTTGATGTTGCCGCAGAGCACCGGCGTCACCCCGAGGCCGGTGACGAACCGGTAGAGGTTCATCTGTACGCCCGGCTGGTCGCCGTCGGCAAAGGTATAGATGACGCCTGCCGCGTCGGCCCTGGC
The DNA here is from genome assembly GCF_021412585.1 of Halomonas alkalisoli. Taxonomy (GTDB): domain Bacteria; phylum Pseudomonadota; class Gammaproteobacteria; order Pseudomonadales; family Halomonadaceae; genus Halomonas; species Halomonas alkalisoli. The sequence continues at coordinate 40,267 of NZ_JAKCMI010000018.1, read as the reverse complement.
CTTGAGCAAGGGTCCGATGGTGCCATCGAGTTCGGCATTCATCTGTATGACGTGCTTGCCACTTTCCAGCGCGGCCAGTACGGCGTGGACGGCGAACTCGATCGAGCCGGTGACTTCGATGATCGCATCAAGGCCTTCCGCCCGCGCCAGGGCCACGGCATCCTCGGTGACGACCGGATACCCTGAAGAGATGCCCGCTTCCAGCTCGGCCTGGGTGTCACAGTGGCGCGCTTCCTGCCCGGCCTGACGGAAGATGTTGACCGCCGCATCAGGGTGGCGATTGGCGATGGCGCAGAGTCGCATACCCGGTGTCGCGGTCATGATCTGCAGGCCGATGCCGCTGGCCTGGAAGCCCGCACCGATCATGCCGACGCGGATGGGGTTGCCCTCGGCCTGTCGCTTGGCCAGGGCGGTATCGACAATAATCATCGGCGTTCAGTCCTTCCATAGTTTCCAGGGGGCGTTGCCCTCCGCCCAGGCGGCTTCCAGCACCATCCGGTCCCTCAGCGTATCCATGCTTTGCCAATACCCGCTGTGATGGTAGTAGCCCAGCTTGCCGAGCTTGATCATGCGATCCATGGGGTCGTTTTCCCAAACGCTCTGGCTGTCGTCGATCAGCTCGAACACCTCGGGTTCGCAGACGAAGAAGCCGCCGTTGATCAGCCCACCGTCCGTGGCGCCTTTCTCGCGGAAGCCTTCGACGTGACTGGAGTTTTTCTTCAGCCGCAACGCCCCGTAGCGCCCCGGTTGCGTCACGGCGGTCAGCGTGCACCAGTTGCTTGAAGCGCGGTGGGAGTCGACCAGCGCCGCGATGTCCACATCACTCACGCCATCGCCATAGGTCAGGCAAAACGGGCCATCCGACAGCAGATGCCTGGCCTTCTTGATGCGCCCGCCTGTCATGGCGTCCGCCCCGGTGTCGAGGACGGTCACCTTCCAGTCGTCATTGACGCTCTCCAGCCAGTCGATGGCGCCGGTCTTCAGGTCAATGGTGTAGTCGGTCCGATTGCCACGGTAGTTGAGGAAGTAGTCGCGGATGTACTCGACCTTGTAGCCCCCCAGAACCACGAACTCCTTGAAGCCGTGGTGAGCATAGATTTTCATGATGTGCCAGAGAATCGGCCTTCCGCCCACTTCCACCATCGGCTTGGGACAGATGGCCGTTTCCTCGCTCAGTCGTGTTCCGAAGCCTCCCGCCAAGATCGCAACTTTCATGTCCAGATCCCTCATTCAGTAAACAACCAAGGGCAAAGCCGGTGGTGATGCGCTGGCCACCGGTTCAGCGAACCTGCCATTTCAAGTTCTCGCAGAGTCGTTCTTCCTCGATATGGCCCTGCAGGACAGTCAGGCGAGCCAGTGACGAGGTTCGAAACTGTGGGTCGGAGAAGTTCATGCGCTGCAGCCCCGAGATCACGCCGATAATGGATTGCATCAGGGTGACCCTGGGCTGATGCTCGGGGGCGAGGCGGCGGAACAGGCCGAAATCCACCTGGTAGGAGCGGCTGTCCACCGGCGCCTCGGTGTTGATGCTCAAGGTGGTGCCGGGCACCGCGGCGGCTACGGCTGCCGCAATGTCACGCACCTGATGGTTGCGTGTGTCGGAGCCCGCATTGACGCTGAGCACGCGGCCTCCGTTCTCGGCCGTGCGCTGGACGGCCCAATCGATTGCCCGGGCCATGTCCGCGACGTCGATCAAGGGGCGCCAGGGAGAGCCATCGCTGAGCACGGTGATGCAGCCCTGGCTGAGCGCGCAGGCCACGAAGTCGTTGAGAACGAGATCCAGGCGTAGCCGGTCCGACATGCCGCATGCCGTGGCGAAACGAAGGCTGGTGATGACCATGTCGCCACTGATATCGGCAAGGCCCTCTTCGGCGCCGATCTTGGACCTGGCATAGGCCGTGATGGGTGCCACCGGGTCCGCCTCGGACCTGGGGGGCCCCAACGCGACACCATAGATACTGCAGCTGGAGGCAAAGACGAAGTTCTTCACGCCCGCCTTCGAGGCCGCCCGGGCAATGCGAACCGTGGCATCCTGGTTGACCTCGGTGGTGACGGAGGCGAAGCGGTTGCCCATGGGGTCGTTGGAAATGGCCGCCAGCTGAACCACGGCGGTATAGCCTTCCAGCATGGCATCCGGGAGCGTGCGTATGTCGCCAAGGAACTGCTGCTCCAGATGCCGCTCGGGAAGGCATGCGGCGCCTGTCAGGCAGTGGGCGAAATAGGCATTGTCGTAGCCGTGGAGAATGGCGTCAGGGTGGCGTCTGGCCAACTCGCGCACCACCATCGGACCGACATAGCCCATGTTGCCGATGATTAATATTTTCAAGATAGCCTCCCGGCAATATCAACTTTCCCTTTGAGCCGTTTCCGGCATGACGATCATCGGCTTGAGAGGCGCTTTTCGTTTATATTCCAGCCGGTTGATGTCGGCTATCTCGGTGCTGGCATCGGCTGCTTCCTGCCTGGGGTAGAAGCTGATGCTCTCGATCATGCCTTGAAACACTATGCCGGCCTTCTTGAATTCACGCCGTCCGATCAACTTGAAGAAAAGTCCTGTGATCTTGAAAAGCTCTTGCAGGACAAGGTATTTCTGATAGTGGCGATATTTCCTGGCAATAAATATCTTGTTGCGTATGTGGTGCCGATATAAGCCAAGCCGCCCCGGGCAGTTGTTTGTCAGGATGGAAATGGGGCCGCTCTCCTGGCGTAAGTGCATGACCTGGCTCTTGCCAACCATGAAGCCCGGTTTATCGCGGGTCACGCGCATGGTGAACTCTGTATCCTCTCCCCAGATGAACATGTCTGAGATGGGGAGTCCGTGTCTTTCCAGGGTGGCACGGTGCAAGAGAATCGAGACGAAGGTGGCGCGACGTACCGGGACGAGCCCATGCTCCAATACCTGGGGCCAGCTCTGGTAACCGATCCTGTTGCTCAGCGAGCTCACTGCCGGCGTGTTGGTGACCGAGCCGCTTTCCGTGACCGCCTTGGACAGGAGGAAGGCCCGGTCGATGCCTTCGCTCTTGAGGAGTTCTTCGGCTTCCTCCAGGCGCTGCAGGGCATCGGGTCGAGGAATGACATCGTCATCCATCACCCAGAGATACTCGGCTCCCTGCTGGTACGCCAGGCGAAAGCCAGTGTTGAAGCCACCTGATGCGCCGATGTTCCGGGGCAGGGTGAAGATAGCCAGCTGGGGGTGGTTATCGGCCAGCAGCATCTCTCGGGTACCGTCGGTGCTGGCGTTGTCAACGACGATAATGCTGTCGCAGGGACGTGTCTGCGCATAGACCGCATCCAGGCACTGCCGGAGAAGCTCTTTACGATTGAAGGTCAGTATGACAGCTGTTACGTTTTTCATGGCAACCTTCCCTGCGATTTCTGTGATGCCATTTTTAGGAGCGTTGGCACTCTCTTGATTTTCCCTGCTGTTTTCTTTCGCCCGACCTGAAGTTGCCACGCCTTTATAAATGCCGGAGGTGACCAGGGGGAACAATTAAGGAATATGTAACAAACAGTGTTGTCATTATTTTTCTGTAACTTTTCGCATCCTGCATGGAGTGTTGCGTGGAGTGTTATGAAATATCAGGCGCTTTTTGATGCCAGGGTCGCCATGCTTCATGTTGGCGGCCGCTGCATTGTTGCGACTGAAACAGGAAGTTACATTTAATAAGCTATGTCAGGGGGGGAGGGGTGTCAATGTGCGCGCTGGGTTTTTGGACTCTATTTCAGCACCATTTTTTTCATTACGATGAGACTAGTGTTCCCGTGATTTTTAATATGTAACTTTGCTACTGGTGGCATTGAGTCGTCATGCACCGGGGCGGTTTCGGTTGCTTGGACTGAGGCTTGCCTCGATGCAGGCCTTGCGGGAAGGCGGATCGCCTTCCCGCAACTATCGAAGGTGCGATCCTTCACTTCACCTTGGGAGCCAGCTCGCCGCGTTCGTAGCGCAGGAACATCTCCTCGAGGTTGATCGGCTTGATCCGGCTGGCGTTGCCGGCGGTTCCGAAGGCCTCGTAGCGAGCAATGCAGACGTCGCGCATGGCGCTGACGGTCTCCTTGAGGAACTTGCGCGGGTCGAACTCGGACGGATTCTGGGCCAGGAAGCGGCGCACCGCGCCGGTGGAGGCCAGGCGCAGGTCGGTGTCGATGTTGACCTTGCGCACGCCGTGCTTGATGCCCTCGACGATCTCCTCGACCGGCACGCCGTAGGTCTCGGGGATCTCGCCGCCGAACTCGTTGATGATCGCCAGCCACTCCTGGGGCACCGAGGAGGAGCCATGCATCACCAGGTGGGTATCGGGGATACGGGCGTGGATCTCCTTGATGCGCTGGATCGACAGCGTATCGCCGGTGGGCGGCTTGGTGAACTTGTAGGCGCCGTGGCTGGTGCCGATGGCGATGGCCAGGGCATCGACCTGGGTCGCCTTGACGAAGTCGGCGGCCTCCTCGGGGTCGGTGAGCAGCTGGTCCATGTCGAGCTTGCCTTCGGCGCCGATGCCGTCCTCCTCGCCGGCCATGCCGGTCTCCAGGCTGCCCAGGCAGCCCAGCTCGCCCTCCACCGAGACACCACAGGCGTGAGCCATCTCCACGGTGCGGCGGGTGACGTCGACGTTGTAGTCGTAATCCATCGGTGTCTTGCCGTCTTCACCCAGGGAGCCATCCATCATCACCGAGGAGAAGCCCAGTTGGATGGAGCGCTGGCACACCGCGGGGCTGGTGCCATGGTCCTGGTGCATGACCACCGGAATGTGCGGGAACTCCTCCACGGCGGCGAGGATCAGGTGGCGAAGAAAGGGCGCGCCGGCGTACTTGCGGGCGCCGGCGGAGGCCTGGACGATGACCGGGGAGTCGGTCTTGTCGGCGGCTTCCATGATGGCCCGCATCTGCTCGAGGTTGTTGACGTTGAAAGCCGGAACGCCGTAGCCGTATTCGGCGGCGTGGTCCAGCATCTGGCGCATGCTGATCAGTGCCATGAAATTACCTGCCTCTGTGTGCAATCTGTCTATGCAATGGGTCTGTGCAATGACGGCGCGGCCGTGGCCGCGCCGATCTAAGGTGCCGGGGGTGAGTCGTCTCAGCGTTCGGCGGCGTCTTCCAGGGCCTTCACCGCCGGCAGGGTCTTGCCTTCCACGTATTCGAGGAAGGCCCCGCCACCGGTGGAGATATAGGAGACGCGATCGCTGATGCCGTACTTGTCGATGGCGGCCAGGGTATCGCCGCCACCGGCGATGGAGAAGCCGTTGCTCTCGGCGATGGCCCGTGACAGCGCCTCGGTGCCGTGGCCGAACTGGTCGATCTCGAACACGCCGACGGGGCCGTTCCACAGGATGGTGCCGGCGTCCTTGAGCAGTCCGGCCAGGCGGCCTGCGGTATCGGGACCGATATCCAGGATCATCTCGTCGTCGCCCACCTGATCCACCGGCTTGACCACGGCGGAGGCCTGCTCGGAGAACTCCGTGGCGACGACCACATCGGTGGGCAGCGGGATCTCCACCCGTGACATCAGCTCCTTGGCCTGGCCGACCAGATCGGCTTCATGCAGCGACTTGCCGACATTGTAACCGGCCGCCGCAATGAAGGTGTTGGCGATACCGCCACCGACGATCAGCTGGTCGCACTTCTCGGAGAGCGCGTTGAGCACGTCGAGCTTGGTGGAGACCTTGGAGCCACCGACGATGGCAACCATGGGGCGCTTCGGCGTGGCCAGCGCCTTCTCCAGGGCGTCGAGCTCGGCGGCCAGCAGCGGGCCGGCGCAGGACTGGGGGGCGAAGCGGGCCACGCCATGGGTGGAGGCCTGGGCGCGGTGGGCGGTGCCGAAGGCGTCCATGACGAAGATATCGCACAGTTCGGCGTACTGCCGGGAGAGGGTCTCGTCGTCGCCCTTCTCGCCGGCATTGAAACGTACGTTCTCGAGCAGCACGACCTCGCCGTCGGCCAGGTCCAGCGAGGCGTCCAGGTACTCCTTGATCAGGGTGACCGGGCGACCGAGCAACTGGCCCAGGTGCTCGGCCACCGGGGCCAGGGAGAACTCCTCGGCCGGCTCGCCTTCGGTGGGGCGGCCCAGGTGGCTCATCAGCATCACCTTGGCACCGGCGTCACGGGCGGCCATGATCGTCGGCAGGCAGGCCCGCAGACGGGCATCGCTGCTCACCTTGCCGTGCTTGACGGGTACGTTCAGGTCCTCGCGGATCAGCACGCGCTGTCCGGAGAGATCGAGGTCGGTCATCTTGAGCACGTTCATCGGGGCGTCTTCCTCATCTGGGGAAACCGAAGCGGGGTCATCGAAACTGGGTTATCGGAGCAGGGTCATGGGGTGTCCGTGGGCATGGCCGCGAGCCGCTGGCTCACATCGAGCATGCGGTTGGCAAAGCCCCATTCGTTGTCGAACCAGCACAGCAGCTTGATCAGGCGGCCGCCCGCCACCCGGGTCTGAGTGGCGTCCACGATACCCGAGCGGGGGTCGTGGTTGAAGTCGCTGGAGGCCATGGGCTCCTCGGTGTAGCCCAGCAGCCCGGCCAGGTGGCCCTGGCAGGCGTGGCGCAGCAGGGCGTTGACCTGGGCGGCCGAAGTATCGCGGCGGACGCAGATCGACAGGTCCATGGCCGAGACGTTGATGGTCGGCACCCGCATGTGCAGGCATTCGAAGCGGCCGGCCAGGTGCGGCATCAGGCGGTTGATGCCGCGCGCCAGGCTGGTGTCCACCGGGACGATGGAGTGCATCGCCGAGCGGGTCAGGCGCAGGTCGGTCTGGTGGTAGGCGTCGATCACCGGTTGGTCGTTCATGGCCGAGTGCACGGTGGTGGTCACGCCGTGCTCGATGCCCAGTGCCTCATCGAGCACGGTGAGGACCGGTATCAGGCAATTGGTGGTGCATGAGGCGGCGGAGACGATGCGGTGGTGCGGTGCCAGGGCGGCGTCGTTGATGCCGCAGACGATGGTGGCATCCACGTCGCTCTCCGCCGGCTGGGAGAAGAGCAGGCGGCCGGCGCCGGCGGCAAGGTGGCGCTCTGCCGTGGCGCGATCCTTGAAGCTGCCCGAGCACTCCAGCACCAGGTCGATGCCCAGCGCATCCCAGGGCAGCCGTGACGGATCGGCTTCCGAGAGAATGCGTATCGGACGTCCGTTGACCACGAGCCGGCCGTTTTCCGCCTTGACGCTGCCGGGGAAGCGGCCGTGGGTGGTGTCGTAGCGGGTCAGGTAGGCGATGGTGTCCAGGTCGGACAGTTCGTTGATCGCCACGACTTCCAGTTCGGGAGCATGGCGCTCTTCCAGGGCGCGCAGCACGCACTGGCCGATACGACCGTAACCGTTGATGGCGATGCGATGGGCCATGGGGCTGCCTGGTACTCCCGAAGCGTGGAACACAAGCCGGCGATTCTAGCGCATTTGCAGGCCGAACGTCTGCTCTAGAGCCCCACCAGTCGCCAGGCGAGGGGCAGGAAGAGGGCGCTGAAGATGCCGGTCAGGCTCATGCCCAGCGAGGCGAAGGCGCCGGCGGTGGCGCCGTACTCGAAGGCGCGTACCGTACCGATCACATGGCCGTTGACGCCCAGAACGAAGCCCAGTACCCGTTCGTCGCGGATACCCAGCCAGCGAGACAGCAGCCCGACGAAGGCGGTGGCCATCACGCCGGTGATCAACAGGCCGCCCATCATCAGGGGAATGACCCCGCCGAGCTGCTCGGTGATGCCCATGGCGATCGGTGCGGTCACCGATTTTGGCGCCAGGGAGGCGAGTACCTCGGGCGTGGCGCCGAGCAGCCAGGCGAGCCCCACCGAGTAGAGCGCGGCCAGCATGGCCGCCGGGGGCAGGGTGCAGAGGACCGGAAGCCAGAGCTCGCGAATGCGCGGCAGCTGTTGGTAGAGCGGCACGGCCAGTGCCACGGTGGCAGGGCCGAGCAGCAGCATCAGCCAGCCGGCGCCGGCGCGATAGTCGTCGTAGTCGATACCGGTCAGCGCCAGGGTCGCGGCCAGCAGCATGGCGGCGATCAGTACCGCGGGGCACCAGCTCGGCTTGCCCAGGCGCAGGAAGAGGCGGGCGCCGGTGAGATAGGCGGCCAGGGTCAGGAAGATGGCCAGCATGGGGGTCTCGAGCCACACCGATTGCAGCCCTGCCAGGCCCTCATTCATCGGAATCCGCCTTCGGCATGAAGCGCAGCATCAGCCAGAGCGTGGTGGCGACGCTGAGCAGGGTGCCGAGCACCAGCGCCACGCCGACGATGAGCCACTGGCCGGCAAACGCCTCGACGATGAAGAACACCCCCACCACACCGGGCATGATCAGCATGGCCAGTATCGCGATCAGCGGCTGGCTGGCGGACTGTATTTCCTGGCTGACGCGGCCTCTCACCATCAGCCACAGGGTCAAGGCGAGCATGCCCACCACCCCGGGGGAGACCGGCAGGTGCAGCAGCCATACCAGGGCCTCTCCCAACAGCAGAAACCCCACCAGCCAGAGAAATCCGTAGAGCGATGACATGACATTCCTTGGCACGAAAATAAGCGGCTCGAAAACCCGTGCGAAAAACGATAGGTCAGGGGCTTGAAAACCGCCCAAGCGCTCCTATTTGCCTGTATAGGGAGGCTCGGGGTCAACCCGGCGGCCTCCTGATCCCAACCCCACTACGTAGGAGGTGTTCGCCATGTTCGGAGATCTCAGGCGTTTCGATAGTGGGCCGCTGCGGGGAGCGGACCGGTTCCGGGAACTGCTGGACGAGCTGTTTCCCGACCCCGGTCTAGCCAACATCCGCTCGGTACCCGCTGGCAGTTATCCCATGATCAACATCGGTCGTACCGACGATGCGGTGCGAGTCTATGTCTTTGCGGCCGGGCTGTCAGCCGATGACATGGAGATCAATATCCAGGACAACGTCTTGACGCTGCAGGGGCGGCGTACCGATGAGGATACCGGGACGCAGGACAATGGCCGGCGCCCCTACTTCCGTCGGGAACGCATCCGGGGCGAATTTGCCCGCTCCATCGCGCTGCCGGAAGGGCTGGATGCCGACCGCGCCGAGGCACGCTCGAGGAATGGGGTCTTCGTGATCCACCTGCCCAAGCGTGAAGAACTCAAGCCGCGTCGTATCGAGATCCAATCCCCATGATGCCTGACGACTGAGGGAGGTGAACCGCCATGAACGATGTCACCCGTCGTGATACGCCCCGAGAGGCTGCCGAGACCCGGGCCCCCGAGCGGGATAGCGGCAGGGCGTTGCAGCCACCGGTGGATATCCATGAAGAGGGCAATGCCCTGCACCTGGTTGCCGATATGCCCGGCGTCACGTCCGACTCGCTGAGCATCGAGGTGGACAACAATGTGCTGACCATCGAGGGCGAGATCCGCCTCGACATGCCGGAAGGGATGTCGGCGATCTATGCCGAGGTGCAGGCACAGCGCTTCGCACGTCGCTTCACCCTGAGCCACGAGATCGATGCCGAGGCGATCGAGGCCCGACTCGACAACGGCCTGCTGCACCTGCTGCTGCCGAAGAAGCAGTCCCACCATCGGCGTCGCATCGAGGTCAGGGCAGCCTGAGCGATGGTCGCTCTTCGAGGCGCTCTCCCACCGGGAGGGCGCCTGCATTTGCAAGCGAGGCGCGCGCTCGGTACGGTTTCCACTACGCTGGGGAAAGTGAAGGCCAAAACCAAGGAGAGGAGCAATATGACTGATATTCCCCAACTACTGGGTGACGACGCCGAATACCTGCTCGATCACCGCTGTCGCGGATTTCCCCGTGAGCAGCTGCACCTGCCCGGCCCCGACTTCATCGACCGCGTGGTGTGCGACAGCGACCGCAGCCCCGCCGTGCTGCGCAACCTGCAGGCGCTGTTCAATCATGGCCGCCTGGCGGGTACCGGCTACCTGAGCCTGCTGCCGGTCGATCAGGGCATCGAGCATTCCGCCGGCGCCTCCTTCGCGCCGAACCCGCGCTACTTCGATCCGGCCAACATCGTCGAGCTGGCCCTGGAGGGGGGCTGCAATGGCGTCGCCTCGACGCTCGGCGTGCTGTCGTCGGTGGCGCGTCGCTATGCCCACCGCATTCCCATGATCCTCAAGCTCAACCACAACGAGACCCTGACCTATCCGGCGATCTATGACCAGACGCTGTTCGCCGAGGTGGAGCAGGCCCACGACATGGGCTGTGCCGCGGTGGGTGCGACCATCTACTTCGGCTCGCCGGAAAGCCGCCGCCAGATCATGGAGATCAGCGAGGCCTTCGAGCGGGCCCACCAGCTGGGCATGGCGACGGTGCTCTGGGCCTACCTGCGCAACCCGGGTTTCAAGCAGGATGGCAAGGATTACCACGTGGCCGCCGACCTCACCGGTCAGGCCAATCACCTCGCCTCGACGCTCAAGGCGGATATCGTCAAGCAGAAGCTGCCGGAAACCAACGGTGGCTACAGCGATATCGGCTTTGGCCATACTCACGCCAAGGTCTACGAAGAACTGACCTCGGATCATCCCATCGATCTGGCTCGTTATCAGGTGGCCTGCTGCTATATGGGGCGCGCCGGGCTGATCAACTCCGGGGGCGGCTCCAAGGGCAATACCGACCTGGGCGAGGCGGTGCGTACCGCGGTGATCAACAAGCGTGCCGGCGGCATGGGGCTGATCTCCGGTCGCAAGGCCTTCCAGAAGCCGGTCACCGAAGGCGTGGAGCTGCTCCAGGCCATCCAGGATGTCTACCTGGACAAGGGTGTGACTGTCGCCTGAGGATGCAGCCAGGCCAAAGGAAAAAGGGCGCGACCGTCAGGTCGCGCCCTTACTATTCCCGCTCAGTGCTGGCTGGCCATCAGCCCAGCAGCTCCTTGGCCTGCTTGACGACGTTATCGACGGTGAAGCCGAAGTGCTTGAACAGGTCCTCCGCCGGGGCGGATTCGCCGTAGGTGCGCATGCCGATCACCCGGCCGTCGAGGCCGACATACTTGTACCAGTAGTCGGCGTGGCCGGCCTCGATGGCGATGCGCTTGGTCACTGCCCTCGGCAGCACGCTGTCGCGGTACTCGGCGTCCTGGCCGTCGAAGCGGTAGGCCGAGGGCATCGAGACCACGCGAATGGCATGACCCTGGCCTTCCAGTTCGGCGGCGGCCTCCATGGCCAGCCCCACCTCGGAGCCGGTGGCGATCAGGATCAGCTCGGGAGTGCCCGCGCAGTCGCGCAGGATGTACCCGCCGCACTGTATCTCGGCCAGCTGCTGCTTGCTGCGCGCCTGGTGCGGCAGGTTCTGGCGCGACAGCACCAGCGCCGTGGGCCCGGAGTTGCGCTTGATGGCGGCATCCCAGGCGGCGGCGGTCTCCACCGCGTCGCAGGGGCGCCAGGTGCACAGGTTCGGCGTGGTACGCAGGTTGGTCAGTTGCTCGATGGGCTGGTGGGTGGGGCCGTCCTCGCCCAGGCCGATGGAGTCGTGGGTGAAGACGTAGATGGCACGCTTGCCCATCAGTGCCGCCATGCGCACCGAGTTGCGCATGTACTCCATGAAGATCAGGAAGGTGGCGCCGTAGGGAATGAACCCGCCGTGAAGCACGATGCCGTTCATGATCGCGCCCATGCCGAACTCGCGCACGCCGTAGTGCAGGTAGTTGCCGCTGGCATCCTCCTTGGAGATCGCCTTGGCGCCGCTCCAGAAGGTCAGGTTGGAGGGCGCCAGGTCGGCGCTGCCGCCAAGCAGTTCGGGCAGCTGAGGGCCCAGCTCGTTCAGGCAGGCCAGCGACGCCTTGCGCGAAGCGATGCTCTCGCCCTGCTGCTGGGCCTTCTCGATCAAGGCCTCGCTGGTGATCTCCGTCGGCAGCTTGCACTGGATGCGGCGCAGAAATTCCTTGGCCAGTGCCGGGTGGGCCTCGCGGTAGCGATCGAATTTGGCCTGCCACGCCTCCTGGGCGCTCTTGCCTGCCTCGCGGGCGTCCCAGCCCTGGTAGACCGGCTCGGGCACGTGGAAGGGCGCATGGGGCCAGTCGAGCTGCTCGCGGGCCGCGGCGACCTCGTCGTCGCCCAGCGGGGCGCCGTGGCACTCTTCCTTGCCCTGCTTGTTGGGGGCGCCGAAGCCGATGACGGTCTTGCAGATGATCAGGCTCGGCCGGTCGTCCTGGCTCTTGGCCAGCTCGATGGCCGCCTTGACCTCATCGGGCTTGTGGCCATCGACGTTGGGCACCACGTGCCAGCCATAGGCCTCGAAGCGCTTGGCGGTATCGTCGGTGAACCAGCCTTCCACCTCGCCGTCGATGGAGATGCCGTTGTCGTCGTAGAAGGTGATCAGCTTGCCCAGGCCCAGGGTGCCGGCCAGTGAGCCGACCTCATGGGAGATACCCTCCATCAGGCAGCCGTCGCCCACGAAGCACCAGGTGTTGTGGTCGACGACGGTGTGTCCCGGGCGGTTGAACTGGGCCGCCAGGGTCTTCTCGGCGATGGCCATGCCCACGGCATTGGCCAGGCCCTGGCCCAGCGGGCCGGTGGTGGTCTCGATGCCGGGGGCATAGCCGAACTCCGGGTGCCCGGCGGTCTTGGCATGGAGCTGGCGGAAATTCTGCAGCTCCTCGAGGCTGAGGTCGTAGCCGGTCAGGTGCAGCAGCGAGTAGAGCAGCATCGAGCCGTGGCCGTTGGAGAGCACGAAGCGATCGCGGTCGGGCCATTTCGGGTCGTTGGGGTTGTGCTTGAGGTAGTCGTTCCACAGCACTTCGGCGATGTCGGCCATGCCCATGGGGGCGCCGGGATGGCCGGACTTGGCCTTCTGTACGGCATCCATGGACAGGGCGCGAATGGCATTGGCCAGTTCGAAACGGGACGGCATTGGGTTGGCTCCTCACCTGCGGCAGAATGGGCAGTCCACGGCGGCACCCAAGTGCCTGCCGGGTTTTCATTCTGGCTGGGGCGCCGCAGGATGGCGGCGGCGCGGTAGAATTTCGGCCGCCTATTGTCGCCGACTTGCCGCCGGTCATCAAATGGCGGGTGTCTCCAAAGGTACCAGCGTGTAAACTCTTGGCCCCGAAAACCCTGGATTCTCTTTCCTGTCGTCTCGATTCCGCCTGTACCGGCAGAGGCTGTTATCCTGACGGGAATTGCGCTGCAGCGTTTTGACGTTACCCAGATGGTCGAGGATGCCCATGAGCGAATACTCCCTGTTCACCTCCGAGTCCGTGTCCGAAGGACATCCGGACAAGATCGCCGATCAGATTTCCGATGCGGTGCTGGATGCCATCATCGCCCGGGACAAGCAGGCCCGTGTCGCCTGCGAGACGCTGGTCAAGACCGGCGTGGCGATCGTCGCCGGCGAAATCACCACCTCGGCCTGGGTCGATCTCGAGGCGCTGGTGCGCGAGGTCATCACCGGTATCGGCTACACCTCCTCCGAGGTGGGCTTCGATGGCGAGACCTGCGGCGTGCTCAACCTGATCGGCAAGCAGAGCGTGGACATCGCCCAGGGGGTCGACCGCGTCAAGCCTGAGGACCAGGGTGCCGGCGACCAGGGGCTGATGTTCGGCTACGCCACCAACGAGACCGACTCCTTCATGCCGGCGCCGATCCACTATGCCCACCGGCTGGTGGAGCGTCAGGCCGAGCTGCGCAAGAACGGCCTGCTGCCCTGGCTGCGCCCGGACGCCAAGAGCCAGGTCACCTTCCGCTACGACGAGGCCGGCATGCCCTGCGGCGTGGAGGCGGTGGTGTTGTCGACCCAGCACGACCCGGAGATCGACCAGGTCGAACTGCGCAAGATGGTCAAGCACGAGATCATCGAGCAGGTGATCCCCGAGGAGTGGCTCACCGAGGCGACCCAGTACCATATCAACCCCACCGGCAAGTTCGTCATCGGTGGGCCGGTAGGCGACTGCGGGCTGACCGGGCGCAAGATCATCGTCGATACCTACGGCGGCATGGCACGCCATGGGGGCGGCGCCTTCTCCGGCAAGGACCCCTCCAAGGTCGACCGCAGCGCCGCCTACGCCGGCCGCTACGTGGCCAAGAACATCGTCGCCGGCGGCCTGGCCGACAAGTGCGAGATCCAGGTTTCCTACGCCATCGGCGTGGCCCAGCCGACCTCGGTGGCGATCAATACCTTCGGCACCGGCAAGGTGGACGAGGCGCGCATCATCGAGCTGGTGCGCGAGCACTTCGACCTGCGCCCCTTTGCCATCACCCGCATGCTCGACCTGCTTCACCCCATGTATCAGCTCACCGCGGCCTATGGTCATTTCGGCCGCGAGCCCTTCGAGACCTCCTACAGCTGGAAGGACGACAAGGGGCAGGAGCAGACCGAGACCTTCACGGCCTTTCCCTGGGAGCGGATCGATCGCGCCCAGGCGCTGCGTCAGGCCGCCGGCCTCTAACCGATACCCGGCAGCCAGCCTGCGTGACAGACAGACGCCCGGCCCTGTGCCGGGCGTCGTCGTCTGGTGTGGCCGCTGCGGCTTCGCCTTGCGTGAAAGGGATGACTTGGCGCGGGCGGCCCCGCTGGGCCTATAGTGAGGGTCACCGATTCCAATCGACGAGGTGACGCATGAACCAGGCCGCCGTTTCTGCCCTGAATGCTCAGGATCACAAGGTTGCCGATATCACGCTGGCCGACTGGGGGCGTCGCGAGATTCGCATCGCCGAGACCGAGATGCCCGCGCTGATGGCGATCCGCCGCAAATACCACGCAGAGCAGCCGCTGGCGGGCGCCCGCATCGCCGGGTGCATCCACATGACCATCCAGACCGCGGTGCTGATCGAGACCCTGATAGACTTGGGCGCCTCGGTGCGCTGGTCGTCCTGCAACATCTTCTCTACCCAGGATCATGCTGCCGCCGCCATCGCGGCCGCCGGCATCCCGGTGTTCGCCTGGAAGGGCGAGACGGAGGAGGAGTTCTGGTGGTGCATCGAGCAGACCGTGGAAGGCCCCGACGACTGGCGACCCAACATGGTGCTGGACGACGGCGGCGACCTCACGGCCCTGTTGCATGAGAAGCGCCCGGAACTGCTGGCCGAGATTCATGGCATCTCGGAGGAGACCACTACCGGCGTGCACCGGCTCCAGGAGATGCTGCGCGACGGCTTGCTCAAGGTGCCGGCCATCAACGTCAACGACGCCGTGACCAAGTCGAAGAACGACAACAAGTACGGCTGCCGCCATTCGCTCAACGATGCGATCAAGCGGGGCCTGGATCATCTGCTGGCCGGCAAGCAGGCGCTGGTGGTGGGCTACGGCGACGTGGGCAAGGGCTCGGCGGCGTCGCTGCGCCAGGAGGGCATGATCGTCAAGGTCGCCGAGATCGACCCGATCTGCGCCATGCAGGCGTGCATGGACGGCTTTGAAGTGGTCTCGCCCTATGTGGATGGCGTCAATCGCGGGTCGGAGAGCGTCGACCGGGCACTGCTGGGCCGGATCGACCTGGTGGTGACCTGCACCGGCAACATCCGCGCCTGCGATGCCGCCATGCTCGGCGCCCTCAAGTCCGGCGCTGTGGTCTGCAACATCGGTCACTTCGACAACGAGATCGATACCGGCTACATGCGTCGCCACTGGCACTGGGAGGAGGTCAAGCCCCAGGTGCACAAGGTCTATCGCGACAGCAAGCCGGGCAGCTTCGACCCGGCAAGCAGCGACTACCTGCTGCTGCTCTCCGAAGGCCGCCTGGTCAACCTGGGCAATGCCACGGGCCACCCTTCGCGGATCATGGACGGCTCCTTCGCCAATCAGGTGCTGGCGCAGATCCATCTCTTCGAGCGACGCTTCGCCGACCTGCCCGAGGAGGCGCGGCGCGACGGCCTGGAAGTCACCGTGCTGCCGCGCCATCTCGATGAAGAGGTGGCCCGCTACATGGTCGAGGGCTTCGGCGGGGTGCTCACACGCCAGACCGAGGACCAGGCCGAGTACACCGGGGTGCCGGTGGAGGGGCCCTTCAAGCCCGACACCTATCGCTACTAGCCATCGACGAAGGCGAGGAAGCGTCCGGCAACCAGTGCGGAGAGCCACAGGCCAAGTGACAGGGCACCGCTGATACGCAGCCGTAGCGCCGTTGCCTTGGCCAGCCCCGGCCCCAGGTTGAGCAGCAGGGCATTGGCGATCGCCAGGCCGATCAGTCCCAGCTTGAGCTGGAAGAGCGGCATGCCGGCATAGCCGGTGGGGTCGGCGAGAAACAGCAGGCCACCTATGGCGATGGCCAGCAGCAGCCCGCCGATAGCCACCGGCTGCAGCAACCGGGCCAGTGCGGAAAGCGGGAGGTCGCGGCGCCACCCCATCAGGCGCAGGTCGAGCGCAGCGATGGCGCCGATCATCAGGCCAATACCCAGCACATGCAGGGCGTTGACAACGGCATAGCCCCACCGCGACAGGCGCATCCACTCGGCCAGCGGAGTCGCCGCCAGCCGAGTCAGCAGCTCTTCCATCGGGCTTAGATGCGCCCGGGGTAGAGGACGTAGTGCTCTTCGCCGATCCACAGCTGCTCGGCCTTGAGCAGCCGTTCAGCGGCATGTTCGCCAGACACGCGCAGGGTCACCCCTTCGGCCAGGTCGCCCTCTTCCAGGCCGGCGCGCTCGTTGCGCCAGGGCTGCCCCACCTCTACCGTCCACTCCTCCCCGTCGACGTCCAGGGTCAGCTCGCCGTGGGGATTGCCCAGGCGTACCCAGGTGATGGTGCCGCTGAGTTCGATGGTCTCGCCACCGATCCAGCCATGGTGAGCCTGGACAGGGCTTACGAACAGCAGCAGGGCGCACAACAGGGCGCCCCAGCCGACTCCTGATAGCCGTGACATGGTCCTCTCCTTCCTGTGCAGGGGTTTCCTTACAGGCTAGCCATGCCGGCATGGGTTGCAAGACGGCTGATGGGTGGGCTGCCCTATTTCACCCCAGCCCGGTCAGGCGTATCAGGCCCTCCAGGTAGAAGGGGATCAGCAACGGCGCCGCCAGGGTGGTCAGCAGCACCGCAATGGCACCCTTTTCCGGCCGGATGCCTAGCTCCATGGCGACCACCACCACATTGGCGGCCATGGGCACTACCCCCACCAGCAGCAGGGCCATGGCCAGCTCGATCGACAGTGAAAAGAACGCCTGCAGACCGAGCACGGCCAGCAGTGCGACCAGGGGCCAGAGGCCGAAACGCACCGCCACGCAGGCACTGATGAAGCGGCCGTCGAACTCCCTTACCGATACGCGACTCAGGGTCATGCCGATGATCATCATGCCCAGCAGGGTATAGGTGGCCGGGAACACGGCCAGGCCGTCCATGATTGCGACGGGAATCGCCAGCCCCAGGCCACTGGCCAGCAGGGCGGCGAGGAAGGCGTAGATCAGCGGCAGCCGGATGATCTTGATCAGGCTCTGACGTACCGAAAACTGGCCCCGGGCGCTGAGATAGAAGCCCACCGTGAACTCGTAGAGGGTGACCCCGAGGACACAGAACAGGTAGAGCGTCACGCCTTCGGGGGGCAGCAGGACCATGGCGATCGGCAGGCCAAAGTAGCCGGTGTTGCCGGTGCCGGCCGAAAAGGCCAGCAGGGCGCTCTCCTGGGCGGGGAGAAAGCGCTTGCCCACCAGATTGACGAGGATGGCCATCAGACTGGCCAGCGCGAACAGGGCCAGGGTCAGCAGCAGGTACCCCGGTGTCGGGCCGCCGAGGGTGAGGCCGCGAAAGAAGGTGAGCGGGGCAATGAGGTAGATCAGCAGCGTGGCGATGGGGCGCGGGTCCACGGCCAGATGCCGAGCCGCCAGCCAGCCCAGGCCGACGAAGGCCAGCAGCGTCCAGAGAGGGCCCATCAGGGCGCCGGGGTCGATCATCGTCTTTTCAATCCCTTGCCGAAAGCCGTCATGATGCCTGGCGCTCACGCTTCTGTCAGCGAGTCGCGTCGACCGCTGCCCTCAACATGACCGGAACTAATGTGCATGCCCGGAAACTTTCATTGGTCTCTCTTGAGGCTGCCCGGCAAAATGGTGGCCATAGACTCGAAGCAGAGTGATCGATACATCGTGGCGCGGCCCATTTCGGCCTCGCCGGCTAACGAAGAGAGATTGACCGATGAGCACGCAGGCACACCCGCTGGGTATCAGTTACGAATTCTTTCCGCCGAATACCGACCTCGGGCGTGAGAAGCTGATGGGTGTGCGCGATGCCCTTGCCGAACGCAACCCGCGCTTCTTCTCGGTGACCTACGGCGCCGGCGGTTCCACCCAGGCTCGCACCATCAGTACCGTGCAGGCCGTGCGCGAGTCGGGTATCACCACCGCCCCGCATCTCTCCTGTGTCGGTAGCGAGAAAGCCCAGCTGCGTGACCTGCTGCATCGCTATCGTGAGCAGGGCATCGACAGCCTGGTGGCGCTGAGGGGGGATCTTCCCTCAGGCATGGGCGGCATCGGCGAGCTGCGCTACGCCAACGAGCTCGTCGAGTTCATCCGTGAGGAGACCGGCGATCACTTCGAGATCGCGGTGGCGGCCTATCCGGAATCCCACCCCCAGGCGCCCAGCTTCGAGAAGGACCTGGAGAACTTCGTGCGCAAGATGAAGGCGGGAGCCAACCTCGCCGTCACCCAGTATTTCTTCACCGCCGATGCCTACTTCCACTTCGTGGAGCGGGCGCGTGCGCTGGGCGTCGAGGCGCCCATTATCCCGGGCATCATGCCGATCACCAACTACACCAAACTGGCACGATTCTCCGACGCCTGCGGTGCAGAGATCCCACGCTGGATTCGCAAGCAGCTCGAGGCCTATGGCGATGACAGCGAATCCATTGCGGCCTTCGGCGAGGAAGTGGTTTCACGGCTGTGCCAGCGACTGCTGGATGGTGGTGCCCCGGGCCTTCACTTCTATACGCTCAATCAGGCCACACCGAGCCTGCGCATACTCGACAATCTGAGCTGAGCACTGGCCTGCTGTCGTTTCAGCGTCTAGCTTGATCCATGCATGTCCATGGAATCAGGAACAGGAGACGCTAGATGCGCAATGCCATCCTACCGGGAGTCGCTGCCGCCTCCCTTCTGCTGGCCGCCAGTGCCAGCCACGCCGACGAGCGACATGACGTCGAGATAAATCTGGTGAGTGCCGATGGTATCGAGGACGCCATCGGTACCATCACGCTGGAAGAGAGCCACGGTGGTCTGCTGCTTACGCCCGACCTGAGCGGGTTACCGCCGGGTGTCTACGGCTTTCACGTGCATGAGCATGCCAGCTGCGAGCCAAGCGAGAACGACGACGGCGAGATGACCGCGGCCGGCGAGGCGGGCGGGCACTATGACCCCGACGATACCGATACCCACCAGGGCCCCTATGGCGACGGTCACCTGGGTGATCTGCCGGTACTGGTCGTCAATGAGGAGGGTGAAGCCAACCTGCCGGTGCTGGCACCGCGACTCAGCCTCGATGACATGGATGGGCGAAGCCTGATGATCCATGCAGGGGGCGATACCTACTCGGACGAGCCTCATCTTGGCGGTGGCGGTGATCGCATGGCCTGCGGCACGGTCGAGTTCTGACGGACGACAGCATGGCCGAGAACGCAGAAGGCCCCGCCAAGGCGGGGCCTTCTGCTGTGTTGCCGGGGGTTAGTCGGTGGTGTCCGTTGGCATCGTCTCGTCGTTGGCGTCATCGGCGGCGACGTCTGCCGCTTCCTCCTCCGGGCGCATCTCCGGCGGCAGCATGGCAGTCGGTACCTCGAGGCCTTGCTCCTCGTAATAGCGCACCGCTCCGGGGTGGAACCAGAGCACATCGTTCTTGTCCAGGTGTTCCGCCCTGGCTTCGGCCATGGCGGGGTGGATCGCCTCCATGGTTTCGTTGTCATCCAGCACCAGCTTCATCAGCTCATAGACAAAGCTCTCGGGGAGATCCTTATGGCCGATGGCGAAGTTCCAGAAGGCCACCGACGCATGGGGGGCATCCATGGACGCGTAGGTATCGGCGGGGATCTCGAACGAGGCGACCGGGAAAGCTTCCATCAGCGTGGCCTGCTCGTCCTCGGTCAGCCCGAACATGTGTACATCATGGTTGCGCTCGAGGCGCTGGAAGGCGCGGATCGGCAGGCCGGCACAGAAGGCAAAGGCATCGCTGAGCCGCGACGGCAGGTAGTCCGCCAGGTGATTGGCCCCGGCGTACTGCAGGTGGACGTCCTCGACGCCCAGTGCGTCCAGAAACTGTGGCCAGTAGGCGGCACAGGTGCCGCCCATGGGACCCACGCCGACCCGCTTGCCGCTCAGGTCGTCGATGCTCTCGATCCCCGAGTCGGCCATCGTCACCACATGGAAGGGCGTCTGGTACATGGGGAAGAGGGCGCGGACGTTGCGCATCTCTTCGCCGGGAGCGGCGACGCCCTCTCCGTCCCACAGTTCCCGGGCCGGGCCCAGGGTAACCAGACCCAGCTCCGCTTCTCCCGTATGGACCAGCGTCATGTTGTGGTAGGGCCCGCCGGTGGCCTGGGACAAGGCAAGCACGTCCAGCGTGTCGCTGATGTGGGTCACCAGGCCGTCGCCAACGACCTGATAGGTGCCGCCGAGGGAGGCGGTACCCAGGTGGACCCGCTCGGGCCAGTCGTCGCGCTCGTCGGAGAGGGCGTTGCCGGCCAGCAGAGTGCTGGCCAACAGGGTGCCGGCGGCAAGGAGGGGGGGGAGGATCGTACACCGTAAGCTAGCCATGGCTTGCCTCCTGCGGTTGTTCGGTCTTGCTGACTAAACGGCCGGAGCGGCGGATGCCGCCCCGGCCGGGCTTGCTGGCGTTCGAGCCGAGGACTCAGT
Source organism: Halomonas alkalisoli (assembly GCF_021412585.1). Classification (GTDB taxonomy): domain Bacteria; phylum Pseudomonadota; class Gammaproteobacteria; order Pseudomonadales; family Halomonadaceae; genus Halomonas; species Halomonas alkalisoli. The sequence goes on along the minus strand of NZ_JAKCMI010000018.1, from coordinate 19,582 downwards.
CGAGCCGAGGACTCAGTTCGGGACGCCGGGCTTGGCCTTGAGGGCGGCGGCTTGCCACAGGAAGACCAGCCCCCCGATACCCAGGCCGACCAGGTCGGTCATCCAGCCGCCGGCGATCATCGACAGTGCCGCTGCCAACAGCAGGACACGCTGCACCAGGTTGGCTACACCGTTGAGGAACCAGCCCTGGACGGCGGCCGCCAGCAGGTAGATGCCGATGGCGGCGGTGATGGCAACGCGCAGGATCTGCATCCAGGTGCCATCCATCAGCAGCGCCGGGCTGTAGAAGAACATGAAGGGCACGATGAAGGCGGCCAGGCCGAACTTGAAGGAGGTCATGGCCGTTTTCAGCGGATCGGTGTTGGCGATGGCCGCGGCGGCATAGCCGGCCAGTGCGACGGGTGGCGTTATCGCCGAGAGCACCGCGTAGTAGAACACGAAGAAGTGGGCGACCAGCGGCGGGATGCCGATCTGCTGCAGGCCGGGCGCGACCACCGAGGCGGCGACGGCGTAGGCTGCGGTGGTGGGCATGCCCATGCCCAGCAAGATCGAGATACACATGGCGAAGAACAGCGCCAGCAGGTGGCTGGCATCGGCGATGCCCAGCAGCATGGAGGCGAAGCGGGCACCGACCCCGGTCAGCGAGATGACCCCGACGATGATGCCGGCACAGGCGCACACGGCGATCAGCGGAATGGCCATGCGTGCGCCCAGTGACAGGGCGTTGAGCAGCGCCTTGGGCCCCATCCAGTGCGGGGTGAACCAGGAGACGACGGCGGCGCTGACCATGGCCAGGGTGCCGGCACGAATCACCGAGTAGCCCATGAACAGGGTGCCGATCAGGATGATGATGGGCAGGAAGAGATAGACCTGCTTGACCAGTTTGCGGAACTGCGGGATCTCGTCCTTGCTCATGCCCTCCATGCCGTCGCGGCGCGCTTCCAGGTCGACCATCAGGTAGATGGAGAGGAAGTAGAGCGCGGCGGGAATCAGCGCGGCAATGGCGATCTCGGTATAGGGGATACCGGTGATCTCGGCCATGATGAAGGCGCCTGCGCCCATGATCGGCGGCACGATCTGGCCGCCGGTGGAGGCGGCTGCCTCGATACCGCCGGCGCTGCGCGGATGGTAACCCACCTTCTTCATCAGCGGGATGGTCAGCGAGCCGGTGGCCACCACGTTGCCGGCGGAGGTGCCGTTGATCATGCCCATCAGGCCGGAGGCGAACACCGCGACCTTGGCCGGGCCACCCCGGGCGCGGCCGGCGGCGGCGAAGGCGAAGTTGATGAAGTAGTCACCCACCTTGGAGGCCTGCAGGAAGGCGGCAAAGGTGATGAATAGAATGATATAGGTCGACGAGACGGCGGTGGTCGGCCCGAGGATGCCGTTGTCGGTATAGAGATAGGTGAAGAAGCGCGCGGCCGAGTACCCGCGATGTTCCAGCAGGCCCGGCAGGTAAGGCCCGGCGAAGGCGTAGATCAGGAAGACGCCGGTGATGGCGATCAGTGCGAGGCCGGCCACACGGCGGGTCAATTCCATGATCAGGGCCACGCCCACGGCGGCGATCATGAATTCGTTCTGCCCGGCAAACGGCGTGCCGGCAGCCATGCGCCAGCGATTGAGCACAAGAACGAGATAGGCGGCAACGAGGATCGAGGCAACGATCAGGATCGCGTCGGCCCAGTGGATGGAGCGGCTGGAGCTGCGCCATATCCAGCTGCTGACCAGGGCAATGGTGGTGGCGAACACCAGCGACCAGCTCAGATGCACGACCAACCAGTTGGCAGGCGGCGTGCCGGCTTCGCGCATGTACCAGGCGTAGAGAATCGTAAAGGTGGCATAGATAATGGCAGCGGCCGCGGGAATCAGGGCAAACCACTCGAGGCGGTTGATGCGTACCTGCTCGGGGCTGCGGTCCAGCGTCATGGCTGCAGTAATGGCGAAGCCAACGGCGAGACCGCCCGCCACGTGAATGATGCGAAACGTCCAGGTCTCGATGGGGGATACGTTGAGGGCGTAGAGGTGCATGGCCGTGAACAGCACACAGGCGAGGAATACCGTCTGGCCGACCAGGCCGGAGAGTACCCGCTCATTATGTGCGATGGGGACGTCAGCGACCCCATCTGTGCCGATCTTGGGTGCGGCTTCGTTGGGTTGGGTTTCGTGATTCATGCCGGAGTGCCTAGAAGGTTACGGGTGCCTGCGTTGGGCGAGGCGTTGACGCCGGCCCGGAGGCCGGCGTCGTTGGCGCGTTGATTGAACTCAGCCGCGCAGATCTTCCGGGATGTCGTAGCCGTTCTCTTCGAACCAGCGCACGGCACCCGGATGCCAAGGCATGAAGGTGTTGTGTTCGAAGTTCTCGGGCACGGTCTCACGCGCGGCGCCGTGGATCTGCTGCATACGCTCGTGGTTCTCCATCACCGTCTTGGTCACTTCGTAGACCAGTGATTCCGGCATGTCCTTATGGGTGATGGCGAAGTTCCAGATGGAGATGGCCGGCAGATCTTCTTCAAGGCTGTTGTACACGGATGCCGGGATGGTGGACGGCGACAGCTCGGGGTAGTCGCCCAGTACCCGATCCATGTCCTCCTCGGAGAAGGAGAAGATGTTGACGTTGGCCTGGGCCTCGAGCTGGCTGAAGGCCGAGATCGGCACGCCGGCGGCGAAGGCGAAGGCGTCGATCAGGCCATCCTGAAGCTGGCCTGCCTGGTCGGAGGCGCCGCCGTTACGGGTGTCGACGTCGAGGCCGAGTTTTTCGAACAGCTGCGGGTAGTACATGTCCGACGTGCCGCCGGCCGGGCCCACGCCCACGGTCTTGCCGTCCAGGTCAGCCACGGAGGTGATGTTGGAGCCTTGCAGAGTGATGATCTGCAGGGTGGTCTGGTACATCGGGAAGACGGCGCGTATATCGGTGTGCTCGACGCCCGGCGCCAGCTCGCTCTCACCGATCCAGGCCTGGTAGGCGGGTCCCATGGTGACCATGCCGAAGTCGTGCTCGCCCATCTGTACCAGGGTGGCGTTCTGGACCGGGCCGCCGGTCACTTCAGCGCCGAAGGAAACGTCGATGGCGTCACCAACCAGGTTGGCCCAGCCGGAACCGTAGATGTAGTAGGTGCCGCCTTGGCTGGCGGTGCCCACGGTCAGGCTGCGGGGCCAATCTTCGCGGTCATCGGCCTGGACGCCGGTTGCTACCAGGGCGGCGCTCAAGCATGAGGTTACGATCAGCTTGGATGCTGCATGTCGCATGGTGTCACTCCAATCGAGTTGTCGTTATGAGAGCGTAACGCTTCAGTGAATAGAACGAACGCTCAGGAAAAGTCTGGCGTACAACACCCAGTATAGGCAATCGGCGTGCCTTGAAAGGCAAAATGCTATTTGCTCAATAGTTTGAGCAAACGGGGTTAGACCAAGGTCGAGGGTGCTGGCGACCGCTCTGGCTGGGATGTCGCACGGGGGGAGTGGGGGTGTGTGCGGGTCTCCGCACACTCCAGGTCATCGTGGCGGGGGTGGGGTGACCCGTACGGCAATCAGTCGATTCGCCAGGTCGTACTCAGCGTAAGGGATCGAGCCTCTGCTGGCGCAGACGCTCGGCCAGATCACGCTGCCAATGTTGACGAACGGCTTGCACGGGGCAGGATCAACGTCCTTTGGGGTCGAGAATCCTGACGGTCTGAATGGTGTCGTTGCGCTGTTCCTCACGCTCCCGGTTGACCCGGGTTTCCAGCTCGTCGTGGGCATCGTCCGCGATGGCGGCCTGCTCGAAGAAGTCGCAGTTGACACAGTCGCGGTAGCGAATCCCGTTCTGCTCCCAGGCGCGGATGCGGTCCATCTCGGCGCAGCGAGGGCAGATGGCACCGGCGATAAAACGTTTCTGAACGGCCATGGAAACTCCCGTATGGCAGCCACCGGGGCGGCAATGCCCCGATGGCGGTCGATGGTCGATACCCCGTGGAGCGGGTATCGGGTCAGGCGGCACGAATCCCGCTATGGCGCAGCAGCGGTTCTACGCTGGGCTCGCGTCCCCGGAACGCCCGGAACAGCTCGGCGGCATCCCGGGCGCCACCCTGCTCGAGAATCTCGTGGCGGAAACGCTGGCCGGTCTCGAGATCGAAGATCCCGGCCTCCTCGAAGGCGCTCCAGGCATCGGCGGAGAGTACCTCGGCCCACTTGTAGCTGTAGTAGCCCGCCGCGTAGCCGCCGGCGAAGACATGGCTGAAACCGTTCTGGAAACGGTTGAAATCGGCCCGGGGTACCACCGAGACGGCGGCACGCACGTCGTCGAGCAGCGCCTGTACGTCGGCGGCCGTGGGGGCGGCCAGCTCATGATGCAGGCGCAGGTCGAACAGGGAGAACTCGAGCTGGCGCACCAGGCCCATGGCCGACTGGAAGTTCCTGGCGTCCTGCAGGCGCTCGAGCAGCTCGCTCGGCAGCGCTTCGCCGGTGTCGACATGGCCGGCGATCAGGTCCAGCCCTTCGCGCTCCCAGCAGAAGTTCTCCATGAACTGGCTGGGAAGCTCCACGGCGTCCCATGCCACCCCGTTGATGCCGGAGATATCGGCTACGGTCTGCCGGGTCAGCATATGATGCAGCCCGTGCCCGAATTCGTGGAACAGGGTGGTGACCTCGTCATGTGTCAGCAGGGCGGGCCTGTCGCCCACCGGGCGGGTGAAGTTGCAGGTGAGATAGGCCACCGGCAGCTGCAGGGAGCCATCTTCACGGCAGCGCCGCACCCGGCACTCGTCCATCCAGGCGCCGCCACGCTTGCCTTCTCGGGCGTAAAGGTCGAGATAGAAGCCGGCGATGGCCTGGCCGTGCTCGAGGATCTGGAAGTAGCGAACTTCCGGGTGGTAGCGCGGGGCCGAGGCATCCTCCTGAAATGTCACGCCATAGAGACGCTCGACGACCCGGAACAGCCCGTCCACCACCCGGGGCGCCGGGAAGTAGGGACGCAGCTGCTCCTGGGAAATGGCGTGGCGCGCTTCGCGCAGCTTCTCGCTGGCATAACCCACGTCCCAGGGAGAGAGCTCGGCGATGCCCAGCTCGCTACGGGCGAACTCGGCCAGCTCATCGAACTCCTCGCGGGCCTGGGGCACGGCGCGCCTGGCCAGGTCGTCCAGGAAATCGATCGCCTGTCGGGGCGACTCGGCCATCTTGGTGGTCAGGGAGTAGTCGGCATAGGTGGCAAAGCCGAGCAGCTCGGCCAGCTCGCGGCGCAGGCGCAGGGTCTCCTCGATAATCGGTGCGTTGTCGTGTTCGCCGGCGTTGGGGCCCTGGTCGGAGGCGCGGGTGACGAAGGCCGTGTAGACCTCGCGGCGCAGCGACGCATCGTCGGCGAAGGTCAGCACCGGATAGAAGCTGGGGAAGTCCAGGGTAATGCGATAGCCGCGCGCATTCTTGGCCTCGGCGTTGGCGGCAAGCGTCGCCAGGGCGCTCTCCGGCAGGCCGGCCAGCTGGGCAGCGTCGTCGATGTCCTTGTGCCATGCCTGGGTGGCATCCAGCAGCTGGTTGGAGAAGGTATTGGAGAGTTCGGAGAGCCGTGACTTGATCTCGCCGTAGCGCTCCTTCTTCTCGGCGGGCAGGTCGACGCCGGCGAGGTGGAAGTCGCGCAGGGCGTTGTCGATGCTGCGGCGCTGACCTTCATCCAGCGACTCCCAGGCAGGCCCCTCCTTCAGCGCCTGCCAGGCCAGGAACAACCCTTCGTGCTGGCCAAGCCAGGTGCCGTAGTCGGAGAGCTGGCCCAGGCAGGCCTGATACGCTTCGCGAAGTTCGGGTGTGTTCATGGTGCCATTGAGGTGAGAGACCGGCGACCAGGCCCGGGAGAGGCGGTCGTTGAGGGCCTCCAGGGGAGCGGCGAGGCTTTCCCAGGTCGGCGTCTCCTGCTGCGCGCGCGCGACAAGGGCATCGATGGCTGCACGGTTTTCCGCGATCAGCTTTTCAATGGCCGGCACGACATGGGCCGGGCCTATATCGGCAAAGGGTGGCAGGTCGTGGGAGTCGAGCAGCGGATTGTGGGACATGCACACCTCGGGAACAGGGAGGAAAGATGGGTAGGTATCAGGTTAACCGTAATTGGCTTTAGATGCGGCCGGGCAGGCCGGGTTTCAATGCATGACGGGATATCGAAGGATTTGGTGCCATCGAGCCGGCCTGATAGGCTTGCGGCCTTCACGAAGGAGAGGCCGACGGCATGAACGCAACCCTGGAGCGCTGGAGTACCCGGCGGGCCTTTATACTGGCGGTGACCGGTGCAGCCGTAGGGCTCGGGAATATCTGGCGTTTTCCCTATATCACGGGCGAGAACGGCGGGGCCGCCTTCCTGCTGCTCTATGTGGCGTTCGTGCTGCTGCTGGGGTTGCCGGTGATGATGGCCGAGATACTGGTCGGTCGCGCCGGCCGCCGTTCGCCGATGCAGTCGCTGGGGCATCTCGCCTCTGCCGCCGGTGCCAGCGGCCACTGGCGCTGGCTGGGGCTCTTCGGCGCCGTTACGGTATTCTGCATCCTCTCCTTCTACTCCGTGGTCTCCGGCTGGTCGATCGAGTTCCTGGTGGCGTCGGTCAACGGCAACTTCGTCGGTCGCAGTGCCGCCGAGATCGGGGCCGGGTTCGACGCCTTCCTCGCCGACCCCCGGCGCATGGCCTTCAATCATACGCTCTTTCTCTTCATGACCATGAGCGTGGTGGCCGCCGGCGTGGCCAAGGGGCTCGAGCGACTCAACAACCTGTTGATGCCGCTGTTGTACCTGCTCCTTCTCCTGCTGGCCGGCTATGCGGCGACCACGGCAGGGTTCCGGCCGGCCCTGGCGTGGCTGTTTCAGCCCGACTTCGCGGTGATCACACCCCTCGTCGTGATGCATGCCATGGGCCACGCCTTCTTTACGCTGGCAGTGGGAGCCTGTGCCTTGATGGCCTATGGTGCCTACATGCCCGAGCGCCAGAGCCTGCCCCGAGCCGCCGCCGCGGTGGCGGCTCTCGACGTGGGCGTGGCACTGCTGGCGGGTATCGCCATCTTCTCGGTGGTGTTCGCCCAGGGCATGGACCCCGCCGAGGGGCCGGGCCTGATGTTCGTGACGCTGCCGATAGCCTTCGCCGAGCTGCCCTGGGGCGCGCTGTGGTTGAGCACCTTCTTCCTGCTGCTGCTGCTGGCGACCTGGACCTCGTCGATCAACCTGGCCGAGCCGATGGTCGCCACGCTGCAGGGCCTGGGGCTCGGGCGCGGCCAGGCCGCCGCGGTCATCGGCGTGGCGGTGTGGCTGATGGGCCTGCTGTCGGTGCTGTCGTTCTCGACGCTGGCCGAATGGCGCCCGCTGGCGGGCATGAACGTCTTCGACCTGGTGACGACCATTCCCACCGAGATATTCCTGCCGGTGGGTGGCCTGCTGATAGCCGTCTTTGCGGCCTGGGTCATGCCGCAAGGAGCTGCCCGGGGCGCCCTGGGTGTCGGTGAGCCGGGCTTTCGCCTCTGGCTGGGGGTGGTACGCTGGGTGTCGATTCCACTGACGGTCCTGGTGCTGGCTGCCGGGCTGCTATGACATGGCCGGCGAGCCGGCCAAAGGAGGCGAGATGCAAGCGGGAAACCCTATTCGCAGCTGGAAGGGCGTGACCCCGAGCCTGGGAGAGCGGGTCTATGTGGACCCGGCCAGCGTGGTGCTGGGCGACGTGGTGCTGGGCGATGACTGTTCGGTCTGGCCCATGACGGTCATCCGTGGCGACATGCACCGCATTCGTATCGGTGCGCGCACCAGCGTGCAGGATGGCAGCGTGCTGCACATCACCCATGCCAGCGACTTCAATCCCGATGGCTTTCCGCTCACCATCGGCGATGACGTGACCATCGGCCACAAGGCGGTCCTGCACGGGTGCACTCTGGGTAACCGCATTCTGGTGGGCATGGGGTCCATCGTCATGGATGGCGCCGTGGTCGAGGATGAGGTGATCATTGCCGCGGGGGCGCTGGTTCCGCCAGGCAAGCGCCTGGAGAGCGGGCATGTGTATGCCGGCAATCCGGCCAGGGCGATGCGGCCGATCAAGGAGAGCGAGCGTGCCTTCTTTCCCTATACCGCGGGCAACTACGTGAAGCTCAAGGACGAGTACCTGGCAGCACAGGAATAATCCCCTAGGCATTGTCCGAAAACTGTCTGCGCTCGGTCATACTTCGTTAAAAATCAGCTCAAAGTACTCATTTACACCCCGTAAACTCCGTCTTTTCGCTGATTTTTGCCTTGTCTGGCCATCGCTCGCCGACTTTTCAGACAGTGCCTAACACGTTGTTTTTTCATGCCGAGTCGGGCGATAATCTGGTAATTTATCCAGTATCTCTTGTCCAAGGCTTCAGGGAGTCCGACCCGGCATGGCCGATTTTCGCACCCATCTCAGTGCCGCCGTGGGTGGCGGTGTCCTGCTGGCCGTCACCGGCTGGCAGGGCGGTCTCTGGACACCGGCCGAGGCACTGCCGCTGGCGGTACTGACCGCCTTCGGCGGCATCCTGCCCGATATCGATGCCGATCACTCCCACGCCGTGCGGCTGATCTTCAATACCATGGCCGTGCTGGCGGTGATGGTGGGCGTGCTATTGCTGCACGCTCGGCTGGAGCCGGGTGCGCTGCTGATGGTCTGCGGCGGGCTCTATATCGGGGTGCGCCATGTGCTGAGCCCGATCTTCAAGCGCTTCTCCGTGCACCGCGGGATCTGGCACTCGTTGCTGGCCGCCGTGCTGTGCGGACTGGCGACCAGCGTGGCCAGCTACCACTTCCTGGCCCAGGAGGGTCGGCTTGCCTGGGCCCAGGGGCTGGCGCTGGTGCTGGGCTATCTGATCCATCTGGCGCTGGACGAGCTCTATAGCGTGGATCTAACCGGGGCCCGGCTCAAGCGCTCCTTCGGCACGGCGCTCAAGCCGTTCGACTACCGCGCCCCTCGCAACTCTCTCCTCATGCTGCTGCTGGTGGCCGGCATGGTGCCCTGGCTGCCGTCCTGGTCGGTATTGGGCGAGCTGGTCGCTCAGGGCTTGACCTTCTGGCGGTAGTCCTCGGCCTTGAGCCCGTATTTCTTCAGCTTGTCATAGAGAGTCTTGCGCGGCAGGCCCAGGTGTTCGCAGACGTCATTGATACGTCCGCGGTGGCTGGCCAGGGACTGGCTGATGAGACTCTTCTCGAATAGCTCGACCTGCTGCGGCAGGGCCAGGTCGGCACCGGTGGTCTCGACGCCCTCGAGCAGGGCATCGAGGCGATAGTCGAAGGCCGAGCCCAGCAGCACATAGCGTTCGGCCAGGTTGCGCAGCTCGCGGACGTTGCCGGGCCAGTCATGGGCCATCAGCGCCGAGACGCCACGTGCGTCGAGGGGCGGCGCCTCCAGGCCGCTGCGATTGGCCGCGACCACGGCGAAGTGCTGGAAGAGCAGCGGGATATCCTCGCGGCGATCCCGCAGCGGCGGAATCGGCAGGGTGACCACATTGAGGCGGTAGTAGAGGTCCTCGCGGAACTGGCCCTCCTCGGCGGCGACCTTGAGGTCGACCTTGGTGGCGGCAATGACACGGATATCCAGGGGCACCGGCTCATTGGCACCCAGCCGTTCGACACAGCGCTCCTGGAGCACACGCAGCAGCTTGACCTGCAGGGCCAGGGGCATGGACTCGATCTCGTCGAGGAAGACGGTGCCGCCGTTGGCGTGTTCGAACTTGCCGATGCGACGCTCCACGGCGCCGGTGAATGCCCCCTTCTCGTGGCCGAACAGCTCCGACTCGATGATGCTTTCCGGTACTGCCCCGCAGTTGATGGCGACGAACGGGTGGCCGCCGCGTGGGCTGCGCTCATGGATGGCGCGGGCCACCAGGTCCTTGCCGGTGCCGGTCTCGCCGAACAGCAGAACGTCGGTTTGCACCTGGCCGATACGCTGGATCATGGAAGCCAGGCGCTGGATGGCCAGGGTGCGCCCCACCAGGCGTGGGCCTGGGGCGGCCTGCTGCGCTTCCAGCTCGGCCTTGAGCCGGCGGTTCTCCAGGCTCAGGCGCCGCTTGTCGACGCCACGGCGCACCATCTCCACCAGGCGCTCGCCGGCAAAGGGTTTTTCCAGGAAGTCCCAGGCACCTTCCCGCATCGCCTCCACGGCGGTGGAAATGTCACCGTGACCGGTGATCAGGATGACCGGCAGGTCGGGATCGCGCAGGCGCACCTCCTTCAGCAGGGCCATGCCGTCCATGCCGGGCATGCGGATATCGCTGACGATAACGCCGGGAAAGTCGGGCAATAGCATCGCCAGGGCGCTCTCGGCGCTGGCGTGTGGTTCGGGCAGGTAGCCGGCCAGTTCCAGCGTCTGGCCGGCCGTGATGCGCAGGTGGGGTTCGTCATCGACGATCAGTACCGGGGCGGCCGCCGGGTCATGCATGGGAAGATGGCTCCTGGGTCTGTGCGAGTCGGGATCTCTCGGGATCGCCGTCACGGGTCAGGGTAATGGTAAAGAGGGCGCCGGCACCAGTGAGGTTGGCGGCATCGAGCCGCCCCCCCAGGTCGTCGATGATGCGTGACGATATCGAGAGCCCCAGCCCCAGCCCGCTGCCGGGTATCTTGGTGGTGAAGAAGGGCTCGAAGATGCGCGACAGGTGCTGCTCGGGTATACCCGGACCGGTATCGGCGACGCTGATGCGCACGTGGCGGTCGTCGGTGTCGATAGCGAGGGTCAACTGGGGGTCGGGAGTGTCGGCCATGGCTTGCAGAGCGTTGCCGATCAGGTTGACCAGCACCTGCTCGAGGCGGACCAGGTCGGCGTGCACCCAGACCTCCTCGTCGGTCCAGCGGCGAATGACTTCCACATTGCTGCTGCGCAATCGTGCCTGGTAGAGGCGCAGCGCATAGTCGATACAGGCCTGGACTGAGACGGCGGTCAGGGTGCCGCCGCTCTTGCGCGAGAACTGACGCAGCTGGGCGCTGATCTCTGCCATGCGCTCCGTGAGCTCGACGACCTGGGCCAGATTGGCATCGGCGGCATCCTGCCGGCTGCGGGCGAGGAAGGACCGGGCGTTCTCCGCATAGGCGCGGATCGCCGCCAGGGGCTGGTTGAGCTCATGATTGATACCGGCGGCGAGCTGACCGAGGACGGCGAGCTTGGCCGCCTGAATCAGCTCGTCCTGAGTCTGGCGCAGGCTCTCCTCGGCCCGGCGGCGCACTTCGATCTCGTCGGAGAGCAGGCGGTTGGTTTCCACCAGGTCCCGGGTGCGGTGTTCCACATTGCGCTCGAGTTCATCCCTGGCGTGGGCCAGCGTGCGGCGTTCGCGCTCGGCGAACAGCTCCCGCTCGCGGCGCAGCCTGAGGCGCTGCCAGCCTACGCCGCCGGCCAGCACCACCACGCCGTAGAGGCCTCCGGCAAGCAGCGCGGCCAGCCACTGCGCGTTGTTCACCGAATCTAGCGACTTGAGGATGTGCATGTCCCAGCCGAGCTCATCCATATGCCGGGTCAGGCCAAGATAGCTGCCCTCGGCCAGGGGGCCATCGGCAAATCGCACCAGGCGACTACCGTCTTCCCGGTCCTCGAAGACCTCGATACCCGACGGGGGGAGCGGCTCGTCGGCGTAGCGTCGTGTGCCCAGCAGCGCCTGGTGCTCCTCCCGGGAGAGGGGGTAGAGCGCGGTCATCTGCAGCTCGGGACGACTGGCCATGAAGATGATGTTATCCGCATCGGTGACCAGCAGTTCGGCATCCTGCTCTGTCCAGCTCTCCTCGACGGCATCGAGCAGCACCTTGATGACCATCACCCCGAAGGGTTGGGCATCCGGTGCCGTATCGTCCAGCCATACCGGGGCGGAAAAGTAGTAGCCACGCTCCTGGGACTGGGTGCCAAGGCCGAAGAAGCGGCCGCGCTGGCCTTCGATGGCGTCCTGATAATAGCTGCGGAAGGCGTAGTTGTGGCCGATGAAGGTATTGTCCAGATGCCAGTTGCTGGCCGCCAGCGTCGTGCCCACGCGATCCAGCAGGTAGACGTCGGAGACATCGGCGATGGCACGGAACTGATCCAGCAACAGGTTCAGCGGCATGGGGTCCTGGTTCCCGTTATTGGCCAGGAACCGCCTGACCATTTCGCGGGAAGCCAGCAGCTGCGGCAGGTAGTCATGCCGCGTCAGATGGCCCTCCAGGCCGGAAGCCGAGAGACGTAGCTCGTTCTCGGCCTCCCGCACCATGTTCTGCAGCGCCTGCTCGCGAGCGGTCTGGGATGCCTGCCACACGATGATGACCAGGCCCAGCGGTATCAGCAGCAGCAACAGCCGGCGCAGGGGGCGAGAAATTCTCGGTGGGCGATGCGGACCTTTCAAGCGCGAGTGTCCTCAGCTCGGGTTTTCGGGAAGTGCCTGGGCACGCCGCAGCGCCCGCTGGGATCGGGTCTCGGCGCGCTCCATTTCCAGCAGCTCCTCTTCGACGAAGACCAGGTGCTCGTGAGCACGAGCGCGAGCGTCCTCGGCCCGGCCTTCGAGAATGGCATCCAGCAGGGCGCGGTGCTGTTTCATCAGCAGCGGGCGCGACTGAGGTTTCTCGAACAGGTGGGCCAGGTTGTCGACGATGCTCTTTTCCAGAAGATGGAAGATACCGCGTATGGTATGCAGCAGCAGCACGTTGTGGCCCGCCTCGGCGATGGCCAGGTGAAAGGCGGCGTCGGCCTTGGCTTCGAGCGCCGGGTTGCGGCCGGCGAAACAGGCTTCCAGCTCGTCGAATCGCTTGATCAACATGGCCTTGTCGGCCGGGGTGGAGCGCAAGGCGGCATAGTAGGCCGATATGCCCTCCATGGCATCGCGGAATTCCAGCAGGTCCAGATGAAATTCCTGATGGCGGGAGAGCATGTCCAGCAGAGGGTCGCTGTAGCCGCTGTTGAGTTCGTGGGTCACGAAGGTGCCGCCCCCCTGGCGGCTGGTCAGCAGTCCGCGGGTGGCCAGCTTCTGGATGGCTTCGCGCAGCGACGGCCGAGAGACGCCGAAGCGCTCGGCTAGCTCCCGCTCCGGTGGCAACCGCTGGCCCGGCTTGAGGCTACCTTCGAGAATCATGGCCTCGAGGCGCTCGGTGATCACATCGGCCAGTTTGGGCTGGCGAACGGTCTGGTAGGACATGCAGGTTTTCCTGGCGGCCGGCTATAATTGGTCTGACCAATATTGCCGCGATTGCGGTCACGATGCAATCGGAAAGAGGCGAGAAAATCTGGCCGACTATCATGAGCTTGCAACAGTTATTGCAGGGCTTCGACCAAAGTATAGCCTCTTCGGTGGGGTAAAACGCGGCCTGTCGTTTGACACTGTGCAAGCCGCACCCTAATGTGCCTTTTTCATCTGCGGTAAATTGGTATTACCAATTTACCGCAGATGGAGAAGCCAGGCAAATCCTGTGCGAAGATCCGACGTCATGCAAGACAATAGCAGTCGTGTGACACAGCATATCCTACCGCAGTCCGCAGCTTCCCGCGGGCCGACCGTGAGGGCACCTCATGACGCCAGTCAAGCTCTATCCCCCCAAGTCCGAAAAGGTCTACTTCTTCGGCACCTGTCTCGTCGATATGTTCTACCCCGAAGCGGGTCTGGATGGCATTCGCCTGCTGGAGCGTGAAGGCATCGAGGTGCTCTTTCCCGAAGACCAGACCTGCTGCGGACAGCCGGCCTATACGTCCGGCTATCAGAGCGAGGCTCGCGCCGTGGCGGCGGCACAGCTCAGGCTATTCCCGGAGCCCTGGCCGATCATCGTGCCTTCGGGCTCCTGCGGCGGCATGATGCGGACCCATTATCCGCAGCTGTTTGCCGGCAGTGAACAGGAGTCACTGGCCGGTGAGGTCGCGAGCCGGGTGTACGAGCTCACGGAATACCTGGTTCATGTCTGCCATCTCCGGCTCGACGATCGTGGTCAGGCCGAAACGGTGGCGATGCATACCTCATGCAGCGCGCGACGCGAGATGGGACTGGCCGAGACAGGACCGATGCTGCTGGCCAGGCTTGGACAGGTCGAGCTGGTGGAGCAGGAACGGGCTGCCGAATGCTGTGGTTTCGGTGGCACCTTTTCCGTTCGCCATCCGGAAGTCTCCGCCGCCATGGTGGATGACAAGGCCCAGGCCATCGAAGCGACGGGTGCCAGCCACTTCGTCTCGTCCGACTGCGGCTGCCTGATGAACATCAACGGCCGCTTCGAACACCAGAAGAAGGCGATCCAGGGCGAGCATATCGCCAGTTACCTGTGGCGGAGAACCTCATGAGCGTCGAGACCTATACGCCGCGGGCCTTTCACCGCCAGGCCCATGATGCCCTGGGCAACCCGCAGATCCGCTCCAACTTTCGCCGTGCCATGGATGGCCTGATGACCAAGCGTCGCGATGTCTTCAGCGACTGGGATCTGGAGACCCTGCGCGAGCTGGGCGCCAATATCCGCCTGAGGGCGCTGGCCAGGCTGCCCGACCTGCTGGAGCAGCTGGAAGCCAACTGCGAGGCCAACGGTATCCGGGTCCACTGGGCCGAAGATGGCGAGGAGGCGTGCCGGATCATTCGTGAGCTGTGTGAATCGCATGGCGCGAAATCGGTCATCAAGGGCAAGTCGATGGTGTCCGAGGAGATGCATCTCAATGCCCACCTGGAGGCGGCCGGCATCGAGGCCCTGGAGTCGGACCTCGGCGAGTACCTGGTACAGCTCAACGAGCAGACGCCCTCGCATATCATCATGCCGGCGATCCATCTCAATACCGACGAGATCTCCGACATCATGCACGAAAAGACGGGGACCGAGCGAACCCGCGATGTCGACTACATGACCGCTGCCGCCAGGGCCCAGTTGCGTGAGCGCTTCATGAATGCCGACGTGGGTGTCTCGGGGGTCAACTTCGCCGTGGCCGAGACCGGTACCCTGTGCCTGGTGGAGAATGAGGGCAATGGCCGCATGACCACCACGGTACCCCCGGTGCATATTGCCGTGACGGGTATAGAGAAGGTGGTCGAGCACCTGCGCGATGTGCCGCCGCTCTATGCCCTGCTGACTCGCTCGGCCACCGGCCAGCATGTCACCACCTACTTCAACATGATCTCGGGCCCGCGCAAGGCGGGGGAGCATGATGGCCCGCGGGAAGTCCACCTGGTGCTGGTCGACAGCGGACGTTCCCGCATCTACCAGGACAATGAGCTGCTCGATACCCTGCGCTGCATTCGCTGCGGCGCCTGCATGAACCACTGCCCGGTCTATACCCGCGTTGGTGGTCATAGCTACGGCACCACCTACCCCGGTCCCATCGGCAGCATCCTGATGCCTCACATGCTGGGGCTGGAGGAGACCAAGGACCTGCCGACGGCCTCGAGCCTGTGCGGCGCCTGCGGCGAGGTCTGCCCGGTCAAGATCCCGATTCCCGACCTGCTGGTGCGCCTGCGCCGCGAGGCGGTGGGCGAGGGGCGTGGCAACGTTCCCGGCGCCGGGGTAAAGCGCACCAAGAAGGAGGTGGCGGCCTGGAAAACCTGGCAGTGGCTGGCGACCCACCCCTCGGCCTGGCGGGGAAGCCTGCTCATGGCTGGCAAGCTGCGCGCCTTGACGCCATCCAGGCTCGGGCCCTGGACGCAATACCGCACTGCCCTGAAGCCGGCCAAGCGCTCACTGCATGCGCTGGTCAAGTCGCACCGCCGGGCAGGGGAGGATGAGTCATGAGCGCCCGCGATAACATTCTCAAGCGCCTGCGTGAGCGCACCGATGGCCCGCTCACGGCACCTGACAGCGATTTTGCCGTCGTTACCGGGCGCGGCTGGAGTGCGCAAGAGCGGCTGGAGCGCTTCGAGCGCTGGATCAGCTCCGTTCATGGCGAGGTCATCCATACCTCCCGTGGCAACTGGACCGCCGACCTGGCAAAGCTGCTGCAAGCCAAGGGGGTAAGACGGCTGGCATTGGGTCGCGAGCATCCGGTTGCCGCCGAGGCGCGTGCCGCTCTGGCCGAAGGGGAGGTGACCCTGATCGATGCCGATCGTGATGTCGAGACCTGGCAGCACGCTCAGTTTCACGATACCGACGCCGGGCTGACCTCAACCCGTGGCGGCATCGCCGAGACCGGTAGCCTGTGGCTGTGGCCGACTCCGGATGAGCCCCGCCTGATCAGCCTGGTGCCGCCGATTCATATCGCCGTGCTGGATGCCGACACCTTGGAAGACACCTTCTTCGATGTCATCGAGGCCCATGGCTGGGCCGGCGGCATGCCCACCAATGCATTGCTCATTTCGGGCCCGAGCAAGACCGCCGATATCGAGCAGACCCTGGCCTACGGGGTCCACGGTCCCCGGGAATTGATCGTGCTGGTGCGCCATCCCGAGGAGCGCGTATGACTGTCGTGACCTCAGCGCCTCCCGCTGCCGATGCCTGGCAGGATCTCAAGCGCGAACTGCTCGAGGCCGTGCCTGTCGAGCGGCTGATCGATGATCCGCTGCGCACCTTGGCCTACGGCACCGATGCCAGCTTCTACCGTCTGATTCCCAAGCTGATCGTGCGCCCCGAGAGCGAGGACGAGCTGATGGCAGTGCTGGCGGCGTGTCGCTCCCGCCGGCTGCCGGTGACCTTCCGTGCCGCCGGCACCTCGCTTTCCGGCCAGGCGGTTACCGACTCCGTGCTGATCCAGATGGGCCAGGGCTGGCGCGGCCATGAGATCCTCGAGGGTGGGCAGGCGATCCGCCTGCAGCCCGGGGTGATCGGCGCCCGGGCCAACCAGGTGCTGGCCCCCTTTGGTCGCAAGATAGGTCCGGACCCGGCTTCCATCGGCAGCTGCATGATCGGCGGTATCGCTGCCAACAATGCCTCGGGCATGTGCTGCGGTACCGCACAGAACAGCTATCGCACGGTGCGCGATATCCGCGTGATCCTGGCCGACGGCACCCGGCTGGACACCGCCGACCCGGCCAGTCGTGAGGCGTTTCGGCGTAGCCATGCCGAACTCGTCGAAGGGCTCGAGCGGCTCTCCGCCGAGACCCGGGCCAATGCGCCGCTGGCCGAGAAGATTCGCCACAAGTACCGGCTCAAGAATACGACCGGCTATGCGCTCAACAGCCTGGTCGACTTCACCGATGGTATCGAGATTCTCAAGCATCTGATGATCGGCTCCGAAGGGACGCTGGGCTTCATCAGCACCATTACCTACGACACCGTGGTGGATGAGCCGCTGAAGGCCGCGGCACTGGTCTTCCTGCCGGACATGGCCACCACCTGCCGGGCGACGATCGCCCTCAAGCCGGCGCCGGTTTCCGCGGTGGAGCTGATGGACCGCGCGGCGCTGCGCTCGGTGGAGCGCAAGCCGGGAATGCCCGAGGTGTTGAAAACGCTGCCGGAAGGGGCGGCCGCGCTGCTGATCGACGTACGCGGCAATGACGAGGGCGAGCTCGAAGCGCGGCTTCAGGCGGTGCGTGACATCTTTGAGGGCATTCACACCCTGGAGCCCGTTACCTTCACCCGCGACAAGGGCACCTACGAGCTCTACTGGAAGATCCGAAAGGGTCTCTTTCCCGCGGTGGGCGCGGTGCGTGACACCGGCACGACGGTGATCATCGAGGACGTGGCCTTTCCCATCGAGCGCCTCGACGAAGGCGTTCAGGCGCTGACCGATGCCTTCCATCGCCATGGCTATCCGGAGGCCATCCTCTTCGGCCACGCCCTGGAAGGAAACCTGCACTTCGTCTTCCCCCAGGGCTTCGAGAAGCCCGGCGAGGTGGAGCGCTACCAGGCTCTGATGGACGAAGTGGCGCAGCTGGTCGGCGTCGAGTACGGCGGCTCGCTCAAGGCCGAGCACGGCACCGGACGCAACATGGCTCCCTATGTCGAGCTGGAGTGGGGGCCCGAGGCCTACGCCCTGATGTGGCAGATCAAGGCGCTGTTCGACCCCGAGAATCTGCTCAATCCCGAGGTCATCCTCAGCCGCAACCCGACATTGCACCTGGAGAACCTCAAGCCGTTGCCGGCGGCCCACGACATCATCGACAAGTGCATCGAGTGCGGTTTCTGCGAGCACGTCTGCCCGTCGAAGGACCTGACCCTCACGCCGCGCCAGCGCATCGTCATTGCCCGTGAGATGGCAAGGCTCGAGGCGCTGGGCGATGCCATCGACGGGGAGGATGCCGAACGGCTGGCCACCTTGCGCCGCGACTATCGCTACGCCGGCGACGAGACCTGTGCCGTCGACGGCCTCTGCGCCACCCAGTGTCCGGTGGGTATCAATACCGGTGAACTGATCCGCGAGATGCGTCATGAGCGCCTGGCGAAGCATGCCGATCTGTCGCGGCGGGTGGGGCGCCACTTCTCCGGGGTGACGCGTGTTGCCCGGGGCGTTCTGAACATGGCAGGCGTTGGCCGTGCGGTGCTGGGCGAGAAGGGACTCTCCCGCGTCAGCGGTACGATAACGAAGGCCAGTGGCAACCGAGTGCCCCAGTGGGTGCCCACCCTGCCCAAGGCGGCGCCGATACGAGTACTCAAGCAGCGCTCACCCGGTGGTGGATCAAGGGACAAGGTGGTCTACCTGCCCTCCTGTGCGACTCGAGTGTTCGGTGCCACCCATGGCGATGCCGAGAGCCGCTCGATCATGGAGATTACCCTGTCGCTGCTGGAGCGGGCGGGTTTCGAGGTGATACTGCCCGAGATGACGGGGCATCTGTGTTGCGGCATGGCGTTTCACTCCAAGGGGCAGTTCGACGAGGCGACGCACAAGGCCCGTGAACTCAATCGCGAGTTGCTGGTGGCCAGCCAGAACGGTCGCTATCCGATCATCAGCGACACCAGCCCCTGTGTGCTGCATATGCAATCGCGCCTGGATCAGCGTCTGTCAGTGCAGGAGCCGGTTGCCTTCGCCCATGACCACTTGTTGCCACGGCTCGAGCTCACACCCCTGGATGAGCGTGTCGCGGTACATGTCACCTGCTCCAGTACTCATATGGGGCTTGGCGAGCGCATGGTGGCGCTGGCCAGGGCCTGTGCCCGTGAGGTGGTGGTGCCGGCGGAGATCACCTGCTGTGGCTTCGCCGGCGACAAGGGGCTTTCCACGCCGGAGCTCAATGCCTCGGCGCTGAAGGGGCTGGCCGCCCAGGTGGCAGATTGCGATGCGGGCTACTCCAATTCCAAGACCTGTGAGATCGGGCTGGCGCTGCATGGGGGCATCCCCTATCGTTCGATCCTGTCGCTGCTCGATCGTGCAAGCCAATAGCGGCAGGCGAGCCGAAAGCGACCGGTTATCCACAGCCACTCGCCCGAAACCGCCTGTGGACGGGCGTTTCGGGCGGGCGGTGAAATTTTCCGACAAAAGTCCTTGCGGCCGCGGCCCCCAGCCCGTAAAGTACGCATCCGCTGCCGGCAACGGGCAAACGTTACCGGCGGTGGAAGTGGAGAAAGTGCTTGTTTCTGTTTGGTTTTTTTCGAATCGGCTAGAGCGATTCGCGATTGACAGAAGCACCGGAGACGGTAGAATGCACGCCACGCTGAAGGCAGCCGGCAAGCGCGGCGCTTCGCATCAGGCTCACCCCGGTGACGGCCGCGAAGAGAGTTGACAAACTCAGCCACTTCAGTAGAATACGCCTTCCTCGCAGGGCGCTGGCGAGGCCGCCGACAGAGTCGGCCGCCACGACAGCAAGCGAG
>NZ_JAKCMI010000017.1 GCF_021412585.1 Halomonas alkalisoli | reverse complement strand
CGACCCCCGTCACGATCCCAGCCGCCGGATCGCCGCCCCCACCGGGACTGAACTCAGCTGCAAGAGCTGGCTCACCGAAGCCCCCATGCGCATGCTGATGAACAACCTTCACCCGGACGTGGCAGAGCGCCCCGAGGACCTGGTGGTCTACGGCGGCATCGGTCGTGCCGCCCGGGACTGGCAGTGCTTCGACGCCATCGTCGAGACCCTCAAGCGCCTGGAGGACAACCAGTCGCTGCTGATCCAGTCGGGCAAGCCGGTGGGCGTGTTCGAGACCCACAGGGACGCCCCGCGGGTGCTCATCGCCAACTCCAACCTGGTACCGGCCTGGGCCAACTGGGAGCACTTCAACGAGCTGGATAAGCAGGGCCTGATGATGTACGGCCAGATGACCGCCGGCTCATGGATCTACATCGGTTCCCAGGGCATCGTCCAGGGTACCTACGAGACCTTCGTCGAGGCCGGGCGCCAGCACTACGACGGAAAGTTGGCCGGGCGCTGGATCCTCACCGCCGGCCTCGGCGGCATGGGCGGCGCCCAACCCCTGGCCGCGACCCTGGCCGGGGCCTGTTCGCTGAATATCGAGTGCCAGCAGACCAGCATCGATTTCCGCCTGCGCACCCGTTACCTGGACGAGCAGGCCAGCGACCTGGACGACGCCCTGGCGCGCCTCGAGCGCTACACCGCCGAGGGCAAGGCGGTTTCCATCGGCCTGTGCGCCAACGCCGCCGACGTGCTGCCCGAGCTGGTGAAGCGTGGCGTGCGCCCGGACATGGTCACCGACCAGACCAGCGCCCACGACCCGCTGCATGGCTACCTGCCGTCGGGCTGGAGCTGGGACGAATACGTGGCCCGGGGCAAGACCGAACCCGAGGCGGTGACCAAGGCCGCCAAGCAGTCCATGGCGGTGCATGTGCGTGCCATGCTCGACTTCCAGGCCATGGGCGTGCCGACCTTCGACTACGGCAACAATATCCGCCAGATGGCCCAGGAAGAGGGCGTGGAGAACGCCTTCGACTTCCCCGGCTTCGTACCGGCCTATATCCGCCCGCTGTTCTGCCAGGGCATCGGCCCGTTCCGCTGGGTGGCGCTCTCCGGCGACCCGGAGGACATCTACAAGACCGACCAGAAGGTCAAGGAGCTGATCCCGGACGACCCGCACCTGCACAACTGGCTCGACATGGCCCGGGAGCGGATCGCCTTACAGGGCCTGCCGGCGCGGATCTGCTGGGTCGGCCTGAAGGATCGCGCCCGCCTGGGCCAGGCCTTCAACGAGATGGTTGCAAAAGGAGAGCTCAAGGCACCCATCGTCATCGGCCGCGACCACCTGGACTCCGGCTCGGTGGCCAGCCCCAACCGCGAGACCGAGGCGATGATGGACGGCAGCGACGCCGTCTCCGACTGGCCGCTGCTCAACGCCCTGCTCAATACCGCCGGCGGCGCGACCTGGGTCTCGTTGCACCACGGCGGAGGCGTGGGCATGGGCTATTCACAGCATGCCGGGGTAGTGATCGTCGCCGACGGCACGGACGAAGCCCACGCGCGCCTGGGCCGGGTGCTGCGCAACGACCCGGGCACCGGGGTGATGCGCCACGCGGATGCCGGGTACGATATTGCCAAGCAGTGCGCCCGCGACAACGGCCTCGACCTGCCGATGCTGGATAAGTAACGCCCATTTTCACGCCACGGGCGCCGTTGTCGGTGCCCCCTTCGGGAGAGAGACCATGCAACCCCTCAAAGGTGTGACCGTCATCGATCTGTCGCGCTTCTTGGCTGGCCCCTACTGCACCGCCATGCTGGCCGATCTGGGCGCCGAGGTGATCAAGATCGAAACGCCCCAGGGCGATGACAGCCGCCAGATTGGCCCTTTCATCGATGGCGAGAGCGTCTACTTCTCGCTGCTCAATCGCGGCAAGTACAGCCTGACCCTGGACCTCAAGAGCGACGAAGGCAGGAAGCGCTTCCATGCTCTCTGCGCGACTGCCGATGTGCTGGTGGAGAATTTTCGTCCCGGCGTAGCGGCACGGCTGGGTATCGACGAAGCGAGCCTGAAAGCCATCAATCCCGGCATCATCTACTGCTCGATTTCCGGCTTCGGCCAGCAGGGTCCGATGAGCGCCAAGCCGGCTTACGACATCATCGCCCAGGCCCTCTCCGGGATCATGTCGGTCACCGGCGAGGAGGGGGGGGCGCCGACTCGGGTCGGTGAGTCCCTGGGTGATATCTGCGCCGGCCTCTTCGCCAGCTGGTCGATCTGCGCGGCGCTGTTCGGGCGCGAGCGCGACCCGGAGCGTCAAGGGAGCAACCTGGATGTGTCGATGCTCGACTGCCTCTTCTCCATGCAGGTCACCAACCTCTCCCAGTTTCTGGCTAGTGGCGCGGCGCCGGGCCCGGTGGGCAACCGCCATCCGCTGTCGGCACCCTTCGATAGTTTCCGGGCCAGGGATGGGCAGGTAATCATCGCCGTGGCCAACAATGCCCTCTTCGCCAAGCTGGCGAACTGCATGGAGACGCCCGAACTGGCCGAGGATGAGGCCTTTTCCAGCGATGAGTGGCGCAATGCCAATCAGGCGGCTCTCAAGGCGCGTATCGAGGCCTGGGCCGGGCAGTACAGCGTCGAGGAGGTCTGTGAGCGTCTCGATGCGGCCGGCGTGCCCGTCTCACCGATCTGGGATATCGCTCAGGCCGCGGCTTCTCCGCATGCCGCCGAACGGCAGCTACTGCCGCGCATCGGTGACCGGCCAGGCTCGCCCCAGCCGGTGTTCTTCAATGGCCACAAGGCGTACAGCCAGCGTCCGGCACCCGCTCTGGGCCAGCACAATACGTTGTTCGATGAGGTGACCTGCCATGAACTTTGAACTAACCGCCGATGCCATTGCCTTCCAGGATGCCGCCCATCGGGTGTCCGCCGAGGTGCTCAAGGCCAACGCCAAGCGCTATGACGAAACCGGCGACTTCTGTCGTGAGAGCCTCGATGCCCTGGGCGAACTGGGCTTCTGGGGCATGAACCTGCCCGATGCCTATGGCGGCTTCGACCCGGGTAGCATCGCCATGTCCCTGGCGGTGGAGGAGGTGGCCTATCACTGTGCCGCCACCTGCTCCTCCTTGACCGCCCACTTTCTGGCCACCGACTCGGTGCTGCTGGGCGGCACCGAACAGCAGAAGCAGGAGCTGCTGCCGCTGTGCGCCAGCGGAGAGAAGCTCGGCGCCTTCGCCCTCACCGAGCCTGGTGCCGGCTCCAACCCGGCGGAGATGCGTACCAAGGCGGTGCGGCGCGAGGGGGGCTGGCACCTCACCGGCACCAAGCACTACATCACCAATGGTGCCTACGCCGACTTCTTGGTGGTCTATGCCAAGACC
Source organism: Halomonas alkalisoli (assembly GCF_021412585.1). Taxonomy (GTDB): domain Bacteria; phylum Pseudomonadota; class Gammaproteobacteria; order Pseudomonadales; family Halomonadaceae; genus Halomonas; species Halomonas alkalisoli. The sequence goes on along the minus strand of NZ_JAKCMI010000017.1, from coordinate 1,150 downwards.
GACGAGAGTCAGGGCCACAAGGGCATCTCGGCCTTCCTGGTCGATCGCCATGCCCCGGGTATCCAGTTCTCGAGTCCCGAGAAGACCCTGGGGCTGCGTGGCAGCCACATCTATGAGATCAGCTTCGATTGCCAACTCTCCGAGGCCACGCTGCTGGGAGAGGAGGGGCAGGGCTTTGCCACCGCCATGGCGGTACTGGATCGCGGTCGTGTCGAAGTGGCGGCCATGAGCGTGGGCATCGCCCGTGCCGCCTATGACGACTCCCTGGCCTGGGCCCGGGAGAGGGTAGTAGCCGGCAAGCCGCTGTGCCGGCACCAGGGCATTCAGTGGATGCTGGCCGAGATGCACACCCAGTTGGAGGCGGCCAAGCTGGTCACCTATCAGGCGGCAGCGGCCCGGGACTCCGGTGGTCGCTTCAGCCTGGAGTCAGCGGTCGCCAAGCTGTTCGCTTCCGAGGCGGCGGCCAAGATCACCGACAGCGCGGTGCAGGTGCATGGCGGCTACGGCTATATCTGTGACCTGCCCATCGAGCGCTACTACCGGGATGCGCGCATTACTCGCATCTTCGAGGGTACCTCGGAGATCCAGAAGATCATCATCGGCCGGGCCATCACCGCCTGAGCTACATCTCCACAGGAGTCGAACCATGAAGATCCTTGTCGCGGTCAAACGCGTCATCGACTACAACGTCAAGATCCGCGTCAAGGCGGATCACGCCGACGTCGACCTCACCAACGTCAAGATGGCCATGAACCCCTTCTGCGAGATCGCCGTGGAAGAGGCGGTGCGGCTGAAGGAAAAAGGCGTGGCGTCGGAAGTGGTGGCAGTAACCATCGGCCCCAAGGCCGCCCAGGAGCAGCTGCGCACCGCGCTGGCGTTGGGCGCCGACCGTGCCATTCATGTCGAAACCGACGAGCGCGTCGAGTCGCTGGCCGTGGCCAAGCTGCTGGCCAAGGTGGTGGAAGCCGAGCAGCCCGGCCTGGTCATCCTCGGCAAGCAGGCCATCGACACCGACAACAACCAGACCGGACAGATGCTCGCCGCGCTGACGGGGCTGCCCCAGGCCACCTTCGCCTCGGAAGTCGTGGTCGACGGAGACAAGCTGCAGGTGACCCGTGAGATCGACGGCGGCCTGCAGACCGTCGAACTG
>NZ_JAKCMI010000016.1 GCF_021412585.1 Halomonas alkalisoli | reverse complement strand
GCCTGGTCTTCGCCGACGACCCCCAGGTGCTGGCCAGCCTGGGCGAGCGCACCTATCACGGCCGCGCCGGCGGCACGCCGCCGCTGCGCCACCTGCGCAAGCTCAAGCAGGTCTCCCGGGTCCGCCCCGCCTCGGCCATGCTCAAGGATTACTCCTTCAAGCAGCCGGCGTATGCCCAGCTGCATGAGGAAATGGGACGTGATCTCGAGACCCATAGTCAACGGGACGACTATGAGCATTACGACTACCCCGGCCGCTACAAGGCCGACGCCTCCGGCGAGGCCTTCACCCGCATCCGCCTGGAACACCTGCGCCACGATGCGCTGACCGCCGAGGCCGAGAGCGACCTGCCCGAGCTCGCCCCCGGCCACCGCTTCACCCTCACCGACCACGATGCCGAGCGCCTCAACCGCGACTGGCAGGTGGTCTCGGTGGTGCATCACGGCAGGCAGCCCCAGGCGCTGCAAGAGGATGCCGTGGGCGTCACCGCCAGCGACCGCCAGGGCATCGGCGGCAACGACAGCACCCGCTACCACAACGAGCTGCTGCTCACCCCCGCCGACACCGCCTGGCGCCCCGAGCCCAACGCCAAGCCCCGCGTCGACGGCCCCCAGGTCGCCTTCGTGGTCGGCCCCGAGGGCGAGGAGATCCACTGCGACGAGCACGGCCGGGTCAAGGTGCAGTTCCCCTGGGACCGCTACGCCGAGCCTGATACCGCCGGGGCTGGCGGCGAAGCCGCTGTAAACGGAGCGAGTGCCTGGCTCAGAGTGAGCCAGGGCTGGGCCGGTGGCGGCTACGGCAGCATCGCCATTCCCAGGATCGGGCACGAGGTGATCGTCTCTTTCCTCGAAGGCGATCCGGATCAGCCGCTGATCACCGGGCGCACCTACCACGCGGTGAACACCCCGCCCTATGCCCTGCCCGAGCACAAGACCCGAACGGTGCTCCGTACCCAGAGCCACAAGGGCGACGGCTTCAACGAACTGCGCTTCGAGGACGAGGCCGAGCGGGAGCAGATCTGGCTGCACGCCCAGAAGGACCTGGAGCTGCTCACCAACAACGACCGCACCGAGGAAATCGGCAACGACAGCTTCCTCACCGTGCACAACGACCGCATTGGCGAGGTTCATGCCGATGACCACCTGACGGTACACGGCCAGCGGCACACCCAGATCGACGGCGACGACCACCTGATCGTCGACGCCAGCCGCCACGAGAAGATCGGCCGTGCCCAGCTGGTCGAGGCCGGCCAGGAGATCCACCACAAGGCGGGCATGAAGGTCGTGATCGAAGCCGGCGCCGAGATCACCCTCAAGGCCGGCGGCAGCTTCATCAAGCTCGACCCCAGCGGCGTGACCATCGTCGGTGCCAGCGTCAAGATCAACTCCGGCGGCAGCCCAGGCTCCGGCTCCGGCCAGGCGGCCCAGGCGCCGGCGTTGCCGAGGGAGGCGGAGGCCGCGCCCCAGTTCACGCCGATCCAGGCCCCGCAGCATGCGGCACTGCTACAGCAACAGGCGTTATGTCCTGTCTGTGAAAAGGGTGGTAGCGCGTGACGGATATGGTGAGTTGGCCACTATCCCAGGGACTGACGGGCGGCACGTGGTGCTGGCCCGATGCGCAGCGGGTGTTCCTGCTGCTCGATGGTGTACGAGTGCAGGAGCTGCCACGCCGGCTTTATGAATGGTCCGAAGGCAGGCTGGAAGCAGACCTGCTCTACGCCGGCACCCCTTGGGCCGAGGTGAAGGAGGTATCCCCGTGGCTGGTGCAGCTCAACGGGTTGAATGATCCGGTGCTGCAGGCTTTCCTCGCCGAGGGCCTGGAGCCGGAGTGGGGCTATCTGATCGAGAGCGGAGCCAGCCTTACCGAGGTCGCAGACTATTTGCGAAGCCTGATCCTGGTGCGCCACCCGCTCGACGTACCCATGCTGCTTCGGCTTGCCGACCCGGCGGTCATCGCCGCCCTGTTGCAGGAGGGGAGTACGCCGGCCTTGATACCGTGGGGGCCCATCGAGCGCCTGGTGCTGCCGGATGCCGTGGCCGATGCGTGGCATAGCTGGGCGCCGGCTGAGGACGACGCGCCCCCACTGGCGCCCGCCCCGGAAGGCTATCGTCTATCCGAGGCTCAGCTTCAACGGCTGCAGGCCTGCGATCTGCGCCGGCATGCCAGGCAGTTAATGCGCTTTGTCGACCAGCACTGCGCTGGCTGGCTGACGGAGACGAGCCGGCCGCAGCGTCATGTGCAACTCCTCGAGATCGTGCATGAAGCCCGTGGCCTGGGCTTCACCTCGCCTCGGGAGTGGGCACTGCTGTGCAGTCTGATGTCGCGCTTGGGCATTACTACCTGGCAGGGCGACGAAAGCGTTGCCGAATGTCTCCACGCGCTCACCGACCCCAAGCGAGGCAGTGTCTTGGCGCGCATCGAGGCCGCACTGGCGGCTACACCTTCATCACCCACGACATAGGGAGCATGTCACATGTCTGCGTTCGAGCGACCCACCGATGACCGCAATGACGGCGCCCTGGCCGCCTATGAACTGCCGTGCCGCGACAGCGACGAGGGTGCCACCTGTCCATTGAACAGCGGCAGCGTTCAGCTGCTGCCGCTGCGCTATGGCTTGGTCGAGGAGCTGGTGCCCGGATGTTCTACACCCTACACCTTGAGCGCGCGGCCTCTCGGCATTCGCCTGCTGCGCAACGGCTACCTCTATGTGCTCGATGGCGAAACCAACGCACTCGCCGAGTACGAGTTTCGTGAACAGGGCGATGAGATCACCGGCGGCAAGCTCGAGTACGAGACGGACCGGACCCTCTACGTCTGCTTCTCCGAAGTGAAGTGGACCGACGCCAAGCGTGCCCAGGTGCTGGAGAGCGAAGAAGATCGCGACGCCTTCATGCAGGCGGTCGACCTCTCCGGTGCCAATCCCGTTTCCGGTGGTGGGGAACACCTGATCACTACGACCCAGGCAGAAGAGTGGGTCGCGGAATTCGCCGAAGAGGCTGAGCTGGAGCAGCCCGAAGGAGGCCACGAGCAGGAAGGTGAGGCCTACCACTGGGAAAACGATCACTACTACCACAAGACCCGTCTCGGCAAGCTGCTCAAGCAGCATGAGGTCGAGGATCGCGACGAATGCCTGTGCCTGATCGTGCGCGACGATATCGGTGTCATGCGCGACCTGGCCATGTATCAGGACAACGTGGTGGGGTGGATCGATGAGTGGACGGAGGAGGAGGAAAAGCGTACTCAGCGCAATTACCTGCTCGGCTGTTATATCGAGTCCATCACACAGTTGACGGCAGAAACCATGGCGTCATTGGCTCCTGGCGAGGAAGGCTCTCCAGAGAGTGCTCTTTGGAATGATTTAGAGACACTGGACGAGCCGCATAGGGAGCATACTCGGCAAGCCGTGCTGAATTACCTCAACGAAGAGGAGCAGCTTGCCCGCTCCTACGACCCTGACTTGCCCGATGAGCTTAGAGCTAGGCTTCTTGAGGTTAGCCAAGACGCTAACCGAGCCAACGCCTCGGCAATCCTGCAGCGGCAGCAGACCGAGATTCGCCGATATCATGCTAGAGAAACGATGGCCCATGCGGATAGTGCTTTCGTCGAGCAGCACATGAACACCTTGCTCGACCTCAAGAAAACCAATAACCGGCGCGTCCGCGATATTTTGGAAGGGGCTTCTTTTGGTCAGCGCGGAGTCAATGACCTTATTCGCCGCGGCGACATGGATCAATTTCTGGAGCAGCAGCGTCCAAAGCTAGCGCGCTGGAATGCCCTACTGAACCATATCAGTCAAGACCGGGCCGATATGCTGTGCTCCAACTATTTTCATTTGGCAGCCTGGTATTTTGACGCCGATAGTGAAGAGCAGGTTGGGATGGCATTCTCGGCGGAATACGCCTGCACGCGAGATATTTGTCGAGACGATGAGGTCGTCGAAAGAATAAAACAGTGGCTGACCGAACACCCGGAGTACGATCGCCCCCTCTTTCATACTCGAAGCTTGCAGGAACAAGCCGAGTTGATAAAAAGCTATACGGCGCTCATTGCCGCCGGTTACGGCATTCTGAAACATCTGGATAGCTGGGTGGATAGGCTGAAAGAAGCCGAAGGTGGGAAGCTGCCCGACCTGACAAAATTGCCGGAAAACATACAATCCTTGGCGAATGGTGCCAGAACCAACCTGACGCCTGCAGTAGGCGCAGGGTTGGCCGGTATCATGCAGCAGATGCAGCAGGCAACCGGGCAGAATGGCTTCAACATGCCGGAGTTAGAAGACCTTTTCCGTCAGTTGAAACCGCCTGCGGCATGGGCGCGTATCGTCGATGCTGCTAAAGAGAACGGAGCGCGTTTCGTTTTCTCGACGGATAGCCTCAGGGAGCTAATAGCGCTGGTCAAAGACACCCTGCTGCTGAGAGAACGTCTGACCAGCTTGAACAATAAACGGCGGCAGGCCTCGGGGGCTGAGCGTGATCGAATCCGGGATGAGCGCCGCCGTGTACAGGCTCAGTTGGAGGCGAACGAGCATCGATTGGCCGCAGCCCTTAGCCCAGTTGGTGAGGTGGGGGCTGATGATCTCATTTTGTCGCAAGGCGAGAGTGGCAGGGCTGGCCTGGTGCTGGAGTTCGATGATGCCGGAAAGGCTGCAGCGGTCGGAAGGCTGACCAGCAATCTCCGGCAGGGAATCTACCGAGCTCCACCGGCAGGGCTATTGGGCGATGGTGTCGGGTTGCTGGTATTTATCGGCCAAGCAGTGGGGCTGTGGGCAGCTATAAAGGCTTTGAATGCTGTTCAGGAGAGTGAGGACCGCAGAGAAGAGCAGAAAGCCTTGGTTAGGCTGGCTGGAGCGGTTTTCTCTACTTCTGCGGCTGGATTTTTGGCTGGGCAGAGTATTGGTGATACAGCGCTTCAGGCTCAGGCGCGCGCCTTGGGGAATGCTGTTAACACAAGCCGTGCAAGCGGTGTATATGCTCAGTTGGGACGAATGCACTTTGGCCTAGGGGTTGCTGGGTATTTTACTGGATTCGGGGCTTCTATATTTGGATTATATAATAATAGGAGTAACTGGCAGGATGCTGTGCGTAGTGGCAACGGCAATGCTCAGGGGGCCGCTGCGCTGGCCATGGTGGGCGATGCTGGGTTAATGGGGGCGCACGGGTATGGGCTAATTTCCAATGCGAGGGCTGGTATTGCTGTTGCGCGAGGTGCCACGACATGGGCAATGGCAGGCCCTCAACTCGCATCGGTGTTTTGGCGTTTCAATGCCATAGGCTTTGCATTTTCGGTTCTACAGCTCGGGGGTGCCTGGCTCTATAACCGTCACAATATCAGTCAGCACGATCAGTGGTTGTTGCACTCTCCTTGGGGAACAGAGCAGGGCGATGAAACCTTAGAGTATTACCTGAGCGAGCTGCAGCGCATCAGTCAAGCTGCTCATATCACACTGGAAGAGGTCTACACAGAGAGTTGGCGACCCAATTGGACGCGCAGCCCCGACCACCACCGGGTTGCGCTGCATTTGCCTGGGCTATTGCCTGAGGCATTGCAGCCGCCGCTGGTGGGCCAGGCACCAGTACGCCTTTCGCTGAAGGCCTGGCAGGTACAGCCTGTGAAAATATGGCAGAAAGAAGGCACGATACGGGCACCTGAACATTGGTTGGAAGCGTCTACCGAGCTGACAGAAGCGTTGGTGATAGGGACCGATATAGATAAGGGCCATGTGGTGTTATCGGGGCGCTCACCGGCGCACCGGTCCACCCCCCATGGGTATGAGACAGAGCACTGGGTAGTCGGAGTACGGTTTGAGCATCGCGATGACGAGGGCCGCTACCAGGCAAGCGACGTCTATATCTATATCAACCCGCGTGGCGGGGCCGGTAGCGAAAAACGCTATACGCCGTCAGAATTTCCACGCCGAGGCAACCCCGGGAGCTGGTATGCTATTGATCTTTGACCGGCAGGCGATTAAGAGACGAAAAGGAATTTGACCATGCGTAACAAGACGCCGGATCTACCGCAGCCCGAGCTTTCCCAACCTCACCGTGCGGGTGATACCCAGGCGATTCCCGGGGGACGCATTACCTATCTAGCGCCGCTGCCCTTGTCGACGGGCCAGCCGCCGCTGGATATGAGCAAGGCCGTAAGCGAACTTAATGATACTTGGCTGGATTTCGGGGGAGGGTGGCCAAATGTTTTTGGTTGGCAGATGATTACCGCTGGATGGTGTGGGTTTTTATTGCTATGTGTCTTGGTTTTTCCAGCGCTTGTTTTAATGCTCATGCCAAGTATATCATCTGATAATTTCTTTTTTTTATATAGGCTGTTTTTTTGGTCAGGATTAGTAGGTGGGGCAGCTGGCTTATTTCTAATGTATATAGGCCACTATATGGGTATTCAGGACTTGAAGCGAAGCATTCCCGTTCGCTTCAACCGGCAGCGCCGCGAAGTGTGCTTTACCCTGACCGATACGCAGGAAGTCGTTTTCGTTCCCTGGGAGTCCTTGATGGCCTGGGTGGTGGAGGCTCGCGGGGCCACCCAGTACGGCGTACAGCAGCAGTACGGTATGGGGGTGGGGTATGCCCACCCGGAGACGGGCAAGTGGCTGAAGCTCGAATACGTGTCGTCGGGCTTGCCTCTGGCGATCAGCAATTGGGAAGCGATCCGTGCCTATATGGATTACGAGGTCCACTCGCTGCACGAGATTCAGGATCCGCATCTGCCGCGCGGTAAAGACGATCCGCCCTGGGAGGGTGTGCATACGCTACGCAATGCGCGTCGCGGAATGCGCGAGCGCCGGGCCAAGGGCGAGGTGGGGCCGGTCTTCGCTTTCTTCTGGTATGCCTACCACGTCATCGAACTGTGGAACCTGCCCGGCTACCTGACCGAGTGGGAAGCCAAGCGCCTGATGAAATCGCGCCCCAAGCTGCGCCCGGCGCAGGTGGAGGAGTGGTCAAAGCCACTGCCCAAGGAGCAATGGGCCAAGCCAAGCGAGGAGTTGGTACGCTTGTCAGCCGAGGTGCGCCGGTTGCGGGAGGAAAACCCGCATCGTTCCATCGAAGAGATCTTCGCCGACGCCTATCGTAGTCAGGGAGTGGTGGCCTGATTCATGGGCAAAAAATGTCCGCACCCCCAATATGGCCAACCTTCACTGACGTTGACACAGGCCATCCTCTCGCAAGCGGAGCTGGAGACGTGCCAGGACAGCTTCGAAGGTGCCGTCATCGCGCCACTGGCGGAAGCGGTCGTAGACGGTCTTCCAAGGACCATAGCGCTCGGGTAGATCGCACCATTTGGCACCCGAGCACAGGATCCAGAAGATGCCGTTCAACACCTGTCGGTCATCGCGGCGTGGGCGCCCTGTCTGCTGCGCTGGCGAGACGATGTCCTTGATGAGAGCCCAACCGCTCTCGGAGATCTCGTAGCGTCCTGCCATGGGTCACCTATGCTGCTGCGGCATAGGTGACATTAGCAAATTCGAGTTTTCGGACAAAGCCTTGTTTCTCTCCGGGCTTGTTGATTAGCTACCAGCAGGCCTTGGCATCAGGGTGAGCATCCACAAAGCCTGAGGCCTACAGCCTGGGACCTAGATTATGCCCCCTGATGCCCACTATCTCGATAGCTTGAATGGTATCCAAGCCCCTCCCGCATTGGAGTGAGGCTGCACGAACAAGGAAAGGCGACGAGACATGGCAGTGATCGGTATCGACGTCAGCAAGCAGAAGCTCAATTGCGCCTGGCTGCGCGGTGTGGCAACAGGCAAGGTCAAGACCCGTGTATTCGGCAATCGGCGGCAGGACTTTCCACGCCTGCTGGAATGGCTTGAGCACCAAACCGGGGAGCCATTGGATCAGTTGCATGTTTTGATGGAAGCCACCGGCATCTATCACGAAACGCTCGCATATTGGCTGCATGCTGCTGGCATCCAGGTTTATGTCCTCAACCCCGCGCAGGTGCGCGACTTCTCCCGTAGCCTGGGAGTACGCGGCAAAACAGATAAGAAGGACAGTGTGGTGCTGGCACGCTATGGCGCAACGCAACGACCTGAGGCTTGGAAGCCGGAGCCTGAGGAAGTGCGCAAGCTCAAGGCGCTGGCAGCGAGACTCGACGCGTTGGACAAAGACATTCAGCGTGAGCGAAACCGGCGCGAGAAAGCCGAGTTCGCCATGGCAACCGATATCCTCCGCTCGATCGATGACATCCTGTTGGCATTGACGCGTGAGCGGGATCGCCTCCAGCAGGAGGTCGATGACCACCTCGATCAGCACCCTGGCTTGAAGCAGGATCGCGCCTTGCTGCAAACGATTCCCGGCGTTGGCCCTGCGGTATCTCTCCGACTGTTGGCGATGCTGCGTAGCCGCGCTTTCGAAAGCGCCCGCCAGGCCGCGGCGTTTGCGGGGCTCGTTCCCGTCAGTTGGGAATCAGGTAGCTCCGTACGTGGGCGTCCCCGCTTGTCGAAAGCCGGCAATCCGAAGCTGCGGCAGAGCCTGTACATGGCAGCCGTCGTCGGGCTGAGGCGGAATCCAGATGTCTCGGCGTTATATCAGCGGCTTACAGCAAACGGCAAGAGCAAAATGGCGGCCTTGGGGGCGGCGATGCGTAAGCTGGTCCACATAGCTTACGGGGTCCTCAAGACGCAAACCGAATATCGGCCACAAACCGCCTGATGGGATGTTTGTGGCCGGTTAGGAGAGATGGTATCTAGGTGGATCAGTTGTAATAAGTTCGTGGCGCAACATGCAAATATTAAATTGAATAATCGCTATTCCTTAGTTGTTTTTTGATAGCTTGCGTTAATAAATTTGCAGGCGTGCTCATATTTTTTGTCGATGATATAAAGGCGCCAAGCTTGTAATGCGTGAGGTTGCTTTCTGAAAGAGGTATAAATTTAAGGTCGCCAGATTTAATTTCTTTAGTGAACCCCATTTTTGTAAATATACCAATTCCGAAGCCAGAAAGGATGGCATGTTTGATCATTACTAGTGAATTTGAATAAAAAACTGCTGTAGTCGGTAGGCCAAGTGATCGGGCTTCATCTTCTAGGAATAGCGCTTTTCCGGAGGAGTCATGTGTACGAGCAATAGGAAATTGAGTGCACTCAGACATCGTAACAAAATGGCGTGAAGCAAGAGGGTGGTTAGGAGTTACGATAGCGCCAAAGGGGGTTGGAGTCTCTAATATAACTCTTGCATCAGGGTGATGAAAATTCGTAAAACCAAGACCAATGTCCGACCCCCCAGACGCAACGGCTTCCGGGATCTCCTCAGGTGTGGTTGTGTTTATTGTGAATGTTACGCCAGGGTGCGCTTTTGAAAATTCGTTTAAAAGTTGTGGGATAAATTCAAAAGTGAGAGAATCTAGCGTTGAAACTCGAACATGCCCGATTCGTAACCCCGTTATGTCCGATACTTCACCACGTGCTTTCTGAAAATCAAAGAGAGTCCTTCTGGCATGCGAAATAATTACTTCGCCTGCTGGAGTGAGTTCTACCCCATCTGGAATGCGGTTAAATATTTTGGTTCCAAGTTCACCTTCAAGTTTTAATATTTGTCGGTTTACAGCAGTAGATGAAATGTTAAGTACACGAGCTGCTTTGCGAATTGAACGCTGTCGTGCGACTTCATCTATATAACGTAAAACAGGGTTGTGCAGCATTTTTATAACCATTTAGACGAAAGGGTGAGATGATTTTGGCATCGCTATTGGAGAGAATCGGTTCTATGCGTGCTCAGGTCAAGTCGCTATGTTAAGTATGAACGCTTCAGAGCTCGACCTCAGCTGACTAGTAGCCACAACACAATGACAAATGCGTCAGACGCTGGCGCACCTACGAGCGGAGTTACGACAATGAACGATCGTACCAAGTACCCCTTTGAGGGGTCTGTTTCACGGCGCTCCTTCCTGGCTGGTATGACAGGGGCTGCCGCGGCAGCGGTGATGCCTATGGGTGCTATGCTTAATCCTAGATATTCTAAGGCTTCTGGCCATACCGTGATGAATATGCAGTTGGGTTGGATTGTGACCAATGGCCAATTAGGGGAAGTCGTCGCCTCCGAGCTGGGATACTACGCAGAAGAAAACCTTTCCCTTGAGATCACAGCTGGCGGCCCAAACGTAGATGGCATTGCTAACGTTTATGCTGAGCGAGCCCAATTGGGTCAAGTTTCTTCGAGCCCTTCCATTATGATGGCACGAGCCGCGGGGCTCCCAATAAAATGTATCGCTGCAGGATATCAAGAGCACCCCTTTACATATTTTTCTCTGAAAGATAATCCAGTTAACGAGCCCAAGGACCTGATTGGTAAGAAAGTTGGCACAAATGGAACTGCAAGAATTCTTCTCCAGGCACTGCTTGCACAACATGATATTCCGGAAAGTGAAGTAGAGGTTCTGGTTATTGGCAGCAACATGGCACCATTGATCACAGGTCAAGTTGACGTTGTGACTGGGTGGCAGACAAACGCTAGTGCTCTCAGAACTCTTGGAGATGAGCGGGTTGATATGCGGCTGTGGGATGCTGGCGTGCGTCTGTATGCTAATCCGTATTACGCAACAGATGATGCTATTGAAAATGACCACGATCAACTTGAAGGGTTTATCAGAGCAACCGCACGAGGATGGGGCTGGGCATACGAAAATCGTGAAAAGGCCGTAGAAATTCTTGTTAATAGATACCCCAATCTCAACCTAGAAAATGAGTTGAGAGCTGTAGATGCGATCATGGATTATGTGTTTACTGGAACTTCCAAGGCAAATGGTTGGGGGAGCATGGAAAAAACAAAATGGCAAGATCAGATTGACACATATGCAGCTTTAGGGCAGTTCGAAGGTTCTGTTCCCACTGTAGAAGACATCATGACGGACTCTGTGTTAAAGGCGACCTCAAGTTCTCGCCCCAAGTTTGGATAAATACAAGATTGGAGCGTTATATATGTCAGTTTTAAGTGAGGTTGCTCCCGAAGTGGTGGAGCGGAACGTGGCAATTGAAATTGATCAGACTTTTGTAGATTTTGATAATCTGAATGTTCTCAATGATATTTCGCTGAGTATCAGTGAGGGTGAGTTTATTACTATTCTAGGCCCATCTGGATGTGGTAAGTCTACCTTGCTAAGAGTCGTTTCAGATTTAGTATCATCTTCAAAAGGAACTATTTCCGTATTTGGTAAATCTCCAGAGTTTGCGCGCAGGGATCGTGATATAGCGTTTGTTTTCCAAGACGCTGCACTACTCCCTTGGCGTACAGCACTTGAAAATGTAAAACTTCCTTTAGAGATGGGAGTCAAAGGCTGTAAAAATCTACATGTGAATGAAAAAAGTCCAGAAGAGCTTTTAGAAATGGTCGGGCTAAAAGGTCGTGAAAATGCCTTGCCACATGAATTGTCCGGAGGTATGAGGCAGCGAGTTGCGATCGCACGAGCTCTTGTCTGCAAGCCTAAGTTGCTGCTTATGGATGAACCCTTTGGGGCGTTAGATGAAATCACGCGTGATTGGCTGAATGTGGAAATTCGTCGAATATGGAAAGAGACTGGGACAACAATATTATTTGTGACTCATTCGATACCTGAAGCGGTCTTCCTTGGCCAGAGAGTGCTAATGCTAGAAGCTCATCCAGGGCGAGTAAAAGAACTCATTGAAGTTGAATTGCCTGCTGATAGATGTCTGAGCACTCGTGAAACCACGCAGTTTGTGAAAATCGCAGCCAGGCTACGCAAGCTTCTGGAGGAGTGCTAATGGCTATTGCAAATAACGTGAACAGTAATGTTGCAATGCACAGAAAAAATAAGACTATCGTACTTCCGACTTGGTTTGCGCCTATTGCTGTGGTTATTGCGTTGCTAATAATCTGGCAAGTCGGTGTGCGAGTATTCGGGGTGCCTACCTTCATTGCTCCGGCCCCCACGGATGTCGCTTCCGCTATAGCATCCGACTATCCAATCCTGATTAATAACTTTTGGCCTACTTTTGTTGAGGCGTTGATGGGTTTTTTTGTCGGAAACTCCATTGCAGTAGCGTTGGCTATAATTTTTGTACATAATAAATCAGTTGAGAGGGCTTTTTTTCCGCTAGCAGTTTTTGTAAATACTATTCCTATTTTAGCTGTCGCCCCGATTCTTGTGTTAATCTTTGGTAATGGTTTGACTGCAAAGGTGATTATATCGGCACTAATATGTTTTTTTCCTACGCTTGTGAATATGGTGAAGGGGCTAGAATCTGTTGGAAAAGATGCACTTGATTTGGGTCGAGTTCTTTCAGCGACACAAAATGAAATATTATGGAAAATCAGACTCCCCGCTTCACTTCCCTATCTGTTTGCTGCGTTAAAGATTGCTGCTACTACCTGCGTTGTTGGTGCAATTGTTGGTGAATGGGTGGGCGCAGACATTGGGTTGGGGGCGCTTATACTTGATGCAACCCATAACTTTAGAACTCCATTGCTTTATGCCGCTGTCTTTGCGTCTTCCATGCTTGCCGTTACGTTTTTCGGAGTTGTAACCTTGGTGGAAAGGCGTGTAATAAAGTGGAATCCAAGAAATCTTCGTTAAACGAATTAATACTAATTTCTCAGTTTGGAAATAACATGAATAGCATTGAAAAAATCACGGTCAGTGAATCTTCCAGAGAAGTGCCAGTTGTTGCTGAGTCCGATGTGGTTGTTGTAGGCGGAGGGCCTGCTGGCCTGAGTGCAGCGGTTTCGGCTGCTCGCAATGGATGTTCCGTCACTCTGGTTGAGCGTTATCATCACCTCGGTGGTATGGCATCTGGCGGAATGGTACTCGTGCTAGATGACATGATTAATGAAGGTAATGAAATCGTCACAACGGGTATCGTTAGTGAGCTTGTTGATAGAATGGCAGCGCAAGATGGTGCAGTATTCCCACCACATGAAGATTGTATAGCTAGCTGGGAAATGTGGAAAAAGTGGTCCCGGTGGGGATGTATAGACTTTCACAAGTCTCAAATGCCCCAGCCGATCGTGCATGCGGTTTCATTTGATCCTGATGCTTTTAAGCGTGTAAGTCTCGATCTTGTCCGAGAGAGTGGAGTAAATCTTCGTTTACATTCATGGTTTTCAGAAGCAATTGTAGAAGATGGTCGCGTTGCAGGTGTTGTCTGCCAGACAAAGCTCGGCAAACAAGCGATTAAGGGAAAAATGATCATTGATGCTAGTGGAGACCTTGATGTTGCCACATCCGCAGGTTCTTCATTCCTGACTGGTCAATTTATTGTCACTACAGTTTTCCGGCTTTGTGACATTGATACAGATAAAGCTGAAGCATTTGAGTATTCTCATCCTGAGGAATTTAAAGCTTTGGATCGTCAAATTCGACGTGTTCTTGGTGGCGCATGGGGGATGTGGTGGTTGAAGACACCACTTCCTGGCATCGTCTGGTGTAACTGCCCTCATATGCCTGGCTATGATGGCATGTCACCTGAACACATGGTTGCAGCTGAAATTGAAGGTCGTGATCGGATGATGAAATTGCTGAAATTTGTTCGCGAGAATTTACCGGGATTTGAAAACGCTAAAATGCTTGGAGCTGCTGAACAAATGGGTGTTAGACAAACACGCCTGTTACAAGGTGAGTATGTGGTGACTAAGGATGATGTTATGTCTAGGCGCCATTTTGCAGACACCGTTTGCCGAGGAAGAGATTATTACACTCCTTATCGTGCTTTGCTACCAAAGGGGTTAGATAATTTGATTGTAGCAGGGCGTCACTACTCAGCTGAAAGCTCGGCTCAGAAACTGTCACGAGAAATCCCTCCCTGTATGGTGCAGGGGGAGGCAGCAGGTGTTGCAGTATCTGTTGCACTCGAAGGAAACACGGCACTGCGCGATGCGGACGTGTCAAAAATCCAACAACGTCTTCGGGCGCAAGGTGCTGATCCTGGTGATATTCCTTCTTTCAATGCTTTGGTTGAATAATGACCTATGAATAACCAAAGATTTTTCCACGAGCATTGCTGTATACACAGCAGCTGACGAATTTTAATCAGGATGTAGGTCTTTAAGAGAATTTTGCTTACATTCGCCGGGGTGCCAATGACTGGACCTTGGCCTTTGCAAGGGGATAAGTATGAATGTTAGTCATTATCCACTATCTGGAATCCGTGTTATTGACTTTACGCAAGTCATGCTCGGGCCTTGTGCAACTCAGGTGCTAGCGGATTTTGGGGCTGATGTTATAAAAATTGAGCGTCCCGGTTCAGGGGACTTGTCTCGGCATTTCTTTGGGGAAATGTCGGAAGAGGGTATGAATAATGCGGTATATTCTTCACTGAATCGAAATAAGCGATCAATAGAAATTGATACTAAATCAGATGAAGGAAAGCAAGTTGTCTATAAGCTTGTAAGCGATGCTGATATAGTTATTGATAATTTCCGCGCTGGTGTGATGGACCGACTTGGATTTGGATATGATGTTCTAAAAGAAATAAACCCAAAAATTATTTGCGCCTCTGGTACAGGCTTTGGTGCAACAGGCCCTTATTCCCATAAAGGTGGCCAAGATGTACTAGCACAAGCGATGTCAGGGGTTATGGAGAAGACGGCGGATCCAACCATTCCGCGTTCAATTTATCCCACGACACTCTGTGACTACACTGCCGGCATGCACCTTGTCCAAGGCGTACTTGCCGCTTTGCTTGCGAGAGAGAAGACAGGGGTCGGCCAAAAAGTCGCTGTGTCACTATATGACTCAATGATTGCTATGCAAATGCAGGAAGCTGCTCAGTGGTCTAAGCACAAAGAAGTTCTAAATTGGGCTGCAATGCCGTTAACCGGTGTTTTTGATACACAGGATGGATCATTGGTTCTTGTAGGTGCATTCAAAAAGAATCCCCTTCAAGCCATTTGTACAGCACTTAGTATTGAAGATCTCTCTGAGCAATATCCGGATTTGGCCTCTCAAAGGAAAAATAAACGCTTTCTTCAAGAAGTTTTTCGTGATGTTTTTAGAACAAATACCACTGCTTACTGGTTGGCTCGTCTCGAGCAGCAGGACTTGCTGTGCGCGCCAGTTCGTTCATTGGGAGAGGCTCTAAATGACGAACAAACTACAGTCAATGATATGCTAATTGACTTTAAACATCCGGTCCTGGGAGATTTGACCGTAGTTAGTTCGCCTGTCCATTTAAGTGACGCTCCTACAGTCATTCGCTATGCTCCGCCCCGTTTGGGAGAGCACACTGAGGAAATTCTTAGTGATTTGGGTATAAAGTCATTTAAAAAGGCTGTTTCATGAACGTTACTTGCAAAATATTAGATCACGTGGCATGGGTGACAATAAATCGCCCTGATCGTATGAATGCAGTGGACTCTCAGACCGAGTCCGAGCTTGAGAGGATTTGGCAGTCAATAGAAGGTGACACATCCGTCCGCTGTGTTGTGCTCACTGGTGCTGGGAATAAAGCCTTCAGTGCTGGTGCTGATCTAAAGTCTGACTCGGAACTATCCGGTTTAAAGTATTGGGCACATCAGAATCCAAATGGCTTTGGTGGTATTGCGCTTCGCAAAAGTATTAAAGTGCCTGTTGTTGCAAGGGTCAATGGTTTAGCCCTTGGTGGAGGAATGGAAATGGTCCTTGGTTGCGATATTGTAATTGCTAGTGAGCGAGCAAAATTTTCTTTGCCAGAGGCTAAGGTAGGCAGGCTTCCATTAGATGGAGGTATGGTCGCCTTAAATAGAATGATTCCTTCAAAAATTGCATCAGGGATGATGATGACCGGCCGTATGATGTCTGCTAAAGATCTAGCGTCTTATGGCTTGGTCAATTCTGTAGTGTCAGATGAAGACCTGGATAATGAGGTTAACGATTGGGTTTCTGATATTTTGAATTCAGCTCCTTTATCATTAAAGGCTATTAAAGCATCTTTAAGCAACACGACACACCTGTCTATTCAAGAGGCTCGTTCTTTACAAACACCAGAGCTTGTGGCAGCACTTGTATCAGAAGATGCGGAAGAAGGGGTGCGTGCTTTTCGCGAAAAGCGAGTGCCCAACTGGAAAGGTCGGTAATAAAAAATGTCTTTAATCATCAAGAGCGAGTGTATAGATGTAAAAGATGGAATATGTACGACAAGCTGCCCCGTAGACTGTATCTATGAAGGGGAGCGAATGTTTTACATAAACCCAGTTGAATGTATTGAGTGTGGAATGTGCGAGAGCATTTGTCCTGTGGATGCAATTCGATATTCTGATGAAGTATCAGAGGATGAATACGAATTTGTGAAAATTAATGAAGAGGTTTTTTATGATGATGAAAATAACGTGACGATGCCCGGTGGTTGGTCTAGGGGAGATGCTCCACTAAAAGATCATCCATCAGTACGCAGTTTTACTAATGTGCTATAGTTCTGGGAGGTTTGGGCTGCTCCTTTCATTTGACTTTTTAAAGCCTCTGCGCTTTGGTGCCTGATGATAAATGTTGATTATTATTTCAAGGAGCGCTTTATGTTTTATTGGCCTTTTAATATTTAATCTCCGCGTGTAAGCGAGAGCTCTTCTTTTGCAAATCGCTGATTATTATTGGCTGTGTATTTTATTTTTATGGGTGAGCTATGAAGCTGTGTGGAACTTCTCTAATTGGCAGTAAGGCTGTTGTTGGTAGCGAAGCTGTGTTCAAAGCAATCGATCCAGCTACCGGCGATACACTTGCGCCGGACTACAGGGGGCTTAGCCGTACCGAGGTCGCTCAGGCCTGCCAACTGGCTTGGGCCGCTTTCGCTCGCTATCGCGAGAAGTCGTTGGAGGAGCGCGCGACGTTTCTGGAAACCGTCGCCGTCGAGATCGAGGCTCTGGGCGACGCCCTTGTCAAGCGTGCCATGGCCGAAACCGGTCTGCCCCAGGCGCGCATCGAGGGTGAGCGCACCCGCACTTGTGGCCAGCTGCGACTGTTCGCCTCCACAGTACGCGCCGGCGAGTGGCTCGACGTGCGCATCGATCCGACACTCCCGGACCGCCAGCCTATGCCCCGTGTCGACTTGCGCCAGGGCCATGTGGCCCTGGGGCCGGTGGCGGTGTTCGGCGCCTCCAACTTCCCGTTGGCGTTCAGCGTGGCGGGAGGTGACACCGCCTCGGCGCTGGCCGCCGGCTGCCCCGTAGTGGTTAAGGCGCACTCCGCCCACCCCGGCACCTCTGAGCTGGTGGGTCGCGCCGTGCAAGCTGCCGTCGCCAAATGCCAACTACCCGAAGGGGTGTTCTCTCTGCTGTTCGGGTCAGGCAAGGAGATAGGCCAGGCGCTGGTCGCCGACCCGCGCATCCAAGCGGTGGGCTTCACCGGCTCGCGTTCGGGCGGCCTGGCGCTGCTGCAAACCGCACAGAACCGCCTCCAGCCGATCCCGGTCTACGCCGAGATGAGCTCGATCAACCCAGTGTTCCTGCTGCCCGAGGCGCTCCAGGCTCGCGGCAAGGAGATCGCCGAGGGCTTCATCGGCTCACTGAACATGGGTGCAGGACAGTTCTGCACTAATCCTGGGCTGGTGGTCGCCGTCAAGGGCGAGGCATTGGACATGTTTAACACTGTCGCCGGTGAAGCGGTCAAGAGTAGTGCCGGGCAGACCATGCTCACGCCGGGCATTCACGCCGCCTATGTCGATGGCGTGAGCCAGCTTGCTGGAGAAGCCCGCGAAATCGCTCGCGGGGCATCCAGTGAGGAGCCTCATCAATGCCAGACCGCACTGTTCGCCACTTGCGCCGCCGACTTCCTGGCCAAAGAGGACTTGCAGGCTGAGGTGTTCGGTGCTGCCTCGCTGGTGATCGAGTGCGAAGATATGGCCGAGGTATGCGCCGTGGCCGAGCATCTGGAGGGACAACTTACAGCCACGCTGCAGATGGATGATGGCGACCTGGACGCCGCCCGAGTGCTACTTCCGGTACTTGAGCGCAAGGCCGGCCGTGTCCTTGCCAATGGCTGGCCGACCGGCGTCGAGGTGTGCCACGCCATGGTCCACGGTGGCCCATTCCCCGCGACCTCGGATTGCCGGACTACCTCAGTGGGCAGTGCGGCCATCCACCGCTTCCTGCGACCGGTGTGCTATCAGAACCTGCCTGAAGGCTTGCTACCCTCGGCACTCAAGGAAACCAACCCACTGGGTGTCCCCCGTTTGGTGGATGGCAAGCGGGGTTAATTCCTAATTTCACAGCCGGTTAGGACCCTTTGGCGGCCATCGAGTCGCCATTTTCATCGGGTGAGCCTGGCATTGCGCTTAGCGATACAAACTCGAATGACGCAACGTGCGCACCAAGCAAGGAAGGGTAAATGCGAAGGGGCCGTCACACCCTGGTTCTCAATCTGATTGTCGGCGGTTTCTTGTCCAGATTGACGCGCTACACTTACAGTCTGCGCCGAAGCGGACCGAGCTGCGAGTTCTACTCCAACTAGCTTGACAGTGGGGTCTCCTGGACAACAGGTAATGCTGTTCGACTATGACGCCAGCTGCGCTGGGCGCGCACGGGGCAAGTTCATCGTCGCTCAGAAGGTGCAACCTAAGGGCTAGACCATCAAGGCCGATTTGGCGCTCAACTAGATCACGCCGTGGAACAGCAGGCCAAGGGACTCAACCCCGAGGCACGCCGGACGCTGCGTGAGCAGAAGAGTTGGCCGTTGATCATCCAACTACACACCTAGCTCGATAAATCGATCAAGCAGATGCTGGCCAAGAGTGCCCTGGGCAAGGCCTTGCACTATCTCGATAGTCAGTGGAAACACCTGATACGCTTCCTCGAAGATGACCTGATCCCGCTGGACAACAGCCCGGCGGACAACGCCATCCGCCCCTTCGTAGTCGGTCGCAAGAACGGGCTGTTCAGCCACACGCCGAGCGGTGCCCAAGCCAGCGCGCGATCTAAAGCCTGATCGAAACGGCCAAAGCCAAGTGCCTCTCGCCCTAAAAATACCTGCAGTTCGTATTCGAGACGCTGCCCACCCTCGGCGAGGATAGCGATCTTGACTCCCTCCTGCCCTGGCGCTGGAAGGCCACTCTACCTCTCTGATTCAATTCAGAACAGATGGGGTACGTTGACAGTTTGTGAAAGCATTGGTAGTAAAACTAAGCCGTTACTTGACAAACATAATCCCGTATTCCGCGGGGTTGACCACACCCTCCAGTTTTCCTATTTGCGAGAAATCTTTGGTAGTTAAGACGCTGTCAATGTTTGTGTCTTTAAATGCTAAATTTTTGATGACATGAACTTTTTGTGGCATCCCTTTGGCATCAATATCAATGATCCAAGCCAGGAATCCGCCTGAGAATTTCGAGAGACTTCCGATCGGGTAGAGCCCGTATGTTTGTATATACTCGACGAGCACGGTCTTATCAAATGCCTCAGGGACATCATTGACCCAACGGTATGCATCGAGAGGCGCCCGAGCTGGGATACCGTTGCGCTCATGTGTCAGTTTATTAATTACTTTGATTACCGACACGAGTCTCGCCAGTTCCGAGAGTTGCTTATCTCGTTTGCTGCCTGGATAGCCGGATCCATCAAGGCGCTCGTTGGTATTTTCCAATACATCACGACAGATCGGGCTTGGCGACCAGCCCAGTGCCTGTAACTTGCTCAACAACGTCGCCACATGTCCCTTCAAGATGCTTTTTTGGTAAGGCTTCATATGGGCCTTTAGGGATGGAAGCTCTTCACTGACCAGCAATGGCTTGCCCATATTGTGTAACAGAGCCCCCAGGACGGCCTCACGCACTTGCGGTGAGTGTGGGTCCCTCAGCAGCATCATGTCGGCTAATTGACCGGCCACCTGGACGGCATGACGCACCCAATCCGGCTCGTTGCGCAGGAAGGCCAAAGCGTAGAGAAGGGCCTTGCGGTCCTGTGTCACCAGATACAGCAATGTGTCTGCACAGTCGTAGAGAACTTCCTCGGGGAAGAGATCGCGAGTTTTCATGTACATCAGCCCAACTTGGAGCTGATTGGCAATCTCCAGCACTCCTCGCTGAACGGGGGGTTGATGTGCACGTTTCTGACGCTCCTGGTCTTCGCGTTGCAGAATTTTCTTCTCCTTGGCACCCGGGATGAACAAGGGGGAGTGACTAGCTATCGTGTCATTGACCCCCGCTCGGTAAGCGGCCTCACGCTCCACTTCCGACACGTAGTGAAACAGAGCTTCAGACTGTAGTGTAGTCAAGTTGATGAACTGAAAACCCACGGCCGCATGGCCATGGTTTCCGAATGGGCGCATATGTCGGACACACACTTCTGCAAAGAAGCTCGCACCGTTGGGAAATTCCAACGTGATCCCCGGTAGGGCCTGCTCCACGCTGATTGCAACGCTATCGGCGATGTCAATATCGATCATGCAACCACCTACGGACAGGTTTCGTAGGCGCCCGGATATGCTGAGTTCATGAAGGTACACTTCGACACTGACCCGAGCATGCATCCCTAAAATAAAGGGAATACGAATTGATCCGCGGCTCTCCTGTATGAAAACTGACTCCGGTAGCTGGCACTCCAGACGATAGGACGTGCTGTCCGTTTTCAGGACCCGGGCCACCACGTTGCTGATGCTGTAGACCTCGCGCTCACCGGTATCTGGAGATTTCATGGCCTCGAGATCGAAGTTCAAGCAGCCGTTGCTGATATACTGCTCGATGTCGGAGCCACTGTACTCCGCTTCCAGCACAAGCTGGCCAGCATTGAGGTCTAGCTCAGCAACCTCCGCTGGCAGGGCAAAGGGAGCGATCTTTGAAAACACTGATAGCTGGTGCTTGTGCTGAAGAAGCGAGCGAATCACTTGAGCAGTAGGGTTTTCAGAGCGTGAAGCAGTGGTCATGGACGTTACCAGCGAAGAAATTCATTAGGTGAGTAATAAATACTTCTTTTGATAGGGTCAATAGCGTTTACAGCCTTGGGATCACTTTTTTTGACCTGTCGTAAGGAGCATCGTCTTTCTTTCAATTGACCGGCCAGAAAGCTCGGCTTGCATTCTTGCGGATCAGCCATGTGGAGCATTCTTTTGGCGCGCTTAAGTTATTGTTTTAGATTGACATTTTTTATATGCTCTAACATGCGAGCAAATGCCACCATGTTCAAATGGGTGGGGACCATCTCTGTGATGCCATTACCGTATGCCGACAGGCAGGCGGTCGGGTAGTGTCAGCAGGTCCTTCCACGGCATGGGCCTGGCGAAGAGAAAGCCTTGCAGCATGTCGCAGTCTCGGCGAATCAGATCTTGCTGCTGTTCAGGCTCCTCGACACCTTCGGCGACCACCGCCAGATCCATGTGGTGAGCCATGGCGATGATGCCTTGAACGATGGCGGCATTGCTTTGATTGGTAAGAATGTCACGAATAAAGGCCCGGTCCAGCTTGATCTTGTGGATAGGCAGATCGCGCAAGTAGCTGAGGCTGGAAAAGCCGGTGCCGAAATCATCTATGGTGACCGTAATGTTCATCCCACCTAGCGTATGGATCATCTCGATGGCCTGGTCGGCGCCTCCCAGAAGAATACTCTCGGTCATCTCCAATTCAAGCAGCTCGTGCGGAAGACCTGTCTCGTCCAGAATGCCTCTCACTTCATCAAGGAACCCGTCACGGCGGAACTGCAGCGACGAAATGTTGACGGCCACCGGGAACACTCGCTGGCCTTTGGCGTGCAGGTCAGCCAGGGTTTGGCAAGCCTTCCGAAGCACCCAGCGGCCCAGGGGGATGATCTGACCGGTCTGCTCTGCGATTGGAATGAATACCCCGGGTGACACCAGACCATGTCTTGGATGGTGCCACCGGACGAGAGCTTCGACGCTTCGAATCAGGCCAGTGACAGCATCGACAATAGGCTGGTAATAAAGCTCGAACTGGTCCTCACGCAGTGCGGTAGGAAGATCATGACGCAGCAGCGCGTGCACGTTGCTGTTTCGCCTTTCACGACCTTGATACCATTGCCAGGTGTTGCGTCCCTGTTGCTTTGAGGCTTCCACTGCCATGTCTGCGTACTGCAGCAATTCATGAGCCTGATCAACGCCTTCATCGCTACTGGCAATCCCAATACTGGTGCTGATGTACAAGGCGCGTCCTTCGATCTCGAACGGGCGTTCCAAAGCTGCCAGGATATTCTCAGCGGCGGTTGTCGCTTCATCTCGAAACTTGAAGCCAGGCATCAGGAAGGCGAATTCGTCCCCGGTAATACGGGCCAGGGTGTCGTTAGGGCCAAGCAATTGACGAAGACGGTCGGCCACCGCCATCAGCAGCTGATTGCCAACAGGGTATCCTAAGCCGTCATTGATTGCCTTGAACCCATCGAGGTCGAGATACATCACCACCAGCAAGCTCTGGTTGCGATGACTCAAACGGAAGACCTGTTCGAGGCGCTCTTCCAGCGCCGTCCGGTTGGGCAGGTCAGTGAGCATATCGTGGGTAGCCTGATAGGCGATCCGGGCTTCCTGGCTACGCTCTCGGGTAATATCCACCATGGTGCCAATGAAGTGGGTGCAGCGGTTTGTCTCGTCGAAGACGGGGCTGATAGCCAGCCGATTCCAGAACGGCGTGCCATCCTTGCGGTAATTGAGCAGCGTAACTTGAACGTCAGTACAGGTCGACAGGGCTAGTCGGATCGCCTCGACGTCGTCAGGGTGGGTTTCGTTGCCTTGCAAGAATCGACAGTTCTTACCGAGTACTTGGTCCAAGGTGTATCCCGTCAGGTGGCAGAAGGCCTCATTGGCATAGACGAGTGGCATATCTGGCTGGGTGGCATCGGCCATGAGAACCCCATTGGGGCTGGCCTCGATGCCCCGCTGAAGCAGGCGGAGTTCGGCTTCCTGACGCTTTCGCTGAGTGATGTCATGGCAAACGCCGTAAACACCCACGATTTCTCCATCGACCGTTACTGGGAAGTTGGTAATTTCAAGGTAGTATGAGTGGCCGTCGGCATGGGTGCCCACGGTCTCGTACTGGCGTGATGAGCCCGCCTTGGCTGCATCGAAGGCCTCTTGGGTGAACTCGCGGTAGTCAGCATCGACGAACTCGTTGAAGTGACGGCCAACCAAGGCCTTTTCGGGATAGCCAGTGATCCACTCAAGAGCTGTATTGCCGCGCTGGAATCTACCCTCGAGATCGAACTCGAAAACGCCATGGGGATGGTTCACGAACAGCGAGCGGTGCCACTCGGCCAGCGTGCGGTGATGATGGCTGTCGCGATCCCTGACGATTGCCAGGGCGATCAGGGCTGCGGCTTGGCGAAGTCGCCGCTTGCTCAATTCGCTGGGAGCGCTGGACTCCTCGAAATACGTGCCGAACGTGCCCAGCAACTCGCCCTGTGCGGTGATCACTGGGCTTGACCAGCAGGCACGGAGTCCCTCGGCAAAAGCCGCGCTGCGGAAGGACTCCCAACGTGAATCAGTCTGAATGTCTTCTGTGATGACCTGCCGGCGCAGATAGGCGGCCGCCCCGAAAGATGCTGCCGCCGAGCCGATGGGAACATTCTGGAGCCGCTCGAAATAGTCTTGAGAGAAGCGATGACTGGGGTACAAGCTGAGGGAGCAATGTGCCGGGTCGAAGCGCATGAAGGCCACCACCGCACCAGGGAACTGGATGCCGACCCAATGAGCAATCGCATCCAGGATCTGCTCTAGTGGCGCCTGCTGGGCGATCAGTTCGTGGATGTCTTGCTGAGCTTCCAGCAGGGTAAAGTCGTCAGTCACGCCAAGGTCTCCCTACACCCCCCCACCCTAGATTTGTTAGGAGGCTTAATTTTTTCTTAGGAAATGGTGGAGGATTTGAACTGGCTAGGCAAGATTAATGTTGTTGTCTACGGTAGCTCCATGCAGAGCTTTGCGATGGCTGAAATGGTCCCCGAAACTCGGACCGGAGCTAATGCTACCTCCAACAACGTTCTTTTCTTATGTGGTGGTGCGCCAAGCGGCAATGCCGTGAAAGGTCGTCTGCGCGTTTACCGGACTGTCGATTGCGTGGTGTCTCGTTCGACGACTGGGTGCGAAAGCAAACCAGGAGGATGAGTTGATGCGTAAAGTGATTGTCGGCGCCATGGTTTCACTGGATGGCGTCATGCAGGCACCCGGCGGGCCGCAGGAAGACCCGACCGGTGGCTTCCGCTACGGCGGCTGGGTCGCACCGCTGGTGGACGAGGTGTTCGGAGAAGAGATGGATAAGCTGTTCCGTCAGCCGTTCGACCTGCTGCTTGGCCGCAAGACGTATGAGATCTTCGCCGCGCACTGGCCGTATGCGGAGGAAGGGTCTGATGATTTCATCGCCAGAACCTTCAATTCGATCAAGAAGTACGTGGCGACCCGAAAGGGCCTGGATTTGACCTGGAAGGAGTCGGTGGCCCTCAGTGACGCGGCATCGGATGTCGCCAGGCTGAAGCAGGAAGACGGACCGGCACTTCTCACCCAAGGCAGCACTGCGCTGGTCCAGACGCTGCTGAAGCGCGACCTCGTCGATGAAATCAATACGTTCACGTTCCCCGTCGTCTTAGGGAAGGGCAAGAAGCTGTTCGATGATGGGGTGAAGCCAGCAGCGTTCGAGCTTGCGGCCAGTCGAGTGTCGCCCAACGGCATTGTGATCGCGAAGTATATACGCGAGGGCGCGGTGAAAACGGGGGACTTTGCCATGGACCCGCCAACTGCGGCGGAGGTCGCGCGGCGCGAGAAGGTGCAGCGGGAAGGTTAGCGAGTGATTAGCCAGGCGCGGTCGCCGAAGCGTCGGACCGGAGCTAAAGCTACCTGAAACAGCGCATTTTCCTATGTCGTGGAATTGTTGGGTAATTTTGCGCTAATAAAAAGCCCGGCCGCTGGGGCCGGGCGAATCTTTGACGCTTCCTTATCAAGCCTACCCTGGGAATCCTTCCCAAGCTTCCTTGGTTTCTGAGCGTTCCGTCGCTCGGCCTTCCATGTTGGGGCTTTCCCTTGCCCTGTACATACAAAGTAGCAGCCCCGAGCCGATATCGAGTTAACCTGTGATAAGGAATCATGTAAGAAATCGTCTGTTTAATGCTACGAATGGTTAGCGCCGAGGTCAGCCAGATACGGGGAAACAAAAAAGCCCGGCCTTGCGGCCGGGCTGGATCTTCGCTTCCTTACATCCGCCTCGGGCATCCTTCCGACCCGAGCATCCCTGGATAGTCGAGTCTTCCTGACCCGGTCGTCCCTGGCTGAGCCTCCGTGCTCAGTACACCTTCACTGTGCCTACTGTTTCAGCCTTCCGACGTTAACCTGCGGCAAGTAGCGTGTAAGACATTGCCGATAGAATTTGTAGGAAATGGCCTACAAGGCCCTCGATCCAATTTCCTGTTATTCGGCTCAGGTGCGTCCCAGTGGCTCTCCTATCGGTTGCGGGTGGGCGCGCAGCAGCCAGGAGGCGGCCGCTACGCCGGCCAGGCCGAAGAGGGCGCCGGGCAGGGCGCCGAGGGCCAGGCTGACGATGATACCGCCGAGTAGTGCAGCCCCACCGGCCAGAATCGCCGGAGTGCCGGTGGCGGAGACCACGCCGCGCTTGCGGCTCATCTCGAAGGACACCACGGCGACCAGACCGGGGCGACAGCGACGATGCACAGCAGGAGCCACAACAGGCGGCCGAGCCAGAAGCCGACCTCGCCCGGTATGCCGGCGTCGATGGGCAGGCCGAGTCGCTCGCCCAGCCAGGCTGCCGGCAGCTCGGCCAGCTTGTGCCAGAGGTAGAGCGGCATGCCCAGGGCGCCGAGGATAGTCACCACCCTGTCGACTCGGCGGCGCTCCAGCAGGCGGCGCACGGGACCTTCGCAGGCGAGCACCGTGCCTACCTGGACCCACATCACGCCCACCAGGGCCAGGGTGGGCGGAAGCAGGTTGCTGGGCACGCCGAATTCACCGTCGACCATGGCGACGGGGTAGCCCGAGGCCACCGCGGCTGCCAGCCACAGCAGCCCGAACAGCAGCAGGGCGAGACCGCAGCCCAGGCCGGAGAAGCGGCCGCGCTTCCAGGCGATGCCGAGCTGCTGCGGAAACAGCCAGACGAGAATGGCATTGAGCCAGCCGATGCCGCCGCCGTTGGCGGTGACGCGAGTGCCCAGCTCCAGCAACTCGCCGGGGGCAGTGATACCGGCGCGCAGGAGATCCACCAGGGCGGCAAGCACTAGCAGTCCCGCCACGGCCTTGAGCCCCCAGCGGCGGTCGGCCCAGACGCTGAGCGGCAGCAGCGCCTGCACCCCCAGCAGCATCATCAGAAACCAGAGATGGACGGTCAGCGAGTGGTTGAGGGGGCCGAGCAGGCGCCCCCCGGTGTAGGCGGCGACGATGACGAAGGCCACCAGCACCGCCAGGTAGGTCACGGTGGGGCGCGCCAGGCCAAGCGCCCTGCCTGCCCACCAGTGCAGCTGGCGATGGCCCTGTTCCAGCCGGCGCTGTGCACCGTCGGCACTGACCGCGGCCGAGACGAACACGAACAGGGGGACCACCTGCAATACCCAGGTGAGTACGCCGGCGCCCGTCCACACCAGCAACAGGTGATCGGTGGTGGTCATCAGGCCGTTGTCGAGCCGGGGCAGCGTGGCGATCCAGTGGCCGAACACGACGACCAGCAGCGCACCGGCGCGCAGGGCATCGGGATAGCGATCCCGGGCGGCCTGAGGTTCGCCGTCGTTTATCGTTGTCGAGTCCAATGCCTGAGGCCTCTGTGTCATGACATTTGGTTTCCATTCGATTGGCCCTTGCAAATACAGGGCACTTGGTTAATATGGTTATCGAACAGTGTTTCCTAACATCTTCCACGAAACGCCAGCGCCTTGCAAGAGTGTCGTGAAAGACGCTGAAACAGAGGAATTGCCATGGATACCCACACGCTGCTGATCCATGTCCTGCTCTACGTTTTCCTGCCGCTATGGGGCATTGCCGGCTTCGTCGACTGGTGCTGTCATCGGGCCACGCGCATCCAGGAAACTTCCGGGCTGAAGGAAAGCCTGATGCACTCGGTCATGGGCATTCAGGTGGGCATTCCCATCCTCATCTGCCTGCTTTATCGCATCAATGTCCTGGTCCTGCTGATCTGCCTTCTGGCCTGGGTGCTGCATGAAGCGGTAGCCCACTGGGACGTTCACTTCGCCGCGCCGCGACGGCATATCAGTATCTGGGAAATGCATGCCCACACCTATCTGGGCAGCCTGCCGCTCTACATGCTGGCGATGATCCTGGTGATCAACTGGCCGGTCATGCTGGATCTGATCTCCTTCAACTGGCAGGGCCAGATGCAGCTGGTTCGAGTGGATGTACCCCACGGCGGGGAGCGCTACCTGCCCTATTACCTGACTTTCATGGGGCTGCTGTGCATTGCGCCCTACATGGAAGAGAACCTGCGTTGCCTGCGCCACTACCTGAAGAACAGGGGAGAGCCCGCATGAGTGTCTATATCACCAGCACCGGCCACTACCTGCCGGGCGAGCCCGTGGACAACGAGCGGATCGAGGCGGTTCTCGGCATGGTGCATGGCAAGCCGAGTCGCCTGAAGCGCCGTATCCTGCAGTCCAACGGCATCCTCCAGCGGCACTATGCCATCGACGCCGACCACAACACCCTGATCAGCAACGGCGAGATGGCCGCCCGGGCGGGGCAGGCCTGCCTCGACCAGAGCTACCTGAGCAAGGCGCGGCTCGACATGCTCAGCGTGGCCACCAGCCAGGGCGATCTCGTGCTGCCGGGGTTCGGCAGCATGGTTCAGGCGGAGCTGGGCGTGGCCGGCGTGGAGCTGCACAGCAGCCACGGTATCTGCTCCAGCAGCATGATGGCGCTCAAGGCTGCCTACACCGGCTTGAAGGCCGGGGAGCACGGCAATGCCCTGGTGATCGCCAGCGAGCTGGCGTCACGGCTGTTCAAGGCCAGCCGTTACGAGGCGGTCGCGCAGCAGGTCGATTTCAATGCCGAGTTCCTGCGCTGGATGCTCTCGGACGGCGCCGGGGCGCTGCTGCTGGAAAACGCGCCGCGACGGCGCTGCTTTCGCATCGACTGGATTCGTGGCATTTCCCATGCCGATGCCTATCCGGTGTGCATGAGCGTCGGGCGCTCGCCCGGCGGCGATGAGAGAAACTGGCAGGACTTTGCCACCTATGCCGAGGCGGAGGCCGCCGGTGCCCTGCTGATTCGCCAGGACGTTCGGTTGCTCGACAACATCGTCAAGCTTGGGGTGGATGGGCTGCTGCGCTTGATCGACGAAAAGCGGGTAGAGGTCGAGCGAGTCGATCACGTGCTCTGCCATTACTCGTCGCACTATTTCCGCGGCAGGATATTCGACATGTTGACCCAGGCCGGCGCGGCCATTGCCGAAGAGAAGTGGTACACGAACCTCTATACCCGGGGAAACACCGGCTGCGCCTCGCTGTTCATCATGCTCGACGAATTCCGCCGTACCCAGGCCTACGAGACCGGCGACACCATCCTCTGCATGGTGCCGGAAAGCGGTCGCTTCAATAACGTCTACATGCAACTGACGGTCGTGGAGGAATAGCCATGGAAAGCAAGGTCACTACCCAACTGGGCCAGGAGTGCCTGCAGGGACTGATGCGCGTCTGGTTCGATTTCGAGCGCCAGCTGGGCCGGGTGCCGGTCATTCAGCGCCTGGAGCGCGGCAGGTTTACCCGGGAGGACTATCGCAATCTGCTGCTGCATCTGCGCCAGCAGGTGATCGAAGGGGCGCGCTGGATCACCCGGGGCGCCTCGAGCTTCGAGCGGGACTACGCCGACGTGCGCTCGGAGGTGATCGGCCATGCCAAGGAGGAACACCGCGACTACGAGATGCTGGAGGCGGATTTCGTGGCGGCGGGTGGCGAGCCGGGCGAGATTCGCGAAGCGCAGCGCAATGCCGGCAGCGAAGCGCTGCACGCCTTCATGATGTACCGCGCCAGCCAGCCCAACCCCGTCGACCTGATCGGTGCCATGTGGATCATCGAAGGGCTGGGGCAGAAGATGGCCGGCGACTGGGCCCGGCGGATCGACGAGGCCACCGATGGCGATGGCCGTTACACCCGCTTCATGCGCTATCACGGCGAGAACGACGACGCCCACCTGGACAAGCTCTACTCGCTGATCGACCGGGTGTGTCGCACGCCGGAAGACCAGCAGTCGATCCTGCGCACCGCGCGGGTGGTGGCGCGGCTCTACGCCCTGCAGCTGGAGGAGGTCGACCATGGCTGATGCCCGGCACAGGCCACGCAGCCCCTTTCTTCGCGCGCTGGAGTTCGACGACTCCCTGCCGATTCAGCCCGAGGCGGTGCGGCTATGGCTGAACGACATCGAGAGCCCGACGCGCTGGTCGCTGCGCCCGCTGCTGCAGTTCCTGCTGGCGATGCTGCTGCATCTGATCTGGTTCGTGAAGCGCCTGCCGCTGCCCCAGTTTCGCGCCCATGGCCTGCTGCAGCGGCTGATCTGCTGGTTCTGCACCCACTTCGTCAGCCCCAGCGCCAACCAGCTGATCCTGCGCCACTTCGCCACCGAGTCCAATATCCTCAACTTCCTCATCGACAACAGCCCGGAGGTGACGGTCGAGCCCCTGGGGCTCTACCCCCGGCGTATCGGCGACATGCTCGATGCCAGCTTCGTCAAGCACGACCAGGAGCTGTTCCGGGTGATCGAGGAGATGGGCCACTGGCAGCAGCGCCCGGCACCGCTGGCGCCGGAGGCCATCGACTGGACGCACTGGCGCCCCCTGGAGGATGACGCCTTCGAACTGCCGCGACGGCGCACCCAGGTGCTGGACTTCGAAAGCGCCCATGCCCTGTTCATGTGCCTGTTCTGCCTGCTGCTGACCCGCGAGGAGTATCGCGACGCCATCAACGGCTTCAACCTCGACCAGTCGATCGCCATCCGCATTGGCCAACTGATCGGCGACCCGAGCCTGGCGGAGATGGCCTACAACAAGTATCCCCACTATCTGGTCGGCCCCTGGAACCTGGGCCAGCGTTTCCTGATGCACGGCTTCTTCACCGAATATCTCTATGCACGGCTGGAGCGGCTGCGTTGTCGGGCCTAGCCAGTCGTACAGTTCCCCGGCGTCGGCTACGCTGTTAGCGTCATGCTGTCGGCCTCTTACCAGAAAAGGAGTTTGTTGATGATCACGCTGTATGGCTTCCCCAATTCCCGTTCGCTACGGGCGGTCTGGGTGCTTGAAGAACTGGGGGTCGAGTATGACTACCGCCATGTCGATATGGTGGCGGGCGAGGGGCAGGGCGAGGCGCACCTGGCACGGCATCCCGACGGCAAGGTGCCGGTGCTGGAGGAGGGCGAGCTGACGCTGTTCGAGTCCACGGCAATCTGTCGCTACCTGGCCGAGCGTAATGGCGAGCCGGATGGCCTGCTGCCGGCCTCAATCGAGGGGCGGGCCCGGGTCGACCAGTGGATGAGCTTCGTGGTCAGCGAACTGGAGCAGCCGCTATGGACCCAGGCCAAGCACAAGTTCGCCCTGCCGCAGGAGCAGCGGGTGCCGGCGGTACTGCCTACCGCGGCCTGGGAGTTCCAGCGGGCGCTGGCGGCGGTGCAGCGTCGCTTCGACGGGGAGGGCTGGCTGGTCGGGGATCGGTTCAGCGTGGCGGACGTGCTGCTGGCCCACACCCTGAGCTGGGGCGTGGCGTTCAAGCACCGCCTGCCGGAAGGGCTCAACAACTACCGGCAGCGCTGCATGTCGCGCCCGGCGCTGGCCAGGGCCATCGAGCGCGAGAAGCCGGTGGCCGAGTCAGAGTGAAGGCGCAGTCGTACAGTAGGGAAACGATAAAACGAAAACCGGGCCTGCCAAGGCCCGGTTTTCGTTTGACTTCACTTGATGGCGACTGGGTTCATCGGAGAGCCGGAGCCCTGCATCATCTTGAGCGGCGCGGCCACCGGCTGGACGCAGTGGATCAATCGAACAGTATGATCTGCCGTACCGCCTTGCCTGCCGCCAGCTTCTCGAAGCCGTCGTTGATCTGGTCCAGGGTCAGGGTGTCGCTAAGTAACTTATCCACAGGGAGTCTGCCCTGACGGAACAGGGCAATGTAGCGGGCGACATCGCGGACCGGCACGCAGCTACCGACATAGCTGCCCTTCAGGGTGCGCTCTTCCGCCACCAGGCTGACTTGCTGAATGGCAACCTTCTTGTCGGGGTGTGGCAGGCCGCCGGTCACCGTAATGCCGCCCCGGCGCGTGACCTGATAGGCGAACTCGAGGGCTTTCTCGGAGCCGGCCATCTCGATGGCACAGTCGACGCCACCGTTGGTCAACGCCTTGATCTTGTCGACGCAGCCCTCTTCGCCGCTGTTGAAGGCATGGGTGGCGCCCAGTTCCCTGGCCAGCGCCAGCTTGTCCTCATCGAGATCGATGGCGATCACTTCGGAGGCGCCCGCCACCAGCGCGCCGAGCACGCTATTGAGCCCGACGCCCCCGAGGCCGACGACGGCGACCGTGTGGCCGGCCTTGATCTCGGCCGAGTTGATCGCCGCACCGACCCCGGTCAGCACCGCACAGCCGAACAGCGCGGCGTGATGCAGGGGCAGGTCGGGGTCGACCTTGACCAGGGAGTGGCGGGACAGCACCGCGTGGTCGGCAAAGGCGGAAACGCCGATATGGTGATGGACATCGGTACCGTCCGCCCGGTGCAGGCGGCGCTCGCCGCTGGCCAGGGTGCCGGCATTATTGGTCTTTGCCGCCGGCTCGCAAAGGGCGGGGCGCCCTTCGGCGCAGGGCGAGCAATGACCGCAGCTGGGCACGAAGACGGTCACCACGTGATCGCCGACCTGCAGGTCGTGTACCCCGTTACCCACGGCCTTGACGATGCCGGCGGCCTCGTGGCCCAGCACCATGGGTACAGGGCGCGGTCGGTTGCCGTCGATGACCGAGAGGTCGGAATGACACAGTCCGGCGGCCTTGATCTGCACCAGGACTTCGTTGTCGCCGGGCGGGTCCAGTTCCAGCTCTTCGATCACCAGCGGCTGGTTGCCCTGATAGGGGCGCTTGGCGCCGGTGGCCTGCAGTACCGCAGCACGTATTTTCATGGCTGACTCCTTGTTGTTGTCAGGCTGAGGTGTTCTTGTGCTCAGACAGAGTGTTGGTGGCTCGCAGAGGCGGCGGACGCCTTGCGTCCAAAGGCGACGGCACCCCGCTCGATGCGCCAGGTCTGGTCGACCAGGCCGGCGGAATGGCTGTCGTCGGACTCCGCGATCAGCACCGTCAGGCCTTCGCCGCGCAGGTCGCCGATGACAGAGGTAAGTCGCTGTGCCAGTACCGGCGCCACGCCTTCGAAGGGCTCATCGAGCAGGATCAGTTCACGGCCGGGAATCAGTGCGCGGCCCAGGGCCACCAGCTTTTGCTGGCCGCCGGAGAGCTGTAGCGCCTTGCGCTCACCGAAGTCGGCGATTTCCGGCATCAGCGAATAGACCCATGCCAGCCGTTTCTCGCCGTCGCGGATGTGATTGGCCCATGCCGGCATCAGCAGGTTTTCGGTCACCGTCAGCTCGGGGATGAGCCGGCGGTCCTCGGGCATGTAGCTGATCTGCAGCTTGGCGCGCCGATGGGGAGCCAATTGAGTCAGTTCCTCTCCCTTGAAGCGGATGGAGCCGGATGTTGCCGGCAGCAGGCCCATGATGGCGCGGATCAGGGTCGTCTTGCCGGCACCGTTGTGACCGATCAGGCCGGCCATCTGCCCGGTGGGAATGGTCAGGTTGATATCTCGCAGAATGGCGATGCGATCGATCGAGACATTGAGGTTGGCGATCTCCAGGCTCATGTCAGACGTCTCCCTGTTCGGTTGCCGTGCGGGTGTGGCGCCGCTTGCCGGTGACGAGCGTCTGTACCTGTTCGTCGGCCAGCACCTCCTCGACCGGACCATCCTTGATCACCACGCCGCTGGCGAAGGCCATCACCCGGGTGACGTATTTCTGTACGATCTCCATGTCGTGCTCGACGAAGAGCACCGTCAGGCTGCGCCGCTTGACGATTTCCATCACCGTATCCATCAGCGCATGTTTCTCCTCCATGCTGACCCCGCTGGTGGGCTCATCCAGCAGCAGCATCCTGGGGTTACCGAGCATGGCAATGGCGATGTCGAGCAACTTGCGGGCCCCTTGGGGCATGGCGGTGACCATCTCATCGCGATACCGGGTGATGCCCATCTGCTCGAGGATGTCGTCCGCTGCGGCAAGCCGCTCGGCGGTGCGGACCGGCCGCAGCATTTGCAGGTGGTCGTTCTGGGCGGCCGACAGTGCGATGGCCAGGTTGTCGATCACGGGGAGTTCGAGAAAGAGCTGGGGAATCTGGAAGGAGCGAGCCAGGCCCTCGCGCATCAGCTTGCGCGGCCCCAGGCCCTTGATCGGCCGGCCATTGAAGAAGATGCTGCCTTCCGAGGGCGGCAGGTAGCCGGTGACCATGTTGATGAAGGTGGTCTTGCCGGCGCCGTTGGCACCGATCACGCCGACAATCTCGCCCTGGGTAATGGTCACGTTGATATCTTCTGCGGCCGTCACCGCGCCGAAGTAGCGGGAGAGCCCTTGTGTCTTGAGAATCTCGGTCATGGGGCGGTTCTCCTGTGGCGGGTGAACAGGCTCCAGATCCCCTTGGGCAGGAACAGGATGATCAGCAGCAGCACGATGCCCAGGATCATTTGCCAGGTGTGGGGCATGAACTCCACCGCGTAGGTGCGCACCAGGGCGAAGAGCATGGCGGCGATGAAGGCCGCTGCCACATGGCCGGTACCGCCCAGCAGCGCGATGAAGACGAATTCACCGGAAATCGTCCAGTAGGCCATTTCGGGATCGACGTGGCCGGCAGCCAGTGCCGTCAGCGAACCGCCTATGGCACCGATGGCCGCGGCCAGTACGTAGTTGATGTAGAGCACCTGGCGGCGTGAGATGCCCATGTATTCGACGCGGACCTCGTTCTCGCGGATGGCCTCGCAGGCCAGGCCGATGCTGGACTGGAAGAAGCGATTGAGAAACAGCGCGACCAGCAAGCCGAGGACCAGCGCGAGCCAGAACACGCCCATGCCGGACTGCGGCACCCAGCCGAGCAGGGACCACTGCACCACGCTGAAGCCGTCGGTGCTGCCCAGGTTGTGGCTCTTGACCAGTACGCCGAACAGGATCATCGAGAACGCCATGGTCAGCATGGCGAAGAATATCTCCCGGTAGCGGGTCAGCAGGAGACCGAGAATCATCGCCAGCGCGGTCGAGGCCAGTACGCCCAGGAGAATCAGCAGCAGGGCGTCCTGAATGCCCCAGAAGCGCCCCCCCATGCCTACCGCATAGCCGCCGATACAGAAGAACAGCCCCTGGCCGAAAGAGACCAGCCCGGAGCGCATCAGCATGACCACACCCAGTACCACCAGCGCCTTGGCGACTGCCAGCGTGGTGGTGAAGACCAGCCAGTTCGGGCTCATCAAGCCGGCCAGGCCAATGGCCACGGCGGCGGCAATCATCAGGGCTTCGGATTTCTGGAGACTCATCAGATTTTCCTCGCGATTGCCTGGCCGAACAGGCCGTTGGGCCGAAAGATCAGGACCCCGGCCATGACGGCGTAGATGATGAACAGCTCGAACTGGGGCATGGTGTGGATCGAGGTGGCCCGTGCCAGCCCGACGATGATGGCACCCGCCGCCGCACCGGTAATGCTGCCGAGTCCGCCGGTGACCACCACCGCGAAGGCCAGCACGATCACCTCGATACCGATACCCGGCACCACGGAGATGATCGGCGCGGTGATACCACCGGCGACCGCGCCGAGGGTGGCGCCGATCATGAAGGTGATGGTGAACATGCGGCGCACGTTGACGCCCATGGCTTCCGAGACTTCCCGGTCATGGATGATGGAGCGCAGGATCTTGCCGGTGTTGGTGCGCTCCAGCCAGAACCACAGGCCAAGGCCGATGACGGCGGAAAGGCACAGCACCATGATGTCGTAGCCGGAGACCGTCAGGACGTCGATCTCCACTCGCCCCATGGCGGCGTAGGGCTGCCAGGCGAAATAGGGGGTCGTGCCCCACAGCAGCTTCATCACATCTTCGAGTATCAGCAGGATCGCGAAGGTGACGATCAGCATGAGTATCTCGTCGCGGCCGTACATCAGCCGCAGGATGCCCCGCTCGATCAGCAATCCACTGATGGCGCCGATGAGCAGGGCGCAGCTGGCCAGAATGGCGAAGGCCATCCATAGCTGGCTGCCGCCCCCGGCGTAGTACCAGCCGATGGCCGAAGCCGCTGCATAGGCGCCCAGGGCATAGAGGCTGCCGTGGGCCATGTTCAGAATCCTCATGACGCCATAGATGACGGTCAGGCCTGCCGCCACCAGGAAGAGCCATGAGGCATAGATGAAACCATCAATCAGTATTGCCCAGACCGTTAACATCTCGCGTGCTCCTGTTATCGGTTAGGAAACGCTGCGGGTACCCGGCGCCATGCCTGCCGGTCGTCGGGAACGTGACGAGGCAAGAGTCTGGCGTACCGAGTCGGGTGCAGTGATTCCCGGGGGCCGGCAACCCGAAGGTTGCCGGCAGGGGAGAGTGTCAGTCGCACTGGGCGCCGGGGAACCCGGCTTCGATCCACTCCTGGGCGTTCTGGCCATCCGGCGCGGAGACGCATTCGCCGCGGTAGGAGCGCACGTTACGCAGCTCGGCACCTTCGCCGGGGGTGTAGTGGTACTCGCCGTAGAGCATGTCCTGCATGGCCTGGTGGCCACCGGCCAGGGCCATGCGCACGGTGCCGCTGACGGATTCGAACTCGGCCCCTTTCAGGGTGCTGGCAAGCTGCTCGCTGGTGGGTACCCCGTCGGCACCGGAATTGTCGGCGGCAAACTTCAGGGCAAGGATGGCCTGGGCCATTTTCGAGGAGGGGTAGCTGGGCTTGGTGCCGTGCTCGGCTTCGTAGGCTTCGTTGAACCACTCGCTCAGCGCGTTTTCCGGCATGAAGGCACCGAAGGGGCCACGTCCGCCCAGGATGGTGCCGTTGGGGGCCTGGCCCTGGAACCGGTGCAGGCCGGATTCACCCGTGGTCAGGATGGCGGTTGCCTGGCCCAGCAGGCCACGGGAATTGGCCTGGGAGACGAAGGACTCCATGTCGCCGCCCCACATGCTGGAATGGACGATCTCGGGCCGGCGGGTCTGCAGGGCGGAAATCTCGCTGCCGTAGCTGCCGGAGAAGAGCTGTGGCGTCTGGTTGTTGACGATGTCGGCGTCCGGCATCAGCTGCTCCATGGAGAGCGTGAAGTCGAGCCAGGAGTCCTGCCCCCAGGCGTAGTTCTGCTGGATGCCGGCGACACGGGTGACGTCGGGGTGGAGGTCCAGCAGATAGCGCGCCGCGCCCACGTTGTCGGCGACGGCATCGAGGCCGGTGCGGAAGAAGTAGGTGGGGTTGTCGAGTTCCTCGAACATGCGCGGGGTGCCGCAATCGAAGGCGATGGTGAAGGTCCGCAGCTCTTCTGCCACGGGGCCGACGGCCAGGCAGTCGCCGCTGGAAATATAGCCGATCACCGCATTCACGCTCTGGCGCTGCACCAGGTTGCGGTACTCCTCGACCTGCTGGGTGGGGCCGCCGGCTTCGTCGACGACCACGGATTCCAGTTGCAGGCCGTTGATGCCCGGGGTGTCGTAGGGCGGGGGAAGCTCCCCGGCGTTGATCGCCTTGATCACGGTTTCCGCCGCCTGGGCGGCGGGAACGCCAAAGGGCCCCGAGGCGCCGCCGGAGAGGAAGGTGACCAGGCCGACCTTGAAGGTCTCTTCTGCCTGGACTGTCGCGCTGATACCCATCATCCCCGCCGAGGCGATGGCCGCGGCGGTGGTGGTGCTGAGCAGGGTACGCTTCCAGCGTCCGGGTTGAGTGGCGTGCTTCATGGTTCTACTCCTTGATTGTTGTTGTGTGCCATGTGGCGTTGCTGCGTTCTGCGGTGCGTCGTTGTCTCGCAAGGTGCGGGTGGTACGTGAAGGAAACGGTGGAGGGGCTAGCCACCACCGGGCGTGCCGCGTCGTCTCTCGACGAGAGCCGGCGAGGGTTTCAGGGACTCGGCGTCGTAGACTTTCCAGTTCCCCAGCTCCACCTGGGCGGGGGGATAATCCTGGCTGGGCACCGGCGTGCCGATGGCCTGGGCCTGGATGATCTGGTGGGTCTCGGCGTCGATGTAGGAGACGTAGCCTTCCGGGTCCTTGGGCAAGTGGATCTCCAGGCCTTTCAGCGCCTCGACCATCGCCTCGGTGTCGGTCACGTCACCGGCCAGGGTGATGGCCTTGGCGACGGTGAGGATGCCGGCCCAGGCACCCTGGGCCGAATAGTTGGGGTAGCGGCCGGAGCGCTCGTGGAACCGCTCCACGAACTGGCGGTTCAGCGCCGTCGGGGGCCAGTTGACGTGGTGGCGTGCGGAGAGAATCAGGCCTTCCGGCGGCGTGTCGCCGAGGGCCACCAGGGTCTCGTAGTCGCCGCCGGTATCGAAGTTGGCCACCCGCATCAGGCTGAACAGGCGGGTCGTGCGGGCCTGGTCGATGAAGGCGGTGAAATCCCCGCCCCACAGCGCGACCACCAGCACGTCCGGCGGCGACTCGAGCAGCGACTGGATATAGAGGGAGTAATCCGGTTCGTAGAGTTTCGGCCAGTAGCTGCCGGTGACCTGGTAGTCGACGTCGTAGAGGTCGAAGGCCTCCTGCAGGTCGCGCCAGGCGACTCGGCCATATTCGTAGTCGGGGCCGAGGAAGGCGACCTTGCTCCAGCCTTCCTGCTGCTGGAGTTCCTGCAGGTATCGCGCACCGGCGGCCTGGGAGTGCCAGGTATCGCTGGAGACCCTGAAGTAGTAGCGATGACCCTCTTCCAGCACGGCGCGGGAGGAGGCATGGTCGGTGCCGATGAGGATGGTCTTGCGCTGCCGCGCCAGGCGGCTGACGGCCATGCCGACGCCGGAGCTGACCATGCCGCAGAGAATGTTGGCGCTATCCTGCTCGATGAAGTCCTCGGCCATGCGCACCGCGAAGGAGGCCTTGGAGCGGGAGTCATCGACGATGACCCGCAGGCGGGGCGCCGCCGGGTCGGTGGCCAGCTCGTCGAGGGCCATGCGGATCGCGACGATACTGTCCCGCCCGTAGCTGGCGGAGCGCCCGGTCATCGGATACAGGCAGGCGATGGTGGCGTCGGCGTCTGCGGCGTCCGCACCCAGTTCCACCCGGCCCACCGAGGTCGTCTCGTTCATGGCCTCTGTGCCATGGGCGGCAGGCAGGCCATACAGGGCCAGCATCAGGGTGGTGGCGAAAACGCGAGCGCCCTGTGCGGAGCGCAGGCGGGTTATCAGTCCCGGCAAGGTTGCCTCCTGGACCGGTTCAGTCCGGCGTGTGGTCGTTGATTGTTGTTATAAACCTGCTGGTCTATAGCATGAGCAATAAGCGTGCCATGCCGAGAGTGCCCCATCTCCGGGGCTCTCTCGGTCACAGCGGTACGAGAGGTGAGCGGATAGCGCTCATCGGCGCGAGAAGGTGAGCGGTTACCGCTCGACGAGGATCTTCGGCCAGGCTCCTAGGCCAGGCCCAGGCGTTGCAGGCGGCGCTTGAAGGCGTGGCGCGACAGCCCCAGCTGCTGGGCGGCCTGGCCCTTGTGGCCACCGGTCTTGTCGAGCGCATCGAGTACCAGCTGCCGCTCGGTACTCTGCAGGCGCTCGCCGAGAGAGGGGTCTTGAGCCTGATCGCTCGCTGCCGGGCCTTGATGGAACTCGGTGGGTAGCTGGCCGGGGCGAATCCGCTGGCCGGGATACAGGATGGTCAGGCGCTCGACCAGGTTGCGCAGCTCCCGCACATTGCCCGGCCAGCTATAGGCGATCAGCAGGCCGAGCGTCTCCCTGGGCACGGTGATGGGTCGGCAACCCTCCTCCCGGGCCTGGGCGTCGATGAAGACATGCAGCAGCTCTTCGATATCCGCGCCCCGTTCGCGTAGCGGGGGGATGGAGAGTTCAATGACATTGAGGCGGAAGAACAGGTCCTCCCGGAAGTGCCCGTTGCGGACTTCGGCTTCCAGTGAGCGGTTGGTCGCGGCGATGACACGGGCATCGGCGGTATGGCTGGCAGACCCCCCCACCGGTCGGTAGTCGCCATTCTCGAGGAAATGCAGGAACTTGGCCTGGAGGGGCAGGGGCAACTCGCCGATCTCGTCCAGGAACAGCGTGCCACCATGGGCAAGGGCCACCAGGCCGGATCGCTTCTGATGCGCGCCGGTGTAAGCCCCCTTCTCTGCACCGAACAGCTCCGCCTCGATCAACTGCTCCGGCAGGGCGGCGCAGTTGATCTCCACAAAGGCGTTGTCGCTGCGCGGGCTCTGGTCGTGGATGGCCCTGGCCACCACGGCCTTGCCGGTGCCGGACTCGCCCAGCAGCAGGATGCGGCCGGCACTGCTGCCGGCGATGCGCTGGATGGTCTGCCAGAGCTGCTCCATGGCATCGCTGCTCCCCACAAGCCCCGAGGAGGAGGCGCCACGGCTACGGTGGTAGGCCAGCTCATCGCGCAGCTGAGTGCGCTCGGTGATGGCTCCGACGAGATGCAGCAGCTCGTCCAGGGCAAAGGGCTTGGTGAGATAGTCGGTCGCGCCGGCCTTGACGGCCTGCACGGCGGCTCGCGTATCGCCATGGGCCGACACCATCACCACCGGCAGCGCCGGGTAAAGGCGGGCGGCGGTATCGAGCACTTCCATGCCGCTCATCTTCGGCAGCCGCAGATCCAGCAGCATCAGCCCTGGCTGGGCGTCCGCCAGTGCGGTCAGGGCCGCTTCGCCGGAATGGGCGCTGCGGGTGGTGAAGCCGGCTTCTTCCAGGGCGAATGTCAGCGAACGGACGAAGCTCTTTTCGTCATCGACGATCAGGATATCTGTGTGCATGGCGTTTTCTGATTGTTGCTCTTGTTATGGTAGCGGCGCTACGAA
The DNA here is from genome assembly GCF_021412585.1 of Halomonas alkalisoli. Classification (GTDB taxonomy): domain Bacteria; phylum Pseudomonadota; class Gammaproteobacteria; order Pseudomonadales; family Halomonadaceae; genus Halomonas; species Halomonas alkalisoli. The sequence continues at coordinate 91,986 of NZ_JAKCMI010000016.1, read as the reverse complement.
TCCTGCGGTGCTGACTCCTGCTGTGCCATGGCGTCGACCGGCACCAGGGGGAGCCTCATGGATACGGTCGTGCCCTTTCCCGGTGTGCTATGGATCTCCAGCCTGCCACCATTCAGTTCTATCAGTTGACGGGTAATGCTCAAGCCGAGCCCCGTGCCTTCCTGGCGGGTGGTGAAGAACGGCTCCATCACCTGGGCCAGGATCGTCTCATCCATGCCGCAGCCGTCGTCGATGATCGCTATCGTCACGCTGTCACCGCTGGGAAAAGCCTTCAGCTGCACCTGGCAGCCCGGTTCGCACGCCTGGATGGCATTGGCGACCAGGTTGACCAGGCACTGGATCACCTGGTCCGGGCTGGCATAGACGGCGAGGCATGGATTGCCACTGACGGTGACGGCAACGCCCCGCCTGTCGGCAAGGCCGGAGGTCAAGATGGAAGCGTGCCTGAATACCTGGCCGATCGCCACGGCTTGCGGCTCACCGGCGACTGGCCGGCCGTAATCCAGCAGGTCGCCGACGACACGATTGAGCCGGTCGATCTCTTCTTCCACGGATATCAGCAGGTCCCGGCGCCGGCTTTCCGGCTCGCCCTTTTCCAGGGCCTGCACCGTCAGTTTGATCGTTGCCAGCGGGTTGCGCACCTCATGGGCCACGCCAGTGGCGAATTCGCCCAGCACCGCCATCTTCTCCGCCTGTACGGTTCGCTCGATCATCTCCTGCAGCCGGTCGGCCATGGCGTTGAAGGCATGGGCGACCACATCGATCTCATCCTTGTCGTTGCGTGGGGTCACCAGCCGGAAGTGCAGGTTGCCGGAGGCGAAGGCTTCGGCCCCTGCGACCAGTCGGCTCACCCGCCGGCGCAGGCTTCTGGCCAACGCCCAGAACAGGGCGACGATGCCGAGCGCCATCACGCCGGCAAGCGCATACAGGCCGAACTGTGCGTTACGTAGCGGGCTGAGAATGTCTCCGGCGGAAACCAGATAGTCAATGCGCCAGCCGGGCAGCACTTCCGGGCCGGTCCGCAGCCCTTCCGGTTCGCTGCTCTTGAGGTTTCCCGTCGGGTCCAGCAGATCGCCGGCGGGCGTTCTCAGGAACGGCCGTAGCACGCCGGCCAGGCTTTCGGTGCGCATCAGCTCGGTCAGGGAAGCCAGGCGCACATGAAGCGCTATCGCACCGTCGGTGCTCTGGCCGGCGATGTCTCTCAGCGGCTGGCGGATGAGCAGCCAGCCGGGGCCGGAGCCCGAGGTCAGGCTCGGGCCGATGATCTCGCTGGTGCCCAGATAGACCGAAGGCAGCTCGCGGATTGACCAGTTATCGCGGCCCCAGTAGGGCTGCCCGGATGCCGCCTGCCCGGGGATCACCTCGGACAGTCTGTCGTTGGCATCGAAGAAGAGAATGCCATAGAGGTCGGGCGCGTCGGCTTCCACCCGTACGAGCTCCTGCAGGCCTTCCGGCACCGCATCGCTGTAGAGCAGGTACAGGGGCATGGAGGGGTGGGTCGAAAGGGTCTCGAGCTGGTAGATGCGGTTCTCGATGAAGTTGGTCAGCCGGTTGGCCGTGCCTGCCACCTGAGCTTCCAGCCGTTCACCGGCCAGGCGCTCCGTGACCGAATCCGCGACCGTTGCATAGAGCGCGCTCAGCACCGCCACCGAACCGATCATCAGTGTCAGCGACAGGAAGGAGTAGCGACCAACCAGACTGAGCCGAGGCTTCATGCAGATCCTTTGTTGTTATTGTGAGCTGTGCTTTCCCCATGTTTTACACGAAAGAAGCCTTATTGATGAAGCGCAATATTTTTCCTGGCGTTTCCTCCCCTGCGCACCAAGATCGCCGCCCGCAAAGAGACAGGGCGCCTGGGCTGAGTCTGGAGACAGGGCTTTGAAACAGGGCTTTGAACAAGGGCCTTGAAACAGGCTTGGGAATGGCACTCAGAAAGCATCTAGCCCCCGAACGGCAGTACCGCGGCGTATACCGCGAAGTAGTGGCAGGTGCTGCCGCCCAGCACGAAAAGATGCCAGATGGCATGGTTGAAGGGGATCGCACTGATGGCGAAGAAGATCACGCCGAGGGTGTAGGTGATACCGCCGGCCGCGAGCAGGGCGATGCCGGCGGTGGGCAGGCTGGCGCTCATCTCGCCGCTGGCGAAGACGATCAGCCAGCCCATGATCAGGTAGATCGTCACCCGCAGTACGGTGAAGCGGTGGGGCCAGGCGAGCTTGCAGGCAATGCCGGCCAGCGCCAGGCCCCAGACGATGGCGAACAGCGTCCAGCCGGTGGTGCCGCGCATGTTGACCAGCAGGAAGGGGGTATAGGTACCGGCGATCAGCAGGTAGATGGCACAGTGGTCCAGGTGCTGGAACACGCGCTTGAGTCGCGGATGGCGAACGCCATGGTAGAGGGTCGAGGCGGTGTAGAGCAGTACCAGGGTGACCCCGTACAGGCTGATGCCGACGAGCTTCCACGGGTCGACGTGGGCGGCCAGGCTGGCCAGCACGATCAGCACCACGACACCGACGAGGCTCAGCACCGCGCCGATACCGTGGCTGATGCTGTTGAGCCACTCCTCGATGGCGCTGTGGCGGTGATTGCCCCGCGGCAGGGAGTGGGGCATGGCTCGAGGCTCGGGGGAAGGCGCAGGTTGTGGCATCGGCAGGTCTCTGTCAGGAGGGCCCGATGCCGGCCAGCGGCTCAGGGCTTGCGTTCGATATCCACGTCGCTGGCTTGGGTGAAGTCGCCCAATGCCATCATGTGGCCGAGCTTGCCGGCCTTGGTCGACAGATAGTGCTCGTTATGAGGGTTGAGACCGGTGGTAAGGGGGACTCGTTCCGTAACGGTAACGCCGGCCTTGGTCAGGGCATCCACCTTGCGCGGGTTGTTGGTCATCAGGCGCAGTCCCTGCACACCCAGGTGATCGAGCATCGGCACGCAGAGATCGTAGCGGCGCATGTCGGCACCGAAGCCCAGCTGTTCGTTGGCCTCGACGGTATCGGCGCCCTGGTCCTGCAGGTGATAGGCGCGGATCTTGTTGAGCAGGCCGATGCCGCGCCCCTCCTGGCGCAGGTAGAAGAGCACGCCGCGCCCCTCGTCGGCGATGCGCTTCAGCGCTTCCTGAAGCTGGTAGCCGCAGTCGCAGCGCATCGAGAACAGGGCGTCCCCGGTCAGGCACTCGGAGTGAACCCGCCCCAGCACAGGCTCGCCATCGGCCACGTCACCCAGCGTCAGGGCGATGTGATCCTTGCCGGTGGCGTCGTCCTCGAAGCCGTGCATGGTGAAGGTGGCCCAGGGTGTGGGCAGCCGGGAGGCGGCGATGAATCGAATCGTCACGGGGTACCTCGGTGAAAGACCACGGCGATGCCGGAAGTGAATCCAGCATTCTAGCAGGAACGCCGCCGGGGCTCACGACTGAGCGACGGGCCGAATCGCGTTCCGTCTTTCCCTTGGCCTCGGTCAAGCCCTGCGCAAGATCATGCGCTACAATGGCCCGACATTTCCTGTGGATGACTGCCTGCATGGAACTCAAGAACGACCGTTTTCTGCGCGCCCTGGCGCGCCAGCCGGTAGACCGCACGCCGGTATGGATGATGCGCCAGGCCGGCCGCTACCTGCCGGAGTATCGCGCCACCCGCGCCGTGGCCGGCGACTTCATGGACCTGTGTCGCAACCAGGAACTGGCCTGTGAGGTGACGCTGCAGCCGCTGGAGCGCTATCCGCTGGATGCCGCCATCCTGTTCTCGGATATCCTCACCATCCCCGATGCCATGGGGCTGGGGCTCTATTTCGAGACCGGCGAGGGGCCGAAATTCCGCAAGCCGGTGCGCACTGCGGCCGATGTGGCAGCGCTGAAGGCGCCGGATGCCGAGCGCGACCTGGACTACGTGATGCGCGCGGTCTCGACCATTCGCCGCGAGCTCAATGGCCGCGTGCCGCTGATCGGCTTCTCCGGCAGCCCCTGGACGCTGGCCACCTACATGGTCGAGGGTAGCTCGAGCAAGGACTTCCGCCATGTGAAGACCATGCTCTACGACAACCCCGATGCCATGCACCAGCTGCTCGATACCCTGGCCTATGCGGTCACCGACTACCTGAACGCCCAGATTCGGGCCGGTGCCCAGGCGGTGCAGATCTTCGACACCTGGGGCGGCGTGCTCTCCACGCCGGCCTACCTGGAGTTCTCGCTGCGCTACATGGAGCAGATCGTCGCCGGCCTGATCCGCGAACACGAGGGCCGGCGCGTACCGGTGATCCTGTTCACCAAGAACGGCGGCCAGTGGCTCGAGGATATCGCCCTTGCCGGGCCAGATGCCGTGGGCATCGACTGGACCACGGAGCTTTCCGACGCCCGCGCCCGGGTCGGGCACAAGGTCGCGCTGCAGGGTAACCTGGACCCCAACGTGCTGTTCGCCCGCCCGGCGGCCATTCGCGCCGAGGTGGGACGGATACTCGACAGCTACGGGCACGGGCCGGGGCATATCTTCAACCTGGGCCACGGTATCAGCCAGTTCACCGATCCGGACAACGTCACCGCCTTCATGGATGCGCTGAACGAGCTGAGCCCGCAGTATCACCGCACCATCCAGTACCAGAATGCCTGACAGAAGCACGCTGCAAGCCTGGCATGACCGGCACCGCCTGTGGGCGGTGCTGGCCATTCTGGCGGCCATTGTCATTGCCATCGGCAGCCTGACCCCGGGTAGCGAGATGCCCAAGACCCTGCCCTGGGACAAGTTCAATCATTTCGTCGGCTATGCGGGCCTGGCTGGCCTGGTTGGGTTGGCCGGGCTGCCGCTGGTGCGCACCTTCGTTTTCGTGGTGCTTTTCGGCATCTGCATCGAATACCTGCAGATACCGGTGCCCGGCCGCAGCGGCGGGGACTGGTGGGATATCCTGGCCAACAGCCTTGGCGCGGCAACTGCCGTGCTGGTATTGCATGCGTTTCGCAAAAGGTTTACCTGATTACTCACCTTGATCAGCCATCGGGCCAATCTTGAGCCGCACTGAAAGAGTCCTCCGCCGAGGCGCCTGACGGCGCCAGTCGCGATGCAGAGCAGCGCTCCGACAGCGATTCTATCCACCAACGGTGCCACGACGCTGTCGGAGGAAGCTTCAGCTCCGGTCCGAGGCTTCATAAAAACACCGGCCTAGGCTTGTAGCACTGATACGCAACGACGCCCCGTCACCGCAAGGTGACGGGGCGTCGTTGTTTTCAGCCTGGCAATCGCGTCAAGGCTAGCGCAGCTCGGCACGCTCGATGATCACCGGCTCGACGGGGACGTCCTGGAACGGCCCCCGGGTGGTGGTGGGCACCGCGCGAATGGCGTCCACCACGTCCATGCCGTCGACGACCTGGCCGAACACCGCATAGCCCCAGGCCTGGCCGGAGTGGGTGCCCTGGTGATCGAGGAAGGCGTTGTCGGACACATTGATGAAGAACTGGGCGGTGGCCGAATGCGGGGCACCGGTACGCGCCATGGCCAGGGTGCCGCGCTCGTTCTTCAGGCCGTTGTCGGCTTCGTTGGTGATCGGATCCCGGGTGGACTTCTGGCGGAAGTCTTCGTCGAAACCGCCGCCCTGGATCATGAAGCCGTCGATCACGCGGTGGAAGACGGTGCCGTCGTAGTGGCCGTCCTGCAGGTAGGTCAGGAAGTTGTTGACGCTTTCGGGGGCCTCTTCCTGGAACAGCTCGATGGCGATCTCGCCGTGGTTGGTATGCAGGATGACATCGGCGTTGGTCGCATCGGCCTGGGCGGCCAGCGGCAGGGTGCCGGCAAGGAGTAGGGTCAACAGAGTTCGTTTCAGCACGGGGGGCTCCTGTATGCAGCACGAAAGGACGCTGTGAGTGTGCCTAGAAAAGGCCCCGATGTCAGGCTTTCGATGCGTGGGGTCGTGGCGCGACATCCCGCCACGCTGGATTGTTTGACGTGGATCACAACAGTCCGGAGTAAAGAAGTACGCAGTATGGCTTTTATGCGCCGATCGCCGGACCATTCGGTTATGCGGGTCGGGGCACCTACCGCTGATCTCTTCCAAGCCGTGATGCCTCGCCCATGAATATCCAGATAGTGACCGGCTGGCAGGGTGATCCTCTCCGAGCCGGGGATAGGCGGGAGGTAGCCAATCCATGGTGGCGGAACTCGGAAACTTCGCACTGATACTGGCGCTATGCCTGGCGGTGGTCCAGAGCATACTGCCCCTGCTGGGCACGTACTTCGACAATGCCCGCCTGATGCGCACGGGGCGCTTCCTGGCCACCGGCCAGTTCGTCTTCCTGTCGATCTCCCTGGCGGTGCTGGTCTGGGCCTTCGTGGTCAGCGACTTCTCGGTACGCTATGTGGCCAGCCACTCCAGCCTCAGCCAGCCGACGATCTACAAGGTCACGGCGGTCTGGGGCGGCCATGAGGGATCGCTGCTGCTGTGGGTGTGGCTGCTGGCTGCCTGGGGTGTCGCCGTGGCGATCTTCAGCCGGTCGCTGCCCCGGGAGATGCTGGCCCGGGTGCTGGCCGTGCTGGGCATGGTCTCGATCGGCTTCCTTGCGTTTACCGTGTTCACCTCCAACCCCTTCGAGCGTATCGTCCCGGGACCCATGGATGGGCGCGGCATGAATCCACTGCTGCAGGACCCGGGCATGATCCTGCATCCGCCGCTGCTCTACATGGGCTATGTGGGAACGGCGGTGGTCTTCGCCTTCGCCATGGCGGCCCTGCTCGGCGGTCGCCTCGATGCCGCCTGGGCACGCTGGTCGCGCCCCTGGACCACGGTGGCCTGGGTCTTCCTCACCCTGGGTATCGCCATCGGCTCCTGGTGGGCCTACTACGAGCTGGGCTGGGGTGGCTGGTGGTTCTGGGACCCGGTCGAAAACGCCTCCTTCCTGCCCTGGCTGACCGCCACCGCGCTGATCCATTCGCTGGCGGTGACGGAGAAGCGCGGCGGCTTCAAGGTCTGGACGCTGATGCTGGCGATCCTTACCTTCGCCCTGACCGTGCTGGGTGCCTTCATCGTGCGCTCGGGCGTCATCACCTCGGTCCACGCCTTCGCCACCGACCCGGAGCGCGGCGTATTCATCCTGGGCATGCTCACCATCACCCTGCTGGGGTCGCTGACCGTCTACGCCTGGCGGGCACCCTGGGTGGGGCTTGGCGGCTCCTTCGCCTGGTACTCCCGCGAGTCATTGATGATGGCCAACAACGTGCTGTTGGCAGTGGCCTGCGCGGCGGTATTCATCGGCACCCTCTATCCGCTGGCGCTGGACGCCTTCGGCCTGGGCAAGATCTCGGTGGGCCCCCCTTACTTCGATACCGTCTTCGCCCCGCTGATGCTGCCGCTGCTGTTCCTGATCGGCCTCGGCCCCGCGGTGATGTGGAAGCAGGCCAACCCCAGCGACACCTTCCGCCAACTGCGCTGGGCCCTGCTGGTGAGCGTCATCGCCGGCGGGCTCTGGCCGCTTACCATGGGCGCCTGGCGGCCGCTGACCGCCCTGTCATTGATGCTCGCCAGCTGGATCATCCTTACTGCGCTGCTGGATATCCACAAGCGCATGGGGTCGGCGCGGCAGCCCTTGGGCACTCGGCTGCGCAAGGTGATGCGTCCCAGCTTCATGGGCATGCACCTGGCCCATGTGGGGCTGGCGCTGATCGTGGTGGCCATCGCCATGGTCAACACCTACGAGGTCGAGCGCGACGTGCGCATGGAGCCGGGCCAGACCACCTCGGCGGCGGGCTTCGATTTCACCCTGCAGCGCATGGAGACGGTGCGCGGCCCCAACTGGGATGCCGACCAGGCGGTCGTCGATGTGACCCGTGATGGCCGGCCGGTGGCGACCCTGCTGCCCCAGCGCCGCTACTACGACACCCAGCCCGGCAACCCCATGAATCAGGCGTCCTTGCACCGTGCGACGACCCGCGATGTCTACGTCTCCCTGGGCGAACGGCTGGTGGGCGACGCCTGGAGCTTCCGCCTCTACTACAAGCCCTACATGTTCTGGATGTGGTCCGGTGCCATCCTGCTCTCCCTGGGCGGACTGCTGGCGGCCAGCGATCGACGCTACCGGCTGGCACGCAATCGCGCCGTCGATAGGCGCCACCGCGCCGGCACCCAGGAAAGCGGCCCTGCGCGGGAGGTGACCACCTGATGAACCTGCGTCTGTTGATTCCGTTGATTGCCATATCGGCCCTGCTCGGCCTGCTGTTCATCGGCCTGGGCATGAACTCACGCGACCTGCCTTCGCCGCTGGTGGGCAAGCCGGCGCCGGCCTTCGAGCTCGAAGCGCTGGAAGACGCCGAGCATATCCTCACCGAGCAGGATTTCATCGGCGAAGTGGCGCTGGTCAACGTCTGGGCCACCTGGTGCAGCACCTGCCGCGCCGAGAAGCCGCTGCTCATGGAGCTGGCCGCCGGCGGCATACCCATTCATGCCTTCAACTATCGCGACGAGCGCGATGCGGCCCTGCGCTATCTCAGTGTCAGCGACAACCCCTATCAGGTCATCGCCTACGACCCCCGCGGCGATGCCGGTATCGACTGGGGCGTCTACGCCACGCCGGAGACCTATGTGCTCGATGCCGAAGGCGTGATCCGCTACAAGCGCATCGGGCCGCTCAACCGGCAGCTGCTGCTCGACGAGGTACTGCCCCTGGTGGAAAAACTGAGAGCGGAGAAGCTAAGAGCGGAAAAACTGAGAGCGGAAAAGCTGAGGGCCGAGCAGCGGGCAAGTGACAGCAGGAGGGTGGCGCAGTCATGAAGCGATTCCTGATCCTGAGCCTGCTTGGCTTGCCGCTCTGGCTGGCGGCGGGGCTTGCCATGGCGCTGGCCATCGGCCAGCCAATCGAGTTCGAAAGCGAAGCCCAGAAGCGCCAGTACGACACCCTGGTGCGCGAGCTGCGCTGCACGGTGTGCCAGAGCGAGACCATCCATGAATCCAACGCCGAACTCGCCGCCGATATGCGTCGCCGGGTCTACGACATGACCCTGGCCGGCCATGACGCCGATGCCATCGTCGACTTCATGGTGCAGCGCTATGGCGATTACGTGCGCTATCGGCCGCCACTGCAGGCCAATACCGCCCTGCTGTGGGCCAGCCCCTTCCTGCTGCTGCTGGTCGGAGGCATCGCCTGGTGGCGAATGATCGTGGGGCGCAAGCGCATGGCGCAGCGCCCGGAATTCACTGAACAGGAGCGCGCGACGCTGCAACGCATACGCAGCGGCGAGTGAACCCGGAGGCGATGATGAACGGAATATTCCTGCTATTTGCCATGGTGCTCTGCGTGATGGCGCTGGCCTTCGTGGTCTATCCGCTGCTGCGCGAGCCGCGTGGGGAGGCGGGCCATTCGCGCCTGGCGATCAACCTGACGGTGCATCGTGATCGCGTCCGCGAACTCGACCAGGACCTGGCGGCCGGCACCCTGACCCAGGCGCAGTACGATACCGCGCTGGCGGATCTCGAGCGTGAACTGCTCGACAGCGGCGCCTTCGAGGCGGATGCCGGCGAGGCATCGGCCGGAGAAGGTCGCGGGCCAAGCCGCATGGCAGGCGTTGCCGCCTTCGCCAGCGTTGCCCTGGTGCCGTTCATGGCCGTGGGCATCTACCTGGGCGTGGGCTATGCCGATGAGGTCTTTGCCACCCAGCTCCCGCCGGGTGAAGTGGCCAGCATGCCGGAGTCCCAGCCGGTCAATGAGGAGGGAATGCAGCGTCAGTTCGAGCTGCTTTCGCAGCAGCTGCAAGGTCGGCTCGCACAGAACCCCGATGATCTCGAGGGCTGGATCCTGCTCGGCCGGACACTGACATTCCTGGATGACCTGGCGGCGGCGGAGCGTGCCTTCCGCGAGGCGATGGTCCACGGCGGCGATCGCGATCCGAACCTGTTGACCCGCTATGCGGATGTGCTGGCGGAGCGGCAGGGCAGCCTGGAGGGGGAGCCCCGTGAGCTGATCGAGCGGGCGCTTTCCATCGACCCCGACCACGCCCAGGGGCTGTGGATGGCCGGCTCCCTGGCGTTCGAGGAGGCGGACTTCGAGGCCGCACGACGCCACTGGGAACATCTGCTCGGGGTGCTGCCGGGCGATTCGCCGGAGGCAGACATCATCCGCGGCAACCTGTCCCAGGTGGGCCTGTCCGCTGCGGAGGGCTGAACGTGAAGCCATATTCGAGGAGGTGGTCATGAGGCCGACATTGAGCCGTGAGGCACTGCAGGCCGTTCGGCGGGTGCCCCTGTTCCGAGGGCTGGGGGACGAGACCCTGGCGCTGTTGACCGGTGGCGCCGTGGAGCGCAGCTATCGACGTGGCACGCTGCTGTTCAGTGAGGGCGAGCCGGCGGATCGCTTCTATGTGGTGCTGGATGGCTGGGTCAAGCTGTTCCGCGAGAGCCCCGACGGCAACGAGTGCATGGTCGGGCTATTCACCCGCGGCGAGTCCTTCGCCGAGGCGGCGATGTTCGACCGCCTCGGCTTCCCGGTGCATGCCGCGGTGGCCGAGGATGCCCGGCTGCTGGTCTTTACCGCCGACCACTTCCTCACCACCCTGGAGCAGAACCACGGCCTGGCGCTCAACCTGCTGGCCAACCTGTCGGGTCTGCTGCGCTACCTGGTGCGCCAGCTCGATCAGCTGACCAACCAGCCCACCTATCAGCGACTGGCGTCCTTCATCGTCTCGCTCTGCCCCTGCGATGCCCATCAGGCCACCGTCTGCCTGCCCTGCGACAAGATGCTGATTGCCGGCCGACTGGGCATGAAGCCCGAGAGCTTTTCCCGGGCCATGGCCCGCCTCCGGGAGGTCGGCGTCAGCTGCGAGCGTAACTGCGTGCAGGTCGATGATGTGGCGGCCCTGCGCGATTTCGCCAATGCCTGCGGCCAGCCATCGGCGGCGCCGGCGGTCCTTGCCGGAGGCTCGAAGGCCTCCGTTCCCGGCATGATCCAGCCCTGTCGCTGAGTGCCGAACCCTTCCCCTGCCGCTGCCTTTCGTCGGCCCGATTCTTTCGGGCCGACGGCCTTTCGGCAAATTTCTTGGCGTCTCTTGTGACATAAGTCAACTCCAGGATGCATCTATTGACAGTGGTCAAGTGAGGGGGGCGGCAAAACTGCTCTACTTGGTCCAGGTGGAGGGTGGCTGATGGCCATGACCGACTGGAACCCAACAAAGGGGTCAGGCTGGGGCACCCGCCAGGTACTACCCGAAGGGGAAACCAAGCGAGGCACGTTATGCACAAGAGAGCATTGAGCAAGGGGATTTTCGCCCTCAGCTTCCCGCTGGCCGCCATGATGGGCACCGCCCACGCCGCGGCCCCGGAAATGACAGCCGAAGAGATGGATCAGGCTGGCGCCATCTACTTCCAGCGCTGCGCCGGTTGCCACGGCACCCTGCGTGGCGGCGCCACCGGCCCGGACCTGCTGCCCGAGACGACCCAGGAACTGGGCCAGCGTCGTCTGGAGAGCATCATCACGCTGGGCACCGAAGGCGGGATGAACAACTTCGACGGCATCCTGGACGAAGAGGAGATCACCCTGATCTCCAAGTACATCCAGCAGACGCCGGAAGAGCCGCCGGAAATGTCGCTCTCCGATATCCGCGACACCTGGAAGATCGTGGTGCCGCAGGAAGAGTGGCCCACCGAGCCCCAGCACGACCGCAACTGGGAAAACTTCATGGTCACCATCCTGCGTGACCGTGGCGCCATGGGCATCATCGATGGTGACACCAAGGAACTCGTCACCGAGGCCGAGACCGGCTATGCCGTGCACGTGGCCAAGGAGAGCTCCGACGGTCGCTTCTGGTACGTCCAGGGCCGTGACGGCCGTCTCTCCAAGATCGACCTGTGGATGGACCCGCCCCAGGTGACCGCCGAGGTGTTCATCGGCATCGACGCCCGCGACGTGGCCGTCTCTCACTACGGCGAGTGGAAGGACAAGTACGTCATCGGTGGCGCCTACTGGCCGCCGCACTTCGTAATCGCCGATGCCGAGACCATGGAGCCGCTCAAGGTCGTCTCCACCCGCGGCTATGACACCGAGGGCAACTACGTCCACGAGGCCCGCGTCGCGGCGCTGTATAACACGCCCAACGCACCGTCCTGGCTGGTCAACGTCAAAGAGACCGGGCAGATCTGGCAGGTCGACTACAGCGACCTGGAAAACCTGCGTATCGATCACATCGAGTCCGCCGAGTTCCTGCATGACGGCTTCTTCGATCCCACCGGCCGCTACTTCCAGATCGCGGCGAACTTCAGCAACCTGATGGTGTTCGTCGACACCGAGACCCGCAAGCGCGTGGGCATGCTCAACACCGGCCAGATCCCCCACCCGGGCCCGGGTGCCAACTGGATCGACTCCGAGTGTGGCCCGGTTGCCGGCACCACCCACCTGGGTGAAGGCCGCATGACCTTCTGGGGCAACGACCCCGAAGGGCATCCCGACCAGGCGTGGGAGATCTGCGGCAGCGTCGAGACCGACGGCCCCGGACTCTTCGTGCGTAGCCACCCCGATTCCGGCAATGTCTGGATCGACCAGGCCATGCACCCGGAAGCCGACGTCAACCAGTGGGTCATGGTCATGGACAAGGAGACCCGCGAGCTGACACCGATCCATGTCGCCGACCGCCCGGTCGAGCATGACGCCGTGGCCGTGCACATGGAGTACGACCAGACCGGTACCGAGGTGTGGGTCTCCATCTGGGCCCGCGGCCGCGGTCACCAGGATGATGGCGCCATCGTGGTCTATGACGACAAGACGCTGGAAGTGAAGGCTGTCATCGAGAACCTGAACACGCCGACCGGCAAGTTCAACGTCTACAACCGCAAGAAGCACATCGGCTGATCACTTGCTGAACCCGCCGGGGCGTCCTTGGGCGTCCCGGCTCCTTCTTCAGTCGTTTCAGGTGCAGGTGAGATGGAGCGACTGAGCAAGGGGCCGGACAACACCACCTCAACCAGGCGGCAAGGCAGGCTAACTCTAGGAGCCTGTCGGACTTAACACTGATCTACTGCGAGATCCGGTATTTCGGCCAATTTCATTCGATCTGATTCGTTAAATAGCGGGCTATTCGCCTCATCAGATCGATAAACTTGTCTCGAAATCCAAATCTCTCGTGACGATCGGTCAAACCCGACAGGCTCCTAGCAAGAACCGTGTCATGACAATTTCGGGAGACTGACATGAAAGGGGAGCGTCTTCGCAACTGGCGCAAGATCACCATCATGGGGGCATCGCTTGGCGCCGCCATGGTTTTCTTCGTTGCCGGCATTCTGTTCTGGGGTGGTTTCAATACGGTGATGGAAGCCACCAACAGCATGAAGTTCTGCAGCACGGCCTGCCACGAGATGAGCTGGGTCTACGAGGAGTACGAGGAGCGGCCACACTTCCAGAATGCCACCGGGGTGGGGGCGACCTGCTCGGACTGTCACGTGCCCGATGCCTGGGGGCCGAAGATGATCCGCAAGATCGAGGCCAGCCGTGAGGTGTGGCACTGGATGCTGGGGACCATCAATACGAAGGAGAAGTTCGAGGGCAAGCGCCTGCACCTGGCCGAGAACGTCTGGCGCTCCATGTTGCGTACCGACTCCCGCGAGTGCCGCAACTGTCATGACTGGTCGGCCATGGATCTCGAGGAGCAGGCGCCACGTGCCGCCCGCGAGCACGCCCGTGGCTTCGAGCAGGGCCAGACCTGCATCGAGTGTCACCAGGGTATCGCCCATGAGCTGCCCCAGGATTGGGACGAGTCCGAGGTTTGGCTGGCCCGTTTCGACCACGACGAGCCCGCTACCGACCTTGCCGAACGCGGCGAACCCGAAATGCCGCTGGAAGCCGAGGAGCGGGGCGAGGCAGTCGCCGCAGAGGGCGATATCGCCGCCACTCTCGACTGGGACGACGTGCCGGCGCTGGACATGACGCTCTTCCTGCCCGGCCAGGCTTCCATCGAGTGGATTCAGGATGGCAGCGAGCATGGCGGCGGCCGCGCCTTCAGCTTTGGCGACCGCTGCATCTGGTGTCACCAGGGCGAAGAAGAGCAGATCGGGCAGCTCGCGGTCAGCGCCGAGAAGATCGAGACCTATGACCTGGGCGACAAGCGCGGCCATGTTCCGATGACCGTGCAGGCCTCCTTCGACGACGACTACCTGTTCATGCGCTTCCAGTGGGAAGCCGGCGAGCACGCGCCGCTGCCCTTCGTCGATGGCGGTATGATGGACCCGGACAACCCCATGAAGCTCACCGTGAGCTTCTCGGACGATCGGGTCGACATGGCGGACCGGGCCGGCTGCTGGGCGAGCTGTCACCATGACTCCACCTATATGCCGGATGCCCCCGAGGCGGAGGCCCTGGCCGAAAGTGAACTGGCGGAGCGCCTCGACCTGATGAGCAATGGGGGCGTCACCAAGTACCTCACCGAGAGCCGTACCGAGATCGAGATTCGCGGTCGTCGCGGTGCAGCACGGGGTGGCTGGGACAAGCTGAAGGAAGAGCAGGAGATTGCCGAGCTTCTCGACGGTGGTGTCTACCTGGATGTGGCGCGCTTCAACAGCGGTGATGGTTCCACCGAGGCGGGCTATATCCTCGATGAGCGTCACTTCGCCGACAGTCAGGCCATCGTGTTCAGCGCCGAAGAAGAAGGCGGCGTCTGGACGGCCTACCTGACCCGCGCGCTGCGTACCGGTGCCGAGGGCGACAAGCCGCTTTCCACCGATGGCAAGTACAGCTTCAACGTGGCGCTGCACGATGACCATGCCGATTCGCGCTTCCATCACGTCTCCTGGCAGTACGGACTGGTGTTCGACGCCGAGATTCCCGGCGACTTCGAGGAAGACATGGTGGAAATCAACGCCACGCGCATTTCACGGTAATACCGGGTCACGGAGGAGGACGTTCACATGGCAAGACGACTTCTGACACCTGTTGCTGTTGTCACCGCCCTGGTTGCCCTGCTGATCAGCGGGGCGGCCCAGGCCGGCGAGGATGTCGTCGAGGTGGAAATGCTCGACTATGGTTTCCACCCGGCCGAGCTGGAGGTGACTGTGGGAACGACGGTGCGCTGGGTGAGTGCAGAGCGACGCACGAGCCACGACGTCTACTTCCCCGACGAGGACACGGGATCGCCCCGGCTGTTCCCCGATGAGAGCTGGGAGCGTACCTTCGAGGAACCGGGGACCTATGAGTATTACTGCCAGCCCCATGAGAATCGCGACATGCGTGGCGTGATCCATGTCATTGAGGCCGAGTAGGTCTTCATCGACAAGTATGTGGCGCCCATGGGCACCGTAAACAGGGCACCGTAAACAGAGGAATTCGCATGGCGACAATCACTCGACCCGCCGCACTGTTCGGCGGACTGCTGGCTTCACTGGCATTGGCGACGGCCGGTAGCGCGGTCGCATCGGAGGGGCCCAGCGGTTATCGCAGCGCCGATTTCGGGATGTCCTCCGAGGCGGTGCTGGAGCGCCTGGAGCAGGATCAGGTCGTCAACGTCTCGGTCCAGGAGACCGAGGACAACGACCTCATCATCGACGGTGAGCTCGCCGCCGAGGATGAGCCGGTCACCGACTTGCGCTATGTCTTTCCGGCCGGGCGAGACCAGCTCGCCCTGGTAGTGGCCTTCCACCCCAATGTGGAGGACTACGCCAGCGTGAAGGCAGAGCTCGAAGCACGCTACGGCCAGCCCTGGGAGGAAGAGATGGCCGAATGGTGGTTCGAGCAGCTGAAGAGCAGTATGCCGGAAGAGCCCGGCAGCCTCACCGTCTGGGGGGGCGATGGTAGCGAGGGCCGCGAAAGGGGACGCTTCGTGCGGCTCTGGTCCTTCGAGGACTACCTGTCGGTGGAGTATCTCGATACCCAGCTGTTTCGCTGAGAGGAGGATTCGCCAAGGGGAGCCTTTGCCAAGAGGAGCACTACCCATGACAGCCGCCCATCAGGGCGGCTGTCTCGTTCTCGGCGCCTCGGATGCTGGCGTCAGGCCTCGATCAGGCCGAGAAAGGGCACCAGCGTCAGCGCCAGCATGGCCACGACGGCCAATGCCACCAGCAGCATCTGCAGGGGATGCTGGCGCAGGCGTTGCCAAAGAGTGGGCGCCTGGCCATGCTCGACCTGGTCCGCATGCTCCTGCTGCACTCGCTCTTGCCGTTCGGCCTGATAGCGGGCGAGCACCTCCCGCGCCGCTTCCAGTTGAGAGGCATCACGCAGCCAGATGGCATCGACGCCCAGCCGCCAGAAGCCGGCGTGGGTCTCGTAGGTGTCGAAGCCCTGCTCTGCGAGCAGCTGGCGAACTTCCCACGCTTCCTCTTCGGAAACATGGGTAAAGCGAAACAGCAGTGTCGCCATCAGCTGGCCGCCTCGCACAGCCGCTCGGCACGGCCGATGGCCGCATCGGCACCGTTCAGCTCGAAGCTCATGAACCAGTAGTCCTCTTCGCCGCGATCGAGACGTAGCAGGAGCGTCTCGCCCGCGCGCATCTCCTCGATCAGCAGCGCCTGTTCGTCGAGATAGAAATTGACATAGAAGCCGCTGTCGCCCCGCTGGGTGACGAACTCCGCCATGCCGTTGTGAATGGTCTCGTGGTCGACCCGCAGATCGCCGGGCACCAGGTTGGCGACCCGGCTTTCGGCCTGGTGCTCGTCGAGCTCCACGCGCAATTCGAGCCAGGGGAGGTCGCAGACACCGGGCGTGAAGTTCAGGCTGAGGATGGAGTCGCTGTAGCTCGTCTCCTGCAAGGCGCGGAAATGGCGCTCGTCACCCAGTGACAGGGTCAGGGAGTGCCAGTTGCCATGCGCTTCGACATCGCTGGTATTGTAGTTGGTGGCCTGGGCCAGCGGGGCGGCAAGCAGGCTGGCAAGCAGTAGCCATAAGGGCGTGTGGCGCAAGGTGGGGCGAGTGATCGGGAGCATGACCGGGTTCCTGGGGCGACAAGCCTCCGATGGTAGCACCCCGAGCACGGCGAGCCGACCCCGCGGCCCCGTGCACGGCCGCGGCTCAGGGGTCCAGGCTGGAGAAATAGGCCGCCAGGTCGGCAATGTCCTCATCGCTCAGGCCCCGGGTCATGCTGGCCATCAGGTGCCCCTTCTCGCCGGCGCGCAGTGCCTTCATGCCCTCGACGATACGCGTTTCGTCCATGCCGGCGAGGCTGGGATAGCGCGAGGTGACGCTGCGGCCCTGGTGGCCGTGGCAGCTGATGCACATCTTGCCCATCTCGGCGCCCTTGTCGGGATCGCCACCGTAGCGGAAATCGTCGCTCTTCGCCGCCTGGGCATCGTTGACGTCGACGCTCTCCTCGCCCAGTACGACGGCGCTGAGGGTGGCCAGTACCACCAAGGCCAACATCCTGGATAAGCCGACCATCATCTGAACCCCCTACCCGAATTGTCACACTATCGACTACAGCATAGCCCCGGATGCCGCGTCCACCATGCCATGTCCCTAATGCTGATGCCCCTCCATGCCGCTGCCATGGGCGCCATCGTCATGGCTCATGCCATTCTGCATGCCGTGATTCTCGCTGTGCCTGTCGGCATCCTGCCGGCCCAGTTTGGCCAGCAGCTCCAGGTCGATATCCTGGAAGGCGAGTACGCGTCCGCCATGGGTTTCCCGGAAGGCGTCGGCATGGTGTTGCTCGCGGAACGAGGCGAGCGTGTGTCCCATGGCGCCGCGGCGCTCATGCTCCACCACGTACCAGGCCTCGCTGGCCAGGATGAAGGCATCATCGGCGGGGCTTGCCCAGGGCGTGACCGCGACATCGTGGACCCAGGCGTGGCTAAGCTGGGTCTCGTTTTCCGGCTGCAGCAGGAAGGCGAACATGTCGGTGGTGGAGCAGAACTTGCGCGCCGCCTCATCCCGGTTCAGGTAGACCTGCCCCTTGGGGCCGGGCAGGTCGCTGATCAGCATGCCGCAGACGTGACAGCTGTCGCCGTCGGTGATCGGCTGGGCCGGGGCCAGCGGTCTCTCCTCGTCACTGCCGCAGCCTGCCAGCAGGGCCAGGGTGAAAGCGAAGGCTAGCGAGCGAACGGCGTGGGTGGCGCGAATCATCGGGGCATCTCCGGTAGGCCCTTCAGGCCGAGTGGTGGCGGAAGCGCAGGATGGCAAGGCCCAGCGGGGCCATGATCCAGCCAAGCAGCACCAGGACCAGCCAGCCGAGGTGGAAGGCACTATCCTGGGCGATGGCGGTAACGCCGGTGTAGGCCTGGGAGGTGTCGAAGCCGACCATGTTGATCAGGCGGAACCCGTCGGTGGGGTTGAGCAGCAGCAGCCAGGGCAGCCAGTCGCCGCCGCCCTGTACGCTGACCAGCAGCGCCAGCAGCCCCAGGTCGAACACCAGCACGAAGAGGAACCAGACACCCAGGGCCAGCCCGGCGGCGCGCGCCTTCTCGGTCACCCAGACGCTGATCAGGTAGGCGAAGGCGATGAAGACCCAGCCCAGCAGCACGCTGCTGAGAATCAGCAGCCCCATGCTGGCGGCGAGCTGGGCGATATCCACGCCCTCGGCCCCCAAGGCGATCACCACGCCGGCAATGCCGAAGCCGAGCGCCGTGGCGGCACCCAGGATCAATCCGTGGCCGAGGAACTTGCCGAGCAGCAGCGACGTGCGGCTCAGCGGGTAGGTGAGCAGCAGCAGCAGGGTGCCCGATTCCTGCTCGCCCACCACTGCATCATAGGCCAGCAGCAGGGCGATCAGCGGGATCAGGAACACCGCCAGGGTCGACAGGCTGACCACGGTGGTGGCCAGCGACGTGAAGCCCATGCCACCGCTGGCGGCGGCGCCGAACCAGGCGATGCCCACCGCCAGGGCGGCCAGGATCAGGGCGATGGCCAGCACCCAGCGGTTGCGCAGGCCGTCCTGGAACTCTTTACGGGCGACGATCAGGGCTGTGTTCATGACGCACCTCGCGAAGCATGGAGCGATGGAGATGGCAATGACGCCACCGGCGCCGAAAAATGGGCGTAGAGATGTTCCAGGGTCGGTGGCATGACGTCGATGTCCTCGACCCCCGGGGCGTCGGCGAGGCGCCGAAGCACCGCCATCTTGGCCGATGGATGAACGTCGAACTCCAGGGCGTGGCCATTGAGATGGCGAGCCGTCACCCGGGTCTCGTCCCAGCCGTTCGACCAGTCGGTACCGGGCCAGCTGCCGCGCGCCTTGACCGTCAGCGGCAGGGAGGCTTCCGCACGCAGCTCCTCGAGGCTGCCCAGTGCCAGCTGGCGGCCGGCGCCGAGGATCAGGGCGCGATCGATATAGGGCTCCACCCCGGGCAGCACGTGGGATGAGAGCAGCACGGTGCAACCCCGCTCGCGCAGCTCCCTGACCGTCTCGTAGAAGTCGCGGGTGGCGGCGGGGTCGAGCCCGGTGGTGGGCTCGTCGAGCAGCAGCAGTCGTGGGTCGCCGAGCAGGGCCTGGGCCAGGCCGAGGCGCTGGCGCATGCCCTTGGAGTAGGTCTTGACGCGCCGACCGGCGGCCTCGATAAGGCCGACACGTTCGAGCAGCATATCCACCTGACGCCTGTCCACCCGCTTGAGGCGGGCGAAGTAGGTCAGTACCTCGCGACCGCTGAGCTGCTCATAGAAACTGACGTTCTCGGGCAGGTAGCCCAGTCGACGACGCAGCGTCTCGGCGTGGGGGCCATCGGGGGCGCCGCCGAGCACCGAGAGCGAGCCGGCGCTGGGCGAGAGCAGCCCCAGGATCAGCTTCATGGTGGTGGTCTTGCCGGCACCGTTATGGCCGAGCAGTGCCAGCACCTCGCCCTCCTTGACGGTCAGGTCCAGTGCATCGAGGCGGGTCAGGTCGCCATTTTTCAGGGTGAGTCCGTGGCATTCGATCACCGGATTCATGGGCGGATGCCTCCTATTTGGGGTTCACGCATCAGGGGGGCGCTGTCGCGTACGCCCTGGGCGCGGAAGATCGGGAACTGCCGCTGCACCCAGCGCAGCGCCACCACCGCGGGGCTGTGCATCAGCAGCCGTGCGCTGGGATAGCGCCACAGCAGGCGGTCCACGGCATCGTTGGGTTCGTAGGCGGTGTCGCCGATGCCGTCACCGGCGAGGTCCCACCCCAGGTAGTCGCTCCAGTAGTTGCCCTTTCCGTCCACCGACCACTCCTGGGTGCGGGTAGAGACGTACATCACCTGCTGGCGGTTATTGATGAAGGCATTGTGGTAGAGGCGATTGTTCTCGGATCCGGCGGTGAGATGAATGCCCAACTCGCTGTCGGCCACGCGATTGTTGTGGATCTCGTTGGCCTGGGAGTTGTAGATGAACAGCGCCTTGCCCTCGGCTCCCAGCGTCACGCCGTGCTCGTCGCCGCCGGCACCCTGCCAGGCGGTGATGCCGCGGATGTCGTTGCCGGCGATGGTGCTGTAGTTGACGTAGTTCATCAGGATGCCGTAGTTCTTGTCGTTCTCGGAGCGATTGTCCAGCACCTCGAGGTCCCGGGACATCATCAGCGCATAGCCCGCCCGGGTACCGCTGGTGTGGTTGTCGACGATGCGGCTGCCGTGGGTGAACATGTAGTGGATGCCGAAACGGGAGTCGCTCAGCCGGTTGCTGCGGAATTCCAGGTCGCGGCTGGTATCCACGTAGATGGCGTCTCGGGAGCCACTAACGACGTTATCGGCGATCAGGCCGCCATCGATGTTGTAGAGCCGGATGGCGTCGCCACGATCCTGGGAGCGCACCTCGGTATTGCCGGTGATGCGGTTGCCGACCAGGGTCGGTGCCTCCGCATGCCACAGCCAGATACCGAAGGCCACATTGTCCATGGTGGTGTCTTCGACATGCAGGCGGTGGGCGCCTCTTTCGCCGTGAATGCCGGCGTTCATGTCGGTCAGGTTGAAACCTGAGTTGCGCAGGGCCAGGCCTTCGATGCGGACATCGGGTGCCATGACGCGAATCACGTCGCCGCGGCCTTCGCCATCGAGGACGGCGCCGGGTTCGCCGCGCAGGGTCAAGGGCTTGTCGATCTGGATACTGCCGACATGGGTACCCTCGGCGAGCGTCAGCTCGCTGCCGGAGGCGGCAGCATCGATATGAAACTGGAGAGGACCGTCGCCGGGTTCGATGCGCAGCTCGCCGAAGGCGAAGGTCGCCGTCAGCAGCAGGGCGCAGCCACCCAGAAAAGAAAGAAGAGTATGTTTCATCACGGTCACCTCAGGTATTACTGTGGCCGGCCCCGAGGGGCCGGCCAGGTTACATCACGCTTCCACCAGCATCCTGCCTGACATCTCCATGTGCAGGGCATGGCAGAACCAGCTGCAGTAGTACCAGTGGACGCCGGGCTTGTCGGCCACGAAGGTCACCGAAGAGGTCTGCTGCGGATGGATCTCGAAGTTGATGCCGTGGTTGACCAGGGCGAAACCGTGGCTGACATCCTCGATGGTATCCATGTTGGTGACCACGATGGTGACTTCGTCGCCCTTCTTTACGCGGAACTCGGTGGTACCGAAGCTCGGCGCCACGGAGGTCATGTAGACGCGCACCTTGTTGCCGTCACGGATGACCTTGTTGTCCGTCTCAAGCGTGACGCCATCGGCCTGGGCCATGGCCACGGTTTCGGCGAAGTAGGGGTCGTCCCTGGTGTAGATCTGCGACGGGTTGAGCTGGTCGGCGCGGATCATCAGCGCATCGTGGGGCTCGGCATAGGTCGGGCCGTCGTGAATCAGCGTCATCTGCTCGCCGGAGATGTCGATCAGCTGATCGTTCTCGGCGTGCATCGGGCCTACCGGCAGGAAGCGGTCCTTGGAGAACTTGCACAGCGCGGTGAGGTACTTGCCGTCGACGTCGCGGCTACAGGCGAGTGATGCCTTGATGTGGCCGATGTTGTAGTGCACGTCGATGCGGTCGCGAATGTAGTTCACCTCCTCGCCGTTGTAGGAGCGAATGGCATCTTCCACGTTCCATTTCACCACCTGGCTGTCCAGGAACAGCGACGTATAGGCGTTGCCGCGGTTGTCATAGGTGGTGTGCAGCGGACCCAGGCCCACTTCCGGCTCGGCCACCACGGTGTCGCGCGGGTCGTCGAGACCACCGTCGAACCACTCACCGACGCGGGACCACTCGATCACGGTACAGGTCGGGGAGAGCTTGCCGCTGACCACGCAGTACTTGCCTTCCGGAGGCATGGTGTTGACGCCGTGCGGGCTGCGCGGGGTCGGCACATAGAGAGCGAAGGTGTTGCGGCCCTCATGGGCCTGCTCGCGGGCGTCAACCACCGGCACCTGAGAGTCGCCGATGGTGGTGTAGTCACCGGCGGCAACGGCCGCTTCGATGGCGGGAACGTCGAAGAAGACCGTCCAGTCGCGCTCCGGCCCCATCATCTCCGGCAGGGTCATGCCGCGGGCCGAGTTGTAGCAGGAAGCGGCGACGAAGCGTCCGGTATAGTCGGTATCGCAGTTGTCGAGGTTGCCGTCGACGATGGCCTGCCACTTGATCTCCATGGTCTCGGCATCGAGACAGGACATCATGGTCCAGTACTGGGACGGGTCGTCCAGGTAGTCGCCGTTGTTGTTCAGCGGCACGATCATTTCACCCGCCGCGAACACCCGCTCGGTGCTGGGCACGCGCTGCAGGGTCAGGCCGTGGATCGACTGGACGTTGGGAATGGTGATGATCTTGTCGGCGCGCATGATATCCAGGCGGACACGCGCGACCCGGGTATTGGCCTTGTCGTTGATAAAGCAGTAGCGGCCGTCGTAGCGGGCGTCGGTATAGCTCACCTTGGGGTGGTGGGTGTCGCCATTGAGCGGGGCGTTCTCGCCCAGCACGCGCTTGGATTCGTTGGTGATGCCCCAACCGGTGGCGCTGTCGACGTTGAAGACCGGAATACGCAGCAGCTCGCGCATGGAAGGCACGCCGAGGATGCGTACCTCGCCGGAGTGGCCGCCGCTCCAGAAGCCGTAGTATTCGTCGAGTTCGCCCGGGGCGACTTCGTGTTCGCTCCCTGCTGCCGCCTCGGCGGGGCGGCTGCCCATCATGGCACCGGCACCGAAACCGCCGGCAAGGCCAGCCCCGGCGACGCCGGTTACTGCGCTGTTGCGCAGGAACTTGCGGCGGCTGAGGTCTTTGATGTTTTCATTGTCACTCATGATTCACTCCTCCTGGAGGGTGGGAATGCGCTGCAGTTTGGCCTGGCTGCCCTGCGCAGCATCGGCCGGGAAGGTTTCGACGCCGCCGTTCTTCGATGAGGCCCTGGCGGCCTTCTCGTAGCGCTTGCGGCGCTTGACCATCGGCGGACATCGCTGGTCGTCGTGGTAGGTCACCTGGCAATCCAGGCAGTAGTGGCACTCGTTGGCGTTGATGCGGCCGTCGGGATGGATAGCGGCGACCTCGCACTCCTTGGCACAGATCTGACAGGGGGTGCCGCAGCTGCCGCGATGGCGCTTGAGCCAATCGAACAGGCGCAGGCGGGCGGGAATGGCGAGCCCGGCGCCCAGCGGGCAGATGTAGCGGCAGTAGGCCTTGTGGGTGAATGCCGAGATGGCGAGCAGTCCCAGGGCGTAGAGCAGGAAGGCCCACTCGCGCTGGAAGCGCATGGTCACGGCGGTCTTGAACGGCTCCACTTCGGCGTAGCGCTCGGCCTGCCCCAGCGAGTGCAGCGATACCGCGAACAGCCCCAGCAGGATGATGTACTTGATCGCCCACAGCCGCTCATGCAGGGCAAAGGGCACTTCGAACTGGGGCACCTTGAGCTTGCGCGCGGCCTTGTTGATCAGCTCCTGCATGGCGCCGAAGGGGCATAGCCAGCCGCAGAACACGCCACGGCCCCACATCAGCAGCGTCACCGCCACGAACGACCAGAGGATGAACATCATCGGGTCGATGAGGAACGAGTCCCAGCTGAAGCCGCCCATCAGTGAATGCACGAAGGTCAGGATGTTGACCACCGAGAGCTGGGCCAGGGAGTACCAGCCGATGAACACCACGGTGTAGACCAGGAAGCCGACGCGCAGCGGGGCAAACACGCGGGGGTAGCGCACCAGCACGTCCTGAAACAGCATGATGGCGGTCAGCACGGTCAGGCCGACGCCCAGGATTGCGATCTGGAAGGTGCGGTCACGCCACACCTGAACCCACAGCGCCTCTTCCACCATGGGCTCGGGGCGCTCGATATAGGCTTCGGGGATGCTGTAGTGGGCGTTGAAGCGTACGAATTCGGTCTCCAGCGGGCCGGCGGCGCGGCGCACCAGCAGGCCGAGCTCCCAGGGCTCGCCGGGGTCGAATGCGACGTCGTCGCGAATGATGAAGATATCGCGCTCGGTCAGCCTGGGGGCGCCGTCGATGCCCATGCGAACGATGCGTCGATGGTCGCTGTCCTGGAAGGCGATGTTGGTGTTGCCCTGGGAGGCCTCGATGCGGTCGAAGATACCGCCGCGAACGTAGCCCGAGCCCTTGAAGGAGTAGTCGCCCTGGGCCATGACGCCGATGGCGTGCTCGCCTTCGTCGAGGCGCTCCATCAACTGCTCGTAGACGATGTCGCCGAGCAGGTTGCGGCCGGCGGTAGGCGCGTTGAGATACGTCACATAGAGATCGATGAAGGTGCTGTCGGCATCCTGGCCGCTGGCGTAATCCTCGGCCGCGGTGCCGACGAAGGCCTCGTCGATCTCGCCGTGGGTCAGGTGCAGGCGGCGAATGGTGCCGTCGCCCACCAGGGTTTCCCAGTCGGCCGGTTCAAACACGTCGTAGCGTACTTCGGCCGGCGGAGTGGCCAGCGGGTCGTCGATCAGGCCTTGCTCGGCGGCGACACGCCGCGCGGAGCGCATCACGGTCTCGGTGAGGACGATTACGGTCACGGTGGCGCCGGAGATGGCATCCAGGTTTTCACCGACGCGCAGCCGCTCGTTGACGTGGTGGGGTGCGTGGGCACCGGCATAGTCGACCAGGCGCTGCTCGGGAATGCCCACCAGCATGATCGGCTCTTCGTGGCCGAGGATGGTGGCCTGGGTGATGTGGGCCTCCAGGTCGATTCCCACCAGCATGCTGATCGGTTTGCCGGAGTACGCCGGAATCGGTGCGATGTCATCGGTCTCGAAGGCATAACCCAGCAGCGTCTCGCCGGCATAGACCGCCTTGGCAGCATGTTCGCCCTCCACATCGGCCAGGCGAGTGGCGTCGGGAAAGCCTGCCTTCACCTGTGACAGCTCGAAGGCCTGAGCAGGCAGGCCGACCAGCATCAACATGCTTAGCAGCCAGGTGAAGGCGAGAGAGGCGAGAGTGCTGCGCCGAGTGGACATGTTGCGATCCTTCTTGCGAACCTGTTGCTGGAGGTGTGACAGATGAAGGCAATGAACAGGTATCTGGAATGAATCTTTATGATGTGTTGCTCATCATGCCAGTACACCACCGGCCCCGAATTGACGTGGGTCATGCCTGGAGCGGACGTCTGTCAGCCTCGAAGGGGTAACCCCAAAGGGGTAGGAGTGCGTTAAGGCACCGAAGAAAGGGCTGGGCTATAGAGGAAGGCGAGGGGGAATGGGAGCGTTTGAAACAGAACAGGGCGCAACGCCGTTAATGGTGTTGCGCCCTGTCGTTGGGAGTGAGCTCGGTCAACCGGCCTGCTGAGAGGGGCTGTTAGAGCACCGGCTCGAGCATGAAGTCGACGGCGGCCTTGACTTCCTCGTCGCTCAGATTCGCGTGCCCGCCCTTGGGGGGCATGGCGCCGATGCCGTCGATGGAGTGGGCATAGAGCGTATCCATGCCTTGCTCCAGACGCTCCGACCAGGCAGCCTCATCGCCCTTGATGGGAGCGCCGGCGGCACCGGTCATATGACAGGCCATGCAGGCCTGATTGTAGATGGCTTCACCGTCGGGCTCGGCCTGGGCGGTTGCAGCAAAGGTAAGGGCGGCAGCGCCGGCCAGCAGGGTAAGGGTAGCAGTCAGCTTCTTCATGGGTTCTCCAGTATTGCGGGTCACGGTTGGTACTTGTTTACAGTGAAGCCAGTTTTACAGTGAAGCCAGTCGTTGCATGGGCCTGGCCCTACGCCTGAATGGCTTCGATGCTATTGCCAATGAAGGCTATGCCAAAAAAATGGATTGGCAAAGCTATTGCTCTTGCGCTGGGATCTGCATCAACCGGGCCAGCTGTGGCTGGCGCCGGCCCAGCATGTCGGCCAGGGTGTAGCCATCGAGCACGGTCATGAAGGCTGTCATTGCCTCGTTGAGGATCGGCTTGAGGCGACAGGCCGGCGTGATGACGCACTCGTTCGAATCGCGAAAGCACTCCACCAGGCCGAGCTCATGTTCGGTATCGCGAATCAGGCCGCCCAGCGAGATGGTCTCGGGCGGACGATTCAGCAGCATGCCGCCGTTCTTGCCGCGGATGGTAACGATATAGCCGCGGTGGCTGAGGTCCTGGACGACCTTCATCAGGTGGTTGCGCGACACGCCGAAGCTTTCGGCGATCTCATGGATGGTGGCGCGCTCCTCGCCCTTGACGGCGAGGTAGATGAGGACACGCAGCGCGTAATCGGTATAGCGGGTCAGGTGCATGGCGGGTCGGCCTTGTCTTGATAAGTATCAAATAAAATATTTTAAAATTTTCTTATCATAACATCGGTTTTATCTTGGCCTTCGCTGCGCAGAGGTGTGGCATCGGGTCGCGTCAGTACGAAGGTGGCCACACCGATGAAGAGCACCGCTGTCAGTGCCAGAACGCCGGATGGCGCCTTACCCAGCCACAGCACCAGCCAACTGAACAGCAACAGCACCACGGCCAGCCGCTTGGCACGACGCGGAACGGCACGCTGCTCCTGCCAGGCGTGCAGGGTAGGGCCGATCCGGGGGTGCTGCCATAGCCAGCGTGCCAGGCGCGGCGAGCCCTTGGGCGCCGCCCAGGCCGCCACCAGCAGGAAGGGAGTGGTGGGCAGCAGCGGCACCACCAGGCCGGCGGTCCCCAGGCCGATACAGCCATAGGCCAGGGTGCGCCAGACGAATCGCGAGAGCATGGAGGTCATGACGGCCTCGTGGATTGGCAGTGGGTGCTTTAAAGAGTATTTTATATGCATGTTTAGGCCCAATGTAAAGCCGCTTGCTCTGCCCACCGGCGAAGATGGCGTGACGGCATCGCCCCGAAGACCGGCCTGGCGCTGGCTCTTCCCGCTGGCGGCGCTTCACGCGGCGCTGATGGTGCCGCTGTCGCTGCTTGCCCTCTACCATGGGTGGGACATCTTGTCGCAGCTGGCATCGCCCGCGGCCCACGCCCGTGAGTTGCTGTTCGGGTTCGCCCTGGCGGTCATCGCCGGCTATCTGCTCGGGCCGCTGTCACAACGTCAGCAGGTGGGCCTGGTCGGGCTGTGGCTGGTGGGGCGGATGGGTATCCTCGATTGGCCCGGCAGCGTGCTGGCGACCCTGGCCGATGCCCTCTTTGCCCTGTGGCTGGCCGGCTTGCTGGTACCCCGGTTTCTTGCCGCCAAGAAGTGGCGCAATCGGGTACTCTCCCCGCTGCTGGGGCTGATCTGCCTGCTGGCGGTCGTGACGCTGACCTGGCGCTACCAGGATGACATGCCGACGACGGCACCCCTGATGCACCAGAGCGTGCTGTGGCTGGTATTGCTGATGACCTTCATGGGGGGACGCATCATCTCGCCGGCCGTCAACGGCTACCTGATGAGTCGCTATCGCATGGCGGGTGCCGGCGTGCAGCCGCAGATCGAGTCGGCGCTGATCGTCCTGCTGGGCCTGGCACCCTTCCTGATGCTGTGGGGCGCCCTGCGGCCGCTGGCGGCATGGCTGGTACTGGCGGCCGGTCTGCTGGTGCTGTGGCGGGTGCTGCGCTGGGGGCCTGGCCAATGCCGCGAGCGCCCCGATCTGCTGGTGTTGATGCTGGGGTACAGCTGGCTCGGGATCGGGCTTCTGCTGCTGGCGCGCACCTGGTGGATGCCGGAGCACGCCAGTTCGGCGCTGCATGTCTTCACCATCGGCGCCCTGGGCACCCTGTCCAGCGCCGTCATGCTGCGCCACGTGATACTGCGCGCCAGGCAGCGTCCCGAGGCAGAGTGGGCCCTGGTCCCCCTGGCCGGGCTATTCGCCACCGCCGCCATCCTGCGACTGTGGGCGCTCGACGCTGGCAGTGGCTGGCTGGCGATCCTGTGGTGCTCGGCGCTGCTCTGGAGCCTGGCCTGGCTGCTGGTGGCCTGGCGGCTGCGCTACTGGCTGGCGCGAATGCCGTCTGGCCGTGCCGTGTCAACTCGCCCCGATAATTGATCACGGACAAGGGTCGG
Organism: Halomonas alkalisoli; assembly: GCF_021412585.1. Lineage (GTDB taxonomy): Bacteria > Pseudomonadota > Gammaproteobacteria > Pseudomonadales > Halomonadaceae > Halomonas > Halomonas alkalisoli. The sequence continues at coordinate 63,825 of NZ_JAKCMI010000016.1, read as the reverse complement.
GCGTGCATGCAAAGACGACGCGAAGCGCCGGTGTCATACTGGCGCCATAGGCAATGGCCAGCCCATGCCCCCTTCTCAAGAGGCTGTTTTCGATCATGCAAGACGATCTGCTGTTCAATCGCCCCCTGGTGGAGAAGTACGACCGTCCGGGACCGCGCTATACCTCCTATCCCACGGCGCCCCAGTTCCATGCGGCCTTCGCCGAGGATGACTATCGGGCCGCTGCCGAGCGCAGCAACCGGGTCGCCGCCCCCAAGCCGCTCTCGGTCTACGTGCATATCCCGTTCTGCAAGAGCCTCTGCTACTACTGTGCCTGCAACAAGATCATCACCCACAATACCGACCGGGCGTCGGAGTACCTGGCCTGGCTGAAGCATGAGGTCCAGACGCAGGGGGCACTGTTCGACGAGTCGCGCCGCATGACGCAGTTGCATCTTGGCGGCGGCACACCCACCTACCTGAGCAATACCCAGCTGGGCGAGCTGATGAGGTCGCTGGACGAGGCTTTCCACTTCGCGCCGGTGGAGGAGCGCGAGTTCTCCCTGGAGGTGGACCCGCGCACGGTGACCCCGGAGCAGATCCATGAGCTCCATGACCTTGGCTTCAATCGCCTCAGCTTCGGGGTCCAGGACTTCGACGCGGATGTCCAGCAGGCCGTCAACCGCGTGCAGAGCGAGGAGCAGGTGGTGTCGCTGGTCCAGGCGGCCCGCGATGCCGGCTTCGAATCGATCAGCGTCGACCTGATCTACGGCCTGCCGCTGCAGACCGTGGCAAGCTTCGACACCACCCTGGACAAGATCATCGCGCTGCGCCCGGATCGCATCGCCGCCTACAGCTATGCGCACCTGCCGGAGCTGTTCAAGGCCCAGCGGCTGATCCGCCCCGAGGACATGCCGCCGCCGGAGCGCAAGATGGAGCTGCTGGAGCTGACCATTCGCCGTCTGACCGGGGCCGGCTACGTCTATATCGGCATGGATCACTTCGCCCTGCCCGAGGACGAACTCTCCCTGGCCAGGGAGAACGGCACCCTGCAGCGCAACTTCCAAGGCTACTCCACCCATGCCGACTGCGACATGATCGGCCTGGGCATCACCTCCATCGGCAAGGTGGGCGACAGCTACAGCCAGAACGTCAAGGAGACCGCCCAGTACCAACATCGGCTCGAGGCGGGCCGGCTGCCGGTGATGCGCGGCTATCGTCTCAACGACGACGACCGGCTGCGCCGCGACGTGATCAATGCCCTGATGTGCCACGGCCGAATCGACTTCGCCGACATCGAGGCCAAGCACGACATCGTCTTCCACGACTACTTCGCCGATGCCCTGGCTGAGCTCACCGAAATGCAGCAGGACGGGCTGATCGCCATTGGGGAGTCCGCCATCGACGTGCTGCCGACCGGGCGATTGATGATGCGCAACGTGGCCATGGCCTTCGATGCTTACCTCAAACCCAACGAAGGGCGTTTCTCGCGTACGGTCTAGCGTCCCGGCGAGGAACCACGCAAACGGCGCCCCGCGGGGCGCCGTTTTTCATGAGCCAGTAGCGGTTCAGGCGGTACGTTCGAACAGCAGGTTGTTCTCCAGGTGGATGTGCTGCATCAGGTCCTCGCGGAACTCGTTGAGGCCGGTGTAGAGCGCGCGCCAGGTGGTGCAGGCGCCCTTGGGCGGGGTGATGTTGTCGGTCAGCGCCATGACCTCATCGAGATTCTCGCCGTGGTCGTCGTGCTCCTGGCGCATCACCGCGATCGGCCCCTGGGCCTGGGCGGCCATGCCGCTGCGCAGCATCGGGAACAGGATCTGCTCCTCCTTCTGCATGTGACTCTCCATCTCCTGGAAGATCACCGACAGCAGGTCGGCCAGGCCGTTGGGGCAGGTGTCACGCTCTCCATGGACGAGCTCCACGCGACGCGCCATGCGAATCAGCTCCGGCAGCTGCTGGCGATGCACATCGTGATAGCGGGTCAGGATGTGATCGATCAGCTCATCATTGCTGGCCGATTGCCAGTCACGCTGGTCCGGGTTGCCGGCCGGCAGGGCTTCCAGCGCCGCGACCAGGGCGGCGATATTGGCTCCGGCCTGCTCGGCGGCGGCCTGCAAGCTCAGGCGGCCGCCACAGCAGAAGTCGATACGGTTCTGGTGAAAGATGCGGGTGGCGCCTGGCAAGTTCAGGGCCAGGCGACCGACGGGTTGTTCGAGCAGGCTCATGGCATATCCTCAAGCAGGGTGGGGGTGTCTCGTCTTGCTTAGCTGTACTGGCGTTGCAAACCCTGTGCCAGACTATTATTCGTTTGAAAACAATAGCCTGTATTTTGAGTGGTAAAAAAGACCCTGAAAGAATAGGGTGTAAATAACCCTGTCACGGTAAAATTGACCATGTTGGACGATAGCCTGCTGGCCGATATGGCCGCCGACCTCCCCAGCGCCGTGCGGCTGCAGCGCCTGGTTCGCACCCTGCGCGAGGAGTTTCGCTGTGGTGCAGTGTGCCTGCTGCAACTGCAGCAGGAGATCCTTGCCCCCGTGGCGGTAGAGGGACTGGTGCGCGAGGCGCTGGGCCGTCGCTTCGAGGTGGCGCGGCATCCGCGGCTGGCTGCGATACTCGCCAGTCGAAACACCACCTGCTTTCCTCCCGACTCCACCCTGCCCGACCCCTACGATGGCCTGGTCGAGCAGCGTCCCGGGGAACCGCTGCACGTCCATGACTGCATGGGGATCAGCCTGCACGTGGAGGGCCAGCCCTGGGGCGTGCTGACCCTGGATGCGCTGGTCGCCGGCACCTTCGATGCCAAGGCCCGTCAGGCATTGGCCCGCTATGCATTGCTGGTGGAAGCCGCGGTGCGGGTGACGCGCATGGAGCAGGAGCTGCGAGCCCTGCATATGGCACACCAGGGTGGGGCGGCCCGGGTGGAGCCCAGCGCCGGTGGGGAGATTCTCGGCCACAGCGCCGCACTGCAGCGCTTGCTGCAGGAGCTCGACGTGGTGGCCGAGTCCGGCCTGCCGGTATTGCTCAGTGGCGAGACCGGGGTGGGCAAGGAGCTGTTTGCCCGGCGCCTGCATCAGCGCTCGACACGGCGCCAGCAGCCGCTGGTACAGGTCAACTGTGCGGCACTGCCCGAGTCGTTGGCCGAGAGTGAACTGTTTGGTCACGTGAAGGGGGCCTTTTCCGGTGCCGTCAGCGATCGGGCGGGGCGCTTCGAGGCGGCCCATGAAGGCACCCTGTTTCTCGACGAGGTGGGCGAGCTGCCGCTGGGCATCCAGGCCAAGCTGCTGCGGGCACTGCAGAACGGCGAGGTGCAGCGGTTGGGTGAGGACACGCCACGCCAGGTCGATGTGCGGATCCTCGCCGCCACCAACCGGCACCTGGCCGACGGGGTACGCGAAGGGCACTTTCGCGCCGACCTCTACCATCGGCTGTCGGTCTATCCGGTGGCCATTCCGCCGCTGCGCGAACGCGAAGGGGATGTGCTGGTGCTGGCCGGCCACTTTCTCGAGATCAACCGCACCCGCCTCGGGGTGCGCAGCCTGCGCCTCTCGCCGGAGGCCGAGCGGGCGCTGTGCGGCTATGCCTGGCCGGGAAACGTACGGGAACTCGAGCATGTCATCAGTCGAGCGGCGATCAAGGCGCTGGGGCAGGGGGCGCGACGTGACGAGATCATCACCCTGGTGCCGGAGTGGCTCGATCTGGCCAGCGGTACCGCCGTCGATGCACCGCAACGGGTCCAGGCCGAGCCGGAAGTCTCCGCGACAGGCGAATCGTTGAAAACCCAGGTTGCCGCTGCCCAGCGGCGGGCCATTCGTGATGCCCTGGCCATCAGCGACGGCAACTGGGCCACGGCTGCCCGTCGACTGGGTGTCGATCCCAGCAATCTGCACAAACTTGCGCGTCGCCTAAGGATCAAATAGTTAGCGCAATGCAAGAGCTAGCGTTGAAAATAAACGCTACATCTGGTGCTTGAATAGAGGGAATGAGCTATATATGGTACTCATGCCCCTGGTCGGGGCAGTGCATGAGCTTGACACACATCAGTGCAGACCCGCGGCATCGTGCCTAGGATGGACGGTTCGTCGGCCGCCAAGGCCGCAGCCCGATTCACCGGTTCGATTCCACTGGCTGGTTCGACCCCACTGGAGAGTAGAAATGCTTCCGTTGCCCATGTCACTTCTGCCGCGTCCGCCCGCCCCGACCCGCCTGATACGTGCCATCGACCCACGGGTGCCCCTGACACTGAAGCGCCACGTGATCGAACCGGTGCTCAACCGCACCTTTGCCGAGCCCCTGGAAGAGGGTGAGTTCGACGCCCTGGAGGGGCGGCGCATCACGCTGCACGTGGATGACCTGGGCGTCCTGCTGACCCTGACCCTCGTGAACCAGCGGCTGGTGCTGAGCCGCGAGGCCGGTGAGGCGACCATCCGTGGCGGCTGGCGCGAGTTCCTCTGTCTCGCCACCCGGCGCGAGGACCCCGACGCCCTGTTCTTTCAGCGTCGGCTGCTGATCGAGGGCGACACCGAGCTGGGGCTGATGGTGAAGAACCTGCTGGACAGCCGCGAAGAGGGGCTGGCCCAGGGGCGGCTGGGCGACTGGCTGGCGCGCCTGGAACGCGTGGCGCGTCGCGACGATTGAGTATCCTTTTGTTATTGAGTTTTCTTTTTACGAATACAGCCAACGCAGGCGGAGATAAGCCCACATGAGCACTTCCACCAAGGCCGTCAAGACATCCAAAGAGGTTCCGTTGCAGGTGCCCTCCCGTGATATCTGGGACTCCAAGTACCGCCTCAAGGATCGCCATGGCCGGGCGGTCGACAAGGACGTGACCGAGACCTGGGATCGCGTGGCCCGAGCCCTGGCGGTGGTGGAAGGAGACCAGGCCGACGCCTGGCTGCCGAAGTTTCGCTGGGCCCTGGAAAACGGCGCCATCCCGGCCGGGCGGATCATGTCCAACGCCGGCGCCGAGGACTACAAGCCGGCGGTGAGCCTGATCAACTGTACCGTGTCTCGCACCATCCGCGACTCCATGCACGACATCCTCGACAGCGTGGTGGATGCCGGCATGACGCTCAAGGCGGGCTGCGGCATCGGCTACGAGTTCTCGACCCTGCGCCACAAGGGCGCCTTCGTCTTCGGCGCCGGTGCCGGCACCAACGGCCCGCTGGCGTTCATGGATATCTACGACAAGATGTGCTTCACGGTGGCCTCCGCCGGCGGACGCCGCGGCGCCCAGATGGGTACCTTCGACGTCGGCCATCCCGACGTGCGCAGCTTCATCGAGGCCAAGCGCGAGGCCGGCCGGCTGCGTCAATTCAACCTCTCGCTGCTGATCACCGACGAGTTCATCGAGGCGGTGAAGCAGGACACCGACTGGCCGCTGGCCTTCCCGCTGCACGGCGGTGAGAAGGAGGACGTGGGCCCGGATGAGCTCATCTATCGCGACTGGCCGGTGGTCGAGAAGGACTACACCACCGACGGCGAAGGCCGCGTGGCCTGTCGCATCGTCGAGGTGATCAAGGCCCGCGAGCTGTGGGACACCATCATGAAGTCGACCTACGACTTCGCCGAGCCGGGCTTCATCCTGATCGACCAGGTCAACCGCATGAACAACAACTGGTTCTGCGAGGAGATCCGGGCGACCAACCCCTGCGGTGAGCAACCATTACCGCCGGAGGGTGCCTGCCTGCTGGGCTCGGTGAACCTGACGCGCTTCGTCATCGACCCCTTCGGCAAGAAGCCGCGCTTCGACTGGGATCGCTACCGCAAGGTGGTGGCGATCTTCACGCGCATGCTCGACAACGTGGTGGAGATCAGCGGCCTGCCGCTTGAAGGCCAGCGCAAGGAGATCGAGGCCAAGCGTCGCCACGGCATGGGGTTCCTCGGCCTGGGCTCGACCCTGACCATGCTCAAGATTCCCTACGGTTCGGCGGAGTCGCTGGCCTTCACCGAGGAGGTGAGCCGCAACCTGGCCCTCGAGGGCTGGAAGCAGGCGCTGGAGCTCTCTCGCGAGAAGGGCATGGCGCCGATACTGGCCGAGGACTTCGAAATTACCCCCAAGATGCTGCGCGAGCGGCCGGAACTGGCCAAGGACGGATACGAAGTGGGCGACAAGGTGCCCGGCCGCATCCTTCACGCCCGCTACAGCCGCTACATGCAGAAGATCGCCGAGCTGGAGCCGGAGCTGGTGGCGGCGCTGTCCGAGCACGGCGCGCGCTTCACCCACCATTCGTCCATCGCGCCCACCGGCACCATCAGCCTCTCCCTGGGTAACAATGCCTCCAACGGCATCGAGCCGTCGTTCTCGCACCGCTACTTCCGCAACGTCATCCAGTCGGGCAAGAAGACCAAGGAGCAGGTGGAAGTGTGCTCCTTCGAGCTGGCCGCCTACCGCCACTTCATCGCCGCCGACGCGGTGGAGAGCGACCTGCCCGACTACTTCATCACCGCCGATGCGGTGACTCCGAAGCAGCACGTGGCGGTGCAGGCGGCGGCCCAGGCCTGGGTCGACTCGGCGATCTCCAAGACGGTCAACGTGCCCACCGACTTCCCCTTCGAGCAGTTCCAGGATCTCTACCTTGACGCCTACGAGAGCAAGCTCAAGGGCTGCACCACCTTCCGCTTCAACCCGGAGGCTTTCCAGGGCGTGCTGGTGCGCGAGGACGACCTCAAGAACACGACCTATGTCTTCGAGCTGGAGAACGGTGAGACGCTGGAGCTGGCCGGCGACGAGAAGGTCGTCTACGACGGCGAAGAGCACAACGCGGCGAATCTCTATGACGCGCTGAAGGAAGGCACCTATGGAAAGTGGTAAGCCCGTGCACTTCCAACGGCCGGTAGTGAGGTGTCGCCGGAGCAGCCCCGAGCGAGTGAAGCTGCGCGCCTTTGAATCCTTTTCCGCAGGAGCCTGCTGATGGCCGTCGAGATCAAGTCCAAGATAGTTTCCTACAGTGTAAAGAAGGCGGTGCAAGAGGTGCCGCTGGCCGACGAGAATCCGCTCACGGTGCGTATTCCGTCACGTCCCGAGGGCACCCTGGAGGCGGTGTCCGAGAAGATCTCCTACGTCGGTGCCGAAGGGCGCAAGAAGGTCTACCTGCTGGTCTCCTTCATGCCGGTGGAAGGCGTGCTCGACGGCAAGCGGGTGGTCATCGAGCGCCCGGTGGAGTTCTTCTTCCCCTCCGGCCAGCTCTCCAGCGAACACCAGTGGATCACCGCCACCATGCGTAGCCTGTCGCTGGCCGCCCGCGGTGGCTATGTCACCCAGGCGGTGGCCGACCTGCGCAAGGTAGCCTGGGACAAGGGCCTGGTGCGCTGCGGCATGAACCGCTGGGGCAAGCCGATGTTCCATGACTCGGAAGTGGCGGCCATCGCCTGGTCGATCCAGCAGATCCTCTATCGCCGCGGCTTCCTCGACCAGGACGGCAACCAGGTGCCGGTGGAGGAACTGGTCAGCCGCTACGCCCACCGCCTGACCCATGGCCACCCCTGGCAGCCGCCCACCCTCGAGGAGGAGGCCCGAGCCGAACAGCAGGCCAAGGCTCAAGCCCAGAATAAGGAGAAGGGCGACGGCCCCACGGTGGTGGGACACTGCCCCGAGTGCCGCGGCGAGCTGATCATGATGGATGGGTGTCCGACGTGCTATGCGGGCTGTGGTTGGTCCAAGTGCGGCTAAAACTTACCTGATTTCGCGTAAGACTCAGCAGGCGCCTGGCGTAGGCGCCGACGTTGGCGGTGTCGCCAGCCTTGGTAACACCGCCGGGAGGCCTCTGGCCTCCAGTCGCGAGCTAAAGCTGCTCCAACAGCGGTGTAGCTCCTTCCGTGGAGAAAGCAGCTGTTGGAGCGCTGCTCCGCATCGCGACTGGCGCCGTCAGGCGCCTTGGCGTAGGCGCCGAGGTTGGCGGTGTCGCCAGCCTTGGCAACACCGCCGGGGGCCTCCGGCCTCCAGTCGCGAGCTAAAGCTGCTCCGACAGATGGTTATCTCTCCTTTGATGGAAAGGGTCGCTGTTGGAGCGCTCGGTTCGGCGCTCCGAGTTCCCATCGCGACTGGCGCCGTCAGGCGGCGACGATCCTGGGCCTGCCACTCTCCGGCGACGGCGCCATGTCGCCGTCGGTGATCACGACGTCGAAATCGTCCAGCCGGGCGAAGTAGGCCGGGCGAATCACGCCGATCTTGCTTTCATCGGCCACCAGCAGGCGCTGGGCCGCACAGGCGATGGCGGCCTGCTTGGGCGCGACCTCGTGGAAGTGAAAGCAGCTCACGCCCTTCTGTTCATGGACGCCTGCGGCGGAAAGGAAGGCGCGGTTGATCCCCAGGCGCCGGATGGATTGGCCCATCTCGTCGCTACCGAAGGACTGCGATGCGTCGTGATAGACCCCGCCGAGCAGGATCAGGCGGACATCGGGTAGCGTGCTCACCGCGTTGGCTACATTGAGCGCGTAGGTCACCACCGTCAGCTGCTTGCGACCGGCCAGCAGGCCGATCAGCGGTAGCAGGGTCGTGCCGCAGTCGATGAACAGCGTATCCCCCTCCTCGATGAAACCGGCGGCACGTTCGCACAGGCGGCGCTTGGCCCGGAAGTGGCTGTCTTTCTGCTCGTCGACGCTGTAGACCGGCGCGTAGTGCGGGTTGTCCGCCATCACCAGGCGACCGCCCAGGAACACCATGGCGCCATCGCTGGCCGCCACGTCACGGCGGATGGTCATCTCCGATACCCCGCACAGGCGGGCCGCCTCGCTGAGGTGAATCGTCCCCCCTCCGGCCAGGGCTTCCTGCAGCCGTGCCAGGCGCATGGCGCTTCGGCCGTTCATCGCACCTCCATCGCTTGTCACGTTTCTCACAGGGTTGGCTGGCCTATGCTGAGCTAGCCGGCGGCGATTTTCCACTGTCGGTGACCTGGGCTAACGCTATAGTCGTAACGGGTGGCTTCCCGAGCCCTTCCGCTCTGCTACGGTGAGCCATGGCGTACCTCTACATTGGGAGTATCTAATATCGATGTTCAAGTCCATCCTGGTCGTCTGCCGAGGCAACATCTGTCGCAGTCCCGTGGCCGAGGCCATGCTTCGTCAGCAGCTTCCTCATTGCCGAGTCTCGTCGGCTGGCCTTACTGCCCTGGTCGGGGAGGGCGTCGAGCCCAAGGCCAGGCAACTGGCCGAAGCCGATGGATTCGAGCTTGGCGAGCATCGAGCCCGGCAGCTGGAAGCCGACCTGCTGGCCGAAGCCGACCTGGTACTGGTCATGAGTGATGACCAGCGACGCGAGATCGCCTCACGCTGGCCATCGGTACTGGGCAAGACCATGCGCCTGGGCCATTGGCTGGAGCAGGGCAATGGCCAGGATATTCCCGATCCCTATCGCCGCTCCGAGGCCGTTTTTCTCCAGGTGCATGGCCTCATAGCCCGTGCCACCCGCGAGTGGGCCGGTCGTTTATAACCCCTGAAATTGCCGCCTTTTCGGCGCACATCCAAGCAATTCCCCTTCTTTCTTCGCTCGGCAGGAGCTGCGCTCCTTACATTGGGCGGCTCGCTTTGTCGTGCCTACGACTGAGTTGTCTCACCTCATCAGTAGCGTCTCACCAGGCTTCGCTTGGTGAATTATGACAACGAATTTTCAGCATGTCCTTTCACTAAAAATCAGGCGGTGGGCTCGTCAGGCCAACGTAACCTATGTGTATCTTCCGCTGCTTTTTTATGTAACGGAAGGTATACCCGCCCTGCCGTTCCTTGTGAGCCGCAGCGCGGGTCGACCACAAAGGGACGATCGGGCTTCGGATGGCTGCCAGTGAAATCCGGGGCGGTAGCGTGCCAAGGGCAGTCAAGGGAGAGAATAAAATGATAATGCTAGAAGGTAGTTCAATGTCGTTGGAGGCCTCCGGTAAGGGGCGTACGGGGGGCAGGACAGTCTCGGGAGTCGCGCGGTTTTCTATTGCCTTGGTGCTGGTAGGAGCGGTGCTGATTTCAGCCGGTTGTGCCTTGGCGCCTGGGGGGCATATCAACGAGAACCGGCTCGATGAGTCGCTCGACTCGCGTGTGGATATACGACCGATAACGCCAGAGCTGGTGAGGGACATGCAGCTCATCGAGCCCGCTTCGCGGCCCGTCCCCCCGACGCTTCAGCGCGACATGCAAGAGTACGAGTATCGCATCGGCCCGGGCGACGTGTTGAGTATCATCGTCTACGACCATCCCGAATTGACCATACCGGCAGGCAGTGAGCGTGCCGCTGCGGAAACCGGCAACCGGGTAAGGCCCGACGGCACCATGTTCTATCCCTATGTGGGGCGAGTGCAGGTCGCTGGCATGACCCTGGACGAGGTCAGGGCGTTGATTAGCCGGCGACTCTCGAATGTGATCACCGAGCCTCAGGTCGAGGTGGGCATCGCCGCCTTCCGTTCCCAGAAGGTCTACGTCAGCGGCGCGGTGGCAAACCCAGGCACTCAGCCGCTCACCATCGTACCGATAACGTTATTGGATGCTATCAGCGAGGCCGGCGGTGCCGGTGATAATGCGGATTGGCACAATATCATTCTCTCCCGTGACGGCCGTGAAGAGCGCATATCGCTTTACGCGATGCTGCGCCAGGGTGACATGTCCCAGAACCGTCTGCTGAGGGATGGCGACCTGGTGCATGTGCCTTCGTCGGAGAATCAGAATGTCGTGGTGCTGGGGCATGTCCTGCGTCCCGGCGCCATCCCGCTTGGCAACGAGCGACTCTCCCTGACAGATGCCCTGGCTCGGGCCGGTGGCGTCAACGAGAGTCGAGCGCAGCCTTCCGGCATCTTCGTGGTGCGCGGGAATGCCCCGGACAGCGAAACGCTGGCGACCGTCTATCAACTGGATATCAGCGATGCCACTCGGTTGATGCTCGGCACGCGCTTCCCGCTGGATCCGCAGGATGTGGTGTATGTGACGGCAGCGCCACTGGCTCGCTGGAACAACGTCATCAGCCTGCTGCTGCCTTCGGTCAATCTTCCGGGCGACACCGCCAGATCGGTTGATCGTATCGGTGATCTTTGAGGGCCGGGAATCTTGATACTTCACGAGCGATGAGGTTATGGCAATGACGATCTTTCCCGCCCCCCCTGCTGCATCTCCGGCTCCTCAGGAGAGTAGCGATATCAGCCTGAGAAAGCTGGTGGGCATGCTGTTCGACCACAAGTGGCTGATCATGATGGTCACCCTGGTCGCGATATTGATCGGTTATTTTCACTCCAGCTCCCAACCTCGTATCTATCAGGCCGATGCCCTGATCCAGATCGAGAACCGTGGCGCCATGCTGGGCCTGCTGGAATCCCTGGCCGTGGGGGAGCAGACCGGGAACCCCACGGCGGCAGAACTGGAGATTCTGCAATCAAGAATGGTTTTGGGCGAAACCGCCGACCGGCTCGATCTTGCGATCCGCATCGAGCCGCGTCGGCTGCCTCTCATCGGTGACTTCCTGGTCAACCACGGCTTCACTCATGAGGGGTATGAGGGGTTGGTGCCGGATTTCCTGCGATCCCGCTGGTTCGAGCCCTCGGAGGAGCTGGGGAGTCCCTACGTCTGGTCTCAGGAGTCGTTGAGGGTGTCCCGCTTCGATGTGCCCGAAGGGCGAGAGGGGCGAGGGCACATTCTGAGGGTAACGGAAAATGGTGGTTACGAACTGTTGCACGAGGGGCAACTGGTTCTGACCGGACGCGTCGGTGAAACCGTGCAGGACGAGGTGCGAGGCTATCGACTCTTTGTCAGCCAGTTGGAGGCGCACCCGGGGGCGGAGTTTCATCTTTATCGCGTCTCGCGACTCGCTGCCATCAGGCAGTTGCAGGGTCGATTCCTCATCCAGCCAAGGGGGCAGGATTCCGGTGTCTACCAGTTGACGCTGAGTGGCACGGACCGGGAGCAGATCCAGGAGTCGCTGGACACCTTGACCGGAGTCTTCCTGACCCAGAACGTTCAGCGGCAGTCGGAAGAGGCCGAGAAGCAGATTGCCTTTCTCAACGAACAGATCCCCCAGGTCAATGAGCAGTTGACCGAAGCCGAGAATCAGCTCAACGAGTATCGGTCCCAGCGGGACTCCGTGGACCTTACCTTCGAAACCCAGAACCTTCTGAGCAGCCTGGTAGCGGTGGACAACCAGCTCACCGAACTTGCGCTGGCCGAATCCGACCTGGCCGAGCGCTATCGGCCGACTCACCCCAACTATCAGGCCTTGCTGAGAAAGCGCTCACAGCTACAGGCCGAACGGGAAAGGCTGGATGCGCAGATCGGCGACCTGCCCGAAACCCAGCAGGAAGTGTTACGGCTGACCCGGGATACCCAGGTCAACCAGCAGGTCTATGTCCAATTGCTCAACCAGCGCCAGGAGATGCGACTGGTCAAGGCGGGAACGGTGGGGAACGTACGTATTCTCGATGCGGCCATGCTTCAGCCGGGACTGGTCTCGCCGCGCATCAGCCTGACAACGGCAATCAGTGGGCTGATCGGTGCCCTGCTGGTGTCGATGGTCCTGGTGCTTCGGTTGCTGATGACCCGGGCGATCAAGAGTCCCGATCAGCTCGAGGAGCTGGGGCTGCCGGTCTATGCCGCTTTGCCGGAGTCCGCCGAGCAGAGCAAGCTGACCCGGCGTATTCGGCCGCGCCATGCGAAGAAGTCCCAGGAAATCTTTCGTCGACTGCTGGCGATGGAGAACCCCTCCGAGATTGCCGTGGAATCCCTGCGTGGCCTGCGTACCAGCCTCTATTTCGCCATGCTGGAAGCCGGGGACAATCGGCTGATGATTACCGGGGCTAGCCCTGCGGTGGGCAAGAGCTTCGTTGCTGCCAACCTGGCTGCGGTTTGCGCCCAGGCCGGCCAGCGAGTCCTGCTGGTCGATGCCGACATGCGTCGCGGCCACTTGCATCATGCCTTCGGAGGCCAGAGCGAGGGCGGGCTGTCGGAGCTCCTGGCGCAGCGTATCGAACCGGAGGAGGCGATTCGGCACACCGACCTGGAGGGGCTTCACTATGTCTCCCGGGGCACGGTGCCCCCCAACCCTTCCGAGCTGCTGATGCAGCGCAGTTTCCACGCCTTCCTGGAGTCGATGAGTTCACGCTACGACCTGGTGGTGCTGGATACCCCGCCGGTTCTGGCCGTGACCGATGCCGCCGTGGTGGGCAAGCTGGCCGGGACCAGTCTGTTGGTGGTGCGTTTCGGCACTAATCCGCCGGCTGAGATCAAGGCGGCCAAGCGGCGCCTGGAGAGTGCCGGGGTCAGACTGAAGGGCGCTATCCTGAATGGTGTCGAGAAGCCGACCAAGAATCGCTATGGCCATTATGGCAGCTATCTCTATGCCTATCGGTGAATCGCTATGCTGAAGCAAATGCACGAACTCTATATGTTGCTGACCAAGCCGCAGCGTCGCCGGCTGATTCGGCTCCAGATACTGATCATCATCATGGCCTTCGCCGAGGTTGCCAGTGTGATATCCATCGGCCCCTTCATGGCCGTGGTGGGCGACATGAGCCGGCTGGAAGGGGAGGGCTGGCTGGCCCAGGCTTATACCCTGAGTGGCGTCGATAGCCCGGAACGCTTTCTCACCCTGATGGGCATTGTGGTGCTTGGGGTCCTGATATTGGCCGCCCTCTTCTCGATGTACACCACCTGGCGGCTGTCCCTCTATGGTGCCCATGTGGGCGCCGAGCTATCGAGTCGCCTCTACCTCTACTACCTGCACCAGCCCTGGCTGTTCCATGCGGGGGGAAGTAGCAGTCGCCTGATAAACCGGGTGTCCCAGGAGGTGCAGCGGGTAACCAGCAAGATCATCAATCCCTTCATGCAGTTCAATGCCAAGGTGGTGATGGTCACCTGCATGTCGCTGACCATTCTGATCTACAATCCCGTGGTTGCGATCAGTGGGTTGGTGATCTTCGTCACCACCTACATGCTGCTCTACAAGACGGTGCGGCGTTTCCTGATCGCCAACGGCAGGCGGATTTCCAAGGCCCAGACCAAGCGCTTCAAGCTGATGACCGAAGGCTTCGGTGGCATCAAGGATCTGCTGCTGTTGCGTCGGCAAGATACCTATACCCATCAGTTCGACAAGGCCAGCCACCGAGTGGCGCGTGGCCAGGGAGTCACCCAGGGGCTGAGCGATGCCCCACGCTATGCCATCGAGCTGGTAGCCTTCGGCTCGGTGATCGTTCTGGTTCTCTATCTGCTCAACATTCACCAGGGCAACCTGGGGGCGATCCTGCCGGCGCTGTCGATCTATGCACTGGCCGGTTTCAAGATGCTGCCGGCTTACCAGAAAATCTATTCAGCGATCTCCAATATCCGCGGCAACATGGCGGCCTATGAGGCCATTCGCGGTGACCTTCTGGCAAGTCGCACACCGGAGATGTATGTCCCCGCAGACCAGTCCGATGCGGCGCCGATGGTGCCAGAAGTGTCAATCCAGCTCGAGAACGTGGTTTTCCAGTATCCAGGCAAGGAGGATGCCGCGCTCAATGGCCTGACGCTGACGATCCCGGCTCGTGGCAGGGTGGGATTGGTGGGCGAGTCGGGTTCGGGAAAGTCGACGGCCGTGGATCTGTTGCTGGGATTGATTCTGCCCCAGCAGGGCCGAGTGCTGGTGGATGGTGTGCCGCTGAACGAGGAGAACCTGGCCAATTGGCAGGCCGGCGTCGGCTTCGTGCCGCAACACATCTTCCTGGCAGATGCTTCCATTCTGGAAAACGTCGCCTTCGGCTTGCCCCGTGACCGGATCGACGTGGAGCGGGTGAAGGAGGCACTTCGCATGGCGCAGCTCGATACCTTGATCGACTCCATGCCGGCAGGCGTGGAAACGCAGGTGGGCGAAAGGGGTGTTCAGCTCTCGGGGGGGCAGCGTCAACGCATCGGCATCGCTCGTGCCCTCTACCGCAAAGCCCATGTCCTGGTGCTCGATGAAGCCACCAGCGCCCTGGATGGGATCACCGAGAAACGGGTGATGAGCGATATCGAGCAGGTTGCCGGCGGCAAGACACTGGTGATGATCGCCCACCGCCTTTCCACGGTAAGAGGCTGCGACATCATCTATGTGCTCGATGCGGGCCGGGTGGTGGACAGTGGCACCTATGACGAACTTGCTGAGCGCAACACGACATTTCGCATGATGGCCAACCTCTAGCGCTACCTGGGCGAGAATACTCATGAATCTGATCGCCGCCGTGCTGCTGTTCCTGGGGCTGAGCCTTGCCAGCTTCTATATTTTCCCTAGCGGGCAACCGCAGCCTGCCGACTTCCTGCTGCTCGGTTTCGCCATCATCATGTCGATCATGGCATTGGGTGACGAGCACCTGGAGCTCTCGCCGTTTGTCGTCAGCTGGGGAATGATGGTGCTTTGGGTACTGTTTGTTTGCCTGGGCTGGACCCTGGTCATGGAAACCACGGCGTTCCTGATGTACCCGGCTTTCTTCTTCTTCAACTTTCTCGTGGGAATGGCCACGCTGCGTTTCTTGAGGATCTTCGGCTCCTATGCGCGAGTATTGATTCGTACTGCCGTATCCATTGCGCTGCTGGTCACGGCTGGCTACGTCATGGTGCAGCTGGCAATGGGGGTCAATCGCACCACGGGAAGTTTCAACAATCCCAACCAGTTGGCCTACTTCTCGCTGTGCGGCGTTGTGGTGCTGATGATGCTTGACGATTTTCGTCCTCAGTTGAAGCCGTTGGTACTCAGTGGCCTGGCTGCGGGCATGGTGGGTATCCTGGCCGCATCATCGCTGGCGGCAATGGGGGGAGGTGTCCTGGTCGTGGCCGGCTGGGCCATGGCCAACGCCACGCGGATCAAGCATTTCGCACGCTTGCTGGTGGCGGTGCCGCTCCTGCTCGTCGTGGTTATCGTCATCAACCTTCGCGCCGATGGGCAGGTCATGCACAACCTGCAGTCGCGCATGGACCGGGCGCCGACCAAGGTGGAAAGCATGTATGAGGAGCGCAAGTTCGACCGGCTCGTGCACTTTCCGGAGTATGCGATTCTCGGAGCCGGCGAAGGCGAGCGGCAGCGCTTTGTCCCCTATCACCGCAACGAGATCCATTCGTCCTACATCAACATGCTGTTCGCCTACGGCATACCCGGCCTCGGCCTCTTCCTGGTGGTGATCTTCACCGCACTGCGCCGCGCTCCGGCCTATGTATGGGTGGGCCTGGCGGGCCCGCTCTTCTACTCGGTGACACATAACGGTCTCCGCTCGACGCTGTTCTGGTTAGTGCTGGTGCTCTGCTGGCATCTCTATCGGTGGGGACGCCAGTCGGTTCACCATCCCCTACCCGCTGCGCAAGACGGACTCGTGCCTGGCGAACCTTCGACCAGGCACTGATTCGACCCGGTTCTATCGTCGACGCCTCACGGGAACGAATAATGAAAACCCGACCATTTCTCGATGCATGGTGCTCTGTGCGAGGCCCTCTTGTTTTGCTGGTCATGGCCGTGGCGGTGATTGCCGGAGCGGTCGGGGCGGTGGTGGCAGTTTCGCTGGGAGGCACGGCCTCGGCCGCGCCGCCGTTGGCGATTGTGACGGCCCAGGGGGAAACGACACCGGTCAAGAGCCGCGGCGATGCCGCCGATGACGCTGCTATCTGGTTCAACGTCGCCATGCCCGAGCAGAGCCGCATTCTTGGAACCGACAAGCGGCGCGGGTTGGAGGTGTATGACCTGCAGGGGCAGCGAGTTCAGTCGCTACCGATTGGTCGGCTGAACAACGTGGATCTGCGTCAGGGCGTGATGGTGAATGGACAGGCAAGAGACCTTGCAGTGGCAACGAACCGTGACGAGGAGAGCCTGGCCCTGTTCGAGATAACGCCAGAGGGTGAGGTCATCCTGCTTGGCGCGGTCCCCACCGGCCTCGAGGAAATCTATGGTGCCTGCCTGTATCGACACGGCGATGAGCTGCACGCCTTCGTCAATGCCAAGGACGGTCGCTACATGCAGTACCGGCTGGCCCTTGGTGGGGAAGAGCCGACTATCGTGCCACTGCGCTACTTCCGGCTGGATTCGCAGCCCGAAGGCTGTGTGGCCGACGACAGTCGTTCGCGGCTATTCGTCGGAGAAGAGGATGTCGGGGTCTGGGTGATGGATGCCTCGCCCGATGCGGCATCCACACGCGAGTTGATCATCGAGGCGCGCGACCCGCTGAAGGCGGATATCGAAGGGTTGGCACTCTACGACAACCGCTACCTGGTGATATCCAGCCAGGGCAACCATCGCTTTGCCCTGCTGGAGGCGACGCCGCCCTATCGGCTCCAGGGCATCTTCCGCATTGATGAGGACGAGAGTGATGGTATCGGCCACGTTCGGGAGACGGATGGGCTGGCGGTCAGTGCACATGACTTCGGGCCCGGGTTCGAGGAAGGCCTGGTTGTGGTGCAGGACGGCAGGAATTCGCCGGAGAACCAGAATTTCAAGTATCTCGGCTGGTCGCACATCGCCGCCGCACTGGAGCTAACTGAGCAGGAGTGATAGCTGCTCCGGATAGAAGTGAGGGAATACGTATGCAGAATCTATTGAAACCTTTGTTGTTTCTCCCGCGCTGTGTGAAGCGTCGAGTCCTGGTGGCGATCGACGGGGTCATCGTGATTGCCTCATTGCATCTTGCCATCATGCTACATATGGGAAGCCTGCAGTTATCGCTCGACACCCCCCTGTGGGGCACCAGTGTCCTGTCAGCCGCCGCGAGCCTGCTGCTGTTCAAGTGGCTGGGGCTCTACCGCGTGGTGATTCGTTACATGAACCATACCACCGTACCGGTGGTGGTAGTGGCGGTCGGCGTCTCGGCATTGGTGGTCCTGCTGGCCAGCAGGCTGACGGGCCTCACCCTGGTTGCCCTGCCGGTTCTTGTCAGTTATGCCCTGCTGCTGCTGCTCGGCCTGGGCAGCGTGCGTTTCCTGTTGCGGGAGCTTTATCAGTTCAGCCAGCGGCGGCTACGCCGGCCCGTGGTGATTTATGGTGCGGGGGCGGCAGGCTGCGACCTGGTCGCCGCCCTGCGCCATGGGAGCGAGTTCGAGCCGGTGGCCTTCGTCGATGATTGGCGTGGCCTCGATGGCGCTCTGGTCGAGGGACTGCGCGTGCATCAACCGGTTGCTCTGGCGGCACTGGTCGAGGAGTACAAGGCTGCCATGGTGCTGCTGGCCATTCCGAGTGCGCCACGCTGCCGGCGCAGGGAAATCCTGCGCAACCTGTCGGCATTATCGGTACCGGTGAAGACCATTCCCGGGAGTGCCGATGTCATCGCGGGCCGCGCACATATCAGCGAGCTACGTGATGTGGCACTGGAGGATCTGCTGGGACGTGATCCTGTGCCGCCTTTCCCGGACCTGCTGGAAGCCAATATCCGAGGCAAGTCGGTCATGGTGACCGGGGCGGGAGGCTCCATCGGTAGCGAATTGTGTCGTCAGATCATCGCACTGGGCCCCGTCCGGCTGTTGCTGGTCGATAACTGTGAATTCGCGCTCTATGCCATCGAGCAGGAGCTCGCCAATCACACAGGGGCCGGCAGGACGGGAACCGAGATCAAGCCCTTGATGATATCGGTGCAGTCGCGAGAGGCGCTCGAGACGATCTTCGACGCCTTCGAGGTTCACACCGTCTACCATGCCGCGGCCTACAAGCATGTGCCGCTGGTGGAGTACAACCTCATCGAGGGTATTCGCAACAACGTCTTTGGCACCCTGAACCTTGCCAGAGCGGCGATGGCGGCGAGAGTCGAGTCCTTCGTGGTCGTTTCCACCGACAAGGCGGTACGACCCACCAATGTCATGGGCGCCTCCAAGCGCTTGGCCGAGCTGATCTGCCAGGCCTTCGCCGACACCGGGTGCCGTACGCGCTTCTGCATGGTGCGGTTCGGTAACGTCCTGGGCTCCAGCGGTTCGGTCGTACCGCTGTTCCACAAGCAGATCGAGCAGGGTGGCCCGGTCCAGGTGACGCACCCGGAAATTACCCGCTACTTCATGACCATCCCCGAGGCCGCACAGCTCGTGATCCAGGCCGGTGCCATGGGGCGGGGGGGCGAAGTCTACGTGCTCGACATGGGGGAGCCGGTAAGAATCCAGGACCTGGCAGTCAACATGATTCGTCTTTCCGGCCTGGAAGTGCGGGACGCAGAGCACCCCGATGGTGATATCGAGATCGTCTATACCGGCCTGCGTCCCGGCGAAAAGCTCTATGAGGAGCTCCTTATCGGCAATGCCGTGGAAACGACTCGCCACCATCGCATCATGACCTCCAACGAGCGCTTCTGGGAGTGGCCACGGCTCGAGGCCTTCCTGAGCGAGCTGGATAAGGCCCTCGGGGCGACGAATCACACCCGCGTACGCCAACTGATGCAGGCGGCGCCTCTCGACTATCGTCCCCTCGATGAGATAGCCGACCTGGTCTGGGAAGCCCGTCAGGAAAGGCTACCCGACATACGCCCGAAGCGCGCCAGCGTGATACCGCTACGCGAACCCGGCACCAAGCTCGATACGCTGCTGATCCCCATTCCGAAGGAAAACTGACATGCCTCTGGAACCATTACTGGCAAAGCTGTGGGTGATCCGGCGAGTGGAGCGGGCCGGGTTTCATATTCAGTCGATGAAGCGCTATCGCCCGGTGGACGCTCGGGACTACGAGGGCAACCCTCTGGCACTGACCTACCGCTACCCGGGGCGGCGGCTCCTGCTCAGGGCTCCGGTTGCGTGGGGGTTCGGGCTGCTCAATTTTCCCCACAGCCGGCCGCGCCCGCTGGCCCCAGTGATACCGGAAGCGCTGGCCAATCCCGATCGGGCACGAGCGTTGATCCGCAATGCGCTGTCACGTTTCTATGCCGAGTGGCAGCCGGAAAACGCGGCGGCCTTCTTCGAGCTCACGAGCAGCGAAGCCGGCGAGTTGGTCGAGCTGCCGTCCTGGCTCTCTCCATGGCCGTGGGAACACCTGGATCTGGAGGCGAAACGTGCTCAGCGCCGTCGTTGTGAAGGGCGTGAGAATGCCCGGGTATTGGGCAGCACGCTGGCAATTGAAGATGGATGGAAGTTCTGCGGCCCGGTGAGTGCGCCAAAACTTGAAGTGGAAGTCGAGCGCCTGACGAGGGTGCTGGCGTCGATACGAGCCCGCGGGATTCTTCGCCATGACGGTACCGATGGGGATATTCGTGCCATCGTCTTGAGCCACCCAGATGGGAAGTGGCGCTGGCAGGTATTGGCTGGACAGCATCGCTATGCGGTTATCAGTGCACTGGGAGAGCCCTGTATCGATATCCGGGTGGAACACTTCATCAGGCGCGAGGAAGTGATGTTGTGGCCTGGCGTCGTATCGGGACTGTTTACACCGACCGCGGCGCTCAAGGTCTTCGATGCCTGTTTCGCCAGAGCCGAGAGAGATGCCGGTACGGCCAGAGCCGAGAGAGACGCCGGTACGGCCAGAACCAACGCGATCTCGATGTGTTCAATATGGAACAAGATATGAGCATGCAAAAAAGATTCAAGGCGTTGGGGCGCCGGCTATCGGGCAAGCAACGCTTTCGTCATCGTGGCTATATAGCAGGCGGCGTGGGCTTCGCTGAACTTGCTGACGCCCTGGCGGCCATGCAGGTAGATCATCTTTTCTTCAATTGGCCTGGTGCCGACGTCCCATGGCCCGGTGCCGAGGAGGTGATCCTGCTGGTGTCGGACCATGACCTGGGTCGTGTGACGAAGTTGTTGCGGCCACAGCGACGCAATGGCGACATTGCTTGTCGACTCTTTACCCTGGGTGGCCTGCCGGGTAGCGACCGGAATGGCGTGGCCTGGCTTCCCGTCAGTCGTGCACGTGAGATGCTGGCGGTGGCAGGGCGGTCCGGCACATACCTGGCCAGCGATGAACAGCGTCTGCTCGCCATGTGCCATGAAGCGGTGTATCACCTTGGCACGTCGAGTGGCTTGCCGATACGCGCAGGTTTGCCATCCAGTGCCGGGATGTCGCCTTTTGCCCAAGCTATTCAAGCGCTCAACGAACGGTGTGCACTCTGGCCAAATCCTCAAGCGATGGGGTTGGAGGAGTTGGACGAGCGGTTGGCCGAGTCGGGTTGGCGACCAAGCACGGACACGTTGAGCAAGCTATCCCAGGCCAATCCATGGGTTGCGCAGATTGTGGCCCTGGCCCATCGAGGTTATCCGGACGCAGTGCCTGGCCTGGCTGTAATGTTGGTGAGAGAACAGGGACTGCCCTACCTCGATGCCTTTCGCAGAACGCTCGAACACCATGGCTTTGATGTGCTGTGCGAGCTCGCTATCGACAGTGAGGATCGGCTCCGTGTGGCCGATCGGATCCGGGGAGGAAACTGGGGGCGCGGGCCTTTTCCCTGCAGTGGCGGCTTACCCGCTCATCTGCTGGTCATCCATGATGTTCATCCCGACGTGAGCCGGTCCGAGGCTGCTGGAGCGAACGAGCTGGTCGATAATGCCCGCGTGTTCACTGCAAAGGAGAGCATGCGCAGGCGCATGAACCGTCATCGCCCGGCCCGGCAGCACTGCAATCCCCTGCATTCATCGGACAATGCCGCCCAGGCCGTAGAGTATCTTTCGGTTGTGGCACCCGACCGGATAGACGCGATTCTGGAACAGGCCCGGCAGCGTAACGCCGCATACCGTACGCCTTATCCCGTGCTGGCCGATCTCAGCAAGCATGCTCGGCGCGCCAAGGTGGAACTGGTGGACTTCCATGGTACCCAGGCCATCTGCAAGACCTTTCGCCCTGGCAGAGAGCGTTTCATGGAGCGGGAGATCCAGGCCCGTGAGCTTGGCAAGGCGCTGCCGGAGGTCTCTAGCATTCTCGAGATCGGCCCCCGGCACCTGGTGTTCGAGTGGTATGCCGACAACCTTCAGCGAATCCTGTCACCCAGGGCACCTTTCTATCGGCACGGGATGTTGCCCATCTGGGCCATAGAGCGCCTGAGACATGTGATCCTGCATTATCGCCGGCTTGGCTACGAGTGCATCGACCTCAACCCGCACAACCTGATCTACGACCCCTGTCAGGGATTGAAGATCATCGATTTCGAATTCCTGCAGCCGGGTCCACGTGGCGTCGACACCTTGAAGGGGAACTACGCCTGGTATGCCGTACCGGGTGACTTTGCCGGGGACGTGCCGCAAGCGGCGCGTTACCGGCCTTACCTGCGCCGATGGCTCCCCTATACCGGTCTGCCCCGCCTGCTATGCCTTCATGAGCTGCCACGACCGGTACTGGTAGTGATTCGCTCCTTCTTCCTGGTGCCGCTGACACTAGCTGGCATGAAGCGGGCAGGTCGACGCTATATCAGGCGCCTCAGGCGTCAGGCCGTTGCGAAATAGCGCTGTTTATAAAAGAGTGCTTAGTCAATGAAAATCAAGAGAGCCGTCAAACGACGCATCGATCGGCTGCTGGGCCGTCCCACGTCCCATCGTCGATTTATCAGCAGTGATATCGGCGTTCAGGGGTTTCTGGAGATATTGAAAGATAATAATATTCGCTATGTTGTGCTGCGATGGTTTGAGTCGTTGCCCACAGTGCAGACGGGTGAGGATATCGATATTCTAGTTGCCGATGAAGATGTGAAAAAGCTTACCTCGCTACTCACTGTCGCTGGAAATGAAAACGATACGCCTTGCGATATCTACAGTGTGAGTGGCCTTTCGGGAACGAACTCACACGGGTTGCCTTACTATCCACCAAGTAATGCGAAGTCTATTCTGGATAATGCATTATTGTTGAACGGCATCGCCAGGGTGCCCGGGCCGGATGAGCATTTTCTGTCGCTGTCTTATCATGCCGTCTACAGGAAGGGGTATCTGTCAGGGATACCTTCACGTGACCCGACACTGAACGTTAAGGTTATTTCGCCAAGGGATCATGATTACGTCGGCGAAATCAAGAAACTTCATGAACACTCGAGCTATAGGGAGCGGGCGCTGGATATCACGCTCGAGGGAGTCGATGCGCTATTGGCCGAATGCCGATGGCGTCCCCTGCCTGATGTTCTAAAGGAAATGGCAAGACGCAATGAATGGATTCGCGAAGCGCTTGTAACGTCCCCAGTCGCACAATGACCTTACCATCGAGGAGGTTTGCCATGGTCGAGGATGCAGGTTTGGCTCCCCCGGGCGGCTTGCCGGCTGCCCGGCGTGCAGCACTTGAGCGGCTGGAAGCGAACAACTCTGCGTGGCGGTTGGTCCTGCGTGGTGGTTCCCCCAACGCCGCGCCAGAGGCCTCGACTGGCCCAGACAACCTGTCTTCCATGGGCGATGTGTTGTATCGGGAGTGTTTGCGATTTCCGGCACGAGCACGGAAGAACCTTGCTGAACTGACGGAACTCACCCTGCCGAAAGGTGGCGGTGTATTGGAATTCGCCGTGCTGCTACCGGGAGACTCTTTGAAGATACTTCCGACTTGGGCTTCTGCCAAAACGGGCCAGTGGGGAGGACTTGCTCTGGCTGACTCGATCCGAGTAGGGCGCTGGCTGCTGGATCAGAGTTCACGACATTTTCTACTCCATGCCCGTTATGGTCGTTTCAACGTCACCCGAGCACGGCTTTCCTATTTTTCCTGTTTCGTGGCTTCCAACGGTTATCGTCATGATCAGGTTCTGCTGGACGCAAGCATCGTACTGGAACTCTACGGTCTGCGAAGGGCGCAACGTCTTGATTATCTTGCACTAGAGCCTGAACGGGTAAGTCGTCCCTGTATCCATCGTAACGATGGAGAGCTTATTCATCACGGCGCCAGCTGCCAGGCGTTGCTGGAGGACCCGGATCGTCACTTTCAATTGGGTGAGCTGCGCTATGTCTCCTTTTCCCAACTGGAACGCTTCAAGCGTTCTCGCCGGCATGACGTAGATGACTACGACCTGGGAATGATGCGTGCACTGGAAACGAATAACAGGGCAGCCCTGCTGTGGCACCGAGGGCGCTATGAGTTGAGCCTGGCTGTCCGGCGGGCTCGGCGTGGAATCAGGCGCCTGGCAAGACGCCTTTTCGGAAAGCAGCTGGCTGAGCTCTACCATCGCCGGCATAACAGGCGAAGTCACTAAGTGCCCCTTATCTCAGTAGTGGTCCCTGTCTACAACAAGATTGCGACGCTGTCGGCCTCTCTGGAGTGCCTTTACCAGCAGACCTTCCGCAATTTTGAAATCATCGCCGTGGATGATGGTTCCACCGACGGCTCCCTCGAGCTATTGCAGCGCCATGAAGAGGCCGGCGAATTGCGCCTGTACCGACGGGAAGCGCCTGGCCCGGGTGGTTATGCGGCTCGTAACCATGGCGCGGAGCAGGCAAGGGCCATGTGGCTGGTCTTTTTCGATGCCGATGACCTGCTCCTGTTCGATCATTTATCCTGTTTTGCCGACGGGATATCCCGCTATCCGGAGATAGAACTATTCGTCAATGCCTACCAGAAGATGGAAGATCATCAGCGGCTTCCCCGGGTCGAGGACATACCGGCGGGTGTGCTCAATCGACATGAAGCATTGGCTGCTTTCGCCCGTTGCGATTTCATTCACATGAATGGTGCCTGTATACGTCGAGAACGCTTCCAGGCGTTGGGCGGTTTTCCCGTCGAGCGATACCGCAGGGGGGGAGATGTCTATTTCTGGCTCAAGGCGCTCTGCGCGCTTGAAGCCATTCACTACGACAATACGGTTACCAGCCTGTGGCTGCTGGACCACAGTGGCGTGACACGCGAGAAGAGTAACTTGATGAATGTTCATCCAAGCATTGACGTTCTTAAAGAGTGCGAAAAATCGCTGACATGGCATGACCGTCGACAACTGAGGGCAGCGGTAAACCGCAAGGTGCTTTCCTGGGCGGTGGAAAAGAAGCTGCTTGGACTATCCATCAAGCAGGATCTGGCTTCTCTCAAGTGGGGCAGCATGCGCCTGCGGCACTGGCTTCATGCTGCCATGCTCATGGTGCCTCAGCCGTACTATAGCAGGCTGAGAAAATGGCTTAAGTGAAAGCCTTGATTGAATGAAACATTATCAAGAGGAGGTCGCTGCCTGGAAAGGGAGGAATGGGTTGGAAGGGTTGAGTGGATAAGGGGGGGGGATTTGCGAGGAAAAGTCGATGAGCAAGACGGTAATTACCTACGGCACCTTCGATATGTTTCACATAGGTCATCTACGGTTACTGCGGCGGTTGGCTGAGCTGGGAGATCGTCTTATCGTGGCGGTATCAACCGAGGAGTTCAATGCGGAAAAGGGAAAGAAAACACTGATTCCCTACGATCAGCGTACCGAAATAATCCGGGCTATTCGCTATGTAGATGAGGTTATTCCGGAACATAGTTGGGAGCAGAAGTTGGATGATGTGAGGCGATATGACGTCAGTATCTTCGCCATTGGTGAAGACTGGAAAGGCCGTTTCGATTTCCTTAAACCCTACTGTGACGTGATTTACCTGCCGCGTACCGAGGGAATTTCTTCCACTGAGTTGAAGCGATCCCTCAACCGTTTTTCCAGCATTTCCCGTGAGGACCTGCTGCATGCCTGCGAGGTGCTGGAGGCCTTGCGTAAGGACTTCGCCTGAGATACCCCCTGGACCCCACCAACCGCCACTTCGGCCCCTGGCCGGGAGATAACGATGACGTCGTATCTGGTGCGTCTGGCACAGCAGCTTCTTTGGCTACCTCTGTGCTTGATCGGTTTGATATATCCTCGCAACGAAAAGCTGTGGGTCTTCGGCGCCTGGCATGGCCGTCAATATTCCGATAACACATGCTACCTTTACCGCTATGTCCGAGATAATGTGCCGGAGTTGCGGGCCGTGTGGTTGAGCCGGGACCCGCAGCTGGTGGATCAGGTCAGGGCAGAGGGGGGCGAAGCGGCTTTGGCCTACTCACTGCGCGGTATCCTGATTTCACTGCGAGCAGGCGTCTTCCTGGTGACCCACTCCTCGGAGGACGTCAATGCTCATGCGTCCTTGGGGGGGAGGCTGATTAACCTGACTCACGGCACGCCGCTCAAGCGGTTTGGGCGCGACGCTCGCTCCACGCGCATCGGGAAGCTGACGGTATTTTTCGATCAGTATCTGCGCCGGATCCTGCCGGGGAAGCGTCGCCCCGACCAGGTGCTGGTAGCGTCCGAAGTGGGAAGATTGCGTATGATCTCGGCTTTCGGTCTCCCCCCCGAGCGGGTCAAGGCATTCGGTTTTCCTCGATGGAACGCCTTTCGAGCAAATGCCGCGGAGTTGCTGAGCCGAGAGGGGATTGAGGCCAGTGACTATAAAGGGATCCTTCTCTACGCACCGACCCTGCGCATGCAAGGCAAGGGACGGCTCGATGTGGCCCAAGGCGACAGGTTGATGTCATTGCTGGGTTGGCTTGAACAGAACCGACTGTTGCTGCTGATACGTGGCCACACCTCGCTCAACATGGTGGGCGTAGAGGAGCTGGTTCGTAGCTCCCTGAGTATCAGGGAAGTCCCGATCACACGCATCCCGGATGTCAACGCCTTGCTGCCGGCAATCGATATTCTTATCACCGATTATTCGAGCCTGATGTTCGATTACGCCTGCCTCAAGCGGCCAATCATTCTGATGGCGCCGGATCTCGACGAGTACCAGCATCGAGATGTGGGAATTTATGGGGATTATTTACATGATTCACCAGGGCCTGTCATTTCGTATTGGTCACAGCTGCCGGAAGCCTGGGAGGATATCCAGAAAGGCGAGTATGATGCCAAGCTGGAAAATTTCTTGAATAAACATGGTGTTCTATATGACGACCATGTGTGTAATAGAATAATGAATCATCTGCGTGCTTGAAAGGCTGGAAGTATTAAATTTTCTGTTGTTAATGCGAAAAAGGTAGAGTGGATAATGCCTTTCTTTACTATTGTCGTGCCTGTGCATAACAAAGAAGTCTCTCTCGATGCGGCGTTGTCTTCGGCGTATCAACAGACCTTTCGGGATTTCGAAGTCGTTGCTATTGACGATTGTTCGACGGACCGCTCAGCGGCGCTACTGAAGCGCCATGAGGGAAAGGGGCTTGTGAGAGTCTATAGAAGATCCACTCCAGGCCCTGGTGGTTATGCGGCAAGGAACCACGGCGTCTCTCAGGCAAGAGCGGACTGGGTCGTGTTTCTTGATGCCGACGATCTTCTTTTGCCCAACCACTTGCAGAATTTTCATGAGGCTATTCAGGAAAATCCAGATGTTCAGTTTCTGGTGAATGCTTATGAAAAAATTCATCAGGGAAAAAAGTCAGGTCGTAAAAAAGTCTTTGATACCGGGAGGGTTTCTCGAAAAGAAGCCTTGGCGGCCTTTACCGTTGCAGACTTCATTCATATGAATGGTGTCTGCATGCACAAGCCATTCTTTTTTTCCATTGGAGGGTTTCCGGAAGGCCGGTTTCGGCGGGGGGGCGATGTGTATCTCTGGTTGAAGGCGTTGTGTCAACTCGAAGCCATTTATTATAATGAAGAAGTAACCAGTTTCTGGACAATGGATTCCAGGGAAGTTACCAGGAATACACTGAACTTGCGGGGGGGGCATCCCAGTGTCGAGCTGTTGGTGGAGGAAGTGGGCGAGCTGAATTTCCTCGATCGAACCAGGTTGAAAGCGGCGGTCAACAGGAAGGCCATTGCCTGGGCGGTGGAAAAGAAGAGTTGTGGGCTGCCAGTGGCAGAGGATGTGTGGGGGCTGTCTTTTCTTGGACTTAGGCCTCGTCAGTTTATACCTTTAGTGTCGTTGATTTTGCCTGATCGGCTGTTCAAGGGGTTGCGACTGTTGCGAAAGTCAAGGTGGTCGTGGCTCGGTTGAGTTATTCCTTACTATCGGCCCTGGAATCCTTATGAATTTCAAGACTTACTCAGACTTGAGTGATGATATAAGAAAGAATGTAGGGGCACTTCATGCGCTAGATGTCGACCTGGTTGTTGGTATACCCAGGAGCGGTATGATTCCCGCTTACATGATCGCATTGGGGTTGAATCTGCACTGTATTGATATTGTTTCATTTGCAAAAGGTGGACAGCTTAAGAGTGGTGTGACCAGAAAGGTTTCCAAGGAATTAGATACAGCATGGGATGCCAGGAAGGTATTGCTTGTCGACGATAGTATCTATTCTGGTAAATCCATGAAGTTGGCACGGAAAAGTATTCCAACTTCCTATACTGGCGATATCGTAGAGCTGGCCATTTACTCGTCCATTCGCGGGCGAAATGATATCGATCTCTATCTGGAGTACGTGCCTCACCCACGGGTATTCGAGTGGAACATATTCCATCACCCCATCCTCTCCAGAAGCTGTATCTCCATTGACAGGGAGGTGGCGGGAATCCTGAGCCGGGAGGGAAGAGGTCATGGAGAGACGGATGGAGTGATAACTAATGATTTTTCTCCCCTTCTGGATACCCACGTTCACTCCCTGGTATCAGTAGAAGGAGAGGCGAATAGAGGTGAAATTGAGGCATGGCTAGCAGGTCGTGGTATCAGCTATGACAGCCTGGTCTTTCTCGGTGACAAGCCAGGGAGAGGTTTTTCCAATCGGTTGGAAGCCGCTAAAGAGAAGGCTGCTTATTATAAAAGCAGCAGGCTTGAGTTCTTTATTGAGCCTGATGGGACTCAAGCGCTGGGCATATTCAAGAGAAGCGGGAAGCCTGTTTACTGTTCCAGTCGCAATGTCGTTTATCAAGCTTCAGTAATTCATGGGCTATATTCTCACCCTGCGCCGATAGTCGCAAGAATGAAACACCAAACCAAATTTCTCCCGTCTCCGGTTAAATCTTCATTAAGGTTCATCTACGGGAAGTTGTTTAAATAGAAGGCCTTTCGAATGGTTGCGATGGGAGGTTTCATGAGAGAACCCTTGGTCAGTGTTTATATGAGTGTCCGCAATGGTGGCCCGTACTTGGCTCACGCAATTAACAGTGTGCGAGAACAGGTTTATCAGAACTGGGAGCTTATTATTGTCGACGATGGATCAACAGACGAAACCGTTGACTATTTGAAATGCCTGGCTTTGGAGTGTGATTGGATAAAAGTCGTATTTACCGAAGGCGTCGGGCGTGCGAGGGCGTTGAACTTGGCGGTTTCCCACGCGGCAGGTGAGTATATCGCCAATCTCGATGCGGATGACCTCTACCACCCGATCCGCTTGCGCACACAAATTGCCTTGATGCAGCGCCATGGGTTGGATTTTCTGGGATCGACTGCACTGTATATAAAGGGGGAAGGCTCAGTTCATTGGAAGTGCTGTAATGTGGAAAAATGCACAGTGGATGATCGAAGCAAAAAGTTGCTGAGAAAAAATCCTGTCAATCACTCTTCCATCATGATGAGTAAAGAGCTTTTTTACAGTGTCGGTGGTTATAATGAGGCGTTGCCTTCGCAGATTGATTACGAGCTATGGTACCGGATTTGCTTGGCGGGAAACCCGATTTCCGTCGCCTCAGTGCCATTGATTGCCAAGCGTCTCCACAAAGGACAGTCGTTCGAAAGAGGCAATAGGATAAAATATATCCTGAATAGTTATAAAGTTCAGAGTATGGTTATTTCTGGCCTGAATGGGCAGTGGTATGACAGGTTTTTTATGTTCACCCGTCTCTTGAGAGGCTTGGTGCCTGCCAAAATACGCTTGAGTCAACGATAAGCGTGCCGTTGCATTTTTTATTTCTTTAGTATTCTCCGCTCAGTGTATTTATCCCCTGGTCAGTTTTCTGTCCGTCTAGATTTTCTTGTTTAAATACAATTCTTTCAGTCAAGGTTCGTAAGAATACCCGCCTGACTATTAGGAAACTCCGGCGCAACCGTGCCGTTTTCCCCAGGAGATGGTTGACCATGACAGAACTTGCACTTGCCCATGCGGTTGAAGTGGACGTGCGTGCACGTCGGGTATTGATGATTGGCGGTACGGCGCGCTCATTGACCAACTTTCGTGGTCCGCTGCTCAAGCGCCTGAGTGAGCGTGGCCACCATGTGGTAACGGCAGCACAGCCGGATGGCGCCTCCGATACGGTCAGTCGTGAACTGGCTTCTCTGTCGATTCCCTTTGAACCGCTGACTATCGGACGCGGAGGGCTCAATCCCCTGGAGGATTGGAAGACGGCTCGTTCCATACGTGCATTGATCGAGCGGCATGAGCCGGAGGTGCTAATCGCCTACACCGCGAAGCCGGTGATCTACAGCGGGCTCGCCCTGCGAAACATATCCGGAGTTCGCTTTCATCCGATGATAACCGGTCTCGGTTATGCCTTCTCCGAGGGTGGCGGTATCAAGCGTACCGCTCTGCATGCCCTGCTTTGCCAGCTTTATCGCCGTTCACTCGGACAGGCACATACCACCATTTTTCAGAATCCCGATGACGAAAAGCTGTTTCGCGAGCAGAAGCTTCTCTCTCAAGAGGGGCAATCCACCGTCGTCGATGGCTCCGGTGTGGATGTCGATCTCTTTCCCCCGCGGCCGCTTGCCTCGGCACCTGTCTTCCTAATGCTGGCGCGACTGATGGCCGACAAGGGGGTGCGCGTCTATGTGGAGGCGGCGAGGCGTGTTCGTCAGCGCTACCCTCAGGCACGTTTTCAGTTGGCCGGCGCGCTGGACCCGAATCCTTCGAGCATACGCCCCGAGGAACTCGAAGCCTGGCAGAAAGCCGCGGACATCGAGTACCTGGGAAAGCTGGATGGCGTTCAGCAGGCCTTGGCCGATTGCCGCTACTACGTCCTGCCGTCCTGGTATCGGGAGGGTATTCCCCGCTCCGTTCTGGAAGCGATGGCGACCGGGCGACCGATCATCACCACCGACTCACCGGGCTGTCGCGAAACGGTCGAGGCCGGCATCAACGGCCTGCTGGTCGAACCACGTAATCCCGGGGCTCTGGCTGACGCGATGCTGGCGATGCTGGACGCCGAGCCCGGGGTGGTCGAGGCCATGGCGCAGGCCAGCCTTGCCAAGGTGGCACGCCAATACGACGTACGACGCGTCAATCAGCGGCTGCTCGAGATAACGGACCTGTAGGAGGCCCCATGGAGAAGTGTGTAACGGTTCTGGTGACCCACGGATGGTGCCGCAGCAGCTACTCGGCGCTGCGGGGGCTGGCACAACAGGGTGTGAAGGTCATCGTGGCCGATAGTGCGCGCATTGGTATGTGTCAGGCCTCGCGGCTTGCTCATGCCCGTGCACGGTATCGCTCGCCCTATACCGACCCCGATGGTTTCGTCGCCGATGTCGTTGAAATCTGCAGCCGCCATGGGGTGGGGGTGATCATTCCGGGGCATGAGGAGGGTGAGCTGCTGGTGCGGGCCCGTGAGGAAGGGCGCCTGCCAGGTAGTATCGTCTTGCCGATGGTGGACGCAGCCACTCTCTCGCTGGTCAACGACAAGGATCGAATGAGCCGCCTGGCCCGGAAGGAGGGTGTGCCGGTGGCCAGTATCGTTGACTACGGTACATCTGCCGAGTTGACGGCGGCAACCGACCCCGACCGTTGGTACGTGGCTCGGGCACGTTGTGGCAACAGCTCCAAGGGCGTGCGCTTCTCTCGCGGCGGCAAGACGCTGGCCCTGGAATACGAGAGGATGATGGAGGACTTCCAGCTTGACCGCTCGCGGCCGCCAATCATCCAGGAGCGCGTGAACGGCGATGGCTGGGGGGTTTCCTGCCTGTACTGGCATGGCCAGCGTATCGCTGACTTCACGCATCGACGACTGCAGGAAAAGGTCTCAACCGGTGGAACCAGCACCTTGCGTGTCAGTGCCGTCAACGCGGAGATAGAGGCCGATGCTCACCGGCTCCTGGGGGCGCTGAAATGGCATGGTCTGGCGATGCTGGAGTTCAAGTACGACGCCGAGAGTGGCCGACGGCATTTCATCGAGATCAATCCTCGCCTGTGGGGCTCCATCGACCTGGCATTGAGCGCCGGCGTGAATTTCCCCTGGCTGCTCTACCTGGCTCAGACCCGAGGCCCGGCAGTGGCGCGGGCCCACTTCCGGCCAGCGCGTCAGGGCATAGTGGAGCGCTGGCTGCTGGGCGACATGATCCGGCGGCTCGACTTGCTACGACAAGGCAAGTTGGCGGATGGCTTGCGGATACACGATGGGGTGCGAGCCACAGCGTTCGATGACTTCAAGCTCGACGATCCGATGGTGCTGTTCGGAGAGGCGTTCTACTACCTGGTCAAGGGGGTCAAGAGCCAGAGCATGAACCCGCTTGAAGTCGGGATGGTGCGCTGAGATGGCCCTCCTGGAGCGGCACCTCAACGGGCGGACCCTGAATCGGCAGCCGCTAGGGTTGAGCCCGGGGCAGCGCAGCCTCAAGCGGGCCTTCGACCTGATATTGGCCTTGTTTCTGCTGACGCTGCTGCTGCCGGTGATCCTGGTGACAGCGTGGGCCGCTGCCCGGGATACCGGTGCTTCAGGCTTTTTCATGCAGGAGCGAATCGGCCGGGGCGGGCGTCCGTTTCGTGTGGTCAAGATCCGTACCATGAGGCCCGTGGGAGGAACCATGGTCACCACGCTTGGCGATTCACGCATCACCCCGCTAGGCCGCTTGCTGCGCAGGTCGAAGCTCGATGAACTACCCCAGCTCTTCAACGTGCTGGCAGGCCAGATGAGTTTCGTGGGCCCTCGCCCCGACGTGCCGGGCTTTGCGGACACGCTCGGCGAGGAGGGCAAGGTGATTCTAGCGGTTCGTCCTGGCATCACCGGCCCGGCCACGTTGAAGTACCGCGATGAAGAAACCCTGCTGGCTGGCGTCTCGGACCCTGAGCGGTACAACCGTGAGGTGATCTACCCCGACAAGGTAAGACTCAACCGCGATTATGTTCTGACCTGGTCCTTCGACAAGGATCTGATCTACCTGTGGCGAACGGCCTTCCCGGCCCGACATCACGACGAGAGAAGCGCCTGATGGGAAAGTGGTTCACAGGAAGTGGTTCAGAGGAAAGAACCGAAGGAGAGAGAAATGGAAGCAGGCAAGCAGGGCTGGCCCCGCTACGAGCAGGACGAGCTGGATGCCGTGAGCGAGGTGCTGCGCTCCGGTCGCGTCAACTACTGGAATGGCGAGGAGGGGAGGGCCTTCGAACGGGAGTTCGCTGCGTTCCATGACATGCCCCATGCCATCGCCGTGGCCAACGGTACCCTGGCGTTGGAGCTGGCGCTGGAGGCGCTGTGCATCGGTGCCGGTGACGAGGTGGTGGTGACGCCACGAAGCTTCATGGCGTCGGTCTCCTGTGTGGTGGCGCGGGGGGCGCGGCCGGTATTTGCGGATGTCGACCCGGATTCCGGCAACCTCACCGTCGAGAGCGTGGCCAGCGTATTGACGCCCCAGACCCGAGCCATCATCGCCGTGCACCTGGCGGGCTGGCCCTGTGAACTGGATGCCTTGCGTGCCCTGGCCGATCAGTGTGGCCTATGGCTGATCGAGGATTGCGCCCAGGCCCATGGCGCGAGCTGGCATGGCCGCCGGGTCGGCAGCGTCGGTGACGCGGCTGCCTTTTCATTCTGCACCGACAAGATCATGTCGACCGGCGGCGAGGGAGGCATGCTCCTGCTGCGAAATGAGTGGGCCTGGCGAAGGGCCTGGAGCTACAAGGACCATGGCAAGGACTGGAGTGCGGTCCAGGCCGCCCACCCGCCGGGCTTTCGTTGGCTGCACGGAAGCTTCGGCACCAACTGGCGGCTTACCGAAATGCAGGCCGCCATCGGGCGCTGCCAGCTGCGAAAGTTGCCGGAATGGCTTCAGCGGCGGAGTGAGAACGCCGCCGTGCTTGTCGAGGCGTTGAAGCGCCTGCCGGGACTTCGGGTACCCGTTCCGTTGCCCGGTGTGACACACGCCTACTACAAATTCTACGCCTTCGTTGAGCCGGACGTACTCCTGCCGGATTGGAGTCGAGATGCTGTTGTCGAGGCAATCCAGGCAAGAGGCGGCACCTGCCTGCATGGCGGCTGCAGTGAGATCTATCGAGAAAAGGCCTTCGACGACACCGGCTATCGGCCCGCCGAGCGGCTGCCGGTAGCGAAGTGGCTTGGCGAAACCAGCCTGATGTTCGAGGTCGATCACACGTTGAACCAGAGGGACATGAAGGGGCTTGCATCAACCGTGGCCGCGACGATGAGAGAGGCCGTGGGCGGGTAGCATTCAGCCCAGATTCTTCCCCACTGACCCCTTGCCAGGGAATAGTCACACCTGAGTTCACATGGACGCATGGATTTGCGTAGAGTGCAAAATGGAGTCGAACCATGAGCCAAGGCTATAGACCTGAAATCGATGGGTTGAGGGCGGTTGCCGTGGTGCCGGTAGTCCTCTTCCATGCCGGCTTCGCCCTTTTTGCCGGGGGCTATGTGGGGGTGGATGTCTTTTTCGTCATCAGCGGCTACCTGATTACCGGTATCCTGTATGACGAGATAAGAAGGGGCGAGTTTTCCCTCATTACCTTTTACGAAAGACGAGCAAGGCGCATACTCCCCGCGCTTCTGTTTGTCAGCCTCGCTTGTATTCCTTTTGCCTGGCTGTGGTTATTACCCGAGGATTTCAGGCTGTTCAGCCAAAGCCTGGTGGCTGTGAACCTCTTTTCTTCCAATATCTTCTTCTGGCGGGAGATCGATTACTTCTCGCTCCCAGCGGAACAAATGCCGCTCCTTCATACCTGGAGCCTGGCGGTAGAGGAGCAGTTCTACTTCTTCTATCCTCTCCTGCTGCTTTCGCTAGCGTGGGCCACAAAGCGATCTCTCCTGCTGATCCTGGCAGCAATTTTTCTAGCCAGCCTGGGGTTGGCCGAGTGGGGTAGCAGAAACCATGCCGGGGCCAGCTTCTACCTGCTGCCAACCCGTGCCTGGGAGTTGATGGCCGGTGCGATGATTGCGATCGTGCTCCATGAAAATACATTGCGGTTCAGGCGACTGATCCATGAGGCGGGCAGTGTCCTTGGTTTGGCCCTGATCCTGGTTGCCATTCTCTTCTTCGACGAAAACACTCCCTTTCCGAGCGTGTGGACCCTGGTGCCGGTTGCCGGAACGGCAATGGTGATCCTGTTCTCCCGTGCCGATACGCTGTCAGGAAGAATTCTGGGGTGGAAGCCCATCGTGGTCGTGGGGTTGCTGAGCTATAGCATCTATCTGTGGCATCAGCCGGTTTTTGCCTTTGCCAGGGAGAGGAGTCTGCACAGCCTGACGCCGATGGACTTTCTCTTGCTGTGCGTACTCGTCCTGGTGCTTTCGACGCTTTCATGGCGATACGTGGAGCAGCCATTCAGAAGCAGAAAGCGGGTAAGCCGAGCGAAGATATTCTCTGCCGGCCTGGGAACCTCGGCCGCGCTTCTCTTGTTCGGCGTCTATGGCACGCTAACCCAGGGGGTACCGGAAAGAATGGATCAACGTGTCGTGCAACTGGCCAGTATGAAGCACGATCGATATGAGATGGCCGGCGGTTGTCAGGTCTACCCTGGACGCTATGTCCGTCCCGTTCGGGCCTGTGAGTTCAATGGGGAGCATGACAGGATGATCGCCGTCTGGGGAGACAGCCATGCCGCAACCCTGGTAGAAGCGCTCGAAACGGAGCTTGATGAGTATGGTTACGGCGTCAAGCAGCTGGTGCATACGAATTGTCTGCCGATCGTGGGCTACAAAAGAAGCGATGGCCAGAGCAGTTGCACGCGCTATAACGAGGAGGCCTTCGACTATCTGTTGGGGAGCGACGATATTGATATCGTCGTGATGCTGGCAAGATACCCGCTGCAGATCGAAGGCGAGAGGTTCGATAACCGCGAGGGGGGAGTGGAGTCAGGGCATCGGCTGTATGCCATGCCGTTGGATGAGGGCATGGAAGGCCGTGACCGGATAGAGAGTGTCGGTTTGCTGCTGCGCGACACGATCGACCGGTTGAGGGAAAGCGGCAAGCGAGTGGTGCTGGTCTACCCTGTGCCGGAGGTGGGCTGGGATGTGCCGAACTTCCTCGCCAAGGAAGTTCTCTACGGCATCGAGAGGGAGGCCCCGCTTTCCACCAGCCATGAGGTCTTCCAAGAAAGAGTGGCCGCCACCTACGACCAGTTGGCACTCTCCGAGCCAGGCGATGACCTGATACGGATCAAGCCCGAACGCCTCTTCTGCAACACCTATCGTCCAGGCCGCTGTGTTGCCGAGATGGAGGGCGAGCTTCTCTACTATGATACCGACCACCTCAATACTCTTGGCTCCTCCCTGGTGGTGAGGAAGACCATGCGGCAACTGCTGGACGCTGGCTGGATAGAGATGGAGGAGGGATAGCCCGGAATTCGTGATTGGCCTGCCAGACCCGACGAGATCGCCACGCACCTGCGTGGCGATCTCGTTTTCGTTCCAGCCCGCCCGCCAGCCCGGTGGGCGTACCGGGCTGCCTCGATAGCCAGTGGCCGTGCCAGGGACCTGTGCTTGGAATGAGGAAATGTTGGAAAAGTAACATTTTCTGTTATAAGTTTCCCATGGGCAATCTCTCCTTGACGCTCGGCCTGCTCAGGCGAGCCTACTCCCAGCGCGGCTGGAAGGACTTCCCATGACACTCATCATGAGCCTGGTCGGAATGGTGACGCTCATCGCCATTGCCCTGCTTTTTTCCACCGAGCGCCGGTCGATCCGGCTGCGAACCGTGGGGGGTGCCTTCGCCATCCAGGCGGGCATCGGTGCCTTCGTGCTCTACGTACCCTTCGGCCAGGCGGTACTGGCGGCAATCTCGGCGGGCGTCAGCCAGGTGGTGCTCTACGCCAACGACGGCATCGACTTCCTCTTCGGCGGCCTGGCTGACGCCGACAATGTCGGCTTCGTGTTCGCCATCAAGGTGCTGCCGGTCATCGTCTTCTTTTCTTCGCTGATCGCCGTGCTCTACTACATCGGCATCATGCAGTGGGTGATCCGCATCATCGGCGGGGCCCTGCAGAAGGCGCTGGGTACGTCGCGCACCGAATCGCTCTCGGCCACCGCCAATATCTTCGTCGGCCAGACCGAGGCACCGCTGGTGGTGCGCCCCTTCATTGCCCGCATGACGCCATCGCAGCTGTTTGCGGTGATGTGCGGGGGGCTGGCCTCGGTGGCCGGCGCGGTGCTGGCGGGCTATGCGGCGCTGGGCATTCCCATGGAGTACCTGGTGGCGGCCTCCTTCATGGCTGCGCCGGGGGGGCTGCTCTTCGCCAAGCTGATCATGCCCGAAACCCAGGAGCCCGAGGACAGTATTTCCGAGGCCGAGGCGCGCCTGGAAGAGGAGGAGGACCACCCCACCAACGTGCTCGACGCGGCGGCCGCCGGCGCCACCTCGGGCCTCAAGCTTGCCGCCAATGTGGGCGCCATGCTGGTGGCCTTCATCGGGCTGATTGCGCTGATCAACGGCATGCTGGGCGGCGTGGGCGGCTGGTTCGGTATGGAAACGCTGAGCCTGGAGCTGATCCTCGGCTGGCTGTTCGCCCCGCTCGCCTTCCTGCTTGGGGTGCCCTGGGAGGAAGCTACGCTGGCCGGCTCCTTCATCGGCCAGAAGCTGGTGGTCAACGAGTTCGTGGCCTACATCAACCTGGCCCCCTACCTCGATGGTGAACAGGTGGTCGCCGCCACCGGCCAGGTGATGACGCCTTACACCATGGCGGTGCTCTCCTTCGCCCTGTGCGGCTTCGCCAATCTCTCCTCCATCGCCATCCTGCTGGGCGGGCTGGGCAGCATCGCCCCGAGCCGGCGCCACGACATCGCCCGCTTCGGTCTCAAGGCGGTGCTGGCGGGTACGCTCTCCAACCTGATGTCGGCCGCCATCGCCGGCTTCTTCCTCTCCCTGGGAGCGATGACCTGATGCCGAGTGCACCCCTTTATTCGACGAGCTTGCATTCGACGAACGCGTATTCGATGAACCCGATTTCACAGGTGGCGACATGACTGAACTCGAGCAGGCGGCACGCCAGGCCCTGGCGCTGATGGACCTGACCAGCCTCAACGACGACGACAGCGATGCCGTCATCCGCGGACTGTGCGCCCGTGCCAAGACCCCGGCGGGGCATCCGGCGGCGGTGTGTATCTATCCCCGTTTCATTGCCACCGCCCGTGAGGCGCTGGCCGAGCAGGGCCTGGCCGGAAAGGTGAAGGTGGCAACCGTGACCAACTTTCCCCACGGCGAGGCCGACGTCGAACGCGCCGCGTCCGAGACCCGCGCGGCCATCGCCGCGGGGGCCGATGAGGTCGACGTGGTGTTTCCCTACCGAGCGCTGATGGCGGGTGACGCCGAGGTCGGCCGCGAGCTGGTCGCCGCCTGCAAGCGCGAGTGCGGCGACGCCGTGCTCAAAGTCATATTAGAAACCGGCGAGCTCAAGGAGGCGGGCTTGATCAGTCGTGCCGCCAAACTTGCCATCGAGGGCGGCGCCGACTTCCTCAAGACCTCCACCGGCAAGGTGACGATCAATGCCACCCTGGAGTCAGCCGAGCTCCTGCTCAACGCGATCAAGGAGAGCGGCAGGGACCTGGGCTTCAAGGCCGCCGGCGGCGTACGCACCGCCGAGGATGCCGCCGCCTACCTGCAGCTCGCCGAACGCATCCTGGGGGCAGAGTGGTTGACCCCTCAGCACTTCCGCTTCGGCGCCTCGGGGCTGCTTGATAACCTGTTGGCGACACTAGGCGTCGAGACACCCGGTGCGGCGCCGTCTGGAGGCTATTGATGAGCTCTCGAGCCCTGCCCCAGGAGCTGATCCGCGCCAAGCGCGACGGCCAGGCGCTCTCGCCCGAGGCGATCCGCGAACTGGTGGGCGGCATTGCTGACGGCAACCTCTCCGATGCCCAGGTGGGGGCGCTGGCCATGGCGATCTTTCTCAATGGCATGGATGCCGCCGAGACAGTAGCGCTGACCGAGGCGGTGCGCGACTCCGGCGAGGTATTGGCGTGGAGCGACCTCGACCTGCCGGGACCGGTGCTCGACAAGCACTCCACCGGCGGGGTGGGGGATCTCGTCTCGCTGGTGCTGGGGCCGTGGATCGCCGCCTGCGGCGGCCATGTGCCGATGGTCTCCGGCCGCGGCCTGGGCCACACCGGCGGCACCCTGGACAAGCTCGAGGCGATTCCCGGCTACGACATCGCCCCCACGCGGGAGCGCTTTCGCGCCCTGGTGCGCGAGGCAGGCGTGGCCATCGTCGGCCAGACCGCCCAGCTGGCCCCGGCCGACCGGCGGCTCTATGCCATCCGTGACGTCACCGCCACGGTGGAGTCGCTACCGCTGATCGTCAGCTCCATCCTCGGCAAGAAGCTCGCCTGCGGCCTCGACGCCCTGGTGATGGACGTCAAGACCGGCAGCGGCGCCTTTATGCCCACCCATGAGGCTTCGTTCGAGCTGGCCAGCACCATTGCCGAGGTGGCGAGTCGAGCCGGCACACCGACCACCACGCTGCTCACCGACATGAGCCAGCCGCTGGCGCCCTGCGCCGGCAACGCCGTCGAGGTGTACGAGGCAATCCGCCTGCTCACGGGAGAGGTGCGCGAAGGCCGCCTGCTGGAGGTGACCCGAGGACTCGCCGCCGAGCTGCTGCTGGCCGGCCGCCTGGCCGAGAGCCGTGATGCAGCCCTGGCCCTGCTGGATGAACGGCTCGCCAGCGGCGCCGCCGCCGAGCGCTTCGCCCGCATGGTGACGGGCCTGGGCGGCCCCGCCGACCTGCTCGAACGCCACGACCGCTATCTCCCCCAGGCGCCCATCGTGCGCCCCGTGCATGCCGAGCGCCGCGGTCGCGTCACGCGCATGGACACCCGCGCCGTGGGCCTCGCCGTGGTGGAACTGGGCGGCGGACGCCGCGCGCCGCAGGATGCCATCGACCATGGCGTCGGGCTGACCGGCATCGCCGCCATCGGCGAGACGGTCGACGGCGAGCGCCCGCTGGCCTGGGTGCATGCACGAAGCGTAGCCGACGCCGAGCGTGCCGCCACGCGGCTGCTTGCCGCCATCGAAGTGAACGACGTCGCCGCCGTCAGATTGCCTACACTCATTCAAGACGTGATTCGTCGGGAGGGGCCATGAGCCGCGCCATCGTACTGGTACTCGACTCCTTCGGCATCGGCGGCGCGCCGGATGCCGACCGCTTCCATGATGCCGGTGCCGACACCCTGGGCCATATCGCCGCTGCCTGTGCCAAGGGGGAGTGCGACGGCTTTTTACAGGGCCCCGAACCCGGCCCGCGACAGGGCCCCGAAGCCGGCCCGGCGGCGCGGCAAGGTCCCCTTGCACTACCCAACCTGTCGCGGTTGGGGTTGTTCCACGCCCACCGTGAAAGCACGGGCGCCTGGGCGGAGGGCGTCGAGGTGCCTGCCGAGGTGATCGGCGCCTACGGCAACGCCCGGGAGATCTCCTCGGGCAAGGACACCCCTTCCGGCCATTGGGAGATCGCGGGTGTCCCGGTGCGCTTCGACTGGGGCTACTTCCTCGACCGCGAGGAGAGCTTCCCGACCGAGCTGCTCGAAGCGCTGATTCGGCAGGGGGATCTGCCCGGCGTGCTGGGCAACTGCCACGCCTCGGGCACCGAGATCATCGCCCGGCTCGGCGAGGAGCACGCCGCCAGCGGCAAGCCCATCGTCTACACCTCCGGCGACTCGGTGTTCCAGATCGCCGCCCACGAGGAGGCCTTCGGCCTCGAGCGGCTCTACGCCCTGTGCGAGACCACCCGGCGACTGCTCGAGCCCTACAACATCGGTCGGGTCATCGCGCGGCCCTTCGTCGGCCGAAGCGCCGATGACTTCGCCCGCACCGCCAACCGGCGCGACTACAGCGTCGAGCCGCCCGCGGCCACGGTGCTGCAGAAGCTCGCCGACGACGGCGGCGAAGTCATCGCCATCGGCAAGATCGCCGATATCTATGCCCACTGCGGCGTGACGCGCACGGTCAAGGCCAGCGGTCACGACGCGCTGATGGACGCCACCCTGGCCGCCCTGGATGAGGCCGGCGACCGCTCGCTGGTCATGACCAACTTCGTCGACTTCGACACTCTCTACGGTCACCGCCGCGACGTGGCCGGCTATGCCGCCGCACTCGAAGCCTTCGACGCGCGGCTACCCGAGCTGCTGGCCAAGCTGGGCGACGACGACCTGTTGGTCCTTACCGCCGACCACGGCTGCGACCCCACCTGGCACGGCACGGATCACACCCGCGAACGGGTGCCGGTACTGGCGCTGGGTGCGGGGCTTCCTGCCGGCTCCCTCGGCGCGCGCAATACCTTCGCCGATATCGGCCAGAGCCTGGCAGCCCATCTGGGGCTTGCGCCCATGGCCGACGGCACAAGCTTTCTTTCCAAGCCACTCCCTACCGACCCTCTCGCTGCATAGGAGCCTCGACATGGCGACTCCCCACATCCAGGGCGAACGCGGCATCTTCGCCGACACCGTGCTGATGCCCGGCGACCCGCTGCGCGCCAAGTACATCGCCGAGACCTTCCTCGAGGGTGCGCGCGAGGTGAACAGCGTGCGCAACATGCTCGGCTACACCGGCCGCTACCGGGGCCGCGAGATCTCGGTGATGGGTCACGGCATGGGCATTCCCTCGGTCTCCATCTACGCCAAGGAGTTGATCACCGACTATGGCGTCGAGCGGCTGATCCGGGTCGGTTCCTGCGGCGCGGTGCGCGACGACGTGGCGGTGCGCGACGTGGTGATCGGCCTGGGCGCGAGCACCGACTCGGCGGTCAACCGCACCCGCTTCATGGGCCACGATTTCGCCGCCATCGCCGACTTCGAGTTGACCCGCCACGCGGTGGACGCCGCCGCGGCCCAGGGCGTGGCGGTGAAGGTGGGCAACCTGTTCTCGGCGGACCTGTTCTACAACCCCCAGGGCGAGCTGTTCGAATTGATGAAGCGCTACGGCATCGTCGGCGTGGAGATGGAGGCGGCGGGGCTCTATGGCGTGGCGGCGGAGTTTGGCGCCAGGGCGATGACCATCTGCACGGTGTCGGACCATATTCTCAAGGGCGAGTCGCTGCCCAGCGAAGAACGCGAGCGCAGCTTCAACGAGATGGTCGAGGTGGCGCTGGAAGCGGTACTGCGCGACGACGCTGGGGCTTCGGCATGAGCGATGCCGTCGACCCGGCCATCGTCGAGGCGCTGATCGCGGTGCGTGGTCGCGCCTACGCGCCCTATTCGCAGCACCCGGTGGGGGCGCTGGTGGAGAGCGAGAGCGGGGCTCGCTACTTCGGCGCCAACGTCGAGGTGGCCCACTACAAGGGGCTGTGCGCCGAGGCCTCGGCCATCGCCGCCATGGTCAGCGCCGGCGAGCGTCGCCTGCGCACTGTCTATGTCATCGGCCCCGCCGAGCACCTCTGCTCCCCCTGTGGCGATTGTCGCCAGCGCATCCGCGAGTTCGCCGACGCCGAGACCCGCATCCAGGTGCTCGACGCCCAAGGTGTGCTGCTCAAGCGCTACACCATCGACGAGCTGCTGCCCGATGCCTTCGGGCCGGAGAATCTGGGGCTTTGAAGCTTTAGCGGGAAGCTGATTCAGGGGTGGTCTCCCGCCCCTGAATGCCAATTGGTACTTGGTTTCTGCGCTAGTGCGCATGCGCAGTGTTGCCGACGATGACGTTGTGCACGTCTTCGAGATAATGCACGTAATGCACGTAGTGATCGACGTACTCACGACCCAATTCGGGGTTTTCGCCCGCATGGAGCTTTGCCGCTAGGGTGGTTTCGAAGGCAGAGCGGGCGTTCTGTTCGAATTTTTCTACGATGCGAGCCAGAAATGCATCGATCTCGCCTTCTTCCAGTGCCCTATCGGCCAGTTGGACTGCCGGATCGATTTCACCGGCAGGCTTGATACCGGTGAAGGGAGCGCCTTCATAGGCGCGGTGAATCTTCACCAGGGTGGCGAAGAACTGCCGGTCGGCCAGTTCCTGTGCGGTATCGCCGAGCGCGCGGACTTCGAGCGTCTTGTCGAAGGCGCTCATCAGGGACGGTTCGTCCGCGGCCGGTACCCACTTGAGCAGCGGGGTGATATCGCCCGAGTCGAGTGCCAGCTGCGCTTCCGTGATCACCGGGCCGTCCATGGCATCGCAGTGGGCGAATGCCGGCGTGGCTAGGGGCAGGGCAAGGGCGGAGGCGGTAACGATGGCCAGCAGGTGCTTGCGAAGGGGGAGTGTCATGGTGTCTTGCTCCGAAATCGTGGATGGGCCAGTCGAGCTGCATGCCGACTGTGCTTCCATAATAGGGAGCCGAGATGCCTTGGTCGTTCGATAGCCTGCGCTCGAACCCCATTGAAAATACATAAATATCAGTAGGTTGCTGGTTCTTCTTCGGGTTTCGGAAAGTAGAACGCCGAAGGGGCGGGTTAGCCAGCGTGCCGAGCGACTATGAGCGGGTGCGATAGGCGCTGGGGGTCATGCCGGTGGCCTTCTTGAAGGCCGTGTTGAACACTGACTTGGAGTTGAAGCCCGAGTCGTACATCACCTGCAGGATGGTGGTGCCGGCCTCGGCGGCTTGCAGCTGTCGACAGGCCTCGGCGATACGGTAATCGCTGATGAACTCGAAGAAATTCTTGCCAAGGCCCTGGTTGATGGTTCGTGAAATCTCCCGGGCGGGCACATTGAGCTGTCGTGCGAGCTGGTTCACTGTCAGGTTGGCGTCGAGGTAGGGCCTGGTCTGCTGCATATGGCGTTTGAGCCGCCCCAGCAGGGCGGTATTGGCCGGCGGATTGGTTGTTTCCATGCTGATGGCAAGTAGCCGCGATTCCTCTGCGCTGAGTCCCGAGAACACGATGGGTTGTCGCAGGGCATGAATGAGCAAGTAGTTGATGAAAAGAAAGCCTGTCACGCCGCCTATTGTCGATACCCACTGCACGCTGGCACTGCTCTTGAAGACATGAGCCGACAGGCAGTAGACCAGGCTGACGCTCCATACAACCGAATAGCCCAGCAATAGAATGCGTAGCCAGGCCAACTGCTTGTTTTCGATGTTGGAGAATATCTGCCTCACGCCCATGCCAAATGCCTGGATCTCACGGA
Organism: Halomonas alkalisoli; assembly: GCF_021412585.1. Taxonomy (GTDB): domain Bacteria; phylum Pseudomonadota; class Gammaproteobacteria; order Pseudomonadales; family Halomonadaceae; genus Halomonas; species Halomonas alkalisoli. Next base: position 19,980 of record NZ_JAKCMI010000016.1, on the reverse strand, counting down.
TGGTGGCGATGAGGTAGCCGAGAAAGACCAGGTGGATCGCAGACGCCATGAGCGGAGAGGTCAACACTCCTGGGTGATCCCGCTCCATGAGTATCTGGCGTTTCAGGTCGTCCGGTTGGAGATAATACTCGACCAGGAATATGGCTCCGACGACCCAGAACAGAAGAGTGTGGATCCAATGTCCTTTGACGAGCCGAAAGTCCTGGTACATCAGTGCCTTGGCATAAAGAAATAACAGTCCAGCCTGCAGCAGGCCGATCAGCGTGCCGAGGTAGGCCAGGTTGAGGAAGCGCTGGGCCAGCCCCGTGCTGTAAAGGAAGACTTCGGCCAGCCCTGCAGCAAAGGCAAGCACTGTCGCCAACAGCAGGCGATTGCTGAGTAGACGCATGTTATCCGGCATCAGCAGGAAGCCCGCAAGGACCAACGACTGCAGAATACTCGTCAGCAGTAGGATGTCGGCCAGGCTCAGGTACATCGTGGCTCTCCTGTCAGTCTATTCACGCAGTTCGATCCGTGCGAAGTGGGGGGCCAGACGCTTGACCAGCCCGGCGAGCATGGCCCGCGGCGGGGCGTTCTCCACCGGCTGGCAGTAGGCCGGGTCGAGGCACTGGCGAATGCGGGCTACCTGGATGGCGTAGCGGCGTACGCCGCAGTCGGCCAGGGTCAATGCCAGGCGTTCCACGTCGGCCAGGTCGAAGTCGCGCCAGTGCACGGTGGTGCGACACTCGAAGTCGATACCGCTGTCGAGCAGCGTCATCAGGCTCTGGCTGTGGCGCTGCCAGATGCCGGGCCGCCCGCAGATGCGGTCGAAGTCGCGCCCGCGCCCCTTCACGTCGAGCCCCACCCAGTCGAGATTCGGCAGCAGGCGAGAGAGCCTGCCCGGGTAGGGGCCGGCGGTGTGCAGTCCCACCTTGAAGCCCATCGCCTTCACTTCGCTGACGGCGGCCGGCAGGGCGTGGTGCAGGGTGGGTTCCCCGCCGCTGAACACCACCGCCTCGAGCAAGCCTCGACGACTCTCCAGGAATTCCTGCAGCGCCTGCCACTCCCGCTCGTCACCGCGGCGCGGCGCCATCATGTGGCCGTTGTGGCAGTAGCCGCAGCGCAGCGGGCAGCCCTGCAGGAACACCACGCAGGCCAGGTGATCCGGATAGTCCAGGGTGGTCATCTGGGTCAGGCCGGCGATGGGTAGCCGAATGCCATCGAGAGGCACAGGTGAGGGTGAATCGAGGTCGGTGGCGATCATCGAGGGCTCCTTTACCAAGCTGATGGCTTCTTTCACCAAGCTGGAGGCTCTGTTACCACGCTGAAGGCTCTGCCGGACCTGGGGCCCGGCAGCTCAGGCAGTGGTATGTCAGGGCGCAAGGGCCGCGGCCCGTTCGGTGAAGTGGCGACGCTCGCGGTGCTCGGCGCGCTTGCCGATGTTGAACTGGCTGACCGGGCGGTGGTAGCCCATCACGCGGGTCCAGACCTCGCAGCGCTGGCGTTCTTCGGTGGGCAGGGTGTCGATGTTCGTCATCTTCTTGGTTCCTTCCAGTGGGTTGAAAATCGCTTAGGCCGGAATGGCCGCGGCGCGTCTTGCCAGCAGTGCCTCGTCGCACTTCGGGCAGAATTCGTGTTCGCCGGCCAGGTAGCCGTGCACCGGGCAGATCGAGAAGGTCGGCGTCACGGTGATGTAGGGCAGGCGGAAGCGCGACAGGGCGGTACGCACCAGCTTGCGGCAGGCGTCGGGGCTGGAGAGCTTCTCACGCATATAGAGATGCAGCACGGTGCCACCGGTGTAGCGGGTCTGCAGCGGGTCCTGGTGAATCAGCGCCTCGAAGGGGTCGTCGGTGTGCCCCACCGGCAGCTGGCTGGAATTGGTGTAGTAGGGCGCCTCCGGCGTGCCCGCCTGCAGAATGCCGGGGAAGCACTCGGCGTCGGCGCGGGCGAAGCGGTAGGTGGTGCCCTCCGCCGGGGTCGCCTCCAGGTTGTAGAGGTGGCCAGTCTCGGCCTGGAATGCCTGCATTCGCCCGCGCACGTGATCGAGCACCTCCAGGGCGAGCTGGCGCCCTTCAGGGGCGGTGATGTCGTAGCGGTCGTCGGAGAAGTTGCGCACCATCTCGTTGAGCCCGTTCACACCCAGGGTCGAGAAGTGGTTGCGCAGCGTGCCCAGGTAGCGCTGGGTATAGGGGTAGAGCCCGTCATCCATCCACTGCTGGATGCATCCGCGCTTGAGCTCCAGGCTGTCGCGGCCCAGCGCCAGCAGCCGGTCGAGCTCGGCAAGAAGCCCCGCCCGATCACCGGCGAAGCGATAGCCTAGCCGCGCACAGTTGAGCGTCACCACGCCCAGCGAGCCGGTCTGCTCGGCGCTGCCGAACAGGCCGTTGCCGCGCTTGAGCAGCTCCGAGAGATCGAGCTGCAGGCGGCAGCACATGGAGCGCACCATGTGCGGCTCCAGGTCCGAGTTGAGGAAGTTCTGGAAGTAGGGCAGGCCGTACTTGGCGGTCAGCGCGAACAGCCGCTCGGCGTTGTCGCTCTCCCAGTCGAAGTCGGTGGTGATGTTGTAGGTGGGTATGGGGAAGGTGAAGACCCGCCCCTGGCGATCGCCGGTCTCCATCACCTCCAGGTAGGCGCGGTTGATCAGGTCCATCTCCGCCTGCAGCTCGCCGTAGGTGAAGGGCTGCTCCTCGCCGCCGATGATCGGCACCTGATCGCGCAGGTCCGCCGGGCACACCCAGTCGAAGGTGAGGTTGGTGAAGGGCGTCTGGCTGCCCCAGCGCGACGGCACGTTGAGGTTATAGATGAACTCCTGGACCGCCTGCTTCACCGCTTGGTAGTCCAGCCCATCCTTGCGCACGTAGGGCGCCAGGTAGGTATCGAAGGAGCTGAAGGCCTGGGCGCCGGCCCACTCGTTCTGCAGGGTGCCGAGGAAGTTGACCATCTGCCCCAGGGCGCTGGAGAGGTGCCGCGGCGGGTCGCTCTCGGCGCGCCCGGGCACGCCGTTGAAGCCCTCGATCAATAGCTGGCGCAGCGACCAGCCGGCGCAGTAGCCGCACAGCATGTCGAGGTCGTGGATATGCAGGTCGCCCTCGCGGTGGGCGGCGCCGACCTCCGCCGGGTAGACCTCGTCGAGCCAGTAGTTGGCGATCAGCTTGCCCGAGACGTTGAGGATCAGCCCGCCCAGGGAGTAGCCCTGGTTGGCGTTGGCGTGCACGCGCCAGTCGGCGCGTTCGAGGTATTCGTTGACGGTCGAGGCGACGTCGATGCGGCGCGGGCCGGCCTGGCGGATGGGGGCGTTCACCGTAATCTCCCTATATGTGCTGCCGATTGGTGTTTCTATACACAACATATGGTGTGTGAAGGCTAGTGCCTTCGGCAGCAGGAGAACATGACCCAGATCAGAAAAAGGTCTATCGAGATAAACGGTAGTGCTTGCCATTGGCTGTACCGCGCCGCCGCAAGGTCTACGAGGAGGCGCTGTAAACCCATCCATGGGCGCTACATTTGCCATCCATGGCAAATGACCTCCTCTTCGACCTGCCCCGGCGCCTCACTCTGCTCCGTCGAGGCTCCATAGAAGAGTGAGCTGTGGTGCTGTTGGTTTCAGCCGGCCGGCAGGCGGGTGTTATCCATGCCCGGGCGGCCGTGCCAGTAGCCGTCGCAGACTTCGGCCTCGACCAGCGCCAGCGGGTCGGCAGTGGGCAGCTCGCCGCGGCGGGCGGCGTCGAAGCCGGCGACGACTTCGGCCATGCCCTTGGCGCGGGGGCTCAGGCGCGCCACGGCCACCCCCATCGCGGCCATGTCTCTCACCTCGTGGCGCAGGTCCTGGCAGGCGCCGGAGAGGGTCTGGATGCCGTTGAGGGTAAACACTTCCTTCGACTCCTGGGAGCGCAGCGGGAGGCCTTCGGGATACTTCTGGCAGACGAACTGGCAGCGATCCTTGGGCTTCTGGTGACGCCGGGCGGTGAAGCAGCGCGACGACCAGGCCAGCGGCAGGTGGCCGTAGGCGAACACCTCGCAGGGCTGGTTTAGTCCCTCAGTGGCGCAGTCGGCAAGCAGCCGGGTGAGATCGTCGCGGGACATCTCCACCGGCGCTTGCCAGCGCTGCATGCCGGCTCGGGCCATCACGGCGATGGAAGCGGGGTTGTAGAGGTTCAGCGCGGCGCCGGCGACGAAGGGCAGGCCGGCGGCGGATAGGCGCTGCAGCGCGCTCTGGTCGTTGGCCTCGACGATGAACTCGCCGTTGTCGCACAGCTTGCGCAGGTCGCGCAGGTCGGCTTCGGACTCGATCAGGGTCTGGCTGGCGATGACGACCTGCTTGCCGCTCTGGGCCAGCTCGCGGCCGATGCCGAGCCAGTCGTCGAGCTTCATGTCGCGGCGGCGCGAGCAGACGGACTCGCCGAGATAGACGATTTCCACCGGCCAGTCGGCGGCCTCGCGGTAGAAGGCGGCATAGCGCTCGCGGGTCCAGTAGAACAGCACCGGGCCCAGCGACAGCTGCAGGGTAGGGGAAGTCGACATGACGTTTCTGCTCCTATTTCCAGCGGCGTTCGTAGGCGCCCAGGGTGGTGGTGGCGCCTTCGGAGACCTCGCCGAGGCCGGCCATCCAGGCGGGCTCGGGGTGGAAGCGCTCGGGGGCTCGTTCGAGGCGGTCCAGCGCCTGGCGCCAGATCTCGGCCACCTTGGACACGTAGGCCGGGCTGCGCTGGCGGCCCTCGATCTTCACCGCGCTGATGCCGAGTTCGCGCAGCTCAGGCAGCAGTTCCAGGGTGTTGAGGCTGGTGGGCTCCTCGATGGCGTGATAGGTCTCGCCGCCGACCTCGAAGCGCCCCTTGCACAGGGTGGGGTAGCCGGCCCGCTCGCCCTCGCCGTAGCGGTCGATCAGCACGCCGTTGAGGCGTGATTCCAGCCCCTCGGGAGTCTCCTCCCAGCGAACATGGGCCGCCGGCGAGCAGACGCCGCGGGTATTGGGCGACTCGCCGGTGAGGTAGGAGGAGAGGTAGCAGCGCCCTTCGGCCATGATGCACAGGCTGCCGAAGGCGAACACTTCGAGCTCCACCGGGCTCTGCTTGGCCAGGTCGCGCACCTGGGTGATGGAGAGCACCCGCGGCAGCACGGCGCGCTTGATGCCGAAATGGTCGTGGTAGAAACGTAGCGCCTCGTGGCTGGTGGCCGAGCCCTGCACCGAGAGGTGGCGGGCGAGGTCGGGATGGCGCCGTGCCGCGTAGTCGAGCAGGCCCATGTCGGCCATGATCAGGGCGTCCACGCCGAGGTCCGCGGCCTGGTCCACGGCGCGGGTCCACTGGGCCCAGCCGTCGGGCTGCGGGTAGGTGTTGATGGCGCAGAACACCCGCTTGCCGCGGGCGTGGGCGTAGTCGATGCCTTCGCGGGCACGCTTGTCGGTGAAGTTGAGGCCGGCGAACTGCCGGGCATTGGTGGAATTCTGGAAGCCGAAGTAGACGGCATCGGCTCCCTCATCCACGGCTCGCTTCAGGGCAGGCAGGTTGCCGGCCGGGCAGACAAGCTCCATGACGCTCTCCTCGCAGTCTGGGTAAATCCGACCATGCTAGTCGACTACTCGTGACCCGCCTTTGATTCGGGTCATGGCGAAGTGGTTTTTCGGCTGGCGGTTTCATTCCCAAGATCATAAGATAGTAATCGATTACTATCTTATGGCGAGAGACATGACCACCAAACGCAACCTTTCCGCTGAGGCCCGCCGCGAGCGGACCGTTGAGACGGTCATTGAGTTGAGTGCTCAGGATGATCCGGCCAACATCACCACCGGCAATATCGCCAAGCACATGCGGGTCACCCAGGGTGCACTGTTTCGCCATTTTCCCAGTAAGGATGCGATCTGGGAGGCGGTGATCGGCTGGGTGGCGGAGCGGGTGATGCAACGGCTGGATGCGGCCGCTGCCGGGGCCGCTAGCCCGCTGGCCGCGCTGGAGGCGATGTTCCATGCCCATATCGCCTTCATCGTCGAGCATCCGGGGGTTCCCCGACTGATGATGGGCCAACTGCAGCATGCCCGGCCGACGCCGGCTCGGCGCATGGTGCGCTCACTGCTGTTCCTCTACCGTGAACGAGTCGAGCAACAGCTGGTTCAGGCCCAGGCGGCCGGTGAGCTGCGTCAGGGGGTGGACATCGAAGCGGCGGCCACCCAGTTCATCGGCACCATTCAGGGGCTGGTCATGCAATCGCTGATGATTGGGAACATGAGCCATATTGCCCAGCATGCTCAAGGCGCCTTCGAGCTCTACTGCCATGGCATCCACGACGAGGGTGGGTCCGAACCGGAGCAGGCCCAATGACTCTTCGAAAAGGCATTGGGCGGGGGCTGGTGGTGTTGGGTGGCCTGGCGGCGGGTCTTGCCGTGTTTCTGCTCTTCGTGGCCAACCGCCAGGAGCCGGAGCGCCTCGAGGCGGCAGTGATGCCCACGCCGGTCACGGTGATCGAGGCGCAACTTACCGAACTGCGCCTCGAGGCTCGTGGCCACGGCGTGGCGCGCCCCACCGAAACGTGGCAGGCGGTGGCCAACGTGTCGGGTCGGGTGGTGGAGCGCCACCCTGAGCTGGAGAGCGGTACTCTACTGCCGGAGGGGACCCTGCTGGTGGCGCTGGACCCCAGTCGCTATGAGCTGGCCATCGCCGAGGCCGAAGCCGAGCTGGCCAGCCTGGCCGGCGAGCGGTCCCAGCTCGAGGTCGAGGAGGCGAACACCGGTCGTTTGCTGGCGCTGGAGCGCGAACGCCTGGCCCTGGCCGAACAGGAGCTGGCGCGCATCGAACGCCTGGCCGGCAGCGGCGCCGTGGCCCGCTCCCAACTCGACGAACAGCGGCGTGCCGCCCTGGCCCAGCGGCAGGCGGTGGCCTCGCTGGAGAACACCCTGGCGCTGCTGCCGGCGCAGCGTCAGTCGCTGGAGGCCCAGCAGGCCCGGGCCGCCACTCGCCTGGCCCAGGCCCGACGTGACCTGGAGGATACCCGCTTCGTGGCGCCCTACGACCTGCGGCTCGGCGAGGTTGGGGTGGAGCGCCACCAGTTCGTTGCCGCAGGGCAGCGGCTCTTCGAGGCGGACAGCCTGGCCGCCGCCGAGGTCGAAGCGCGTATCCCGTTCAGCATGATGCGACGCCTGCTGGGCGCCATGGCCCCCGATGACCTGCCGCTCGGCAGCCTGGACCTGAGCGAGCGAATCGACCTCGGCGCCATCGAGGCCGAGCTGACCCTGGTGGGGGCTCCCGGCGTGGGCTGGAGCGGAAGGGTCGTGCGCATCGCCAGTGGCCTGGACCCGGCGACCCGCGCCGTGCGGGTGGTGGTGCGGGTCGATCACCCCTACCGGGATGCGCGGCCACCGGACCGCCCCCCGCTGCAGCGCGACATGTATACCCGGGTACACCTCTCGGCGTCGAGTCCCGAGCCGCGAATGGTGGTCCCGGCGTCTGCGATTCATCACGGCGAGCTCTACCTGGCCGATAGTGAGGATCGCCTGGTGCGGCGTGAAGTATCGGTGGCCTTCGAACAGGGCGACCTGGCGGTGATCGAGCTGGGCCTGGCACCGGGCGAGCGGGTCGTCGTCGACGACCTGCAGCCCGCGCTGGCCGGCATGACGCTGGCGCCGCGGCGTGACGAGGCCCTCGAGGCTCGCCTCGCCGCCCAGGCGCGGGGGGAGACGTTCCGGAGCGCACCTGTCGGGGACGAACCTGGAAAGAGAGCGCAGCCATGATCCGCTGGTTCGCCGCGCACCCCACGGCCGCCAATCTGCTGCTGATACTGCTGCTGGCCGCCGGGCTGTTCGCCGCCCCCCACCTCAAGCGCGAGACCTTCCCCGACTACCGCCCCACGGAGGTAGCCATAGAGGTGGTCTATCGCGGCGCCAGCGCCGCCGACGTCGAGGATGATGTGTGCCGGCGTCTCCATCAGGCAGTCAAGGGCGTCGAGTTTCTCGACGAGTTCGCCTGCGTAGCTCAGGACAACCTGGCCAGTGCCACTGCGACCATGGCGCCGGGTGGCGATGCCATCCGCTTCCTCACCCAGATCGATACCGAGGTCAGCGCCATCACCGAGCTGCCGGCCCGCGCCGAGGCGCCGGCGGTCCGCGAGCTGCATCGCAGCGACCTGGTGGCGGCGGTCGCGGTCTCGGGCGACATGCCGGCTCGCCAGCTCGAGGATTACGCCTTGCGCCTCGAGGACCGCATCATGGCGCTGCCCGGCGTGGCCGGAGTGGCGATTCATGGCATGTCTCAGCGCCAGTGGCAGGTGGAGGTGCCCCGCGAGGTGCTGGGCCAGTACGGGCTTTCCGCACGGGAGTTGGCTAGCCGGTTGGCCAGCCAGAGCATCGACCTGCCACTGGGCACCCTGGAGACCCGCGACCGTGACATCCTGCTGCGCTTCACCGACCAGCGCCGCACGCTCTCGGAACTGGCCTCGTTGGTGATCGTCTCCAGCCCCGAGGGCGGCGAGCTGACCTTGGGCGAGATCGCGTCCCTGCGCGAGGTGGGAGAGCGAGCGGAGGAGCGGATACGCTTCAACGGCGAGTCGGCGCTGGTGCTGGAGGTGAGCAAGAACCTGCGTGACGATGCTCTGTCGGTGAAGGCGCGGCTCGATCAGTTGATCGAGACGGAGCGTGGTCGCTTCGACGGGCGTATTGCTCTCACGGTCACCCAGGACATGACCAGCATCGTGAGTGACCGCCTGCGCATGCTGGCGGGTAACGGCCTCATGGGCCTTGTCCTGGTCGTGCTGGTGATGAGCCTGTTCTTCCGGCCTCGGCTGGCGCTGTGGGCGGTGCTCGGTCTGCCCGCTGCCTTCATGGGCGCCTTTGTGGTCATGAGTTTGACCGGCCTGTCCATGAACATGATCACTCTGGTGGCGCTGTTGATGACCATCGGCATCGTCATGGATGACGCCATCGTCATCACCGACAACATCGCCGCCCACGCCCGGGAGGCCACGACGCCGCTTGAGGCGGTGGTGGCGGGTACGCGTCAGGTGCTGCCGGGAGTACTCTCCTCCTTTCTCACCACGGCGGCGGTCTTCGTCCCGCTCTCTTTCCTGGCCGGCGAGCTCGGTGCCGTGCTTCAGGTGCTTCCCGTGGTGCTGATCGCCGCCCTGGCGGCCAGCCTGATCGAGGCCTTCTGGATACTGCCCCATCATCTCAAGGGCAGTCTCAAGGACAGCGTGCCGACGCTGCAGGAGGGTCAGGATTCTCGCTTCAGGGCCGCCTTCGAACGGCGTTTCGAGAACTTTCGCGAAGGCGTGGGAAGGCTGGCCGACGGTGCGATCCGCTTTCGGCATGCGGTATTGGGTGCCGTGCTGGCGATCATGCTGGGATCCGCTGGCTTCATGGCCGGTGGCCATGTCGGCAGCGAGGCGATGCCCGACATCGACGGTGACGTGCTGGAGGCACGCATCCTGATGCCACAGGGTACCCCGCTGGCGCGCACCGAGGCGGTAGCCGAACGGGTCGAGGCGGCGCTACACGAACTCGATGCCCGCTTTTCACCGGATCAGCCGGGAGGTGCTCGCCTGGTAGAGGCGGTCCAGGTGCGCTTCAACCACAACCCCAGTGCACGCGAAGCCGGGCCCCATGTCGCTACCGTCATCGTCGACCTGCTCACCGCCGAGCGCCGCCGGGTGACGTTGGACGAGCTGACCGAGGCCTGGCGTGAGGCCATCGGCGAGGTTGAGGGCGTGCAGCGGCTGATCATCCAGGAGCCGGGCTTCGGCCCCGCCGGGGTGCCCGTGGAGGTGCGACTGAGCGGCGAGGATCTGACGGCCATGCAGGCGGCGGCGCGGGAGCTGACCGAGCACCTCGAGGGGTACGCCGCTGTTTACAACGTCATCGACGACCTGAGGCTGGGCAAGCCCCAGCGGGCCTTTTCGCTGATCGAGGGCGCCCATGGCCTGGGCCTGACCGCGGAGGAGGTGGCCAGCCAGATGCGTGCCGCCCTGCTCGGGGAGATTGCCGATACCCTGCGCATCGGTGAGCAGGAGGTCGAAGTGCTGGTACGCCAAGCCGCGGATGATCGGGATGGCCTGGATGATCTCGCCGACCTGACCATCGCCCTGCCTGATGGTCGAAGGGTGCCGCTGGAGGTGGTCGCCGAGGCGATCGAGCGCCGCGAGTGGGCACGCATCACGCGTATCGACGGACGGCGTACGGTGATCGTGGAAGCCAACGTCGACGCCCGCCAGGCCAGCGGCCAGGCCATCGTCAATGCCTTGGTGGGCAGTGGATGGCTGGAGGATTTTCGAGCTCGCCATGCCGAGGTGGAAGTGGCCTTCGAAGGACAGGTGGCCAGTTCCGCCGAAACCGGCGGCTCGATCCGCCGCGGTTTGATGATCGGGCTGGTCGGCATCTTCGTGATCCTCTCCTTTCAGTTCCGCAGCTACGTGGAGCCGCTGATCGTCATGCTCTCGATCCCCCTGGCCTTCATCGGGGCAATCTGGGGGCATGTACTCATGGGTTACTACCTTTCCATGCCTTCCTTGATCGGTGCGGCATCGCTGGCGGGTATCGTGGTCAACAACGCCATCCTGCTGATCCACTTTATCAAGGGACACCGGGCGCAGGGGCTTGCCGCGGTGGAGGCCGCCGGCCAGGCCAGCCGCGACCGGCTGCGAGCTATCCTGATCTCGTCTACGACTACCATTGCCGGACTGCTGCCGCTGTTGGCCGAAACCAGCACCCAGGCGGCGGCCATCAAGCCGCTGGTGATTTCGGTGGTGTTTGGCCTATTGACGTCGACGGTGCTGGTACTGCTCGTCATCCCAGCGCTTTATGTGCTGTTCGATGACTGGGGATGGATTCGATCCCCATCGGGCAGGGTGGTGGATCTCACGCGATAGCGACCTCGCCCCTGGAGAGCGAGGTCGGAGAGGCTCAGGCGGCGTCGAGGGGGCGCGACGGGCCGAAGTGCTCGAAATGGCGGCGGCTCTCGTCGATGCCAAGGTCCGCCAGGGCCTGGTTCACCGCGCTCATGAATCCCTGAGGGCCGACGAAGTAGCAGCGCGGCTTGCCCGTCGGCAGGTAGTGCTCGAGGAGCGCCCGATCGATGCGCCCGATATGGTCGGCCTCCTCGCCTTGCTCGTGAATCGTCACCGCCTTGAGCCGGTTGGTGTGTTCCGTCTGCAGCAGGGTGATTTCGTCGCGGAAGGCGTGATGCTCGGCATCCAGGGCGGCGTGCAGGTAGACCACCTGGCGCTGCTGTTCCAGCGCCTGGCGTGCCAGCGACAGCATGGGGGTCTGGCCCACGCCACCGCTGACCAGGACCACCGGCTCGTCGCCCGGATGGAGCGTCAGGTCGCCGGCGGGAGGCAGCAGGTCCAGGCTGTCGCCCACCGTCAGCACATCATGGAAGTATCGGCTGACACGGCCGTCGGGCTCACGCTTGATGGAGATCCGGTAACCGCGGCCGTTGGCTGTAGCCGAGAGACTGTAGTGGCGATAGACCGGCTCGCCCTCGATGCTGAGGCGTACGCCGATGTACTGGCCGGGCTGGTGTTCGGCGACGGCGCCGCCATCCTCGGGCTCGAGTACGAAGGAGCGGATCACCGCGCTCTCCTGGCGGGTGGCCGCGATACGAAAACGCCTCAGGCCACGCCAGCCACCGGGCTGCTGGGCGAAGGCGTGGTAGCGCCGCTCCTCGAGCTCGATCAGCAGGCCGGCCAGCTCCTCGTAGAGGGCGCCCCAGGCGTCCGCAATTTCCGGCGTCAGGGCATCGCCCAGCTCCTCGCCGATGGCCGCCATCAGGCATTCGCCGACGATGGGATACTGGTCCGGCTGGATGCCCAGCGAGACGTGTTTCTCGACCACGGTGCCCAGCACGGACCTGGCCCTGGCGGGGTCCTGGCGCAGCTGCACATAGGCCAGCACGGCGCCGGCCAGGGCGCGCTGCTGAGCACCGCTCTGCTGGTGTGCGGCATTGAACAGCGAGGCCACGCCGGGATAGCGCGCAAACATCAGCGGGTAGAAGCGCTGGGCGATGGCATCGAGGTGCTCCGCGACCACCGGGGCGGTGGCTTCAATCAACCTTTCTTGCTCGTGGGTGAGCATGGGGCGTCTCCTTCGTCAGGGATGACTTTATAAAGAAGTATGTAAAATACCTCTTTCAGGGGGCGATGGCGTGAGACCTAATGTCGCGGGCAGGACCAAAAAAGCCGGGGAGGATATCCCCGGCTTTCGCTTTTCCGCTCTTCCCTAAAGCCCGATGCGATGGGCTCGGTGGGTAAAGAAAATGCCGCTGGGCGATTCGGCCGGCAGGGTCGCCAGCACCTCGAAGGTGCGGGTGTCGTAGACGGTGATCTGGTTGCTGTCGCGAGCCGAGATCCAGATATGCTCGCCCCGGGGCGTGAACTCCTTGTGCAGGATCGACTCGCCGGGCGACAGGGTCTCGATCACCTCAAGGGTGCGGGTATCGATCACCTGTACCTTGTCGTTGAGGGGATGGGCAAAGGTGACCCATACCTGCTGCTCGTCGGGGCGGCTCATGACGAAGATCGGCTGGCCGTGCACCTCGATGCGCTCGGTCAGCGACCAGTCGCGGGTATTGGCCACCAGCACCTCGTTGCGGCCCACGGCGGGGAAGAAGGCCTGGTCGCCCGCCATGGCCCAGCCCTCCAGGTGGGGCATCTTGTAGACCGGCAGGCGCTCCTCGCCGCGGCCGTAGTCGGGCAGGATGCGCTGCACGCCGTTTTCCGGTTGCCACAGGTCGAGCAGGGCCATGCCATCTTCGCCGAACAGGCCGGCGATATAGTAGCGACCGTTGGGGGTGATCAGCGCGTCGTAGGGCATGCTGCCGACGTCGCGGTACTTGGTCAGCTCGGGCTCGTCGGTGGACATGTCCAGGGTCCATATCTCGCCCGCCTCGAACAGGCTGAAGACGAAGAGATTGCCCGGTACGTCCACCACGCCCACCACCTTGGCCTGGTCGGTGGTGCCATCCGGCTTTTCGTAGGTGGCCGGCACGTCGATCACCAGTTCCATGGTCTCGACGTCGAAGACCTTCACCCCGCCCGGTTCGTAGTTGCCCACCGCCACGAAGCGGCCGTCCTGGGAGATGGCGCCGCCGATGCTGTTACCGCCCTGGATGATGCGCCCGTCGATCTCACCGGTGAGCAGGTCGAGCCGAGTCAGGCCGCCGTCACGGCCGAAGACGAAGGCGTGGCGGGCGTCGCGGGTGAACTTCACCGAGGCGTGGGAGAGATCGCCGAAGCCATTGATATGGCGCAACACCGTCTTTTCGGTCGTGTCGACCAGGGCCACGCTGCCGGTGGCGCGCTCGATGACCACGCCGAGATCCCCCGTGCCGCGAAGCTCCGGCCCCGTGGCGGGTGCCTCGGCCAGGGCCTGACCGGTGGAGAACAGGGCCAGGGCGCCGGCGGCGAGCAGTGTCTTCAGCGGGTACGGGATAGGCATGGCAGGTCTCCGGGGTCAGTCTTGTTGCAGCGTTTCAAGGCGGTTGTCGGTACGCAGATGTTCAGCCAGCCAGCGCGCCTCATCGTCACTGAGCAGGGCCTTCCAGCCCGGCATGGCGCTGCCGGGAATGCCGTGCTGGATGATGTGCGCGAGCGCTTCGACGCTGAAGCCTTCCATGCGATCGCGGGGCAGCGCCGGCCCCAGCCCGCCGCGCAGCGTCATGCCGTGGCAGGAGCCGCAGTCCTGGTAGAGCAGGGTCTCTAGCTCGGCCTGGCGCTGTGGATCGAGTCCATCCTCATGGCTTTCCGCCATGGCGGTGGCCGAGAGCAGTAGGCCTAGGAGCATGAAGAGGGCCGGCAGTTGCATGGGAAAGCCTCGCAGGACGACGGAACGGGAAAGGCCGTGAAAGGACGTGGCCGTCAGCGAAGTGTCTCCCCGTTGCAGATTCGCTGCTTTGACGGATATCAAGGTCGGGCGAGTAAAAATTCCTCTTTTGACCTGTGTCAACGGCAGCGCCGATGACCGCTTTCAGACGTGATGAGGCATGTAAGATGCGTCTTAACATCATGCTTTCCCTCTAACGGCCCGGTACCTGCCCATGGCTGCACTTGACCTACTCGACCGCCGCCTCATCGACGCCTACCAGCGCGGCCTGCCGATCTGTGAACGGCCCTACGCCGCCATGGCAGAGCAGCTGGGGGTGAGCGAAGCCGAGGTGGTCGCGCGGCTTCAGTCGCTGCAGAACGAGCAGGTGCTGAGCCGGGTGGGCCCGGTTTTCGATCATGCCCGGGCCGGCGCCAGCCTGCTGGCGGCGGTGGCGGTGCCGGAAGCAGAGCGTGACGAGGTGGCGGCGGTGATCAATCGCTCTGCCGGCGTCAATCACAACTACGCTCGCGAGCACCGCTACAACCTTTGGTTCGTTATGACCGCCGCCGACGAGGGCGAGCTCGAGGCGCGCCTCGATGCGCTGGAGGCCGAGCTGGGCAAGCCGCTGCTGCGCCTGCCGATGCTCGAGGGTTTCCATATCGACCTGGGCTTTCCCATACCCTGGGCCGAGCTGGAGGTGCCATGAGCCGTTCACTGTCCATAACCGCCCCCGAGACCCAGGCCGAACACCGCCTGCGCGCGCTGCTGGAGACCGGCCTGCCGCTGACTCCCCGGCCCTGGCGCACGCTCGCCGAACAGTGCGGGATGAGCGAGGGCGAGGTCATGGCCTGCGTACAGCGCTGGCAGGACGTGGGCCTGATCAAGCGCATGGGCCTGGTGGTCAGGCACCACGCCCTGGGGGTCTGCGCCAATGCCATGGTGGTCTGGAACGTCCCCGACGATGTTGTTGGAGAGCTGGGCAGGCGCCTGGCGGCCGAGCCCGCCGTGACACTCTGCTACCGCCGTCCGCGGCGCCTGCCCGACTGGCCCTACAACCTGTTCTGCATGATTCATGGCACTCGCCGCGACCGGGTGCTGGCCGCGCTGGACGAGATCGTCGAGCGCCAGGCGTTGCAGGCCATTCCCCACCGCGTGCTGTTCAGCCTGAAGGCCTACAAGCAGCGCGGGGGTCGCTACACCCGAGAGGATGACAGCCATGATCGCAGAACGCCTCAGCCGGCCTGAGCCGGCGGCGCTGGACGCCGCCGACCGGCGCATCATCAATCGCCTGCAGGATGGCCTGCCGCTGGTCGAGTCGCCCTTTGCCGCCGTGGCGGCGGAAATCGACCTGAGCGAGGGCGAGCTGCTCTATCGGCTCGAGCGACTGCGGGACAGCGGCGTGCTCAGCCGCTTCGGCCCCATGTACCACGCAGAACGGCTCGGTGGCGGCCTCACCCTGGCGGCGCTGGAAGTCCCGGAAACCGACTTTGAACGCGTCACCGCGGCGGTCAACGCCTTTCCCGAGGTGGCTCACAACTACCGCCGCGAGCACCGTCTCAACATGTGGTTCGTGCTGGCCACCGAGACGCCGGAAGGTATCGCCGAGGCGATCGCTGCTATCGAGGCGGCCACCGGCCTGCCGGTCTTCAACATGCCCAAGCAGGAGGAATTCCATGTCCGTCTCCACCTGCCCGTCTGACGCGAACGCCGCCACTACTGCGCCGGGTGGCCTGGACGCCGTCGACCGCGCCATCGTACTGGCCACCCAGGCCGGCCTGCCGCTGGTACCCGACCCCTGGAGTGCCGTGGGCAAGCCGCTGGGTATCGACGGGGCAGAGGTGCGCCAGCGCATGCAGCGCATGCAGGCGGCCGGCATCATCCGCCGCATTGCCGCGGTACCCAATCACTACCGGCTGGGCTACCTGGCCAACGGCATGACCGTATGGGACGTGGACGACGCCCATATCGACCGCCTGGGACGCGCGGTGGCGGCGTTGCCGGGGGTCAGCCACTGCTACCGTCGGCCGCGCCACCTGCCGGAATGGCCCTATAACCTGTTCGCCATGCTGCATGGCCAGACCCACGCCGACGTCGAGCGCCAGGCCGATGAGCTTCGCTCCCTGCTGGGTGAC
The DNA here is from genome assembly GCF_021412585.1 of Halomonas alkalisoli. GTDB lineage: Bacteria > Pseudomonadota > Gammaproteobacteria > Pseudomonadales > Halomonadaceae > Halomonas > Halomonas alkalisoli. The sequence continues at coordinate 4,089 of NZ_JAKCMI010000016.1, read as the reverse complement.
GCCTGCCGGGATCATCGCATTCTCTACAGCTCGCGCATTCTCAAGAAGACCGGCCTGCGACTGGCCGGCCGGTCCGACAGGCAGGCCTAGGCTGAGCCAGAGCCAGAGGCCTGTCGCAAGAGGAGTTTCCCATGTTCAGAGTCACCCGCTACATCAAGTCCCTGGTCGAGCCAACTCCGGTTCCACCGGCGCGCAAGCCGCCGGGTCCGGTGGTGATCTGGAACCTGATCCGCCGCTGCAACCTGACCTGCAAGCACTGCTATACCACCTCGGCCGACATCGACTTCGCCGGTGAGCTCTCCAACGCCGAGGCGCATGCGGTGCTCGAAGACCTGCAGGGATTCCGGGTGCCGGCGCTGATCCTCTCCGGGGGCGAGCCGCTGATGCGACCCGATATCTTCGAGCTGTCGCGGCGGGCGCGGGAGCTGGGCATCTATACCGGCCTGTCCACCAACGGCACCCTGATCGATGAGTCCAACATCGACGAGATCGCCGACATCGGCTACGACTACGTCGGCATCAGCATCGATGGCCTGGAGGAGACCCACGACGTGATCCGCCAGCGCAAGGGCGCCTTCCGCGAGTCGATGCACGCGGTGAAGCTGTGCAAGGAGCGCGGCATCAAGGTGGGGCTGCGCTTCACCCTGACCCAGCAGAACTATGAGCAGCTCGGTGACATCCTGGCGCTGATCGACGAACACGACGTCGACAAGTTCTATCTCTCGCACCTCAACTACGGCGGGCGCGGCCACCGTCACGGCAAGCACGATGCCTGGCACCAGATGACCCGCGACGCCATGACCCAGCTGTTCGACCACTGCCGGGCGGAGCTTGCCCGCGGCGTCGAGCGCGAGTATGTCACCGGCAACAACGACGCCGACGGCCCCTTCCTGCTGATGTGGGCCCGGGAGCACTTCCCCGACCAGGCCGAGGCACTGGAGCGGCGACTGACCCACTGGGGGGGCAACGCCTCCGGGGAGCACATCGCCAACATCGACAACCTCGGCAATGTCCACCCGGATACCTTCTGGTGGGACCATACCCTCGGCAACGTCCGCGAGCGGCCCTTCTCCGAGATCTGGCGCGACACCCAGGACCCGCTGATGCTGGGCTTCCGCCAGCGGCCGCGGCCGCTCAAGGGGCGCTGCGGCGAATGCCGCTATCTTCCGATCTGCAACGGCAACACCCGGGTGCGGGCCTGGAAGGTCACCGGCGACCCCTGGGAAGAGGATCCCGGCTGCTACCTGAGCAACGAGGAAATCGGCGTCGAAGAAAACCGCCAGCGCCGCGTAGCAGCCCCCTACGATGCCATCCAGAGCATCGAGCTGTAGGCCTTCACACAGAATCAGAAAGATGACCGTTGACGCTTCGGGGAGAGGCCGACCATGATCACACATCGCCATTCGCGAAACCTGAGCTTCGACCTCGATGAGGCGCCATTGGCGTCCGGCGAGGTTGCCATCGTGGGTGCCGGGCCCGGCGACCCCGGCCTGTTGACCCTGCGCGCCCTGTCGCTGCTGCAGCAGGCCGACTGCCTGGTCTTCGACCGGCTGGTGTCCCAGGAAGTGCTGGCCATGGCGTCGGCCTCTGCGCGCCGCTACTACGTCGGCAAGGCCTCGCGCTGCCATGCCCTGACCCAGGACGAGACCAACGCGCTGCTGGTGCGGCTGGCGAGCGAGGGCAAGCGGGTCCTGCGCCTTAAGGGCGGCGACCCCTACATCTTCGGCCGTGGCGGCGAGGAAGCCGAGTACCTGATCGAGCATGGCGTCGGTTTTCGCGTAGTGCCGGGCATCACCTCGGCGTCGGGCTGCTCTACTTACTCCGGTTTCCCGCTCACCCACCGGGACTTCGCCCAGAGCGTCACCTTCGTCACCGGCCACTGCAAGGCGGACGGCGCACTGGACCTCAACTGGGCGGCCCTGGCGGTGCCCAACCACACCGCCGTCTTCTACATGGGCCTGGCCAATGCCGAGCTGATCAGCCGCGAGCTGCAGCGCCACGGCCTGCCGGCCACGCATCCTGTCGCCCTGGTCGAGCGCGGCACCACCCCCGAACAGCGTCATGTGCTGGCCACGCTGGGCGACGTGGTCGAGGTCATCGAGCGGGAAGGCTTCCAGCCGCCGACCCTGATCGTGGTGGGCGAGGTGGTGCGCCTGGCCGACACCCTGGCACCGGCCATGACGCGGATGACGCGACGCGATGCCGATGCGGATACCGGTGCTGAGAGCGATAGCGCCGATACGCCGGTGGCGATGGGGAGGATGGCGCTGTGATACGACCCTCGCTGCTGCTCGGCGCCCTGCTGGGCCTGGGTATTCCGGCCCTGTCGGCCGTGGCCGACGAACCCGATGCCAATGTGCTCTACAACCACCACTGCGCGATCTGCCATGGCGTCAGCCGGTTGGGCGGCATCGGCCCCGCGTTGCTGCCGGATAATCTCTCGCGGCTCAAGCACGACGAGGCCTTCGAGGTGATCCGCGACGGCCGCATTGCCACCCAGATGCCCGCCTACGGCGAATTGCTGGACGAGGCCGAGATCGCCGCCCTGGCCGAATGGATCTTCGAGGCCCCGGAGGTGGAGCCAAGCTGGACCGAGGAGGATATCCTGGCCAGCCACGTGGTCAACCACGCCTACGGTACCCTGCCCGACGAGCCGGTGTTCGAGGTCGAGGATCTCAAGAACCTCTTTCTCGTGGTGGAGATCGGCGATCACCACGTCAGCCTGCTCGATGGCGACAAGTTCGAGCGCATCACCCGCTTCCCCAGCCGCTATGCGCTGCACGGCGGGCCCAAGTACACGCCGGACGGCCGCTACGTCTACTTCGGCTCCCGGGATGGCTGGGTGACCAAGTACGACATCTACAACCTCGAGGTCACCGCCGAGGTGCGTGCCGGCATCAATATGCGCAACATCGCGGTGTCGGCCGACGGCAACTATGTGCTGGCCGGCAACTACCTGCCCCACTCGCTGGTGCTGCTGGATGCCCGTGATCTCGAGCTGATCGCCACCATCCCGGTGGAAGGCCTCAACGGCGACACGTCACGGGTCAGCGCCGTCTATACCGCGCCGCCGCGCAACAGCTTCGTCGCCGCCCTGCGCGATATTCCCGAGGTGTGGGAGATCCGCTGGCCGGAGGAGCGGGCCGACGGCGACGAGACCATCGTCGGTGACTTCGCCCTGCACCGCATGGAGGCGCCGGACTACCTGGACGACTTCTTCTTCGACATGGAGTACCGCTATATCGTGGGTGCGGCTCGCGGCGGCCAGGGTGGCCAGGTGTTCGACATGGACGAGGAGGTCAAGGTCGCCGACCTGCCGCTGGAAGGCATGCCGCACCTGGGCGCCGGCATCACCTGGGAGCTGGACGGGCGCCGCGTCATGGCGATCCCCCACATCGACAAGGGCCAGGTCTCGGTGTTCGACATGACCGACTGGTCGCTGATCACCCATATCGAGACCGACGGCCCCGGCTTCTTCATGCGCAGCCACGAGAACTCGCCCTACGCCTGGGTGGACGTCTTCTTCGGCCCCAACCACGATCGCATCCATGTGATCGACAAGCAGAGCCTGGAGATCGTCGAGACGCTGATCCCCGAGCCGGGCAAGACCGCCGCCCACGTGGAGTTCGACCGCCGCGGCGAGACGCTGCTATTGAGCATCTGGGACGACGACGGCTACCTGCTGTGGCTCGACGCCAACACCCTGGAGGAACTGGGCCGCATGCCGATGAAGCGCCCCTCGGGCAAGTACAACGTGTGGAACAAGACACAGTACGAGGAAGGCACGAGCCATTAGGAGTCATTAAAAAGACCTGATTACGCATAAGGCTCAGCAGGCGCCTGGTGGAGGCCGCCGCGTTAGCGGTGATCGTTGGCGTCGGCAACACCGCCGGGAGGCCTGCGGCCTCCAGTCGTGAGCTGAAGCTACTCCTACAGCGGCGTGGCACCGTCGGTGGAGAGGATCGCTGTTGGAGCGCTCGGTTCGGCGCTCCGAGTCCCCATCGCGACTGGCGCCGATAGGCGCCTCGGCGGAGGCTGAAAGGTTGGTTGTCGTCGCGAATACCGGCAACACCGCCGGGAGGCCTGCGG
>NZ_JAKCMI010000015.1 GCF_021412585.1 Halomonas alkalisoli | reverse complement strand
AGCCGATTCGAAAAAAACCAAACAGAAACAAGCACTTTCTCCACTTCCACCGCCGGTAACGTTTGCCCGTTGCCGGCAGCGGATGCGTACTTTACTCATTACCGGAGCCGCACACAACCCCTGGCCGTCAAAAAACTATAGTCCACTCTGCCGGAGCCTTCCATGACCATCATCAAGTCTTTCGACGGCCCGGCGGAAATATAGCGCAGCAGCATTGTCGGTCAGATCACCCACAGGTCGACGAACTGATTCACCGCGGTCTTTTCGAGCCGAGGCTGGTCGCGACACAGCTCGAATATCCGAGCGGTACGCCCCGGGGGGAACCGCGTGGCCAGATTGCGCTTGAACTTCTCCTCCAGCACGGTGATGCCTTCGGAGCGACGCCGACGGTGCCCGATCGGGTACTCGACCTCGACCTTGTCGGTGGCGCTGCCATCCTTGAAGAAGACCTGGATGGCGTTGGCAATCGAGCGCTTGTCGGGATCGTGGTAGTCGCGTGAATAGCGCGGGTCCTCGATCACCTCCATCTTGTTGCGCAACTCGTCGATGATGGGATGCGCCGCGTGGAAGTCGTCCTCGTAGTGCTCGGCCACCAGACTGCCTAAGGCGAGCGGCACCGCGGTCATGTATTGCAGGCAGTGGTCGCGATCAGCCGGGTTCGCCAGGGCGCCGGACTTGGAGATGATGCGGATCGCCGAATCGTGGGTGGTCAGTACGATCCTGTCGATCTCGCCCAGGCGATCCTTCACCTGAGGATGCAGGGTCACGGCGGCTTCGCAGGCGGTCTGGGCATGGAATTCCGCCGGGAAGGAAATCTTGAACAGCACGTTTTCCATGACATAGCTGCCGAAGTCACGCTGGAAGGAAAACGTACGCTCCCCTTCCGGCTTGGTCGCCAGATCCTTGTTGGTATGGCTGAACAGCACGTCATAGAAACCCCACTGCGGGGCGGACAGCGCTCCCGGCACGCCCATCTCGCCGCGCAGGGCGATATCGGCCAGCCGCACCCCGCGAGACGTGGCGTCGCCGGCAGCCCAGCTTTTTCGCGACCCGGCGTTGGGGGCATGACGATAGGTACGCAGGCTCTGGCCATCGACCCAGGCGTGGGACAGTGCGGAGAGTATCTGCTCCCGATCGGCACCCATCATCCTGGCCGTCACGGCAGTAGAGGCCACCTTCACCAGCACCACATGATCGAGGCCGACGCGATTGAAGGAGTTGTCCAGCGCCAGGACACCCTGGATCTCATGCGCCATGATCATGGCTTCGAGTACGTCGCGCATGGTGAGCGGCGCCTCTCCCATGGAAACGCGTTTCTGGGAGAGATGATCCGCCACCGCCAGGATGCCTCCCAGGTTGTCGGAGGGGTGCCCCCACTCGGCGGCCAGCCAGGTATCGTTATAATCGAGCCAGCGCACGATGCAGCCGATATCCCAGGCCGCCTTGACCGGGTCGAGGCGAAAGGATGTGCCGGGCACCCGAGCGCCGTGGGGCACCATGGTGCCTTCGACGAGCGGACCCAGGTGTTTGGTGCACTCCGGGAAGCGAAGGGCCAACAGGCCGCAGCCCAGCGTATCCATCAGGCAGTTGCGGGCCGTATCCCAGGCTTCGGCGCTATCGACCCGGTAGTCGAGAACATAGTCGGCAATTTTCTGCAGCTCGATGTCGTAGTCCGGGCGCACATTGGCTTCCACGGTGCTGCTCATGATGGTCTCCTGTTTCGACGTTGAACCCATGCCTTCACCAATTCTTGCCTTCACTCTTGTCTTCACTATAGAAAACGCCCCGGGTCCTGCGACCCGGGGGCGTACTTCAATGAAGTCTTTCAGCAATAGGTCCATGCTTTTCTAGAAGCTGTCGCCGGGCACTCGTATATGGCCTTCCATCAGCACCCGTGCACTGCGGCTCATGATCGCCTTGGTCACCGCCCAGTCGCTGCCCACGCGCGTGGCTTCGGCGCCAACCCGAAGGGTGCCCGAGGGGTGGCCGAAGTGCACCGAGCTGCGATCCCCGCCGCCCGCCGCAAGGTTGACCAGCGTTCCCGGTATCGCCGCGGCGGCACCGATGGCAACGGCGGCCGTGCCCATCATGGCGTGGTGCAGCTTGCCCATGGAGAGCGCACGCACCAGCAGATCCACATCGCTGGCCTTGACCGCCTTGCCGCTGGAGGCGATGTAGTCCACCGGCTTGGCGACGAAGGCCACCTTGGGCGTGTGCTGACGACTGACTGCCTCGTCGATATGCTGGATGAGCCCCATGCGCACCGCGCCATGGGCGCGAATCGTCTCGAACATCGCCAGCGCATCGGGATCACCGTTAATGGCGTCCTGTAGCTCATTGCCGGTGTAGCCGATGGCTTCCGCGTTGATGAAGATGGTCGGGATGCCGGCGTTGATCAGGGTCGCCTTCAGTACGCCCCCTTTCACCACATCAGCCGGCACCTCGAGATCGTCCACCAGGTTGCCGGTAGGGAACATCGCGCCTTCACCGTCGGCCGGGTCCATGAACGCCACCGGCACCTCCGCCGCCGGAAAGGTGACGCCGTCGAGCTCGAAGTCACCGGTCTCCTGCACGGCGCCGTCGGTCATCGGTACCTCGGCGATGATGGTCTTGCGAATATTGGCCTGCCAGATGCGCACCGTGGCGATGCCGTTGTGCGGTACGCGTGCCGGGTCCACCAGGCCGTTGCTGATGGCGAAGGGCCCCACCGCCGCCGACAGGTTGCCGCAGTTGCCGCTCCAGTCGACGAAAGCCTTGTCGATGGAGACCTGGCCGAAAAGGTAGTCGACATCGTGGTCCGGCTGGGTGCTCTTCGACAGGATCACCGTCTTGCTGGTACTGGAAGTCGCCGCCCCCATGCCGTCGATCTGCTTCTGGTAGGGGTCGGGGCTGCCGATCACCCGCATCAAGAGCCTGTCCCGCGCCGCGCCGGGGACCTGGGCCGCTTCGGGGAGATCCTGCAGGCGAAAGAACACCCCCTTGCTGGTACCTCCACGCATATAGGTGGCGGGGATTCGGATCTGTGAAACATGAGCCTGGGGAGCATGTGCCATGAACAGCGCTTCCTTGAGAAAGTGAGGGTAGAGACAGATCGACCCGGACCTTGTTTGGGGCCGGGTCGATAGGGTCCGTCAACTGTCAACGCTCAGCCGACCGCTTCGACCTCGGACTCGAGGAAGTCCTTGGCGAAGCGCTGCAGCACGCCGCCGGCCTCGAAGATCGAGAGCTCCTCGGCGGTATCGAGACGGCAGGTCACCGGCACTTCCACGCGCTCGCCGTTCCTGCGGTTGATCACCAGCGCCAGGGTGGCACGGGGCCTCGGTTCGCCCACCACATCGAAGGTCTCGGTGCCGTCGATAGCCAGCGTCTTGCGCGTGGTGCCCGCCTCGAACTGCAGCGGCAGCACCCCCATGCCGATCAGGTTGGTGCGGTGAATACGCTCGAAGCCTTCCGCGGCAATGGCCTCCACCCCGGCCAGACGCACGCCCTTGGCCGCCCAGTCACGGGAAGAGCCCTGGCCGTAGTCGGCACCGGCGATGATGATCAGTGGCTGCTTGCGCTCCATGTAGGTCTCGATCGCCTCCCACATGCGGGTGACCTTGCCTTCCGGCTCGACCCGCGCCAGCGACCCCTGCTTCACCGCACCGTTCTCCTGCACCATCTCGTTGAGCAGCTTGGGATTGGCGAAGGTGGCACGCTGAGCCGTGAGGTGGTCGCCCCGATGGGTGGCGTAGGAGTTGAAGTCCTCCTCCGGCACGCCCATCTTGTGCAGGTACTCACCCGCCGCGCTGTCCATCATGATGGCATTCGATGGTGACAGGTGATCGGTGGTGATGTTGTCGCCGAGTACCGCCAGGGGACGCATGCCCTTGAGCGAAAGCTCGCCGGCCAGGGCACCCTCCCAGTAGGGCGGACGACGGATATAGGTGCTCTGGGGTCGCCAGTCGTAGAGCGGGCTCACCTGGGCCCGCGCGCCCTTGTCCACATCGAACATCGGGATATAGGTTTCGCGGAACTGCTCGGGCTTCACGCTGGCCTTGACGATGGCATCGATCTCTTCGTCGCTGGGCCAGATATCCTTCAGCGTGATGGGCTTGCCATCCTGGTCGAAGCCCAGAGCGTCCTTCTCGATGTCGAAGCGAATGGTGCCTGCAATGGCATAGGCCACCACCAGCGGCGGCGAAGCCAGGAAGGCCTGCTTGGCATAGGGGTGGATCCGGCCGTCGAAGTTTCGGTTACCCGACAGCACCGCCGTGGCATAGAGGTCGCGATCGACGATCTCCTGCTGGATCACCGGATCCAGGGCGCCGCTCATGCCGTTGCAGGTGGTGCAGGCAAAGGCCACCACGCCGAAGCCGAGGTCTTCCAGCTCGGGCAACAGCCGGGCCTCTTCCAGGTACATCTTGACCGTCTTGGAGCCCGGCGCCAGGGAGGACTTCACCCAGGGCTTGCGGGTCAGCCCCAGCTTGTTGGCGTTACGGGCGATCAGGCCCGCGGCCACCATGTTGCGCGGGTTGCTGGTGTTGGTGCAGCTAGTGATGGCAGCGATGATCACCGCCCCATCGGGCATCTTGCCCGCCTCGTTTTCCACCGTGCCGCTGATGCCACGGGACGCCAGTTCCGAGGTGGGCAGCAGGGCATGGGGGTTGGAGGGGCCGGCCAGGGTACGGGGTACCGAGGAGAGGTCGAAGGTCAATACCCGCTCATATTCGGCCTTTTCCAGGTTGTCCGCCCACAGGCCGGTCTCCTTGGCGAAGCGCTCCACCAGGGCGACCTGGTCGTCCTCGCGACCGGTCAGCCTGAGGTAGTCGATGGTCTGCTCATCGATATAGAACATGGCGGCGGTGGCGCCGTATTCCGGTGTCATGTTGGAGATGGTGGCCCGGTCGCCCACGGTCAGGCTCGAGGCCCCTTCACCGTAGAACTCCAGGTAGGCACCCACCACCCGCTCGCGACGCAGGAACTCGGTCAGCGCCAGCACCATGTCGGTACTGGTGATGCCCGGCTGCAGCTTGCCGGTTAGCTCGACACCGATGATATCCGGTAGACGCATGTAGGAGGCACGCCCCAGCATCACGCTCTCGGCTTCCAGGCCACCCACACCGACGGAGATCACGCCCAGGGCATCGACCATTGGCGTGTGGCTGTCGGTACCGACACAGGTATCGACGAAGGCGACACGTCTTCCCTTCTCGTCGGAGCGAACCTGAACCACCGGCGACATCTTCTCCAGGTTGATCTGGTGCATGATGCCGTTGCCGGGGGGGATCACATCCACATTCTCGAATGCGGTCTTGGTCCAGTTGATGAAGTGGAAGCGGTCGTCGTTGCGCCGATCCTCGATGGCGCGGTTCTTCTCGAAGGCATCCTTCTCGAAACCGGCATGCTCCACGGCCAGCGAGTGGTCGACGATCAACTGGGTCGGCACCACCGGGTTGACCTTGGCCGGGTCACCACCCTTGGCGGCAATGGCATCGCGCAGGCCGGCCAGGTCGACGAGCGCCGTCTGGCCGAGGATGTCATGGCACACCACCCGGGCCGGATACCAGGGAAAATCCAGATCGCGCTTGCGCTCGATCAGCTGCTTCAGCGAATCCGTCAGCATCGCGGGGTCGCAGCGGCGCACCAGGTTTTCGGCCAGCACCCGCGAGGTGTAGGGCAGCGTGTCATAGGCACCAGGCTGGATCGCATCGACGGCGGCGCGCACGTCAAAATAATCCAGGTCAGTGCCGGGCAGGGGTTTGCGATAGTCGGTATTCATGGCGTCGGCATCCGTCGAGGGGCACGGGAGGGCGCAGCCACCCTCCCCGGCTTAAGAGGAGAAGGCGGCTGCCAGGCAGCCGCCGCAGGCGATAATGGATCAGTCGCGCTGTTCGATCGGCACCCACTCGCTTTTCTCGGGGCCGACATAGTCCGCGCTGGGACGGATGATCCGGTTGTTGGCCCGCTGTTCGAAGACATGCGCGCACCAGCCGGTCACGCGCGAGCAGACGAAGATCGGCGTGAACAGCTTGGTGGGGATGTCCATGAAGTGGTAGGCGCTGGCATGGAAGAAGTCGGCGTTGCAGAACAGCTTCTTCTCACGCCACATGACTTCCTCGACGCGCACCGATACCGGATAGAGCACGCTGTCACCCACGTCCTGGGCCAGCTTCTCCGACCACTCCTTGATGATGGCATTGCGCGGATCGGACTCGCGGTAGATCGCGTGCCCGAAGCCCATGATCTTCTCCTTGCGCTCGAGCATGCCCATGATCTCGCGCTCGGCCTCTTCCGGCGATTTCCAGTCCTCGATCATGGCCATGGCCGCCTCGTTGGCACCGCCATGCAGCGGACCGCGCAGCGAACCGATGGCGCCGGTCACACAGGAGTGCATGTCGGAGAGGGTCGAGGCGCAGACGCGGGCGGTGAAGGTCGAGGCGTTGAACTCATGCTCGGCATAGAGGATCAGCGAGACGTTCATCACCCGGGCGTGCAGTTCGGAAGGCGCTTCGCCACGCAGCAGGTGGAGGAAGTGGGCGCCCACCGACTCGTCGTCGGTCTCGGTCTCGATGCGCACCCCATCGTGGGAGTAGCGATACCAGTAGCAGATGATCGAGGGCAGCACCGCCAGCAGGCGATCGGAGACATCCTGCTGCTCGTCGAAGCTCTCTTCGGTCTCGAGGTTGCCCAGCATGGAGGCACCGGTACGCATCACATCCATGGGATGCGCATTGGCCGGAATCTGCTCGAGCACGGCCTTGAGCGCCTGAGGCAGGCCACGTAGGCCCTTGAGCTTGGTGATATAGGCATCGAGTTCGGCTTGGTTCGGCAGCTTGCCCTTGAGCAGCAGGTAGGCCACTTCCTCGAAGCGCGCCTTCTCGGCCAGTTCCTTGACGTCAAAGCCACGGTAGGTCAGGCCCGAGCCGGTCTTGCCGACGGTGCACAGTGCCGTGGTGCCGGCGCTCTGGCCGCGCAGGCCGGTACTGCTGACGGGTTTATCTGACATGTCGCGTCTCCTGTATTAGTCGGTCTTGCTCTTTTATATGTGATGGGCGCCACGCCACCAGGCCGGGAACCGAGCCTCCGTGCGACGCCACCGGGATGCTTCGCCTTGCGTTATGGCGCTCCCTTCACTCGCCGCCCTTCTCGAACAGCGCGTCCAGCTTCTGCTCGAAGCTGTGATAATTGAGGAAGTCGTAGAGTTCGTCACGGGTCTGCATCAGCTCGACCACATCGCGCTGATGACCGTTGTCGTGGATGCTCTGGTAGACCTTCAGCGCAGCGGCGTTCATGGCGCGGAACGCCGACAGCGGATAGAGCACCATGCGACAGCCCACCTCGCCGAGCTCCTGCTGGCTGAACAGCGGCGTGGCGCCGAATTCGGTGATGTTGGCCAGGATCGGCGCATCGACCCGCTCGCAGAAGGCACGGTAGTCATCCAGGGTGTGCACCGCTTCGGCGAAGATGGCATCGGCACCGGCTTCGATACAGGCGCTGGCCCGCTCGATGGCCGCATCCAGGCCATCCTTCTGGAAGGCGTCGGTGCGGGCGATCAGGTAGAAATCCGGATCGACCTTCGCGTCGGCGGCCGCCTTGACGCGGTCCACCATCTCCTCCTGAGAGACGATCGCCTTGTTGGGACGGTGGCCGCAGCGTTTCTGGGCTACCTGGTCCTCGATATGCACGGCGGCGACACCGGCACGCTGCATCTCCTTGACGGTACGGGCGATGTTGAAGGCGCCCCCCCAGCCGGTATCGATATCCACCAGCAGCGGCAGGTCCGTGGCCCCGCAGATGCGGTGGGCATCCGCCACCACATCGTTCATGGTGGTCATGCCCAGGTCGGGCAGACCGAAGGAGGCATTCGCCACGCCACCGCCGGAGAGGTAGATGGCCTGATGACCCACCCGCTCGGCCATCATGGCGGTATAGGCATTGATGGTGCCGACGATCGGCAACGGCCGGCTGGCTTCCAGGGCGGCACGGAAACGCGCACCGGGAGTGGATCGGGTCATGGCATGGCTCCTCTATGTTTCTTGATCGGTCGATGTCGGAATATGTCCAGCAAACCTCAGGTGGCCTCCTCGGTCTGCTGCGTGAGAACCTCGGCGTAACGGTCGACCACGTTGGCCCGCGAGGCGCTGACATGGCGGCGCATCAGCAGTTCGGCCAGCTCGGCGTCCCCGGCCTCGATGGCATCGACGATTCTGTGGTGTTCGACGAAGGCGCGATGAGGGCGCGTCCCACTGGCGCTGAACTGGGTGCGGTAGAGCCTCACCAGGTAATAGAGGTCATCGCACAGCATCGTCATCAACATGCGATTGTGGCTGCCAAGGACGATACGGTAATGAAAGTCCAGGTCGCCTTCGCGCTGATAGTAGGCCTCCCCGCTCTTGAGGTCGGCCTGACGCTCATGCAGCGCCAGCACCTCGCGCAGGCCCGCAATCTCCTCGGCGCTCATGTGTTCCGCGGCCAGGCGCGCCGCCATGCTCTCGAGCGCCTCGCGCACGTCGAACAGCTCAAGCAGCTCCTTCATCGACAGCTTGACCACCCGGGCGCCGACATGGGGCACACGCTCGATGAGACGGTGCGCCTCCAGCCGTCGCATGGCCTCGCGCAGCGGCCCGCGGGAGATACCGTAGGTCTTGGACAGGCCCGGCTCGGTGATCTTGCTGCCCGGGGCCAGCTCGCCACGCACGATGGCATCCTGCAGCTCATGAAAGACCCGTTCGGCCAGGGTGCGAACCTCGGGTGCAGTCTGTTCCGGTACGATTGAGTTCATGGCAATTGTCGACAATTAAATGATGAAGAGACTTTAGACATTGCCTGCGCCCCGGTCAACCACGCGATAAGCCCAACATGCTACGTCTTTGGTTGTAGACAAACTGGGCCAACCCCGCCGAACTGTCGACAATCCATGCCAGCGTTGATGGCAATACCCAAGGGCATTGCATCACGCCATGGGACAAAACGCCGCCTGAACCCTAGAATGGGTCGCCTGTTCCGAAAGGCGCCGGCAATGACCATACGACTCGAGATCACTCCGCTCCCCTACCGCGACGATCCGCTGGCTTACTTCTCCGCCCTGCGCCAGCGTCCGGGAGCCGTACTGCTGGACAGTGGGCGCCCCATCGCCCCCGGCGGGCGCTATGACATCATGAGCAGCGACCCGCTGACAGTGCTGTCGGTCGACGACCGGGGGCGCCTGAGCGGCGGCGTCGAAGGCATGGAAGAGGAAGACCCGTTCTTCGCCCAGCAGGCCCTGCTGGACAGCCTCGCGCTCGAGCTTCCCGACAGCGACCTGCCCTTTCTCGGGGGATTGATAGGCTACTGGGGCTATGACCTGGGCCGCTGCCTGGAGCCCGTCGGGGGCCGTTCACAGCAGGTAGTGGAACTGCCGGCCAGCCGCGTCGGCCTCTATGACTGGGCGCTCATCCAGGATCATGACGCCGGCGAAACCTGGCTGGTCGCCAGTGCGCAGCGCCGGGCCCTGGTCATGGAGTGGCTCGATGCGCTGCCGGTACCGGGAGGCCAGTTCCGGCTACTGGCACCCTTCGAAGGCGAACTCGACCGCGAAGGCTATGCACGGCGATTTGCCGCCGTTCAGGACTATATTCGCGCCGGTGACTGTTATCAGATCAACCTGGCCCAGCGCTTCAGCGCCCCCTTCGCCGGCGACCTGTGGGAGGCCTACCAGCGCCTTCGACGTGCCACACCGACCCCCTTTTCCGGCTATCTGGCCTGGGATGAGCAGGCCATCCTGTCGCTCTCGCCCGAGCGCTTCCTGCTGTGCGATGAAGAGGGCCTCGTCGAGACCCGCCCGATCAAGGGCACCCGCCCACGCGGAGCGACGCCGGAGGAGGACCGCCGCCTGGCCGAGGCACTCTCCATCAGCCTCAAGGACCGCGCCGAGAACGTGATGATCGTCGACCTGCTGCGCAACGACCTGGGCCGGGTATGCCGCCCGGGCAGCGTCAGGGTCCCCCAGCTCTGCGGGCTGGAGAGCTACGCCAACGTTCACCACCTGGTCAGCATCGTGTGTGGCGAGCTGGCCGCCGGAAAGCGCCCGCTCGACCTGCTGGCAGCGGCTTTTCCCGGCGGCTCGATTACCGGGGCACCCAAGGTCCGCGCCATGCAGATCATCGATGAACTGGAACCCAGCAGGCGCAGTGTCTACTGCGGCAGCCTGGGCTATGTGGATGTTCGCGGGCGCATGGACACGTCCATCGCCATTCGCACCGCGGTGGCCGATGCCGGCAGGCTGCATCTATGGGGCGGTGGCGGGCTGGTGGCGGACTCCGACGTGAATGATGAGTACACCGAGACGCTGGACAAGATTCGGCACCTGATGACAGCGCTGACTGCCACCGAGCCTCAGCACGACTTGGAATAACAGGCGCGTCTTTTTGATCTTTTGGATATATCCATCCAATGAAATGGTATTGGGGACGAATCTGCAGGCTTTGGTAGGGTGTGGCCAACGACACTCAAAGACATTGGAGTCTCCCATGGCCTCACCTCTCGACGTGATCAATGCCGAACTCGGCAATGAGCCCGATGCTCTCATTCGCTGGGCTCTGGAACAGGGCAAGCGGCCCATCTGCACCACCAACTTTCGCCCCTTCGAAGCCGTCATCCTGCATATGGTGACGCGCCACATGCCATCGATTCCCATCGTCTGGATGGATAACGGCTACAACACAGAGGCGACCTATCGCTTTGCCGACGAACTGGTCAAGCGCCTCGACCTCAATCTGGTCAGCTACCTGCCGCGACGCTCCCGGGCACACCGCGAAGCCGTGGAAGGCCCGATGCCGGGCATCGAAGACCCGCGCCACGAAGCCTTCACCCGGGAGGTGAAGCTGGAGCCCTTCGAGCGCGCATTGAGTGAAATGGCCCCGGATGTCTGGTTCACGGCACTGCGTGCCGAGGACACCCCCGAACGGGCTCTCATGGCCCCGGTCAGTCGCAACGCAGATGGCCTGCTGAAGGTATCCCCGTTGCTGCACTGGAGCGCCAAGGATATGTACAACTATCTACTGGACCATGACCTGCCCGACAACTTCGACTATTTCGACCCCACCAAGGTGGATGAGAAACGCGAATGCGGCCTGCACCTGCAGCATTGAGTGGTGCGCTGACGCATCGGGGCTAGCGTACTGGTAGCTCGATATCCTTGAACAGGCCATCCTCGTGGCGGGGCCCCGCGGCCAGCGCGGCATCGACCAGGTCCCGCTCGAGATGATCGGCAAAGCCCTTCACGAAGTCATACATGTAGCCGCGCATGAAGGTGCCGCGACGAATACCGATCTTGGTGACGGAACTCTCGAACAGGTGCCTCGCCTCGAGTGCGATCAGGTCGTCGTCCAGCTCGGGGTCGACCGCCATGTGCGCCACGATGCCGACACCCAGGCCCAGGCGGACATAGGTCTTGATCACGTCGGCATCGGCCGCCGTCAGTACCACATTGGGGGAGAGCCCCTTGGCCCGGAAGGCATCGTCCAGCTGGGAACGTCCGGTGAAGCCGAAGACGTAGGTCACCAACGGCTGCTCGGCCAGGCGCTCCAGGGTCAGCTCACCGGACTCTGCCAGCGGATGGCCACGCGGAACCAGCACACAGCGGTTCCAGCGATAGCAAGGCAGCAGCACCAGGTCATTGAACAGTTCCAGCGCCTCGGTACAGATGGCGAAGTCCGCCTGACCATCGCTGACCATCTGGGCAATCTGCTTGGGCGTGCCCTGCTGCATATGCAGCGCCACGTCGGGATACTTGCGAGTGAACTCGCCGATGACCGGTGGCAGCGCATAGCGGGCCTGGGTGTGAGTCGTGGCGATGGAGAGGCTCCCGCGCCGCTCATCGCTGTGCTCCTGGGCCACCTGCTTGATGTTCTCGGCCAGCCGCAACACCTGGCCCGCCAGCTCGACAATGGCCTCTCCCGCCGGGGTGACTCGGGTCAGGTGCTTGCCGCTGCGGGCGAATATCTCGACACCCAGCTCATCCTCCAGCAGACGGATCTGCTTGGAGATGCCCGGCTGTGAGGTATAGAGGCTCTGGGCCGTAGCCGAGACATTGAGATTGTGGCGGGTCACTTCCCATACATAGCGCAGCTGCTGAAGTTTCATCTTGTGCCTCCCCCTCTACCGCCCAGCGGGCCATTTCACAGCCGAGAATAAAACAGCACCATGTAAGCACTAAATGGCATAAAAGAAAACCGCCACTGATCCCATTTGCCAGCGACCCGGTCGACCGCTAACATCAGCCGACCGGACACGCCCCTGGCGTGTCATTTCGACCCGCTCGATGCAGCGCAACGTAACTGGAGAATCACATGGCCAACAACGTCGATGTCACCAATGCCAACTTCGAGCAGGAAGTCCTGAAGGCAGACCAACCCGTGCTGCTGAAGTTCTGGGCCCCCTGGTGCGGCCCCTGCAAGGTCATGGCACCGGTGATCGACGAGGTTGCCGAGGAGCGTTCCGGCAATCTCAAGGTAGTCAGCATCAATGTCGATGACGCTCCGGAAATCGCCGCCGAACAGGGCGTTCGTGGCGTTCCCACCGTGATGCTGTTCAAGTCGGGCTCCAAGGTCGCCTCGCTGGTCGGTGCCCAGTCCAAGTCACAGCTGGCACAGTTCATCGATCAGAACGCCTGACTCCAGGCGGAGACCCGTTCCCCTTCGCCCCGGCCCTGGCCGGGGCGAATCGTGTCCGGCGCAGATAACGTCGATCAGATAGCTTCGAGCAAATAGCTTCAAACAAATAACTTCAAACAAATAACTTCGGTCAGGTGATCTCATCGCGCTCGGAAACGCTCTGATCCACGCCCTTGAGGCCCCTCGTGCCGACAACTGGCTCCTTGCCCGGCCCCAGCAGGTAAGCGATCCAGCGCGTCTGGGGGTGGCTGTCCAGGGCTATCTTCAACGTCATGGTCAGCACCACCGACAGCAGCATGCCCACCACCCCCAGCATCCAGCCCCACACCACCAGCGACAGGAAGGCCACCAGGGTTGACAACCCCAATGCCCGCCCCATCATTCGCGGCTCCACCAGGTTGCCGAGTGTGAAGTTGATCACCAGATAGGCCAGGGCCAGCATGAAGGCATCCGCCACCCCACCGTGCTGTGACACCAGCAGCAGCAGAACGGGCGGGAAGGCGGCTAGAGCCGAGCCGATGTTGGGGATGTAGTTGAGGGCAAATGCCAAGACCCCCCATAGCAACGGGAAGTCCACTCCCATTATCACGCAGGCCAGCCACGCCAGCACACCGGTTACCAGGCTGATGACCGTCTTGACGGCCAGGTAGCGCTTGAGCGTCTGGCTGAACTCCTCGAAACGCTGCAGGCTAGGCGCCGGATCATCCAGCGCCAGGGAAACCTTGGCACGAAAATTGAGCGTCTCGTACAACATGAAGATCACCAGCAGCGCTATCAGGACACTCTGCACGAACAGGTTCCCCAGCCCACCCAGCAGGGTCGGCAGCCACGCGCTGCCGTCCTCGACTTCCACCAGCCCCGCCAACAGGTCGGGGTCGATGGCCAGACCCATCGAAGCCATGCTGTCGAGAAGATCCAGATAGCGCTCGTAGAGTCGCGACTCGATGCCGGGCAGCGCCTGAATGAAAGTGCCGAATGAATTGACCACCAGCAGCCCGACCAGGGAGAGGAAGCCACCGATCACCAGCAGCGTGATCAGGACCGCCAGGCGCAGACTCACTCCCCACCGATGCAGCCAGTTCACCGGAGAGGTGCAGATCACCGCGATGAACAGGGCCAAGAGCAACGGCACAATCAGGCTGGCCCCGGCCCGGATACCGGCAATGATGACCACCAGTGCGGCCAATGCCAGCGTCAGCTTGAGAGGATAGCTGTAATGCGCGTCACTGTTGTGGCGAAACATGCCCTGTCCCTGTCTGGCGTGTGATACTCATCATGGCGCCTGTCGGGCGGCGACACAAATTCCCCTTCACCTTCCACTTCCCCCCCTAGCCCTTCACCCCTAGCCCTTCACCCCTCGCCAATGCCGGGTATCCGATGCAAACCGGCATTGGATAAAAACCGGGCGGTAACGGAACCTTACTCAGCATTGCGTCTCGAATCGAACAGCGTCACCCAACACCCTGGCACACATCCCTGACACGCACCGCAGCAAGGAGGCTTCATGCCCCGTTCACTTCTCTCCACCTGCCTGTTGGCAGGTGCACTGGTCGCCACTATTCCGTTCACCGCCATGGCTGCACAAGCCGATGACATTCGCTCGCGGCTCGATGTCCAGGCCGAGGCGCAATTGGACGTGGTGCCCGACCGCGCCACGCTCAATGCCAGGCTATGGGAGCGAACCCCAGCTGTTGCCCGGGATGAGGAATCCACCTCTGATCCCGCCGCATTGCGAGAGGCACGCGACCGACTCGAAGAGCGCGCCGCCGTGCTGATTCGTACCCTGGAGGAGGCCGGCGTCGAGCGTGATGCGATCAGTGCCGGTTCGCTGAACGTCCAGCCCGAATACCTCCCCGGCGCCCGAACCAGTGAGGGCGAGCGTGAAACCCTGGTGCGGACGCGCCTCGAACGCCCCTTCCAGGTGAAGGTGGCCGACCTGGAGCGCCTGCCCCTGCTCCTCGATGCGCTGACCGAAGCCGGGGTCAATGCCCTGGACGGCGTGATGTACGACCTCGCCGACCGCGACGCCGCCACGGATGAGGCGCTGGTAATGGCGCTGGAGAAGGCACGCCACAAGGCCGAGCTGATGGCCTCCACCCTGGGCGTGACGCTGGGGCCGGTGATCACGGTGAGCGAGACCCAGTCGCCGATCTACGCCCCGCGCATGATGGCCATGAGTGCCGATATGCGTGAAAGTGCGCCCCAGGCGGAGTATCGCCCCGGTACCGTCACCATCGACGCCGGGGTCAGCGTCAGCTGGACGATCGAACCGGAGTCATAAGCCCTGGTCATAACGCTAGTCATAAACCCTGTGTCGTAAGCCCAAACGAAAACACCCCACCGACGCCAATCGGTGGGGTGTTTCGCTTTCCAGCTGAGGCGTACCGCCAATCGCTCGCACCTAACGGTCTTAGGAGCCTGTCGGATTTGACCGATCGTCAGTAGATCAGCGTTAAGTCCGACAGGCTCCTAGATGTTGATGGTCTCGACGCCGCCCATGAAGGGCCGCAACGCCTCGGGCACAGTGATCGAGCCGTCAGCGTTCTGGTGGTTCTCCATCACCGCGATCAGGCAGCGCCCCACCGCCAGGCCGGAACCGTTGAGGGTATGCAGCAGCTGCGGCTTCTTCTGTTCGGGGTGGCGGAAGCGCGCCTGCATGCGACGCGCCTGGAAGTCCTCGCAGTTGGAGACCGAGGAGATCTCGCGATAGGTCTCCTGGCTGGGCAGCCACACTTCCAGGTCATAGGTCTTGGCCGCACCGAAGCCCATGTCCCCGGTGCACAGGGTCACCACCCGGTAGGGCAGCTCGAGTGCCTGCAGGATCGCTTCGGCATGGCCGCGCATCTCCTCCAGCGCCGCATAGCTCTGCTCGGGCTCGACCATCTGCACCATCTCGACCTTGTCGAACTGGTGCTGGCGAATCATGCCCCGGGTGTCGCGGCCATGGGAGCCCGCCTCGCTGCGGAAGCATGGCGTATGGGCGGTGAGCTTCACCGGCAGCGCCTTGTGAGGCAGGATCTCGTCGCGGGCAAAGTTGGTCAGCGGTACTTCCGCGGTGGGGATCAGGTGATAGCCCCGCTCGTCGTCCAGCCGGAAGAGATCCTCGCCGAACTTGGGCAGCTGGCCGGTGCCGTACAGCGACGCCTCGTTGACCATGAAGGGGACGTAGCACTCCTCGTAGCCGTGCTCCAGGGTCTGCTTGTCGAGCATGAACTGGGTCAGGGCGCGATGCAGGCGGGCGATGGGGCCGCGCATCACCGCGAAGCGGGCGCCGGTCAGCTTGGTCGCCAGCTCGAAGTCGAGGTTGCCCAGGAGGCCGCCAAGGTCCACGTGATCCCGCACCGTGAAGTCGAAGGTCTTGGGCGTGCCCCAGCGATGCAGTTCGACGTTTTCCTCTTCGCTCTCACCTTCCGGCACGCTCTCGTGGGGCAGATTGGGCAGGCCGCTGATCAGCTCGTCCCATTCCGCCTGCACCTCGGCAAGCCGAACCTTGGCCGCATCGAGCCGGTCGCCCAGGTCGCTGACCTCGGCCAGCAGCGGCTGGATGTCCTCGCCCTGGGCCTTGGCCTGGCCGATCGACTTGGAGCGAGTATTGCGCTCGTTCTGCAGGGTCTCGGTCTCGGTCTGGATCTCACGGCGCCGGGACTCCAGCGCCTCGAGTCGCGCGGTGTCGAGCGTGAAGCCACGCTTGGCCAGTCGTTGTGCGACCATCTCGAGGTCGCTGCGCAGCAGTTTGGGATCGAGCATGGAATCCAGTCCGTCGCATTGGGTGAAATCGGGGCGCCCATTGTAGGCAAAAGGGTGGCCAAGTGCCATGTGACAGCCGTGGGCCGGGATGCGCTCCACCGCCCTCTCGGGGTAAAGTAGCGGCATCCCTTCTGCCTGTCCGGCCATGCCACGACAGCGACAACGACTGAATACGACACCATGATCGCACGACTGGACACCGCTCAATCGAGCACCCTTGCCGGCCTCGCCGCGCCCTATCTTCGCTTTCTCGACATCCTGAAGGCCAATGGCTTCGCGGGAGAGATTGCGCCGGACTACGCCAACCGCACGGTGCTGGCCACCGACAACTCGATCTACCAGCGCCTGCCCCAGGCGGTGCTGTACCCGCGCCACGCCGAGGATCTCGAGCGCATCGCCCGCCTGGCCGCGCGCAGCGAGCACCGCCAGGTCGTGCTGACGCCCCGGGGCGGCGGCACCGGCACCAACGGCCAGTCGCTCACCGACGGCCTGGTGGTGGATGTCTCGCGGCACATGAACCGCATCCTGGATATCGACGTCGCCAATCGCCGCGTGCGGGTCCAGGCCGGGGTGGTCAAGGACCAGCTCAACGCCGCGCTCAAGCCCCATGGGCTGTTCTTCGCCCCGGACCTCTCCACCTCCAACCGCGCCACCATCGGCGGCATGATCTCCACCGACGCCAGCGGCCAGGGCAGCTGCGAATACGGCAAGACCCGCGACCACGTGCTCGAGCTCGACACCGTACTGCTCGGCGGCAAGCGCCTGGTCAGTCGCCCGGCCGAGGAAGCCGAACTGGAGACGCTGTGCGCCCGGGACGACATCATCGGTACGGCCTACCGTACCGCCCGGGAGATCATCGACGACCAGGGCGAGCTGATCGCCGCCAAGTTCCCGCCGCTCAACCGCTGCCTGACGGGCTATGACCTCGCACACTTGAGAGATGCGGAAGGTCGCCTCGACATGAACAGCCTGCTGTGCGGCTCGGAAGGCTCGCTGGGTTTCCTCAACGAGGCGGTGCTCAACGTACTGCCGATTCCGAAGCACTCGACCTTGGTCAACGTGCGCTACGCCGGTTTCATGGACGCCCTGCGCGACGCCAAGGCCCTCATGGGCTCTTCACAGAATCAGCCACAGGAGAGCGACGCCCGCCCGACTTCCATCGAGACGGTGGACGACAAGGTGCTGATGCTGGCCATGGAGGACTTCGTCTGGGACAGCGTGGCCGAGTTCTTTCCCAGCGCGGATAGCGCCGAGGACGGCGACACCGCCACCGCAACGCAGCAGGCCGCAGCCATCCGCGGCATCAACCTGGTGGAGTTCAACGACGACGACCCCGGCCGCCTGGCCCAGCGAGTCACCGCCTTCTGCCGCCACCTGGAGACGGACGCAAGCGTGCCCCGCCTGGGCTACACCCTGGCCGATGGGCGTGGCGCCATCCAGCGCGTCTACGGCATGCGCAAGCGCGCCGTGGGCCTGCTGGGCAATGCCAGGGTCGATGAAAAGGGCGAGAAGCGCCCGATCCCCTTCGTCGAGGATACCGCGGTACCGCCGGAGCAGCTGGCGGACTATATCGCCGAGTTTCGCGCCCTGCTCGATGCCCGCGGCCTGGACTATGGCATGTTCGGTCACGTGGATGCCGGCGTGCTGCACGTGCGCCCGGCCATCGACATGAAGGACCCCACCCAGGAACGGCTGATTCGTGACATTTCCGACGAGGTTGCCGAGCTGACCCACAAGTATGGCGGGCTACTGTGGGGCGAGCACGGCAAGGGCGTGCGCTCGGAGTACGCACCGAAGTTCTTCGGCGAGCTCTACCCCAGCCTGCAGCGGGTCAAGGCCGCCTTCGACCCGCACAATCAGCTCAATCCCGGCAAGATCGCCACGCCTATGTTTATCCCGCCCGAACCCGCGGGAAAGGCGCTTGATACCCCGGCCGAGCCCGCTGGGGAGGCGCTTGATCCCTCGCCCGAAGCGGTCGAGGCGCAGCCGGTCAATCTGGTCGACCCGGGCCTGTTGACCATCGATGGCGTGCCCACCCGCGGCCAGCTCGACCGCCAGATCGACGAGAGGGTGTGGCAGTCCCATGCCGCCACGGTGTACTGCAACGGCAACGGCGCCTGCTACAACTACGACCCCGACGACGCCATGTGCCCGTCGTGGAAGGCCACCCGCGACCGGGTGCACTCACCCAAGGGACGCGCCAGCCTGATCCGCGAGTGGCTGCGCCTGCAGGGCAACGCCGGCATCGACCTGGTGGAACAGACACGACAGCAGCGTGCCGAAGGCGCCCTCGGGTTCCTCAAGCGCCTGCCGGTCCGGATCCGCAACACCGTCAAGCGCCGTGACGAGGCCGACTTTTCCCATGAGGTCTACGACGCCATGGCCGGGTGCCTGGCGTGCAAGTCCTGCGCCGGCCAGTGCCCGGTGAAGGTCAACGTGCCCGAATCGCGCTCGCTCTTCCTCGAGGCCTACCACGGCCGCTACCTGCGCCCCCTGCGTGACTATCTGATCGGCGGCCTGGAGTTCTTCGTGCCGGCGCTGGCCACGGCGGCACCGCTCTATAACGCCGCACTGAACAACCGCCTGGTCGACCGGCTGCTGGCCGGCCCCATCGGCATGGTCGACAGCCCGCAGCTCTCCCGCGCGCGACTGGCCAAGCTGCTCAGGGCCTGGGGGGTGGCCGAGGCCACGCCCACGTCGCTGGGGCTGCTGACCGAAGCGCAGAAGGCCCGCAGCGTGGTCATCGTGCAGGACGCCTTTACCAGCTTCTTCGAGGCCGAGGTGGTAATGGATATCGTCGAGCTGCTCTCACGCCTCGACATCCGGGTGTTCGTGGCGCCCTACTCGCCCAACGGCAAGCCGCTACAGGTGCAGGGCTTCCTCGGCGCCTTCGAGCGCACCGCCGAGAAACAGGCACGGCGCCTGCGCACCCTGGCCGAATTCGGCGTGCCGCTGGTGGGCATCGACCCGGCCATGACCCTGACCTACCGCCAGGAGTACGTGAAGGCGCTCACGCCCGACAGCGTGCCCGAGGTGCTGATGCTGCAGGAGTGGCTGGTGACCCTGGGCCAGCGCCTGGTCCCGCCGGGGCTGAGCCAGCAGTTGGAGGGCCTAGCCGATCCCGGCTACCGCCTGCTCTCCCACTGCACCGAGAAGACCAACGCCCCGGGCAGCCCCAAGGCGTGGCAGCAGGTGTTCGCCGCCTTCGGCTTCGAGCTGGAACTCGTCGCCACCGGTTGCTGCGGCATGTCCGGCACCTACGGCCACGAGGCGCGCAACCGCGAGACCTCGGCGACCATCTACGCCCAGTCGTGGCAGCCAGTGGTGGAAGGCGAGGCCAACCCCGGCAGGCTGCTGGCTACCGGCTATTCCTGTCGCAGCCAGGCGAAGCGCCTCTCGGACACCGGCTTACTCCACCCGCTACAGGGGCTGCTGGCCCATCTGCGCCAGCTGAGTTGGTAAATGAGTTGATAAATGGGTTGGTAAAACAGAGATGAAATAGAAAGGCCGGCAGGGATGCAGTTCACACCCCACCGGCCTTCGAGTCGAGCTGACCTTCCCCCTGCAACGCCTTGAGCGGCCGTGGCAGGCAACTTCTGGATGAATCTAAGATCAATTAGCAAATTCTGCTTGGTAATTCACATTCAGCAGCGACTTGTTAGGCGATCGATATCACAGCGCCTGATTCCGAGAATCTGGAGCCGGACTACACATCTGCAGTCGATTTCCGAAAGGGTCGTAGAAGCTGCAGAAGGTCACGTATCCTGGAAATGTCTCGGGGTCATCACACCTAATTCCGCGGCTCTTCAGTTCGGCCCACGAGGCGTGACAGTCGGCTACGTCCAGAACAACTGTCGTTCCTGTGCTTGGCTGCCAGTCATCCTCTGCTTTTATCACGGCAATATTTCCGGACGACGCCCCAGTGCCGAACTCGATCCAACCCGCATCGGGCAGATCATAGATCGGATCACCAAGCCCGAGCAGATCGCGGTAGAACCGCCGCGCCTCATCAAGGTCGGACACTGATATGGAGACAACATTAATGCCTCTGAACATGGTCACCTCTATTCATTTTCTGCCGCCCAACGCCTCACATAAATCGCAAGCGGAACGCCGTCGGGCGAGCGAAGTTCAAGTCCGAAAACATACGGTTGTTAACCAATTCATAGCTGAAAAACTGAGCCAATTCGCTTATATCCGAGTTTTTCATAATAGAGGTCTTCATCTGACAACACATAAACATCCTGATTCGGATGTTCCTGCTTAATTTTACCTAGAAGCTCTGCTCCAAAACCGTTTCCTCGGTACTGTGGGGCGACATACAATTCACTAATATAGATTCCAAAGCCATCGACCAAGGCTCGGAGATATCCGCAGATATTACCCCGACTCTCGCATAGAAAAGTTTCACCTTCAAGCAATGCTTCCTTGAACGTACCAATTGAATCGTCGCTCAAAAACGCGCTCCAATCGGGTTCCTCTCCCAAGAGGGCTAACAACTCAAGCTCATGCTTTTTTTGGTATTTCAGAATATTGCTCATAGAGTGATCTTCGTTTGGCTAACGCCGCCAACACGCGCAGCTTTGTAGTGGAGGCGAAGCCGCAACGGAAAAACTGTCGCAGTGCTTGGCCTTGTTATCTGTCATTCGCGATTCGCTTGAAATAGAACAGCTCCGGGTCTCCCTCATCCAAGTTGTAGACTGTTCCACTTGGCGAATACCCAACAGCATCCATAAGTTTTTGCATTGGCTCGTTGGAATTATTGGTGGAGGTGAACAACTTGTCAGTTCGGCACGCGCTTTCCAAGTACGTCAGCAGCTGCCTTGCGACACCTTGGCGGCGATGCGCTTCAGCGACCTGCAACATCGTGATAAATCCCTGGCCAAAGAATGTGTATTCAATAACTGCGTAACCCACTACGGCTCCATTGGCTTCGGCTACTACCGCATTCCCAGCGGCCACCCACGACCGGATATGTTCCTGTCGTTCACCATCGTTGAGCCCAATCGTGTCCAGCCGGATCATTGCTTCGACGTCGGAGCTTGTCGCGTCACGGGTTGAAATCATGTATTCACAGTTAACAGGTATTAGACCGCGAGCTCGTTTAATAACTTGAACGCTCTCGCACATTCCCCCTTATTATGACGCACACGCACTCCATCCTAACCTTTTGATTTTAGTGTAAATGAAGTGCGGCTCGGCCATATATGCAGAATTCGCGTGCTTGCTGCTTTTGCCGGGTTCAGTCACCCTTTTGGCGTCGCCACAAAGGACAAGACATCTCAGGCACGCTACCGCCAAGGCCACTGCATCTGATGTTATGCGGTAGTCCCTTGCATACAGGATTATTTTGGCGAAACGTCTCAGCGGCCTTAAGACCTAATGCTAGGCGGGCTTAGCCCTATCCGCAAAGGGAATAAGGTGCAGCTTATCAACACTGCTCAGGCGTTATAGCGGGGACGCCTTGAGGCGTAAGTGACGGCTCACTTACCAAAACGGGCAGCCTTGGCTGCCCGTTGTCGATGGTGCTAGCTGTAATGATCCCAAACGCTCAGGGGCTTTCTTCGAAGTGTACGCCTCCATCCGCGCGCTGGGCGGCATCGGCGTCATTGGAATCAGCCGGCTCGCTACCCTGGGTCTTGGTGTGAGGTGCGGTTTTTTGATCGCTGCCTTCAAATGCGGAGAGCAGGACGTCGTTCTCGGCGTCCATATCGATGTTGCCCCGGAAGACCGCCCCATCCTCCAGTACCAGACAGGGCGTGATGATGGTACCGACGATGTGCGCGGTATGATGGACGGTGATCTTGTGTGAGGCGATCAGGCGGCCTTCAACGCTCCCTGCCACGTGCAGCGTCTGTGCGTAGATATCCCCTTCCACACGGCCGGCGCTACCGATGCTGACCGTGTTGCGCTTGAACGCCACGGTGCCGACCACCTGACCATCGATAATCAGCTCCTCCTCACCGATGACGTTTCCTTCAATGCGGGTATGCGCACCGATGGTGGCGGATCGTCCAACACGGCCGAGTGGCTCGTCCGCGCTGGTGGCACTTTGTGGCAAAGCGGGAGGCGGCTCCGTATGGTCGGCAGGAACACTGGCGGACTTGTGCTTGCTGAACATAGGGGAAAGGCTCCGGGCAGCGTAAGAAAAAATACGATACCAGGAATATTGCCCCGTCGGCTGGAGATCAAAGGCAAGAGTAGCCAGTGAAAAGGCCTCCTAGTCGTGTTATCTCCGTCTCTAGAGACACACCTATACTGGCGACGGGCATCCCACATCGATCAAGGGGCTACTATGGGGGGCGGGGACGTATTGTTCATCATGAGCGTTGTGGCGCTCATCCTCATCATGCTGGACGGCAAGCGGCGCATCAAGCGTGCCGTCGCAGCCCAGGTGCCCGCCAGGAGCAAGACGCAGCATCTCTTGGCCTCGCCCTCAAGAGCCGCCCAACTGCAGATCCAGATCACAGAGCCGACCCAGGCAAGTCAACCAGCACTCCCGGCTGAGGCGTTCATCCAAAGCTTGCCCGCGCCTGGCGGAAGCCTGATCGGCTCGACCCTGCGCATCGAAGGCAATGTAGACGCTCAGGAAGCCCTGGTCATCCGTGGCACCATCCAAGGCGACGTCACGGCCATGGAGCATCCTGTCACCATCACCGAGTCGGGCGGCGTATCTCGACATATCCAGGCTCGTGCCATTTGTGTCGCTGGCAGTGTCGCAGGTCGGCTGGTGGCCACGGATCAAGCGATCTTGCTTGCGAGTGCGCGCGTGAGCGGCAGCATTGAGGCAAAGCGCCTGAAATGTGAGGCCGGCGCCTGGCTACAAGCGGCCGTTAGCATTACCTCGCGTTGAGCCATCACCCCGGCAAAGACTAAGCCGTTTAAAGTTACATCGCCTTCCTCTCCCCCCTCTCGCTCCAGCCATGGCCCAACCCGTAGCGTGGATGAATCGCGCATCATCAATGCTGCGGGCTAGGCCTCAGGTTCGTGACAAACCACCTCGATGTTATGCCCGTCCGGACAGAGAACGAAAGCGGCGTAATAGCTGGCGTGATAGCGGGGACGCAGACCCAGTGCACCATTGTCTTTTCCACCTGCGCTCAGAGCCGCGCGATAGAAGTCGTCGACCTGCTGACGACTTCTGGCGGCAAACGCCAATTGAAGATGCGCTGGCTTCTCCTCGGTTTGGTATAGACACAATGACGCCTTACTGTCATCGCAAATCTCGATACCATACGTCGGCGGGCCTTCATCAACGACAGCCACACCGATCGGGTCGAGCGCCGCAAGGAAGAACGCCTTGCTGGCAGCATAGTCGCTGACTCCGAACTTGACGTGATCAAACATGAGCTTTCCTCGATGCGTGGACCGGCGCATGGTTTAACGTGGAACTGAGCTGTGCGCCTTAGCGCGTCTGCTCCGGTATCTGATTGGAGAAGCTTGGGAAGATAAAATCCAATATCGCTGATTTATTGCTAAATAACGGCCATGTTACATCGCACGCATTGATGGACCAACCACAAAAACCATGACAGCCAACCATGCAACAAATAAAACCACAACCCCAGCCAAGGTCGAAAAAATTATTCTTTGCCGTATGCCCAACCCCTTTTGCCTGGAGCCTCGCAAAAGAATCACCCCGCTGGCAACTAAAAGGGTAACTATCACGATTAACCCCATGCTTGTTGTCATCAAAAGCTCCAGGATGCTACCCAATGCGGAAGGGCGGCCAGCGTCCAGTTACAAGCGAGAACAGCATTCGCCGCAAGTACGACTCGTCGACTTCCCGATTACCACCATGGTCCGGCTGAGCCTGCTCATCGGCGGATTATTGTGGCTGTGCAACCGCTGAGGCGCTTTCGGCTGAGGTACGCCTAGCTGGCAGCCGGATGGTAAAGGTCGTACCCGCTCCGGGTCGGCTATCGACCTCGATGCGACCGCCGTGCTTTTGCACGATGCCATAGGACAGCGACAGGCCGAGACCGGTCCCCTCTCCTACCGGCTTGGTGGTAAAGAAGGGATCGAAGATCCGCGACTGCAGCTCGGCCGGGATTCCCCTGCCATCGTCAACAAAGGCGAGCCAGACCTGATCGTCCTCGCAGCCGGTTCGAACGGTAATCGTACCGCGCTCCTGAATCGCCTGTGCCGCGTTGACCAGCAGGTTGAGGAAAACCTGATTGAGCTGTGCCGGCACGCACTCGACCGCGGGCAGTTGACCATACTCGCGCACTACCGTGGCCTTGTACTTGATCTCGTTGGCCGCCACGTTGAGAGTGCTCTCGAGCCCCTGATGCAGGTCGGCGAACTGCCAGTCGGTGGCGCCGGTGCGCGAAAAGTCCCGCAGATCCTGAACGATGCGGCGCACCCGGGCGGTACCATCGATGGACTCGGCGAGCAATGAACCGACGTCCTCGCGCAGGTAGTCCAGATCGAGTTCCGTCTTGAGGGCTGCGAGTTGCCCTGCGACCTCGTCCGTCAACGTCGGCTCCAGCGTCTCGTAGGCATCGATCAAGCGCAGCAGATCATCGATGTACTGGCGCAGCGTGTTGAGGTTGGAATTGACGAAGCCGATGGGGTTGTTGATTTCATGAGCGATACCTGCGGCGAGCTGGCCGATGGAAGCGAGTTTCTCCGATTGCAGCAACTGGTTATGCGCCTCCTCGAGCTTGCGGATGAGAACCTGTTGCTCCTCCTTCTCCCGTTCAAGGGCCTCGAGGGCCTCCCGCCGCTCGTGTATCTCTCTCGCCATGCCCTCCTGAGCCAGCTGAAGGGCCCGATTGATCTGCTCGTTCTCACTCAGTGCCACCTCCAATTCCCTGGTTCTCGCTCTGACCTGATCCTCCAGCATCACCGCGGTCTGGAACAGGCTGAAGTCCGAGCCCCGCACGCTGGTGTTGCGCTCGGCACGGTCCATCAGCGCCTGCACCATTATGTGCAGCCGTTCGACCTCGATCTGCCGCAGCGGCACCGACTGGGGCCCGGCGGCTCGCGAGACCTGCTGCCGGAGAGTGTGGGACGAACTCAGGCAGTTCGACGGTGCGCTCGTTGCGCTGCGAAGAGAACTGCCGATGGCGATACCGGTCAGCGTCTGGTTCATGTGAACTCCGCCATACTGTTCACCATAGGTGCTGAAGCCAACCGCACGGTGGCGCTTGAAAACCGCCTCCACTGCCGTCTTGCTCTCCTTCTGAGTGACCTCCAGATTGCGCAGGATGCAGTCGCAGGCGAGCACCAGCTGCGGTGGACCGAGCTCCTCGCACAGCTGCGCCATCGTCGCCTCCAGGTCCGAGACCAGGTCCATTCCCTGGGCCACCCGCAGGACCAGCCCCTCGTCGATGGCGCTGTAGAAGGTAAGGCTGCCGTCCGGCTCGGCCTTCTGAATCGAGCGCACGTAATCGGTGCCGTCGATCAGCACCACCACCGGTGCGGCGGCAAAATGCCCGGGTTCGAGCGTCTCCATCGTGACGCCGATCAGCTCGGCATAGGCCTGGGCGGCAGGCATGCCGTTGATCTCATGGACGATCCGTTGTTCCGCATCGGCCCGGGTGACGACAAGGCGCTCTTCCAACGAAAGGAAGTGCTGGGTCTTGAACAGGCGGAACGCAAAGTCCGTCTTCAGCAGAAGCAGTATGGCACTGTCGCGGTGGAAGGCACCGTCATGGTAGACCCAGGTTCGGCCGAAGCGCAGGTCATCCCCCGCCGAACCACCCACCAGCACGATATCGCCCAGCGCCGTCTGAAGCGTTCGTGCCACCTGCTCTTCGCGCACGGACAGGCCGTCGATGAGGAGGAAACCGAAGCTGTTGCCCCCGCTCGGCCTTGTCGTTCGCGCCTCAAGACGCTGCAGGAGCGACTGGCTGAATGCCTGTCCGCGGCCGATACTGAACTGCTGCAGGGAATCCAGCCGCCCCGTCACCGCCGTACAGCTGCCGGCCGGGAAGCTGACGCCACTGAGCGTGTGGTCCCGATAACCCAGGGGGCCGATTTCACCCGCCGTAGTGCAGCCCACTACCGGTATGTCACCGAACAGGCCTCTCATCTCGTCGGCCAGCGCCGCCAAGTCGTAGTGGCTGGAACAGAAGAACATCACCAGCTCGGTATCGGGCCGAATGACACCCTGGTAGAACTCGCGAACGGCGCTGCGGGCATCGCCTGCGCATGTTTGCATGCTCAAGATCTGGCTCATGGCGCCTCCGTTGTGACCGTTATCGAACCGGCAAGGTCAGGTTATCACCTAACTTCGGTCACACGACTGCGCGCGCCGGCGATTCACTCAACGCTAGCAGCCTGAATGCTCGCCAGGCCGGCTCGCCCCGCAGCGCGGAGTCGATTCTCCTCGTTCGGTACGATACATGGCGGGGAAGGACAAATGCGCTTCCTAGATTCCTACGTTTCATCGGCCGACCAGCATTGCAACTCTGGAAGCCATGAGCTTCGCTACGAACTTGAATGGATATGTCGCATAGCTGGGCATGTCGTTCGGAATGTCGCAGTTCTCGGGCTTGAACTTGGTTTGGATACGCATCTGCAACGGTGGGGCATTGCCACCGAATCTTGCTCGGTACACCGAGAACCAGTGCCCCTTCTGAAAATCGAGAAACATGGCTGAATTACAGCATGTCGCGACGACCCTTCTCGTAGGAGAATCAGTCGTTATCTTGTTGTCACGCATGAGATCGCCTCCTTTTGAGCATCTCATGCGGTCCTTCCGGTAGAGCAGATACTCCGTCCCGCCATCCGGCCCCATAACCGGGCATGCATGCGGCAGAGCTTCAATCTGACGTGCGCCTTCCTGGCAATCGTCGCAATAACAAGCCGCGCCCAAAATCGGTGAGCCGAGCACTTCGAGTTCAACGCCTCCACAAGCGCATCGGGCAATCGATTGATTCGTGGTCCTCATCCGCTACTCCTCTGTGGTGACGTATAATTTCCGCCATAAACGGCGAGGAACGAGCGTCCGGCAACCGTAGGGAGCGAATGTGGTGGGCTGATTATGCATTCTTGACCTCGATGAACCACTTGGGCTGCATTTCATTGAAGTCCGTTCGAATATTGGATGGAAGATAACTTGCTGAATCCAGGACAAAAGCCTGACCACCTACACGCTTGAAAACAACCCAGTGCCAGAAGTTTCTGCCCTCTTCCTGATGATGCTTGATAGACAGTAATGCCGAGTCGGGCAGCGTACTCCATGATTCAAAAGGAATCTCATCGGCAGACGTCTCGGCCCCGGCATGAGACAACATCCTCCTCACATACTGGGTATCAGACCAAAGCGATTTATCTTCAGCATGGATACCCATAGCGTTTGCTGTGTCCTTCATTTCCGAATAGGTCTTTCCCAGAATGTTGGCAACAGACGCAATACCGCACCCTGTAGGCTCTTCCTGTATTACAGGCTTCAACATCGTTCATTCCTTACTTCGTAACGCCTTGCACAGCGGCCGAGCGCAGCTAGGACCGTGCCATAGAAAGAACTGTTTGCGATTGCTAGAGCTGCTTCTCATAAAGCAACAACAGCTTGCCTTCAAGATCACGCTCACTGTACCGTCTATAACCGAGCTTCTCATAGATATGGCGCCCCCGTGCATTATGCGCGAAGACGTCTAGCCATATTCGAGTTCGTCGGAGCTGGCTAGCGCAGTAATCCTCCATCGCCGGAATGGCACTCTGACCGACCCCGCGCCCCTTTGATTTGACTACGACTCTCCTAAATTCGACACTATGGCCATCTGGGTCAATGGCCAATATGAAGAAGCCAGCCAGTTCTCGATCATTCACTATTCGAAGATATACAATGTCGGGATCGACAAATCGCTCCTGATGGAGCTCTGGTTCATAGGGCACAATGAATTCGCGCGTACCAGCCTCTCGCTCCATACTAGCGAACCGCGACATGTCCCCTTTCTCAGCTCTTTCCACTCGCACCGTCATGGGATCACCCCGGCGCTAACGTGCCAGCTCAGCCGCGGCGGAGCCGTCGGCTGCAGCGACTGGTTATGCATCAAATCCACTCTTGCTCATCGACGGCAACAGTGACTTCCGCTTGGTGTGATCCCGTATGTTGTGTACTGGCGGGTTCAATCATCATGAAATGCGTATCTGGTTCCGCAAAGGGACAATGTTCTACGCCTTTCGGAACGACGAACATTTCTCCAGGACCAAGTACGATATCTCGGTCTTGCAGCTTGATCGTAAGCTGGCCTTTGAATACTAGAAACAACTCATCCTCGTTCTCGTGAGAGTGCCAAACGAGTTCGCCACGGCCTTTCGCCAGCTTCACCAATTGGCCATTGGATTCCGCGATGACTTTCGGAGTCCATTCATCGTCAAATAGCGCGAATTTGTCAGCAACCGTAATCTTATTCAAAACGATCTCCTTGGTGCATAACAGGTATTAGACTGAACGCTCTATTATTAAATACCCGAGCTTGCTCATTCATTCCTTGTTATACCGCACGCACGACACAGGATAACCCCTTGGAAAAATCGACACTAAGTATAACTCGGCAGCCTATATAGAATTCGCGTGTGTGCAGCCTTTGCCATTTCAATCATCCTTTCGGCCTTGCCGTCGTCGCGGGTGTCATACGTGGGGGCACGCTACCGCCAGGGAAATCGGCACACGACTTTCCAGTGGGCGTCCCTTTCGTCCTTTGCGCTATCTCAGCAGCCTGGCTTTCATATTATCCGCAGGGAGAGATGCCCGCAAAATTGTCGAGCATTGGCTCATCAACGCTATTGGGGGCATGGCGGAAGTGGCGTTATTGGGGGATCGGGGAGTGAGTGATAGCTCACCAACCAAAAGGGCAGCCGCGGTGGCTGCCCTCTTTCGTGGGAATAAAAGTGGCTTAGAAGAAGAGTCGCCGCAGCGCTTCGCCGGGGTCTTCCTCGCGCATGAAGGCCTCGCCGACGAGGAAGCCATTCACGTCGTGTTCGCGCATGCGAAGCATGTCACTGCGAGTATTGATGCCGGACTCGGTCACTACGGTGATGCCCGCCGGGATATGCGCCAGCATGTCCAGCGTGGTTTCCAGGCGAGTCTCGAAGGTGTGCAGGTTGCGATTATTGATGCCCACCAGGTCGATTCCCAGCTTCAGCGCGCGCTCGAGCTCATGGACGTCGTGCACTTCCACCAGCACATCCATGCCCAGCAGCACCGCCTGCTGGTATAGATCGGCCATGCGGGCGTCATCCAGGGCGGCGGCGATCAGCAGGATGCAGTCGGCACCGATGGCACGCGCCTCGCTGACCTGGTAGCCGTGGGTGATGAAGTCCTTGCGAATCACTGGCAGGTCGCAGGCCTCACGGGCTTCGATCAGGAAGTCTTCATGGCCCTGGAAGAAGTCGGCATCGGTCAGTACCGAGAGGCAGGAGGCGCCACCGGCGGCATAGCTCCTGGCGATCTCGCCGGGCTGGAAATCTTCGCGCATGACACCCCGTGAGGGCGAGGCCTTCTTGATCTCGGCGATCACCGCCGGGTCGCCCTCATCGATGCTCCGCTTCAGCGCTGCAATGAAGCCGCGAGGCGACTCCTGTCGCTCGGCCAGCGCCAATAGCTCTGTCTCCGGTACGGCGCGCTGCCGCTCGGCGACTTCCTCATCCTTGCGGGCCAGGATGCGGGTCAGAATGGTAGGAGGTGCGTCCTGCGTCGGGCTCATGATGATGTCTCGGTACGGGCGGCACTGGCCGCGGATAAAGCCGGTAAGCGAACCATCTTACCTATCACCCGCGCGACATTGAAAGAGCGACTGCCCAAGTTGGCTGCCTGCGCGCACTCCCGGCACCCTCTCCACCCCCACTCCCGGCGCCCAGGCACCGTCATGGGAAGGCTGGCAGCAGCAGGCGGGCACGTGCCAGAATTCACCAATGGAAACCACGCCGACATTTCATGAGCCATTCACCAGCGTCTGGCCCTGGGCCTTGCCGCTGACGGGCGCCCGCCTGGTCGCGACGCGCTTCGACGCTACGCTGTTCGGCGAGCTGACAGACGACCACGATGCCTCCCTCTCCGGCTATCAGGGCATTGCCCTGCCCCAACGCCTGCACAGCGCCGTCGCCAAGCGACGTGCCGAGTTCATCGCCGGACGCCTGTGTGCAAGGCGCGGCCTATGGCTGCTGGACGGCAGGGACGCGACGCCAGGCATGAACGATGACCGCTCCCCCTGCTGGCCCGGTGACTGCGTGGGCGCCATTACCCATAACGATGGCTGGGCCGCCGCGCTGGTTGCCCCCAGGCAGGCCTACCTGGGGCTCGGCCTGGACGCCGAGCGGCTGCTGGATGCCGCCCAGGCGCTTCGCCTGGCCAGAAGAGTGCTCACGCCCTTGGAAACCGCTCGCCTCGAGCGGTTGCCTGAGCCAGAGATCGGCCTGATGGTAACCGCGGCCTTTTCCCTCAAGGAGAGCCTGTTCAAGGCGCTCTATCCGGTGGTAGGCCAGATGTTCCATTTTCAGGCTGCCGAGCTGGTGGCCTGGCACGGCATCGGCACGGTGCGTCTGCGCCTGCTCAGTGACCTGGGGCTCGGCTGGCCGGCCGGCCGCGAAGTCGCGGGCGAAGTCTGTCTGCACGAGGGCCGCCTTCTCAGCCTGGTGGCGCTGCCCGCCTGAAAAGCTACCTGGGGCGGCCAGGAATTTTCGGTCAGGAAGTTTAGCCAGGTAATCAGGGAATCAGCACCCGGGTGAAATCGGCCAGTTCCTTCATTTTTTCCAGGGGCAACTTGGAGGCCTGGGCATCCTGGGCCATCATCACGCCCTCTTTCAGCGTGTCGGCAATATCCGCGCAGTAGAGCGCAGCGCCGGCATTGAGTGCGACGATGTCCGCCGCCAGCCCCTCACCCACCAGGGCCTCGCGCACCAGGCGCAGGCTGTCTTCGGCGCTGACCACCTTGAGCGACGCCATGTCGTGACGCTCGATACCCAGTTCCTCGGGAGTGATCGTGTAGCGGCGAATCGCGCCGTCCTTCAGCTCGGCCACCTGGGTCGGTGCGGCCAGCGAGATTTCGTCCAGCCCATCCTCGGCGTGCACCACCATGACATGGCGACTGCCGAGATACTGCAGCACTTCGGCCATCAGCGGAACCAGCTCCGGCGAGTAGACGCCCAGCAGCTGATTGGGGGCGCCGGCAGGGTTGGTGAGGGGCCCGAGGATGTTGAACAGGGTGCGCACGCCCATTTCCCGACGCGGCCCGACGGCAAAGCGCATGGCCGGGTGATGGTTGGGGGCAAACATGAAACCGACACCCACCTGCTCGATACAGCGCCCTACCTGGTCCGGCTTCAGGTCCAGGTGGATACCCGCCACGTCGAAGAGGTCGGCGCTGCCGGAGGAGGAGGAGACGCTGCGGTTGCCATGCTTGGCCACATGGGCGCCACCGGCGGCGGCCACGAAGCTGGCGGCGGTCGAGACGTTGAACAGGTTGGCACCGTCCCCGCCGGTACCGACGATATCGACCACGTTCTCGGCCGAGACGCTGACCCGCTTCATGAGCTCGCGCATGACCTGGGCCGCCGCGCTGATCTCCTCGGCGGTCTCGCCCTTCATGGCCAGGCCAACCAGCAGGCCGCCTATCTGGGCATCGGTGGCCTCGCCGGTCATGATCTGCTGCATCACCGCGTGGGTCTCATCGAAGCTCAGGTTATCGCGACGCATCACTGCGGCAATGGCCTCTCGCATCTGCATGGCAGGAACTCCTTTGTCTCTGTCGGGCGCGAATCAGCGACGCTTCAGGAAATTGGCCAGCAACTCATGCCCCTGGCGTGTCAGGATCGACTCCGGGTGGAACTGGACCCCTTCGATATCCAGTTCACGATGACGCAGCCCCATGATCAAACCCGGCGTCACGTCGTCCTCGTCGGTCCAGGCGGTTACCTCGATACACTCGGGCAGGCTGTCGGCCGCCACCACGAGGGAGTGATAGCGGGTCACCTCCAGCGGATCCTCCAGCCCTTCGAAGACACCCTGGCCATGGTGACGGATCCGGGAGGTCTTGCCGTGCATCACCTGGGGTGCCCGCACGACCTCGCCGCCATAGACCTGGCCGATCGCCTGATGGCCCAGGCAGATACCGAGAATCGGCAGGCGACCGGCGAAGTGGCGAATCGCCGCCATGGAGATGCCTGCCTCGTTGGGCGTACAGGGTCCGGGGGAAATGACCAGATGGCTCGGTGCCAGCGCCTCGATCTCTTCCAGGGTGATGGTATCGTTGCGATGGGTGACCACGTTGGCCCCCAGTTCACCCAGATATTGCACCACATTGAAGGTGAAGCTGTCATAGTTGTCGATCATCAGCACGGACATGGCTGTATAAAGTCCTGTTCTGTTGCAGCTGGCCAGCGGCCAGGCAGGGGTTACCCAGATCGAGCGCGTCGGTCATGCCAGCCGTGCAGGGTCACCAGGCACAAAAATGCCGCCCCGACGGCGGCATGGTCATTCAAGACACAGGAATGCCGCCCCGCTTCAGGAGCGCCACCACGTCCGGCTCGAATGCATGTGATCTGGTGATGTCATACCACAATAGTGCCGTTGTGCCGGGCTGGCTGTCAATCCGCCGGTTGGTCTTGCCTTCATCGACGTGAACCTACTTCCCGTAACGTGGCACGGCTAGCCAGGCCAGACGACAGCCTCTATCATCGTGCCGACGCGCTACCGCAAAAAGGAGATTGACGATGCGCCCATCCCGCCATGCTCTGCTCTGGCTGGCTCTGCCCCTGGCTGCCATGGCCGGCACCACTCAGGCAGCAGCATCACCCAAGGTGGTAGCCACCTTTTCGATTCTCGGCGATCTCGTGGCCCAGGTCGGTGGCGATGACATTCGCCTGGAGACGCTCACCCCGCCAGGGGCCGAAGTCCACGAATGGGAACTGACCCCCAATAATTTCATCGCCCTGGAAGACGCCGACATCGTGTTCTACAACGGCTATGAGCTGGAGCAGTGGATGCGCCAGGTGCATGCCACCATGGGCAACGAGGCCCCGCTGATACCGCTGGCGGAAGCGTCGGAGTATCCCACCCTGCCCATCGTCACCGGCGAATACAGTGGCGAACCGGACCCTCACCTGTGGATGGACCCCCGTGCGGCCGCGGCCTATGTTCAGGTCATTGCAGAAACACTGGCCGACCTGCATCCGGAGGCCGCCGACAACTTCCATTCCCGCGCAGACAAGGCGCGCGAAACCCTCGCGTCGCTGCACAAGGAGATCAGGGCAACCCTCGCCGACATTCCCGAAGGGGAGCGTCTGCTGATCACCAGCGAGGCCGCCTTCGTGTATTTTGCCGATGCCTATGAGTTCCGTCATGACGGCATCTGGGGTACCAATGCCGAGACCGAAGGCTCACCCCAGCAGGTGATGCGAATCATCGACCTGATCAACGAAGTGCAGCCGGCCGCCCTGTTCTGGGAAAGCACCATTTCCGACCGCTATGTCAGCAGTATCGCCTCCGACACCGGCCTTGCCGTGGCCGGCCCGCTCTACGTCGACTCACTGAGTGAGCCGGACGGAGACGCCGCCAACTACGTCTCGCTGATGCGTCACAACGCCTCGCTGATCCGCGCAGCTCTGCTCGGAGAGGAGGAGCCAGCGGACGAAGACGACGAAGACACGTCAGAAGAGAGAAGCGAAGAGAAGACCGAGGAGAAGCAGGCCGAGGACGCATGAGCCCGGGTCGCTGAGAGCGGCGGCCCCAGGGGCCGCCGTCGGCTCAGGTGCGCGTGGTCGGCACCTGCGTCCCGTCAGGTTCTAGGAGCCTGTCGGGTTTGACCGATCGTCACGAGAGATTTGGATTTCGAGACAAGTTTATCGATCTGATGAGGCGAATAGCCCGCTATTTAACGAATCAGATCGAATGAAATTGGCCGAAAGACCGGATCTCGCAGTAGATCAGCGTTAAGTCCGACAGGCTCCTAGAGATTATCCAGCCCCTTCTCGGCCATGGCCACGGCGCGGAAGATCGCCCGCCCCTTGTTGAGGGTTTCCTGCCACTCCATCTCGGGCACCGAGTCGGCGACGATGCCGGCCCCGGCCTGCACGTGCAGCATCCCGTCCTTGATCACCGCCGTGCGGATGGCGATGGCAGTGTCCATGTTGCCGTGCCAGGAGAGATAGCCCACCGCCCCGGAGTAGATGCCGCGCTTCACCGGTTCCAGCTCGTCGATGATCTCCATGGCGCGAATCTTGGGCGCACCGGAAAGCGTGCCCGCCGGGAAGGTGGCACGCAGCACATCCATGGCGGAGAGCCCCGGCCGCAGCTTTCCGGTGACATTGGAGACGATGTGCATTACGTGGGAGTAGCGCTCCACGGCCATCTGGTCGGTCACCACCACCGAGCCGGTCTCGCTGATGCGCCCCACGTCGTTGCGCCCCAGGTCGATCAACATCAGATGCTCGGCGATCTCCTTGGGATCGCCCAGCAGGTCGGCCTCCAGCGCCCTGTCCTCCTCCTCGGTCTTGCCCCGAACCCGGGTGCCGGCAATCGGACGTACCGTCACTTCGCCATCCTCCAGGCGGGTGAGGATCTCCGGCGAGGAGCCCACCACGTGGTGGTCGTCGAGGTTGAAAAAGAACATGTAGGGCGAGGGGTTGAGGCTTCGCAGGGCGCGATAGAGGTCCAGCGGCGAGGCCTGGTAGGGAATCGACATGCGCTGGGAAGGCACGCACTGCATGACGTCGCCGGCCAGCACGTACTCCTTGATCGTCTCCACGGCGGCCTTGAAGCCCGCCTCGGTGAAGCCGGAGGTGAAGTGCCCCTCCTCCACCGCGCTGCGGCCGGTGCCGGGGCTGATGGTGTTGAGCGTGGCACTGCGCAGCCGCACCTCGAGCCGCTGCAGCCGGTCCACCGCCGCCTCATAGGCGTCCGGGTGGGCAGGGTCGGCATGGGTCCAGAGTGTCAGCCGGCCCGAGAGATTGTCGAACACCACCAGGTCATCGCAGACCATCAGCAGGATGTCAGGGACGCCCAGCGGATCGGCCTTGGCAGCCACATGGGGCCCACGCAGCCGCGGTTCGATATAGCGGATGGTGTCGTAGCCGAAGTAGCCCACCAGGCCACCATCGAAGCGGGGCTGATCATCCAGCCGAGGCACCTTGAAGCCGGCATGAAACTGCTCGATCCAGTCGAGCGGATCCTCCACCTCGGTCATGCCCTGCTGCTCACCGTTGATGATATGGCTGACGGTAAATCCGTGAACCTCGATTCGCTCCTGACAAGGCAGCCCGATAATGGAGTAGCGGCCCCACTTCTCACCGCCCTGCACCGACTCCAGCAGGAAGGTCCAGGGCTCGTCGGCGAGCTTCAAATAGGTGGAGAGCGGCGTGTCGAGATCCGCCAGCACCTCGCGGGTGACCGGAATGCGGTTGTAGCCGGCCTCGGCCAGGTCACGGAAACGTTCGGGAGTCATCATGCCCGGGTCCTTGATGGTGATAATTGGCTAAACGAGTTCTGCCAGTGAAACAACCAGGCCGTCGGGACGGCTGTCCTGCACCGGTTCGCCATGATTGTAGCCATAGGGAACCGCCAGGGTGCGAAAACCGGCCGCGCGACCGGCAGCGATGTCATGGCGAGAGTCACCTACCATCAGGCAGGTCGATGGCGACAGGTCGAAGTGAGCGGCCACGTGAAGCAGCGGGGCCGGATCGGGCTTCTTCTGCGGCAGGCTGTCGCCGCCAAGGCAGAGCGCAAAATGCCGCTCGAGGCCGAACTGCGCCAGGATCGGCTCGATAAAGGCGTAGGGCTTGTTGGTGACCAGCGTCAGGATCCAGTCGCCTGCCTGCAGGGCGTCCAGCGTTTCGCGCACCCCGGGGTAGAGCCGAGTACGCGAGCCGGGATCGCGGCCGTAGCATCTGAGGAAGGCCTCATGGGAACGGGCCAGGGCCTCCTCGCCGGGCAAGTGCCCCTGAGCAAAGGTCAGCGCCCGCTCGACAAGCGTCCACGAGCCGTTGCCGACCCAGTCGCGCACCCGCGCCTCGCCTGCCACTGGCAAGCCGAGCTCGCCCAGGCTGGCATCCACTGCCGCCGCCAGGTCAGGCACCGAATCGATCAGGGTGCCATCCAGATCGAAGCTGATCAGCCGGATATCTTTCAGAATGGGGTGCATGGCGCTTCCTCGCTGACCTGCCGGTTCTTGATCCAGCTGCGCTTGCCCACCGCCGAGAGCCGCTTGACCTCCGCCTCGAGCCGCAGCGCATCTCCGTGGCTGCCCACCGGCTCCTGATGCACCAGCGTAAGCGGCCCACGCCCGCGCAGGGCCTTGGCACCCCGCCCCGCCTCATGTTGAGCCATGCGCCGGGCGACGTCGGTGGTGATCCCGGTATAGAGCGCGCCTTGAGGTGTCTCGAGCATGTAGAGGTACCACAGCGGGGCCTGGGCACCTCCGTTCACCGGGGAGCGACTCCGGCCAGCTGCTCGCGGAAGTCGCGGAGCACGCTGTCGTAGCGATGCGGGTCGGCAGCGTTGGCGGCCTTGAAGATCGCGGAGCCGGCCACGAAGGTGTCGGCACCGGCCGCAGCGATCTCGGCAATGTTGTCGACCTTGACCCCACCGTCGATCTCGAGGCGAATCGCCCGCCCCGAGGCGTCGATGCGTTGGCGCGCCGCGCGCAGCTTGTCCAGGGTGCCCGGCAGGAAGGCCTGGCCGCCGAAGCCGGGATTGACGCTCATCAGCAGGATCATGTCGACCTTGTCCATCACGTGGTCGAGGAAGGAGAGCGGCGTCGCCGGGTTGAACACCAGCCCCGCCTTGCAGCCGCCATCGCGAATCAGCTGCAGCGAGCGGTCGATATGGTCCGAGGCCTCCGGGTGGAAGGTGATGTAGGTGGCGCCGGCATCGATGAAGTCGCCGATCAGCCGATCCACCGGCTTGACCATCAGG
The DNA here is from genome assembly GCF_021412585.1 of Halomonas alkalisoli. Taxonomy (GTDB): domain Bacteria; phylum Pseudomonadota; class Gammaproteobacteria; order Pseudomonadales; family Halomonadaceae; genus Halomonas; species Halomonas alkalisoli. Next base: position 112,754 of record NZ_JAKCMI010000015.1, on the reverse strand, counting down.
TGAGCGTCGATGGGGGCCGTCACGCCATGCTTGCGCAGCGCCTCGCAGACCATGGGCCCGATGGTCAGGTTGGGTACGTAGTGGTTGTCCATGACGTCGAAATGGACGATGTCGGCCCCGGAGGCCAGCACGTTGTCCACTTCTTCGCCCAGGCGGGCGAAGTCGGCGGAGAGTATGGAGGGGGCAATGAGAAAATCGCGGGTCGCGTCGGTCATGTCATGTCCAGGCTATCGCTCGGAAAGAGTGGCCCGCATTCTAGCAGGAACCGCCAGGGACGGGGGAATGGGGCGCAGCGGGCGAAGAAAACCGCCACAGTCATATTTCAAAAACGAATAAAAAACACGATTGTAATTCCTCATTGTCAGATTTAACCTTGTCATCACTGTTTCCTTATTGGAGTGTCTCGCATGCCACTGCTGTCGACCGTTCGCCGCACCGCGCTTGCCGTTGCCCTGGGGGTCAGCCTGGCCACCCCGGCCCTGGCCGCCGAGCGCGAGATTCTCAACTCCTCCTATGACATCGCCCGCGAGCTCTTCTCCGCCATCAATCCGGAATTCCGCGACTGGTGGCAGGCCGAGCAGGGAGAGGAGATCGCCATTCAGCAGTCCCACGGTGGCTCCTCCGCCCAGGCCCGCGCCATCCTTCAGGGGCTGCGCGCCGACGTGGTGACCTACAATCAGGTGACCGACGTCCAGGTGCTCGCCGATGCCGGGCTGGTGGCCGAGGACTGGCAGGAACTGCTGCCCAACAATGCCTCGCCCTACTACTCCACCACGGCCTTCCTGGTACGCAAGGACAACCCCAAGGGCATCGAGAGCTGGGACGATCTGGTGCGTGAAGACGTCAAGGTGGTCTTCCCCAACCCCAAGACCTCCGGTAACGGCCGCTACACCTACCTGGCCGCCTGGGGCTTTGCCCAGCAGCACTTCGATGGCGACGAGGAGCAGATCCACGACTTCATGCGCACCTTCCTGCGCAACGTGGCAGTGTTCGACACCGGCGGCCGCGGCGCCACCACCAGCTTCATCGAGCGCGGCATCGGCGACGTGCTGATCAGCTTCGAATCCGAGGTGAACAACATCCGCGGCGAGTACGGTCGTGACGACTACGAGGTGATCGTGCCGCCGGTCAGCATCCTGGCCGAATTCCCGGTGGCGGTAGTCGAGCCCAATGCCGAGCGCAACGGCACCCAGGACCTGGCCCAGGCCTATGTCGAGTACCTCTACAGCGAAGAGGCCCAGCGCATGCTGGCCGGCTTCAACTATCGCGTCCATCACGAAGCGGTCGTGGAGGAGTTCGCCGATCAGTTCCCCGAGACCGATCTGCTGCGGGTCGAGGATATCGTCGGTAGCTGGGAGCAGGCCATGGACGAGCACTTCGCCGGCGGCGCCCTGCTGGATCAGCTACAGCGCCGCTGATGATCACACTCGCGACTCGCGCCGGCAGTACCCCCAAGCGGGTGCTGCCGGGCTTCGGCCTTTCGCTCGGTATCAGCCTGATGTTCATCTCGCTGGTGCTGCTGCTGCCGCTGACCGGGCTGTTCGGTCAGCTGGCGGGGCTCAGCCTGGCCGAGTACTGGGCGATCGTCACCGAAGGCCGGGTGGTGGCCAGTTACATGGTCACCATCGGTGCGGCCGCGGTGGCCGCCCTGGTCAACGGCGCCTTCGGGCTGCTGCTCGCCTGGGTGCTGGTGCGCTACGAATTCCCCGGCAAGCGCCTGCTCGACGCGCTGATGGACCTGCCCTTCGCCCTGCCCACCGCCGTCGCCGGCATCACCCTGGCAACGCTCTACTCCAGCAACGGCTGGATGGGGCGGCTGCTGGAGCCGCTGGGCTTCCAGGTCGCCTACACCTGGGTGGGTATCGCCCTGGCCATGGCCTTCACCAGCATTCCCTTCGTGGTGCGCACGGTACAGCCGGTGCTGGAGGACCTGCCCCACGAGGTGGATGAGGCCGCCCTGACCCTCGGCGCCTCGGACGGCACGGCCTTTCGCCGCGTGATCCTGCCGCACCTGTGGCCGGCCCTGGTTACCGGCACCGGGCTCGCCTTCGTGCGCTCGCTGGGTGAATTCGGCGCCATCATCTTCATCGCCGGCAACATGCCCTACGAGACCGAGATCACCGCGCTGATGATCTTCGTCAAGCTGCAGGAGTACGACTATGTCGGCGCCTCGGCCATCGCCTCGGTGGTGCTGTTCGTCTCGCTGGCCCTGCTGCTGGTGATCAATATCTGGCAGGGCCGCTTCATCAAGCGACTGCATGGGGGGGCGGGCTGATGCAACGGATCGGTGATGCGCCCCGGGTTCGGCGCCTGCTCGTCTTCCTGGCCGTGGCCCTTTCGGGGCTCTTCCTGCTGCTGCCGCTGGTGGCGATCTTCGCCCAGGCCTTCGCCCAGGGGGTAGGGGTATTCTGGAGCAACGTCAGCAACGAATACACCGTGGCGGCCATCGGGCTGACCCTGTTCATCGCCCTGCTGACGATCCCCGTCTGCCTGGTGTTCGGCGTGGCGCTGGCATGGCTGGTTACCCGCTTTCGCTTTCCCGGCCGGCGGATCCTGCAGACCCTCATCGATATCCCCTTTGCGGTCTCGCCGGTGGTCGCCGGCCTGATCTACCTGCTGCTCTATGGCCGTACCGGCTGGCTCGGCAGCTGGCTCGACGGCTACGACATCCAGCTGATGTTTGCCTGGCCCGGCATATTGATGGTGACCATCTTCGTCACCTGCCCCTTCGTGGCTCGTGAGCTGATACCGCTGATGCAGGCCCAGGGCTCCCGGGAAGAGGAAGCCGCCGTGACCCTCGGGGCACCGGGCTGGACCGTCTTTCGCCGGGTGACGCTGCCCAATATCCGCTGGGCACTGCTCTACGGCGTGATACTGACCAATGCACGTGCGGTGGGGGAATTCGGCGCCGTCTCGGTGGTCTCCGGCGCCATCCGCGGCCAGACCAACACCCTGCCGCTGCACCTGGAGCAGCTGTACCAGGATTACAATACCGTGGGCGCCTTCGCCAGCGCATCGCTGCTGGCCTTCATCGCCCTGCTCACGCTGGTTGCCAAGGCCAGCCTGGAATGGCGCGCCGCGCGCCGGGAGGTTCACGCATGAGCATCCGCCTTCAGAATATCGCCAAGCACTTCGGCACGAGCCGCGCCCTGGAGCCAGTGAACCTGGACATACGCGACGGTGAGCTGATCGGCCTGCTGGGGCCCTCCGGCTCCGGCAAGACCACCCTGCTGCGTATCATTGCCGGCCTGGAGACCGCCGATCGCGAACCCGCCGGCCGCATCCTGTTCGGCAATCGCGATGTCACCAACCTGCACGTGCGGGACCGCCGCATCGGCTTCGTCTTTCAGCACTATGCGCTGTTTCGCCACATGACCGTGTTCGACAACGTGGCGTTCGGTCTTACCGTGATGCCGCGCAAGAGCCGGCCCACCAGCGGCGAGATCCGCGCCCGGGTGCATCGACTGCTGGAAATGGTCAAGCTCGAGGAGCTGGCGAGCCGTTACCCTGCACAGCTCTCCGGCGGCCAGCAGCAGCGCGTCTCGCTGGCCAGGGCGCTGGCCTTGCGCCCCGAGGTGCTGCTGCTCGACGAGCCCTTCGGTGCGCTGGATGCCAAGGTGCGTCAGGAGCTGCGCCGGTGGCTGCGCCACCTGCACGATGAACTCAACTTCACCAGCGTCTTCGTTACCCACGATCAGGAAGAGGCGCTGGAACTATCCGACCGTGTGGTGGTGATGAGCAATGGCCGTATCGAGCAGATCGATACCCCGGATACCCTCTACCGGACGCCGACCAACCGCTTCGTATTCGAGTTCCTGGGTGATGTGAACCACCTGGAAGGCTCGGTACGGGATGGCGTCCTGACCTGTGGCGATGCCCGACTTGCAGTGGACCTGCCCGACGGCGCGGAAGAGTTGCTGCTGCGTCCCCACGAGGTGGAGCTGGTGGAAACCGCAACGGCCAACGCGCACCTGCCGGTCACCGTGACGGCGATCTCGCCGGTGGGTGCCGAGGTCAGGGTGGAGCTGGAGGCCGATTGGCTGGGAGAGCCCTGGCTGGCGACCGTGCGCCATGCCGATTACGAGCGCCTGCGGCTGACCCGCGGCATGCGACTGTTCGCGGTGCCGCGGCGCTGGCACCGATTTCCCGACGAGCGCAGCACGCCTGAACGCAAGCGACTAGAGGCCGCCTGAACCGGCCGATGGCCCGACAGGATCACTCGACGTTGGGCTGGCGGGACCAGGCCATCAGGGTTTCGCTCTCGCCGCTCAGCGGTTCGAGACGATCCTCCACCGATTGAAAGCCGAGCCTGCGGTAGAACGAGACGGCACGCACGTTGCGCGAATAGACGCACAGGGTGATTCGCTCACGGCACGTCATGGCATGGGCCATCAAGTGCGTGCCGTGGCCGAAGCGCTGGAAGTCCGGGTCGATGAACAGCGCCTCGAGGTGGTCGCCGTTGAGGGCCGCGAAGCCGATGATGCTGCCACCCAGCTCCAGTACGTGCGTTTCGGCGCCAGGCAGATAGCGCGTGGCCATGTCGTGGGCGCGACGCTGCCAGAACTCGGCGGGAATGAAATCGTGGGCCAGCTGCGAGGCGCGCAACCAGATATCGACGAGGTGCGGCATGTCCTCCTTGGCTGCGAGTCGAATCATGAGCGTTCTCCTGAGTGGAACCCCATTGTAACCGCTCTGCCGCCGACGTACTCAACGCTGTTACGCTTGGCCTCGTCGCGGCTATACTCGCCATCTGTGCCAGCTCAAGGCCTTGCACCGTGATCGCCCACCTCCCGTCGCCACCCTCCATTCTCACTCAGGAGAGTCCCAGATGATTCGACGCCCCTTTCGCCTTACGACGTTGCGTGCAGCCGCCTTGCTGCTGGCTAGCGCCCTGCTGGCAGGCTGTGCCAGCCCACACTATCTGCAGTTGAATCCACAGCGTACCGCCGACGTCCCGACAACCGGGGGTGGCCAGGCCATCACGGTCATGGCGGTGGATGACCGCGACGGCGAGGTGATCGGCACGCGTAGCGGCAGCGCCATGGCGACATCCACCATCACCGTCAGCGCCCACGAGCTGGTGCCACGGCTGCAGCGCGAAGCCGAGCGCGCCGTGCGGGAGATGGGCTTCTCCCCCACCACGGAGCCGGCTGAGGGGCGGCCAAGCCTGACCCTCACCCTGCTCCACCTGGGGTATGAGCGCGGCGAGAGTCGGCCGGTCATCGACGAGGCCCGCCTGGAGGCAGTCTTCGAAGCCAGGGCGGTCAACGGTGGCAACACCTATACCGGCACCTACACCTCGCGCCGCACTCAGAGCTATGCGCTTCGTCCGGATCGCGACACCAACGCGCGCATGCTCAACGACCTGCTGAGCGACGGCCTCGATCGCGCCTTCCGCGACCCGGAACTGGGCCAGCTGCTGGCACGCTGAGCGAGCCACTGTATCTCCCTCGCATCTCTTCCTGCCAAACCAGAAGCGGGCGCCCAAATGGGCGCCCGCCTGGTTTGTCCTGCTCTCTAGGGTCCCCGCTCCCGCTAGACGGCGGGCCCGCGGCGCACCATGGCCCAGACACTTTCACGAAAACCGCTGCCCTCTTCGGGCTCCCCATCCTCCAGGTGAGTGACCAGGAAGTTGGGCTCGAAGAGTTCGCGCACCTCGTCGGCAGTGACGCTGAACGGTGGACCGCCGCCCTCGTCGCTCGGGGCGCGCATCAGGCTGATCAACAACCCACGCGCGCCGGGCGGGATCAGCTGGGCGAGGTGAAAGGCATAGCGCTGGCGGGTCGCCGGCGGCAATGCGATCAGCGCCGCCCGGTCATAGAAGGCGTCGATCTCGGCCGCCTGCTCGATATGGAAATGAAAGAAATCGCCACACCACAGCTCGACGCTGCCCTGGCGGCAAATCGCGAAGGGCTCCTGCCGATAGCGGGATATCTCCCCGGCCCCCTCGGCGACGAACTGCTCGATTGCCTCCTCGGCCAGTTCAATGCCCAGCACCGGATGATCGTGCTGGGCGAGCCAGCGCATGTCGAGACTCTTGCCACAGAGCGGCACCAGCACCTTGGTGCCTGGTCTCGCCCCGAGCAGTGGCCAGTGCTGAATCAGCGCAGGATGCACCTGTGGACGGTGAAACCCGATGCGTCCTTCCCGCCAGCGATTTAGCCATTCCCCGGGCATAGCCTCTCCTTCAGAACCAGCGGTATCAGAACCAGCGGTCGCGCTTGCGTTTCTTGCGCGGAAGATGGGGGATGATCAGCCCCACCAGGAGGCCGGCACCGGCGACCCCGCCGCCATACATGAAATAGCGAATCAGCAGGTCTTCTTCCTGGGTGTCCAGTCGAGCCTGCAGCTGACGTATGGTCTGGCGTGACCGGTCGGCTTCACTGTCGAGCTGGCGATTGCTCGCCTCCAGCTCGGCAATGCGCTGCTCGCGGACCTCCAGGGTCTCGGTCATCGCCGAGACCCGCTCCTCCCAGGTCTCGTTGATGCCGCCAAGCTCCTCTTCCAGCTCGGCCACCTGTCTTTCAAGCACCGGCAACTGCTGGCGCGCACTCGGCTCCTCCTGCAATTCCCCACTGAGTACCCAGACGGTATTGCCCTCGGTGTTGCGCACCCGGCTGTAGTCGCCGCTGGTTTCAAGCACGCTTACCGGTTCACCGGAGGTCAGGGTGCCGACAATGCGGTAGCCATCGGTCGGTCCGCTGCGAACATAGGTGGTGAGTTCGTCGGATACCCAATGGGTAGCGTTCGTATTCTGCTGGGCGTGCAGCGGCAGGGCCATCAGCCCCAGTGTGACGCCCGCCATGAGGGTCTTGAATCTATGCATTGTCATGCCGTTGTCCTGCTATCGAAGGCTCCTGCGGCAGCTGCTGCGCCGCGACCTGTATGCCGCCGTCGAACCTCCCGTTCGCACTGCGGCCGATGAGACCATTGTCGAAGAGGGCTATCCACAGCTTCTGTGGATAAGTCCCGGGAAAACCGCTGGAAAGACCCTGCCACCTGTTGCCCCATATGGCCCCGGGTCGAACTGGTCACTTCATGACCAGCGCCCCGAAGCCGCTAGCCCCCTTCTAACTCTCCCCCCTGGGCGGCGGCATCGGCGCCCGGGGAAACTCGGCGATCCGTCCTTCGCTCTTGACTGCCCGAGCCGGCCCCTCACGCTCCACTTCGTCGATACGGACGATGGAGTTGATCGGCAGATAGCTGCGGGTCACACCGTCGAAGGTGTGGCGCAGCTTGTCGGCCGAGGGATCCACCACCAGCTTCGAGCGGTCCTGGAAGACGAATTCCTCGATCTCGATGAATCCCCAGAGGTCGCTTTGGAATATCTCGCGGGCGTAGAGTTCCCACACTTCACCTTGTTGGTGAAAAACCACCCGATAGATCGGCTTGGCCGCCATAAGGCCGTCATTCCTTCCCGTTCGATTGACCGTTGTGTGCCCGAGTATCGAGGCACACGCCTGCAGACTCGCAAGCGTAACACAGTCGATGGACGACGAGACCACCACGCTGGCCCCGCTGCCCCTGGTTCCGTATAATGTTTCCATCTTCGAGAACGGCCCGGCAGGCTGGCCGAGCCGCATTCCCGCGACACTCCACTCACCGGTGACGCAAGCGTCGGGCAACCGATCGCGACCCTATTCTTATGGCGAAGAAACTCTTCATCAAGACCCACGGCTGCCAGATGAACGAGTACGACTCCGCTCGCATGGCGGATCTGCTCGGCGAATCCCATCAGTTGGAACTGACCGACGACGAAGGCGACGCCGACGTCATCCTTCTCAATACCTGCTCGATTCGCGAGAAGGCCCAGGAGAAGGTCTTCCACCAGCTCGGTCGCTGGAAGAAACTCAAGGAGGCCAATCCCGACCTGGTGATCGGCGTGGGAGGCTGCGTGGCCAGTCAGGAAGGGGAGGCTCTGCGCAAGCGCGCCCCCCATGTCGACATGGTCTTCGGCCCCCAGACCCTGCACCGTGTCCCGGCTATGCTCGACTCCCGGCGCAACGATCAGATTTCCGTGGTCGACGTCACCTTCCCGGAGATCGAGAAGTTCGATCACCTGCCCAGCCCCAGCTCGGACGGGGCCACCGCCTTCGTCTCGGTCATGGAAGGCTGCTCCAAGTACTGCACCTTCTGTGTCGTGCCCTATACCCGCGGCGAGGAAGTCTCACGCCCCTTCGAGTCGGTCATGGACGAAGTCATCCACCTGGCCGATCAGGGGGTACGCGAGATCAACCTGCTGGGACAGAACGTCAATGCCTACCGCGGGGAGAACCAGCTCGGTGACGAGATCGACCTGGCCGAGCTGATCGCCTGCGTGGCGGCGGTGGAAGGCATCGATCGCGTCCGCTTCACCACGTCTCACCCGGTGGAGTTCACCGACAGCCTGATCGAGGCCTATGGCGAGGTACCGGAACTGGTCAGCCACCTGCACCTGCCGGTACAGGCCGGCTCCGACCGTATTCTGGCAGCGATGAAGCGCGGCCACACCGTCGAGGAGTACGTGGAGAAGCTGGAGCGCATCCGCAAGCTGCGCCCCGACATCAGCTTCTCGTCGGACTTCATCATCGGCTTCCCCGGCGAGACCGAAGCGGATTTCGAAGCGACCATGGACCTGATCCATCGCATCGGCTTCGACCACTCCTTCAGCTTCGTCTATTCGGCCCGCCCCGGCACGCCGGCGGCAAGCCTCGCCGACGATACTCCCGAGAGCGTCAAGAAGCAGCGCCTGGCGATTCTTCAGGAGCGTATCATCCAGCAGGCCATGCAGATCAGCCGCCGGATGGTAGGGTCGACCCAGCGCATTCTGGTCACCGGCTTCTCGCCGAGGGATCCAGGCCAGCTCTCGGGGCGTACCGAGAACAACCGGGTGGTCAATTTCCGTGCCGCCAACCCCACCGAGCTGATCGGCCACTTCGTCGACGTGACCATCACCGAAGCGCTACCCAACTCGTTACGTGGCGAGCTGCACTCACCGGCACTACACTGAGCATTCTGTCATTGCCCCGGCCTTCGCCGGGGCAGTAAGCTGAGCCCACATTCGCAACGCATGGATCCCCTTGTCTTGAGCCAGCCAACTTCTCAGGCGAACCGCATCATCACATTGAGCCTCGAACCCAATGACCCCCAGCGTCTGGCCAATCTCTGCGGTCAGCGCGATGAGCACCTCAAACTGGTCGAGGAACGACTCGGCGTCACCCTTCGCAATCGCGGCAACGTGTTCCAGCTGGCAGGCCCCGGGCATCGGGTGAAGGCGGCCGCCAATGTGCTGGAGCACCTCTATCGCGAAGCCGAAACCGGTGATCTATCGCCGGATACGGTGCACCTGTTCCTGCAGGAATCCGGTCTCGAGGCGCTGGAAGAGGAAGAGGGGCACGAAGACGGCGACGTCCTGCTGCGCACGCCCAAGGTATTGATCAAGCCCCGCGGCCAGAACCAGCAGAGCTATGTCACCAGCATTCGCGCCCATGACATCAACTTCGGCATCGGCCCGGCCGGTACCGGCAAGACCTACCTGGCCGTAGCCGCAGCGGTGGAGGCGCTCAACCACCAGGAAGTTCGTCGCATCCTGCTGGTGCGTCCGGCCGTGGAGGCAGGTGAAAAACTTGGTTTCCTGCCCGGCGACCTGGCCCAGAAGATCGACCCCTACCTGCGCCCGCTCTATGACGCCCTCTACGAGATGCTGGGCTTCGAGCAGGTCGGCAAGCTGATCGAACGGCAGGTGATCGAGATCGCCCCGCTGGCCTACATGCGTGGGCGCACCCTGAACAATGCCTTCATCATTCTCGACGAGAGCCAGAACACCACTCGCGAGCAGATGAAGATGTTCCTGACTCGTATCGGCTTCGGCTCAACCGCCGTGATCACCGGCGACGTCACCCAGGTCGACCTGCCCCGTGGGGCGAGTTCCGGCCTGATCCAGGTGCTGGAGGTGCTGCGAGGCACCCCCGGCATCGGCGTCACGCACTTCGCCGCCAAGGATGTGGTACGCCACCCTCTGGTACAGCGCATCATCGAGGCCTACGAGAGCTTCGAGGCCGAGCAGGAGGTCCAGGACCGCGCCAGGGTCGAGGCCCGCACCCGCGAGCGCGAGTCGCTGCGCCAGGAGCGCGAGCGCCAAAGGGGCAGCAAGGACTACGGCGAGACATGAGCCCGCCAGCGATAGTCGACCGTCAGATCGCCTCCACGGGCAGCCCCCTGCCGAAGCAGCCGGTGCTCGCATCCTGGGTCGACGCCGTACTGGCTCACTTCCCGGAAGAGCGCCGCACCGAGGTCACTATCCGCATTGTCGATGCCGACGAGAGCCAGTCCCTCAACCGGGACTATCGCGGCCGCGACCGGCCCACCAACGTGCTCTCCTTCCCTTTTGAAGCGCCCCCCGGCATCGAGCTGCCGCTGCTCGGCGACCTGGTGATCTGTCACCCCGTGGTGCTGCAGGAAGCCCTCGAGCAGAACAAGCGACTCGAAGACCACTACGCTCACCTGGTGGTACATGGCACACTGCATCTGCTCGGGCATGATCATGTCGACGAGACAGACGCCGACATCATGGAGCAGCTGGAGCGCGATATCCTGGCGACCTTTTCCATTGCCGACCCGTATCTGCCGGTTCGGGACATGAGTGGCGGCAGTGGCGAGCGACACTTCGATAGCGAGGACGAGAGACTCGACCCATGAGTGAAGACCGATCGACCGGCCAGGGTGGAAAGTCCTGGCTAGAGAAACTACTCGGCGCCCTCTCGGGTGACAATGATGGTCCCAGTTCACGGGAAGAGCTGATGGAGTTCCTGCGCCAGGCCGGCACTCGTCTGAAGCTGGAGCAGGACGCGATGATGATCATCGAGGGGGCCCTGAACATCAGCGACCAGCAGGTGCGCGAAGTACTGATACCCCGCTCCCAGGTCGCGGCCATTGCCGCCGACCAGCCGCCGGACGAATACCTGGCGCTGATCGACGAGACGGGACACTCCCGTTACCCGGTCATCGGAGAGAACCTCGACGAGATCAAGGGGCTGCTGCTGGTCAAGGACCTGCTGCGCTTGCTCAACTGCCCGGACGAGGAGCGCGATAACTTCCGTATCGAGGATATCCTGCGTCCCGCCATGTTCGTACCGGAGTCCAAGCGACTCAACAGCCTGCTCAAGGAGTTTCGCGACACCCACAACCACATGGCGGTGGTGGTCGACGAATATGGCGGTACCGCCGGCATCGTGACCATCGAGGATATTCTCGAACAGATCGTCGGCGATATCGAAGACGAGCACGATACCGACGAGGAAGACGATATCCGCGAGCTGGGCGAAGGTCGCTATGCCATCCGCGCCCTGACGCCGATCGAGGACTTCAACGAACGCTTCGGTACCGGCTTCTCCGACGATGAATTCGATACGGTCGGCGGCCTGGTCATGCAGCGCTTCGGCCACCTGCCCGGCCGCGGTGAACATGCCGAGCTGGGCGGCTGGCGCTTCACCGTGCTCAACGCCGACAATCGCCGCATCCGCCTGCTGGAAGCAGCCCCAAGCAGCAACGCGCTCACGGACGAATAGTTACGCCAGGAAGCCACGACGACCCATGACGGAAATCCGCCTCTCCCCCGCAGTGGCCTATCTCCTGGCCCTGCTCGCCGGCGTGCTCACCACGCTGACCGCCTCCCCTTTCGAGCTCTGGTGGCTCGGCCCCATCGCCGCCGGGCTGATGGTCCTGGGCATCCACTACCTGTCGCCCCTCCAGGCCGCGCTGAAGGGCTGGTGCTATGGGGTCGGGCTGTTCGGCTCCGGCGCTTCCTGGGTCTATGTGTCGATTCACGACTACGGCTACACCGGGGTGCCGCTGGCACTGTTCCTGACCACCCTGTTCGTCTGCTCCATGGCGCTGTTCTACGCCGCGACACTCTGGCTCTATCGCCGGCTGACAGGCCCTCGCCTCGCTTTCCTCACCTTTGCCGGTGCCTGGGTGCTCGGCGAGTGGCTGCGCACCTGGCTGTTCACCGGCTTCCCCTGGCTGCTGCTCGGCAGCGCCCATGTGGACTCCCCGCTGGCAGCATGGGCACCGGTCGGCGGCGTCTACCTGCTCTCCCTGCTGACCGTGCTTACCGGAACGCTCGGCGTCGAGTTCCTGCGTCGCCGCTGGTGGGCCGCAGCACCCGTGGCTGCATTCTGGCTGGCCCCGCTGGTCCTGCCGACCCAGTGGACCTCGCCCGCCGGCGAGCCCCTGCGCGTCGCCCTGCTGCAGGGCAATCTGCCGCAGCTGATCAAGTGGACGCCGGAAGGCCGTCGAATGGCGGCCAATACCTATCTGGAGATGACCCGGGAACAGGCCGACGATATCGACCTGATCATCTGGCCGGAAGCGGCGTTGCCGATGTTCGAGGATGAAGCCACGGCGATTCTGGAGCGTGCCCAGTCCACCATGCCGCCAGGCAGCGCCCTGCTCACCGGCATACTGCAGCGCGAAGATCGCGGGCTCTACTACAACAGCGTGATCGGCGTCGGCAATACGGAAGGCGAGTACCGCAAGGCGCACCTGGTGCCCTTCGGCGAGTATCTGCCGCTGGAGCGCTGGCTGCGCGGCACCATCGCCTTCTTCGACCTGCCGATGCCGGCCATGACCCCGGGGCCGGAGGGACAACCGCCGATCCAGGCCCTGGGCACCACCATCGGCAACGCCATCTGCTACGAGATCATCTACGCCGACCTGGTGGCCGATCGAGCGCGCAACTCCGAGCTGCTGCTGACGGTATCCAATGACACCTGGTTCGGCGAGTCGATCGGTCCGCTACAGCATCTGCAGATGGCTCGCCTGCGCGCCCTCGAGAATGGCCGCTATGTGGTGCGCGCCACCAGCAATGGCGTCACCGTGATCATCGACCCCCAGGGCCGCATCACCGCCCGAGCCCCCCAGTTCGAGACCACCTACCTCACCGGGGAAGCCACGCCGATGCAGGGCCTCACGCCATTCACCCGCACCGGCAGCTGGCCAGTCTGGCTGCTCGCCGTGCTGCTGGTGCTGCCGGGGCTTTGGCTGAAACGTCGTGCCTATGTGACTGCCAAAGCCTGAGGCTGGTATTTCGGGCGATGGCGGCCTCCGCCAAGGCGCCTGTCGGCGCCAGTCGCGATGCGGAGTCGGAGCGCCGAACCGAGCGCTCCAACAGCGATCCTTTCCGCCAACGGCGCCACTCCGTTGTGGGAGCAGCTTCAGCTCGCGACCGCGGTGTTGCCAACGCGGGCGATAACCACTGACCTTGCAGCCTCCGCCGGGCGCCTGTCGGCGCCAGTCGCGATGGGGACCAGCGCTCCAACAGCGATCCTTTCCACCAACGCCGCCACTCCGTTGTAGGAGCAGCTTTAGCTCGCGACTGGAGGCTGAAAGCCTCCCGGCGGTGTTGCCAACGCTGGCGATAGCCACTGCCCTCGCAGCCTCCGCCAAGGCGCCTGCCGGCGCCAGTCGCGATGGAAACCAGCGCTCCAACAGCATCTCTTCCGCCAACGGCGCTACTCCGTTGTGGGAGCAGCTTCAGCTCGCGACTGGAGGCTGCAAGCCTCCCGGCGGTGTTGCCCAGCATTCGCGATAGCCTCTAACGTGCCAGCCTCCGCCGAGGCGCCTATCGGCGCCAGTCGCGATGCGGAGCAGCGCTCCGACAGCGATCCTTTCCGCCAACGCCGCCACTCCGTTGTGGGAGCAGCTTCAGCTCGCGACCGCGGTGTTGCCAACGCGGGCGATAACCACTGACCTTGCGGCCTCCGCCGAGGCGCCTATCGGCGCCAGTCGCGATGCGGAGCAGCGCTCCAACAGCGGTCTTATCCTCCAAAGGAGAGAGAAAAAACTGTTGGAGCAGCTTTAGCTCGCGACTGGAGGCCGAAGGACTCCCGGCGGTGTTTCCCTGCGCTTGCGATAGCCACTGCCCTTGCGACCTCCGCCAAGGCGCCTGCCGGCGCCAGTCGCGATGGGGACCAGCGCTCCAACAGCGATCCTCTCCGCCAGGGAGAGATAAGTAACTGTCGGAGGTAGCTTTAGCTCGCGACTGGAGGCCGAAGGACTCCCGGCGGTGTTGCCCTGCGCTTGCTATAATCACGGACCTTGCATCGCCAAAAAAAACGTGGCCCGCTCAAGGCGGGCCACGTTGATTCCTTCTCGTCGATGCCTGCCGATTACTCCTTCGGCGGCACTTCTCCCAGCACCTCGGGGATAGTGGTACGCACGTAGCGCCCCGGCGCTTCCTCGAGCAGCGGCAGTTCGCCCTCGCCCGGCTGGCGCGCCGGCACCATCTTTTCCGGGTCGGCGTAGCCGCCCTCGGTCATCCACTGCTGCCAGTGCGGCCACCAGGAACCCTCGTGGCCCTCGGCGCCGGCCAGCCACTCTTCATGGCTGTCGGGCAACTCGCTGTTGGTCCAGTAGCCGTACTTGTTCCTTTGCGGAGGGTTCACGATACCGGCGATATGACCGGAGCCACCCAGTACGAAGGTCGTCGGCCCCTTGGGCAACAGGGCGCCGTAATAGGTGCTGTTCCACTTGGCGATATGGTCGTCGCGGGTCGAGATAAAATAGCTCGGCGTGGAAACCTTGCGCAGGTCGATCTTGACCCCGTCCAGCTCGATGCCGCCGGGCTGCACCAGGCGATTCTCAAGATACATGCTGCGCAGGTACCAGCCGTGCGTCGCCGCCGGCAGGTTGGTGCCGTCGGTGTTCCAGTAGAGCAGATCGAATGGCGCCGGGTTCTCACCCTTCAGGTAGTTGCTGATATAGAACGACCAGAAGAGATCGTTCTCGCGCAGCAGGTTGAAGGTATAGGCCATGGAGCGACCGTCGAGATAGCCATCCTTCTCGAGTCGTGCCTCGATCCCGGCCAGGACCGGCTCGCTGAGGAGCACCCCGATCTCGCCCGGGTCGCGGAAATCCTGCAGGGTGGCCATGTAGGTCACGGACCTGACCTTGCGGCCGCGGCGGGTGCTGGTGAGATAGGCCACGGTGGATGCCGTCAGGGTTCCGCCGACGCAGTAGCTGAGCAGATTGACCGACTTCTCGCCACAGGCCTGCTCGATGGCCTCCATGGCGGTGATCGGCCCCATCTGCATGTAGTCGGCCCAGGTCAGGTCCCGCTGCTCGGGCCCCGGGTTGCGCCAGGAGATCAGGAAGACGGTATGGCCCTGATCCACCAGCCACTTGACCATGGAGTTGTCCGGACGCAGGTCGAGGATATAGTACTTGTTGATCCAGGGGGGCACGACCAGCAGCGGTGTCTTGAACACCGTCTCGGTCGTGGGGGTGTACTGGATCAACTGGATCAGTTCATTCTCGAACACCACATGACCGGGCGTCACGGCGATGTTCTCACCCACCTCGAAGGCGCTGCGATCGGTCATGCTCACATTCAGACCATCGGCGGAATTGGCCAGGTCCTCGCGCAGCCGAGTCAGGCCATCGACCAGGTTCTGGCCGCGGGTCTCCATGGTACGCCGCATCACTTCGGGGTTGGTGGAGATGAAATTGGTGGGCGCCATGGCGTTGACCAGTTGGCGAGCATAGAAGGCCAGGTTGCGCTTCTGCTGCTCGGGCAGCCCCTCCAGGCGCTCTATCAGCTCTTCGACCAGACGCGAGAAAAGCAGGTACTGCTGCATGATCGCCTGATAGTAGGGATCGTTGCTCCAGGCCTCGTCGTTGAAGCGTCGGTCGCCGCGCAGCGGCGTCACCAGGGGCTCTACCGGCTCGCCGTTGGCGGACCGCAGGGCGTTCTGCCACAGCTGCCATTGATCCTGCAGCAGGCGGGCCTGGGTCTGCCACACCAGCTGGGGATTACTCATAAGGGACTCGGCGCCAGCCTGGAAGGCTTCCCGCATATCGCTCTGGATGGTATCGGCCGCCGCATCGGGCGCCATTTTTGCGAGGAGGTCCTGCATCAACGCCTGATACTGCTGCCCCATTTCCTGCAGCTGCGCATTCCACTCTTCCCACTCGACTTGTGATGGACCTTCCAACCCTGACAGCATTGCCCACTCCTGATCATCGACTCACGGCGTGACTTTCAACGAACCGCCTCCACAGGACCCTGCGGAAGGGCGCTGTGGAGGCGATGACACCGCCCGGAGATACCGGGCGGCGCCTAGACTTTTTTCAGCTCTTGCGCGAAGACTGACTGGTTGCCTTGGCCGGTGTATCGGACTTGCCCGAACTGGCCGGCTTGGCACTCGCCCCGCTCTCGCTTGCCTGGTCGGCCAGCTGCTGGCCGGCCTCACCGAGCAGTTTCTCCAGCTCGGAGCGGAACTCCTGGCTCATCTCGCTCAAGGCCTGGGCATCCTCCATCATCTGCTTGGAGAGCTCGTTCATCATTTCGGCCTGCTGAGCGCCGAACTGCTGGAGATCTTCGGCGTCACTGATTTCCGAGGCACTGCGCATACGCTCGGTACCCAGCTGACTATAGCGCTTCATGGCTTCCAGCTGGTACTCGGTCATCTTTTCCATATTGCCGAGCATCAGCGAGTTGAGCTTGCGCATGGGCTCGAAGAAGCGGCGCGTCTGCTGATTGAAGTTGTCGATCATCTTGTCCTGCATGGCGGTAACCTCCTGTGGACCTAAAAGTCATGCGGGGCGCAGCGCCGATCATCCATCAGTCAAGCTGCACGGCATGAATGCTGCACTGCACAAAGCGTAGTCTGCCACGCCCTCGGTTGCAACTTAATGTTGCTCAATCCAAGGTGGCACACTCGCCGATTTCGCACCTGAAGCCATTGTCCTGGCCGGGTCACTCACTGCGTCGCGACCGCGAGCGAGCACTTGCCGTGCCTGCCCGCTTGCTGCTCTTCTTTGCCTCGGCCGGCTCTGGCTTCTGCTCGCCCTTGGCCTCTGCCTTTTCCTTTCTTGCTCCGGCTCTTTCCTCTTCGGGCTCTGCTTGGTCCGCCTTGCCGCTACTGGCCTTGCGCAGCATATCCAGCATCATCTGCTGGTAGGTACCAAAGCTGGCGAGCCCCTGGGACAACCCCTGGGTCATGCCCTGAGAAAGCCCCTGGGAGAGCCCCTGTTGCTGCAGGAAAGGCTGCATAAGGCTCATGGGGTCGTAGCCCTCGACCCCGGACTCCATCTGCTTGTGAATGCGGTTCAGCAAGTCCTGCTGGAAAGCCTCGACATCGGGCAGGCCCAGGGAGCGGCGGAACTCGTCAGGGGTCAGGTCGAACTCGACGTTGATCTTCATGGCGGTACTCGGCTCAAGTGGTCTGTTGAGTGTAGCAGCCAGCCAGGCCCAGCGGGCCTGGCCCGGAATCCGATTCAGCGCAGCACCGGCGTGGTGACGCGCACGTCGGCATTCTGCGCCCGGTGACGCAGCAGGTGGTCCATCAGGGTCAGCGCCATCATGGCTTCGGCGATCGGCGTGGCACGGATCCCCACGCAGGGGTCGTGGCGCCCCTTGGTGATCACTTCGACCGGCTGGCCATGTACGTCGATGGAGCGCCCCGGCGTAGTGATGCTCGAGGTCGGCTTGAGCGCCAGATGCGCGACCAGCTGCTGTCCCGAGGAGATGCCGCCGAGCACGCCGCCGGCATGATTGGAGAGAAACCCCTCCGGCGTCATTTCGTCGCGGTGCTCACTGCCCCGCTGCGACACGGCGGCGAAGCCGTCGCCGATCTCCACGCCCTTGACGGCATTGATGCTCATCAAGCCATGCGCCAGCTCGGCATCGAGCCGGTCGAAAACGGGCTCACCGAGCCCCGGGGGCAGGCCATCGGCCACCACGGTGATCTTCGCACCCACCGAATCCTGGGCCCGGCGCAGTTCATCCATGAAGGCCTCGAGCTCGGCCACCCTGTCCGGGTCGGGACAAAAGAAGGGGTTGTCGTGTACCGCCTCCCAGCTCTTGAAGGCGATCTCGATGGGGCCGAGCTGGCTCATGTAGCCGCGCACCTCGATGCCCCGGGTAGCCAGGTACTTCTTGGCGATCCCCCCCGCCGCCACCCGCATCGCGGTTTCCCGGGCGCTGGAACGGCCACCGCCCCGGTAGTCACGAACACCGTACTTGTGATGGTAGCTGTAGTCGGCGTGGGCGGGGCGGAACTGGTCCTTGATGTTCGAGTAGTCCTTGGAACGCTGGTCGGTGTTCTCGATCAGCAGCCCGATGGAGGTACCCGTGGTCACCCCCTCGAACACGCCGGAGAGGATCTTCACCTGGTCGGGCTCGCGGCGCTGCGTGGTGTGACGTGACGTGCCGGGGCGCCGACGGTCCAGGTCCTGCTGCAGGTCGGCCTCGGTCAACGGCAGGCCCGGCGGGCACCCGTCGACGATGGCGCCAAGGGCCGGACCATGGCTCTCGCCGAAGGTGGTGACGGTGAACAGCTTGCCGAATGTGTTGCCGGACATGGACGTGCCTCCTGAATGATGCTGTCGATGATCGCTGCCAGCGATCAGGCGAAGGACGCCGCATGGGCGTCGAGTTCCGCGGCGGAGAGGGCGAAGACTCCCTGACCGCCGCGCTCGAAGTCGAGCCACAGGAAAGGCACCTCGGGGAAGGCGGCCTCCAGGTGGCGGTCCGAATTGCCCACTTCGACGATCAGCACCCCGTCCTCGGTGAGATGCTCACGGGCCTGGCGCAGGATACGCCGGACGATATCGAGCCCGTCATGTCCCGCCTCCAGCGCCAGGTTCGGCTCATGGCGAAACTCGGAGGGCATGGTGGCCAGGTCACGGGCATCCACGTAGGGAGGGTTGGAGACGATCAGGTCGTAGCGCTGGCCGCCGAGGCCGTCGAATACATCCGACAGCACGGCCCGCACCCTGGCACCCACCTCATGACGCTGGATGTTCTGCTTGGCCACCGCCAGCGCTTCCGGACTGATATCGGCCAGGTCGACGTCGCAGGTGGGCAGGTGCAGCGCCGTGGCGATACCGATGCAGCCCGATCCGGTACAGAGGTCGAGCACCCGGGTCGGCGGTTGCTCCGGAAACCACGCCTCGAACCCCGATTCGATGAGCTCGGCAATCGGCGAACGGGGAATCAACACTCTTTCGTCCACGTGGAAGGGGAAGCCGGCGAAGAAGGCTTCGCCCAGCAGGTAAGGCAGCGGGCGCCGGGTGGTGATGCGTTCGCGTACCAGGGCCACGACACGCAGGCGCTCCATGGGCAGCAGCCGCGCATCCAGCACCGCAGGATCGACGTTCCAGGGCAGGTGCAGCGAACCCAGCACCAGGGCGACCGCCTCGTCCCAGGGCGAATCGGTGCCGTGCCCATGGAACAGGCCGGCCAGATGAAACTCGCTGGCACTCCAGCGCAGGTAGTCGCGTAGCGTGACGAGGTCGGCGCAGAGGGCCGCATCGCCCAGACTGAGCGTCGAACGGGAAACGGGAGAGGATTCGGCCACGTGGGTTCCTGTGGGATCGGTTGCTGACAGGGGTCGATTGTACCCGCGGTGGCCAACGGTTCACAGTCGCGCTCAGGCCGCTATACTGTGCGCCTCGAACCCTCCCCATGAGTAGCACATGAGCCGACGCCGCCGCCCACCGGATGAAGACGATGTCAGCGCCTTTCGCCAGGCACTGCATGAAGCCGGCGTGAGGCGTATCGTCAGCGAACGTGCCGATCCCGGGCGACCACGCCGCAAGGATCCGTCGGCGGCCGAGCGGCGCGCCGCGGCGGTTGCCGCGGGGAACAGCGACACCACCAGCCGCACCAGCGATGGCCGCGTGGAGCCCGTGCGCCCATCGGAGCCGCTCGATTTTGCCCTGCCCGACCTGCCCCACCGCACCCGCACCCAGCTCAAGCGAGGGCGCATTGCCTGGGAGGCGGGGCTCGACCTGCACGGCCTTACGCTGGACGAGGCACGCAGCGAGCTGGAGGGGTTTCTGCGTGACGCTACCGCCGGTCGCATGCGCTGCGTGCTGATCGTGCACGGCAAGGCATGGGGCAGCACCGCCAACTACCCCGTGATCAAGAGCCATGTGAACGCCTGGCTGCGCGAATGGCCCGCGGTACTCGCCTTCTGCTCGGCCCTGGATGCCGATGGGGGCACCGGCGCGGTCTATGTCCTGCTACGCCGCCGTGGCCAGGATGCCTAGCAAACTCACACGCCGCCTCCCGATTCACGGTCTGCCGGCATCTGGGGCGGCTGAACGACCATTCCTGGGCTCCCCCCATGGAAGCGCCCTTCGTATTGGTCCAGCGCCTGCAAGGTGAGGTGGCGCCCCAGCCGTATCAGGGCATCGGCCCGGTGGAACTCGAACGCACCGCAGACCGTCTTGGGGACTTCGATCAGGATATCGGGGGGGTAGCCTGCCACCTTGTATTTCGCCAGTGCCGCCTGGGTAATGTCGAAGGACGCCAGGATCATGTCCATCCGCCCCCAGGCGCGACGCCCAGTGGAGGCCTTCCCCGTCGCGGCATCACTCTCGTCGTCGCCCTCCCCGCCGTTGCCGAACCCATCCAGAAAACGCCGGGTCGCGCCGCGCACATCCATCCAGCCGCTCACCGACGAGTCATTCTCTGGTACCTCTTCGTCGACGCCCGGCTCTGACGGCAGGAGGTCCTCCAGGGTCACCGGCTGCGGGCTATGCGCAGTGACATTCACCGCCAGAATGAGGTCGGCATGGGCCGATACGGTCGGGATGATCGGCAAGGGGTTGAGCAGGCCGCCATCTACCAGCGTCTGGGCACCGATATGCACCGGGGTGATCACGCCCGGGATGGCGATGGAGGCGCGCATGGCACGCAACAGAGAGCCCGACTGGAACCACACCTCACGCTGACGTGCCAGGTCGGTGGCCACCGCGGTGAAGGGAATCGGCAGATCCTCGATCTGGATGTCGCCCATCAGGCCCTGCAGCTTGCTCATCACCTTGCTGGCCCGCATGGCTCCCATGGGGCTCCAGGTGACATCCACCAGCTTGAGCACATCGAAATAGTCGAGCTGGCAGACCCATTCGCGATAGGCATCGAGCTCTCCCGCCGCATAGACCCCACCGATGACCGCCCCCATGGAGCAGCCGGAAATCGCCACGACTTCGTACCCGCGGGCCTCCAGCACGTCGATCACCCCGATATGGGCGTACCCCCTCGCCCCACCGCTGCCCAGGGTCAGGGCGACGCGCTTGCCCGTCGGCGCTGCCATCGAACCGTTCATGAGGCCGCTCCCTATAACACTTTCGCTTCCATTGCCTGCCAGTCGACGATGGTCTCCGCCACCGCTGCTACTGCGCCGGGCTCCAGGTGCAGGTGGTGCCCGCCGGGCAACACCCGTCGGGTGAGTGTCGAGACCGCCGATCGTGCGGCTGCCGCCGACTCCCGCCCGCCGAGTATGCCGCCCTCGCCTTCGATCAGCAGCACCGGTGCCTGGATGGACCCGAGCAGGGCCAGGGCCTGTTCCGGCGTCAGACGCACCGGTGATGGCCAGAGCAGGCGACCGTCGGTACGCAGGCGCACGTGACCATCGTCTTCATGGCACAGGTTGCGCTCCACCACCGGGGTGGCGGTAACGGCATCGATGGGCGTCACTCCACCCGCTACCCGGGCCGCCACGGCGGTTTCAATATCAGGATAGCGCGGCGCGGCCGATAAGGAACGTCGAGCCGAACGCAGGCCCTTGCGCAGTTGCTGAGCCGAGTCCCCTGCCGGGGTGGTGAGCGCCCCCAGTCCATCGATCAGTACCAGGCGGCCGATGCGCTCCGGGAAGGCAGCAGCGGCCAGGCAGGACACCCCCGCACCCATGGAATGGGCCAGCAGCGTGGCCCGCTCCAGGCCCAGGTCATCGGCGGCATCCAGCAGGTCGTGGCAGTAGTCCCACAGCGCATAGTCGCCGGCGACATGTTGCGAATGACCGTGTCCGCTGAAGTCGATGGCAACGATACGGATCCCCATCTGGCGTACCAGAAGGGGCGCCAGGCGCGTGAAGCTCGCCGCGTTGTCCAGCCAGCCGTGCAGCGCCAGCCAGGTCGGTGCCGCTTCATCACCCCAGCTGAGTCCGGCCAGACGCCCGCCGGCCAGCCGGATGGCTCGTGGACCGCTCATGTCGAAGCCTCCAGCAGCTCATCGAGCATCGCCAACAGGGCCTGGCGTGTCTCCTCGGGATGCTCCATCGGGAACATGTGCGTCCCCGGCACCAGCGACAGCTTGATCCGGCGACGCTCGAGGCGTCGACGGCGGGCCGGCGTGATCAGATCGGAGTCGCGGCCGGCGATCAGGCCGAAGGGCACCTGCAGGCGGCGCGGCAAGCTGGTCAGGTGGTCGGGTAGCTGACGAAAGATCTCGGTCTCGATGGCGGGGTCATACACCAGCTCGGCCGAGCCATCGTCACCCAGCCGGGTCCCCCCCTCGACATAGTCGTGCAGCGCATCGGGCGTGAAACGCCGGAACAAGCCCCGACGACGCAGATGATTGGCCATGGCGTCACGATCCGGCCACGCCGACCGCCGCCCCCTGGACTTTCCCGCCGGCGTGACCCGGTCGATGAAGCCGAAACGCTTGGCCATCTTCATCCCCCAGGCGTCCAATCCCAGCATCAGCGGTGGATCGAGCATGACGACGCAGCGAAAGCGTTCGGGGGCACGCTCGGCGGCCATGGCCATCAATACGCCGCCCATGGAGTGCCCCACGCCGATGGCGGGTTCCTCGCTGTGGGTGAGATGATCGAGCAGCTCATCGCGCAGCGCCAGCCAGTTGTGGCCGACCGGGTAGTCGGGGTGATGACCCAGGCGATCGACCGGATGAACGTCGAAGCGCTCGTGCAGCGGTGCAAGCAGGCTGCGGTAGCTCATGCCGGGAAAGCCGTTGGCATGGGCGAAGATCAATCGCGGTCGTTGGCTAGCGGGAGAAGCGGTCATGGTGGAATCCAGTGTCAAGCAAGACGTAAAGTCTGTGGCGATAGCAGGCTAACGGGTTTACCCTGTTTCGCCAAGTCGAACCCATCGGCTCCCCGACACCCAAGCTCAATCGGAGTCTCCCCATGTCAGCGCCGCGTCCCCCGCGTGATACCCGAATCCGTAACCGTCTCTTCTGGATCACCGTGATCGCCGCCGTGACGATCGGCCTGTGGCTGGCTCGCTGAATGGAGCTCGTCGATGTCTTCTTCGGCACCCTGGAAGTCACGCTGCCGGTCTTCGTCATGGTCTTCATCGGCCTGGGCCTGAAGCGTGCCGGCTGGATCGATCAGCCCTTCATCAATACCGCTTCGCTACTGGTGTTCAAGGGCACCATGCCGATGCTGATCTTTCTCAGCATCATCAAGGCCGACCTGGACGCCACCCTGAACCCGCTGCTGCTCGGCTTCTTCGCCCTGGCCACCCTGGGCAATTTCCTGTTCAGCTGGGGCTGGGCGATCCTGCGGGTGCCTCATGCCGACCGTGGCGTCTATGTCCAGGGCGCCTTCCGCGGCAACTGCGGCATCGTCGGGCTGGCCCTTGCCGCGGGCATGTACGGTGACTATGGCCTGTCTGCCGGAGGCCTGTTGCTCGGCGTGGTGATTCTCACCTACAACGCCTTTTCGGTGATTGCCCTGGCCGCCTACCAGCCCCATCAGCGCACCAACTGGCGCAGTATCGCCTCGCACATCGCACACAATCCGCTGATTCTGGCCGTGGTAGTGGCGGTGCCGGTGGCCGCCCTAGAACTGCGCCTTCCCGGCTGGCTGATGACCTCAGGGGAGTATTTTGCCTCGTTGACCCTGCCCCTGGCGCTGATCTGTATCGGCGCCACCCTCTCCCTGGGCTCGATCCGGGCATCGGGGCGCCTGGCCACCGGCGCCAGCCTGATGAAGATGATCACGATACCGATACTGGCCACCAGTGCCGCCTGGCTGGTCGGCTTCCAGGGGCGCGAGCTCGGTGTGCTCTTCCTGTTCTTCGCCAGCCCCACGGCGGCGGCCGCCTTCGTGATGGCCAAGGCGATGGGCGGCAACGCCGTGCTGACCGCCAACATCATCGCCCTCACTACGCTGATGGCGAGCGTGACCATCACGCTGGGGGTGTTTGGCCTGCGTCTCGCCGGGCTGATCTAAGCGTTGCCGTCATCGTCTAGCCACCGCTGCGGATCACCACCTCGAACTGCTCGAGCCCGCCGCCCTCGCCGACGGCGTCCCTGGGCATGGGGTTGGCGTGGGCGCGCTTGAAGTCATCGCCGCCGACCCAGGCGTGAAAGGCTTCCTGGCTCTCCCACTCGGTCTCCACCACATAGGGGGCCTGATTGCCCAATGGCCGAAGCACACGCATGGCCAGAAAGCCTGGCTGCTTGTCGATTTCGCCGGCCCGGGCGCGAAAGCGCGCTTCGAATGCCCCCTCATGGCCGGGGTTGACGAAGACGCGATTGTTGACGACGAAAGTCATGGCAGTTCTCCATTGATTCAGGGCCGCTCATCTGGCCAGGTAACGTCGTTCGGCGCCATGAAGCGCAGCAGCCTGGCGCAGCCCGCCGCCCACACCTCGGCCTCGAGCTCGGCCACGGCCGCCGTGGGAAAGCCCAGACCGCGGTCACTTCGCCCCTCGACCAGAAGCCCTGTCAAGGCGCCCACCAGCGGCATATGGCTGACCAGCACCAACGGCCCTCGGTCGGTCTGCTCCAGCAGCCAGTCACTCACGGCCTCGGGAGGGTCGTCCGGCGTGGCGATGGCCAGGGTCTCGACCTCGCGCTCCAGGCTGGCCGCCACATGCTCTGCCGTCTGCCGGGCACGCACATAGGGACTGGCGAGGATTCGCGCCTCATCCAGTTCCTGATACTGCAGCCAGTCGGCCATGCGCGCGGCTTCGGCATGGCCGCGAGCGGTGAGCGTGCGCTCGGCATCGACGCTGCCCGGGCCGGCCTCACCATGGCGCATGATCAGCAAGCGCTTACTCATTGCCCACTCCCATGTTGCCCGCTCCCATGCCTGCTGGCGTCCGGCTGGTCGTCGGCGGCCTCGACCCGCCGGTGGGCCCGCTGCACGTCTTCCCGTGAGAGCAGGAATTCCACATCGCTGCTCTGCTCCCCCCGCATCAGCATGCGCGCCATTTCCCGTGCCGGCACGCCCTGGAACAGCACCTGGTAGAGCCCTTCGGCCAGCGGCATGTAGACACCGGCCTCACGGGCCTTGTCGCGCACCAGGCGCACCGTGTTGACCCCCTCGGCCACCTGGCCCAGGGCCGCCACTGCGTCATCGAGGGTTTTGCCCTGGCCCAGCGCATAGCCGACTCGGTAGTTGCGCGACAGGTCCGACGAGCAGGTGACGATCAGGTCGCCGACGCCGGCAAGCCCGAGAAACGTCATGGGGTTGGCCCCCTGGTCCACCGCAAAGCGCCCCATCTCGGCCAGCGCCCGGGTCATCAGCATGCTGCGAGTGTTCTCGCCCATGCCCAGCGCGGCGGCCATGCCGGCGGCGATCGCATAGATGTTCTTGAGCGCCCCGCCCAGCTCAACGCCGTAGCGGTCGTTGCTGGCATAGACCCGGAAGTAGTCACAGCTCAGCGCCTGCTGCACCCGAGTGCGAGTCAGCGGGTCGTCGCTGGCCACTACCGTGGCGGTGAGCTGTTTCTGGGCGATTTCAGAGGCCAGGTTGGGGCCCGAAATCACGCCGATATGGGTGAAGCCCGTCTCCTCCTGGAGGATCTGGCTCATCAGCTTGAAGCCCTCCTCCTGAATACCCTTGGTAGTACTCACCAGGATCTGGTCGGAGCGAAGCCAGGGGCGTGCCTGTCGCACGACGTCACGAAAGGCCTTGGAGGGAATCGCCACCAGCACCAGTTCCGCCCGCTCGAGCACTGCCTGCATATCACTCGATGCCTTGACCGCCGGGTTGATGGCAAAGTCGGGCAGGTAGCGGCCGTTTCGGTGTTCACGGTTGATCTGTTCCACCAGATCGACGTCGCGTAGCCACTGACACACTTCTGCCCCGTTGTCGGCAGCAATGCTGGCAAGCGCAGTACCGAAACTGCCCCCGCCCAACACCGCCACCCGCATGGGATCATCGGACATGTTCACCCCTGAAAAGGTCGGGTAGAGAGAAGAGTGTAACGAAAAGCGCCCCCTTCGGGGGCGCCTGATGCCTAGCATAGCACCGGGCCGGCGATGCCGGCCCGGGCGATATCGCCTCAGTCGATCAAGGACAGCAGCGAATCGATGCTCTCTCGCGCATCGCCATAGAACATCCGCGTGTTCTCCTTGTAGAAGAGCGGGTTCTCGATGCCCGAATAGCCCGTGCCCTGGCCACGCTTGCAGACGAAGACGACCGAGGACTTCCAGACCTCAAGCACCGGCATGCCGGCGATGGGGCTGTTGGGGTCGTCCTGGGCGGCAGGGTTGACGATATCGTTGGAGCCAATGACGATCGCCACGTCGGTCTTGGGGAAATCGTCGTTGATCTCGTCCATTTCCAGCACGATATCGTAGGGCACCCTGGCCTCGGCCAGCAGCACGTTCATGTGTCCCGGCAGGCGCCCGGCCACCGGGTGGATGGCGAAACGCACCTCCTTGCCTGCCGAGCGCAGCTTGCGTACCAGTTCGCTCACCGCGTTCTGGGCCTGGGCCACCGCCATGCCGTAGCCCGGCACGATGACCACGCTGTTGGCGTTGTTCAGCGCGCTGGCCACGCCGCCGGCATCGATGGCCACCTGCTCGCCCTCGATCTCGGCCGCAACGCCGCTCTGGACGCCACCGAAGCCACCCAGGATGACGCTGACGAAGTTGCGATTCATCGCCTTGCACATGATGTAGGAGAGGATGGCACCGGAGGAGCCCACCAGCGCACCCGTCACGATCAGCAGATCGTTGGAGAGCGTGAAGCCGATCGCCGCCGCTGCCCAGCCCGAGTAGCTGTTGAGCATCGACACCACCACCGGCATGTCGGCGCCGCCGATGCCCATGATCAGGTGCCAGCCGATGAAGAAGGCGAGCAACGCCAGAATGATCAGCGTCCAGAAGCCGGCCCCGCTGATATAGGCGATCGCCAGCACCAGGCTCAGCGCTACCGCCCCGGCGTTGAGCATGTGCCCACCGGGAAGCTGGTTGGGCTTGCCGTCCACCTTGCCGGCCAGCTTGCCGAAGGCGATGACCGAACCGGTAAAGGTGACGGCCCCGATGAAGATGGCGAATACCACTTCGATCTGCAGGAACATCAGCTCGTCGGGGGCCTTGGTGGCCACCAGTGCGGCAAAGGCCGAGAACTCCTGCTGTCCCGCGCCCAGAGCCTGGGCGGCCAACACGCGACGGCGCTCGAGGTCGGCATTCCAGGCAACGAACACCGCAGCCAGGCCGACGAAGGAGTGCAGCGCCGCCACCAGCTGGGGCATCTCGGTCATGGCCACCCGACTGGCCACGTACCAGCCGATCACCGAGCCGATGATGATCATCGGGATCATCCACCAGTAACCACCGATCCCGGGGCCGAAAGCGGTGAAGAACACCGCCACGGCCATGCCCACGATGCCGTACCAGACCGCGCGCTTGGCCTTTTCCTGATTGCTCAACCCCCCCAGGGAGAGGATAAAGAGCACGCTTGCCGCAATGGCTGCGGCAGAAACAAAACCTTGACCCAACATGTCGTTACTCCGCCGCTCAGGATTTCTGGAACATGGCCAGCATCCGGCGTGTCACCAGGAAGCCACCCACGATGTTGATGGTCGCGATCAGTACCGAGATCGCCGCAAGCAATACCACCACCCAGTTGCCCGATCCGATCTGCAGGACCGCCCCGAGAATGATGATCCCGGAAATGGCATTGGTCACCGCCATCAGCGGCGTATGCAGCGAATGACTGACGTTCCAGATCACCTGGAAACCGACGAAGCAGGCCAGCACGAAAACGATGAAGTGTTGCATGAAGGAGACCGGCGCCACCTGGCCCAGCACCAGCATCAGTGCACCCCCGACGCCCAGCAGCGTCAGCTGACGCTTGGTCTGGGCCTTGAAGGTGGCAAGCTCCGCGGCCTTCTTCTCCTCCGGAGTCGGCGCCTTCTCCTTGGGCTTGGGCTTGGCGGCGGCAATCGCCTTGACCTTGGGCGGCGGCGGCGGGAAGGTGACCTCGCCCTGATGGGTGACCGTCGCGCCGCGGATCACGTCGTCTTCCATGTCATGCACGATCACGCCATCCTTCCCCGGCGTCAGGTCGGTGAGCATGTGACGAATATTGGTGGCGTAGAGCAGCGACGACTGGGTCGCCATGCGCGAGGGGAAGTCGGTATAGCCGACGATGGTCACGCCGTTGTCGCTGACCACCTTCTCGTCCGGGCGGGTCAGATCGCAGTTGCCGCCCTTCTCGGCGGCCAGGTCGACGATGACCGACCCCGGCTTCATGGCCTTGACCATGTCCTCCAGCCACAGCTTGGGAGCGGGCTTGCCGGGGATCAACGCCGTGGTGATGACGATGTCGACGTCCGGCGCCTGCTCACGGAACAGCGCCAGCTGCTTCTCACGGAACTCGGGACTCGATGGCGCGGCATAGCCGCCGGTACCGGAGCCATCCTGGGAATCCTCGAAGTCCAGGAACAGGAACTCGGCGCCCATGGACTCGATCTGCTCGGCCACTTCGGGACGCACGTCGAAGGAGCGTACCACCGCACCGAGGCTCGCCGCGGTACCAATGGCGGCGAGACCCGCCACCCCGGCACCGATGACCAGCACCTTGGCCGGCGGCACCTTGCCGGCGGCGGTCACCTGGCCGGTGAAGAAGCGTCCGAAATTGTTGCCCGCCTCGATCACCGCCCGATAGCCGGCGATATTGGCCATGGACGACAGGGCATCCATCTTCTGGGCCCGGGAGATTCGCGGCACCATGTCCATGGCGACCACGGTGGCGCCCCTGGCCTTGCAGCGCTCCAGCAGCGCCTCGTTCTGCGCCGGCCAGAAGAAGGCGATCAGCGTCTGGCCTTCCCGCAGCAGGTCGGCTTCTGCGTCGCTGGGTTCGCGCACCTTGATGACCACCTCGGCCTCGCGCCAGAGCGCCTCGGCGCTCTCCACCACGGTGACGCCGGCGGCGCGGTAAGCATCGTCATCGAAGCCGGCGGCGGCGCCGGCTCCGGATTCGATCAGGCATTCGTGTCCAAGCTTATGGATGAGCTGCGCACTGTCAGGGGTCAGCGCGACGCGTGCCTCCCCCTTGGCGAGCTCCTTGGGTGCACCAATCTTCACGTTGGATCTCCCTTATGGTTGTCGAAGTTTCAGTTTCAGGTAGGTCAATTCAGATAGGCCAAACCCACTATTCATACCTGACCATGCCGCAATGCACAACCGCCGTGATGTCGATCGACAGCAACTGAATGTAGCACTATCCGGCTGAAATAATGGTAAAAAACAGGGTGTGACGTTGACGTAAAGGGCCGGTCTGGCCGTAATCACAAACACGCACAGGCCGCCCGAAGGCGGCCTGTGGCGTGGACCATCGATGGGGTATTGCCCCCGCGGAATCAGGCTGTCAGCAGCGCATTGAGCCGCTTGACGTAGGCCGCCGGGTCGTCGAGATGACCGCCCTCGGCGATGATCGCCTGGTCGAGCAGGATGCGCGCCAGGTCAGCGAAACGATCACCCTCTGCCGCTTCGAGCCGGTCGACCAGGGCATGCTCCGGATTGAGCTCGAGGATCGGCTTGACCTCCGGCACTTTCTGCCCGGCGGCTTCCATGATGCGACGCATCTGAAAGCCCATCTCGTGCTCAGGCAGCACCACGCAGGCCGGGGAGTCGATCAGGCGATGGGTCACCTTCACTTCCTGGACTTCCTCGCCCAGCGCCTCCTTGACCCGCTTGACCAGCGCCTCCTTGGCCTTGGCGGTTTCCTCCTGGGCCTGTTTCTCCTGCTCGTCCTCGATCTCACCGAGATCGAGATCGCCCTTGGCCACGTCGACCAGGGTCTTGCTGTCGAAGTCGGTGAGGTGGCTCATCAGCCACTCGTCGATGCGATCGGAGAGCAGCAGTACCTCGATTCCCTTCTTGCGGAAGATCTCCAGATGCGGGCTCGACTTGGCCGCATTGAAGCTGTCGGCCACGATGTAGAAGATCTTGGACTGCCCTTCCTTCATGCGCTCGACGTAGTCGGCCAGCGACTGGTCCTGGGTGGCACTGTCGGTATGGGTGGTCGAGAAGCGCAGTAGCCCGGCGATCTTCTCGCGGTTGGCATAGTCCTCCGCAGGCCCTTCCTTGAGCACCGTGCCGAAGGTGTTCCAGAAGGTCTGGTAGCCCTCCTTGTCCTTGGCCAGCTTCTTGAGCATGTCCAGCGCCCGCTTGGTCAGCGCACTCTTGATCTTCTCGACCTTGGGGTCCTGCTGCAGCAGTTCGCGGGAGACATTGAGAGAGAGCTCCCGGGTATCGAGCACCCCCTTGATGAAGCGCAGGTAGAGCGGCAGGAACTGCTCGGCGTCGTCCATGATGAAGACGCGCTGCACGTAGAGCTTCACGCCACGGGAGCCATCGCGATCAAAGAGGTCGAATGGGGCGCGCCCCGGCACGTAGAGCAGGCTGGTATATTCGAGCTTGCCCTCGACCTTGTTGTGGCTCCAGGTCAGTGGATCGCTGAAGTCATGGGCCACGTGCTTGTAGAACGCCTTGTACTCGTCGTCGGAGATCTCGCCCTTGGGGCGGGACCAGAGCGCGGTGGCCTCGTTGACGGTCTCCCAGGTGGTGACCTCGCTGCCCTCGATTTCCTTGCCATCGTCGTCCTTGGCGGTCTCGACCCTGGGCATGCGCACCGGCACCTCGATATGGTCGGAGTACTTGCGCACCAGGCTCTTGAGGCGGAAGTCGTCGGCAAACTCCTTGGCATCGGACTTGAGGTGCAGCACGATCTCGGTACCGTGACGTTCGCTCTCGACATCGGCCACGGTGAACTCGCCCTCGCCCCTGGAGCGCCACTCGACGCCCTCGGCCTTGTCCGAGCCGGCCTTGCGGGTACGGACCGTGACTTCGTCGGCGACGATGAAGCTGGAGTAGAAGCCCACCCCGAACTGACCGATCAGCCTGGCATCCTTCTGCTGCTCGCCGGAGAGCTGCTTGAGGAATTCGGCGGTGCCGCTACGCGCGATGGTGCCCAGGTTCTGTATCACCTCGTCACGGTTCATGCCGATGCCGTTGTCGCGCAGCGTGACCGTGCCGGCCTCTTGATCGTGCTCGATCTCGATGCGCAGTTCACTGTCGCCCTCATAGAGGGCATCGTTATCCAACGCCGCATAGCGCAGCTTGTCGCAGGCGTCGGCAGCGTTGGAGATCAGCTCGCGTAGAAAAATCTCCCGGTTGGAATAGAGGGAGTGGATCATCAGGTGCAGCAGCTGCTTGACCTCGGTCTGGAAGCCGAGCGTTTCCTCGTGAGCGATGGTGGACATGGATCGGTTACCTCATGGCTTGAACCAGCGGCGACGCCGCCATGGCGCCGCGCGTGTAGAACTGTTCAGCGATATGGGGCCCGGGGCGGAAATTTCAAGCGCTGCTCTCTATCGCGATGCTCAAGACGAAGCGCTCAAGACGAAGTGCAGGCGTGCCGTGGCGATTGGCTCCTCCTCGCGCGCCTGCCAGGCCGTGACCTGAACGTTGGCCATGCGCCGGCCTTCTCGCAGCAGGCTACAGCGGGCGTGGGTGGGTATCGCACGGGCAGCGCGGAGGTAGTCGATGGAGAAATCGACGATGCGTGGCAACCGGGGAGCACGGGCAGCAAGCATCAGGTCGAGGGTGCCTGCCGTCTCCATGAAGGCGGCCACCACCCCGCCGTGAATCGCCGGCAGCAGAATATTGCCGATGTTGTGCGCCTGCGGTTCGAGATGGAAGACCATGCCGTCGCCCTCGGTGTCGGGCGATGCGGAGACATCAATGAAGCGGGCGTAGGGCACCCGCGCCAACCAGGCGGCCACGTCGCCCTCGGCCCGGGTCTTCTCCAGCCATGCGGCATCGTGAAAGTCGTCAACCATGGCCGTTCGCTCCGTCATTTGTTCCACTGAACAGCGCCTCGCTGAATCCTGGCGGCGTGTTGCGCGGCCCAAGACGCATGAAATTGGCGATTCCACGGGCGACGGGGCGCTCGGGGTCCTGCCATAGGGTGCCTTCGGTGAAGACCACCGACTCGGTCACGGAGAGCACACGGGCACTGGCCATGATGGGGAGACCGGCCACCGCCGGCCGGTAATGGTCGACGCGCAGGTCCAGCGTCGGGCAGACCTCCGGCGAGGGCAGCCCGCAGAGCACCGCCGAGCCGCACACGGTATCCAGCAGCATGGTGAGGACGCCGCCATGCACCAGCCCCCGGCTGGTATCGCCGAGCAGTTCGTCACGCCAGGGAAGCCGCATCGTCACTTCCGGAGGAACCACGCCGATCACCTCGAGTCCCAACTCCCGGGTATGCGGGATGAATGTGACGAATCGGGTCAGGGCGGTTCGCCAGGCCTCTGGGCCAGGGCCGATGGCCTCGGCACTTTGTTGATCTTGGGTCACATCCTAACTCCTCGAGACAGCCCAACAAGCGTTTGATCGAAGCCCGTTCAGCCTAGCTCTCGCACGGTGTCTGCACAAGCGTCCAACCGTTGAACGAAGCCCAGCCACACCCACCTGGAAATCGTCACCCAACCCCTACTCAAATATGCTCCAATGGGCGACGATACAGAGGTTCTGACTCACGCCTTCCGGAGGCCGTCACCATGCGCCATCGCCACCTGCTAAACAGCGCCGCCGCCTGGCTCGCCGCGGCAGCCATCAGCCTGCCGCTCATCGCTCATGCCCAGCCCAGCGACAGTGCCATGCGCGAGGCGCTGGAGGCGGCACGCAACCAGCAGTGGAGCAGAATCAACAGCAGCGCCATCAATGATCATGTGCTCTACGGCTACGTGGAGTATCACCGCCTGCGCGATCAACTGCCCCAGGCCGAGCCAGGTCAGGTGCTGGCTTTCATCGAGCGCTACAAGGATGCCCCCCTCGCCGAGTGGATGCGCGGCCAGGCCATCAGCCGCTACGGCAGCGCCGGTCGCTACGGTGCCGTCCTCGCCGTTGCCGATGGCGAGCCCACGGGGGCCGAACGCCAATGCCATTACTACACGGCGCTGCTGGGCAGCGATCCGCAGGCTGCCGCGGCAGGTGGGCGGAAACTCTGGCACGTGGGCAGCTCGCAACCGTCGGCCTGCAATACCCTGTTCCGCCACCTGCAGGAAAAGGGGGAGATCAGCGAACTCGATATCTGGGAGCGCAAGATGCTCGCCTGGCAACAGGGTGAAAGCGGTCTTGTCAGCTACCTGGGGCGCCAGCTAGGCAGCCGCTGGCAGGGAGCGCGCGATGCCAAGGCTCGTCTGCAAGGGGATTACTCCGCCATCACACGGATACCCAACTGTATCGGCCCCGAATGCCGCGGCAGCGGGGCGCTGTTTGCCGCCGCCATGCACGGCTTCACCCGTGCCGATACCGAGGCCGCCATGGAGGCATGGCGCAAGGTCGCCCCTTATCTGACCTTCGAGGGCGAGCATCGCCACGCCATCGAGGAGGACCTGGCCTTCTACTCTCTGGTACGCAACATCGACAACAACCGGGGCTGGGTGGACGATATCCTGCCGCGAGTCGGCACCGCTCGGGTACTTGAGCTGCGTGTGCGCCATGCGCTGACCAGCCGGGACTGGGCCGGTGCGCTGCGCTGGATCGAGGCAATGCCCGACGAGACCCGCGAGGATAGCCGCTGGCAGTACTGGAAGGCACGCGCCCATGAACAGCTGGGCGATACGGAACGGGCGCAGGTCGCCTATGCTCGCGCCGCCGACGGCCGCAGCTTCTTCGCCTTCGCCGCTGCGGATCGCATAGGCCGCCCCTATGCCCTGAATCTGGAGCGCAATGGCTTCGACGAGGCATTTCGTCAGGAGGTCGCCCAGTGGCCTGCCGTACAGCGCACGGAGGCCCTGCTGCGCATCGGCGAGGACGGCCTGGCCAA
This sequence comes from Halomonas alkalisoli, assembly GCF_021412585.1. Classification (GTDB taxonomy): domain Bacteria; phylum Pseudomonadota; class Gammaproteobacteria; order Pseudomonadales; family Halomonadaceae; genus Halomonas; species Halomonas alkalisoli. The sequence continues at coordinate 78,942 of NZ_JAKCMI010000015.1, read as the reverse complement.
CAGCGAATGGCTGAATGCGGTGGCCATCGGAACGCCCCGGGAGGCGCGGGCGCTTGCCGACTATGCGGCCCGCCGTGGCTGGCACGCCCGCCTGGTGCAGACCACCATCACCGGCCGGATGTGGGACGCGCTCGACTGGCGCTTTCCGGAAGCCTATCGCGAGCACTTCCTGCGCTGGGGCAACAACACCGGCGTGGACCCCTACCTGCTGATGGGCATTGCGCGACGCGAAAGCGCCTACAATCCGACGGCGCTCTCCCCCGCCGGTGCCCGCGGGCTGATGCAGATCATGCCCGGCACCGCCACCCAGCTCAGTCGCCAGCTCGGCATCAACGACCCCGGGCCTTACGGCGTACTCGACCCGGAGCTCAATATCCGCCTGGGCAGCACCTATATTCGCGACATGACCAACCGCTATCGGGGCAATCGCCTGGCCGCCGCCGCGGCCTATAATGCCGGCCCCGGCCGGGTCGACCGCTGGCTGCGCGACTCGCCGGAGGAGTTCGATCTCTTCGTGGAGAGCATTCCCTTCCGCGAGACACGCGACTATGTCCAGGCGGTGCTCGCCTACCGGGTCATCTTCGAAAGCCTGGCCAACGGGGGCAGCACCGAGGGCGTTTCGATGCTCAGCTCGGCGGAAACCACGGTGCGCTACGACGGTTCGCTGCTGGCACGCAACTAGGCCGACACCCGCCATGAATGAGGGAAAAGATCACCCAGGGCCCCGGATCGATGCCGGGGCCCTGGCGTTTCCGGTCGGGCTCAGGCGGGGTGACGCTCCAGCGCCAGCTTGATGCCGAATCCGATCAGTACCGCACCGGTCGCTCCATTCAAGACGCGGGAAAAGAGGCGGCTTCCCAGCCAGCGTCCCGCACTGCCCACCGTCAAGACGATACCGATCTGCCACAGGTTGGCGATGATGAAATGCACCCCTGCCAACCACAGCGACTTGATCAGGGCGGGGTCCGTCGGGGCGATGAACTGGGGCAGAAATGCCATGTAGAAGACAAAGGTCTTGGGGTTGAGCACGTTGGACAGCAGCCCTTCCCGCAGCGGCCGCCACACCGACCGCGCCTCGCGCGCCCCCATCACGCCTTCAATTGGCAGGCCCTGGCCGCGTCGTGCCGCCAGCAGGCTGGCGACTCCCAGCCAGATCAGGTAGCCGGCACCCGCCAGCTTGAGCAAACCGAAGGCCCATGCCGACTGCAACAGGATCAGGGAAATCCCCAGCGCCGATATGGTGGCATGCACGAACAGGCCACAGCAGATCGCCACGCTGGTCAGCACACCATCGCGCACGCCCCCGCGAGCCGTGTTGCGGATCACCAGCAGCGTATCCACGCCAGGGCTGATCGTCAGCAGGGTAATGGCCACCAGAAACGGCCAGAACTGGGCATCCAACAGCATGTTTCGAACGCTCCCTGCGATGAATTGGCCCGTCATGGGCCGAGGGGGCATTCTACGACAGAGTGATGAGGCTCTCACACTCACGGCGCACGGAATACGGCATGAAGCCTCCTTGCGAGCTACCGCAGAGCGCCGGGAAGGCGGCCATGGATCGCCTCAAGGACATACTCGGTATGGCATATTTCATGCGCGTGATTCGCTGGACGCTCCGAATTTTTCTATCTAAAGTTGTCTGGGCGGGCATGGTGGTTCGCCACTCATGCACTATCCGTTGCGTCGGACAGCAAGTGGAAAGTCGTTAGTGGAAAGTCGTTAGCAGTATGTTGAACTGTCGATAGACCCGAAGCGCACTTTTCTCGCCTTGCCCACGCACTTCGGGCCTCCGGCACTGCCGAGTGCCCAGCACGATCCATCAGTAAGTAAGGAAATCGACAATGGCAACTGGCACTGTCAAGTGGTTCAACGATACCAAGGGCTATGGCTTCATCTCTCCGGACGACGGCGGTGACGACCTGTTCGCTCACTTCTCCGAGATTCAGGCTGACGGCTTCAAGACCCTGCAGGATGGCCAAAAGGTCACTTTCGAAGTCACTCAGGGCAAGAAGGGCCTTCAGGCCTCCAATATCAAGCTCGCCGACTGAGGTACTGCTTCGGCAGGCGTATAGGCCTGGCTTCTGCTTGAAGACTGGCCCCCAGACGAAAGGCCCGCCTGACGGCGGGCCTTTTTCATGGCATGGCGCAGCACGAGTCCTCAATCCTCGATGTCGAACTGGGGCGCTTCACTCTGTGGATCGCGCCGCTCGGCCTCTTCGAACTGCTCGTCTAGCTGACGCCGCGCTTCCTCGAAGCGCCGCTCGGTTTCCTCCAGCATGGCGTCGATATCCGACTGTGTCGTCTCGCCACGCCGCTCCGCTTCCTCGTCGATGGCCGAAGGCGTGTCGCCGGTATCATCGTCCTGCATGGGTTCGATGGTCGAGCGAAAGTCCGTTGTGTCGTCCATGGGCTCCAACACCGGCGAATCGCGCTCGACCTCTTCGTACTGTTCATCGATACGACGCTGCGCCTCCTCGAAGCGCCGCTCGGTATCCTCCAGGATCGCATCGATATCCGAACGGGTAGGCTCACCCGGCAAGGCGCCACCTTCGTCGAGGGTCGCGGCCGGCGACTCCCCCAGCGTCTCGGCATCCGCTTCGATATCGTCGCCCGGCTCCATGGGACCACCTTCTTCGGGTACGGCTTCCGGTGCGGCCTCCTCCTCCATGACAGGAGGGGTATCGGACGCTTCCTCGGCAAGCGCGTCCGGGTCGTCGGTCATCGTCTCTTCCGGTACTTCGCCCGCGGGAATTTCCGTCTCCTCGACTTCGGGAGCCCCGGCCTCGTCTTCCGTATCGCCACAGCCAGCCAGGCCCAGCGCAAGGGTCAGCCCAACCGCGGCAAGTTTCCAGGGGGTCTTCGCCATTCAAGTATCTCCAGTCAATGTGAGGCCGTCAGGAAAAGAGGCTCATTGCAGCAAAGCCCCGACGTACCTGCAAGTCGACAGCAACTGCTGTGTGTTAAGGAATTGGACAGCACATCGGCAAAACGATCCCTGGGCGCGGGAAGACCCTGGCATCAATCGGCGGCCGTTGCCGGCAGGGGGCAGCCCAGGGACCAGGCAACGGCTCTTAACATTTCGGCTTCGCCCGGAGCAATGTGGCCGTCATGGAAGACACAGCGCGCCATGGCATCCAGCAGCAGCACCTTGTCGTCGTCCGTCAATTGCAGCAGCGATTCCACTGCCTGATCCAGCTCCTCCGGGCTCGCCAGCCGGGACATGAAGGCTGGCGCGATCGGCAATGCCTGCAGGGCGGACTGGAAGGCATCGCGGGCCTCCGCCTCCTCGACCTCCCCTGCCCTGGCCAGGCTCGACAACAGCCGCGCGACAGGAGCCTCCAACTGAGACAGGTGGTAACGACGATGGCGACGGTGGCGAGGCCCTTCGACCCCCACGAGCACGATACGATGCAGCCCCCACTGCAGGGCGCCGGGCTGCGCCTCCTCGGCCATCAAACGGCTCAGGCAGGCCCGAAAGCCGGCAAATTGGGCGGTGGTGAGCTGGCGCAGCATCGGCATGGCCAGTTCGATCAGCGCCAGGCGCTGCCCAGGCTCCATCGCTGCCAGCGGTGGCGCAAGACGGTCCAGCTCCACCAGGACCTCGGGCAGCGCCTGGTCCACCAGCGCCTGACGCTGGCGCTCGCGGCTGGAAGGGTCGACGCCCATCAGGATGCCGTAGACTAGCGCACGGGCGGCATACGGCTCATGGGCCGCCTCCAGCAGGCGGTCGTCGAGCCCAGCCAGCGTCTGCCGCGCACGAACGATATCCGCGGGGCCGGGCTGCCCGACCCGTCGCGAGAGGCCCTGGGCGCTACCGCTGGTGATACTGGCGGAATGCGCGGCCGTGGTTGGCGCCGCAGAGGGAGGAGACGACAGGCCAGAGACGGCGGCCTGACCGGTAAGCCCGGCAGCCGACGGCACATCGCCGGGCCGTCGACGTTCGGCTGCCGGGTCATCGGCAACCGGGCGTGGCTCTGGCAGGCTGCCATCCCAATCGGGCTGCAGCCGCTCGATGCGCGTAGTCAGCGGCGGGTGGGTGGCGGTAAGCCCGCTCAGGCCGCGCAGGCCGCGACCGAAATAGAGATGGCTGAACTCGGCCGCCTGGGTGGCGCGCAGCTCGGAACCATGGGAGTGGGCCGCCAGGCGCTTCAGTGCCCGCGCCAGGCCTTCCGGATTACGGGTGTACTGCACCGCACTGGCATCGGCCAGGAACTCGCGCTGCCGGCTGACCGCAGCCTTGATGAGGTTGCCGCACAGCGTGCCCACATAGCCCACCACCATCAGGGCGATGCCGGCACCCAGCATCACGGCGTGGCCGTTGCCGCGACGCGAGCTACGCACCGCGCGCCGGCCGGCCATGCCGTGCAGCAGCATTCGGCCGACCAGGCCGATCACCAGAATACCGTAGAGCAGCGCGACCAGGCGCATGTTGAGGCGCATGTCGCCGTGCAGAATATGGCTGAACTCATGAGCGACAACGCCCTGGAGCTCGTCGCGATCGAGTGTCTGGATAGCCCCACGGGTGACCCCGATGGCGGCATCGTGGGGAGCATGCCCCGCGGCGAAGGCGTTGATGGACGGCTCTTCCAGTACATAGACCGCCGGTACGGGCATGCCCGAGGCGATGGCCATCTCTTCGACCACGTTGAGCAGCCGCTGCTCGTCGGCGTCATGGGTACTGCCATTGATCAGGCGTCCGCCCAGGGCCTCGGCCACCGCTGAGCCCCCGCCTCGCAGCTGCAGGTGGCGCATCAGGCTACCCAGCCCCACCACTGCGACCACCCCGAGGGCGACACTCCCCAGCAACACCGGGTCGAACGCACGCGCCAGGGGATCGGCACCGGCCTGCCCGCCGTCGAGCAGTGCCATGGCCACCGCCACGATCAGCACCGCCGCGGCCACCATGCCGGCCACCGCCACGAGCAGCAGGAGTACCAGCCGTGCCGTCAGCCGCCGCGCCTGATCCTGGGCTCCGAAAAAATCCATTCCTCCCCCCGTCAGAAGCTGACCTTGGGTGCCGCCTGAATCTCGGCGCTGTCCTCGAATTCGAGCAGGGCCGCATCCACACGATGCCCCAGGGGGCCAGCGAGCAGGATCGGGGGGAAGCTCTGCTTGTAGGTGTTGTACTGCATGACCGCGTCGTTGAAGGCCTGGCGAGCGAAGGCGACCCGGTTCTCGGTGCTGGTGAGCGTCTCGGAGAGCTGGCGCATGTTCTCGGATGCCTTGAGATCCGGGTACGCCTCCATGACCATGTTGAAGCGTCCGAGTGCCGCCCCCAGCGCCCCTTCGGCCCCGGCCAGTTCGGCCATGGCACCGGGCTCGCCGGGCTGTGCCGCGGCATGCTTGAGACCCGCCAGGGCCGTGTTGCGCGCCTCGGTGACGGCCTGCAGGGTCTCCCGCTCGTGGGCCATGTAACCCTTGGCCGTCTCCACCAGGTTGGGAATGAGGTCGTAACGACGCTTGAGCTGCACCTCGATCTGGGCGAAGGCATTCTGGTAGCGATTCTTCAGTGCCACTAACCGGTTGTAGATACTGGCTCCGTAGACAAGCACCAGGCCCAGTACCACCAGCACTATGATCAGCGAAACGTTCATGGCCGCTCCTCTCCGTTTGGCGCAATGCGCATGATCCCGTTCGGGTCGATATACATAGTCTTGATCGTGATCAATGAATGGCCAACCGCCCTCGCCTGCTCAAGGCCATGCACAATGATATAGTGTGGCGACAGCCAGGTCATGCCGGCAAGGCCTGCGCCAGGTCGCCCCTCGTCATCCGTCGTTCATCGAGTCAGGCTAATGTTACTATCCAGGCTGACAGGCTAGCCTGTCCTCGCCCCGCATAACAGCGACAAGAGCGATTGTCGTCAACGGAACCTGCCTCAGGGAGCCGGTCTTGGCAGAGCAACTCCGGGATTTTCTCAATGCGCTGGCCCATGCCGTGCGCAACCTGCTGCCGATAATCGTGGTGGTGGTGGCCTTTCAGGCACTGCTGCTGCGGGAGTGGCCCGATGGCGGGCTGAGCATGGCGATCGGCCTTATGATCGTGGCCCTGGGCGTCGCCCTGTTCCTGCAGGGGCTTGAGTTGAGCATCTTTCCGGTGGGCAAGCGCCTGGCCAACCAGTTCGCCCGCCGCGGTTCGATGCCGATTCTCATGCTGTTCGGCTTCTCCATCGGCTTTTCTGCCGTGGTGGCCGAACCGGCGTTGATCGCCGTGGCCGATCAGGCTGCCCAGATCAGCGAAGGGCGAATCGACGCCTTGACGCTACGCCTGATCGTGGCCGGTTCGGTGGGGTTGGTGATGGCACTCGGCGTATTCCGGGTCATCCTGGGCCACCCCCTGCACTGGTACATGATCGTGGGCTACCTGCTGGTCGTGCTGGTGACCTTCTTTGCCCCCGCGGAGATCGTCGGCCTGGCCTACGACTCCGGCGGCGTCACCACCAACATCGTCACGGTTCCGCTGATCGCCGCCCTGGGCATTGGACTTGCCGCGTCCATCCGCGGCCGCAGTTCGCTGATCGACGGCTTCGGCCTGGTGGCACTCGCCGTGATGGTGCCGATGATCAGCGTGCAGCTCTACGGCATCCTGGTCTACGCCGATCCGGGCAGCATCCCGACCGGAGCCGAGCTCATGACCGGCCAGGACGACGTCACCCCTCCCGCCGGTCCGCTGCAGATGCTGCTCGATCTCTTCAGCATGTTGCGTGACGTGCTGCCGATCATTCTGGTGATCCTGTTCTTCCAGTATGCCGTCCTCAAGCGCTCACTGGCCGACCCACTCAGGGTCGGTATCGGCTTCGCCCTGGTCATCATCGGCCTCTACGCCTTCGTGGTGGGCCTCAAGCTCGGGCTCTTCCCCATCGGCCAGAGCATGGCCTACCAATTGGTCACCCTCGATACCTGGCTTTGGGTCTACCTCTTCGCCTTCTGCATCGGGTTCGCCACCACCATGGCCGAGCCGGCATTGATCGCCATTGGCCAGCAGGCCGAAGAGGCAGCGGCGGGAAAGATCCAGGGCAACGTGATCCGCCTGCTGGTGGCACTCGGCGTGGCCATCGGCATCACCATCGGCGTACACCGCATCATCACCGGCGACTCCATCCATCACTACATTATCGGTGGCTATACGCTGGTCATCCTGCTGACCGCCCTGGCGCCCCGCTATATCGTGGCACTGGCCTTCGACCTGGGTGGCGTGACGACCTCCGAGGTGACGGTACCCCTGGTCACGGCGCTCGGCATTGGCCTGGCCGGCCAGATCGAGGGCCGCAACGTACTGATCGACGGCTTCGGGCTGATCGCCTTCGCCTCGATCTTTCCTATCGTGACCGTTATGAGCTATGCCATTCTCATGAATTGGGTGGCGAAGCGTGGAGGAGAGAGGACATGAAGTTTTCGCTGTTGGTCGCCATCGCGCCGGAGGAGCTCGAGCAGGAGTGCATCGATGCCGCCACCGAGGCGGGCGCGGTGGGCATGACCCTGATGTCGGGCCGGGGCATCGGCGGTGAGCGCAAGAAGACCTTCTTCGGCCTGACCTTCGAAGGCAGTCAGAGCATCATGCTGATGACACTGGAAAAGAGCCTGTCGCTCCGGGTGCTCAAGGCGATACGCCAGGTACTCAACCCTTCCGGCGATGACTCCAAGGGGCTGGTCATGACGCTGCCCGTGGAGCATCTCGGTGGAATCGACATGTCGCAGGTCAAGCGCTTCGAGGAGCGGCTCAGGCACGACCACTGAATTCAACAACAGACGGAGTGACAAGATGCTGGTCAAGGACATCATGATGCGCGACGTGGTGACGGTGTCGCCCTTCGCCACGCTTCGCGACGCCCTGGGGTTGATGAAGCGCCACAACCTCAAGTGCCTGGTCGTCGAGCAGCAGGACCCCCACGATGCCTGGGGCCTGATCACCTACACCAATATCCTCAAGACCATCGTCGCCGAGAACGGCGACATCGACCTGATCAATGTCTATGACGTCTGCGCCAAGCCGGCCATCGGCGTCGGCGAGTCGCTGGATGTTCGACATGTCGCTAGCCTGATGACCGACAGCGTGGTCAAGCGGATCCTGGTACTCGATGACAACAAGTTGGTGGGCCTGGTCACCATGGATGATATCGTAGGGACCGTTCTCGACATGATCGAGTAAGGCTACCGGAACGACGCATGCAAGATTTCTTTACCTGGCTGGGCACGACACTCGGCGACATCATCCGTTTCGTGGTGGATCTGCTGATTCACTTCTTCCAGAACCTCGGCGACGCCGCCCGTGGATTTTTCCACGGCCTCTCCGCTTCGCTAGGCGTCCCGACTACCCTGGTGAGCCTGCTGATCTTGGTTCTCGGCCTTTGGCTACTCTATCTGGGCCTGCGCGCCCTGCTGCGCCGGCGCCTGGTGGCGACCCTGATCTGGGGGCTGCTCGGCGTCACGGTTTTAAGCTGGCTGATCAATTGATTGGACGGAGGCTTTGCTGCTGCGCTCGATACCCTGGCCGCCGGCGGTGCTCGCTCTCCTCATGTAGCAGGCTACATTCCGGGAGCTGCGCTCCGGCGGCGACCAGCCTATCATCGCTCGCGACGCAAATCGCTCTCGCCCAATAACCCTCACATCAAGCGAGGGCCTTTTCGATCACCTCATAAACATTCGGCGAGAGCTCCTCGGCACGAATACGCTCGAGCTCACCCTTCATCAACTCCTGGCGGGTCTCGTCGAAGCGCTGCCAGCGGGTCAGCGGCGCAATCAGCCGCGCGGCGATTTCGGGGTTGAGGCGGTTGAGCTCGATCACCACATCGGCCAGCAGTCGGTAGCCTTCTCCATCGATACGATGGAAGTTGACCCGGTTCTGGCTGGCGAAAGTGCCGATCAGGGCCCGCACCCTGTTGGGATTCTTCAACGAGAAGGCCGGATGGGCCATCAGGTACCTGACCCGGTCCAGCGCATCCGACTGGGGGCGTGTGACCTGGATGCTGAACCACTGGTCCATGACCAGGGCGTCATGAGCCCACTTCTCGCCGAAGGCCCTCAGCGCCGGGTCGGCCAGATCGTTGCGGCTGCTGTGGGTGAGCAGGGTCAGGGCGTGGCGCACGTCGGTCATGTTGTGGTCGGCATGGAACTGCGCCTGAGCCGATTCGATGCCCTGCTCGTCCTCTATTGCCATCAGGTAGGAGAGTGCCACGTTCTTGAGGCTACGCTGGCCGATCTGCTCGGACTCCGGCGCATAGGGAGCCTCCGACCGGTTGGCTTCGAAGAGGTCGATGAACGCGTCACGCAGGGTGATGGCCAGGGACTGCTCGACGAAGGTGCGAGCCGCGTGGATGGCATCCACATCCACCAGCGGCTGCTGCTCGGCAATATAGGCTTCGGAGGGAAGGGTCAGCATCTCGGCCAGCACCGCCTTGTCGTCGCCTCCACGCTCGAGCAGGGCACGGAAGGCCTCGACCAACCGTGAGTCCATCACCTTCTCGACACCGTTGCGGTGAGCGGCGATCAGGTCGTCCAGCGCCAGCATGGCCAGTCGCTGCCCGGCATCCCAGCGGTTGAAGCCATCCGAGTCGTTGGCCATCAGGAAGGCCAACTCCTCGCGACTGTAGTGGAAACGGACCTGGACCGGCGCCGAGAAGCCACGCAGCAGCGAAGCTACCGGCGCTTCCCTGACATCGGTGAAGACGAAGGACTGCTCCGGCTCACGCAGGTGGATCACCGCGTCGCTGCCCAGGCTCTCGCCATCCAGCGTCAGCCCCAGATCCCGTCCCGACTTGGTTCCCACCAGCCCCAGCCGCACCGGTATATGCAAGGGCTGCTTGTCGGGCTGCCCCGGGGTGGCCGGGGTACGCTGACGCAGGGTCAGGTGGTATTCGGCATTGGCATAGTCGTACTCGCCATGGGCATCGATCTCCGGCGTCCCGGCCTGGGAGTACCAGCGCATGAACTGGGAAAGGTCGAGACCCGAGGCTTCGGCCATGCAGCCGACGAAGTCCTCGATGGTCACTGCCTGGCCGTCGAAGCGCTCGAAGTAGTCATCGCTGCCGCGACGGAAGGCTTCCCAGCCCACCAGATTACGCAGCATACGCACCACCTCAGCCCCCTTCTCGTAGATGGTCAGGGTGTAGAAATTGGTGATCTCGATATAGTGGTCGGGACGTATCGGATGCGCCGTGGGCCCGGCATCCTCGGCGAACTGGGCGGTGCGGAAGAAGGAGACGTCCTCGATGCGCTTGACCGCGGCCGAGTTGGTATCGGCGGAGAAGCACTGGTCGCGGAAGACGGTGAAGCCCTCCTTGAGCGAGAGCTGGAACCAGTCGCGACAGGTCACCCGGTTACCCGACCAGTTGTGGAAGTATTCGTGGGCCACGATCCCCTCGACCCGCTGGAAGGCGGCATCGGTGGCGGTATGCGGATGGGTCAGCACCGCCGCCGAGTTGAAGATGTTGAGCCCCTTGTTCTCCATGGCGCCCATGTTGAAGTCGTTGACCGCCACGATCATGAACAGGTCCAGGTCGTACTCGCGCCCGTAGGTCTCCTCGTCCCACGTCATGGCCCGCTTCAGTGACGCCATGGCATGATCGGTCTTGTCGAGGTTCTCCTCCTCGACCCAGATCTGCAGCGCCACCTCGCGCCCGCTCATGGTGGTAAAGCGGTCTTCCACCTTCTGGAGATCCCCGGCAACCAGGGCGAACAGGTAGCAGGGCTTGGGGTGTGGATCCTCCCAGGTCACGAAATGGCGTCCACCCGGCAGATCGCCACGCTCCACCGGATTGCCGTTCGAAAGCAGTACCGGCTCACGGGTCGCGTCGCCGATGACCGTGGTGGCAAAGGTCGCCATGACATCGGGCCGGTCGGGATAATAGGTGATGCGACGGAAGCCCTCTGCCTCGCACTGGGTGCAGTACATGCCGTTGGAGAGGTAGAGCCCCTCGAGCGCCGTATTCTCCTGCGGGGCGATTTCCACCTCGGTATCCAGCAGGAAGCGCTCCGGCACCCGATGTACGATCAGACCGGTTGCCGTGAGCGCATACTCATCCTGTTCCAGTGGCTGGCCGTCGATGGCGATGGACTTGAGCATGAGCTGCTCGCCATCGAGCTCGAGGGCGGCGCCGGCTTCTCGCTCCGGGTGGCGCTCCAGGTGCAGGCGAGCCTTGACCCGGGTGGCATCGGGCTTGAGATCGAAGGTCAATTCGGTGTGGGTGACACGGTAGGCAGGCGGCCGATAGTCGCTGAGATAGGTCGGCTTGGGTTCAGACATCGCGGAAAGGCTCCTGACGGGAATCGACGGCCATTGTACGGGGGCCGGCTCCCGAACCTCAAAGGCAGCCGTCGATTCAGCGGCGAACAAGTTGCGCGGGGGGAGCGGCAAGCCCCCGAGGCTCGGGGCGGCTGGCGATCCACAGGCCCAACAGGACCAGCCCGGTGACCAGAATCGCTTTCAGCCAGACCACGCTGAGGGTGAGCAACAATACCAGGATCGAGAAGCTCAACATGGCCCCGGCCAGCCATTTGGCGTGGCGGGGAATGGCTCTCTCGCCCTCCCAGGCCACCACGGCCGGGCCGAAGCGTGGATGCTCACGAATCCACAGCGCAAAACGCGGCGAACCGCGGGAAGCCGCCCAGACCGCCAGCAGCATGAAGCAGGTTGTCGGCATCAGCGGTACGAAGACACCGATGACACCGAGGCAGAAGCTGACCCAGGCCAGGGCAATGTATGCGGCACGGCGAAGCGAGTGCATGCGCTTCCTCCGGAAGTGAGGCGATCCTGTTGCTGACCATTGAAGCCCATCACTGCCGCTGTGGCCAATCGCCTCTGCCTATGGCGAAAAAAACTATGGCGAAAAAAAGAGCCCGCCACTGGGCGAGCCCGATACTGTCATCAGCGACCGGCATTAACCACCGGCTGATTAGCCGCTTTCACTGGATGGGGATTTCACGGCGGGCCGGCTTGGCTTGTTCGCTGCGCGGCACCCGCACCGTCAGCACCCCCTTGTCGAAGGAGGCCTGGATCTCCTCGTCCCTGGCATCCGCCGGCAGGTCCAGTACGCGCCGGAAGCGGCCATAGGAGCGCTCGACACGATGGAACTGGTCCTCTTCCGTACGGCTCTCATGGCGCTTCTCGCCTTCAATGACCAGGCGATGGTCGTCCAGGGAGAGCGTGATGTCCTTCTCCTCTACCCCCGGCACCTCGACGCTGATCACGTATTCGCTGCCACGCTCGGCGATATCGAGCCGTGGCTGCAGCAGGCCCGGCATGTCCCCAAGGCGGCTTTCCAGGGACGGCATGCCGAACTGGCGCATCACGCTGTCCATCCAGCGATCCAACTCCTGATGCATGCCCAGCAACGGCGTGAGCTCACCCCGCCGAGGCTCAACCGTGGTTGGCGGAGCCGGGGTATCGGCGTTCTCGCTCTTGAACCAGTTCCAGGGAGAGAGCTTCTGCAGATTCATACGCCACCTCCTGTTTGCTCACTTCATATGTGACACAAATCGGAATACCCAATGCCGTCGGGTTGCCCCTTGGCATAAGCAGAATTGGTGGCGGATGGCGTGATTTCAAGATCGCTTTCACCTCGACTTGACCTGTATCAGATCACACCGCAATACGGTTGAGGATCCAGCATCGAACGCCGTGATGCGGCAAGGCAGCACGACACCAAGGCACTCGCTCAGTCGCGGAAGTTGTCGAACTGCAGCGCCAGGTCGGGGCCGCCCTCGCCCCGCAACAGGGCCATGACCTGCTGCAGGTCGTCGCGCTTCTTGCCGGTCACGCGGACCTTGTCGCCCTGGATCTGGGCCTGGACCTTGAGCTTGCTATCCTTGATGCGCTTGACGATATCCTTGGCTTCCTTCTGCTCGAGACCCTGCTTCAGGACGATCTGCTGGCGGGCCCGGACGCCGGAAAGCTCGGGGTCCTGGGGGTCCATGCAGCGGGCATCGATACCCCGGGCGATGAGCCGGTTGCGCAGCACGTCGAGCATCTGCGTCAGTTGGAAATCGACCTCGGCCTCGAGCTGAACGGTGTCACCATTGAGCTCGAGGCTCGCCGTCACACCCTTGAAGTCGAAACGGCCCTGGATCTCGCGATTGGCCTGGTCAACGGCATTGCTGGCTTCGTGCTTGTCGAATTCGGAAACGATATCGAAGGATGGCATGATCAAGTTCCACTGGCCGGTTATAAGGAGGGTGGAAGCGCATTCTAGCAGCCGCTGGATATATTCACCTATCACGCCTTCGTCAGCGACTTTTCCATCTGCCAGCCGGCGCACCCATCCTCATAGTAGTCTTCCAGCCAGCGCTGCAGGCTGAAGCCCATGCGGCGATACAGCGCCAGCGCAGCCCGGTTGTCGGCCCGCACCTCAAGACCCAGCCGCTCACCGCCACGCCGCCGGGCCTCCTGCTCCAGGGCCCCGAGCAATTGACGACCGATTCCCAATCCGCGCGCTTCAGGGTGTACGCAGAAGGAGTAGAGACGCACACGCTGGCTGCTTCGACGAAACAACAGGATGCCATGGCCCAGGAGGCGGCCTTCGGCGTTCTCGGCGAGCAGGATATGGGCATTGGCACGGTTGAGCAGGTGCCAGAGTTGCCGACGGCTGAAACGGTCGCCCTCGAAGGCGATCTGCTCGAGACGCACGAGGGCATCGAGATCCTTGGCCTGCGCCTCGCGCAATGTAACGGTCATGTCATGGATTCCAGTATGGCAGCAACGGATTGTCGCTACGCGTCACACTCTTGTCAGTGCCACGCTGCATGAAATCTTTTCAGGCTGCCAGCATCTTGTCCATAACCACACGCAGGGGCATGCTGAACACCCTTCCATGCCGCTCTCCTATCTCGCCAGGAACCCCATGTGCCCGCTGCGTATCGTCGTTGACCGCCTGAATGACTGGCGGCCCTATTACCCCACCGAGGACCTGGTCAGTGCCGACGACTTCCTGTCACTGGACCGACGACATCGTTCCAGCCGCGACGAGCAGGACCGGGCCACCCATGTCATCAACCTGTGCAGCGACCTGGACTACCTGGGCAGCGGCTACTACGTCTCGCTTCTCGCCCAGGCCCGGGGGCAGCGCGTCCTGCCCACCGTGGAGACGCTCAACGCCCTGGCACGCAAGTCACTGACCGACTTGCAGCTGGACTCACTGGCACCGCTGCTTGGTGAGCTGTCGCGGGAGGGCCAGCTTCCCGGCGACCAGGTCACGCTACGCCTGCTGTTCGGCGAATGTCGCGAGCCGGGGCTCACCCGGCTGGCACGGCGCCTGTTCGAACGCTTGCCCTGCCCGCTGCTGGAAGCCCGCCTGGTTCGCCGACACGATCTCTGGCGCCTGGCGCGGCTCAAGCCATTGCGCCTGCGCGACCTGACCGTCGATGAACAGGACCTGTTCGCCACAGCCCTCAATCGACACTCGCTCAGGGTCTGGCGCACGCCCAAGGCCCGCCGGCGCTACCGCTTCGACCTGGCGATCCTCGTCGACCCCCAGGAAGCCCTCCCCCCCAGCAACCGCGGCGCGCTTCGCGCCTTTATCCGCGCGGGTCGCCGCCTGGGAGTCGACGTGTCACTCATCACCCGTCGCGACATGGGCCGGCTGGCCGAATTCGACGGCCTCTTCATCCGCGAAACCACGGCGCTTGATCACCACACTTACCGTATGGCCCGGCTGGCGGAGCACGAAGGCCTGGTGGTGATCGATACGCCCCAGGACATCCTGCGCTGCACCAACAAGGTGTATCTCCATGCCCTGCTGCGAGCCCGGGGAGTGCCGGCACCGGAAGGCCGTCTGCTCAAGCGCGGGGACCGGGGTCGCCTGGTCGAATCGCTTCAGGGGATGACATTTCCCCTGGTGCTGAAAGTGCCCGATGGCGCCTTCTCCCGCGGCGTGGTGAAGGTATCGGACCCCGACCAGTTGGAACGCGAGGCGGCCAAGCTGTTCGAGACTTCCGCGCTGCTGCTGCTCCAGGAGTGGCTACCTACCGACTACGACTGGCGCATCGGCGTGCTCGACGGCCAGGTTCTCTTCGCCAGCTGTTACTACATGGCGCGTGGCCATTGGCAGATCTATGACCACTCCGGCAGCCGAGTGAAAAGCGGCGGCTTCACCACCCATGACCCTGAGGAGGCCCCACCCGCCGTGTTGCAGGCTGCCCTCAAGGCCACCCGCCTGATCGGCAACGGCTTCTATGGTGTGGACATCAAGCAGGCCGGCGAGCGAGTCGTGGTCATAGAGGTCAACGACAACCCCAATGTCGATGCCGGCATAGAGGATGCCGTGCTGGGAAAGGCACTCTATGAACGCATCATGCGCGTCTTCCTGACACGCATGGAAGCACGCCGGCATCAGGTGGGGGAGTGAGCGCTTCGTCCTGAGACCGTGGACCACCGGAAATAATTACTTATTTAAACACTACGAATCAGTTGATTGTACAAAACCGCTTAAAAGCGTCTCCATTTTGAGACACTCCAAACCGTTGATCTGCAAGCTTACCCCTGTGACAGGAAATAAGCGTCGCTTAATCGAGACGCTCGAGACGTCCACTCTATGCGCCTTGGTGATTGGAAATCGCCAGACCCTTTGTTTCTACAATATTTTTCGGAACCGGCATGGTTGCTGCATATTACTTGAGCTCGAACTAACTTTCTGGCCCTGCGTCGTCATCGGGAATTTCCGATGGTTGGCGTTGATTTCACGGAAGGGCCTATCAGCAAGGAGCAAGACGATCATGAAGATTTCTATCTTCGGTTCCGGCTACGTGGGACTCGTGACAGGTGCTTGTCTGGCCGATGTGGGTCATGACGTGATCTGCATCGATGTGGACGAGCAGAAGGTTGCCCGCCTGAATGCAGGCGAGATACCGATCTACGAACCTGGCCTGGAGAACCTGATCGGCAAGAATATGGCCGCTGGCCGACTGCGCTTCACCACCGACGCGGCAGAGGGAGTCGCTTTCGGGTTGCTCCAGTTCATTGCCGTCGGTACGCCCTCCGATGAGGATGGTAGCGCCGATCTGAAATATGTTCTGAAGGTGGCCGAAACCATCGGCCAGCATATGGAGAGCCACAGGATCATCGTCAACAAGTCGACGGTACCCGTCGGCACTGCCAGCAAGGTCGAGCAGGCCATTGCCAAAATCCTGGAACAACGTGGGCTGTCCACGGAGTTCGATGTCTGCTCCAACCCGGAGTTTCTCAAGGAAGGGGCGGCGATCGAGGACTTCTCCCGTGGTTCTCGCATCGTGGTGGGTACCGACTCGGAGCGCGTCAAGAGCGCCATGCAGGAGTGTTACGGGCCCTACAACCGTCAACGCGACAAGATGCTTTTCATGGGCGTACGCAGTGCCGAGCTGACCAAGTATGCCGCCAACGCCATGCTCGCCACCAAGATCAGCTTCATCAACGAAGTCGCCAATCTGGCCGAGCGCCTGGGTGCCGATATTGAAGAGGTGCGCCATGGCATCGGCTCAGACCCACGCATCGGCTACAGCTTCATCTACCCCGGATGCGGCTACGGTGGTTCCTGCTTTCCCAAGGATGTCAAGGCATTGGCGCATATCGCCGAAGCGGCGGGCTATCCAGCCGATATGGTCAATGCCGTGGAGCGGGTCAATAGTCGCCAGAAGAACAAACTGTTCGAGAAGCTCTGCCAGGCCTTCGATGGCCAACTGGCCGGCAAGACCATTGCGGTCTGGGGCCTGGCCTTCAAACCCAACACCGACGATATGCGCGAGGCTCCAAGCCGGGCGCTGATGGAGTCGCTCTGGGAAGCTGGCGCCCGCGTCCAGGCGTACGACCCCGAGGCCACGGACGAGTGTCGTCGACTCTATGGGGAGCGCGACGATCTCGTGCTTGCCGACAAGCGGGACGAGGCCCTCGAGGGTGCCCATGCCCTGGTCATCTGCACCGAATGGAAGGCTTTCCGGACCATTGATTTCGAATGGCTGCGCAAGACATTGCTCGAGCCGGTGGTCATCGATGGGCGCAATCTCTTCTCACCCAACACTGTCAAGGCGGCCGGACTCAGCTACTACGCCATTGGTCGAGGCGATTCCGTGCGGCCCGTGCTGGCCTGAGGAGTCGACATGTCCCATATGCCTCGAGATCACATCGGGGCCAGCCGGGTATCGGAGCTGATTACTCTGGTACTCGGCCTGGCCCTGCTGATCGTCATCTTCAGCGAGCTGCCGTCGGAAGTCTTCTCGCCCGAGTCGCAGAGCTTCTTCTTCGTCATCGGGGGTATCGCCATCTGGCGCTACTCCTGGTGGCTGGTACAGGCTGTACGCTCGACGTGGTACAACCGCCGCATCTTCCCCCGCCTACGGGCAGCGGCCGATGCGGCAGACGAAGTCGTACGTGCGCCGGAACTCTTCGTGCTCTGTACCTCCTATCGCATCGAGGCCGAGATCAACTTTCAGGTCTACGATGCCATGGTGCGCGAGGTTGCCGAATATGGCGTGCCCACCACCATCTTCGCCTCGATCTCGGACCGCACCGACGTGGATGTGATCACCCACGTCATGGATGAGCACTGCTGGCCCGAGAACATTGAAATCCGGTACATGTTCCAGAAGGGGGACGGCAAGCGCTCGGCCATGGCCGAGGTTCTGCGGGCCATCTCCCGGCGCCTGCCGGCACCTGGCTCGCTGCTGATCTCCATGGATGGCGACATCCGCCTGGAGCCCGGCACCCTCAGGCGGTCGCTCTCCTTCTTCCAGTCCCAGGAGGACCTGGGTGCGCTGACGACCAACAACCGTGCCGAGGTGACCGGCAACGACGCCACCCGCGAGTGGTATGACCTGCGTTACGCCCAGCGCCACCTGATGATGAGTTCGATGTCGGTATCCAGGCGATTGCTGGTACTCACCGGGCGCTACAGCGTCTTTCGCGCAGACCTCGCGACCCAGCCGGGTTTCATCGAACTGATCGAGAGCGATCATGTCGACCACTGGCGATTCGGCAACTTCAAGTTTCTTTCCGGAGACGACAAGTCTTCATGGTATTGGCTGCTGAAGCACGGCTGGCGAATGATGTACCTGCCCGATGTGTACGTCACCGGGTTCGAGGAGCTTCCGGATAGACGGCGTTTCTTCGCCTCGACCACCGACCTGATGCGTCGCTGGTACGGCAACATGCTGCGCACCAGCAACCGGGCCATCGCGTTGGGGCCCCGTCCCATGGGCATGTTCACCTGGTGGAGCCTGGTGGACCAGCGCATCTCCATGTGGACGACTCTGGTCGGGCCCACTGTCGTCACACTGGTAACGCTGTTCGTCCGTCCCTCCTTCTTCTTCGCCTATATCCTGTGGATCCTGTTCACCCGTGGTATCGCCACCATGATCCTGGCCTGGCAGCGGGGACGGTTCAGCCTGCTGTGGATCCCGCTGATCTACTACAATCAGGTATGGGGCGCGATGCTGAAGACCTATGTCAGCTTTCGCTTCAATCGCCAGAAGTGGTCGCGACAGGGTATTTCTGCCGGTGAGCCCGGCGACCCGGTTGCCGTACGCCGCCAGCGGCGCATGGGTAACGTGCTGCACGGCTTCACCTATGGGCTTCTGCTGTTTGCCCTGATGCTGACTACCGGAGTGGTGCAACCTCTGGACCGAACGACGCTGTCGATCCTCCGTGACCAGGGCTGGCAGCGTTCGCAACAACCCGAACGTGTCGACAGATGGCTCTCTGCGTCGATTGCCGACGCCCCCGAAGGCGGCACCGTGCAGCTCCCTGCCGGGCGCTACCACCTGGATGGCACCCTTTTCGACAGCCTGCATGAAGAGACCCGTGTCATGGCCGGGCAAATCAGCGGCGTGGACGGAAGCACGACCCTGGCGCTCTCCCCCGACCTGGCCGATCACATGCAGGGGCCGGGTGGAGAGCCGCTGAACGGCTCTGTGCATTGCACGCTTGAATCCAGCTGTTACCTGACGCTTAACGAAAAGAGCCTGACGCTCGTCAATATACATCTCATGGTCGAGCCATCAGTCATGACTGAACTGGCGGCGGCCGAGCCCTCAAGCAAGGAGCAATCTAAGGATGGCTGATCACTTTCCCCGCGACGACCAAGAACGTCAGGAGCCGACCCTTGGGGGAAGCAAACCCGAAGGCGGCTCATCGATACCGCAACCCGCTGATCAGGATTCCGTTCGCCTGACGAAAGGCGATCGCGTCCAGCATGAGCGCCGTGATGAAAGAGGCTATATCCGTGTCGCCATTCCCTTCCGGGTCAGCCTGTCGGACGACAACACCCTGAGCGGTAACGACGTTTCCCTCGGGGGCTTCTCTGCGCAAGGCAACCGCGCCTTCCAGCCGGGCGACAAGATATCGGCGTCATTGCTGATGATGGCAGGCCCGACCGAACTGATCGTGCCACTGCGCGCCGAATGCCTGCGTGCCGGCCCCGCCCCCGACGGCAAGGGCTACCAGGTCAGTTTCGAGATCACCGAGATAGAGCCGCCTCATCGCGAGCTGCTACGCCAGGTGATTCGCAGTGCACTCAGCGGTCGCTCGCCCAACATCGAAGGGTTGATGGCAGGGGAAGACCCCCAGACCCCGCGCAAGCGGCAGGCAGGGGGGGTAAAGCCGACCCCGCCAATGCGTCAGCCCAAGCCGATGGGGCGTTATATCCTGCTGTTCCTGGCAATCGGTCTACTGGTTCTGGTCGGTGCAGCGACTGCCTATCGCAACTTCATGCTCATCGAGCCGAGCTTCGCCGCCGTCACCGCACCACGCATCGACATTCGGGCACCTGGGCCGGGTATTCTTGCCGGGCATGAGCTCCAGGCCGGCGACCGGGTCGAGTTGGACCAGCTCCTGACCAATGTGATCAATAGCGACCTGGAGTCGGACCTGATCCTGGCCGATGCCGCAAGGCAGTTCAATAATCAACTGATCGAGAACCTGCGCGAACACCTGGAGGGCGGCAACCAGGAAGTCAGCCTCGCCAACTCTGCCCAACCGGCAAGCGGCGATACGATGACTTTCGAGTCGGTGTCACCGGAGATCGCCCGGGCACGCATCGAGCAGTTCGAAACCGCCAGGGATTACGAAAATTCCCGTATTGCGGCCCTGGAAGCACGCCAGGCCAGCAACGATATCTATAGCCCCTGCGACTGCCTGGTGGCGTGGGCCCTGAGCAGTGCCGATGGCACCTATATAAACGAAAGCGAACAGATCATGACCCTGATCCGCACCCAGGAGGACGATGTCCTGGTCGAGGCGCTGGTGCACATGAACGACATCAGCCGCATCGAACCCAACCAGCAGGCCTACGTCACCTTGGCCAACACGACGGAACCGATTCGCGCCCGGGTCCGCAACGTCGCCCTGGATGTGGAACGCCAGCCTCGTGCCGGTTTCCCCAGTTGGGTGCGTCAACAGCAAAACGTAGCCAGCGTCCTGCTGGTGCCCGAAGAGCCGCTGCCCGCCGAAAGCGTGGGCCAGCCGGTCGATGTACGTTTCACCGAAGCACCGCTGATCGGCGCTGCCTCCGAGCGGATCTGGCAAGGAGTACGTACGGTGATCCGGTTTGGCGACAACATCTATCGCGCCGCCATCGACGAGGATGACGACACCGGCGGATGACAGGCTGACATTCTCTACATGCCTGCGGCGGACAGCGCCGCGGCCAAACGACAAGGTGACAGTATGCCTCCGACGAGACGACTCACGAACCGGCGCCATGCCGGCCCCCTGCTGGCCACCCTGATCGCCCTGCCCGCATCGCCGGCGTTTTCTGAAGAGGTCGATGAAGCCTCTGTGGGCGTACCCCAGGTCGAGGCTTGCTCCCAGCGCTACCCGCAGATCGACTCTCCCCGGCCCAGCCACGCGGCCAATGGCCACGAAGCCATCCGCGAAGGCTTCGACACCCACCGACACTGGGGCACCGAGGAGAACGTCGAACGACTCGGTGCCGGGCACACTGACCTGGGCGAACCCGGCTTGCGAGTGCATTACCCGGCCGGCACCTCCTCGCCTGGGGAAGACCCTCTCGGCGGCGCGGGCTTCTACAGCGAGCCGCCGGCTCTCGCTGGCGCCGAACAGGCCTGCATGAGTTATCAGGTGCGCTTCGCGCCAGATTTCGATTTCGTTCAAGGGGGCAAGCTGCCCGGCCTGTTCGGCGGCGAGGCGCCCTCGGGTGGCGAGAGCGCGGATGGAGAAAACGGGTTCTCACTGCGCCTGATGTGGCGCGAGCATGGCCAGGGTGAGCTCTATCCCTATGTGGTCGGCCACGAGGGAGCGTCAGTCGGTCGCGGCTCCTGGCACTTCCCGGTGGGGCAATGGGTGACGATAGAACAGGAAGTCATCCTCAACGACCCGGGCAGGGAGAACGGCGTTGCGCGAATCTGGATCGACGGCCGCCCGGTACTCGAGCAGCGCGATATCACCTACCGCACCACGTCGTCCCTGACCATCGACGGACTGATGTTCTCGACCTTCTTTGGAGGCACCGGCGAAGGCTGGCGAACGCCCCGTGATCAACATGTCGACTTCGCCGCCTTTCGCTTCTATGCCCCTGCGCCATGAGGGCAACACGAGTCATGACTATCGAGGGAGGCTCTCCAACCATGCACGACGCAAGGCAGTTCTGGCCGCAGTTTCATTCATTACTGCGTCTGATTCTGGTACTCCTCATAACCGGAGCATGGATCAGTGCCAGTCCCGCGAGCGCAGACACGCTCTCGCGAGAGGAGCGCATGGAACTCGACCTCTCGGAATACCGGGTCAACGATTCCGATGCCGGCTATTTCGATGTGTCGGCTCGCATGGAACTGCTCAGCGAGACCAATAACGCAATCTTGCTTCAGCAGATCGATGAGCTGAAATCTCAAGCGCCGAGTTGCCGGCAACTATTGAACTACAAGCCCATCACGACGCGAGGTAGTATCCCGGGCTATTATCCCAACCCCGAGGAGTGGGAGCTCACCACCGAGCCGCTGTTCCTGTTCGAGGACAGCGTCTCGATGCTGGCAGGTGCCTTTGTTGCCAGTGGAGATAGCTACTACGCGGAATGCTTGGTGAGTTTCCTCGCTCATTGGGCTGACGCCAAGGCATTGACCACGTTTCGCTACGACCCGAATGATCCTCAAGCCTGGTTCGCCTCCGAGTCGATGCTTTTTGCGGCTGCCATGGCCTATGCAACCGTGCGGCCATCTATCGAAGGGATGGACGAAGAGCGTGAGGAGGTCGAGTCCTGGCTCCAGGGACTCGCGATGCAGCACTCGGCAATTCCCGGCCAGCCCGGCGAGAGTTGTTGTAACAACCACTTCTATCGTAGGGCGCTCTACGCGAGCATGATCGGCGTGCTTACCGATAACGACGATCTCTTTCGTTTTGGTGTCAGTGCAATCTATTCGGCCTTGCACGACATGACCGAAGAGGGTGCGCTGCCTCACGAAATTTCCCGTGGCCGCCGTGCCACTCACTACCAGAACTATGCCCTGCTCTATCTGGTGACCAATATGGAGGTCATCGCTCGCCAAGGCTATGACATCTTCAACCTGGAGGTTGAAGGCAGCACCATTCACAAGGCCATCGATTATTTCTTCACCGTTCTGGATGACCCTGTAAAGCTGGGGGATGAGGTACCTCTTGAGCAGTATAGGGGGTTTACCCGGGACCCCCAGTACTTCACCTGGCTTGAAATCTATCTGACGCGTTTCGAACTTTCTCAAGCAGAGAGCTTCGCGCAAAGAGTGCGCCCCCTCTACAACCGCAGCGCGGGCGGGTACATGACACTCTATTTCATGCCCCCCGAAGGGCAGGACCAACCGTTCATGGACGATAGGCGGCGCCGGACCGAGGCCTTCCAAGGCCTGAACATACAGTAACTACCGGCGTCGCACGCAATCCAAGGTGGATGATTATGGCAATACACACGACTACTAAGCGCAGTACCTCAAAATTGGGATTCACCGCCTCGGTGACCTTCGTTGCCTTGCTGACCGGCTGCGCCATGACCCAGGAACCGCCCGGTATGGACCATGTCCGTGCCGTCCCGGCCGAGTATGCGGGCTGGTTCGATAGTGGCACCGAGGCTGGCGTCGACGGGAATGACTGGGCGGCGATCAATCACAGTCAGTCGCTAATCGAGCAGGGTCGTTATGACGAAGCGATCAATCACCTTGATGCACTCATGGCGCGCGACATCCTGCCCGCATACTATGAAATGGGCAAGCTTTATGAGCGCGGCGAAGGTGTCGAAGAAGATCCCGCCAAGGCCGCCAGTTATTATGGAAAGGCGCTGGAGCTTCCCTCTTCCGTCCGCGGCAACACCTCGTTGAATCTCGCTCGGCTTTATCAGGAAGGCCGCGGGGTCGAACGCAACGATGTGCTGGCCTACCACCTGCTCAGGCAGGCAGTCGACGCCAACCTCAACCGCGGTGCCGAAGTCCGCCTAGCCAGGCTGCTCTCCGAAGGGGGTGACGGGGTGCCGGCCGACCCCGAGCTCGCCCGCGAGCTCTATGCCGAGGCCGCAGAAGAGGGAGAGGAGAGAGCATTACACGCCCTGTCCGAGGCCTATGCCCCGGGTGGCTGGCTGAAAGAAGATCCCGCCCGTGCCATGGACTATGCCCAGCGCTATGCCGAGGTACTCGAGGCACGTGCCCGGGAGGGAGACACCGGCGCCATGCTCCAGCTCGCCTCCCTGCATGCCTCGGACGGCCAGCTGGGCGACCAACCCGACCAGCGCCTGCACTGGCTGCGCCAGGCCGCCGATGCAGGAGATCAGGATGCCCTGGCTCAGGCGGGCCGGGCCATGCTGGAGACCGGCGACTTCAACCAGGGCGTCGAACTGCTCGAAGAGTCCGCCCGTCGGGGCGATAGAGACGCCATGGTCCATCTCGGCAGTGCCCTGCTCGAACCCGAAACGGGCCGGCCGGAGCCGGTGCGCGCCGAACGCTGGCTGCGTGAGGCAATCGAGTCGGGTTCGGTTGACGCCCAGGTCATCCTCGGCCGGGCGCTGGTTGAAGGCCAGGGAGTTCTCAACGATCTTCCCCGTGGCATGGGACTGCTCGAACGGGCTGCCGAACAGAATCATCCCCTGGCCCTGGCCCAGCTAGGCTCCCTCTATCTGGACGACGAACGGCTCGCCAGCCAGCCCTACATCGCCATCGACTATCTCGAGCGTGGCCACGAGGCGGGCCACCCCTGGGCCACCCAGCAGCTGGGCGCCGCCTATCTGGAAGGACGCGGCGTACCGGCCGATGGCCACCGCGGCGAAGAACTGCTTCGCAACGCTGCCGACCAGGGCCAGGCCGGAGCCATGCGCCTCCTGGGGGTCGCCTACCTGGAAGGGGAGACACTGCCCTTCCATCCCAGCCGCGGCGAAGAACTCCTGCAGGCGGCGGCCCAGTCCGGGGACACCACCGCCCTGACCCAGCTTGGCGAGGCCTACCTGGAGGGGCCGCTGGACGGGCAGGATCCGAGGCGCGCCGTTGAGATGCTGATGGAAGCGGCCAATCAGGGCGACGGCTATGCGATGGTCGTCCTGGGCAGGGCCTATCGCCATGGCAACGGGGTGGAGCCGGACCTCGACCAGGCGACCCTCTGGCTGACCCGCGCCCAGGAGACAGGACATGAGTCCGCCGATGATGCCCTCACCTACGTGCAACGGGATCGTGGCGCTCAGGGTGATATCAATGCCCTGATCAGCGCGGCCGAGGACGGCCACCCCGGCGCCATGGCCGATCTGGGACGCGCCTACCTGAATGGCCAGGGAATCGGCCAGGACCGTGAGCAGGCCCGCTATTGGCTGGAGCGTGCTCACGGAGAAGGCCATGCCGGTGCCGCCGCCAGCCTGGGCCGGATGTATATGGACGACGGCAACATGTCGGCAGGCATCGACTACCTGGAGGCCGCGGTCGCCAGAGGACACGGCGGCGCCCAGGGCGACCTGGGTGAGGCCTACCTGTTGGGGGAGCACGTCGAGCAGGATGTCGAGCGAGGCCTGGAGTACCTGACCAATTCCGCCAACTCGGGCAACCCCCATTCCGCTCATCTGTTGGGCCAGGCCTACCTGCAAGGGGAAGGCGTCGAGCAGAACAGCGAAGAAGCAGAGCGCTGGCTGGAACAGGCGAGCGATGGCGGCAGCCTCGCGGCTAGTGCCAGCCTGGGGCGTGCCAAGCTACGCGGCGAGGGTGCCATCGCCCAGGATATCGAACGCGGCTACGAGCTGCTGGATGAGGCCGCCGGACAGGGCGATACCGGGGCCCAGGCCACGCTTGGCCGCGAATACCTTCGCGGTGAGATCCTGGAGGAGGACCGGCAGAAAGGGGCCGACTACCTGGTTGAAGCCGCCAGCGCAGGCCATTCCAGCGCACGCCTGGCTCTCGCCGAAGCCTACCTCTCATCACGCGGCCTGCAGCATGCCAATCAAGAGCAGGCACTGCTATGGCTGGATGACGTCCTCGAAAGCGAGGGCCAGCTTGCCGCCGAGACCCTGCGCCAGTTGCTGACCGATGACAGCGCCGCTGACGCGGCGGTTGAGGTAGATGTCAGTGCAGCTGATTGAGATCTCTGTGAAGAACGCCAGTCGAGGAGATTCGTAAGAAGCTTGAACTGGGCACAAAAAAGCAACAAGCCGGCCTGGGCCGACTTGTTGCTTCTATTTCGATACTCTATTTCGGCATTCTAATTCGGCATCATCCTTCGATGCCGACCAGGCCTGGCTACTCGCCGTCGAACGGGTTGCGCAGCACGATGGTCTCGTTGCGATCCGGACCGGTGGAGATGATGTCGATGGAGGTGCCCACCCTCTCCTCCAGGAAACTGATATAGGAACGGGCATTGGCCGGCAGATCCTCCACCCGCCGGACCCCGAGGGTCGATTCGCTCCAGCCCGGCAGGTCCTCGTAGACCGGTTCGAGGGCTTCGTAGCCTTCGGAATCCACCGGCGTGTCGAGCACCTCGCCATCCTTGCCGCGATAGCCGACGCAGACCCGGATATTTTCCAGGCCATCCAGCACATCCAGCTTGGTCAGGCAGATGCCGGAGACCGAGTTGATCTGCACGGCGTGCCGCAGGGCGACGGCATCGAACCAGCCACAGCGACGCGGGCGCCCGGTGGTGGCGCCGAACTCGTGACCGCGCTCGGCCAGGTGGCGGCCATGCTCGTCGAAGAGCTCCGTGGGAAAGGGTCCTGAGCCGACACGGGTGGTGTAGGCCTTGGTGATGCCCAGCACGTAATCGAGGTAGAGCGGCCCCACGCCGGAACCGGTGGCGGTGCCACCGGCGGTGGTATTGGAGCTGGTGACGAAGGGGTAGGTACCGTGGTCGATATCGAGCAGTGAACCCTGCGCGCCTTCGAAGAGGATATTCTCCCCGGCTCGGCGAAGCTCATGCACCAGGCCCACGGTGTCGCAGACCATGGGGCGCAGCTCCTCGACCATGATCATGGCTTCGTCGAGCACCTGCTGGAAGTCCACCGCCTGCTCGCCGTGATAGTTCACCAGCACGAAGTTGTGGTAGTCCAGGACCTCGCCCAGCTTGGAGGCAAAGCGCTCGCGATGGAGCATGTCACCCAGGCGCAGGCCGCGGCGCGCGACCTTGTCCTCATAGGCGGGGCCGATACCGCGACCGGTGGTGCCGATCTTGGCGACGCCACGCGCCTTCTCCCGTGCCAGGTCGAGACGGACATGGTAAGGCAGGATCAGCGGGCAGGCGGGAGACAGGCGCAGCCGTTCGCGTACCGGAACCCCCTTCGCCTCGAGCTCGCGGATCTCCTTGATCAAGGCTTCCGGCGACAGCACCACGCCGTTGCCGATGACACAGGTCTTGTCCTTGCGCAGGATACCGGAAGGGATCAGGTGGAGAACGGTCTTCTCACCGTCGATGACCAGGGTATGGCCAGCATTGTGCCCCCCCTGGAAACGCACCACTGCAGAAGCGGATTCGGTCAGCAGGTCGACGACCTTGCCCTTGCCCTCGTCTCCCCACTGCGTGCCCAGTACGACTACGTTCTTGCCCATTGTGATCTCGTCTCTCGTGTCGGCGCCCCCACTGGGGCGCGTCCATGATCCGGCCCGCGGGCCGCGTTCGGTGACCGGCCCGCATTGCCGGTGTGGTCAAGCCTAAAGTGCCACTATCTGCCAGTGACCATCGCTGTCATCCAGCCGACGGTTGCAGCGATGTGCCTCGGGAGCGGTGACCTGGCCCGGCAAGGCCTGTACCACGCGCTCGCCTTGCTCACGCAGTGCTGCGATGGCTTCGCCGACGCCCTCTCCCCGGGCCGGAGCCCAGATGCCATCACAGGCCGGCTCGCTCTGTACCAGGCTGGCCAGCAGCTTGAGATCCATGGAGAAGCCGGTCGCCGGTCGCGCACGACCGAAGGCCCTTCCGGTGTCATCATAGCGTCCGCCCTTGGCCAGCGCCTGGCCATAGCCGGGCACGAAGGCGGCAAACATCATGCCCGTGTGATAACGGTAGCCCCGTAGCTCGGCAAGATCGAAATAGAGGTCGACCTGAGGGTGGGCATCCCGCACACCCTGGTACAGCGCGCTCAACTGAGCCAGCGCCTCCGTTACCGCAACCGGAGCGCCGGCAAAGCGATCGCGGGCCTCATCCAGCACCTCCGGACCACCGTGCAGCTCACCCAGCGCCATGAGCATTGCCGCCAATGCCGGATCCGACACGCTGGCACCGACCTGCTCCGACAGAGCGCCGGGAGACTTCAGCTCGAGTGCTTCAAACAGCGCCCGCTCCTGATCGCGATCGAGCTCGGCCGCCTCGACCAGGCTGCGGTAGATCCCGATATGTCCCAGGGCCAGGTGCAGCTCCTCGGCGCCCGCCAACCTGAGACTGGTCAACGCCAGCAGCAGAATCTCAAGGTCGGCTTCCAGGCCAGCATGACCGAAAAGCTCGACGCCGACCTGTACCGGGCTG
Organism: Halomonas alkalisoli; assembly: GCF_021412585.1. Classification (GTDB taxonomy): domain Bacteria; phylum Pseudomonadota; class Gammaproteobacteria; order Pseudomonadales; family Halomonadaceae; genus Halomonas; species Halomonas alkalisoli. Next base: position 51,087 of record NZ_JAKCMI010000015.1, on the reverse strand, counting down.
CGTCCACCCTGATGCTGGTCGGCCTTGGCGCGCAGCACATTGGTGCAGTAACAGAGCCTGGCAGGCCCCTGGTGTCGCATCGAGTGGGCATCCATTCGTGCCACCTGGGGTGTCACGTCGGCACTGACCCCCATCATCCGACCGGTCAACTGGTCGGTCAGCTTGAAGGTCTGCAGATCGAGGTCGGTGCCCGTACCGGTCAGCAGGGAGTCGAGAAACTCCACCGGTGGCGGCATTACCTGATCGTAGCCCCAGCAGTGGTAGAGATCGAGCAGCGCCCGGCGCAGCTCTTCCATGCGGCTCGCCTGAGGCGGCAGCACTTCGTCCATGCCGTCGGGCAAGAGCCAGCGGTCAGCAATGGTCATGTTGTCAATCCTGCAAGACGATTGGGAGCGGGGCGAAAAGCGTTGCATTGCCAAAGAATGCCCACAAAAAAACCGGGCCACGCCCGGTTCAAGGATTCTATCACGTTTGACGGCGGGTTGAACCCCGCGCGGTGGTAGCGGCAAGGCGACCCGCGCTCGGACCGCCTTGCCCTGGGCTTATTCCGGCAACAGGCTGTTGGCCGCCGGCCCGCGATTCTCCGAACTCTTCAGATAGCGGAAGAAGTCGCTGGAGGGATCCAGCACCAGCATGTTGCCGTCGCCCTGGAAGCTCTCCCGGTAGGCGCTGAGGCTACGCCAGAAGGTGAAGAACTCCTGATCCTGGCTATACGCCTCGGAGAAGATACCCGCCGCTTCGGCATCGCCTTCACCGCGCAGCGTTTCGGCACGCTCAGTAGCCTGCGCCAGAAGCACCTGGCGACGGCGATCGGCGTTGGCGCGAATACGCTCGGCCTCTTCCTGACCCTGGGCGCGCCACTCGCGGGCCTCCCGCTCACGCTCGGAGCGCATGCGATCATAGACCGCCGCCGATACGTCTTCCGGCAGGTCGATCCGCTTGACCCGAATATCGAGTATCGAGACCCCGAGCTCGTCACGCATCAGCGCATCGAGATCCTCGGTGGGCCGGATCATCAGGTCGTCGCGGCGCTCGGCGATGATCTGCTGAAGGTCCAGGCGACCGAACTCGTTACGCAGGCTCTCGTCGACCCGCGGCTGGATCAGGCGGATCGCCATCAGCTCGTCGCCGGCTGTCGCCTCATAGTAACGGGTCGGGTTGACCACCTGCCACTTGACGAAAGAGTCGACAATCACCGCCTTCTGCTCGAGGGTCAGATAGCGGCTGGTATCGGTATCCAGCGTCAGTACGCGGGTATCGAACTTGCGTATGGTCTGGGTGATCGGCACCTTGAAGTGCAGGCCCGGCTGGATGTTCTCCTCGATGACCTCACCGAAGCGCAGCTTGACGGCACGCTCGGTCTCGTCGACCACGTAGAGAGTGTTACTGGCAAGCCAGGCCGCGGCAGCCAGGGTTCCCACGATAATCAGTGAACGATTATTGATCATTTAGCGGCCCTCCCTGCGGATACCACTGTTGCTGCCACCGCCCTGCGAGGAGGAGGTGGTACGGAGCCGCTCGAGGACGCGCGGATCCAGCTCGCCGCTCTCGCCACGGGCGCCGTCGCCATCGCCTTCGCCGCTGCGGGTGCCGCCGGGACGCTGGTCGAGAGGCAGATACATCAACGGTGTCTCGTCGCTGACGTCCACCAGCACCTTCGCCGTGCTGCCGAACACCTCGCTCATCGTATCCAGGTAGAGGCGCTCACGCATGATGTCCGGCGCATTGCGGTACTGGACCAGCAGTGCATTGAAGCGGTTGGCCTGACCCTGGGCCTCGGCAACCACCGACTCACGATACCCCTGGCCCTGCTCGACCAGGCGCTGTGCCTGACCCTGAGCGGCAGGAATGATGGCGTTGGCGTAGGCCATGCCCTCGTTGATGGTCCGCTGACGATCCTCGCGGGCCCGGATCACGTCATCGAAGGCGTCGATGACCGGTCCCGGCGCCGAGGTCGACTCGATGTTGATGGTCTGCAGACGAATACCCGTGCCATAGCTGTCCAGGTAGGACTGCAGGCGGCTGGCAACGGAGCTACCAAGAATTTCACGCCCGGAGGTGAGGATCTCGATCATGTCGGTGCCGCCGACCACGTGACGCAGTGCGGAATCCAGCGCATTTTCGATCGACAGCTGGGGGTTGCGCACGTTGAGCACGAAGTCGCGCGGGTTGTTGACCTGGTACTGCGCCGAGATCTCGACCTCGACGATATTCTCGTCGCGGGTCAGCATCGCCTGGGACTGGGTCAGTGAGCGAACCCGGGTCACGTTGACCATGCGCACATCATCGATCAGGGGCGGATTCCAGTGCAGGCCGGGGGTGACCACGTCCTGGAACTTGCCGAAGCGCAGCACCACGCCACGCTCTGCCTGGTCGACCAGGTAGAAGCCCGAGGCCCCCCAGATCGCCAGGGCGATGACGAGCAGCAGGCCGGGCAGCGCCAGGGTGTTGCGCGGCTTGCCGCCCCCCCCCTTGCCGCCCCGGCCACCGCCACCCTTGCCGCCGCGGCCGCCCAGCATGCTGTTGAGCTTGTCCTGAAATTTCTTCAGGGCCTCATCCAGGTCGGGTGGCCCCTGGTTGCCGCCACGGTTACCGCCGCCGCCGTTACCACCGCCGCGTCGGCCCCCTCCGCTCCAGGGGTCATTCTGGTTGCCACCGCCACCAGGCTCATTCCAAGCCATACGTCGTCTCCACTCTGCGTTGCCTCCCCGCCACCCTCGTCCGGGTGGTGGGGGAGTCGGTTGCCATCCTGTCGTCGGCGCCTAGGCGCCTGGCTATTCTGTTATGGGGAAGCCGGTCCATCTGGCCAGACAGCCTGAGGCTATCTGCCCTCCCATACCGGACGTTCGCACAGTTCGGAAGGAAGGTAATCCTCGGCCCGCTCGCCCAGCCGTGACATCAGCTGCAGGAAGTCGCGCCGGGGGAGTCTCACTTTGAGTTCCACCCTGCCTTCCGGTTCCTCGAAATGCTCTTCCCTGACGGCGCCGAGTTCGTGCAAGCCCGCCCTCAGCCGGCCCTGTTCCGGCGAAAGGGTCAGGGAAAAATCGATCACGTCGTCGGCGAGGCACTCCGAAAGCGCCTCACCCAGCAACTCGAGCCCCCGGCCCTCCTGTGCCGACAACCAGACCACCTCGGGGCGGCCGTTGCCGTCACGCTCGATTCGCGGCGCACTGCCGAGCAGGTCGATCTTGTTCATCACCTTGAGCATCGGCACGTCCAGGGCGCCGATCTCATTCAGCACGCCCTCGACCTCGCTGATATTGCGCTCGCGATCGGGGTCTGCCGCATCGATGACATGTACCAGCAACGCCGCCTCGGCGGCCTCCTGAAGGGTGGCCTGAAACGCCTCCACCAGCTTGTGCGGCAGGTGTCGGATGAAGCCGACGGTATCGGCCAGTACCACCGGGCCCACATCGCCGATTTCCAGGCGCCTCAGCGTCGGATCGAGGGTAGCGAACAGCTGATCGGCCGTATAGACCTTGGATTCGGTCAACGCATTGAACAGCGTCGACTTGCCGGCGTTGGTGTAGCCGACCAGCGAAACGCTGGGTATCTCCGCCCGGGCACGGGCACGACGATTCTGGGCGCGCTGACTACGCACCTTGTCGAGTCGTTTGTGGATCGCCTTGATGCGCGCTCTCAACAGGCGCCGGTCGGTCTCCAGCTGGGTCTCACCGGGACCACGCAGGCCGATGCCGCCCTTCTGTCGTTCCAGGTGAGTCCAGCCGCGCACCAGCCGGGTGGACATGTACTCCAGTTGTGCCAGCTCGACCTGCAGCTTGCCTTCATGGGTACGCGCCCGCTGGGCGAAGATATCGAGGATGAGCCCCGTGCGATCCAGCACACGGCACTTGAGCACCTGCTCGAGATTACGCTCCTGCGAAGGACTCAGGGCATGGTTGAAGATCACCAGTTCTGCGCCGTGCACACTCAGCGTTTCACGCAGCTCTTCGACCTTGCCGCTACCGATGAAGGTACGCGAATCCGGCCGATGCCGACTGCCACTCAGTAGAGTGGCCGGCTCGGCACCAGCAGAACGCACCAGCTCCAGGAATTCACCCGGATCCTCGCGCTCGCGCTCATCCTGAAAGTCCACATGAACCAATACTGCCGTTTCGCCGGCATCGGGACGTTCAAAAAACAATCAATATCCTCACACGTTGCTTTCCGGCTGAGCCGCGGGATCCTGCGGCGGCAAACGCACATTGCGCGATGGCACCACGGTGGAAATGGCATGCTTGTATACCATCTGGCTGACGGTATTGCGCAGCAGTATGACGAACTGATCGAATGACTCGATCTGTCCCTGCAGCTTGATGCCGTTGACCAGGAAAATCGACACCGGAATGCGCTCCTTGCGCAGGATATTCAGGTACGGGTCTTGAAGGGATTGCCCTTTGGACATGCTACCTCTCCCTAAAACGTTCTCATGAGGGGTGGAAGTTGTGTTCTTGCTCGGCTGGTCACCCGGCCAATCGGAGCCAACATCTTACGCTAAGAGCCGAATTCGCGCACGAGTTTCAGGATCTCACTCAACGCATCGTTACCCTGGGTATCAATCCAGTGTAGCCCCGGCCAGCCGCGCAACCAGGTCAATTGACGCTTGGCCAGTTGCCGCGTTGCAACGATGGTGCGCTGGCGCAGCTGCTCGATATCACCCTCGCCATCGAGCTTACCATCGAGATAGTCCCATACCTGACGATAGCCCACACTCTTCATGGAGGGCAGCTCGGCGTGGAGGTCACCACGGGCACGCAGCGCCACCACTTCCTCGATCAAGCCGGCCTCCAGCATCGCATCGAAGCGTTCGGCAATGCGCTCATGCAGGATACGCCGCTCGAGTGGCGTGACTCCTATCGACAACACCTTCCACGGGAAGGTTTCAGGACGTTGCCGCCGCCAGAGCTCGGTGAGGGTCATGTTGCTGGCGCGATAGACCTCCATGGCTCGCATCAGGCGCTGCGGATCGTTGGGGTGAATGCGTCGTGCGGACTCCGGATCGATACGGCTCAGCGCCTCGTGCAGCGCGGTGAGTCCGTCCCGCTCGACCTCCCGCAGCAGCTCCGCACGTATTGCCGGGTCGGCCGGCGGCAGGTTGGCCACGCCCTCGAGCAGGCGCTTGGCGTACATCATGGTGCCGCCCACCAGCAGCGGCACCCGGCCCGCTGCGGTGATTTGTCGCATCTCGCGCAGTGCGTCATCGCGGAAATCCGCCGCCGAATAGGGCTCGGACGGGTCGCGAATGTCGATCAGGCGGTGCGGCGCCCGGGCAAGCTCCTGGGACGAGGGCTTGGCGCTGCCGATATCCATGCCGCGGTAGACCATGGCCGAATCCATGCTGACCAGGTCACACCCGAGGCGCTCATGCAGCGTCATGGCCAGGTCGGTCTTGCCGGCGGCGGTGGGACCCATCAGAAGGATGGCGGGGGGGCGGGTATCTGGCAGTGACAAGGAGCTACTGTCCTCTCATAAAGAGCCGGTCGAGGTCCTTCATGCTCATCTCGGTCCAGGTGGGACGGCCGTGATTGCACTGGCCACTGCGCTCGGTGCGCTCCATGTCACGCAGCAATGCGTTCATTTCCGCGATCGTCAGCCGCCGGTTGGCTCGCACGCTGCCATGGCAGGCCATGGTGGCCAACAGCTCGTTGACATGCGCCTCCAGCCGATCGGACCGGCCGTAGCGCTCCAGGTCGCTCAGCATGTCGCGAATCAACGGCTCGACATCGGCATCCATCAGCAGCGCCGGTACCTGGCGTACCAGCAGGGTCTCGGGGCCGGCCACATCGAGTTCCACGCCCAGGCGGGAGAAGGCGTCGCGCTCGGCCTCCGCGGTGGAGACTTCCGCGGCGCTGGCCGCCAGCGACACCGGCACCAGCAGCGGCTGGGCCTGCAATCCACCATCATCCCCGGCATCACCGTGCACCTGATGCTTCATGCGCTCGTAGACGATGCGCTCATGGGCGGCATGCATGTCCACGATCATCAGGCCGCGCTCCGTCTCGGAGAGGATATAGACACCATGCAGCTGGGCAATGGCGTAGCCCAGCGGCGGCGCCCGGGTGGCATCCTCCTCGGGCAGCGTTGGCCGCGCCGGCAGGGGCTCGTTTCCGGCAACCGCGGGCTGGCGCTCGGCCAGGGCCGCGCCACCACCGGCGTCTGGCGCCGCCGGCTGGGGGGTGAGCAGGCTCTCCTCATGTTCCGGATGCAGCGCCCGATAGCCATTCATGAAGGCCCGCACGCGATCCGGCGTCACCCGCTCGCCGTCGCCACCAGTCTGAGCGTGCAGCGCCATGGGCTGCTGTTGCCAGCGCCCGCCGCTTTCACGGACCTCGTGCCCGGCCGGGCTCGCCTCGTCGCTCGCCGACATGCCCTCGGCCACGTCGGCGGCACGATCGCCCTGCTCGCCGGGGCGCGCCTCGGCCAGGGCCCGATGCAGGCTCGAGAAGAGGAAATCATGCACCATGCGGCCGTCGCGGAAACGTACCTCATGCTTGGTGGGATGAACATTGACGTCCACCACCGCGGGGTCGACCTCGAGATAGAGCACGAACACGGGATGGCGGCCATGAAACAGTACGTCCCGATAGGCCTGGCGTATGGCGTGGGCCACCAGGCGGTCGCGCACCACCCGGCCGTTGACGAAGAAATACTGCTGATCGGCCTGGGCCCGGGAATGGGTAGGCAAGCCGACCCATCCCCATAGCCTGAGGCTGCCGGCCTCAAGATCCAGGTGCAGGGCGTTGTCGAGAAAACCCTTGCCGAGCAAGGCACTGATACGCCGCTCGCGAGCCGCCGCATCCGGGCTGGCAGGCAGCTGATGCACGGTCTTCTGGTTATGCCTGAGGACCCAGGCAATATCGAAACGCGACAGCGCCAGGCGACGAAACGCCTCCTCCACGTGGCCGTACTCGGTCTTCTCGGTACGCAGGAACTTGCGCCGCGCCGGCGTATTGAAGAACAGGTCGCGCACCGTCAGGGAGGTCCCGCGGGGATGCGGTGCCGGCGTGACCCGCGGCTCCATCTGGCGGCCCTCGGCGACCACGCGCCAGCCGTTGCGGGGGTCGTCGTCGACGTTGGCCATCAATTCCAGGCGCGATACCGAGCTGATCGAGGCCAGCGCCTCGCCGCGAAAGCCCAGGCTGGCCACACCCTCGAGATCTTCCAGTGACGCGATCTTGCTGGTGGCGTGACGCGACAGGGCCAGCGGCAGGTCCTCCTCGCCGATACCGCAGCCATCGTCACGCACTCGAATCAGCCGGGTACCGCCCGCCTCGAGCTCCACCTCGATCCGTCGACTGCCGGCGTCGATGGCATTCTCGACCAGCTCCTTGACCACCGACGCCGGACGCTCGACCACTTCCCCCGCGGCGATCTGGTTGGCCAGCCGCGGGTCGAGCACCCGTATGCGGCGCCCCTCGAGCGTTTCGTCAGCCATTTCGTCAGTCGTTGTCATGAGCGAGGAATCCTCAGCACCTGTCCGACGCGAATCACGTCTCCGTTGAGCTCGTTGGCCTGCTTGAGCTGCCCCACCGGGACGCCATGGCGTGCCGCAATCTGGGACAGGGTATCTCCCGGCTGGATGCGATACTCGTTGCCCGAGGGGCTGCGTTGATTGTCCCGCTGCCAGGCCAGCAGGCTGGCAGGCGGCGGGTTACGTCGAAAGTGTTCGGCCAGGCCCGCAAAGATCGACTCGGCCAGCTTCTGCTGGTGCCCCGAATCGCGCAGGCGTCGCTCCTCGTCGGGGTTGGAGATGAACCCCGTCTCGATCAGCAGCGACGGGATATCCGGTGACTTCAGCACCATGAAGCCCGCCTGCTCCACCCGCGAACGGTGCAACCGGTTGACCCGCCCCAGCTGATCCAGCACCTGGCCACCGATGGCCAGCGAATCGTTGAGCGTCGCGGTCATGGTGAGGTCGAGCAGCACGCCCCGCAACACCTCGTCCTTGTCGTTGAGCGAGAGGTTGCCATCCACGCCGCCGATCAGGTCGGCCTGGTTCTCGCTGGCCGCCAGCCACTGGGCGGTCTCGGAGGTGGCACCACGCTGGGAGAGGGCGTAGACCGAGCTGCCGCTCGGCCGGGGGCTGTTGAACGCATCGGCATGAATGGATACGAAGAAGTCGGCCTTCTGCTCCCGAGCGATACGGGTGCGCTGACGCAGGCCGATATAATAGTCCCCGTCGCGGATCATCACGGCTCGAAAGCCATCGGTGTCGTCCACCAGTCGCTGCAGCCGGCGACTGATCTCCATGACCACATCCTTCTCGCGGGTGCCGCCAGGCCCGATGGCACCCGGGTCCTCCCCTCCATGGCCGGGGTCGATGGCGATGATGATATCGCGGCGGGGGTGGGGGGCCGCAGGCTGGCTCGCGATGGCGCTTTCGGCATTCACCTCGGGCGAAGAACTCTCGGCCCTTTCGGCACGGCCGCGACTGGCGGCGATTTCCTGCTCCCGGATCATCGCCTCGATGGGATCGATCGGATTTTCCACGGCGCTTTCGCCCGGGTATTCCATGTCCACCACCAGGCGATGGCCATACTGGTCATTGGGCGGCAGCGTGAAATGGCGCGGCTCGACCGCACGGGAGAGCTCCAGCACCACCCGAAGGCCGTTGCCGTCCCGCACCCCACTGCGCACGGCAGTAATGGCACTGCCGTCCAGGTTCAACGAGGAAAGCTCGGTGTTGAGGCCGCTGTCATCGAGGTCGATAACCAGCCGCCGAGGGTCGTCGAGCAGGAAGATATCGGCCTCGGCATGGCCAGAGAGGTCGAAGACCAGGCGGGCATGGTCGGGAGCGGCCCAGAGACGCACATTGTCGACCTGTGCCGACTGCGCCAGCGGGGTGAGCAGCAACAGCGAACACAGCACTGCGAAGAGCGCGCAGCGCCGCAAGAGCACTGTGGCAAATGGCTCTCTCGAGCGAAATAGGGAAGGCAGGGATCGGGTCGTCATCACTGTTGTTCGCGTTCCTGCTCGATAATTACGTCGTCCTCGCCCATCTCCTGCGACAACGTCACCAGGACGGAGCGCCCCAGGTCGGAGAAGGCCTCCAGGCTGGCGGTACGTCCCGGATCACTCAGACTCAGGGTGATACACAAGTCCGGCTCCGGCAACCACCCCGCACCCCGGCTTGGCCACTCGACAATGCACAGGGCGTCGTCGGCGAACAAGTCGCGGCCGCCGATGAATTCCAGCTCCTCCGGGTCCCCCAGCCGATAGAGATCGAAATGGTAGAGACGCCTGCCACCGATTTCGTAAGGCTCCACCAGGGTGTAGGTCGGGCTCTTCACGGCCCCCTCGTGACCATGGGCGCGCAGGACACCGCGGGTGAGCGTGGTCTTGCCCGCCCCCAGCTCGCCCTCCAGATAGACGCGACCATGGCCGCCCAGAGCGCGCCCCAGGCGCCTGCCAAAGGCGACCTGGCGGTCTTCGTCATCGAGTCGCACGCGCATCATCGTCACCTGCCTGGGGATAGATACCAAAATTGGCCTCGGGGTTGATCAGACTCCGGGCATAGGATGCCAGATCGGCAGCCAGCAGACCACGCTCACCGCCGTCCCGGGCAGCCATGTCGGCCGCCATGGCATGCACGACCACGCCCAGCCTTGCGGCACTCTCCAGTGGTACCCCCTGGGCCAGCAACGCGCCCAGGATGCCCGAGAGGACATCGCCCATCCCCCCGGAGGCCATGCCAGGATTGCCATAGGGACAGACCGCCAGTCCCGTTGGCCCCGCCACCAGGGTGCCGGCACCCTTGAGTATGATCACCCCACCACGCTGGCGATGCAGTTCGGCCGCCGCCGCCGGCCGGTCCGCCTCCACCTCGTCGCCACTGATGCCGAGGAGGCGAGCGGCCTCGCCGGGATGCGGGGTCAGTATCCAGTCGTCTCGCCGCTCTTCGGGCCAGCGACCGGCCAGCAGGTTGAGGCCGTCGGCATCCACCACCAGAGGCAGTCCGGCCGACAGAGAGGCCTGGAGCATGCCCTGCCCCCAGGCGCCCTGCCCCAGCCCCGGCCCTACCACCACGATGTCGGCACGGGAAGGCAGGTCGCCGAGGTCGGCCGCTCCGCGCACGCCGTGAACCATGACCTCGGGGCGGTACATCAGGCAAGCCGACACATGCTCCGGCGCCGTGGCCAGGCTGATCTTGCCGGCGCCCAGCCGGGCGGCGGCCTCGCTGGCCAGCAGCGCCGCACCGCCGAAGCCGGGCGCCCCTCCCACCACCAGCACGTGCCCCATGCCCCCCTTGTGGGCATCTCGCGCCCGGGGCGGCAGCAGTGCCGGAATCAGATCACCGTTCAGCAGCCAGGCGGCGGGCGCCAGGTCCTGATGGGCGCCGGCATCGACGCCCAACGCCCGAAAATGCACTTCGCCGGCCAGATCGGGGGCGCGGCCGGTATGCAGGCCGATCTTGTCGCCAATAAAGGTGACCGTCCGAGTGGCCCGCACCGATACCCCAAGCACGGCCCCGGTATCCGCCGCCAGGCCCGAAGGGATATCGATGGCCAGCACCGGCAGGCCGCAGGCGTTGATGGCCGCTATGGCATCGAGGAAGTCACCGCGCACCTCACCGCCAAGGCCGGTACCCAGCAAGGCGTCGACCACCACCTCGCCGGTGAAGTCCAGGCCCGGCTGCCATGGCACTATGCCGACTCCTGCAGCCGTGGCCATTTCGGCGGCCCGTGCCGCGTCGCCCGCCAGGCTCTCGGGTGCCTTGAGCACGATGCGCTGGACGTCGAGCCCCGCCACCCCGGCAAGGGCAGCGAGCACGTGGCCGTCGCCGCCGTTGTTGCCGCCGCCGCACAGCACCGTGAGGCGCCGCACTCCCGGCCAGCGGGACTTGAGGCTCTGCCAGGCTGCGGTCGCCGCCCGCTGCATCAGGGCGAAGCCCTCGATACCCGCCTCAATGGTGCGGCGGTCGAGTTCCTGGACCTGGGCGGCCCGATACAGCGGCCTCAGCGTGGCCGAGGGTGTCTTGTCGCTATGGCTCGCGGACATCCGGTGTCTCCCCTGCAAAGGATGCTTTATCATGGGAGTGTAAGCTCAATGGCGCTTTCGCCAATCCCCCCAGCACGCATTTACCCGGTTTTTTCTCGATCATGACGCTTCCGGCAACCCTGGACGACAGCGACCTCGCCGCCCTGGCCGACACCATCAAGACCTGGGGCCGGGAGCTGGGCTTCCAGCAGGTGGGTATCACGGATGTCGACCTGGCTGACGACGAGCGCTACCTGCAGCGCTGGCTGGACGCCGGCCATCATGGCGAAATGGGCTTCATGGCCAAGCATGGCACCAAGCGCACTCGCCCGGAGGAGCTCATCCCCGGCACCATTCGGGTCGTCAGCGTCCGGCTCGACTACCTGCCCGCCGACGTGGAGAGCGCCAAGGTGCTGGGCCAGCCGGATACCGCCTACGTCTCGCGCTATGCCGTGGGCCGCGACTATCACAAGCTGATGCGCAAGCGCCTGACCACCCTGGCCAAATGGATCGAGGAGAAGGCAGGGCCGTATGGCTACCGCGCCTTCGTCGATTCCGCCCCGGTGATGGAACGGGCCCTGGCGCGCAAGGCGGGCCTCGGCTGGGTGGGCAAGAATGCCATGCTGCTCAACCCCAGGGCGGGCTCGCTGTTCTTTCTCGGCGAGCTTTACGTCGACCTGCCGCTGCCGGTGGATCCCCCCTTCGAGAGCGAACACTGCGGCAGCTGCAGTGCCTGCCGTACCGCCTGCCCCACCGGAGCCATCGTCGAGGACAAGGTGGTGGATGCCAGGGCCTGCATCTCCTATCTCACCATCGAGCTGTTCGGCGCCATCCCCGAGCACTACCGCGAGGCCATGGGCAACCGGGTGTTCGGCTGCGATGACTGCCAGCTGGTCTGCCCCTTCACCCGTTTCACCCGCGCGACCCACGAGGCGGACTTCGCCCCACGCCACGACCTGGACCGGGCCAGCCTGGTATCGCTATTCGCCTGGGGCGAGGGGGAGTTCCTGGAGAAGACCGCCGGCAGCCCGATCCGGCGCATCGGCTACGAGCGCTGGCTGCGCAACCTGGCGGTGGGCCTGGGCAACGCGCCCTGGAGCGAAACGGTGGAGGCCGCCCTGCGCGCCCGCCTCGCCTACCCTTCCGACCTGGTGCGCGAGCATGTGCGCTGGGCGCTCGGGCGGCAGCAGGAGAAGCGTGGCAGGCTGATTGCCAGCCAGGGCTAGAGTAAGTCAGAGCAAGACCTACGGTTTCGGCACAACCTAGCGACTCACCAGACCATCAGCCTTAGCTGAGAGAATCAGGACACCAACGCGAGCGGCGCTGGGGGCAGGACGAAGCGGAGGTCTTTTGCCATGGATGGCAAAAGTAGCGCCCAGGGATGGGTTCACAGCGCCTCCGCGAAGTCCTGTCGCCAGGAAAGCCGCGACGGAGAGCTACGAACTTCTCACCCCTGCTCATCCCTTTCACTTCCCGCCAGCCGTAGAAACGTATTGCGATAGTGTGCCAGCTCGGCCAGCGACTCACGAATATCGTCCAGCGCCTGATGCGTATTGCGCTTCTGAAAGCCGGCCAGGGCACCGGGGTTCCAGCGCTTGGCCAGTTCCTTCAGCGTCGAGACATCCAGGTTGCGGTAGTGGAAGAAGTCCAGCAGCTCCGGCATCTCCCGCTCCAGGAAGCGCCGGTCCTGGTGCACGCTGTTACCGCACATCGGCGACGAACCCGGGGCAACATGGGCCTTGAGAAAATCCAGGGTCTGTCGCTGGGCCTCGGCGGTATCGATCGTGCTTTCCTTCACCCTTGCCACCAGCCCCGACTCACCGTGGGTCTTCTGGTTCCAGTCGTCCATCGCCGCCAGCAAGGCCTCGGGCTGATGGACGGCAAGCACAGGGCCTTCGGCGATCAGGTTCAAGTCACCATCGGTGATCAGGGTGGCCACCTCGATAATGCGCTCGCGCTCCGGATCAAGCCCGGTCATTTCGAGATCGATCCACACCAGCAGATCCTGGCGCGGTTCAGTGGATTCATTCATGGGCAGCTCCAGAAAAGCGGGCACAGCAGGACACGCCGGGCCACGCTGGTTACAATGCCATCATTGTAACTATCTTCGGGTGCCCATGAGCAAACGCAAGTTGAGCCGCCAGCAACGCTGGCGTATCGAGAAGGTCCAGGCCGAACGCGCTCGCCGCTCCGAGCAGCGCGACGCTCAGGATTCCCGAAAGCTGGCCGCCGGCGAATACGGCCCCGAGCAGCCCGGCCGCGTCATCGCCCACTTCGGGCGCACCCTGGACGTTCGCGGCGATGGCGGCGGTGACCCGGTGCGCTGTCACCTGCGTGCCAACCTCGAAGGCCTGGTCACCGGCGACAGGGTCGTCTGGCGCGCCGCCCAGGACAGCAGCGGCAATGTCGTGGACGGTGTCGTGGTAGCCCGCTCCGAGCGACAGAACGTGCTGGAGCGGCCCGATGCCCGAGGCCAGCTCAAGCCCGTCGCCGCCAATATCGATCAGATCCTTATCGTCTTCGCCGTGGAGCCCGCGCCCCACCCCAACCTGATCGACCGCTACCTGGTGGCCGCCGAGGCAACCGGCATCGCGCCGGTACTGGTGCTCAACAAGATCGACCTGCTGCCGGAGGGTGGCGGCGAGCTGACGGCACTGCTCCACCGCTACGAGACCCTGGGCTATTCCGTGGTGACATCCACAACGGCCCGGGAAGACGGCCTGGAGGCGCTGCATGCCTGCCTGGCGGAACGCACCTCGGTCTTCGTCGGGCAGAGCGGCGTGGGCAAGTCGTCGCTCATCGACCGCCTGCTCCCGGATGAGGAACTCCGCATCGGGGCGCTGTCGAAGGATTCACGCAAGGGCACCCACACCACCACCACGGCACGCCTCTATGACCTGCCCACTGCCGAGAAGGCCGAGTTGATCGACTCACCCGGCATTCGTGAATTCGGGCTGGTCCACCTGGACGAACAGCAGGTCGCCGAAGGCTTCATCGAGTTCCGCGACCTGCTGGGGCACTGTCGCTTCCGCGATTGCCGCCACCGACAGGAGCCGGGGTGCGCCCTGCTCGAAGCCGTGGAGCGCGGCGAAGTACACCCGGAACGCTTTGCCAGTTATCGCCGCATCGTCGAGAGTCTCAACGAGACCTGAGCTTTCGGCATGGCTAAGGTAGAGTGATGACACGACCAGGAGGAGAGCACCATGAGTTCCGAAGAGAATCTGCTGCCGCTGATCGTCGAACCCGAACAGCTTGCCGAGCACCTGGACGATCCTCAGCTGCTGATCATCGACGTACCACTGAAGGCCGAGAGCCACGACCAGGGGCACGTTCCCGGCGCCGTGTTTCTCGACTTCCGCAAGCTCATGCGTGGCGAAGGCGAGGTGCCCTGCGAGGTGCCCAGCGTCGATACGCTCTCCCGTCTCTTCTCGGAGCTGGGCCTGACCCGCGACACCCATGTGGTGGCCTATGACGATGAAGGCGGCGGCTGGGCCGGCCGCCTGCTGTGGACCCTGGAGCTGATCGGCCATACCCGCTACTCCTACCTCAACGGCGGCATACACGCCTGGCGCCAGGCTGGCCAATCCGTCTCCACCGAGCGCCGCACGCCCACTCCCAGCGAGTACGAGGCCGAGATCCTGAATCCCGAGGTGGCCATCGATCGCATCGAGCTGCAGGAGCGTCTCGGCGAGAAGGGCTTCGCCATCTGGGATGCCCGCTCGCCGGCTGAGTACCGCGGCGAGAAGGGAGAAAACCGCCAGCTTGGCCACATTCCCGGCGCGGTCAACATGGAGTGGACCGAGGCCATGGACAAGGAACGTGCACTGCGCATTCGCGACTACGCCGAGCTGATTACCGAACTGGAAGCACTGGGCCTGACCCCGGACATGGAAGTGGTCACCCACTGCCAGAGCCACCACCGCAGCGGCTTCACCTGGCTGGTGGGCAAGGCACTGGGCTTCGAGAAGATCCGCGGCTACGCCGGCTCCTGGAAGGAGTGGGGCAACCGCGACGATACGCCGATAGAAAAGTAAGCTACCAACCAATCCTTATTCGCAAGCCACTCGGGCAGGCAGTGAAGCGACCCTAGCGGAGCCGCTGGTGCAAGCGAGCCGAGTAGCGCAAATCGACAGGGATGTCGATTTAGGGCCGGCAAGAGGGACCTTGTTCCTGCTCGGCGCGTAACTCGGCTCGCGTGTACCAGGGTTTCGGAACCGATTGTCGCGAATCGCCTTGCCCGGGAGGCTTCAACCAAGCCCGACACGGAACCATTACCTTGTCTCTCGCCAAGTTCTTTGCCCTGATCCAGTACCCGATTCCCCACCACCTGCTCTCGCGACTGGTGGGTTGTCTTGCCGAATGCCGTGTCGCCTGGCTCAAGAATGCGCTGATCCGCGCCTTCATCAAGGTCTTCAAGGTGGACATGGGTGAGGCCGCCGAGCCCGACCCCACGGCCTACGCCACCTTCAACGACTTCTTCACCCGGGAACTGAAGCCGGAAGCCCGCCCCCTGGGCGAAGGGCTGCTCTCCCCCGCCGACGGCAACCTCTCCCAGTTCGGCCCCATCGAGGCGGACCGCCTGCTGCAGGCCAAGGGGCACCGCTTCTCGATGGTCGACCTGCTCGGCGGTGACGCCGAGGCCGCGCGACGTTACACCGGCGGCAGCTACGCCAATATCTACCTCTCGCCCAAGGACTATCATCGCGTACACATGCCGCTGGCCGGCACCCTGACCGAGATGGTCTATGTGCCGGGGCGGCTCTTCTCGGTCAACGCGGCCACGACGGAGCACGTGCCCAACCTGTTCGCCCGCAACGAGCGCCTGGTGTGCCACTTCGACACCGAACATGGGCCCATGGTGGTGGTGCTGGTGGGCGCCATGATCGTCGCCGCCATCGAGACGGTATGGGCCGGGCAGGTCACACCGCTCTCGGGCCAGGTGCAGCGCATCCGCTTCGACGAGCCGATTCACCTCGAGCGCGGCGCGGAGATGGGACGCTTCAAGCTCGGCTCCACGGTGGTGATGGCCTTCGCCGGCCAGGTCGATTTCGACGATGCGCTGGCGCCCAAGTCCAAGGTCGCCATGGGCCAGTCGCTGGGAGTGTTTAAAAACTCATAGCGAGGAGCTCCGAGGACAGGCCAAAGTGGAGGTCCGATGCCATGGATGGCATCGGTAGCGCCCAGGGAGGGGTTCACAGCGCCTCCTCGTCGGCCTGTCGTCGGATCAGCCCGAGCGGTCAAGCTTCTGTGATAGTTCTTCAGCAGCTCGGCGTAGCGAAGGCCATCACCTCCGCTACGCTCGCCCTGTCCAGGGCGAGCTGGATCAGCCGATCCATGCCCAGCGCCACGCCGCTGCCTGACGGCATGCCGTGCTCAAGCGCCGCCAGCAGCCGCCGGTCGATATCGACTTCCGTCAGTCCCAGGCGCTTCCGGGCGGCGTTGTCCTCGGCGAAGCGCGCGCGCTGCTCCTCGACATCCGTCAGCTCGTCGTAGCCGTTGGCGAGTTCCAGCCCTGCCAGGTAGACCTCGAAGCGCGATGCCACCCAGGCGCCGTCCTCGGGGTCACGATGGTGCCGGGCCAGGGCGGCCTGGGTCGCCGGGTAGTCCACTACCACGTCGAGCCCCTCCCGCCCCAGGCCTGGCTCGATCACCAGGCTCATCAGCAGGTCGAGGCAGTCGTCACGGGGCGCGTCCTCCATGTCGAGACCGCCGCGCTCGCCGGCGATTCGACGCAGAGCATCGAGCTCCACGGTGAAGGGATCGAATCCCAGCGCCTCCCGGAACAGCTCGCGGTAGCGCCGCCGGCGCAGTGGGCCCGTCTCATTCCCCAGTTCTGGGCCAAGCACGGCGCGGATCAGCGCTGTCGTCTCCCCGATCATCCCGTCGAGGGAGAAGCCCGGGCGGTACCACTCCAGCATGGTGAATTCGATGTTGTGGCGGCTGCCCACCTCGCCGTCACGAAAGCTGCGCGCCAGCTGGAAGATCGGCCCTGAGCCTGCGGCCAGCAGCCGCTTCATATGGAACTCGGGAGACGTCTGCAGCCATAGCCTTTCCTGCCCCGCCGGCGTGGTTGCCGTAAGCGACAGCGACGCCAGGTGCACATCGGTGCTGCCGCCGTGGCCCAGTACCGGTGTCTCCACCTCCAGCACATCCCGCTCGGCAAAGAACGCCCGCACCTCCCCCAGCAGCCGCGCCCGCTCGCGCAGCGTCTCGAGACTCGCCGTGGGTCGCCAGTCGGTTGTCATCACACCTTCTCCATAACGACGAAAGCCACGCGGGGAAAGCGTGGCCTACGTGGAAGCCGTAGCAGAGTGCGGCTGATCCGGCGACAGGCACTTCGCGGAGGCGCTGTGAACCCATCCCTGGGCGCTACATTTGTCATCCCTGACAAATGACCTCCGCTTCGAGCTGTCCCCGGCGCCGCTAGCCATGGAGTCTCTTTTCTTAGGCTCGTGAAACGTACTCGCCGCTGCGCGTATCAATTTTCAGCACTTCACCCTGGTTGATGAACAGCGGCACTCGGACCACGGCGCCGGAGGAGAGCGTGGCCGGCTTGGAGCCGCCCTGGGCGGTGTCGCCCTTGAGGCCCGGGTCGGTCTCGACCACTTCCAGCTCGATGAAGTTGGGCGGCGTCACGCTGATGGCGTTGTCGTTCCACAGGGTCACGGTATAGGCCACCTGCTCCTTGAGCCACTTGGCCGTGTCGCCCAGGGCCTTCTTCTCGACCGCATACTGCTCGAAGGAACCATCGGTCTTCATGAAGTGCCACATGTCGCCGTCGGAGTAGAGATACTCCATTTCCAGATCCATCACGTCGGCACCCTCGAGGGATTCGCCTGACTTGAAGGTACGTTCCCAGACGCGGCCGGTGATCAGGTTGCGCAGCTTGACCCGGCTGAAGGCCTGCCCCTTGCCCGGCTTGACCAATTCGTTCTCGACGATCGAGCAGGGGTCGCCGTCCAGCATCACCTTCAGCCCGCCCTTGAATTCGTTGGTAGAATAGTTCGCCATATTGCCTCTCGAATGATCGAGCGCGTCGCAGCACGGTCTGGACGCGCGGATATGAAATCGACGAGGAACCAAGCCCTCGCCTATGTGACTGGTGTGCCGCATGATAACCCGAAGCCCCGCCCTTTTGCAGAGACAGGCGTCATCGCAACCCGATGTGACGCCCTTGATTCTGCCCTCAGCCTGGCAAGCCCAGCTCTCGGGCGTCATTCGCGACCCGCGGGAACTGTGCCGCCGCCTGGGCCTCGACGACAGCTGGCTGCCGGGGGCAGAGCGCGGCCACGAGCTATTCGAGGTGCGCGTCCCGGAGGCGTTCCTGGCACGCATGCGCCACGGCGACCCGAACGACCCATTGCTGCGCCAGGTGCTGCCGCTTGCCGCCGAAGGCGAGGCGGTACCCGGTTACATCACCGACCCCCTGGCGGAAGCCGGCCACACCCCGGCACGGGGACTGATCCACAAGTACGCCGGCCGCGTCCTGCTGATCGCCAGCCCCACCTGTGCGGTGAACTGCCGCTACTGCTTCCGGCGCCACTTTCCCTACGAACAAAACGCGCCCTCCCGCAGCCAGTGGGATGCCTCCCTCGAGTATCTACGTGGCGACACCTCGATCAGCGAAGCGATCCTCTCCGGCGGCGACCCCCTGGCCGCCAGCGATCGCCAGCTCGCCTGGCTGGTGGAGCGGCTCGATGCCATCCCCCACCTGAAGCGACTGCGCATTCACACCCGGTTGCCGGTGGTGATTCCCGACCGGGTCGACGATGTCCTGCTCGGCTGGCTCTCGGCGACGCGCCTGCAGAAGGTGGTGGTGCTGCATATCAACCACGCCCAGGAGATCGACGACGCCGTGGTCGCCGCCTGCGGTCGACTCAGGGAAGCGGGCGTGACTCTGCTTAACCAGAGCGTGCTGCTGCGCGGCGTCAACGACAGCACCGATGCCCTGGCCACGCTCTCCGAGCGGCTCTTCGAGGCCGGTGTGCTGCCCTACTACCTGCATGTGCTCGACCCGGTGGCCGGCGCCGCCCACTTCGATGTGGCAGACGAAGAGGCCCGCGAGCTGGTCGCGGGCCTGAGGGAGATACTGCCTGGCTTCCTGATGCCACGGTTAGTGCGGGAGATTCCCGGCGAGGCTAGCAAGACACCGCTTTAGGCTCCAAAACCAGAGACGGCGACACTAGCGGCGCCGGGGACGGGTCGAAGCGGAGGTCATCCTTCAAGGATGAAGGATGTAGCGCCCAGGGATGGGTTTACAGCGCCTCCGCCTAGACCCGTCGCCGGAAAGCCGCGACGCATCGACCACCTAGAGCGACCGGTTGATCTCATTTCACTTCCTCCAGCGTCGCTGCGGTCACGTTGGCGGCCGGCGGCTGGGTGGAACGGTAGCGATTGATGGCGCTGACCACGGCCTTCATGGATGCGGTCGTGATGCTCTCGTCGATACCGACACCAAACACCGCCTCGCCCTCGATACGCACTTCCACGTAGGCGATCGCCTCCGCATCGGAGCCCTGGCCGCGAGAGTGCTCGTGATAGTCGATGATTTCCACGTCGTGGCCGGCCGCCGCCAGCGCCTTGATAAAGGCCGCCAGCGGGCCGTTACCCTCGCCGCTGATGGTCCGCCGCTCACCGTGCTCCTCGATACTGGCTTCGAGCTTCACCTTCGGACTGTCAGGGTCCGAGGAGAGTCGATGATTGAGCATCGCATAGGGCGAGGTACGAGCCAGGTACTCGTCGGCGAAGGCCTGGTAGATCATCTGGGACGTGATCTCCTTGGCCGTACGGTCAGCGACCTCCTGCACGACGTGGCTGAATTCGATGGAGAGCCGGCGCGGCAATTCGATGCCGTGCTCCTCCTCCAGCAGATAGGAGATGCCACCCTTCCCCGACTGGCTGTTGACGCGGATCACCGCCTCGTAGCTACGACCCACGTCGAGGGGATCGATGGGCAGGTAGGGCACTTCCCAGACCGCCTCGGGGTCGGCACGACGCACCGCCATGCCTTTCTTGATCGCGTCCTGGTGGGAGCCGGAGAAGGCGGTGAAGACCAGATCGCCCACATAGGGGTGGCGCGGGTGTACCGGCAGCTGGTTGCAGTACTCCACCTCGCGCATGATCGGCGTGATGTTGGAGAAATCGAGGCCGGGATGCACGCCTTGGGTGTAGAGGTTCATGGCGAGGGTGACGATGTCGACGTTGCCGGTACGCTCGCCGTTGCCGAACAGGGTACCCTCGACGCGATCGGCACCGGCCATCACGGTCAGCTCGGCCGCCGCCACGCCGGTGCCGCGGTCGTTGTGCGGGTGGACGCTGACGATCAGGCTGTCGCGGCCCTTTACGTTGCGGCAGAACCACTCCACCTGATCGGCGTAGTTATTGGGCGTGGCGGCCTCCACGGTGGCCGGCAGGTTGACGATCATCGGCTTCTCGGGGGTTGCGCCGTAGGCCTCCATCACCGCCTCGACCACCTCCTTGGCAAAGTCCATCTCGGTGGTGGTGAACAGCTCCGGCGAGTACTGGAAGCTCCAGTTGGTCTCGGGGGCTTCGCTCATGCGCTGCCGGATCTGCGTGGTGGCGTCCACGGCGATGCCGATGCACTCCTCCTTGCTGACACCGAACACGACGCGGCGAAATACCGGATCGGTCGCGTTGTAGACATGGACGATGGCGTTCTTGGCGCCCTTCAGGGACTCGAAGGTACGATCGATCAGGTGCGGGCGCGCCTGGGTCAGCACCTGGATGGTCACGTCGTCGGGCACCTTGTCCTGCTCGATCAGGGCACGGACGAAGTCGAAGTCGGTCTGGGATGCCGAAGGAAAGCCGACCTCGATCTCCTTGAAACCGATCTTCACCAGCAGGTCGAAGAAGCGCTGCTTGCGCTCGTGATCCATGGGATCGATCAGCGCCTGGTTACCATCGCGCAGGTCGACACTGCACCACAGCGGCGGTGTCTCGATACGTTTGCTCGGCCACTGGCGGTCGGGCAGATCGACGGCGACGAAGGGGCGGTACTTGGCGGCGGGGTTATCGAGCATCATGGCGGCATTCTCGCTGAGTAGGCGTTCTGGTGTTCAGTATACGGTTCGGCGTCATGGTTGTGTCAGGAGCACGGGGAATCCGGCTGCACGGAGTCGCGCAGTAACGGAAGCGCCCCGGCTGCACGAGGCATGCCGGGGCGCTGGAATCACTAGCACGTCGGTGTATGCGAACGATCGCGTCGGAAACGATCGCATCGGAACCATGGCGGCTACGGGTAGAGACGGGGAAGAATGACATTTCGGTACCTCAACTGACCTGGACAAGATATCGCGATGCACGGCATCGCCCGGCGCGTTTAAAGGCCGGTTAGTAGTCGTAGGTCCAGGCTGAGGTGGCGAAATGAGAGTTTCATGTCTCTAGAAAATCAGTCTGGCGTCGGCTTGTCAAGCCTGGCCGTCCGTCTTCTTCTTCAATGGCGCGATTTCGGCCCTGCGCCACCACGCCAGAAGCGCCTGTGGCGCCGACTCCTCGGCGACTACCTGGGACCAGAGGACCTCACCACCTTCATCCACCAGCGCCACGCAGAACCGACGGCGATCGTTGCCGGCCTCCCTGTCGGGTATCCCGGATAACGCCAGCAACAGGGACTGCAGTTCGCTGAGCTGCGCCTCGCTGCAGCGAGCGCAATGGACGCAGCGGGGACGAGCCAGCCCGGGGAAGTGGGCAAGGCCACCCTGGCGGCTCAGACGCAACACGCGACCTGGTCCCAGCGCGGGCGGCTCCCCTACGGGATCCTGCGTCACGGCAGCACACCGACCGTGCGCCAGGCTTCACGCACCGCCTCGACGACCTCGCTCGACGCACCGAATCGCCTGGCGGCGTTATCCCGCGTCAGCCCGGCAAAGGTGGCGAAGTCGCTGTTGCGTGCCAACCGTTGGTCGACCAGGGTGTCGTACCAGACCCATCCCGCACGCTCCCAGGCATGACCACCCAGGGCCATGGCAGCCAGATGGAAGGCCCGATTGGGAATGCCCGAGTTGATATGCACCCCGCCGTTGTCCTCACGGGTTTCGACCAGGTCGTCCATATGGCCGGGCTGAGGGTCACTGCCAAGCAGGGGATCGTCGTAGGCCGTTCCGGGCTCGGCCATGGAGCGCAGGGCCCGGCCGGCAACCCGCTCCGTGAACAGGCCCTCGCCGATCAACCAGTCGGCCTCCTCGACACGCTGTTCCCGTTGGCGCTGCTTGACCAGGCTGCCGAAGACGTCCGACAGCGACTCGTTGAGGGCCCCGGCCTGATAGGCATACTCCAGCGCCGCCTCGTGCTGGATGACGCCGTGGGTCAGCTCATGGGCGATGATATCGGCGGCAATGGTGAAGCGGTTGAAGAGTTCTCCGTCTCCGTCGCCGAAGACCATCTGCTTCCCGTCCCAGAAAGCGTTTTCGTACTCCTTGCCATAATGCACGGTAGCCAGCAACGCCATGCCCTGGTCATCGAGGGAGTGACGACGATAGACCTCCCAGAACAGGCGATAGGTGGCCCCCAGCCCGTGATAGGCCTCATCGATGGCCGGATCACCGCTGTCGCCCTGCCCTTCACGGCGCACCAGCTTGCCCGGCAGCACCTGCTGCTGCTCGGCCGAATGAACATAGCGGGCCGGCTCGCCCCGACGCTGGCTGCCCGGAGGCAGCGTCACCGCCCCGGCGCGGGCGCGAAACCGGCTATCGACGAGTAGCGTATGGCGCGCGCACTCGCGCAATCTCGGGCTACCGCCATTGGCGACACGCTCGAGCAGATAGGGGGGCAAGAATGGCCTTGCTGCCGGTGAGTTCGAAACGCTCACTGCTCCTCCTGAGTCCTTTCTGGGGTCGACCTCGTCCTTCGAGGCCTGGCCTGATTGCAGTCGATCCAACGCCTTTTATATTAGGCGCTTATCCTCCCTTCGCTCCAGCATCGTCTCCATTCGCGACAGCTGGTCGCGAAGCTCGCGCACGTCGTTGCGCAGGCCGTGCAATTCAGCGGCCTCCCCCTTGCCGCTTTCGAGTTCGATCTGGATGCTCTCCTTCTGCATCACGTCCAGCACGATGCCGATCATCATGTTGAGAAAAATGAAGGCGTTGAGAAAGATGAAGGTGAGGAAGAATATCCAGGCGTAGGGGTAATACTCCATGGTCGGATAGAGCACCGCCGTGGCCCAGCTCTCGAAGGTCGCCACCTGAAACAGGGTCAGCATGGCCAGCGAGATATTGCCCCAGAGCCGCTCGTCCACGTCATGGAACAGGAAACTGCCAAGCGCCGCATAGATGTAGAAGATGATGAACATCAGCAGCGCCACGTAACCCATGCGTGGGATCGACTTGAACAGTGCCGCCATCAGCATGCGCAGTTCGGGAATCATCGATACCAGGCGCAGTACACGGAAGATGCGCAGCAGGCGGGCCAGCAGCACCATTTCCGAATCGTCCATGGGGATCAGGCTGGCGGTGACGATCAGGAAATCGAAGACGTTCCAGCCATTCCTGAAGAAATCGCGCAGACGCTTCTCCGCCGCCATCCGGATCAGTATCTCCACCAGGAAGAACACCGTGACAGCCACATCCAGCACCAGCAGCACCTGCTGGAAACGGGTGACTTCCTCGTAGGTCCGGGCGCCGATCAGCAGGGCCGAGAACACGATGATGGCGATCACCGTGAGTTCAAAAAACTTGTTGGCGCGCAGACGCTCGAAGCGCAGGCGCCAGGTGTCGAAGGAAGCGCTCATGTATTCAACTCTCTCATAAGCGTTTGAGGAAAAAGGGAAACAAGCGCCGAGCAAGGAACCGGCAGCCGGCATATCAGCCGAGCGGGGCGGGTGCTACGTACATTTCGACGTAAAAATGCCACCGCCGGGAGCGGCGAATGGTACCACGGCGGGCGACGGTTCTACGCGAAATCTGGCGTTGATCGAGGGGTGTGGTGGGTGCCTCGGAACCAGGGCGCGAGGCAGGAGGGACGAGTCAGCGGCGTTGATGTCGCCGCCGCCAGACGCTGCACAAAAACTGCCTACACTCGACGAATTTCGTACAGAGCCGGGCTGGTAGCTCTCGTTGGAAATTCCCCATACAGCCCCCCGGCCGGGGCTGTACCGGCCGGGGGGCTGTATGGGTAAACTACTGACAGGCTGTGACCGTCAGGTAGTGAGGTCGACGGGGGCGAGCAGGCCCAGCAGGTCCTGGGCGTGCTGGGCCGCTTCCCGGCCCAGCGGGGTCATGTAGCCGCCGTCGGCCTGTGTGACCAGGCCCTTGGCATAGAGGCGCCCTGCAGCGGCAATGGCCTCGGGCGCGGCGCTGGAGTGAACCTTGATCCCCTCCTGGGTCGTATCCAGGTTGTAGAGGCAGAGAATATTGAGCTCTTCGAGTTGCTCGGTAGTGAAACGCGGTTGGGGCATGGCGACCTCCGGTCTGATGGGGTTCTTCGAAGGTAAGCCAGAAAGCCTCCTGGAACCAGCGCTTCAGCGTCTCTCGTCTTCCAGGTCCACCTGTCGATAGCCCATCAGGTAGAGCACGGCATCGATGCCCAGGGTCGAGATCGACTGTCGTGCCTGGCTGCGCACCAGCGGCTTGGCGCGAAAGGCGATGCCCAGCCCCGCGGTGGCAAGCATCTTCAGGTCGTTGGCGCCATCGCCCACGGCGATGGTCTGCTCCAGGGTCAGGCCTTCGCGCTCGGCGATCTCCCGCAGCAGGGCGGCCTTGCGATTGGCATCGAGGATCGGTTCGCGGACCTCGCCGGTCACCTTGCCGTTCTCGATCAGCAGCTCATTGGCATGCACCTCGTCGAAGCCGAGCTTCTCCTGCAGGTGCCTGGCGAAGTAGGTGAAGCCACCGGACAGGATCACCGTACGATAGCCCAGCCGCTTGAGGTGGTACATCAGCCGCTCGACGCCATCCATCATCGGCAGGGTATCGGCGATCTCGGCGAGCACGGCCTCGTCGAGGCCCTTGAGCTTGGCCATGCGCTCGCGGAAGCTCTGCTGAAAGTCCAGTTCCCCGCGCATGGCGCGCTCGGTGATCTCGGCCACTTCGTCGTAGACGCCATGGCGGCGCGCCAGCTCGTCGATCACCTCGGCCTTGATCAGGGTCGAATCCATGTCGAAGCAGACCAGGCGACGATGGCGGCGCCAGATGGAGTCCTCCTGGATGGCGATGTCGACGCCATGCATGGCACCCAGTGCCAGCGCCTTCTCGCGCAGCGCGTCGAGATCCACTTCCTCGCCGCGCAGCCAGCACTCGACGCAGGCGCCCTGGGTGTGGTGATCCCGGGGTACGCCACCGTCCAAGGGCTCACGGCCGGAGAGACGATGAATCAGTTCCACGGTCAGGCCATGCTCGGCGGTGAGTGCGCCGACTTCGGCGAGGATGCCGGCAGGCAGGTGCGGTGCCAGCAGGGTCAGGATCAGCCGCGGTTCGCTGGCCTGAACGCTCCAGCGCTGGTAATCCTCGGCGCTGACCTGGATCGCCTGGATCTCGAGACCCAGGGTGTCACCGGCGGCACTCAGGGCGCTCTCCAGGTCGCTCTCCCGGTCGAGCCCGACCAGCGCCTCCAGCGAGACCATGCCGAAGGTCACGCTCTGGTTGATGTCGAGCAGCCGCGCGCCGCTGCGCGCCATGGCCTGGCCCAGGCCGGCCAGTTGGCCGGGTCGTGCCGCGCCGGTGGCGCGAATCAGCAGTCGTCGTGTCATGCATGCCTCAGGATACGCTGATAGGACGGCTTTCGGCGCCAGGTCTTCGAGGAGGCGCTGTGAACCCATCCCTGGGCGCTACATTTGCCATCCATGGCAAATGACCTCCTCTTCGACCTGCCCCTGGCCGTCAGGTTATGGCTTTAGTCTGCCGAGCTTTCCAGCCTATCGACCTTCTGCAGGCCGCGGGGCAGCTTGCTGCCACGCCGGCCACGCTCACCACGATAGTAATCCAGTTCGGCGGCCTTGAGCGTCAACTTGCGCTTGCCGGAATGGATCACCAGCGCGGCCCCTTCTGGCAGTACGGTGATATCGCGCACCAGTTCCTCGCGGCGAGCGGCGCGGGCGCCGGGGATATCGATCATCTTGTTGCCCTTGCCCTTGGCCATCTCGGGCAGCTGGTCGAGCGGGAAGAGCAGCAGGCGCCCCTCATTGGATACCGCCGCCACGTAGCTGCCCTGCCCCTCCGGCACCTGAATCGGCGCCATCACACGGCAGCCCTTGGGCACCGAGAGCACCGACTTGCCCGACTTGTTCTTCCCGGTCAGATCCTCGAGTCGCGCCACGAAGCCGTAGCCGCCATCGGAGGCAAGCAGGAAGCGAGTGGACGGCGGGGCCAGCATGACACCGGCCATGTGGGCCCCCGCCACCACGTTCGCCCGCCCGGTCACCGGCTCGCCCTGGCTCCTGGCGCTGGGCAGATTGTGGGCCGCCAGGGTATAGGCACGCCCGGTATCGTCGAGCAGTACCAGCGGCTGATTCGTCTTGCCTCGGGCCACCAGCGCGAAGCGGTCGCCAGACTTGTAGGAGAGCCCTTCGGGATCGATGTCGTGGCCCTTGGCGGCACGAATCCAGCCCTTCTCGGAGAGCACCACGGTGATGGGGTCGGCCCCCATCAGCTCGACCTCGGACAGCGCCCGGGATTCCTCGCGCTCGACGATCGGCGCACGCCGCGCATCGCCGTGCTCACGCCCCGCCTCGTGGATCTCCTCCTCGATCAGGTCGGTCAGGGCGGCTTCGTTGCCGAGCAGTTCCTGCAGGCGCTTGCGCTCCTCCTCCAGGGCATCCTGCTCGCCACGGATCTTCATCTCCTCGAGCTTGGCCAGGTGGCGCAGGCGCAGCTCGAGTATCGCTTCGGCCTGGCGATCGGTGAGTGCGAAGGCGCGCATCAGCTCGGCCTTGGGTTCATCCTCCTCGCGGATGATGCGGATCACCTCGTCGAGATTGAGGTAGGCCGCCAGCAGGCCCTCGAGGATGTGCAGCCGGTCCTCCACCTTGCCCAGTCGATGCTCCAGGCGCCGGCGGACGGTTTTGCGGCGGAAGGTGAGCCATTCGCCGAGCATGTCGGGCAGCGGCATCACCCGCGGCCGGCCGTCCAGACCGATGACGTTGAGATTGACGCGGATGTTCTTCTCGAGATCGGTGGTGGCGAACAGATGCGCCATCAGTGCCTCGATATCGACCCGATTGGAGCGCGGCTCGATCACCAGCCGTGTCGGGTCCTCGTGGGTCGACTCGTCGCGCAGGTCGGCCACCATGGGCAGCTTCTTGGCGTTCATCTGGGCGGCGATCTGCTCCAGGATCTTGGAGCCGCTGACCTGGTAGGGCAGCGCGGTGACCACGACCTTTCCCTCTTCCAGGACGTAGCGTGCCCGCAGCTTCACCGAGCCACGGCCGCACTCGTAGAGTTTGCGCAGGTCGGCACGGGGCGTGATGATCTCGGCCTTGGAGGGGAAGTCGGGGGCCGGCAGGAACTCGACCAGGTCCGCCGTGGTGGCATCCGGGTTACGCAGCAGGTGACAGGTGGCCTCGACCACTTCGCTGACGTTGTGCGGCGGTATATCGGTGGCCATGCCCACGGCAATGCCGGTGCCGCCGTTGAGCAGCACGTGGGGCAGCCGCGCCGGCAGCACCACCGGCTCGTTCATGGTGCCGTCGAAATTGGGCGTCCAGTCGACGGTGCCCTGGCCCAGTTCGGCGAGCAGCACCTCGGCGAACTTCGACAGCCGCGCCTCGGTGTAGCGCATGGCGGCGAAAGACTTGGGATCGTCGGGGCTACCCCAGTTGCCCTGGCCGTCCACCAGTGGGTAGCGGTAGCTGAACGGCTGCGCCATCAGCACCATCGCCTCGTAGCAGGCGCTGTCGCCGTGGGGATGGAACTTGCCCAGCACATCGCCGACGGTACGCGCCGACTTCTTGTACTTGGCGTTGGCACCCAGCGCCAGCTCGCGCATGGCGTAGATGATGCGCCGCTGCACCGGCTTCATGCCGTCGCCGATATGCGGCAGCGCCCGGTCGAGGATCACGTACATCGAGTAGTCGAGGTACGCCTTCTCGGTGTATTCGCGCAGCGAGAGGCGTTCGACGTCGCCTTCCGCCACCTGGATATCCATGGTCATAAGGGGATCAGACCTCTATGTCTGCGAGGTTGCCGTAATCTTCGAGCCAACTCTTGCGATCGCCGGCACGTTTCTTCGCCAGCAGCATGTCCATCATCTCCATGGTGCCGTCGCCGACTGCGCGGGTGAGCTGCACCAGGCGCCGGGTCTCCACCGCCATGGTGGTCTCGCGCAGCTGCAGCGGGCTCATCTCGCCCAGCCCCTTGAAGCGTTGCACGTTCACCGTGCCGCGCTTGCCCTCCAGGCGTCGCAGGATCGCCGCCTTCTCGCTCTCGTCCAGGGCATAGTGAACCTCCTTGCCCAGGTCGATGCGGTAGAGCGGCGGCATGGCGACATAGACATGGCCGGCGTCCACCAGCGTGGGGAAGTGGCGCACGAAGAGCGCGCACAGCAGGGTGGCGATATGCAGGCCGTCGGAGTCGGCATCGGCGAGAATGCAGATCTTGTGGTAGCGCAGCTTGGAGAGGTCGTCGCTGCCCGGGTCCATCCCCACCGCCACGGCGATGTCGTGAACCTCCTGGGAGCCGTAGATATCGTGAGACTCGACCTCCCAGGTATTGAGGATCTTGCCGCGCAGCGGCAGGATCGCCTGGGTCTCGCGGTTGCGTGCCTGCTTGGCACTGCCCCCGGCGGAGTCCCCCTCCACCAGGAAGAGCTCGCCCTGGGCCGGGTCCTGCCCGGAGCATTCGGCCAGCTTGCCCGGCAGGGCCGGGCCCGAGGTGACCTTCTTGCGCGCCACCTTCTTGGCGCTCTTCTGGCGCCGCTGGGCGGCGTTGATCACCAGCTCGGCCAGCGCCTCGGCCTGGTCGACGTGGTGGTTGAGCCACAGCGAGAAGGCATCCTTGACCACTCCGGCAACGAAGGCCGCCACGGTGCGCGACGACAGGCGCTCCTTGGTCTGGCCGGCGAACTGGGGGTCGAGCATCTTCACCGACAGCACGTAGGAGACGCGCTCCCAGAGATCGTCGGCGGTGAGCTTGACGCCCCGCGGCAGCAGGCTGCGGTATTCGCAGAACTCGCGCAGGGCATCGAGCAGCCCCGAACGCAGGCCATTGACGTGAGTCCCGCCCTGGGGCGTGGGGATCAGGTTGACGTAGCTCTCCATCAACGGCTCGCCGCCCTCGGGCAGCCACTGGATCGCCCAGTCCACCGCCTGCTCGTCGTCGGCGAAATGGCCGATCAGGGGCGAGGCCGGCAGCACCTCGAAGCCATCGGTGGCCTGGGCCAGGTAGTCGCGCAGGCCATCCTCGTACTGCCAGACGCTCTCGGCACCGTCGGCCTCGACCAGGGTGACCTTCAGCCCCGGGCAGAGCACCGCCTTGGCCCGCAGCAGGTGCTGGAGCCGGCCCATGGCCAGTCGGGGGCTATCGAAATAGCTGAGATCGGGCCAGAAGCGCACGATGGTACCCGTGACCCGCTTGGCCACGCTGCCTGTCACCGCCAGCTCCGACACCTTCTCGCCATGCTCGAAGGCCATGGCGTGCCGGCTGCCGTCGCGCAGCACCTCGACCTCCAGGCGCCGCGACAGCGCGTTCACCACCGAGACCCCGACGCCGTGCAGGCCGCCGGAGAAACGGTAGCTGGACTGGGAGAACTTGCCGCCGGCGTGGAGCCGGGTCAGGATCAGCTCGATCCCCGTGACGCCGTGTTCGGGATGCATGTCGATGGGCATGCCGCGGCCGTCGTCGCTGACCTCGATGCCACCATCCTCCAGCAGCCGAACGGTCACTTCCCGGGCATGCCCCTCCAGCGCCTCGTCGACGCTGTTGTCGATCACTTCCTGGATCAGGTGGTTGGGGCGGGTGGTGTCGGTATACATGCCGGGGCGCTTGCGCACCGGGTCGAGGCCGGAGAGTACTTCGATTGAGCTGGCGCTGTACTGTGTCATGCGTCGTCCATATCCAGATCCTGATCGGAAATGCGCCCGGGCTCCAGGCGGTGGCCACCGTGGGCGAGAATCGCTGGAAGATACTCTGCCAGCATGCCGAAGGCATGATCGCCACCGGGGTGCAGTATGGTCCGGGCACCGCGATAGAGATCGAAGGCGTCCGCCGGGTCGAGGCTCTCGTCGGCCGTCCCCAGCAGCAGCAGATAGCGCTCGGGCGAGACCGACAGCGGTGTCAGGCTCGCCAGTTCCTCGATGTGGCTCGACTCGATGGCAAAGCGCTCGCCGGTATGCGCATTGACGAAGACCTCGTCGACCCAGCCCGTCACCAGGCGCACCGGCCGCACCGCCGGGTTGATCACCACCGCGGGCAGGTCATGCCGCTCGGCCAGACAGGTGGCCAGGAACCCACCCATGGAGCTGCCGGCCACCAGCGGATTCGGCCCCAGCTCGCCGAGTCGTGCCTCGGCGAGCCGATAGGCGGCCGCCGGCCGGTGCGGCAACTGGGGCGTCTCGCAGCGCAGTCCCAGCGCCTTGCAGGCCAAGCGCACCAGCGCCGCCTTAGGTGAGCCAACGCCGCTGTTGAAACCATGGAGGTAGAGTACACCGCTGGCACTCGGCCTGCGCTTCGGTGCACTCAGCATACCCAAATACCTGTATGCATTACCAGTTTCACTTTCGTCTCATCGCTTGTTTCACCTTCCGCCTCAGCGTTCGTCACGACTCGCGTCTTCCGCTTCCGCCTGCCAGACGGCCTCGACCAGGGCCCGGGTGGAGGCGTCCATATGTTCGCCGCCGGCGTGATTGGACAGGATCTCCTCGGTCTCGCCAGCGATCTGCTTGCCAAGCTCGACGCCCCACTGGTCGAAGGGATTGATCCCCCAGATCGTCGCCTGCACGAAGACCTTGTGTTCATAGAGCGCAATCAGCGCCCCCAGGGTGGCGGGGGACAGGCGATCGAGCAGCAGCGTGGTGGAGGGCTGATTGCCTCGGTAGCGCTTGTGGCCGGGTCGTTCTCCCGGCTCGTCGATGGCGTCGTCACCCAGCATCAGGAGCCGCGACTGGGCGAAGCAGTTGGCGAGCGTCAGGCGGTGCTGCGACTTGAGATGCTCGCGGGTCTCCGGTTCGGCGACGTCGTCGTAACGCCGCAGCGGGGCGATGAAGTCGCAGACCACTGGCTGGGTGCCCTGGTGCAGCAGCTGGTAGAAGGCGTGCTGCGCGTTGGGGCCAAGCTGCCCCCAGAGCACCGGGCAGGTCGAATAAGCCACCTCGCGGCCATCATGGCTCGCCGACTTGCCGTTGGACTCCATCTCCAGTTGCTCGAGATAGGCGGCGAAATACTCCAGCCGACCATCGTAGGGCAGGATCGAGTGGGCACGGATATCGAGGAAGTTGACGTTCCAGATGCCCGCCAGGGCCAGAAGCACCGGCAGGTTGTCGGCGAGAGGCGCTTCGGCGAAATGACGGTCCATGGCATGGGCGCCAGCGAGGAAGTCGCGGAAGTGAGCCATGCCGACCACCAGGGCGATGGGCAGGCCGATGGCGCCCCACAGCGAATAGCGCCCCCCCACCCACTCCCAGAACTCGAGCTGATTGGCCTCGGCAATACCCCATTCGCTCATCTTATCGGGCTTTGCCGAGACGCCGATGAAATGCTGGCGCATCACCATCGACTCGTCCACGCCGCCATCGCCGTTACGCACCAGCCGCGACAGCAGCCAGTCCCGGGCGGTACGAGCGTTGGAGAGGGTATCGATGGTGGTGAAGGATTTCGACGAGATCACGAACAGGGTGGTCTCGGGGTTGAAGCGGCTCAGGTAATCGACCAGCTGCGAGCCATCCATGGTCGAGGCGAAGTGCACGTCGATATGGGCGGCATCTGCCGGCCGATAGTCCGCCAGGGCGTGCGTCACCATCAGCGGGCCGAGATCCGACCCCCCCACCCCCAGATTGACCACATCATGAATGGGGTGGCCGGTGGCACCGCGCCACTGACTGGTATGGAAACGCTCGACCATGGCTTCCAGCTTTGCCAGGGTGGCATGCACGCCGGGCACCAGGTCCTCCCCTGCCACCACCAGCGAGGCATCCCGTGGCAGGCGCAGCGCCGTGTGGAGGGCCGGACGATCCTCGCTGATATTGACTCGCTCCCCGGAAAGCAGCGCCTCGATGGCTTCGGGAACGTGCGCCTCCCGGGCCAGATCGAGCAGCAGCGCCATGGTCTCGTCGGACCAGCGCTGCTTGGAGAGATCCAGCGTCAGGCCCGCCGCCTTCCGCGTAAAGGCCCGGCCACGCTGCGGATCGTCGAACAGCTCACTCAAGTGGCGCTTGCGCATCTCACCGGCATGGTCCGCCAGCGCTTCCCAAGCGGCCGTCCGATCGATGGGGGAATGGCTCATTGCGAATCCTCCTTGTTCGTTGTCGTCCATTGATGCAGCCAGCCTACGACACGCGTAACATAGTGGCCAACCTGCACTTTCCGGCATGCCCCATGAGTGATGCATCTTACCGTGACGCGATCTTTTCCACACCCCTGGACCGGGTCGCGCGCTTCTCCTTCGATGAACAGGTCGTCGCCTGCTTCCCCGACATGATCCGCCGCTCGGTGCCCGGCTACGGCCAGATCCTGGGGATGCTGGGCCTGATCGCCCAGCGCCACCTGCGCCACGGCGCCCATGTCTATGATCTCGGCTGCTCGCTGGGCGCGGCGAGCCTGGCCCTGGCCGGCCAACTGCCTGCGGACGCCTTCCGGCTCACCGCGGTGGATCTCTCACCGGCCATGGTGGCGCGGGCCCGCGAGACCCTGGCGGACGAATGCCCCGGCCATGCCATCGAGGTCGTCGAGGGAGACATCCGCACCCTCGACTATCGCCCCTCGGGCATGATCGTACTCAACTTCACCCTGCAGTTCCTTCCCCGAGAGGACCGGGACGCCGTGATCGCCCGGCTCCATGAGGCACTGGAGCCCGGCGGGGTGCTGGTGCTTTCCGAGAAGGTGGTCGACCTGGACGAGCAGGACAACGCCTGGCGCGTGGAGCGCTACCACGACTTCAAGCGCGCCAACGGCTATAGCGACCTGGAGATCAGCCAGAAGCGCAACGCGCTGGAGAACGTGCTGGTACCGGACAGCCTCGATGCCCACCATGACCGTCTCGCCCGGGCCGGCTTCTCGCGTTCGCTGACCTGGTTCCAGTATCTCAACTTCGCCTCCCTGATCGCGTTCAAGGAGGCCTGAGGTGGCGATTCCCGTCGAACAGCGGCCGCTCTATCACGCCTTCGTCGAGCAGGGCCTGGACACCTGGCTGGCCCGCCTGCCCGAGCAGTTGGCCCGGGGCCTGGACCGCCGCCGCTACGGCGACCTGCCGGCCTGGGAGAAGGCTGTCTCCAAGCTGCCCGCCCTGCCCGAGGCACGTGACGTGCGCCTGGATGCCGATACCGTGACGGTCGACTGCGCCCTCCCCGATTCACAGCGCCGCCAGTGCGAGAACCTGCTGAGAAAGCTGATGCCGTGGCGCAAGGGCCCCTATTCGTTGGTCGGCATTCCTATCGACACCGAGTGGCGCTCCGACTGGAAGTGGCAGCGAGTGGCACCGCACCTGGCCTCGCTGGCCGGCCGGCGGGTGCTCGACGTAGGCGGCGGCAGCGGCTACCACGCCTGGCGCATGGCCGGCGCGGGGGCCGCCTTCGTGCTGGTGATCGACCCCTCTCCGCGCTTCTACTACCAGTTCCAGGCGCTGCGGCACTTCGTCGGAGATGCCGACGGCGGCCGCACCCACTTCCTGCCGGTAGGTATCGAGGAGGTACCGGAAGGGCTCGGCTTCTTCGACACGGTATTCTCCATGGGCGTGCTCTACCATCGCCCCTCGCCCCTGCAGCACCTGTTGCAGTTGAAGGACACCCTGCGCCCCGGCGGCGAGCTGGTGCTGGAGACCCTGGTGGTGGAGGGCGACGAGACCACTGTACTGCTACCCGGTGAGCGCTACGCCGCCATGCCCAACGTCTACTTCCTGCCGTCATCGAAGGCGCTGTGCCAGTGGCTCGAACGCTGCGGGCTCATTAACGTGCGGGTGGTGGACGAGGCGGTGACCACCACCGACGAACAGCGCGCCACCGAGTGGATGACCTTCCAGTCGCTGGCCGACTTCCTCGACCCGCACGACCCGAGCAAGACCCGCGAGGGCTACCCGGCGCCAAGGCGCGCCGTGGTGATGGCGAAGAAGCCGACGTAACGAGAAGACGGCGCGCTAGGAAGTTTCGACGTCGAGTTCGACGCTTTCTGCAACGCTCTCCGCTGCCAGGCCACTCAGGATGGGGCAATCCGGCCGCTTGTCTCCTTGGCAATGATCCACCAGGTGCTCCAGGGTCTGGCGCATGTCCTGCAGCTTCTTTATCTTGAGGTCCAGTTCCTCGATGTGCGCCTGGGCGACGGCCTTGACGTCGGCA
Organism: Halomonas alkalisoli; assembly: GCF_021412585.1. Taxonomy (GTDB): domain Bacteria; phylum Pseudomonadota; class Gammaproteobacteria; order Pseudomonadales; family Halomonadaceae; genus Halomonas; species Halomonas alkalisoli. The sequence goes on along the minus strand of NZ_JAKCMI010000015.1, from coordinate 16,682 downwards.
CTGGCCCGATGGCGGTCCTGCCACAGGGCGAGCAGGTTGCCCATCTGCTCCACCGAGAAACCCAGGCCCCGGGCCCGGGAGATGAAACGAAGCGCGTGAACGTCCTTCTCGCTGAAGATTCGATACCCCGACTCCGTCCGTTTGGCCGAAGCAATGAGGCCGATACTCTCGTAGTAGCGAATCATCTTCCCCGAGATGCCGGATGCCTTCGCCGCTTGCCCGATATTCATTTTGGATACCTCACATTATCAAGCCACCGATCCGCGAGGGCGTTCAGTTGCAGTGGCATAGTCTCTGACCATCGCTCGCCGGCTTAGCAGACAATGCCTAGGAGCCTGTCGATGGTGGCCTGCTGGCTCCTTGGGCGGGGAGCTGTCCCGCTGCTTCCGCCAGCTCAACGGAACCGGATCATTCCTTCCCATGATAGGAAACTTCGGGACAGGCGTCAGGTGGTATTGATTTTCATGCATGCATCGATCATTTCGTTTAGCGCTTGACCTTACAATAGTGGGAAGCTTTACGCTAGGAATTCCCAACCCAGAAGGAGCAGGACCATGTTGACGCTCAAAGTACCCAAGATGACCTGTGGCCACTGTGCCTCGACCGTCACGACCGCTATCAAGTCCGTGGATGCCGATGCCAACATCGAGATCGACCTCACCAAACAGCACGTGACGATCGAGAGTAGCGCCGATACAACGGCCCTTGCCGCTGTCCTCGAGGAAGCCGGCTATCCCAACGAGCTGGCGTAGCACTGAGGGGCCGAAGGTACCATTCGTATCTGCGGCCCTGTCTCCTCTCCCACTCTCCCTGGTCGTACCAGAAACTGAGGTCACCTCGCACCTCTCTCAGTGTCAGCTTTTTCTTTATTCCTCAGCCGCGTTCCATGACGCTTAACATGTATATTGTCTACATAGCACCTACTACATACAATGGCATGATGAGCGGAGATTGCCTCCCATCCAAACTTGTATTGCACCACAGCTCATCACCAGACGGCTGAGCTTCCGTTGAATTCGCGCGCATGCAGAAGGGATCAGGAATTGGCCTCGACACGCCTTGACCGTATAGACATGAACATACTTGTCGAGCTGCAACGAAACGGGCGGGTGACGAATGCGCAGCTAGCCGACTCGGTAGCTCTTTCTCCTTCGCCGTGCCTCCTGCGCGTGAAGCGCCTGCAGCGTGAGGGGTTCATCACTGGCTATTCAGCATTGATCGAGCTGCGCAAGTTAGGCAATACCGTTACGTTATTTCTCGAAATCACGCTGAGCCAGCACAAGAGGGAGGATTTCGCTCTCTTCGAAGCCTCTCTTGGTCGGGTCGAGGAGGTCGTCGAATGCCACCTGATCAGCGGCGGTTTCGACTATCTCGTGAAAATGATCGTACGCGATCTGAGTCATTTCCAGACAATCATCGAAGGGCTGCTGGAGGACAACATCGGTATTGCCAAATATTTCAGTTATATCGTCGTAAAATCACCGATTCGAAAGCACGAATATCCGCTTCGTCTGCTGTACGAGCATGATCACACCTCCGAATAGCCTGTTTTCGGTGTTGGCCAAGCCCACGCCTAGCCGAGTGTGTGGCCGGAGAGAGCGAACGTCCTCATTTGGCCACCCTCACCCCGGCGCATACCCAAGCACATCGTCGTCACCGTGTCATACTGTGGCATGCCGCAACGGCTCAGGAAAGCCGTGAAAGCGCTGTTGCTGCAATCCGTATCGACCCGCACGAACGCACCGGCGTGATGCGCCAAGTGGGGCGCCGTCAGCGCAATGGCCTCGTCTACGTCCCGGGTGACGATCGGTCCCACCACCCGGCCACGGCCGAACGGGCGGCACAGAGCGAATCCTGCCACTCGCCCGTCCCGCATCAGCACCGTCCCTTCGGAAAGGCGGATGAGGTGCTCGAGAATCGCCGTCCGGTCTGCACCATAGGCCTCCCTGTCGAGCCGAACCATCTCGGCGAGGTCTGCCGCCTCAGCCTCGCGGATTTGCGCACCACCCGGAACCTGAACGTGCCCCGGGTCTACGGCCTCTCCCTGATGCTGGCAGACGACCGCAATGGGCTCGAATGACTGCGAGATGTAGAGACGGTACGCCTCACGTGTTGCGTTCAACCGCAGGTCGCGGTCGCCGCACTGCTGCAGGACGTGGTTCATCAGCCAGCGACCGGCGCCCAAGGCCTGGAGCCGGGGCGAGGTGATTACCATGCCGATGGTGGCGAAATCGTCGCCCATCGGAAACCACATCGCGGAGCCAAGGACTCGTCCGATTTCATCGCAGCCGACATAGCCACGCCCGACCTGCATCAATAGCTGCCAGTCTTCGGGCCGGTGCGACCAGCCGACTCCAATCGACAGCTCATGCAGCTTCTCGATGTCGGTTTCATGAATGTCATTTACAGTCAGCTCGTACGTCTGCAGCCGTTTCGACAACTTATTAGACATGCTGGACACACTCTCGATTTTCGCTGGCCACTTGCCACCTTGGCCATGGAAATACCGGCCACACCTTGGCGATGGGTGGTGATCACGCTTTGAGCCTACACTGAAGCGCCAAAAATATTATGTCTGGTTTACAGGCCGCGGCAGCAGGATATGTCAAATATTCTTCGGCGCATCTCGCCTCAGTCAAGGACGGCTTGGACGACGTAGAATTTCGCCACGTGGTCACGGCTTTCCCAACCGACGGGCGCTCCCTTGGGGACGAAGAGCGCATCGCCAGCGCTCGCTGCCAGCACGCCGCCATCCGGCGATGCAAAATTCACGCTGCCAGCCACCAGATACATGAACTCATTCTTGCCCTGGGGCCGAATGATCCGGTGATAAGCCGTGGAATCCCACGTGCCGGCGAGAGTCTGCGTGTGGTCGTCGGTAAAGACGTTATCGCTGCGGCATTCCGGGGCCGGGCCAAGCAGCACTTCCGCCGGTAGGGTCGCGGACGGCTTGAAGTCGGCGTCCGGACGGAGGGGGGTGAGGCCGGGCATGGGCGCAGCGTCCCCGGCCGCCGAGCAAAACACGAAGCGTGTGCCAGACTGGGCTTGGACGAGAAGCTCGGTTCCACGTCCCACGACGATTCCCCATCCGGGACCGACCACCAACGGCATCCCGCCGGCTTCGGTCAGCGTCAACTCGCCCTCGACGACCACCATCGTTTCGGTGTGCGGGAAGCTCGATACATTGAGTTCACCCGCGAAGCTGACCCGGCCCACGGCCATGGCTTCCGGCCCGTCCCAGGCTATTTCACGCTGCTGCGCGAAGGGGTCCGCCTTCCCTAAGGGCGTCTTGCGGAATACTGTGGTGAAGGGTGCGCCGTCGGCGCGATGTAGCATTACGGCCGTGGTCATGATGACTCCCGTGCTTGATCTCAAGTGAAATGATGTCGCTGGTGAATGGCATTGCGCCAGTGCTGTCGTGGTCCGTCAGGCCGGCTGGAAACCGATGACGGCTTTGGTTTCCAGATACTCTTCCATTCCCTCGATGCCATATTCACGACCATTTCCCGAACGCTTGTACCCGCCGAAGGGGGCGTTGGGATTCCAGGCCGGGTAGTTGAGGTGGACCTGTCCGGAGCGGATCCGGGCCGCCACTGCCCGTGCGGCCTCGAGATCCCCGCCCTGGACGTGAGCGCCGAGGCCGTAAATGGTGTCGTTGGCAATCACCACGGCCTCATCGACGCTGTCGTAGGGAATGACACAGAGAACCGGCCCGAATATTTCCTCCTGAGCGATCCTCATGTGGGACTGCACGTCGGAGAAGACGGTGGGGCGAACATAGAAGCCCCTGTTCAGCCCCTCGGGTCGATCAGGGCCTCCACACACCAGCCGTGCGCCCTCGGCGATCCCCACAGCGATCATTGCCTGCACCCGCTCGAACTGGGCGCGGTTGGCCACGGGCCCATGGGTCGACTGCTCTGAGCGCGGGTCGCCGACGGCCATCTCGGATACCGCAGCACAGGCGAGCCGCTCGATCTCCTGAAGGTGCTGGCGGGGCACGATCATGCGCGTTGGCGCGCTGCAGGACTGCCCGAGGTTGCGGAACGCGGCCGCCACGCCGGGGGCGATGGCACGGCTCAGGTCCGCATCCGGCAGGATGACGTTGGGCGACTTGCCTCCGAGTTCGAGCGCCACGCGTTTCACCGTCGGGGCGGCCGCCTGGCTTACCAGGACACCGGCCCTGGTCGAGCCGGTCAGCGAGATCATGTCCACGTCGGGATGGGCCGACAGGGCCGCGCCGACCTCGGGACCATCACCGTTCAAGAAGTTGAAGACACCCGCAGGAAGTCCGGCGTCCTGCACCACTTCCGCAAAGAGTAGGGCACTAAGGGGTGACAGCTCACTTGGCTTGAGCACCACCGTACACCCCGCCGCCAAGGCGGGGCCCACCTTGGCGGTGATCTGGTAGAGCGGCCAGTTCCAAGGGGTGATCAGGCCGCATACCCCGATCGGCTCGCGCAGGATGGCGGTGGTGCCACGATGGGTGACGAAGGGATAAGTCGCCAGATTGTCTCGCGCCACGCGGATGTGCTCCGCCGCAAGCCGTACTTGGGTGCTGCGCGCATAGCCGATGGGAGCCCCCATTTCCTGAGAGATCGCATGGGCGAACAGCTCCGTGCGTTCGAGGATCAGGGCGTGGATGCGATCCAGAAACTGGGCCCGATTCTCGGGCGAGGTGGCGGCCCAGCCCGCGAACGCGAGCCTTGCCGCGACCACCGCCGTATCGACGTCCGTGCTGCTGCCGAGGGCGATCTCGGCGACGGACTCCTCCGTCGAAGGGTCGACAACGCCGGTTCGGGTCAAGGGTTCGGGTAGGGTCCACTCGCCGTCGATGAACATGCGATCGAGACGGCCTGCGTTTCTGAGATGTGCGATGGGTGCGGTCATTGGAATCGATCCTTTAGACGATAGTAGGCTCCCACGATGGGCAGGAACCACGGGGTGCCGAAGTGACCGGGTATGGCTGGCCAGTCGAAATCTTTCCACGGGTTGAGTTCGGCGCGCCCATCCATGACCTCGGCCATCACCGTGCCCATGTAGGTCGACATCTGGGTGCCGTGGCCGCTGTAACCCATCGAATAGAAAATCCCGTTGCGCTCACCGGCCCGAGGCAGGCGATCGCGGGTCATGTCCACCATGCCGCCCCAGCAATAATCGATACGCACGTCGGCGAGTTCCGGGAACATCTCGCACATCGATTTCCGCAGGATAGTGCCGCTCTCGGCATCCGACTTCGGATTGGAAACGGCAAAGCGGGCGCGACCGCCAAACAACAAGCGATTGTCGGGTGTCACCCGGCAATAGTTCACCAGGTTCTTGGTATCCACCGTCATGCGCCGAGTCGGCAAGAGCCGATCGAGCACCTCGACCGGAAGCGGCTCGGTTACGATGATGAAAGCCCCCACCGGAACGATGCGGCGTCGGATCCAGCCCAGCGGACCCACATGGGAGGTGCCGCTGGCGAGCAGCACCTGTGACGCGGTGATGCGTCCTTGTGGAGTGGTGACTTCGTGCCCGCCGCCGGGCAGTGGGCGTAGTCCCGTGACGGGGGTGTGCTGATGGACTTGTGCGCCGCGACGAGCAGCGGCCTCCGCAAGCCCCGTCACGTAGCGTCCGACATGCATGCCGGCACTCTTCTCGAAGATCATGCCGCCGAAATACCGCTGCGAGCCCACCTCGGCCGGCAAGTCCGCTCGAGACACCATACGCGTGTCGGGATCCACTTGCGCGGCAAGCAATTCCTGGGCGCGGGCAAGCTTGTCGTAGTGCTCGGGTTTTGCGGCCAGCTTGAGTTTGCCCGTGCGGGCGAAGCTGCAGTCGATGTCCTCCTCCCGCACCAGCCGCTCCACGGTATCCACCCCTGCATCGAAGGCGCGATAGAGGCGGTTGGCCGTTTCGACGCCCAGTTTCGCCGACATGGCGGCGTAATCCTGGGCGAAACCGTTGTTGCACATGCCGCCGTTGCGGCCTGACGCTGCGCTGCCCACGGTTTCCGCCTCGCACAGCACGACGCGCGCGCCTTTCTTCGCCAGGGCCAGCGCAGCCGAAGAGCCGGTGAGCCCGCCCCCCACGATGACCACATCGGCCTTGCCCGCCAGCGGTTCCTTAGAGACGCCGGTGAATGCGGGGGCGGTATCCAGCCAGTACGACTTGAGTTTCATAGGGTCCTCGCTTTATCGCCGGTATCAGAGGACACCGCCTCGATCGCGATCAAATAGCCGTGGTGAAGTGACATAACGATGCTCACGTGGAGTGTTTCTAACCCAATGACTGGCTGCAAAGCGCATACAAGCGTGCTTTTCCGGAAGGCTGCGGTGGCGTCCCCCTCACCATGGCCGTCACCGTATCAACGCGCTTCAAGGCTCTTGTTTCCAGCCATGGGCCAAGGCCGGAGCTGGCCGGAATATCCACCCTGATGAAGGTGTCCGGCAGTCTGGCGATAGCGTCCTCGATGAGGACTTGAGCGTGAGTAACGTCTGCCGCAACCACAGGGCCGATCACATGGCCACGCCCGAAGCGTCGGCAGGCGGCGTAGCCCGTCACGACACCATTGCTGACAATGACGCTCAACCGCCCAGCCTGCGCCAGACATTGCAAGAGACGGCCCCTCGGCATTCCGACTGTCTCACTGTCCAGCTTATCGATCACTGGGAGTTCGCTGTCCTCGGCGGCCCGGACCCAGCCCAACGCTGGAGAGGGCAATCCCCGCGTGGGCACACCTTGGTGCTGATGCACTTCGCCAATGGGCAGGAACCCGCGACGACCGTAGAGCGCCAGACCCTCGCGCGTGGAATTGAGAAGAAGATTTTGCGTTCCTGCGTCGTTCAGAAGCGCGTCGAAAAGGCGCGCGCCGTACCCGTACCCCTGGGCCGCGTTCGCGACGATGATCATGCCGAGCGTGGAGAAGGCATGGCCATACTGCCAGCGCATGGCGGTACCAATCAGCTTGCCATCCTGCTCGAGCGCCCAGCCCTTTCCCAACCCCTGAGCGAAAGCCCAATCCTCGAGCCGGTAGGGCCAACCCAGCTCGGAGGACAGACCCAACGCCTGTTGCAGTTGCGCGGAAGTGAACCTTGCCAGCTCCGGCGCGCTCGCTTCCATCGCTTCATTAGTTCGCTCTGACATGGTTTCACATCCCCGACGTTCATTTTTCTATCAGTGTGAATTGCCCTGAGGCGTCAGCTGTGGCGTTATCGTTCGAAGAGGAGCACGGGGCACATGAGGAAGGCCCATGCCCTTCTCACCGGGCTCAGAAAAACGCCTGGCTGGCGATGGCAAACTGGCGGATGTCGCGATCCGCCTGTGGAGCCTCACCCCGCACCATGGCGATCGGGGTATCGACGTGGGCCAGCCCCAGCTCGCTCAGCAGGGAATCCAACCCGTGCTCATCGGACATGTCGATACGCACGAAGGCACCGGTGCGCGTCGCAGCCAAATGGCTGAGCAGGGCGCGGGCGTGCTCCGCATCGGGAGCGACTACCGGACCGATGACGTCGCCTTGCCCGAAGCTGCGTAGGATACCGAAGCCGACCGGATGGCCGTTACTGTCCTCGATGACGACGCCTGCGGCTATGCGCAACAGCTCGTTCACGACCTGCGTACGCGGCATGCCGGCGGCGCGAGAGGCGAGCTCGGCCAGCCCGGCGACGTCGCCCACCTCGGCCACCCGCAGGCGCGTGCCGGGTGGCGGGGCGACGGGTGCGCGGGAAGCCACCATGCCTTGATACTGGTGGACCTTGCCGATCACTTCGAAGCCGAGCCGTTCGTAGAGCGGCTGTCCTGCCGGTGTGGCGTGAAGCAGGATGTTGCGCTCACCTATGGAGTCGAGCAGTCGATTCATCAGCTCACGTCCAATGCCCCGTCCCTGGGCCTGCGGCGAGACGATAACCATGCCGAGCGACGCATGGTCGTCGCCATGGGGCCACCACAGGGCAGTGCCGATCACGCCGCGCTCGCCTTCTGCAACGAAACCGCCGCCCAGGCGGTGCAGGAGCTGCCAGTCTTCCGGCCGGTGTCGCCAGCTCACCGCCTGTGAGAGTGCATGCGCTGCCGGAAAATCGCTTTCCAGCATGGGCCGATAGTGGGTGTGAACTGCCGCAGTCGTGGATGACATTCTAGGTCTCCTTTTCTTGCCCTCATCGGCATAGGGAGCCGCGTTAAGCGCGAATTAAGCAAGTGCTTTTCGATACCGACAACTTTACTCCAGCCTTGCGGCATGGGCTGCTTATTTCAGGAAGCGAACAGTAGAAAATGCCATAAATTCACCCGACATTGGCAAGATATCGACGCGGCTCTCGTGCATGATAAGAAGTAGCGACTACGCACTGTGAACATCGACGATTCCCTATTCGATTCCTTACCGGCAACGGGCAAAGATCGGGTAGCGGAACTTGACTGAAGCCGCCCGAAAGAGGCCGAACAATGTCTTACAAAGCATCGGAAATCGATGACCTGTTGGCGCCGCTGGTGTCGTTTCGCCATGACCTGCATGCCAACCCCGAACTCGCCTATGAGGAACACCGTACGGCGGGCAAGATAGCCGAGGCTCTGCGCCAGCTCGGGCTGGAGGTTCACACGGGCATCGGCGGCACCGGTGTCGTCGCGTCCCTGAAGGTGGGCGATTCCGATCGTACCATCGGCTTGCGCGCCGACATGGACGCACTACCTATGCACGAGGAGACCGGCCTGCCCTACGCCAGCCAGAACATGGGTGTCTTCCATGGTTGCGGTCATGACGGACATATGGCGATGCTGCTGGGCGCCGCCCAACAGCTGACGCGTACCCGTCGCTTCGACGGTACCGTGCATTTCATTTTTCAGCCGGCCGAAGAAGGGCACGCTGGTGCCCGGGCCATGGTCGAGGATGGCTTGTTCGAGCGGTTCCCCTGCGACCGGATTTTCGCCTTCCACAACTGGCCGGATCTTCCGGCCGGGACGGTTTCGACACGGCCGGGGCCGATCATGGCGGCAGCCGACAAGTTCGAGATCCTGATTAAGGGGCGCGGCGCCCATGCCGCAATGCCGCACAAGACACCGGACGCGATCCTGGCGACAAGCGACCTCGTCACCCAGCTCAACGGGCTGGTATCACGCCGGATTCCACCGATGTCCACGGCGGTGCTCTCGGTCACCCAGATTGCAGGAGGAAATTCGCACAACGTCCTTCCCGCTACGGTCCGGGTTGTCGGCACGGTCCGCACCTTCGATAGCGCGGTGCAGGACAGGATCGAGGAAGCCCTGCGGCAAGTCGCCGCGGGCGTGGCCCTGGCCAGCGGCACACGCATGGCCGTGACCTACAATCGCTACTACCCGGCAACGGTCAACGACGCGGATGCCGCCGACGAGGCACTGACCGCTGCGGCCTCTGTCGCCCGAGCCGAACTCGCACCGGAACCGGCCTTCACCTCGGAGGATTTCGCATTCATGCTAAACGCATGCAAGGGCGCTTATATCTGGTTGGGCCAAGGCCGTAGCAGTGCGGAGGTACCGCTGCACCATCCCCGTTACGATTTCAACGACGATGTCCTGGCAACCGGAATTCGCCTGCATGTGGCGCTCGCCGAACGCCACCTGGCGACCTGATTTATTTTGAATCGACTGCCGCGACAGCGTCGATTTCCACCAAATAGCCGTAATGAAGCTCGGGAACGGGCACCACGGCCCGGGCCGGCTTGATGTCGCCGAGAACGTCGGCATAGACCGAATTAAAATGCGGCCAATTCTCCACGCCGGCAATATACGCGGTTACCTTCAAAAGGCGTTCCGGTGAGCTGCCGGCAGCCCTGACCACCGCCAGCAGATTGTCCAGCGCCTGCCGTGCCTGATCCTGGAAAGAGGCTTCGGGAGCGTGGGTGCCGCCGGGGCGAACCGGCAACTGGCCCGACACATAGACCATCCCGCCATAGACCGTGGCCTGGACATAGTGGCCGGCCGGCACAGGCGCCTGATCAGTCAGGACTGTTGCAATCTCGGACGGGTTATTATCGCTCATCACCAGCCTCCAAATCGCGGCCATTCGGCCTCAATGACATCGGAACCGTCGCGAACCACATGATAGCCGTCATGCTGGGCGCCGGTGGCACAGGCGTGATTGGGCAGGATGCGAACCCGGGCACCGATCGGCAGATCGGGAAGGGTGCTCTTTGAACCGGGGCGCAGGGCGATGACACCGTGTTCCTGATTGGCATCCGCCACGATCAGGTCGTCATAAGGCTTGCCGTGCACGTCGCAGACCAGACCGTACCCCTGGTCGAGCTCCTGTTTAGCGGTGCCGCGATCCCGCGACATGGCCATCCAGCCCGCATCGACGAGAATCCATCCCTTCTCCGGCTGGTGCCCGACGACCGTGGCCAGCACCGAGAGAGCAATGTCCTCGACCTGGCAGACGCCGATTCCTGACATGACCAGGTCGAAGAAAACGAAAACGCCGGCCCTGACTTCGGTGACACCGGTGAGGTCCTGGCTGAAATGGGCCGTGGGCGTGGACCCGACACTGACAACGGGGCATGGCACCCCTGCTTCACGCAGGGCTTTTGCAGCTTTGACCGCACCCGCCCGTTCCTCTTCGGCGCACTGCTCGAGCGCATCTCGGCCCCGAGCGGAATAGCTACCGCCGGCATGGGTGAGCACTCCGCGCAACTCGGCCCCCTCCTCGTGGAGGGCGCGGCCGATCTCCACCAGTCTTTCGGTTTCGTCCGGCAATACGCCCGAACGATGGCCATCGCAATCGATTTCGATCAGCGCGGGAATACGGGTGTTCGACTTGCGAGAAGCGTCGGCAACCAGGCGCGCTTGCTCGACACTGTCGAGAATGACGGCAATATCCACACCCGCAGCACGCAAGGCCAGCACCCGGCCCAATTTGCCGGGTGCAATGCCGACGGCATAGATGATGTCACGCACACCAGCGGCGGCGAATTGCTCCGCCTCCTTCAACGTCGAAACCGTTGCCGGCCCTGCATCGCTCATCATGACCCGCCGGGCCACCTCTACCGACTTCCCCGTTTTTAGATGCGGCCTCAACCGGGGCCCGAGGGTAGTCAGGTGGGACTTCAAACGCCGGACATTGCGCTCCATACGGTCCGCATCAAGGATCAGACACGGGGTTTCGAGCGTTTGAAGCGTAGCTTTCTCCACGAAAGTCTGACTCGCCATTATTGCATCTCCTGCTGCTGCATTTCGCTGCGTGGCAGCTGTTCAAGAAACGGTGCAAGTGAAGCGACAGCGACGCAAAGCAGCGCTGGTCACGCTTAGCCTGGGTTAAATCGCACCAACCTCCACCTTGGAACCATCAGTCAAGCGCGAGAGGCTGTAGGGCTTAGGATCGACGCAGGGTCTATCGTTGGCGACCAGGTCAGCCGCCAGATGACCGATCCCCGGGCCCAGGCCGAAGCCATGCCCCGAACACCCCGCCGCCAGGAAGAAGCCTGGCACCTCACCCACGGCGGAGATCACCGGCACTGCGTCGGGCGTGCAATCCACATAGGCTCCCCAGGTCTCGGCTACTTCGATGTTTGCCAGCGCCGGGAAGCGCGCTCTGACCCGCTTGAGGATCTCGGCAATGGCTTCGGATCTGGGCGCGGGATCGAGCACACGGTTGCGCTCGAACGTGGAGGGCGTACTCGAACCCCAGCCTGCCAGTCCCTCCGGGCCGTGAATGAAGGATTTACCGATGCCGAACTCCATGGCGCCCAACCGCTTGATGAACATGGGCAGGAAGGCCTTCCCGAAGCGCAGGCCCTGGGGCGTGATTTCAAGCCGTGCCTTGCCACTGATGGCCATCGTATAGCTGCCGTCCAGGCGGCGGGTAAGCGCAAAATCCGGCGTGTAGATGACATCCCCAATGTCCGCCGCCGGGCGCGTACGCAGTGCGCTCTGAAGCACACTCGCCTGGGGGAAGCGAATCCCGTGACGCCGACAGAACGCCGATGCCCAGGCGCCCGCGGCACACAGAACCGCATTGGTACGGATCATTCCCTTTTCGGTGATCACGCCCGTCACCGCGCCATTGGTGATATCGAGACCGTAGGCGGCGCAGTTTTGGTGGATGCTGGCGCCATGTGCGCGTGCACCCTCGGCAATTCCCGGTGCCGCGATGGCGGGCTCCGCCTTGCCGTCATCGACGGAGTGGACACCGCCCAGCCATTGCCGCCCTGCGGCCGGGATCGCAGAGGTTGCCTCCGCGGGACTCAGTATCCGCGTATTGACGTCGAACTGGCGCGCCGTATCCATCCACGCCTCCCATTCGGCAAGCTGCTTGGCATCGTCGGTCGCGTACTTGAGGCCGCAGCGGCGAAATCCGAGATCGGTACCGATCTCCGCCGTCATTTCTTCCCAAAGTCGCATGGCCAGACCGGAGATCGGCATTTCACGGGCATCACGGTTCTGCTGCCGGCACCAGCCCCAGTTGCGGCTCGATTGTTCGCAGCCGACATAGCCCTTCTCGATCAAGGCGACGGAAAGGCCCCGCCTGGACAGAAAATAGGCTGCAGTTGCGCCGACGATGCCGCCACCAATGATAACGACGTCAGCAGAGGAAGGCAGATGCTCATCGCTTGGGATGTACTTTATCGATGGGGACACAGCAGGTAACCTTATGTGATTTCAGGATGATCGAACGTCGGCCGAAACCGAGCAGAACGTAGGCCTCCAGGTGCTCTTCAAGCCCTTAAAGCGTTTCTCGGCCACTGCCCGATTTCCTGTAGCCCGAACGGAGCACTAGGTCCAGCGCCCCAGGCTGATAAAAGCAGCGGTCCGCCTGATATTTGCTATAGAGACATCAGTATACGGCTCACGCTGCGGCATTAGTTGCCGCTTTGCTGGGGCTGACAACGAGAAAATGTCAAAAATGCTAGCGAGAATGGCAGTAATTCCAGTATTTTCCTTAGCCCAGGAAAAATGACAGTTGCCGGCAACGATTCAGTGCTCAGCGCGCCGTGACCACAGCGACATGAGGCCAGTGAGGAACGCGCCCCCCTTAGAGACGCTCCACTCTGCCCCCTGCCGTCGGCCAGGTGCCATGCAGGTCATCGATCACGATTGGATGTACGTGGCGCCCGCCATGAGCATCCGCCAGGTGCGGATCGTCGGGGGACAAGTCGACATGCTCATGCTCCACCGTCCGCACGAGTTCGGCCGGCCAGGCATACATGGCCAGCAGGGTGCCCAGCGCAGCCAGCACAGCCAGTATCAGGAAGGCCGCATCCAGGCCGAATCGCGCGCCCACTATGCCGGCAACGGGATAGGTCACCAGCCACGCCGCATGGGCGATGGAAAAGTGTGCCGCGAAGATGGCTGGGCGATCGCCCTCCCTGGCCGAGTGAATCAGCACGCGTCCAGCGATGGTCACCCCCGCACCCAGGCCGATACCCAGCAGAGGCCACAGCAACAGCAGGCTAGACAGGGAGGTCGGGGCTACAACGCCGATGCTCAATGCAACCACCGTAACGATGCAGCCTGCCAGCATGATGGTTCGGTCCTTCACGTGATTGAGCAGATGCGGCACCAGTAATGCCATTGCCATTGAGCCGGCGCCGAAGCATGCCATGACGAGTGCCACGTCCCGCTGCCCCAATCCCAGCGAGCCTTGCACGAAAACCACCGTATTTACCGCCACCATTGAGCCGCCTGCAGCGATGGCGAAATGAATGGCGGTGAGCCCTTTAAGGCTGGGAGTATTGAGAAATATCCTTGCCCCCCGCAGCACGCGGGTCGCGAAGGCTCGCTCCGGCGCACGCTCGAAGCGCGGCAAAGTGATCGTCGCGATGATCACGGCTGACGCAAACAGTGCCAGGGCCGTGCCCAAGAACAGCAGGTTAAAGGAGACCAGGGTCAGCAGATAGGCCGCCAGCAACGGACTCATGAGGTTTTCCAGATCGTGTGCCAGCCGGGTCAGTGAGAGCCCCTTGACATAGAGCTTCTCGTCACGCAACACGCCAGGAATCGTGGCCTGAAGCGCCGGAGTGAACGCCGCCGACGCCGACTGCAGCGCAAAAATCAGTACGTAGATCTGCCAGATCTCGGTGACGAAGGGCAGCGAAAGCACCACGAAACCGCGCAGCAACTCCAGCAGGATCAACACCATGCGCCTGGGCAGGCGTTCAGCAAAGGCCTGAGCCAGCGGAGCGACAACGACATAGGCCCCCATCTTGATGGCCAGCGCCGTGCCCATGACCACCCCTGCCCGCTCCTCCGCCAGCTCGAAGGCCAGCAGTGCCAAGGCGATGGTGGTCAGGCCGGTGCCCAGCAGCGCGATGCACTGGGCCGAGAACAGGCGGCGATATCGCCAGTCACGCAGTGGCTCGAACATGATCGGTACCTCTATCCGGATCCCACTGACGCGATGTCTGCACGAGTGGCAGGGGTACTCTCCTGCGAATCGGCGGCGTGGTAGGGGCAGCGGACCTGGTGCCCATCACTGGTTGTGATCAGCTCCGGGAGGCCACGGCTGCACTCTGGCCTCGCAATCGGACAGCGAGGATGGAAACTGCAGCCCGGCGGCGGGGCGAGCGGGCTCGGCGGCTCGCCAAGTGCCATGGTGCACCCATCGAGCCCCTTCTCCTCGAGCATGGACGAATTGATCAACGAGCGGGTATAGGGATGCAACGGATTCTCGAAGAGCTCCTCGCTCTTGGCGACTTCCACGATGCGCCCCAGATACATCACGGCCACTCGCTCGCAGAGATAATGCACCACGCGCAGGTCATGGGAGATGACCAACAGGGTGAGGTTGTAGCGCTTCTTGAGCGATGCCAGGAGATTCAAGATCTGGGATCGCATGGAGGAGTCCAGCGCCGACGTCGGCTCGTCGCACACCAGCACCTGCGGCTCGAGCAGCAGGGCCCGCGCGATCACCACCCGCTGCAACTGACCGCCGGAGCACTGGCTGGGGAAGCGGTCGATGAAGCTCGGATCCAGGCCGACATCGTTCAAGGCCCGGATGATCCGCTGCAGCCTCTCGGGCCGGGTGCCGATCCGGTTCTGGGACAACGGCGCATACAGGCTGCGCCCTACCGTCATGCGAGGATCCAGCGCACTGAACGGATCCTGGAACACCAGTTGAACGGTACGCCGCAGACGCTTGCGCTCGCTCCCCCCGGCCGACGAGACGTCGATACCATCGATATCGATATGGCCCGATGTCAGTGACGACATACCGAGAATCAGCCGAGCCAGCGTGCTCTTGCCGCAGCCCGACTCGCCCACCAGCCCCAGGGATTCGCCCGGCGCCACCGAGAGGCTGATGCCATCAACGGACCGCACCTGCCGACGCTGGCGTAGTAGGCCTCCACGCAACGGATAGTATTTGACGGCATCCGCTATCCGGAGAATCGGCGCCGTGGGGTCGGTTTGTTTCTCAACAGCCTTCATGGTTACCCTCCACGTCGGACTGACAGACCCTGATGGCCTGGGCCTGGATGTCACCTGATGCCCCGACCCAGCACCGCGCGCAGCAGCCGGGGCCATCATGCTCGACCATCGGAGGGGCGACCCGTGAGCAGACTTCAGGGTGCCCCCACTTTTCGGCGACCTGACAGCGCGAACGGAACCGGCACCCCGGAATCTTCGACAGCAGTTCCGGGGGGTTTCCCGGAATGGCATACAGTTCCCCCGACTCATCGGCTTGCAGGAGTGAACAGTGAATCAGCGACTGGGTGTAGGGGTGCTTGGGACTGTGCAGGATCTCGTCAGTCGTGCCCTGCTCCACGATCTCTCCCGAGTACATCACGGCGACCCGGTCAGCAATGGCCGACACAACCGACAGATCATGTGTAATCAGTAGAATGGAAAGATTGTTCTCCCGGCGCTTGCGATCCAGGAGCTGGAGGATCTGCGCCTGAACGGTGACGTCCAGCGCGGTCGTGGGTTCATCGGCGATAAGCAGGTCGGGCTCGGCGCTCAGTGCCGCGGCGATCATCACGCGCTGCGCCATCCCCCCGGACATCTGGTGCGGATAGCACTTCATCCGCTCTTCGGGCTCCGGGATCCCCACGTCGCGGAATAACTGGACGACCCGTTCGTGCTCTTCTTCGGCGGAAAGATGCTGGTGGACATGCAACGCCTCACCGGCCTGGGCACCGACCGTACAGGTCGGATCCAGCATCACGTGTGGCTGCTGAAACAGCATCGCGATCCTGGATCCGCGGAGTTTATTGAAACTGTCCTCGGACAGGGAGAGCACCTCTTCCCCACCAACCCGTACCGATCCCTCGAGAATCGAGATGCCGGAGGGCATCAGGCGCATCAGGCTACGCGCGGTCATGCTCTTGCCAGAACCGGATTCGCCTACCAGGGCCAGGACCTCACCGCGCTGAATCGTCAAGTTTAAATCATTGATGATGGCGCCGACGCCAGGAACACCGACGGTAAGATGTTCGACTTCAAGAACCGGGGCACACACCTCCGGTCGTAACTGATGCTGCATAGTTGTTTGATTGGCAAGCATCCTGAAATCCCTCTGAGTTGTGATTATGCGAGTGATTGTGGCTAGCCACGCCTATTCGACATCTACTATACCGACTCAGCTTTCCCCTATCTGTTTGTGGCGGCCGTTTGCGCCGACATTTGTCTTCCCTTTTCCCAGGCATTGCAGATGGTTTCGACCGGCTCCTGAAGATGCTCGGCCATGGCTTTTTCGAGTTGCTCAGCGTCACCGCTCGCTATCAGGTTCGCCAAGAGCTCAT
>NZ_JAKCMI010000014.1 GCF_021412585.1 Halomonas alkalisoli | reverse complement strand
ATCTGTTCGGTGACCATGCTCGACATGGTCGAGCGAAGGACAGGTTTTGGACCTGCATGTAGCTTCATCATGGCGTGCTCCTCATCATCATAATAATCTCAATCACTTGTCATCATGACGCCACTTCATTTTTGCATCCATATGCGCCTCCAGGCCTTGACCGATCAGGGTGACACTCAGCGCGGTAATGAAGATCGCCAGACCGGGAATCAACACCAGGGCCGGGGCACGATCCAGGTAGGGCAGCGCCTCCGCGAGCATCGCGGCCCAATCCGTGTCGGGCGGCTGCACCCCGAGCCCCAGGAAGGAGAGGCTTCCCACCGTGATCAACTTGTGGCCGAATCGCAGGAACGCAATCGTGGCAAGCGGCCTCAGGACATTGGGAATCACGTGGTACACGATAATGAAGGTACGTGAGCAACCGAGTATCTCCGCTGCCCGGATATAATCCTTGGAGTTGATCTCCAGGGCCAACCCGCGCGTCATGCGGGCAAACGGCGTCCAGCCGGTCAGGGTGAGCGCCAGGATCAGCGTGCCATAACCCGGCCCCAGGATGGCGACCAGGAACAGGGCCACCAGCACATCCGGAAACGAGATCATCAGATCCACGAGGCGCATCAGGAATTCGTCCACGGCGCCGCCGACCCGGGCACTGATCACGCCCAGCAAGGTTCCAACGACGGCCGAAATCACCAGGGTGATGGCCGTAATGGAGACCGAGAACTGGCCGCCGTAGAGCAGACGGCTGAAGACGTCCCGGCCCAGATGATCGAGCCCCAGCCAGTGCTCTGCACTGGGGCCCGAGAAGCGACCCGAGAGAGTCATGCTCGAAGGATCATGCGGAGCCAGCCAGGGCGTGAGAAGCAACAGGGCGATCACCGTGGCAAACACGATGCTGGCCAGCAGCAGCGTACGGTTGTGCCGGGAGAGGTGGACGAGGAAGGACCACGCCAAGTGGACGTTGCCCATTCTGGACCTCAGGCCCTGCACACCTCCCGGGGACATGGGGGTATCAAGCTGCGGCATTGTCGAACCTCACTACCGGGTTGAGTACGGTGTAGGCCAAGTCCGTGAGCGTATTGATCAGCACGGCAAAGGTGACGATAGCGACCAGACCTGCCTGAAGGACCGGAAGGTCGCCATTGACGATCGCCGTATAGACCAACCGCCCCATGCCGGGCACTGCGAAGATCACCTCGATGACGACCGCACCGCCCAGCAACCCGGCCATCCACATGGAGAACAGCGTGATCACGGGCAGCAGGGCATTGCGCAGGCCATGGGCGATCAGCGTGCGCCGGACGCTCAGGCCGCGGCTGTGCGCCGCCACGATATGAGGTGAATTAAGGACATCGACCATTGATGCCCGCATGACCTGGGTGAAATAGCCCATGGGACGCAGCGACAGGGCCAGGGCCGGCAGGATCACCGACTCCGGCCCCCGCCAACCTGCCGACGGCAACCATCCCAGATAGAGGGCGAAGACCAGGATACTCATGGGGGCGAGCCAGTATTCGGGTACCGCCACAAACGCCTGGCTAAGCGATTTGACCGTCGTGTCGAAAGAACCGCCTTGCCGCAGGGCAGCGATGCTGCCGACAGGAACAGCCACCGCGAAAGCGAAGCCCAGAGCAGAAAGGGTCAGGACGATGGATACCTTGAGCGCCGACCAGACCTGCTCGATGACCGGCTCACGACTCATGTACGAATTGCCAAAATCTCCGGTCACAGCTTTGCCCAGCCAGTCCAGATACTGCACCAGCAGCGGCTTGTGCATTCCCAATTCGATGCGCAGCGCCTCGATGGCGGCCGCATCCAGATCCAGGCGACCGAAGCGCGCCCTGGCCAGTGCCCGTACCGGATCCGTGTCTCCTATGTAGGGAATCAGGAAGACCAGAAACGATACGACCAGCAGCGCCAGTGCAAGCACCGCGAGTCGGCGCAATATGAAAATAGGCATTCTGTCAGCCCTCTCCAATGATCGAATGAACCCCGCACTTCAGCGCGGCACAGTGGTTCGGGAAACGCCGATATGCTGTGCTCGCCAGCGTTTCCCTCCAGGAGTGTCATTACTGGGAGTTGAGCTTCAGGTCCTTGTGCAAGGCGGTGCGCTCGTAGGCATGCACCTGATAGTTCTCTACGTTCCTGGCGACCGCCTCGCTGATGGTCTCGTGGATCAGGAACACATTCACCGCCTCCTCCTGCAAGCGTGCCGCGAGATCCTGGTAGATGACGTTACGCTCCTCAGGGTCCACCATGCCGCTCGCTCGTTCCAACTGGGCATCCACTTCCGGATCGCAAAACCCGGCTAGATTGTAACCACCGTCACAACTGTAGTCCGCGACCAGCACGCCGGCCGGATCCCCCACATCGGTCAGGTAACCTCGCGACATCAAAACCATGTCGAAATCACCCGCAAGCAGCTGTGGTTCGATAGCGCCATATTCCGAGACTCGAATATTCACTCTTATCCCCAACTGCTGGAGCTGGAACTGAATGACGGCGGCGAGGTCGGCCAGCACCGGCCGCTCTACATAAGCCAGGAGTTCGAACTGCAACTCACTTGCCGGCACGCCCGATTCCGCCAGCAACTGATGAGCACGCTCCAGGTCCTGAGGCATGGCAGCGGCATTCTCCGGCGCCCAGGGCGTGTTCGGAGAGAACTGGCCCACTGCCGGGTTGACCGAGCCTTCATAGACCGCCTCGGCGATGCCTGTCAGGTCGATGGCGCTCTGGATAGCCTGACGAACCTGCATGTTGTCCAGTGGCGCGGCACGATTGTTGAGATAGAGCGAGGTGGTCCGCGGCGCCTCGATGGTCTTCACTTCCACTCGCTCCGAGCGCTCCAATTGCTCCAACGCTGAGGCCGGCACCTGGCGAGCGATGTGAATCTCGCCGGTTTCCACCATCACGGAACGCACCTGCCCGTCAGGAATGTAGCGCACCTCCGCTTCGGCCAGTTGCACCTCGCCGCCCCAATAGCCGTCGTTGCGCTTGAGCTCCAGGCCCTGGCGGGGAATCTCGCGAACAATCTCGAACGGCCCGGTGCAGTGCCCCACCGGGTTGATGCGATCGTCGACGAATGCCGCTGGTGCGAGGAAGCCGGTTTCAGTACTGGCCAGACGGTTGGGCACGAAGACGTCCGGCTCATTGGTGGTAATACGCACGGCACGCTCACCGGCTGGCTCGACGGAGTCGATCACACCGGGATTGAAGCTTCGCGGCGGAGACGATGCGTTCAACACTCGGTTGAGCGAATCGCTAACCACTTGCGGCGTCAAGGCAGTGCCATCTTGAAATGCCACTCCCTCACGCAACTGGAACTCCCATTCCGTTGGCGACACCTGTTCCCAGGACTCGGCCAGCGCCGGCTTTATCGAGGCGTCGTAGTCCATGTACGTGAGCGATTCCAGGCAGCCGGCCCGCGAGAGTATGTAGGAGTCGATGGTCTCCAGCGCCCAGCCCGACGCCGGGGTGAAGAGCTCGCCGAAGACGACCTTCCCGTCGGGGGCTGCCAAGGCGGAAGCGGATATCGGACCGATCATGGCAGCGACCGCCACTCCTCGAAACAGGGCGGGTGCCGACTTAAAGTAACTTCGAACATTCATAATGGTCTATCCCTCTAGCTAGTTATTGTGCAATACGACATGTAGCGAAGGACTTCGCCGGGGGCGTCCTGCCTCTCTTGTTCTTTTCACAGTGGCCATTGCCGTGGCCAGGCTGACGTTGGCTTCAAGCACACCGAGCACAGCCACATATGGTGATTCAGCATGCTCCAAACTCCTCTGGTGTGCCGTGAAGGTGATGTTTAAGAACCTAGACCTTCCCAGTATGGGAAGGTCAAGGGGCCAATGCCTGGCGCACCTCGATGGCGATGTCTAAAAACCTAGACCTTCCCATACTGGGAAGGTCAAGGAGCCAATGCCCGGCGCACCTCGATGTTGTCCCAACGCCCATCTCGACACCGGAGAGAACGGCTGCCGAAGACGACCTTCGCGCCCTGTCGCCCTCGCATCGCGCTATCAGGCCATCGTCAGGCCTTTCACCCCTGTGCGTTGAAAATATGTTGACGGAAGTATTTTGTAGACGATATGCCCCTCCCTACCCAAGACCGGAGATCGAAGAACGAAAGCCCTCAACCTTCCCAACATGGAAAGGTTTGGGCTTCACGACACTCCCAACACGATATTCCAAGAGGAGCTGGACCAGGCCGGACGACAACATCACCGAGATAAAGCAGGCAAAGGGAAGGAGCCCTGACACCGTCAACTCGTATTCCCGGCCATCGAAGGCATGACCTGCGCCTCCTGCGTGGGTCGGGTTGAGAAGGCGATCCATGAAAACTCAACGAGAAGGCATGCCCATGCACGAGCGCAGCATCGCTGAACAGAGCAGCCCCTTCTGGTGGCAAGCGGCCCCCGTCAAACCTTTGCCACAGCAGCCACTGGCCAGGAAGCTCGACGTGTTGATCGTGGGCGCAGGCTATGCCGGGCTTGCAGCGGGGCTTGCACTGGCACGCGCCGGGCGGTCGGTTGGCGCATTCGATGCCATGAGCCCGGGCGAGGGCGCCTCATCGCGCAACGGTGGGATCGCCAGTGGCAGCATTCACCCGGACTACGCCACGCTCAGCCGACGCTTCGGCAAGGAGAAGGCGCTGACGATCGAGGCGGAAGGCAAGCTCGCCCGCGACTTCCTATACGATTTTATCGAGACCGAGGGGGTCGACTGCGACTTCCAACTCACCGGCCTGTTCCGGAGTGCCATCGGCTATGAGCAGTACGAGGGCATGGCCCGTGGCGCCGAGGCGCTGGCGAAGAGACTGGGGATCGAGTCCGACGCCGTGCCGCATGCCGAGCAGCGCCACTATATCGGCACCGACTTCTACCGCGGCGGCACGGTCAGGAGGGACATCGGCGGACTGGATCCGGCCAAGCTCCACGCCGAGTTGCTACGCGTGGCATTAGCCGCGGGCGTGACGGTCCATTCGAACACCCCCGTGACCTCGATAGAGCGGGACGGCCCCGGATTTCACGTCGTGACCTCGGCCGGAACGGTTCAGGCACGACAGGTCCTGGTCTGCACCAACGGCTATACCGACGGCGCCGTGCCCTTCCTGCGCCGTCGCCTGGTGCCGGTCCACAGCCGGATCATCGCTACCAAAGCGCTCGCCCCCGAGGTGATGGCTCGCCTGATGCCAAAGCGGATGATGATGGGCGAGGGTCTGCAACTGGGCTTCTATTACCGCCCCTCGCCCGATGGCCGGCGCATTCTGCTGGGAGGCCGCGACAGCTCTCGGGTCGGCGACCCGGCGGCACCGACGCTGCGCCTGCGCAAGGGCCTGGTGAAGCGCTTTCCCGAACTGGGAGACGTGCGCCTCTCACACAGCTGGTTCGGCAACGTGGCGATGAACCGCGACATGCTACCCCGCATCTTCGAGAAGGATGGCGTGCTCTACGCCACCGGCTTCTGCGGTTCGGGGGTGGTCTGGGCACCTTGGGTCGGCACGCGCGCAGCCCACAAACTGATGGGACCCAGCAAGCACGCTTATTCGGCCTTCGGCTTCCGGCCGCCGGCCTGCATCCCTTTCTATCGTGGTAATCCGTGGTTCATGCCGGCAGTCATCCAGGGCTATGGCATACAGGACCGAATCGCGATATGGCGCGCCAGCCGATGATCCGGGTCGATGCGCTCTACCGCCTGGCCTAGCCAACCAGGCCTCGAATCGGCGGCAAACCTCAGCACAAGCTGTTAAAAAATCGAGAGGATGTTGTCATGGAAAGCTTTGACCCGAATCGGATAGCAGTGCCAAGGCGATGGTGGTCAGGCCGATGCACTGGGCCGAGAACAGGCGGCGATATCGCCAGTCACGCAGTGGCTCGAACATGATCGGTACCTCTATCCGGATCCCACTGACGCGATGTCTGCACGAGTGGCAGGGGTACTCTCCTGCGAATCGGCGGCGTGGTAGGGGCAGCGGACCTGGTGCCCATCACTGGTTGTGATCAGCTCCGGGAGGCCACGGCTGCACTCTGGCCTCGCAATCGGACAGCGAGGATGGAAACTGCAGCCCGGCGGCGGGGCGAGCGGGCTCGGCGGCTCGCCAAGTGCCATGGTGCACCCATCGAGCCCCTTCTCCTCGAGCATGGACGAATTGATCAACGAGCGGGTATAGGGATGCAACGGATTCTCGAAGAGCTCCTCGCTCTTGGCGACTTCCACGATGCGCCCCAGATACATCACGGCCACTCGCTCGCAGAGATAATGCACCACGCGCAGGTCATGGGAGATGACCAACAGGGTGAGGTTGTAGCGCTTCTTGAGCGATGCCAGGAGATTCAAGATCTGGGATCGCATGGAGGAGTCCAGCGCCGACGTCGGCTCGTCGCACACCAGCACCTGCGGCTCGAGCAGCAGGGCCCGCGCGATCACCACCCGCTGCAACTGACCGCCGGAGCACTGGCTGGGGAAGCGGTCGATGAAGCTCGGATCCAGGCCGACATCGTTCAAGGCCCGGATGATCCGCTGCAGCCTCTCGGGCCGGGTGCCGATCCGGTTCTGGGACAACGGCGCATACAGGCTGCGCCCTACCGTCATGCGAGGATCCAGCGCACTGAACGGATCCTGGAACACCAGTTGAACGGTACGCCGCAGACGCTTGCGCTCGCTCCCCCCGGCCGACGAGACGTCGATACCATCGATATCGATATGGCCCGATGTCAGTGACGACATACCGAGAATCAGCCGAGCCAGCGTGCTCTTGCCGCAGCCCGACTCGCCCACCAGCCCCAGGGATTCGCCCGGCGCCACCGAGAGGCTGATGCCATCAACGGACCGCACCTGCCGACGCTGGCGTAGTAGGCCTCCACGCAACGGATAGTATTTGACGGCATCCGCTATCCGGAGAATCGGCGCCGTGGGGTCGGTTTGTTTCTCAACAGCCTTCATGGTTACCCTCCACGTCGGACTGACAGACCCTGATGGCCTGGGCCTGGATGTCACCTGATGCCCCGACCCAGCACCGCGCGCAGCAGCCGGGGCCATCATGCTCGACCATCGGAGGGGCGACCCGTGAGCAGACTTCAGGGTGCCCCCACTTTTCGGCGACCTGACAGCGCGAACGGAACCGGCACCCCGGAATCTTCGACAGCAGTTCCGGGGGGTTTCCCGGAATGGCATACAGTTCCCCCGACTCATCGGCTTGCAGGAGTGAACAGTGAATCAGCGACTGGGTGTAGGGGTGCTTGGGACTGTGCAGGATCTCGTCAGTCGTGCCCTGCTCCACGATCTCTCCCGAGTACATCACGGCGACCCGGTCAGCAATGGCCGACACAACCGACAGATCATGTGTAATCAGTAGAATGGAAAGATTGTTCTCCCGGCGCTTGCGATCCAGGAGCTGGAGGATCTGCGCCTGAACGGTGACGTCCAGCGCGGTCGTGGGTTCATCGGCGATAAGCAGGTCGGGCTCGGCGCTCAGTGCCGCGGCGATCATCACGCGCTGCGCCATCCCCCCGGACATCTGGTGCGGATAGCACTTCATCCGCTCTTCGGGCTCCGGGATCCCCACGTCGCGGAATAACTGGACGACCCGTTCGTGCTCTTCTTCGGCGGAAAGATGCTGGTGGACATGCAACGCCTCACCGGCCTGGGCACCGACCGTACAGGTCGGATCCAGCATCACGTGTGGCTGCTGAAACAGCATCGCGATCCTGGATCCGCGGAGTTTATTGAAACTGTCCTCGGACAGGGAGAGCACCTCTTCCCCACCAACCCGTACCGATCCCTCGAGAATCGAGATGCCGGAGGGCATCAGGCGCATCAGGCTACGCGCGGTCATGCTCTTGCCAGAACCGGATTCGCCTACCAGGGCCAGGACCTCACCGCGCTGAATCGTCAAGTTTAAATCATTGATGATGGCGCCGACGCCAGGAACACCGACGGTAAGATGTTCGACTTCAAGAACCGGGGCACACACCTCCGGTCGTAACTGATGCTGCATAGTTGTTTGATTGGCAAGCATCCTGAAATCCCTCTGAGTTGTGATTATGCGAGTGATTGTGGCTAGCCACGCCTATTCGACATCTACTATACCGACTCAGCTTTCCCCTATCTGTTTGTGGCGGCCGTTTGCGCCGACATTTGTCTTCCCTTTTCCCAGGCATTGCAGATGGTTTCGACCGGCTCCTGAAGATGCTCGGCCATGGCTTTTTCGAGTTGCTCAGCGTCACCGCTCGCTATCAGGTTCGCCAAGAGCTCAT
>NZ_JAKCMI010000013.1 GCF_021412585.1 Halomonas alkalisoli | reverse complement strand
GCCATCCAGCACCTGGCCGGCATGAAGGACTCCAAGGTGATCGTCGCCATCAACAAGGACGAGGAGGCGCCGATCTTCCAGGTCGCGGATTATGGTCTGGTGGGTGATCTGTTCGAAATCCTGCCGGAGCTCGAGAGTAAGCTTTAAGAAGATCGGGATCTTCCAGGTCGCGCTCTCGATACTGGCGGTCTGGTGGGTGACCTGTTCGAGATCCTGCCGGAGCTGGAAAGCAAGCTGTAAGGAAGGTCGGGGACTTTCTGGTAGGGGCTTCACGCCAGGCTGGCGAGCCCCATCCCCAGTGTCATCAATCCAAGTGCAATACCGAAGGCGGGCCAGGGCATCAGCCAGGCCTCGGCGCGCCGGAATCGCCAGGCGAGGATGCGCAGCTGCCGAGCACGACGCCTTCCCTGTCGTTGTCGGTAGGTTCCCCAGCTCTCGAGCCGGCTGGCCAGGGTGCGATGCAGCCGGCGGGCCGGCAGGACCATGCCCGCCAGGGTGATGGCAATCAGCGGTGACAGGAGGCCCGTGATCAGCGTTTTTTCCATGTTGGTGGTCACCGGGTCGACCCACTGCCAGCCCCAGGGAGCGAGGGCAGCCAGTAGTCCCAGCCCGAGCCAGGCCCACCAGAGCCAGCGGGGTATCACCAGGAGATGGTGGCTGGGCTCCGGCCTCATCAGTAGCAGCCAGAAGAAGCGCAGCATCAGCAGGGCGGTGGCGACGCCGCTCAGGATGATCGGCCAGGTGGGCAGGCCGCTGTCGCCCATTGCCGTTTCCACGCTGGCCTTGACCAGCACCCCGCCCAGCGGCGGCATCCCGGCCAGGGCCAGCGCTGGCAGCAGCATCGCCGCCACGACTCGCTGGCGAACCCGGCCCCGGGTTCGGTTGGCCATGCCGGCGCCCAGGAACAGCGAACCCTTGGCCAGGGAGTGTACCGTTACCACCAGCAGCAATGCCGTCAGGGCCTCCGTGGGTGCCTCGGCCAGTATCACCAGGCCAAGCAGGGCGGTGATCAAGCCCATCTGGCTGACGCTGGACCAGGCGAGTACCGCCTTGTTGTGTTCGTGAAGAACCCCTCGCAGGGCGGCGTAGAGGCTGGCAATGATGCCAAGGGTGAGCAGTGGCACTCCCCAGTCGGCGGCGGCTTCGGCCTCCGGCAGCAGGCGTAGCGCACCCAGCACGCCGACCTTGATCATCAGCCCTGAGAGAATCGCACTGGCCATGGGGGGCGCCACCGGGTGGGCCAGGGGCAGCCAGGCATGCAGGCCGAGCACGCCGGCCTTGAGTCCGAGCCCCAGGGCCAGGAAAGCGATTGCCAGTGCCGGCGGCTCTGCGACGGCCAGCGCCGAGAAGCTCAGGTCGTTGGTCGTGAGGGTGATCAGTGCCAGCCCCGCCAGCATGGCGATCTCGGCCAGCAGCATCATGGCGAGATAGCCGGTACCGGCGAGTCGCGCCGGCCGGTCGCCGTCATGTTGCACCATGGCCCAGCCCAGCAGGCTGAGCATGGCGGTGCCGATATAGAAGGTCAGCAGGTCACCGGCAACCAGCGTCACCAGATGCGCCACTGCCGCGACAAGCATGATCGAGAAGAGCCGTCTCGAGGCGGGAAAGGCGTGGCGCCAGGCGTGGGTGGCGCCCAGTGCGATTGGCCAGACCGCCAGGGCCGGCAGCATGAAGATCAAGCCGAGCGAGTCCAGGTTCATGCCGAGCCCCACTGCATGGTTCGAAAGCCCCAGGGTGCCCAGCCCCAGGGTGCCCAGCCCCTGGAGCCAGGCCAGCAGCGCCAGGCCCAGCGCCAGCATGGCAAGGCGGCCCGCCAGCGGGGCATCGGGGTGGGGCAGGGGCCGCTGAATCGCCGTCGGCGCGGGACAGAGAGCCAGGTCGAGCAGCCGCCAGAGGCTGGCAGCGGTGATCAGCGTCCCCAGCAGAACGACCGCCGCAATCAGCCCGTTCCCCTCCGCGAAGGCGGCGCTCAATAGCCACCATTTTCCGACGAAGCCGCCCGTGGGCGGAGCCCCCAGCAGGCTCAAGCCGGCCAGGGCAATGGCCAGCCAGGCCAGCGGAAGTCGGGCAGCGCTGCCGCCGAGGCGGCTGAGGCGATCATGGCCGTAGGCCGCCACGATGGCGCCGGCGGCGATGAACATGGCCGCCTTGGCCAGGCCGTGTGCCAGCAGTATCTGCAGGGCGCCTTCGGTGGCCGTACTTCCCCCGCTGCCTGCGCCGGGCCAGCTTGCGGTGCCGGCCAGGCCAAGCAGCAGCAGGGCGTAGCCGCTCTGGGAGAGCGTCGACCAGGCGATCAGCAGCTTGAGGCGTGACTGCAGGGTGGCCTGAATGCCGCCCCAGACCAGGGCCGCCGTACCGACGATTGCCAGCCAGCTGCCGAGGGCGCTCTGCAGGGCGGCCAGTGGCCCCAGCCATAGCCGCCACAGGACGAACAGGGTGGCGGCCACCACCACGGCGGAAAGCATGGCGCTGACCGGGGCCTGGGCTCGCGCATGGGCCGAGGGCAACCAGGTATGCAGCGGGACCATGGCCGCCTTGATCATCAGGCCGAGACTCAAGGCGATGGCGGCCAGGCGCGAGGTGGCGTTATCGGTCAGTGTGTCGCCAAGCAGTGCCATGTCGAGTCTGGCGGTCTGGCCATAAAGCAGGGCGACACCGAGCAGGAACAGCAGCGAGGCAAGCAGGGAGGCGAGCAGGTAACGCAGAGCCGCGCTGCCTTCGGGGTCCTGCGGCGAACGGGCGACCAGCCCCACCCCGGCCAGGGTCACCAGCTCCAGGGTGATATAGAGGTTGAACAGGTCCTGGGACAGCAGCAGAGCATTGAGCCCGCCCCACAGCAGCCACCAGAGTGGCCACAGGTGCCGGTCCCGGGCCGTCTTGTCGTCGGCCAGGAGGGCAACGCTCCCTGCAGCGGCGACGATGGCGGTCATGCCCAGCATCAGCGCACCGGGCGCGTCCAGTTGCCAGACGATGCCCAGCGGTGCTGGCCAATCCCCCAGGGCAAGCACCAGGGCGCTGTGCTCCAGCAGATGGAGCGAGGCGACGCCGAGGCTGGCCAGGATGGCGGGCACCCCCAGCTGTACCTGTCGCCGGGGTGAGAGCCCTTCGAGAAAGGCGACGATGGCCAGGCAGAGAGGCACGACAACCGACAGCGGCAGCGCCCACGCCGGCATCATGGTTCGTCCTCGTGCCTGCGACGCGCCTCATTGGCGCGAATGACCAGGGCCAGGGCCGCCGCGGTCGTGCTGACGGCCACCACGATACCGGTCAGCACCATGACGTGAGGTACCGGGTCGATGCCTTCGGCGCTGCGGGCCACGGTGACCAGCAGCAGGAAGACGGCGCTCGCCAGTACGTTGAGCGCGAGGATCCGTCGCAGCAGGTCCTCGGTCTGGAACAGGCCGATCAGTGCCATGCCACACAGCAGGGCCGCCAGTACGGCGTAGAACTGGCTCATTGCCCCGGCTCCCCATAGAGATAGAAGGCCATCAGCATCAGGGCGATGGAGAGCGCCGTGGCGATTTCGACGGCCATGATCAGCGTCGGGGCCAGGAACAGGGGAAAGGCGAAGAAGGTGCCGGTCAGCAGCATCCCGCCCAGGGCAACGACGAGGAACAGGGCCATGCCCGCAGCCAATAGAACATGCAGCAGCAGGCGATGATGACGCAGGTACTCCCAGGGCCTGGCTTCGGTCAGCAGCAAAAGCACCCCGCCGGCACCCATGACGGCGCCGGCTGGGAAGGCGCCGCCGGGAGCGTGGGTGCCACGCCACAGCAGATACACCGGTACCAGCACGAAGAAGGGATGCAGCAAGTGGGAGAGCGCCGGAAGCCCGGGCAAGGCCGTGGCCGGGGCGAAGGCCCGCAGCGGTGGGCCCAGCGGTGGGCCCAGCGACCATACCAGCACCACGGCCGCCAGCATGATGACGATCTCGAGCAGGGTATCGAAGGCGCGCAGGTTGAGCAGTACGGCGGTCACGGCATGGCTGACGCCGGTGGCATCAAGCGTCGCCGTGACCTCACCCGCGAGCCCCGGCCGAGGCAGGTGGTAAGCGGACCAGGCCAGCCAGATCACACCCATGCCGGCGCCGGCCATGGCCAGGTGCTGCAGCGGGCGTTGCCAGCGGCGCGGGTCGGCGCCAACGCTGGTGCCGGCAGGCAGTCGCCCCAGGGCGGTCAGCAGCAGTGCCCCGGTGACACCGGCGCCGATGGCGGCCTCCGCCAGGGCGATATCCGGTGCGTCCAGGCGCACCCAGACCAGTGCCATCAGCAGGTAGAAGGCCATGAAGTTGACCACGGCGGAAAAGCGGCGCTGGGTGAACAGCGCCTGCCAGGCAAGCCACAGCAAGCCTGCGGCGAGCAGCATATCGAACCCCCAGGCCAGCACACTCACTGCTCGGTGGGCCTTTGGCTTGTCGACGTGGATGGCGGCCTATCGGCCTGACGGGGGGCCAGGCCGCAGGCGAGCGCCGTCGAGGCGATCAGGGTGGCCCCGATACCGGAAGCAACCAGCATCAGCAGCCAGATCAGCAGGTATTTAACGGCCTCGGCAGGCCCCGAGGCCTGGAGGGCGAGGCCCAGGCAGATCAAGCCGAGGCCGAGATTGTCGGCCTTGGTCAAGGCGTGCAGTCGGGTGAAGACATCCGGAAATCGCAGCAGGCCGAGGCTGCCGGCCAGAAAGAACAGGATGCCGGCAGCAACAAAGGCGTAGCCGAGCCAATGCAGCGCTTCAGTCATGGCGAGCCTCTTCGCGGGCGTCCTTGTCATCGCGCAGCAGCGTCCAGGTGCGCGTGACGAAATTGGCCATGGCCACGGCGGCCAGCAGGGCGAAGAGAAGCGCCACGTCGACCAGTGCCGACTGGCCGGAGACGATGCTCAGCAGCAGGAGTACGGCGATGGCCGAGGTGGTGATCATCTCGGCGGCCAGCATGCGGTCGGCGCTGGTGGGTCCGCGCAGGATGCGCCAGGCGCCAACGCCGGCATTGGCCAGGAGCAGGATGGCACCAGCGGCATACAGGAATGTCGTCATGGCGCTATGTCTCCTTGTCGATTGCTATTCCAAAGAGTGCGGCAACACGTCGTTCGAGTCGTACCAGGGAGGCCGGCGTATCGTCATGCAGGTTCAGGACATGAACCTGCAGGGAGCCGCTGGCGAGCCGCAGTGCCAGGGTGCCGGGGACCAGGTTGATCAGGCTGGCCATGAACAGCTGGGCAGGCCCCTCGGGCAGATAATGCCAGGGATGTTCGACCACTCTTGTGTTGAGGTTCAGCGAGGGGCGGCAGGCCAGCCAGGCCACCTCCAGCCCGCCACGAAGGGCCAGCCAGAGAGCATGGGGTATCAAAAGTAGCAGTGCCATGGGGCGCAGGTGCCAGTTGAAGGTTGGCATCAGCACCGCCGCGGCAACGATGGCAGGCACTCCCCAGGCCCAGGAGGCGGGGTCGCCGCCGCTGATCGCCCACCAGAGCACAGAGAGTATCGCCAGTCGCCATGCCCATGCCTGCCAGTGACGGATGCTCATTGCGGTGTCGAGGTACTGGCCTTGCCATGCCGTCCCGTCGCCGGGGTGTTGGACGACTTGCGCTGGCGCAGCACCCACTTTTCCAGCTCCACGATCAGGAATAACGCCACGCTGCCGGCCAGAATCACGAGCCAATGCAGCGGCTCCAGGCCGGCGCTGCCAAAGACCGTCTGCATGAAGGGCAGGTAGGTCCAGCCAAGCTGCAGCAGGACGACGAGCCCAATGGCCAGCCATACCGGTTGACTGCCGAAGATGCCTTGCACGGAGAGGGCGCTGTGGACCAGGAAGCGGCTGTTGATCAGGTAGGCGGCGCTGCCCAGGACCAGCATGTTGACCGCCCCGGCCCGCGCCAGCTCCGGGCTGCCTTCCTGAACGAGCAGGATCCAGGTGAACATGCCGAACACGCCGATCAGCAGCAGGACCGATACGAACACCACCCGCCACAGCAGGAAGAGGTCGAGCAGCGCGGCGGAAGGATCCCGTGGCTGACGCTGCATGATATCCGGCTCGGCCTTCTCGAAGGCCAGGGCCAGGCCCAGGGTCACCGCCACCACCATGTTGACCCACAGCGCCTGCAGTGGCGTCACGGGCAGCATGGTCCCCCCGAGCACGGCGAGCATGATCGCGAGGCCCTGGCCACCGTTGGTGGGCAGGATGAAGGTGATGGTCTTGCGAATGTTGTCATAGACCTTCCGCCCCTCCTCGATGGCACTGACGATGGTGGCGAAGTTGTCATCGGCCAGCACCATCTCGGCGGCCTCCTTGGCGGCCTCGGTCCCCTGGACACCCATGGCCACGCCGACGTTGGCCCGCTTGAGGGCGGGGCCATCGTTGACCCCGTCACCGGTCATGGCGCAGATGCCGCCCTGGGCCTGCATGGCCTTGACCAGGCGCAGCTTGTGCTCCGGCGCGGCGCGGGCGAAGACATCCACCTTCAGGATCCTGGCTTCGAGCTCCTCGTCGCTCATGGATTCCAGCTCGCGCCCGCTTACCGCATTCTCGGTCTGGGCAAAGCCCAGTTGGTCGGCGATGGCGCTGGCGGTCACGGCATGGTCACCCGTCACCATCACCGGGCGGATACCGGCTTCCTGGCAGAGCTTGACCGCCTTGATGGCCGCTTCCCGGGGCGGGTCCAGCAGCCCCACCAGCCCCAGCAGCACCAGGCCCTCTTCGGCATGTTCGTCACTCAATTCGCCGGAGATGTCCTCGCCATCCTTCTCCGCCAGCGCCAGCACTCGCAGGCCACGCGACGACAGCTCATGGATCCGCTCTTCCCACTCCTGGTGGTCGAGTTCGGTATCGCCATCGTCACCCCGAACCCTGTGACACATCTCCAGCAGCCGGTCAGGCGCGCCCTTGACCAGCAGCCGGGGGCCATCCAGGTCGTTGAGCGTGGCCATGTACTTGCGCTCGGACTCGAAGGGAATGGCGTCCCGGCGGGGGTGATCGCAGCGAAGCTTGCGGGTATCGACATCGCCCTTGGCCGCGGCCACGACCAGCGCACCTTCGGTGGGGTCACCGTGTATCGTCCATCGCGATTCCTCCTTGGCCAGCTCGGCGTCGTTGCACAGCACGCCGACCTTGAGGAAGTGAGCCAGGGCGGGGTGGTCGTCCAGCGAGACCGCCTCGCCCACTTCGTCGCTCTCCTCGTCGCTCGGGGCGAGATGCAGCTTGCCCTCCGGCTTGAAGCCGATGCCGGACAGGCGGAACTCGCCCTCGGGGAGCCAGATGGCCTGAGCCGTCATTTCGTTGCGGGTAAGGGTGCCGGTCTTGTCGGAGAAGATGGTGGAGATCGAGCCCAGGGTCTCCACGGCAGGTAGCCGGCGAATGATGGCGTTGCGCCTCGCCATGGCCTGAACCCCCAGTGCGAGGGTGATGGTCACGATGGCGGGTAGGCCTTCGGGGATGGCGGCAACCGCCAGGCCCACTGCGGCCATGAACATGGCGCTGATGGCCTGGTCGTGAATGATCACCCCGAACGCTGCTGTCAGTGCGGCGGCAGCCAGGATGAAGACGGCCAGCACGCGGCCGGCCCGGTCCAGCTGGCGCAGCAAGGGTGTCTTGAGCTGCTCGACATCGCGCAGCATCTCGGAGATACGGCCGATTTCGGTATGGGTTCCGGTTTCCACCACCAGGCCCACCGCCGTACCCTGGGCCACGATGGTGCTGGCGTAGGCCATGGCGCTACGCTCGGCCAGGTCGGCCTCTTCCTCCACCGGCTCGGTCTGCTTGTCGACCGGCGTGGACTCCCCGGTCAGCGCCGCCTCCTCGGTACGCAGGCGCTTCGCCTCGATCAGTCGCAGGTCTGCCGGTATCCGGTCGCCGCTCTCCACCATCACGATGTCGCCGGGCACCAGCTCCTCGGCATCGATGGTCCGTCGCTTCCCACCGCGCAGCACATTCGCCTGGGGCGAGAGCATGTCGCGTATACTCTCCAGCGCCTGTTCGGCCTTGCCCTCCTGAATGAAGCCGATCAGTGCAATGATGATGACGACACCAAGAATCGCAAGGGCATCCAGCGTCTGGCCCAGCCCCAGGCTGGCCACCGCCGCCACGATCAGGATCAGCATCAGGATGTTGTTGAACTGCTCGAGCAGGCGCTTCCACCAGGGGCGACCCTGCTGTTGCTTCAGCTTGTTGGGGCCATATTCGTTCAGCCGTTCCCGGGCGACGTCGTCCGGGAGGCCCTCGCGGGAGCCTTTGACCCTTTCCAGAGCGTCGTCTGCCGACAGGGCGTGCCAGGCGGTACGGGGGGGATCTTGGCGTTCGGGCATTCCCTTATCTCCGAAGGCGAATAACGGTTGCAACCATGTGTAGCATAAACAATGTTGCACTGCAGTGATGCAGGACAAGTTATCGGTCTTAACCTGCTGTGCTGCCTGGTGAAGTCGTCCTGGCTATCACCGACGCACAGTGAGCTGCTGCCCAATAGGGCAAGGGGTCATCCTGTGACCGGCCGGCAAGTTGCTTTCCAGTGTAGGAGAGGTGAGTCATGAGTAACAACGGCACCGAGCCGATGGACGGTAAGCCATGTCCCTGCGGCAGTGGCAGCAAACTGGCAGCATGCTGTGGCCGTTTCCATCGCGGAGAGCCGGCACCCCATCCCGAGGCATTGATGCGCTCGCGCTATAGTGCCTTCTCCCTCGACCTGACCGACTACCTGCTGGCCTCCTGGCATACGTCGACGCGCCCGCAACATCTCGAGTCGGGTGGCGCGACCCGCTGGGTGCGTCTCGAGGTGCTGGATGCGAGTGAGGAGGGAGAGGGGGACTCGGCCTGCGGCCGAGTACACTTTCGCGCCACCTTCCGAGAAGGCCGGCGCTGGGCGGTATTGGAGGAGAACTCCCGTTTCGTGCAGGAGGCGGGGCGCTGGGTCTACCTCGATGGCAGCCCCAGCGTGACCCGCCTGAAGCCGGGCCGCAACGACCCCTGCCCCTGCGGCAGCGGTGGCAAGTTCAAGGGCTGCTGCGGCCGCGGATCACGCTGACGCCCTTAGAGAGCCCGTTTGCTCAGCTCAGTGGCTGGGCAGCAGCGACACCGGCACCAGCTCATTGAGGGTCCGGGTCTTCAACAGCTCGGTAGCGGCTTCGATATCCGGGGCGAAGAAACGGTCCTTGTCATAGTAGGCGACCCGTTCGCGCAGGGAGCGGCGGGCCCTTTCCAGCGGCTCGGTGGTGGCCAGGTGCTGACCGTCCGCTGACTTGCGGAACTCGAGTCCCTGGCAGGCGGCGAGCCACTCGATGGCGAGAATGCCGCGCAC
Organism: Halomonas alkalisoli; assembly: GCF_021412585.1. Classification (GTDB taxonomy): domain Bacteria; phylum Pseudomonadota; class Gammaproteobacteria; order Pseudomonadales; family Halomonadaceae; genus Halomonas; species Halomonas alkalisoli. The sequence goes on along the minus strand of NZ_JAKCMI010000013.1, from coordinate 3,158 downwards.
GTTGTCGGCCATTTCCCACAGGCGCTTGCCGGCGGCCGGGGCCATGGAGACATGGTCCTCCTGGTTGGCCGAGGTGGGCAGGCTGTCGACGCTGTGGGGGTGCGACAATGCCTTGTTTTCACTGGCCAGGGCCGCGGCGGTGACCTGGGCGATCATGAACCCGGAGTTGATCCCGCCGTTCTCCACCAGGAAGGGCGGCAGCTGGGACATGTGCTTGTCCATCATCAGCGATACGCGGCGCTCGGTCAGCGATCCGATCTCGGCGATGGCCAGGGCCAGGTTGTCGGCGGCCATGGCTACCGGTTCTGCATGGAAGTTGCCGCCGGAGATGATGTCCCCACCCTCGACGAACACCAGCGGGTTGTCCGAGACCGCGTTGACCTCCACCGCCAATACCTCGGCGGCCTGGCGCAGCTGGGTCAGGCAGGCACCCATTACCTGGGGCTGACAGCGCAGCGAGTAGGGGTCCTGCACCTTGTCGCAGTCGGCATGGGTGTCGCTGATCGCGCTGCGCTCGCCCAGCAGGTGGCGGTACGCCGCCGCGGCATCGATCTGGCCAGGCTGGCCGCGAGCCTCGTGGATCCGGGCATCGAAGGGGGAGCGTGAGCTGAGGGTTGCCTCCACCGTCAGTGAGCCGCACACCGTGGCCGCGGCGAACAGGTCCTCGGCTTCGAACAGCCCCTTGAGCGCATAGGCCGTGGAGACCTGGGTGCCGTTGAGCAGTGCCAGGCCCTCTTTGGGGGCCAGGGCCAGTGGCTCGAGGCCGGCGATGGTCAGCGCCTCCCTGGCGGAGACCCACTCGCCCCGGTAGCGCGCCTTGCCCTCACCGAGCAGTACCACGCTCATATGGGCCAGGGGCGCCAGGTCACCCGAGGCGCCCACCGAGCCCTTTAGCGGAATGTGTGGGTAGACCTCGGCATTGACCAGTGCCAGCAGGGCGTCGAGCACCTTTCGGCGAATGCCCGAGAAGCCACGGGCCAGGCTGTTGACCTTGAGCACCATGATCAGGCGCACCAGGGCATCGTCCATGGGGGCGCCGACACCGGTGGCGTGGGAGAGCACTAGGGAGCGCTGCAACTCCTCCAGGTGCGCCTTGTCGATGCGGGTCTGGGCCAGCAGGCCAAAGCCGGTATTGATGCCGTAGACGGTACGGTCTTCCGCCACGACGCGATTGACGCAATCGACGGCGCGTTGGATGGCCTGGTCGGCACTGGCCGGCAGGCTGACCGTCAGCGGCGCTTCGAACACCTGGCGGGCCTGGGCCAGGGTCATCTTGCCGGGGTGGATCTCGAGATGAGTCATATAGGGGATTCCTGTCTGCCACATGGGCTTATTTCAGCACCTTGCTGGATCGGAGCTCTTCCGGCGGCAGACCTTCGAGGAGGCGCTGTGAACCCCTCCCTGGGCGCTACCGATTCCTTCCATGGAATCGGACCTCCTCTTCGGTCTGCCCCCGGTGCTCAGCGCGTCGGGAGTTGGTGTGGTGCGCTTATTTCTCCAGCATCGGCAGGTCGAGGCCGTTGTCGCGGGCGCACTGCTTGGCAATATCGTACCCGGCATCCGCGTGGCGCATCACCCCGGTGCCCGGGTCGTTGCGCAGCACCCGGCCCAGGCGCGCGTGGGCTTCGTCCGTGCCGTCGGCGACGATCACTACCCCGGCATGCTGTGAATAGCCCATGCCCACGCCTCCGCCGTGGTGCAACGAGACCCAGGTCGCGCCGCCGGCGGTATTGAGCAGGGCGTTGAGCAGCGGCCAGTCGGAGACGGCGTCGCTGCCGTCCATCATCGCCTCGGTCTCGCGGTTGGGGCTGGCCACCGAGCCGGAGTCCAGGTGGTCGCGGCCGATGACGATGGGTGCCTTGAGCTCTCCTTTTGCAACCATCTCGTTGAAGGCCTGGCCCAGGCGGGCGCGATCCTTCAGGCCGACCCAGCAGATCCGCGCCGGCAGGCCCTGTAAGGCGATCCGCTCCCGGGCCATGTCGAGCCAGTTGTGCAGGTGCGGGTCGTCCGGGATCAGCTCCTTGACCTTCTGGTCGGTCTTGTAGATGTCCTCCGGGTCGCCGGAGAGCGCCACCCAGCGGAACGGGCCGATGCCCTGGCAGAACAGCGGGCGGATATAGGCCGGTACGAAGCCGGGGAAGTCGAAGGCGTTCTCCACGCCCTCTTCCTGGGCCATCTGGCGGATATTGTTGCCGTAGTCGAAGGTCGGCACGCCCATGGCCTGGAAGTCGAGCATGGCACGCACATGCACCGCCATGGACTGCTTGGCGGCCTTGGTCACCGCCTCGGGTTCGGTCTTGCCCCGGGCCACGTATTCGTCCCAGCTCCAGCCCGACGGCAGGTAGCCATGCAGCGGGTCGTGGGCGCTGGTCTGGTCGGTGACCATGTCCGGGCGCACGCCACGCTTCACCAGCTCGGGCAGCACGTCGGCGGCGTTGGCGCACAGGCCGATGGAAACCGCCTTGCCCTCGGCGGTGTAGCGCTCGAGGCGCGCCAGGGCGTCGTCCAGGTCGCTGGCCTGCTCGTCCAGGTAACGGGTGCGCAGGCGGAAATCGATGCTGGTCTGCTGGCACTCGATATTCAGCGAACAGGCCCCGGCCAGGGTCGCGGCCAGGGGTTGGGCGCCGCCCATGCCGCCGAGGCCGGCGGTGAGGATCCAGCGCCCGGCCAACTTTCCGTCGTAGTGCTGGCGCCCGGCCTCGACGAAGGTCTCGTAGGTACCCTGGACGATGCCCTGGGAACCGATGTAGATCCATGAGCCGGCGGTCATCTGGCCGTACATCATCAGGCCCTGCTTATCCAGCTCGTTGAAGTGCTCCCAGTTGGCCCAGGCCGGTACCAGGTTGGAGTTGGCGATGAGCACCCGCGGGGCGTCCCTGTGGGTCTCGAACACGCCCACCGGCTTGCCCGACTGGATCAGCAGCGACTGGTTGTCCTCCAGGCGCTTGAGGGTCTCGACGATGGCGTCGAAGCACTGCCAGTCCCGGGCGGCACGACCGATGCCGCCGTAGACCACCAGGTCCTCGGGGCGCTCTGCCACGTCCGGGTGAAGGTTGTTCATCAGCATGCGCATGGGGGCTTCGGTGAGCCAGCTCTTGCAGCTGAGTTCAGTCCCGGTGGGGGCGGCGATCCGGCGGCTGGGATCGTGACGGGGGTCG
>NZ_JAKCMI010000012.1 GCF_021412585.1 Halomonas alkalisoli | reverse complement strand
GCCGGGAGTCCTTCGGCCTCCAGTCGTGATCTGAAGATACTCCAACAGCGGCGTGGCACCGTCGGTGGAGAGATTCGCTGTTGGAGCGCCGCTCCCCATCGCGACTGGCGCCGATAGGCGCCTTGGCGGTGCCACATCATTCCTCTACGCCACCACCACAATCGGCAGGGGGACATTGGCAAGCAGTTCGGGGTCTTCGTTGAGCAGCTGTGCCAGTTCGGTTCGATGCAGCAGCAGGCCGCCGGCATCGGCGTGGGCGAGCTGGTTTTCCAACTCCCGGGCGTGGCGGATCGGCAGGGGGGAGAGGCCTTCGAAGAGTGCCGTCAGCCAGTCGGGTATGGCTTGTGCGCCGTTTGATTGCCCTCGGCTCAGCATCCGCAGCGGGCCGCGCTTGAAGGGGTGCCGTTCATCCCAGAGCAGCACCGTGCAGGGGGCTTCCAGTATGAGCCGGCGGCTGGTGGAGCCGAGCCGCGTGCCCCAGCGCTCGGTCGTGCCGGCCTTGCCCAGTACCAGCACATCCTCGGGGCCGGCCTTGGCCAGGGCTTCCCCGGCGACCGGGCCGCGGCTGACTTCAAGGCGATGACGCAGCTCGCGCCCGGCCACGGCGCGTTCCAGCGCCTGGTGTACCCGCTGCAGCTGACGGGCGATGGTGGCCTCCAGCGTATCCACCGTAAGCGGCCGCGTGAGGCCCGATTGTGCGCCGATCTCGCAGGAGAACGGAAAGGCCGCACAGCTCAGCAGGTCCAGGTCTTCGACATAGACTGCGACGAGCTCGGCCTGTCGGCTGCTGGCCAGGTCCACCGCAGCGGCCAGGGCCGCCAGGCTATGGCGCGAGGCGTCGAGCAACGCCAGCACGCGCGCGATTTCGAGGATGGTGCCGCCGTTGCCGGGTGGTGGCGTGTCAGGCTTCATCATCGTCACGCGCCTCCTGGTCCCTGTCGTTCTCCTCGTCGTTCATCTTGCCGTTGCGCCCGCGCTCATGGCGGGCCACCTTGTGGAAGGCCACGAGCCGCTCGGCAACCAGGGCGTTGACGCTGCCCTCGGGATACTGGCCGTCATCGTCGCGCTCGCCCGGTGTCATGCCGGTCAATAGCGCCAGCGCTTCGTCCAGCGCGTGAATGGCATAGACCTTGAAGTCACCGGCGGCAATGGCGTCGCGCACGTCCGCCTTGAGCATCAGGTGCGCCACGTTGGTCGCCGGCAGCAAGACCCCATGGTCCTTGAGTTCGCCCCGCGCCCGGCAGATGTCGAAGAAGCCCTCGATCTTCTCGTTGACGCCGCCCACCGCCTGCACCATGCCGTACTGGTCGATGGAGCCGGTGACCGCCAGGCGCTGGTCGATGCCGACGCGGGCGATGGCCGAGATCAGCGCGCAGGCCTCGGCCACGGAGGCGCTGTCGCCTTCCACGCCGCCATAGGACTGCTCGAAGGCCAGGCTGGCGGAGAGCGACAGCGGCGAATCGGGGGCAAAGCGGCTGGCAAGGTAGCGTGACAGGATCATCACCGCCTTGGAGTGGATGCGCCCGCCCATCCGCGATTCACGTTCGATATCCACCACCTGGCCGGCGCCGGGGCGGGCGGTGGCGGTAATCCGGCTCGGCTGGCCGAAGGCGTAGTGGCCCAGGCTCAGCACCGAGAGCCCGTTCACCTGGCCCACCTGGAAGCCCTCGGTGCGAATCGCCACCGTGCCCCGGGTGATCATCTCGTGGCTGCGTTCGCGCAGGCGACTGGCGCGCCACAGCTGCTGCTCCACCGCCTTCTCCACGTGGGTGCGGCCGATCACCTTGGCTGCGGCCTGGTCGGCCCAGTGGTCGGCCTCTTCCAGCAGGTCGCTGAGTTCGCGATGGCGCGCGGTGAGCTTGCTCTGGTCATCGGCCAGGCGGCTGGCCCGCTCGATCACCGCCGCCACGCCGCTGCGATCGAGCGGGCGCAGGGCGGAATCCCGGGCCAGGGTGGCGATCATTCGCGCGAACAGGGGCTGGTTGGCGTCGTTGCGCTCCAGCTCATCCTCCAGGTCCGCCTGCACCTTGAACAGCTCCAGGAAATCGGGGTCGTGTTCGCACAGCAGGTAGTAGAACAGCCGTTCGCCGAGCAGCACCACCTTGAGATCCAGCGGTATCGGCTCCGGCTCCAGGGTGGTGGTGCTGATCAGCCCATAGGCCTGCTCCAGCGACTCGGTGCGGATCTCTCCGGCGCGCAGCACGCGCTTCAGGGTCTCCCAGGCACCGGGCTGCATCAGCAGGGCACGGACATCCACCATCAGATAGCCGCCGTTGGCGCGATGCAGCCCCCCGGCGCGGATCAGCGAGAAGTCGGTCAACAGGGTGCCATTGTGGACGTGGTGCTCGATGCGGCCCACCAGGTGCTGATGGGTCGGCAGGTCCAGATAGACCACCGGCGCCCCTTCACAGCTCCGGTTATCGACGATCAGATTGACCTGGAAGCGGCTGAACAACGCTTCCGGCGGAATGTCCGGTTCATCCGCGATAAAGGACTCCACGTGGGCCACGATCGCCTGGCGGATGGCCGTCAAATGAGCCAGTACGCCTTCATGGTCGGCATAGCGTTGCTCCAACTCCTCCAGCGGTGCCCCGATCGCGGTCTGCAGCATCTCCTCATTCAGTGCCACCATCTGCTCGTGCAGCTGCTTGGCAAGCTTCGGCATCTGACGAATGGCACGGGAGAGCTTCTTCTGCAGCACCTTGACCGTGCCTTCGATGCGCTCGCGGTCATCCTGGGGCAGCGCCTCGAACTCCTCCGGTGCCATCATCTTGTCATCGCTGGCCGGCGCGAAGGTGAACCCGTTGGGGGTGGAGAGCAGCAGGATATCGTGCTCGCGGGCCTCGCGACGCACCGCCTCGATGGCATCGCGCTGGCGCTCGTTCATGGCCTGCTTCAGCTCATGCAGGCGGTTCTGGTACTCATCCCCCTCGAAGACAGCGGGAATCGACGTACTCAGCTCCTGTGTCAGCTGCTCGATATCGGCGCGGAGCACCCGGCCCATGCCGGTGGGCAGCAGCAGGTGGAGGGGTCGCGAAGGGTCGTCGAAATTGTAGCGATAGGCCACGTCCGGCGGGGTCGGCTCGTCACGGGAACGCTCGGCGAGGAAGCGGCCCACCAGCTGATGCTTGCCATGGCCGGGGTTGCCCAGCACATAAAGATTGAAACCATCGCTGCGCATCGCCGTGCCGAAATCCAGCGCCTCCCGGGCCCGGTCATGGCCGCTGAGCAAATCCAGTGAGGGCAGCTCACTGCTCACCTTGAACGCGAACGCCTCCTCGGGGCAGTGGCGATACACCTGCGTCACATCCAATGGTTTCAAGATGGCTGCCTCCCTGTTCCCGGTGCACTTTGATGACGCTTCATCTCAGTATGGCGGAGTACATGCGGAAGTGCCTGATATAGGTCAAGGCGAGAAGATGTGCGCCTTGGCGGAGGCGGTGTCGTTGGTGGTGGTCGCTAACACTGGCAACACCGCCGGGAGGCCTGCGGCCTCCAGTCGTGAGCTGAAGCTTCCTCCTACAGGGTGGTAATCGCTTGCCACGGTAGGAAAAATCCGCTGTTGGAGCGCTGGTTTCCAACGAGACTGGCGCCGGTAGGCGCCTTGGCGGAGGCGGCCGAGGTTGGCAGTGGTCGCCACATCGGCAACACCGCCGGGAGGCCTGCGGCCTCCAGTCGTGAGCTGAAGCTTCCTCCTAGAGGGTGGTAATCGCTTGCCACGGTAGGAAAAATCCGCTGTTGGAGCGCTGCTCCGCATCGCGACTGGCGCCGGCAGGCGCCTCGGCGGAGGCGGCCGAGGATGGGAGTGGTCGCCAGCGTCGGCAACACCGCCGGGAGGCCTTCGGCCTCCAGTCGTGAGCTGAAGCTTCCTCCTACAGGGTGGTAATCGCTTGCCACGGTAGGAAAAATCCGCTGTTGGAGCGCTGGTTCCCATCGCGACTGGCGCCGTCAGGCGCCTCGGCGGAGGCCGGAAGCCTTCTTCACAGACTCCGGTAGCGGAACACTCTCAGGCTGGGGAGGAAGGGGGTGTCTTCCAGGCGTTCGTCGCTGCGCCGGGCGCGGGTGCGGGTCTCGGGCGGCTTGGCGGGTGGCAGGTTGTGGTCGGGCAGGCGGCCGCGGGGTGCGGGCAGGAAGAGCGGCAGGGCGACATTCATGGCGCGCCGGGTGCGGCCGTCGTCGAGGGGTTCGGTGTAGAAGAGGTTGGCGCGCATCAGCGGTGCCTGGCTCTGCACCTGGGCGAGGGGTTCGTCCGAGGGCAGGCCGGCGAGCTTGCGCAGCTGGATGCGCACGTGGGGCGCGTCGGTGTCCAGTGTCATCAGCTTCTTCTCGACATCGCCCACGCTGAGCCGCTTGATCGAGCGGCCGCTGGAATACCAGGCCAGGCGTACCCGTGCCACCGGGGCTTCGGCCACGGGAATGGCCCGCCAGCACTGCTTGAGGTGCAGCCGGGCGAGGCCGCTGCCGCGCAGGTGGTCGTGCAGTTCGGGGTGGCGAAACGGCAGCACCGCCTTGGCTTCGAGCAGCAGCGGCGGGTGGTTGTCGCGGATATGGGCCAGCTGCCTGGCGAATTCGGCCTTGGCGCCATTCACCGCGGCGACCTTCTCCAGCAGGATGTCATCGGCGGCGACCAGCCCCACATGGCTGCGGGTGGCGCGGCCGTCCTGGCCGTCCTGATACCAGAAGTCGAGCAGGGCACGGCGCAACCACGCCTCGCTGGCATCGGCCTGAAAGGCCCAGGCTTCGGCGGGCGAGCGGCTATAGGCCGCCAGCAGTTCCTCGCTGCGCTCGATCAGCGCATCGAAGGCCGCTTCCAGCTCCGCCAGCAGGCGGTAGGAGGGCGCCGGCGCCGGGCTCACCGGTCGTCGCCTCGCTCGGCCCGGGCCAGCCACTCTTCGATGTTGTGCTCGTCCATCGCCGGCTCACCGGCGATACGGTGCGATTCGTCGGCCCAGGCACCTAGGTCGAGCATCTTGCACCGCTCGCTGCAGAAGGGCCGGTAGGGGTTCTGTTCGCTCCATTCCACCTTGGTCTTGCACTGGGGACAGGCGACTTTCAGGGGGCGTTGGTTCGATTGGCTCATGAATCCGTTAGGCGTTGGTGGCTGTGAGGTCATTCTAGCGTCAATGACGGTGGCTGTGTGCCCAGGCGTTACCCGAAAAGCCTGATCAAGTGCGCCTGCTGGCTTTGAGATACACGGCATTGCGATCCCGTTTGCCTACTGCAATGACAAGTACAACCAGTTCTTGTTCGCGAACTTCGTACACCAGGCGAAAGCCAGCACTCCGCAGCTTGACCTTGTAGCGGTTCCTGCTGCCCGCAAGGCGCGAGGCAGGGATGATGGGGCTATCCAGGATGGTGATGAGCTTCTTCTTGAATTGGACCCGGACACTATCATCCAGTTTGCGCCACTCCTTCAGCGCTTCTTCACGAAAGCGCAGCTCATAGCTCATCCAGGGTCACCGTGACCTCCGCTTGGGAGCTGCGTTCGTCGGCAATGCGGTTCAGCTCGGCATCCTCCAGCTTTTCCAGCAATTCTTCGTAGGCGGCGGCCGGGATGCAGTAGAAGGCCGGTTGATTGTGATTCAAGACAGCCACAGGAAACCCCTCGCCCGCAGCGACCGTGGCCATGGGGTTCTTCTTCAACTCCGAAATGCTGGCGGTGGTATCGGCATGAATCTTGTAGGGCATGGCGGTCTCCTGACTGATCTATAGACCGAATTATAGTCTTTTATTCGGTCTCGTAAAGATTCTCGCAAGGGACGCTCTTCAACCTGCCAACTCACGATACCGACGATCCAGCTCGGCGACCTGGGCCTTAAGGCTGGCTTCATCGCCGCTGTTGTCGATCACGTCGTCGGCCCGGGCCAGGCGCTCGGCGCGGGGCATCTGCGCGGCGACGATGGCGCGGGCCTGGGCTTCGTCGACATCGTCACGGGCGGCGGTGCGGGCGATCTGCAGGCTTTCCGGCACGTCGATCACCAGGCAGCGGTCGGCCATCTCGCTCTGCCCTGACTCGAACAGCAGCGGCGAGACCAGCAGCACATAGGGCGCGCCTTCGGCCTGCAGCCGCTCCAGATGGACAATAAGGCGTTGCCGAATGCGGGGGTGCGTCACCGACTCCAGCCACTGCCGCTCGGCCGGGTCGGCAAAGACGATCTCGCGCAGCGCCCGGCGATCGAGGCTGCCGTCTTCCTGCAATACCCGCGGGCCCTCCACTCGGGAATAGCGCTCGGCGATCTCGGCCAGGGCCGGCTCGCCGGGCTCGACCACCTCGCGGGCCACGTCGTCGGCATCCACCCAGGGCACGCCCAGTGCGGCGAAGGCCCGTGCCACGGTGGACTTGCCCGAAGCGATGCCGCCGGTTACGCCAATGATCACAGTCACACTCCGTGAGATAGGGAACGGGTCACAGCATCACGCCCAGATAAAGCGCCATCAGCGGCTCGCCCACCAACAGCGCGATCCAGCCGGCCATGGCCAGGTAGGGGCCGAAGGGCATCGGTGCGCCGCGCAGGCGGGGAATGGCCAGCTGAGCGAGCACGCCAACGACGGCACCGACGCCAGCGGAAAGGATCAGCACCATCGGCAGGTACTGCCAGCCCAGCCAGGCCCCCAGTGCCGCCAGCAGCTTGAAGTCGCCGAAGCCCATGCCCTCCTTGCCGGTTACCAGCTTGAACAGCCAGTAGAAGCTCCACAGCGACAGGTACCCCGCCATGGCGCCGATCACCGCATCGGAGAGCAGCAGCGGCTGGAACAGCAGCTGGTAGAGCAGCCCCGCCCACAGCAGCGGCAGGGTGACGATGTCCGGCAGCAGTTGGGTGCGAAGGTCGATCACCGCCAGTGCCAGCAGCGAAAGGCAGGCGCCGAAGATGAACAGCCCTTGCCAGGTGGGGCCGTGCAGCGCCAGCACCGCCACCGCCAGGGCGCCACCGGCCAGCTCCACCAACGGATACTGCGGGCTGATCCGCCCTTCACAGTGGGCGCAGCGGCCGCGGCGCTTCAGCCAGCCGATTACAGGCAGGTTGTCGTGCCAGGCGATGGGCGTTTCGCAGCTGGGGCAGATCGAGCGCGGTACCATCAGGTTGAAGCGCGGCGGGGTCTCGTCCGGCAGCTCCAGCGCCTCGCGGGCCTCGGCCCGCCAGCCCAGCATCAGCATCACCGGCAGGCGCACGATCACCACGTTGAGGAAACTGCCCAGGCACAGGCCCAGGAAGGCCACCAAGGGCCAGAGAAGGGCGGGGGGAAGGTCAGTCAAAATAATTCCTTATCAAGCTGCCTCACTTTTCAGCAAGGGCCAGGCGCCTTGCTTGGAGGCATCGAGAATTACCACTTCCACTATACTGCCATCATCGGCATAGCTAACGTGCGTATGCCAGTCCTGTGACACTTCCTTTACGATAGGCTTTTCTGATAGATGCAGTACAAGGATGTCATCAGCTTCGTCGTAAGTGGTTCTCACTGTTACTCCTCCCAGCTGAAGTGGTGCATGATCGTCTTTACGACGAGTCTATCTTCGAGCACCACTGCCGCACAAATACAGTGCATCACTCACAACACCGTGCCGAGCTCAAATATGGGCAGATACATGGAAATGACCAGGCCGCCGACCAGCACCCCAAGCACCACGATGATCAGCGGCTCCAGCAGCGAGGTGAGGGCGTCGACCTTGTTGTCGACCTCCTCCTCGTAGTAGTCGGCCACGCGGTTGAGCATGGCGTCCAGCGAGCCGGACTCCTCGCCGATGCCCACCATCTGCACCGCCAGGGGAGGGAACTGTTCGGTCAGACGCATGGCAAAGTGCAGTTGCTGGCCGGTGGCGACATCCTCGCGGATCTGCCGGGTGGCGCGTTCATACACCAGGTTGCCCGCTGCGCCGGCGGCGATGTCCAGCGCCTCGACCATGGGCACGCCGGCCCCGTAGGTGGTGGCCAGGGTGCGTGAATAGCGCGCCACCGAGGACTTGTCGAGAATGTCCCCGATCACCGGGATCTTCAGCGAGAACTTGTGCATGCGATAGGCGAACGCCTGGGAGCGCTTCATGCCCTGGCGCATCAGGTAGACGAAGGCCACCACGATGCCGATGCCCCACAGCCAGTACTGCTGGGCGAATTCCGACATGGAGATGGTCATGCGGGTCATGGCCGGCAGCTCGGCGCCGAAGCCGTGGAACAGGCTCTCGAACTGGGGCACCACCTTGATCAGCAGCAGCGCCGTGACGCCGATCCCCACGGCGATCACCGCAATGGGATACCACAGCGCCTTCTTGACGCGGCCCTTGAGCGACTCGATCTTCTCCTTGTAGGCGGCGATCCGCTCGAGCATTCGATCCAGCGAACCGGAGCTCTCGCCGGCCTCCACCAGGTTGCAGAAGAGATTGTCGAACTGCTCGGGGTGCTGGCGCAGCGCCTGGGAGAAGCTCGACCCCGCCGCCACCTCGTTCATCATCTGCTGCACCACCGCACTCATGGCCGGCTTGCGGATGCTCTCGGCCACCACCTGGAACGCCTGCAGCACCGGCACCCCGGCGCGAATCATGGTCGCCATCTGGCGGGCGAAGAGCATGATGTCCCGCGGCTTGATGGTGCCCATGCCGCCGCCAAGCCCGCCCTTGCGGCGCACGTTCTTGACGATGATGTTCTGGTTGGCCAGCTCCCGCTCCACCTCTGCCTTGTGCGTTGCCACCACCTCGCCGCGCACCAGGCGCCCGCCCGGGCCCTTGCCCGACCAGTTCCAGCGGTAGAGCTTCAGCTTCCGGGGCGCTTTCGCTGTTCTGGTTGCCATGTCGTTCCCTGCTGCGTATCGAAAAACGTGGTCTCGGTTTCTTATAGTATTCCGCTATCAACCGTTATATCGGCCAGTTTGTCAGTTGTTTTAGTGTGAACCCAACTTAATCTTTCGTTACACGGTTGACCTCGGTCAAGCTTGTGATTCCCTGCATCACCTTGAGCAGGCCGCTTCGGCGCAGGTCCGGATGGCCTTCCTGGCGGGCCAACTGATCGAAGTCCATGGAGTTGCCCTGGCGCATGATCAGCTGGCTCATGGCACCGCTCACCGGCACCACTTCGTAGATACCCACCCGGCCCTTGTAGCCGTGGGTGCAGTGCATGCAGCCCACCGGCTCGTAGACGGTGGCACTGCCCACCTCCAGGTCGGTGAAGCCCTCGCGCAGCAGCGCCTCGCGGGGGATCTCCGCGGGCTGCTTGCACTGCTTGCACAGCCGGCGCGCCAGGCGCTGGGCGATGATCAGGCTGACGGAACTGGCGATATTGAAGGGCGGCACGCCCATGTTGGCCAGGCGGGTCAGGGTTTCTGCCGCCGAATTGGTGTGCACGGTGGAGAGCACCAGGTGCCCGGTCTGGGACGCCTTCACCGCGATCTCGGCGGTCTCCAGGTCGCGGATCTCGCCGACCATCACCACGTCCGGGTCCTGGCGCAGGAAGGCGCGCAGGGCACTGGCGAAGTCCAGCCCGATCTTGGGCAGCACGTTGACCTGGTTGACCCCCGGCACCTTGATTTCCACCGGGTCCTCCGCGGTACAGATATTGCGCTGCACTTCGTTGAGGATGTTCAGGCCGGTGTAGAGCGTGACCGTCTTGCCGCTGCCGGTGGGGCCGGTGACCAGGATCATGCCCTGGGGATGGTCCAGCACCGTTTCGTAGAGCCCGCGCTGCTCCGGCGTGAAGCCCAGCGCATCGATGCCGATCTGGGCCGAGGCGGGATCGAGGATACGCAGCACGATCTTCTCGCCGTAGACGGTGGGCAGCGAGTTGACGCGAAAGTCGATGGAGCGGGTCTTGGAGACCTTGAGCTTGATGGCGCCATCCTGGGGCAGGCGGCGCTCGGAAATATCCAGCCGCGACATCACCTTCAGGCGCGCGGCAATGCGCGCCCGCATGGAGAAGGGCGGGCGCGCCGCTTCCAGCAGCATGCCGTCGATGCGCATGCGTACCCGGTAGCTGGTCTCGTAGGGCTCGAAGTGAATGTCCGAGGCGCCGCGGCGGATGGCGTCGAGCAGGATCTTGTTGACGAACTTGACGATGGGCGCGTCATCGGCGCCGCTATGGGCGGCCTGGTTCGCCTCCTCGCTGAGGTCCACCCCCTCGTCGAACTCCAGCTCGCTGATTGCGTCGTCGACCCCGGCCAGGTCGTCCATCATGCTGGTCTCGTTCTGGGCCAGGTAGGCCTCCAGCACCGGCAGCAGCTGGTCGACCGGGCACAGCACCGCCTCGATGCTTAGCCCGGTGGCGAACTGCAGCTCATCGAGCTTGGCCAGGGTCGAGGGATAGGGCACCGCCACCGTCAGGCGGTGGGAGCGGCGCATCAGCGGCACCACGCACAGCTTGCGCAGCAGCTTTTCGGGATACTCATTGGCCGGCGGCAGGCTGGACAGGCGCAGGGCGTCCAGGTCGACGATGGGCAGGCCATACTCCCAGGCGGCGCACAGGGTGCCATCCCGGGGGGTGACCATGCCGGCATCGATCACATGCTGCAGCAGCGTGACCTCGGACTCGCGGGCCTCCTGCTCGGCGCGTTCCGCCGCCGGGCGCGACAGCAGGCCGTACTCCACCAGGCGCCGGGCCAGGCCGCGCAGGCCCTCGGCGGCCTGGGTCATGGTGGCGGTGTCGTCGGCGGTGCCGGCTTCCGAGAAGGGGCGGTTACTGTTCATGGCGCCTCTGTCGTTGGCCCGCGGGGCGGGGTGGAAAACGATAAATGGAATACCAATATACTAGTCCTTTACCACGGGGCGGCACAGCGGTAATCTCACGCGCGCTCAACCCTGGCATTAATCCGCTGGTACATTATCATTAGCTCAAATTCTCAGGCAGACGTATGTCGTGCTTGCAGGATGTCGAAGTGTAATTTAGTGTAAGTGGCAGGAGCGTGAATTCAGGGACAGTGGCGATACGCCAAATCGGAACAAAGGGGGCATCCGCCCCGGCTGCAGAAAGGCAGAAAGAAGGCAACCGGAAGCCAGCGGCTTCCATCGGCAGCTCCACGGGGCCGAACCAGCGAACCAAGGCCACGACCGGGCAACAGAGTAGGGGATAGGGCGATGAACATGATGAAAGAAATGCAGAACCAGCGGGCAGCCAGGAAGGGCCAGGGCGGCTTCACCCTGATCGAGCTGCTGATCGTGGTGGCGATCATCGGTATTCTGGCGGCAATTGCAATTCCGCAGTATCAGGATTACACCGCTCGTGCTGCGGACAGGGCTTGTTTGTCTGATATGCGAGCATTTGCAACAGCTGTGGCTGCATCGCGTTCAGATAGAATGAGCTTCTTGGCGGCAGATGGGGGGGATCCGGACCCGGCTGATATAAACATTACAGTTGGTCCTGCTGGAGCTTGCTCCGCCATTGACATTGATGGGACAACTATAACTGGAACAGCAAACGACCCGGGTGGCGAGATTGATGCAATTGACCACGGCGTTGCTGCGCCAACCGCACCAGCCACTTAAATAAGCCATTTAAGGGTTGCAGACGGCCGGCTTTCGCCGGCCGTTTTTTGTGTGGTGTGCTAAGAATGGCGCGCTACGCCTGAATGCTTGTAACCCCAGGGTGTTTTCACAGGGGGGGGGCTAGAGACGTTGAGCTCATTTTCCTATTGTGCACACGCTTGATGCCCACACAACCAACCCCGTTCCGATTTATTCATCGGAGGTGCTGAAAATTTCTACGGTGAGATCGTCGTGCTTTGCTCTAATGTGAGGTGACAGCAGAGGCCGGTGCTTTGGTAAGGTCACCGATCGAACCATCGAGGGAAAAGGCGCCGGCGGTTTTCATTATGATGAGGCTTTCGGTGAGATGGACGATGGGAGCGGCAGCAGTAGCGTCACCGAACTGCCCTGGCTGCAGTCCATATGGGTGCATTTAAGAACAATTCATAACTTCCATCTTCCCTGCGCATTCACCGCCTAGACTGTCGATACGTGCCCCACTGGAGGTCGACAGTATGAAAACGCGTAATGGATTGACGATAATTGCCGCAGCCACGCTCAGCCTGGCGCTGGCTTCTGCCCAGTTGCAGGCGCAGCCGGTGGAGCCCCGTGGGCAAGGACAGGGCCAGGGGCAAGGGCAGGGCAACAGCCAGCGTGGCCAGGGCCAGGAGCACCGTAAGGAGCATCGTCAAGAGCATCGCCAGGGTCGGGGCCAGGCCGGTGAGCGCCGCCAGCAGGCCGCCGAGGAGGGCGAGCGTCGCGAATGGCGCCGAGATGGCGAGTCGCGACGTGAAGGCCGTGGCGACTGGGAGCGCGAGCGCCGCTCCGGCAGCGATGGTTATCGTGATCGGCGTTCCGGTAGTGATGGTTATCGCGATGGGCCGAGAATCGATGAGCGGGAGATACGGCGTTTCTTCGGCGAGCGGCGAGAGTGGATCGAAGTCGATCGCTCACGTGATAGCCTGCCGCCGGGCATTCGCATGAACCTGGAGCGCGGCAAGCCGCTGCCGCCGGGGATTGCCAAACAGTTCGATGGTCGTCTCGCTCGGGACCTTCCCCGTTACGAAGGTTATGAGTGGCGTCGCGTCGGGCCCGACGTGGTACTGGTGGATATGGTCAACGATGTCGTTTACGAGGTGCTGCGGGATATTCTTTACTGATCGCGTGAGGCTCGTATCACCATAACGACCCTTGACTATCATTGATCCAAGCGCCGCCGTCGGGCGGCGTTCTCGTTTCCGGACTAAGCGCCACCCGATCGTTGACACGTGAGTATTTGCCTGTTGCCACCTATTTGGCCAAACTGATATAACGTATAAATACAGGCTTGCATATTGTCATGGGGCGCTGCTTGATGTATTTATAGTCGCCGCATCCTGTAAATTTTCCCAACCTAAGGAATACACGCCATGTCCCTTCTCAGTGAGTTCATGCAGAAAGAACAGCAGCTCAAGCAGCTCCAGGCTGAAATGGATCGTCTGCAGAACGATGATCGCCTGAAGGCCGAGCTGGCATTCAAGGACAAGCTTGAAGCCCTGATGCGCGAATTCAACAAGAGTTCTGCCGATGTCATCAGCTTGCTGGACCCGCAGGGCAGCAAGCCCGCTGCCGCCAAGGCATCCGCGGCAGCCGGTGGTGGCCGTCGCAAGCGTAAGCTGAAGATCTACAAGAACCCGAATACCGGTGAGGTCGTGGAAACCCGCGGCGGTAACCAGAAGACGCTGAAGGCGTGGAAGGACGAGCACGGCTCTGACAAGGTCGAGAGCTGGCTGGTACGCGTCGAGGAGTGATCGTTTCCTGCTGGCTGAATTGGCCAGCGCTGAAATCAGAGTGGCTGAATTCGCAGTAAGCGCCGGGCCCAGTGGGCCCGGCTGTTTTTGCAGTGTACTTCAATCCTCGTTTGTCGCGTTTCAAGTGTTCGTGATGAGTATCGGTAGTTGTACTTCCACACCCTGCTCCAGCAGGCGTACCTGCGCGGGTTCGCCGCTGGCATAGCAGCGCTTTTTTGCCAACCCCTCCCTGACGAGATACTGCACGGCCGCGGGTACCTCTTCCGGCGTGTTTACCGTAAGGCAAGCGTGACGCTGCTCCGGCAGTTCCAGGATACGAAAGGAAGCGGGAATGGCTAAACCGACATCGTTCTGCTCATCGATCAGTGGGCCGATATCGATGCGGTCCAGTTCGCAGGGCAGGGGTGTGCTATGGAGTACGGCAACGGTAGGGGCTTGTCTGAGGCGTTCGGGCAGGGTCTCGGCTCCTTTAGCAAGTTGTGCCCACTTGTGGAGATTGGAAAGGCCGCCGGCATCGATCTTGTGATAGAGCCGGGTGACCAGCGCCTGTCGAGGTGGCAGGCTGCGGATTTCGAAGTCCGGTGGTGCGCCACTGTGGCCCTGGCAGTACAAGGGCGAGCGTAACTTCAGGCGTTCCACCTGCCGGTACTGGCGAGGTGTCTGGTTGTAGCGGCGCTGGAAGGCGCGGCTGAAAGCCGAATGATTGTGATAACCGCTCCTCATGGCGATGGTATGAATTCTATAGGGTGTCAGTGCGAGTAGGCGGGCAGCCTTTTCCAGTCTCAAGATATCGCGATACGCGCTTGGCGAGAGACCGAAGCATTGCTTGAACCTCCGTCGTACCTGTGAGGTCGAATAACCGAGTCGATTGGCGAGGTCATCGATCCCCTGCTGGCTAGTCAGATGCTCCTGTAGCCAGATTTCCGCTCGCATCATCTCGTTGAACATCATTTGGTCCCTTGCGTTCGAGCCTGTAGCAATGCTTGACTTGACAGCCGATTATTTTGATGTTGGCGCTGTGTACTGGCGCCGGGTGTAGGCACATTGACGCTCCCAACCCGAAGTATTTATTGGTTTTATGCGTTCCTTTATGCGCTGTAGCGGGAGTCGAAGGCAAGTTTGGTGACGGGGGTTGACCGTTTGTGCATACTTTGTAGCGTAGAAGTGCAAACGGAATAATGAAACATGGTAACAGCAATCATTATCATGCATGGTGTTTCTCGGTTTCGCTCCGAGAATCAATAGCGGTATACTCATGACCAGACATTAATCGAGTGCTGTTCGGTACTTGAGCTTTAACGGAATCTAATGAAACAACACAAACCCAACCGACACATGGACGAGCGCGAAAAGCTGCGCAAGTTTCGTGAGCTCGACGATGCCTTCGCAGAAGCGCTTCGCGAGCTGGAAAAACCCAATTCACGGCTCGACATCCCCACCGGCCCGCCCGTACGTAGCCTGGCGGTGCAGGAGGCGGATGATGAGCAGGCCCGTCAGCGTCTCTTCGAAGATCGCCTGAAAACGCTGATGAGCGAGTACGCACAGCCCAGAGAGAGCGTGGCTCTTCTGCTGCGCACAATGCAGTCACTTGGCCACATTGCCTGAGTCGCTGTCTGAATCGCTGCCTGAGTAGCCGTCCGAATCGCCGCCTGAGTCGCACATGACCTATTTCGTCGTGATGGGCAGCCTGGCGCTGTCTGTCCTGTTTACCCTGAGCTGGGCGCTATGGCGCACGGTGCGCTGGGCCACTTCCAGCCTGCCCGGCGGCCGACGCCAGGGCGGGCGAGGCAAGCCCGCAACCCGCAAGCCGGCCAAGGCGCGCAAGTCCGCCGCGAAACCTGCGGCCAAGCCCAGCAAGAAGCCTTCGGTGAAAGTCAGGCGTGAACCCAGCCGCCTGGCCCAATGGCTGGCCGAATGGCGTGCGGCGCTGCCCCTGGCCGTGGTCACCACGCTGATCTACCTGGTCGCCCGGCTGGTGGAGCACGGCATGAGCTTTCGCCCGCCCCACACCGTGCCCGCCGGCTTCCACAGCCTGATCGTCGTCCTCGGCTGGGCCGCCGCCGTGATGCTCACCCTCGCGCTGATCAACCGCCTCGCCGCCTGGCGCTGTCGTTGATGTAACGTTTTATCCTACGGTAACGCCGCGGCGCTAGAGCATTCCCCACGAGTCCCGTAGAATTGACGCACTAGAATAACGATACCTCGAAAGGGAAAGTCGAGCGCCAGCTCGGCTCAGGACCGCAACATGGCGCCAGGGGCTAGTGAACGCCTTGCGACTACGAATGCTCGTTATTCGCCTCTCCAGTCCTTTCCCAGGTATCGAACCGTCAACAGGGCAAGGGAAATGTCCGGAACAATCCCCGGGCGGTAGCGTGCCTGGAAAGTGGGAAAGCACCCCGGCGTTCACCACCAAGGCATGACAAAACAACTGTTGGAGCGCTGGTTCCCATCGCGACTGGCGCCGCAGGCGCCTCGGCGGAGGCCACAACCGGGGCGATAACCGCAACGTTTCCAATACCGCCGGGAGTCCTTCGGCCTCCAGTCGTGAACTGAAGATACTCCTACAAATTTTTTCTCATATGGCGGGGTTGTGTTGGAGCGCTGGTCCCCATCGCGACTGGCGCCGCAGGCGCCTTGGCGGAGGCCCCAGGGCAGGCGATATCCGCAACGTTTCCTATACCGCTGCCGCAAGTGAAGATACTTCCCGAAACCTCCAGGATGAGGATGCGGACTCCATGAGCGATCCACTCCCTCGGCAGGATCACGACAGTCCATGGAAGGAGGCCCTGGAGTGGCGCTTCCCCGAGTTCATGGCCCTGTTGTTTCCCGGCATCTACCCCGAAATCGACTGGTCGAAGGGGCATAGCTTTCTCGACAAGGAACTCCAGCAGATCACCGCGGACGCCGATAATGGCCGTCGCTACGCCGACAAGCTGGCCAAGGTCTACACCTACGACGGTCTTGAGACCTGGGTGTTGATCCACGTTGAGGTGCAGGGTGAACCCGAGGCCGATTTTGCTGCCAGAATGTATACTTACCACTATCGGCTGCTGGATCGTTACGGTGTCGATGTGGTTAGCCTGGCGGTGCTGGCCGACGCCAGCCCAGGCTTCCGACCGCAGCGCTTCCAGCGTGGCCGCTGGGGCTGCGAAGTAGACTTCCGCTTCCCGGTCGCCAAGCTGCTGGATCTCGATGCCAGATGGGCTGAACTGGAAGCCAGTGACAATGTCTTTGCGCTGGTGGTGATGGCCCAGCTGAAGGCCAAGCAGCTTGATGACGGACACGAACTCAAGCGCTGGAAGGCACACCTCACGCGATTGATGTACCAGCGTGGCTACGCCAAGCAGCAGATCATCGAGCTATTCCGGCTGATCGACTGGATGATGCGGCTGCCGGATGCTCTGGAACGTGAGTTCCTCGACGAACACTATGCCTTTGAGGAGGCTCAGCACATGCCCTATGTCACCAGTGCCGAACGCTTCGGGATCGAGAAGGGTCGCCAGGAAGGTCGTCAGGAAGGTGAGTTGTTACTGCTCACCAGGCAGATCACGCTGAAGTTCGGCGAGCTGCCCGCCTGGGCGCGAGAAAGGCTTGAGCGTGCCACCACCGACCAGTTGGAAGCATGGGCAGAGCGCATCCTGAGTGCCGATAGCCTGGAAGCGCTGCTGAAAGAGTGATCGATTCGGCAGCCACCAAGGCATGACAAAACAGCTGTTGGGTCTTGTAAAAGCAGACTGCTATGAGCATCCGCGAGTCCGACTGGAAAGTTTTCAAGCGGCTTCGGGCGGTGGCGCTGGAACGGTTTTCGCAGCGCGCTCTGGATGAGTGCCAGAAGATCTGTTCAAAACGGGATGCTACGGCTCATGAGCGCTACGGCGAGCTGTATGGGTTAATCCATGAGCGTAATCGCGAGATGGCGCTTGCCTTTGATCATTTCAGCCGTTCTAGCGCGCTTTCGTGCCTTCGGCTAATCCGGATGCATCACCTGTTAACGGAGGCTGAGGTGGCCGAGTTCAGCGAGGAAACGCAGAGCGCGACCAATGTCGCCAGGTAATGGAAACCCAACAATGCGCTCCAAGGCATGCTCCGCATCGCGACTGGCGCCGTAGGCGCCCTGGCGGAGGCCGCAGCCATGGCGAAAACCGCAACGTTGGCAACACACAAGGGTAGGGGCATCGCGTGAAATTGCTGATCACCGGCATGGCCGGTTTTATTGGACATGCCGTGGCGAAGCGCCTCAGTGGGCAGGGCCACGAGATCGTCGGTATCGATAATCTTAACGAGTACTACGATGTCTCGCTCAAGCAGGCGCGGCTCGACGACCTGGCTTCCAACTGTGACGACGTTCGCTTCATCAAGTTGGACCTGGGTGACCGTGTCGGCATGGCCGCGCTGTTTCGCGACCAGCGCTTCGACCGGGTGATCCACCTGGCCGCCCAGGCCGGCGTGCGCTACTCGCTGGAGAATCCCCACGTCTACGCCGACTCCAACCTGATCGGCCACCTCAACGTGCTCGAGGGCTGTCGCCAGCAGAAGGTGAAGCACCTGGTCTACGCCTCGTCCAGTTCGGTCTACGGCATGAACGGCAAGACCCCGTTCGACACCGCCGACAACGTCGACCACCCCGTCAGCCTCTACGCGGCCACCAAGAAGGCCAACGAGCTGATGAGCCACACCTACGCACACCTGTACGACGTGCCGACCACCGGGCTGCGCTTCTTCACGGTATACGGCCCCTGGGGCCGGCCCGACATGGCCATCTTCAAGTTCGTCAAGGCGATGTTCGAAGGCAAGCCGATCCAGGTCTACAACCACGGCGACATGTCGCGGGACTTCACCTACATCGACGACATCGTCGAAGGCATCGTGCGTGTCCTCGACGTAATACCCCAGGCCGACGCCGACCGCCCCGGAGCCGTGGCCACCCCGGACAAGAGCGCCGCTCCTTTTTCGCTCTACAACATCGGCTACGGCGCACCGCTATCGCTGATGGCCTTCATCCGCGCCCTGGAAACCGCCACCGGCCGCGAAGCCATCTGCGAATACCTGCCCATGCAGCCCGGCGACGTCCCCCGCACCTGGGCCGACACCGAAGCCCTGCTGCAAGCCACCGGCTACCGCCCCCAGGTCCAGGTGGAAGAGGGCGTCAAACGCTTCGTCGAATGGTATCGCGGGTTTTATAACGTCTAGTTGTTGTTGTAGGAGCGCTGGTCCCCATCGCGACTGGCGCCGGCAGGCGCCCGGCGGAGGCCACAACGCTGGCGATAGCCGCAACGTTTCCAACACCGCCGGGGAGTCCTTCGGCCTCCAGTCGTGATCTGAAGATACTCCGACAGTGCAGTATTTGCCGACCTTGTTGGAGCGCTGGTTCCCATCGCGACTGGCGCCGATAGGCGCCCGGCAGCCACCACCAAGGCATGACAAAACAGCTGTTGGAGCGCTGCTCCGCATCGTGACTGGCGCCGATAGGCGCCTCGGCGGAGGCCACCGCCATCGCAATAACCACGCCGCTCCCATAACACCGCACCACAGATTCTCATGGACGATTACCCCCAGATCCTTCACCACGGCGGCGCGGCTGGCGTCACCGGCAGCTGCCACCGGCTGCAACTCGCCGCGGACCGCGCGCTGCTGATCGATTGCGGCCTGTTCCAGGGCCAGGACGCCGATCACCTCGACAGCCTCGAACAGCACACCGTGCGCTTCCCGGTGGAGGACGTGCTGGCCCTGGTGGTCACCCACGTGCACATCGACCACATCGGCCGGCTGCCGTACCTGCTGGCGGCAGGCTACAAGGGGCCGATTCTCTGCTCGGTACCGTCGGCACGGCTACTGCCCTTGGTCATAGAGGACGCACTCAAGATCGGCTTTACCCGCGACCGCGCCCTGATCGAGCGCTTCCTGGAAGAGGTGCAAGGCCGCCTGGTCGCCATCGACTACAAGACCTGGCACACCGTCATCCACGACGAGCGCCACCGCATCAAGGTCAGGCTCAAGCGTGCCGGGCATATCCTCGGCTCCGCCTACGTGGAAGTGGATACCCAGGACAAGGCTAGCGGGAAAAGCCAGCGCACCGTCTTCTCCGGCGACCTGGGCGCACCCCATGCACCGCTGCTGCCCGCGCCCAAGCCGCCGTACCGGGCCGAGGTGCTGGTACTGGAATCGACCTACGGCGATCGCCTGCACGAAGACAGGCGCCACCGCCGCGACCGGCTCAAGGCCGCCATCGACAGGGCACTGGAGAACGGCGGCACCGTGGTGTTCCCCGCCTTCAGCGTTGGCCGCACCCAGGAATTGCTCTACGAACTGGAAGGGCTGATACACAACGCACGAAGCGACCGCTGGCGCGAGCTCGAAATCATCGTCGACTCGCCCCTGGCAGCCCGTTTCACTGAGGTGTACCGCGAACTCAAGCCCTGGTGGGACGCCGAAGCACACAACCGCCTGCGCAGCGGCCGTCACCCGCTCAGCTTCGAGAACCTCTACACCGTGGACGACCACGCCGCCCACGAGCGCACCGTCGATTACCTGGCCGAGAGCCACCGCCCCGCAGTGGTCATCGCCGCCAGCGGCATGGTCAGCGGCGGCAGGGTGGTGAACTACCTCAAGCGTATGCTGGGCGACGAGCGCCACTGCGTACTGTTCACCGGTTATCAGGCCCACGGCACCCCCGGCCGCGACATCCAGCGCCATGGCCCCAACGGCGGCTGGGTGGAGCTGGATGGCCAGCGCATCGACATCCGTGCCCGGGTAGAAACCGTAAGCGGCTACTCGGCCCACGCCGACCAACACGACCTGCTCAACTTCGTGCGCCGCATGCGCCACCCGCCGAAGGAAGTGCGCCTGGTACACGGCGACCCCCGCGCCCAGGCCGCACTCAAGGCCAAGCTGCTGGAATGGGCCGAAGGGGCAGGGCACGAGTTGAAGGTGACGCTGGGCTGCAATTACGTTGCCGAGAAAACAGAGAACGAAGGCGCGGTTCCGAGCCTGACATGACGCTCCAAGCTGGGCTTTAGTGCAACGCTAGCGGTTCTACAACCAAGGACGGAAGGTCACGAATACATGGCTGGCCACGACAATAGCTACAAACTGCTGTTTTCCCACCAGCGAATGGTAAGAGACCTGCTTACCGGCTTCGTACACGAAAAGTGGGTTGAAGAGCTGGACCTCGATTCGCTGGAGAAGGCGAGTGGCTCCTACGTAACCGATGAGCTGCGAGGTATACACCATGCTGCAAGAACGAACCGGCCAATGGCCGCAGCGCTGGAAACAGGAAGGCCGCGAGGAAGGCCGCGAAGAAGCCCTTCGCAGCACGGCCCGCAAGCTGATCCAGACCACCGACCTGAGCGACCGGGCTATTGCTGACGCTACTGGGTTGCCCTTGGGCGAAGTTGAAGCCATGCGCGACGAGGCCCAGCACTGAGCTGACCAAACCCATGCGCTTTAAATCTACCCAACGTCTGACCATCCCGCGGGCTCAGCGTGCGCATCATGCGTGCCATGCAAGGGCGCAAGGTCGACGTACTCTTGAGTGCTCCGAATCTCAGTGAGCAAGCGATACACAGGCTGGCGCGTGAGCAAGGGGTTCGCCTGACGCCGAGCGAAGATGCCTGATCCAGAATTGATCCTGTTGGCACTGGCTAAAGCTGCCGCCCTCCAAGCTGCTGCTGCCGCTCAGTTACGCGGCCATCATCGGTGGCACCTGCACGCTCATTGGTACCAGCACCCCCAGTGTCAGTTTCATGCCTTTTGTCATCGCTATCATGTTTGCCGCCTCCGCCAGTTTCATGACGCCGCTGGGCTATCAGACCAACCTCATGGTACTGGGGCCAGGCGGTTATCGTTCTACGGATTACCTGCGGCTCGGCGCGCCTCTCAGTCTTATCGTCGGGGCTACCGCGGTGGGGTTGATACCGTTGGTGTGGGGGTTTTGACCCAAGCTATTGATAAGGATTTTCTGTGACTGCATTCGTAACAAACGAGATGCGCGCCCGCCTGGTCGAGGGCGTGCACGCTGCCGGGAGCGAGGTCCTGGCAATCTACCAGCGTGACTTCACGGTGGAAACCAAGGACGACGCGAGCCCGCTCACCGAGGCGGACATGGTCTCCCACCATGCGCTGGTGGCACTGCTGGAAAAGTGGGCGCCGGGCGTGCCGGTGCTCTCCGAGGAGTCCGGTGAAATACCTTACGCCACGCGCCAGGCCTGGAGCAGTTATTGGCTGGTCGATCCGCTGGACGGCACCAAGGAATTCGTCAACAAGAACGGAGAGTTCACGCTCAATGTGGCCTTGGTGGAGGAGGGCGTGCCGGTATTCGGCATCGTTCATGCGCCGGTGCTGCAAACCACCTGGGTAGGGCAGGTCGGTGGCGAAGCCTTCAAGATCGCCCAGGGCATCTACGCCAATATCCAGGTGCGTGATCTGCCCGATCCTGAGGCCGAGCCCTGGAAGGTGGTGGGCAGCCGTCGTCACGGCGCCGAGACCTTCGAGGCCTTCTGCGCCGAACTGCCGCATCACGAGCGCGTTTCCATGGGCAGCTCGATCAAGCTCTGCCTCGTCGCCGAGGGCGCCGCCGACCTCTACCCGCGTCTTGCCCCTACCTGCGAATGGGACACCGCCGCCGCCCAGGCCGTGGTCAGCGCCGCCGGTGGCGAGGTGCTCGATGCCAACACCCTCGAACCGCTGCGCTGCAACCAGCAGGACAGCGTGCTCAACCCCTGGTTTATCGTCTGCGGCCAGCGTGACGAGCGGTGGGAAAGCGCGCTGAGCGCGAGCCGTAAGCTTTAAGCTGTAAGAAAACCATCCGTGCTGGTGTTGGGGTTGCTTACAGCTTACGGCTTACAGTACAGGCCATGCGCAACCAGCCTTACACGCTTGGAAATTAACCAGCATCATCCAATCACCTCTATACTTACCTTTCTTTACCAACCGCCGCATAGAGCCCAAGTGCGGCCATCGCGTAGAATACCGGCCTGACCGAAAGGGCAGGCACTCCGCCACCGGCAGAGGCGATGGTCACGCAGGGCATGGGAATGCGCCCGGTTCAATCCCCAGGCGGTAGCGTGCCTGGGGCACACCATCAACTCGCATACTCGCAAGCAGGGATGACATGAACGTTACGGTTTTCGGTACGGGATACGTAGGGCTGGTGCAAGGCGCCATTCTGGCGGACGTGGGGCACCACGTGATCTGCGTGGATGTCGACGCCGACAAGGTCGAACGCCTGAAGCAGGGCGACATCCCCATCTTCGAACCCGGCCTGGAGCCGCTGGTGAAGGAGAACCACGCCGCCGGCCGGCTGGAATTCACCACCGATGCCGCCGCCGGCGTCAAGCACGGCCAGGTGCAGTTCATCGCCGTGGGCACCCCGCCCGATGAAGACGGCAGCGCCGATCTCAAGTACGTGCTGGCCGTGGCCGCCACCATTGCCGAGCACATGGAGCGCGACCAGATCATCATCGACAAGTCCACCGTGCCGGTAGGCACCGCCGACAAGGTGCGCGAGAAGGTCGATTCGGTGCTGGAAGCCCGCGGCCGCAAGGAGCTGCGCTTCGACGTGGTCTCCAACCCCGAGTTTCTCAAGGAAGGCAGCGCCGTTGCCGACTGCCAGAAGCCCGACCGCATCATTATCGGTACGGCCAGCAAGCAGACCGAAGACGTGATGCGCGAGCTCTACGCCCCCTTCAACCGCAGCCGTGACCGGGTCATCGTCATGGACGTGCGCAGCGCCGAGCTGACCAAGTACGCCGCCAACTGCATGCTGGCCACCAAGATCAGCTTCATGAACGAAATGGCCAACCTGGCCGAGCGCCTGGGCGCCGATATCGAAATGGTACGCCAGGGCATCGGCTCCGACCCCCGCATCGGCTACCACTTCATCTACCCCGGCGTGGGCTATGGCGGCTCCTGCTTCCCCAAGGACGTGCAGGCGCTGATCCGCACTGCCGGCGACATCGACTTCGACGCCAAGGTGCTCAAGGCGGTGGAAGCCCGCAACATGGACCAGAAGACCACCCTGTTCCAGAAGATCAGCAAGCACTTCAATAACGATTTGAAGGGCAAGACCTTCGCTATCTGGGGCCTGGCCTTCAAGCCCAACACCGACGACATGCGCGAAGCCCCCAGCCGCGTGCTGATGGAAGCGCTGTGGGAAGCCGGCGCCAAGGTGCAGGCCTTTGATCCCGAAGCCATGGAAGAGACCCAGCGCATCTACGGCAGCCGCGACGACCTCTCCCTGTGCGGCACCAAGGAAGCCGCACTGCGCGGCGCCGATGCCCTGGTGATCGTCACCGAATGGCAGGTGTTCCGCGCCCCGGACTTCGACCTGATCCAGGAACAGCTGGCCGAACCGGTGATCTTCGATGGGCGGAATATGTTTGAGCCCAGGCGGATGAAGATCAAGGGCTTTACCTACTACTCGGTTGGGCGCTGAAGCAAGCGCCCCTAACCACGTAATCTGATGAAATCCGTTACCGTCGAGTGACGCGGCCGCGTCATTGCAGAATCCACCTCTCACCGAAACTGAAGTCCCCATGCCTATCAAGACTCTTTGCGTGTTTGGCACGCGTCCTGAAGCCATCAAGATGGCTCCTCTGGCTTTGGCTCTCGCTGCTGATGAGCGCTTCGACGCCAAGGTGTGTGTGACCGGCCAGCACCGCGAAATGCTCGATCAGGTACTAGACCTGTTCGAGCTGAAGCCCGACCATGACCTGAATATCATGAAACCGGGGCAGGATCTCACCGATGTGACCACGGCTATCCTGCAGGGTATGAAAACGGTACTGGAAGAGGTGAAGCCAGATATCGTCTTGGTGCATGGGGATACTTCAACGACCTTTTCCACCACATTGGCTGCCTACTACCAACAGATTCCCGTTGGCCATGTGGAGGCGGGGCTACGTACCGGCAATATCTACTCGCCTTGGCCGGAAGAAGCCAACCGCAAGCTCACCGGTGCCTTGGCCGAACAGCACTTCGCTCCTACGGAGCGCTCCCGGCAAAACCTGCTGGAAGAGGGCGTGCCCCCCACAAAGGTGCATGTCACCGGTAATACCGTGATCGATGCGCTGCTCGACGTGGTGCGCAAGCTGGATACCAGCCCTGTATTCCAACAGCAATTTGCCGAGCAGTTCGACTTCCTGGATGCCAGCCGCAAGCTGATCCTGGTGACAGGCCACCGTCGCGAGAGTTTCGGTGGCGGTTTCGAGCGAATTTGTCAGGCCCTGCACGATATTGCCGCTCAACATCCCGAGGTACAAATCGTTTATCCGATGCACCTCAATCCCAATGTGCGCGAGCCGGTCAACCGCCTGCTTTCTGACATCGGCAATGTCCACCTGATCGAGCCGCTGGATTACCTGCCGTTCGTTTATCTAATGAATCGCTCGCACTTGATCCTGACCGATTCCGGTGGTGTACAGGAAGAAGCTCCGTCACTTGGCAAACCGGTGCTGGTGATGCGTGATACTACCGAGCGGCCCGAAGCCGTCGATGCCGGTACTGTCAAGCTGGTGGGCACCGATGTGGAACGCATTGTTGGCGAGGTGCACAGCCTGCTGACCGACAACGCTGCTTACGAAATGATGAGCTATGCCCATAACCCCTATGGCGATGGCAAGGCGTGCCAGCGAATCCTCGAGAGCTTGGCCACCACCCCCGTTAAATAACGCCTATCAGCGCGTACACACAGCCGTCCTGCAGCTCTATTTTGTGAGCTTTATTTTCTACATCGGATGCAACCATGGATTTCGACACCATCTCCGTTATCGGCCTCGGCTACATCGGCCTGCCGACCGCCGCCGTCATCGCTTCCCGTCGCAAGAAAGTCATCGGCGTGGATATCAACCAGCATGCGGTTGATACCATCAACCAAGGCGATATCCATATCGTCGAGCCCGAGTTGGATATCGTGGTGCACGCGGCGGTCAAGGAGGGCTACTTGCGGGCGACTACCAAGCCCGAGCCGGCTGATGCCTTCCTGATCGCGGTGCCAACACCCTTCAAGGCTGAGAATGGCAACGACCATGTGCCGGACCTCACCTATATCAAGGCGGCAAGCCAAACGATCGCGGCGGTGTTGAAGAAGGGTGACCTGGTGATCCTGGAATCCACTTCGCCAGTAGGGGCTACCGAGCAGATGGCAGCCTGGTTGGCAGAAGCCCGGCCGGACCTCACCTTCCCGCAAACTCATGGTGAAGAATCCGATATACGCATTGCCCACTGCCCGGAGCGGGTACTCCCAGGCCATGTGGTACGCGAGCTGGTTGAGAACGACCGTGTGATCGGTGGCATGACGGCTAAGTGTTCAAAAGCAGCAACGACTCTCTATAAGATCTTTGTGCAAGGGGAGTGCATTACCACCACTGTGCGCACCGCCGAGATGGCAAAACTCACTGAGAACAGCTTCCGCGATGTAAATATCGCCTTTGCGAATGAGCTTTCGATCATCTGCGACAAGCTCGATATCAACGTATGGGAACTCATTCGGCTAGCGAACCGTCACCCACGGGTCAATATTCTGCAGCCAGGACCTGGGGTGGGTGGCCACTGCATCGCTGTCGATCCATGGTTTATAGTGAGTGAAACACCCGAAGAGGCGCGCTTGATTCGTACTGCACGTGAAGTGAATGACGGTAAACCAGAGTGGGTAGTGGAAAAGGTACAGCAAGCTGTAGGGGAGTATCTCACAGCCAATCCGGACAAAACTGCTAAGGACGTTACCATTGCTTGCTTCGGGCTGGCCTTCAAACCGGACATCGACGATCTTCGGGAAAGTCCGGCACTGAGAATCGCAGAAGAAATTGTAGCTCGACACCCGGGAGGAGTCTTGCTAGTAGAGCCAAATATCGAACACTTATCTAGTGGAAGGTTGGCAGGCGCCAATCTGATTAATCAGCAGGTTGCACTTGAAAAGGCAGATGTGGTAGTGATGCTGGTCGATCATAAATCATTTAAGAACATGCCAAGTGATAATGTAGACTCTCGTTTTCTAGTTGATAGCAGAGGAATTTGGGAAGATCGGCTCAGGAAGTAAGTCTAAGTATTGGCTAAAATTTATATTTTATATGATGTATTTTTATATAAATTTTGTCAAATGGGAAAGAAGTGGGTGCGTTATTCCACGTGAGGTTATCGTAATCCATTGGTACCACCAAGGCGTGATAATCTAGCTCTTCGTCACTGGGTGTGGAACCCCCTGAACTGGGCCAGGATATGACCCCATCTAGACCGGAGGCATGGCATGGACGACACTCAGATTCTGATTCTTGGCCTTGTAGCACCCTGGGTTCTCATGGACCAGTACTTGGGTACCTCTGTGTGGGCTCACCACCTGGACCTCCATGTCGAGGCCGAGCGAGAGGCATCTACCCCTCTCCTGAGTGCGGCAATGCCTGCCCGGCAGTGACTTAACCCTGCTATTCGAGCAGGCCGCCATGTCATAGGTCAAGGAGATGCTGGTGCTGGCCGTCTCCTGCCAGCTGTAGATTTCCGACAAGTTGTTGTGGTGAATCGTGTACTACTAAATGGGACGGATGCTGGGTCAACTGGACCTATCCGAGGCCGTTGGCCTGGATGAGACCGTCTCACGACGCGGACATCGCTATGTCACGGTGTCCCTCGCCATACAGCGTCAGCAGGAGCCGGTGACCTTAGTGCTTGGCTATGGCAAGGCCGTGATTCAGTTGTTAAGCGCCTTCCTGACCGCGAATGGCCGCCACCCGGTCCTCTATACCGAGGTGGTCTGTAACATGTCCCAGGATTTCCTCAGTGGGGTGGGCAAGCACCTGCCCAACGCTGTGGTCACAGTCGGTTGGTTCCACACCGTGCAGACCTTTACCAAGGCACTGCGCTGCGCTGAAAAGCCAGGATAACCACAACCTGACGGCGAAGCAGCTGGACGTACACTAGGAATTGATGGCCGATCGGGGAGCCACCGCCGATACCCGGGTGATAAAGAAAAGCTGCGGTTGGTCCAAAACGCTCTGACACCGCGGGCAGCAGTTCGTTGGCGTATCATGAACTACCTCAACGTGATGCGTGGTGCAGTTGGTCGACAACACGCTCTTGAAACTGATGGCGAAAGCCTTAAGCACGCTGGAACGACATGTGGAACAGGTAGTGAGGCGCTCTCTCCAGCCTGACTAACGCGCGCTGGAGGGCATAAACGGCCACTTCTAGGCTGCTAGGTCACGCGCACGCGGCGGCTGCCGGAGCGAGGCCAACTTCATCCCGATTATCTATCAGATCGGACCCCCCGTGGGTCGCCTGGCTAAATCCACATGAAACGTCGAAGGGTCTAAATTTTTAGTTCTTATATGAATTAATATCTTCGTTTCTAATTAAAAGGCAGTATGAGATGGATGAGAATGAACTGAGTGAAGAAAATAAAAAGCTTAAGAACGAACTCAAAAAAATCAAAAGTAGCCATGCTTTTAAATATTCAAAAATCGTGCGAGAAAATATAATACATAAAAAAAAGCCTTTAAGTTTCATCAAAAGTAGCATCAGATATTATTTTGATTATAAAAATTCGCAAAAATATTCTGACGATAGGCTAATAGACAAATACAAGAAAAAAGGGACTGAAGAACTGTTGGGTTATGCGAATAAAAGATCTGCCTCGGTACATTATAAACAATTTCAACTGCTTAGAAACATTGAAGTTAAAGAAATACATACAGGCGATGTGTTTAAAGGGAAAGTGTTTTACATATTGCATAACTCTTTGCCTTATTCAACTGGTGGTTATGCAACACGTTCGCATGGTATAGCAACTGCCATGAAAGAAAATGGTTTGGAAGTTGTGTGTGTAAGCAGGCCTGGGTTTCCATATGACATGGGAGTTTTGGAAGATATACCAAGTGATGAATATATCGATGGGATACAATATAAAAGGATAAAAGGCCCGGAGAGAAAAGGAATAAGTACCTGCGAATACATGCAGAAGTGCATAGATAGCTTTTATAATCTATTTGAATTGGAAAAGCCTTCTTGTGTTTGGGCCGCTTCTTTTTATATAACAGCTCTGCCTGCCTTTATCGCTGCTAAAAAACTAGGTATACCATGTGTTTATGAAGTAAGAGGTTTGGCAGAAATAACTAAGGTGTCTAGAGATTCTACTTTTTATCAAACTGAAGAGTATAATACCAAGTATATTCTAGAGGCGGAGACAGTTAACTTTTCAGATTATACGTTGGCGATAACTGAAGCAGTCAAGGATGAGCTAGTTTCGCGTGGGTGCCCACCTAAAAAAATTGGAGTGCTACCTAACTCATGCGACCCTACTAGATTTCAAACTCAAGTAGACAGCAGTCAGGCAAAAGAAAAACTTGGCATCCCAGAAGAAGTACCTGTCATAGGGTATATAGGTACTTTTGTTGACTATGAAGGTCTTGAACGTTTAGCTGAAGCTTGCGGTTCATTAAAAAGCAGCGGAATTTCGTTTAGATTGTTATTGGTGGGTAGCGAAAATACTACTGGTAAGGTAAAGGGAAGAATAACGGAAGAAATACTGTCAATAGCTAACCGTTATGGGTATGAGGACTGGCTCCTCATGCCAGGAAGAGTCAGCTATGAAGATGTTAAACTATACTATAGTGTTATAGATATTGCACCGTTTCCCCGCAAGCCTTGGCCGGTCTGCGAGTTGGTCTCACCTATGAAGCCACTTGAGGCAATGGCTATGGGTAAAGCTATTATAGTTTCTGACGTAAAAGCATTAAAGGAACTAGTGGAGGATGGCGTTACTGGGCTTCATTATGGAAAAGGAAATATTGAAGATCTCTTTTTTGCATTAAAAAAGTTAGTTAATGATGCAGAAATGCGGCATGAGCTTGGGGCTAGAGCACAGAAGTGGGCCATAGGTGAACGTAATTGGAAGAGTACCGTTAGCTTTTCAGTAGAGGAGATTAAAAGCCATTTAGGAGATGTTGATGCATAGTATTATAATAAGTATTGATGAAAAAACGGGTGATGTTAAAATAGATACCGTTGGCCTTAGTAAAAGCAAAATAATAATTCAGCACGAAGGAAAGATTGTAAAGCATAAGCTTGAGATGTCTCGTATTCTTCAAAAATTCATGGGAGTTGGCTTTTATGAGGTTAAAATAAAGCCACCCGGTTTTTTCCGTCATTATATTGATAGTTTTGTATTTTATGTATTTAAAAGCTTTGGTTGTTACCGGGCAACTAAAGCAATGTCAAAAGATGTGTTTGATTATTGTACATCAGTGCATGGATTTCTTAAGCCTGAGGAAGGCATTGTATTATATGATGAGGCTCTGAGTTTGCCTAGGCAATCGACGGTTGTCGAGATAGGTGCTTATTGTGGAAGGAGTAGTTGTTTTCTGGCGGCTGCACTTAGGGAAAATGGTGGAAAGTTATATAGTATTGATACGTTTGAAAATGACAGCATGTCAGAAGGAAAAAGAAGCACATATGAAGAATTCAAAAATAACACAAAGCCTTTCGATGACATAATTGTTCCTGTGCGCTCCAGTTCAGTTAATGCGCTGGGGTTTATACAAGAGCAAATTGATATGCTTTTTATTGATGGTGATCACTCCTTAAGGGGATGTGCGGAGGATTTAGGTAATTATTACAGAAAAATTAAAAAAGAGGGGGTTGTTTGTTTTCATGATTGTGTTAATTCTTCTGAATACAAAAGAGTAAAGACAGTAGTCAGTTATTTTGCAAATTGTGGGCTATTGACTCCTCTGTATATGAGTAAAAGTGTTGCAGTTGCCACTACTTCGAAAAGTATCAATGTTGGCATACGAACCGGGGAAGGGTCTGTGAATGGTGCATTGCAATTGCACAACTATTTATACTCAAGCGAAAGTTTCAATTCATTTCTTTGTGATTACGTTAGTGACTTAACAGTTGTAGATAGCTTGCTTACTCTTATACCTAAAAAGCTTGAGAAAACCACACTCCTTGAAGGATGGTCATATTTAAGCAAATCATATTCTAAGATTGATGCGCATTATTTAAGAGTTGCTGCGTTTAAAGCGAGCGATATAATCCTAGCTCATAATGTTGTTAATACTAAAAGTTGCTTTAATTTTAGAGAAAAAACAGTTTTATATGCCCTGCAAGGGGCCTACAATAAAATCAAAGAAGACCCAGAGTTACATGACTCGCTTTCAAAAAATCCATATCTTGCCATATTGACTAATAGTAAAACACTTCATGGCTGCTTTGGGGAGTTGGGTTTGAGTTCTAGTTGTTTTTACCGACCTTCAGTTACCTTCACGTATCCAGATAGGCCACTTGAATTGCCTGATGATAAAAATGTGGCATTATATTTTGCAATTTCTCATCCTCCTATGTTCCAATATGCGCCACTTGTTAAAAAGCTAGTTAGTAGATTAAGTATGATTAATTTTTATATAGTTAACAAGGGTGACGACTTGACTAAGCAGGAAGTAAATTCTTGGGGGCTGAGTAATGTTAAATACCTTGGTATGGTGGACATAAAAGAGCTTTGCAGAAATGTAAAGGGAGTTGTTAGAATATCAGATCCTTTGGATTTGGGTAGGTCTACCTTCGACTTCATAAGTTATGGGCGGTTCTATGCCTCCCTAAAGACTTGCGAAGACTTCGGTTATACGAGCGAAAGCATCGAAGGGTTGGCTGATGTTATTTATAATGCAGTTGAAGGCTTTGGCAATGAGGATGCCATACTTCTCCATGCCCAGGCTAAAAATTTTTCTTTTGATGAGCGAAAAAGTGAATTTAATGAATTATTATTATCGTTATATAAGAGCGATATTGGCACTGTGTGCGTTGAATAGAATGGCTGAGGTGGAGCCTGGCTTCTGATGAGGGGCGAGAGGTTTGTTATATTTTTAGGATTTTTTGTTTCTTAATGATGTTATAAAAGGTGTTGATGTGCTTTCCCTTTTGCCTTTTTTCTCTAGTTTAAAAAAATGTCTTGCTAAAAAGTGGGAGTCTAACCGAATTAGGTCGCGCACAACTCGTCCAAGCGATCGTGGTTTGGCGCCTCGTTTTAATGAGAGAAAAATAATTGAATATATAGGTGCGTTAGAAAGCGGAGGAGATGATCAATTTTTATTGTACCGTGTTATTGGAAATGACTTGTTTCCTAGACATAAAAAAGGACAGTCGCGAAGCAATCTGGAGTTTATCTTAAGACATGAGTCGAAATTAGATGATTGCGAAAAGCGGTTTGTTGTCAATCGTATCGTTGATCCTGATGAAGAAAATAAAATAATTGACATGCTGGAATCTGTCAATGCAAAGTATATTCATATACCGTTTGATCTCGATGCATATCAGTCCTTACCTTTAGATGTCGAGGGAGTGCCAGTCGAATATTTGCCGACTGGTAAACGCTTTTCTCGCTTGAGTGCTGCGCAACAGAGCCGGATATGGATGCGGTTGTGTCGTCATAAGAATAATTATGTGATGAATAACAATGGGGCTAGGAATGCAGCGCTCCGAGATGGGAAAAAACAGGCTAAATGGGTGCTTCCATGGGATGGTAACTGCTTTCTCACGGTTGAGGGGTGGGAAGAAATTGTGGCGGCGATAAAAGACAAATCAGAGTCCCCCTATTTTGTCGTGCCGATGGCACGTATCGCCAGTAATGAGAGCTTGCTACAGTCAGGTTATCGGCCCAAGGCCGACGAAGAACCGCAAATGATTTTCAGGTGTGATAGTGCCGAGGAATTCGATGAGGCGTGTTACTACGGCCGCCGCCCTAAAGTGGAGCTTTTCTGGCGGCTCGGAATACCTGGCAAATGGGATCGCTGGCATATCGAGCCATGGGATCTTCCATGCCCTGACTACTCACAAGATGCTGGTGCCTTTGCCAAGGCAGGTTGGGTGGCGCGGCTTTTCTCGGGGCAGGCCCATCTTGAAAAAGGAAGCAGTGGTCTCGTTGATCGTGGCCTGGCTCGCAACGAAGCTATTGCTGCCTTGCTCAATAAGCTGGATGGGGAAGGGTTCCTTTCCGGGTATGATGCAAAACGCCTTTGCTATGTGCCTGTTGTGGCATCAGGTGGCACTATCAGCGAGACGTTAAGGCACACCTTGTTAAGCACGGCAAAGGAAGCGTTGTCCCGTGGGCCCTATTCTGTCGTCGACAAGAAAACGCTCCCTCCCAGCCATAACCCGCACGACTATTGGCACCCAGCGCCCTACTTCTGGCCCAATCCCATTCCTATTCCAAGGCTTCCTTACATACGCAGGGATGGCAAGCGCGTCCCAGGTACGCGACTGTACGAGCCGATGAGCGAGAACTACGACCGTACGCGGCTGCAGCGGCTATTCGATGACACCTTCGTTCTAACTTTGGCTGGGAGCGTGAGCCAGGATGAGCGATACGACGCTCATGCGGCAAGCCTCGTTCGTACCTGGTTCCTGAATTCTGACACAGCGATGGCACCTCATCTCGATTATGCTCAGGTGCGTAAAGGCTGGAACAAGAATCGAGGAAGCAGTTCCGGCATCATCGAGGCGAAGGATTTTTACTACTTCCTTGATGCCGTTAGGTTGCTGGAACAGCGCGGTAAGCTGGCACAGAGTGAATCGAGTGCGTTCCGGGAATGGTTGGCGAAGTATCTGCATTGGCTGCGCACCAGCCCGCAGGGAGTGAAGGAGCGCGCATCGCAGAACAACCATGGTACCTACTACGATCTTCAGGTTGGCGCCATTGCCGCGTTTCTTGGTGAAGATACGCTTCTGCGCCATACGCTGAGAGACAGTCGTTTCCGCATCGTGCAGCAATTTGCTGCCGACGGTAGCCAACCCGAGGAGCTGAAGCGTACGACTACCGCTCACTATTGTTGCTTCAATCTGCAGGGGTGGATCCACTTGGCGCAGCTGGCTGACTCATGCGGGGAGGACCTGTGGAGTTTCGAGGGGCCGCAGGGGCAGAGCCTGTGCAGGGCAATGGAATGGTTGCTACCGCACATAGATAAGGAGTGGCCCTTTCAGCAGATAGACAAGTTCGATTCCGAGCGTTTCTATCCCATCTATTTCGCTTATCATTCCCACTATGGAACGATGAGTGGATTGCAGAATTCGAAAATTCCCGGTCCGGAGGATGTGAAGCCGTTGTTCTTTCCTCATGATGGTATTCGTCCCTTTTGGCAGTTGAGTTAAATGGTGAAAAATAATGATAGTTGGGCGTGATACCTGATGTGGTTTTATCGTGTTGCGTTGCACCACCTATATTGGTCGGCAGCGGTGCTCAAGAAGTTTTTCAAGCTTGTTCCGCTGCCCACGATGATAGTTGTCGTATTGACCTTGGTGAGCCAATTTTCCCGAATGCTGGCTTTTTTCTTGCCGTTGAAGGTTATTATCTTGATCGGCTCGACAGGTATTCCCCGGTATTTCCCCGATTCCTGGGCTGCCTTCGACCGGGATGTTCTGGTGGTTACGCTAAGCCTTGCTACCGTATTCTTCTATGCCGTATCGCTCTTGTCAGAAAAACTGTTGAGCTATACAGCAGAGAAAGGTGCGGCTGGTGTGGTGCAGGGTACCAATAAATTGGTCCTTTTTACGAATCAGGACGAAGTCGCGAGCCAAGCTTATCAGAAATTAGCTGCTGGCTTGGCTACCGGGGTATTGACGATAGTTATTGCCTTACTCTTTGCCTTTATTTACCCGACCTTTCTATTCGCTGCGCTGATCTATGTTCTTTCCGCTTCGGCCTTCGTGTCGCTGATGGGCCGCAATGCCGAATCTCGCAATGAGCTTCAGCTGAAGGCCGCTACCCTGAGTGGGCTGCTTTCGGGTATCGGCTTCATGTTTCTTTTCGCCTTCATGGTAGTGGATTTCTTGCTATGGGAAGGCGTTGGTTTCATAGTGGCAATTATCAGCTTGTTGCTCTCGCGGCAGCTTTTGACCCGACTCGACGGCGTGATCAAGGACGCGATCTGGCTCAGTGGTAAGCGTCTTCAGGTCAATGCCATATTTTTTACCGGTCATCGCCTGGAAAAAATGCCGGAGCATTCTCGTAACAAAAAGTTCTGGAATTTTCTTTCGTTGAGTGAGGGCTCTGAGTCGCTGTTGCCGGTACTTTCTCAAATCAAAGGAGAGGAGCTGGGGGAGGATGCGCAGATTGCATGCCGTTGGACGCAAAGTGGTTTGGTGGATGTGCTGGCTTTCGAAGTGGAGCTAAAAGAGCCCGAAGGCGTGATTGAGCGATATCTTCTTAAAGTGTTCGGTAAGCGACAGCGTAAGGCTGCGATGAGCGAAGCCGATATCTTGTCATCTGCTACAGGCCATTTGCTGCCTGTGCCGGAGCTCGTATACATCGGACAGATAGAGGGTTTCGATGTGCACCTTTTCCGCTTGCCCGAATGGTGCGCTCCAGGCAGGTGTGCGGCAACGAAAGTGCAGATAGAGTGGCTGGCGAAATATTGGCAGGTCGAACCCGATAGAACTCTGGCAAACCGGTATCAGCGATCACACCCGCTGCTACAACACCGTTTGGGCGTGAAAATGCTCGAACGATTGGCTGCCGTTGCAGGCGATAGTGATGATAAGACTTCTATAGCGCAAACCAAGGATCGCTTCGAGGATATCCTGGAGGAGTTGAACCTGCTTCCCTTGGCGTTAATAAATCCCGGTGTGCCAAAGGATCTGAGTTTTGTATCGGAAACGGGGGAGCTGCTTCAGACTCACGTGGGGAACTGGTCGCTGGAGCCTATTGGGGTGGGGTTGCCGTGCGCTGATGCATGGTTGCCGAACCTAAAGGATATGTTGGAGGAGGCTGGGGAAAAGCGGGACTCCTTGCTGAGTATTCCCCCGGAGCGTGCTCATCTTTGTGCTTGCTGCAGTGCTTTTGAACAACACTTTAATAAGCAGCGATATGCCGATGCCATATCGCTGCTACCTGTCATCCTGGGGTGTCTGTTGGAAATTGATACGGCTCGTGACGGAGAGAGCGAGCGCTTGGCATATCCTGCTGCGGGTGAGGGTGGCTCATGAGCGCGGATGTGCAACCGCCAGTGGCCTCCATCATCGTGCCTACCTATCGAGATTGGCATGCCTTGCGTTCTTGCCTTGAAGCTCTGGGTGAACAGTCCATGCCGACGCAAGAGTTCGAAGTTCTCATTGTCGAGAATGCTGGCGACAGCCAGCCGCACGATTTGACCCTGCCCGGCAATGCCCGGCTAATCCATGAACCCTCGCCTGGCTCCTATGCAGCGCGCAATCGTGGTGTTGCTGAGGCCCGAGGTGACGTGCTCGCGTTTATCGATGCGGATTGCTTGCCTGCGCCTGGCTGGCTACAAGCCGGGATTGAGTGCTTGCAAGCCAATCCTGATGCGGCCCTGGTGGCCGGCAATATCGAGCTGACCTACGGCGCTCAGCGCTTGACGCCAGCGGAGTGCTTCGAGAAAGCCTTTGCGTTTCGTCAGCGGCAGAACGTCGCCAATGGTGTGGCCGTAACGGCGAACCTGTTTGTTCGGCGTAAGGTATTTGATGTGGTGGGGCCGTTCAATGCGCAGCTGATGTCGGGCGGGGATTTCGAGTGGACTCGGCGCGCCACTTCTCGCGGCCACCGGCTGGTGTTCAGTGAAGCTGCTGTGGTGCGCCACCCGGCACGCTCCTCTATCGCCGCGCTTGCCAGTAAGGCCCGTCGGGTAACATCCGGCAGCCAGGCACTGTATCAGGAGCGCGGCATGTTCGGTGGTATGCGGCGTGTGGTGGGCAACCTGTTCGGCGATGTCGCCTCGCTTTTTCCCCGGCGGGATATGTCCTGGCGTGAGCGTGCTTGGGCCGTGGTGGTGCTCGCCTATCTCAAGGTAGTAAAAGTGGCACAGCGATTTCGGCTGGTTACGACCAGGCATGACAGGGCAGAGCTGCCGCGATGAAAGTGCTGTTTGCGGCCTCCTTCGGTGGGCATTGGGCTCAGTTGAAGCGGTTAACCGAGCTGCTTGCCTGCGATGAGCGTGAGTTTGTTTCCACGGCCAGGGAGCAGCACCAATCGGCGGATTACTATCTGGACGATTTCAGCGTTCGCGAGCTGTGGCGAGGGGTGCGCCAATTGCCCCGTGCCCTGAGTATCGTCCGTAAGAGCCGCCCTGACCTGATCATCAGTACCGGCGCTGCGCCCGGTTTACTGGTACTCTTCGCCGGCTTCCTGCTGGGCAAAAAGACCCTGTGGGTGGACAGCATCGCCAACAGCCGTCGGTTGTCGCTCTCGGGGCGTGTGGCCAAGCTGTTTGCCAGCCAGGTGCTCACCCAGTGGCCGGAACTGGCCACTGGGCGCGTGCGCTACCTGGGGAGGCTGCTATGAGGGTGTTGTTTGCCGCGGGTACTCAGTTTTCCTTTCCGCGGTTGGACGAGGCGGTGCTGAGCGTGGCCCGCGAGCGGCCAGCGTGGAAGCTGGTCTACCAGGCCGGGCCAGGGGCGTCGCTCCAGCGCTTCGCGTCGTTGCCCAACCTGCAGGCGCAGGCGTTGTTCAACGCGGGTGAGTTCAGCTCAATATTCGATAATGCTGATTTGGTGGTGACGCACGCCGGAATGGGCAATATCATGGCGTGCCTGGAGCAGGGCAAGCCGTTTCTGATGTTGCCGAGGCTTGCGCGGCTGGGGGAGCATCGCAATGACCATCAGGTGGATACCGCCGAGGCCATCTCGCGCATCTATGGCGTGCCGTTTTTTCCAGACGTCGAACCGCTGGTCGAGGCCGTGCTTGATGGGCAAGCAGCCCTGGCATTGCCTGCTGCGCCGGCCCAACGCATTCGCGATGAGCGGCGGGCCTTTGGCAAGCAACTGAATGCACTGATTCAGCAACTGTAAGGATCGTCGTAGAACTGATGAGTAAAAGCACCTCCGGTTTTGCCGACCGATACCCTGCCCAGTTGATCGTTCCTGTCGTTGATTTCATCGCCGTCGTGGGCGGTGGCCTGCTGGCCTATTGGCTGCGTTTCGGCAGCTTTGCCTTGCATGAACGGTATTGGCTAGCCATTGCCATCATGTGCTTGCTGGTTATTCTGCTCAATACCGTTCAAGGCGGCTACGAGCGTTGGCGTATTAGCCGCATCTCGTCACTGCTTGGCAAACTTTGTCTGGTCTGGCTGACGGTGGCGATCATAGCCGCGTCGCTGATCTTTTTTGCCCATGCTGCCGAGCGGTTCTCACGGCTTTGGATCGGCTTCACCTTGGTTATCTCCTTTTTGGGCTCCGGCGGCAGCCGTGTGCTGGCACAGGTACTGCTACGTAGCGCTCGGCGGCGCGGGTGGTCGCAGCGTCCTGTCTTCTTGGTAGGGCCTGGCGAGCAGATCCTTCGCGTGGCCGAAGGTATGCGCAACTCGCCCGCCGAAGGGTATGCGCTGGCAGGTATCGAGCGCATCTCGGAGCCTCCCGAAGCGGGTTGTCTGGAACGGTTGGCGCGCCGCGTAGAGGAGTCGGGGGCGCGGGAGGTGTGGATCTGCGTGCCGCTCGAGATGGGAGGGGTGGTGCGTACGATCTTCTATGCGCTGCGCAACCATACCGCGGAGGTTCGCTTCGTTCCTGACTTCAAGGATATGCAGTTGCTCAACCACCGCATGAGCGAAGTGGCAGGGCAGTTGTCCATTGATCTCAGCGTGACCCCCATTGATGGGGTGGCGCGCATCGTCAAGCGCCTTGAGGATCTGGTTCTCGGCTCGTTGTTTTCGTTACTGGCATTGCCGGTCTGCTTGATCATTGCGGTTGCCA
The DNA here is from genome assembly GCF_021412585.1 of Halomonas alkalisoli. Classification (GTDB taxonomy): domain Bacteria; phylum Pseudomonadota; class Gammaproteobacteria; order Pseudomonadales; family Halomonadaceae; genus Halomonas; species Halomonas alkalisoli. Next base: position 355,432 of record NZ_JAKCMI010000012.1, on the reverse strand, counting down.
TCAAGGCCACGTCACCTGGGCCGGTGCTGTTCAAGCAGTACCGTACTGGTGCCAACGGCAAATTGTTCAAGGTGTACAAGTTCCGCTCCATGGCGGTACACCAGGAAGCGGGGGGATGTGTTACCCAGGCCAGGAAGGGCGACCCACGGATAACTCGGCTGGGGGCCTTCCTGCGCTGCACCTCACTTGATGAGCTGCCGCAATTCTATAATGTGCTGCAAGGGCGCATGTCGATCGTGGGGCCTCGGCCGCATGCGTTGGCCCACAACGAGCATTACAAGGACCTGGTGGAATCCTACATGAAGCGTCACAAAGTCAAGCCCGGGATCACCGGCTGGGCCCAGGTCAACGGCCTTCGAGGTGAAACGGATACCGTGGACAAGATGGAGCGCCGCGTTCAGTGCGACCTCTGGTACATCGACAACTGGTCGTTGTGGCTGGACCTGCGGATCATCGGCCTGACGATAGTCAAGGGGTTCATCAATCCTAACGCCTACTGATGCTTAGGAAACGGGGTGGTATAATCGGCCGGCTTTAATGCCGGCCTTTTTAATTCTGGAGCTCCATTTTTGATGTTTTTTGTTGATTATCAGCGTGTTGGGGCTCCCGTTCTTATGCGGCACTACACCAGCCTGGCGGTATTCCTGCTGGGTGCCATCGCCCTGGTCGTGTCGAGCGGGTATTCGTTGGGCGCTGTGATGCTGCTGCTTGGCAGCGTTATCTTGCTGGTCAAGCGCCCAGGCCTGAATCTGGATCGCAGTGACTGGCTGGTCATTGCCGCCCTGGTTGCCTATGCCAGTGTCGGCATGGCGGAGGCCTGGTGGGATGGGCAGGGCTCGCGTGGTATCGACAAGCCCCTTCGCTTTGTACTCGCTATACCGGCCATGCTGCTGATCATGGCCTATCCGCCCCGTCTTGCCTGGATGTGGAGCGGGATTGCCACGGGTGCTGTTGGCGCGGGGATTTGGGCCGGCTGGCAGAAGCTGGTGGAGGAGGCCTGGCGCGCCGAGGGTCACACCCATGTGATTCAGTTTGGCAACCTGAGCATGCTGCTGGGGGTCTTGTGCCTCGCCGGGCTTGGCTGGGCCGTCGTGCAGCCACGGCGCAACCTGTGGTTCGCGTTACTGCTGCTGGGCGCCTTGGGGGGAATCCTCGGTTCGCTTTTTTCGGGTAGCCGCGGTGGCTGGATCGGTTTTCCGATTGTGCTGTTGGTGCTCTATCGCGGCTATGGAAGGCAGTTGCCGGGCAGGATCAAGGTGGCGGTTCTCGCCGTGGTGGTGGTGGGCGCCAGCTCGGTTTACGCATTACCACAAACCGGCGTTCAATCTCGGGTGCATGAGGCGTTCAGTGACGTCGAGCGCTATATCAGCGGTGAGAGCCGTACGAGCTCCGTGGGTGCCCGTTTCGAGATGTGGAAGGGGGCTTACCACCTGATCCTCGAGAAGCCGGTCACCGGTTGGGGTCATCTTGGTTATCGTGAGGGTATGGATCTGTTGGCGGAAGAGGGCGTGATTCACCCGAGGGTCACGATATTCGGTCACGCCCACAATGAGTTCATCGATGCCTTTGCCAAGCGCGGTGTCATCGGCCTGGCTGTGCTGCTGGCCTTGTACCTGGTCCCGATGAGGTTCTTTGCACGCCAGATGGCGGCGAGGAACCTTGAATTGCGATCTCTTGCGGTGGCCGGTGTGCTGCTGCCGGTGGCCTATATCGACTTCGGTCTGTCGCAGGTTTTCCTGGCCCACAATAGCGGGGTGATGATGTTCGCCTTCTGGTTGGCGGTATTGTGGGGGAGCTTCCAGGCGCGCATCAAAGCGGGCGAAGGGCAGTCAGGGTAGTTGAAAGAACGATAAGCAATAGCGTTTTACCATTCGGCCTTCCAGGCGGATATTGCCATTCGTGACGGCGGCTTTGAGCTTTTTCTGAATTCTACGCTTCGCTTGGATTTATAGAGCGCACATTGCTTCGTAGGACTGGCTGAGCACGGATTCGATAGCACTCTGGATATGAGGCCAGCGATTGAAGCACGGGATGACGACAGAAACCAATGGCTGCTTGGCAAGCATGATCAGAGCGCTTCGAACCGTGGAAGGACGTTTTCAGCCAGAAACTGCTGGTAGTGGCGTTCGTCTATTTCAACAGGTGCGCTCTCCATCCGTGCAATGGCTTGTGCAAGCCCTTGCTCGTCATCCTGCTCGACGAGAAACTCGGCAAGCGCGCCGGTCAGGATTTCCCTGGGGCCGCTGGGGCAGTCCACGCTGATTACCGGGGTATGCAGAAGCAGGGCTTCAATCAACACGCGTGGGAGCCCTTCCGCATCGGAAGTCAGGATCAGTGCCTTTGCGTTCTGAATGACAGGATAGGGGTTCGTTCGGTAACCCAGCATGACGACCTTGTTGTCCAGCCCGAGCTCTGTCACCAGTTGACGGATCTCGGCTTCGGTCTCTCCCTTGCCCAGCAGGAGCAGTGGCGTTGAGACACCGCTGCGAGCATAGGCACGCAGCAGACGATCCTGTCGCTTGACGTTGGTGAACGCTCCTACATGCACGAAATAGTCGTCGAAGGGGAGGGAGACCTCCTCGCTGGCCATTTCGAGGAAGGGCTGTCGTTCGTACGGGTTGTAGATCGTCTGGATACTGGATGGCTGGATGCCGATAACGTCGAGCAGGTTCTTCTCGACACCGTGTGAAACGGCAATGATGTTACGCCCATCGTAAAATTTCCGCTGCTTGCCGAATGCCTTATCCCGCTTCGGTGAGTGGTGAAGCTGAGCGGAAGAGTCACCCTTTACCCAGAAATGGAGGTTGTGGTGATCAAGGTGCCTTGTAATCCTGTCGCAGGAGCATGAAAGCACGACATCGGCACGAAAGGCCTTCAGCGCCTTGGCGATCTGGCGAGCTTGCCACTTTTCCACCAGGACTGTGTTGAGTGCCTTGGTGGCCTTGTTGATTACCGCAAGGTTGACGATCTCCAGGCCCTCGGGAATGCGATGCTCAATCCGCTCCCTAAGGGTGAATACCGTGACTTGATGCCCGCGTTGGCGTAGGCCTTCCGCCGTATAAAGCAGGGATTTCTGGGCGCCGCCTCCGTAAAGATCCGAGATGACAAAGGCGAAACGTTTCGGTTGCAATTCACTGCTCCAGTGGTGCAAGGCAAGGACCGGCATTGTAGCGAAAGGCGTCTTATGCGACTAGGGAGGCGCTGAGCAAATCGCGACTGGCGCCGTCAGGCGCCGTCAGGCGCCTCGGCGGAGGCCGCGGCGTTGGCGGTGATCGCCGGCATTGGTAATACCGCCGGGAGGCCTTCGGCCTCCAGTCGTGAGCTAAAGCTACTCCAACAGAATACTCTCATATTGTTGGAGCGCTCGGTTCGGCGCCCCGACTCCGCATCGCGACTGGCGCCGTCAGGCGCCCTGGCGGAGGCTACGGTGGTTTGTGCATTTCACTGTTGGAGCGCCGCTCTGCGTCGCGACTGGCGCCGTCAGGCGCCCTGGCGGAGGCCGCCGCCGATGGCGGTGATCGCCAGCATCAGCAACACCGCCGGGAGGCCTGCGGCCTCCAGTCGTGAGCTGAAGCTACTCCAACAGTGAAGTAGTTGCCGGCCTTGTTGGAGCGCCGGGCGGCGATACCAGGATGGAACCGTGGGGCCCGGCGCTTGTCGTAGCGAGGGTACGCGGGGGCCATGCTTCGCATGGCCTTTTCATTCCTGGGCTAAGGGGAAGCGGGTGAAGAACCTTTGTGTGCTGGCTTTTGCCAGGGTCGTGAAGCTGCTGGCCAACGTGACCAAACTGGCTGCCTACGCTTTCCACTATGTCTTGCCGAACAAGCGTTTCACCATTCCCGAGCGGGCGGCACCGCTGTGGAACTCCCAGCGCAGTTCTCGCATTCCCCGCACGCTGTGGCAGACCAACTACACCAACCGGGCGACGCTGCCGGTCTACCTCAACTACCTGTGCAATCGGCTGCTGGCACCGACCTTCGAGTATCGCTTCCTGGTCACTGAGGCCCGAGCGGCGTTCATCCAGGAGCACTATTCGCCGGAGATCCTTGCTGCTTACTCGAGGCTGCAGGTGGGCGCGGCCCAGGCGGATTACTGGCGGGTGCTGGTACTGCAGAAGATGGGCGGCGTCTACCTGGATATCGATGCCCATACGGTGTGGCCGCTGGGGCGGATCGTCAAGCCGGACTTCGATGAGCTGTTCATTACCACCAAGCGCGGCGAGATCAGCAACTATTTCATCGCCAGCAAACCGGATAATCCCCATCTGCAGAGCGTGGCCGAAGCGATACGAGAGAATATCGAGAACGAATCTGACAAGAATATCTTCGAGCTGACCGGCCCTGGCGTATTCAATCAGGTACTAGCCCGCGACGACGTGCGCACCCGGCTCTATCGTTATACTTGCAATCAGGGCAACTTCACCAACGAGTACTTCCAGTACCTCGACAAGCCCCAGGGGAAGTGGACGAAGGAGCAGCATCAGGTCGATGTGGTGCGCAAGCGGGAAGCGGCAGAGTAGGGTGGATTCATCGGTAACACCGCCGGGAGTCCTTCGGCCTCCAGTCGCGATCTGAAGATGCTCCAACAGCAGCGTGGTTTGTCTCAATGGAAAGAACAGCTGTTGGAGCGCTGCTCCCCATCGCGACTGGCGCCGCCAGGCGCCCTGGCGGAGGCTGCCAACATTGGCGGTGATCTCCTGCATCGGCAACACCGCTGGGAGTCCTTAGGCCGAGAGCGACCTCACACAGGCAGTGCTGCGGTTACCTTCTCCAAGGCGCTTTTTCCCTGCTCGCTGCCTTTGTGCTGTTCCCACCAGAGCTGATGCACGCCTCTCACTCTCACGGTGACGCGTTGTATTCCCAGGGTTTGCGCCATGGCCAGTCTATGCAGGCCCTTGTTGACCTTGACCATGTCGCCAAACCGGTCGATGGCGATGCCAAGCGCATCCTTCCCCAGGCCGTTCTTGAAGCCGAAGCAGCTCATGTCTTCCATATAGAAGAGATAGCGTTCCAGATAGGCGAGAATGCGTGCCTCCGAGTCAAGCAGGATGCCCTGATGGTGCAAGCGTAGCGGGCCGTCCTTTTCCAGTTTGCTCTTAAGGCTGGAATAGCTGTCGCTGGCGGTCAGATCGAGCCGGTGGGCCCAGAGATCGCGAATGAACTGCTGGCGCTGAGTGTTGGCAAGAGCGTGCGTTTTCAGGTCCCAGTCCCCGGGCCAGATAAAGAGATTAGAGATTGTTCGCCGTAGGGCGCGGTTCGGAAACGAAGCGGGATAGCTTAAACCTCGGCTGAGCATGCTTGGGTCAATCTCGAGGTCAAGCCTGCTGCCGAGATACGCTTCGACACTTCGGCGCGGCAGGCCCTGGTTCTCCAGCATCGCGCTGCCGGCCTTGTTGTCGAGCCAGCGTTGGAATAGCTGGTCTTCGAATGGGCGCCCCAGGCGGCGCTTGAAGCCTTCCTTGATTTGAAACGCGGCTCGGGAACGGAACATGCGGTAGCGCAGGGCCGGGTCGTAGAGTGGCGGATAGACTGGCTCGCCGGTTGGCGTCAGGGGCGCATTGCGCTGTGCGATTTCAGCCGAGATGCGGTCGTTCAGCTCAGCTAGCAACCGGGGGGAGGGCGCCACGGCGGGCTCCTGTTGCGACATCGCCAGTAGCCTTGCGCCGCTGAGCAGCGCTGGGCGAGACCCGGTGGGTGAATCCACCGTTGTTGAGCCCTCGGCTTCCAGTGCACTGACCCGGCGACTCATGGCCTGCTGTGAACCATGTAGCGCCAACAACTGGTTATAGAGCCGGCTGGCGAATATGCCGTACAACCAGGCGCTGGGCGTCGTATCGCTACCTAGTTCTGGCAGATTGCGCCAGGCAAGCACCAGGGTGTCGCGACACACCGCCTCATGGTGCCCTGGCTGTTCAAGAAAGCGAGCAGACACGCCGAGCAGGCCCGGCAAACAGGCGCTTGCCAGGTACTCGAAGGCAGTGATGTCGCCCTCGATACAGCCACCAATGAGTTTATCCAGTGACGCTGCATCGGCACTGGCTTGGTGGGTAGGCGCGTTGTGGTTGCTAGCCAAGGCGAGTCTCGGGCAGGAAATGAAAAAACCGGCATTTTAGCCGAATGCACCATTGTTGTCTTGAGCGGGTAGCCGAGAGCAGCGTGGTTCGCGTTGGTGGAGAGGAGCGCTGGCATTGGCGACACCGCCGGGAGGCCTTCGGCCTCCAGTCGTGATCTGAAGATGCTCCAACAGTGCGGTGGTTGCTGACCTTGTTGGAGCGCCGCTCCGCGTCGCGACTGGCGCCGCCAGGCGCCCCGGCGGAGGCTGCGACGTTGGTTGTGAACGCCAGCACCGGCAACACCGCCGGGAGGCCTTCGGCCTCCAGTCGCGATCTAAAGATGCTCCTACAGCGGCGTGGCACCGTTGGTGGAAAGAATCGTTGTTGGAGCGCCGCTTTGCGTCGCGACTTGCGCCGCCAGGCGCCCTGGCGGAGGCCACCGACGTTGGCGGTGGTCGCCGGAATTGGCAACACCGCCGGGAGGCCTGCGGCCTCCAGTCGTGAGCTGAAGCTACTCCTACAGAGTGGCAATTGCCTGCAATGGCAGGAAAAGTCAGCTGTTGGAGCGCTCGGTTCGGCGCCCCGAGTCCCCATCGCGACTGGCGCCGCCAGGCGCCCTGGCTGAGGGCGCGGCGTTTTCGCTGTTTACCAATGGTACGCCATACTCACTCGTGCGCCGTGCTGAGTCTCGCGGTGCGAAAACGAGCCTTCGTACGTGCCGCTGATGGCAACGCTGCCGTTGCCACCCAGCTCACGTTCCCAACTGAGACCTGTGTTCACGTCGGCTGAGTGCAGGGTACGATTATCCGGCGTTACGAGGAAGCTGCCGCTGGTGGTGTCGGCGCTTAATGACGCTTGGGTACCGCCGCCGGACTGGTTGCGCATGCCCCAGGCCAGGCCGCCGGTCAGCAGTACGGTTTCCTGGCCATGGCGGCGCATGACATGACCGGCGTCCAGCCCCAGGCTGGTGCGCCATACCTGCTGGCGCTGGGAGCCGTAGGACATGGTGAAAGCGCTATCACCCGTTTCATCGTAGGCACTCTGTTGCAGCCAGCTATGCATTACCCGGGCGTGGGGCACCAGTTCCCAATCGTCGGCCTGTCCGATCACGTAGCTGGTACCGATTGCCAGCGTGATCTCTTCCCCACGGTTGCTGCCTTCCACCACATCGGTCTGGAGTCCTGTGATCTCGCGGCGATGCTCGTTGTCACTGAAGCCGGCGAGCAGGGTGGTGTCCACGATCAGGTCGTTGTAGCGCCTGGCGGCATAGGCGCCGGTGATAACGCTCTCCATCTCGGAACGGGCATTGGCGGCGTCGCTGCCGTTGATGCGGCCTTGGCTGACGCCGAGGAAGAGTCCGCCAAGCCAGTCCTGTGCGAAACGATGGTCCATGCCGAGGAGGGCGCCGTGGGTGCGGTGGTCGTAGTCGCCGCCGCTGCCTCGACTGACGAAGCCTTCTGCCCAACTGCTGGCTCGGCCCATCCGGGAGGCACCCTGATGCGAGAGCTGCGAGGCCATGTCGACCAGGCCGTCGTAGGAGTCATGATCACCGTATTGCAGCACACTGGACCGGGTATCGTTGCCTGGCGCCATTCCCAGCGATGTGCCTTGCTCGAGCTGTCGGTTGGCGGTGTGGCCGGCATAGGTGGCAGGGGCTACCAGGCCCCTGCTCATTTGACCACCAAGGCCGGTGCTGGCGTAGCGCTTGCCCACGGTGTTCAGCATCGCTCGGCTGGCATTCACGGTGGCATCGCGCATGCCGCTGCGCGAGACGTTTGAGCTCATGCTCTCCACGAACCGGGCCCGCTCGGTCTCTGACATGGCCGCCAGCGAGGTGAGGGCCTGGAGCAGTGGGCTGTTGGGGTCGCGCAGGCCGAGTTCGTCGACCACGCGGTCCAGGTAGGCACCGCCGGGTTGGCTGCGGCTGCCTGCCACCGGGGCTTCGAAAAGCTTTTCAACATTCTTGGTCTCGACGACTAAGTCCGGGCCATACACGATGACTAAGTCCGGGCCGTGGACGACGACGACGAAGTCCAGGCCATAGACGAAGAACGACTGGGGAAAGCCGATATCATTGCCGGGGCTGTAGGTACTGATAACCACGGTGTAGCGGGCACCACCTTCCAGCGTCTGCTTCAAGGCTGGGCAGAAAGTGGGACTTGAGCATGAAACAAACGTGATGCCGGCGGCAGCAAGGTCATCCGTCAGGTTGGAGCCGTCGACCTGGCTACCCCAGTCGTCGTTGCCGGTGATCCAGCCGTTGCCGGGGGCGGTGGGGTCGAACGAGCCGCGATAGAGCAGCATGACCGTATCCACCGGAGCGGTGGTCTGGCCGAGCAGGTACTCCCCCGACGTGTTGACGATGATCTCCTGGCCTACATAGTTGTACTGGTAAGGGCCGGTGCTTGGCGTGCTGTTTCTAATATTGGAGATACGGATCCTATCCCAGTCGAGCGACATGGTGCCGACGTTGGTATGGCCGTCGGTAAGGGTGAATTCAGTCAGGCTCCCGGCGTGGGCAGGGGTGGCCAGCATGGCACTGGCCAGGCCACAGGCAACGGCAAGAAGCGTTTTGCGCTGTGTGCGGGGGATAGTTGTTGTCATAGTGGCGGGCGCTTCTTGGAGGGGGCAGGGCAAAGCTGCCATTCATACAGGATATCGGCCCGGAATGGCGTGGCTTTAGCAATAAGCCGTCAAAGTGTGATTCTGCTGGGCGCCGGCAGGCGCCTTGGCGGTGATAGCCAACCTCGGCAACACCGCCGGGAGGCCTGCGGCCTCCAGTCGTGAGCTGAAGATGCTCCAACAGTGCGGTGGTTGCTGACCTTGTTGGAGCGCCGCTTTGCGTCGCGACTGTCGCCGGTAGGCGCCTTGGTGTTCTCAATCAACAGTCACACGTCAAAGTCGTCGAAACGCGTGCTCGCCTGCTGCCTGACCAGGTGCGGGAAGGCCCGCTCGACGGCTTGTGTCGTTGACAGTTCCCGCAGTTCGTTACGCAGGAGGGTGGCTATCAGCTGCGCCTGCGCTTCATCTCGATGGCGTTTGATGGGTTCCCGGTCCGGTTGCTGGCTGACATAGTGCTTGTGCAGCACGAACGCCCGCGGGTCTACGGTGGACAGCCGAAGCGGCATGCCGCGTTCATCGAACACGACTGCTTCGAAGCGCGGTGAGGCGATCGCCCATTTCAAGGAGTCGATGCCTACCGGTTTCAGGTCGCCAGCTTCCAGGTGGTGTTCGAAGTCGTTCATTGTCATCACATCGGCGGCCTGGGTAATCAGGTCGATCATGTAGCCCTGGGCATTGGCTGCACGAAACTCGTATGGGGTATCGGTGAGCGGCTCGAACGAGCGATCGCTGGATCGAATGACCGATAGCAGGGTGTCCCCCTCCAGAGCCGTTACGATCCTCAAGCCTTGCCGGGCGTCCATCAGGACGTCCATATCGGCTGTCGCCAGGTGTTCGGGTTCGATCCGCACACCAGCGCGGGCCTCGTAGGCATACAGGGCGTTGGTGCCGATGACCCGAAAGGGGAGGTCCTTGCGTTGCAGTGCCCGGATTACCCTGGCGCCGGCGACCGGGAAGCGGTTCAGCCGATTGGCCCGGATATAGGCGGCGTGCAGCTGGAGCTGCTCCTTGAGTGACTGCTCCCGAGCCTGGTACTCAGCCTTGCGGGTATCGAACGCTTCCCGAATGGCCTCGGTTTCGGCGGACCGCGGGCCTAGCGAGTGGTTCTTGCCGCCGGTGTAGGCCCGGTAGAGGTACTCCCGCCCATGGATGCGCTTCCAGTGCATCGAGCCTTTGACCTGTCGCGCCTGGCCGCGATGCTGCTCAAGCGCTTCGAAGAGCTGGATGGCGTTGACGGCAACGCGGGATTGCTCAGATTGTAGGCGCTGATATGACATGGTGAGCCTTCCATCGGCGGTCTTTAACTAACATGATGACAATTATGGTGGAGAATTAGTTAAAGTCCAGTATGCCGTGCGACGCTGCCTGTCAGCCTGCGATGATCGCTACCATCGGCAACACTGCCGGGAGGCCTGCGGCCTCCAGTCGCGATCTGAAGATGCTCCTACATTAGAAAAACCGCTGTTGGAGCGCTGGACCCCATCGCGACTGGCGACGGTAGCCGCTTTGGGCGATTGTAGACCTACTTTGTGTTAACCATAGTTGACAATGCTTAGGCTGTTAACTACAGTTATCAGTATGATCGAACTGTTAAAAACAGATGTCTTCGATCGATGGTTACGAAGTCTACGTGATACCAGTGCTCGTGCCAGGATCGTAGCGCGTGTCAAACGTCTCAGCCAGGGAAACCCTGGAGATGTGAAGCCTGTGGGGGAAGGCGTTTCGGAGATGCGGATTCCCTATGGCCCTGGTTACCGCGTTTACTACATCGCTAGAGGACCCATCGTGATCGTGCTGCTCTGTGGTGGCGATAAAAGCAGCCAGTCACGCGACATCGAGCAGGCTAAAGCCATTGCCGCGCAATGGAAGGAGTGACCCCATGTCTGCCCAGAAAGTTATTTTCAGTCATTACGATACGGCTGAGTACCTCCAGAACGAGGAAGATATTGCGGCGTACCTGGAGGCTGTGATGGAGGAGAATGACCCATCACTGCTGGCCGCGGCGCTGGGTGATATTGCCCGTGCGCGCAACATGAGCCAGTTGGCCAAAGAGGTGGGCATGAGCCGCGAGGGCCTTTACAAGGCACTGTCCGGCGAGGGCAACCCGGCGTACGCCACCATTAGCAAGGTCGCCAATGCTTTGGGACTGCGTCTCACCATTGAACCGCTTCCTCGCTCGGATGCTCAGGTTTGAACACGATGATCCCGGCGTCGGCAACACCGCCGGGAGGCCTTCGGCCTCCAGTCGTGAGCTGAAGCTTCCTCCAACAGCCGTGTGGTTAGCGTTGGTGTAGAGGATCGCTGTTGGAGCGCTCGGTTCGGAGCTCCGAGTCCGCATCGTGACTGGCGCCGGTAGGCGCCTTGGCGGAGGCTGTCGACGTTGGCGGTGATCGCCACCATCGGCAACACCGCCGGGAGGCCTGCGGCCTCCAGTTGCGATCTGAAGGTGCTCCAACAACGAAATTTTCGAATGATGGGGTTCTGTTGGAGCGCCGCTCTGCGTCGCGACTGGCGCCGGTAGGCGCCTTGGCGGAGACTGCAGCGTTGGCGGTGATCGCCAACCTCGGCAACACCGCCGGGAGGCCTGCGGCCTCCAGTCGCGAGCTAAAGCTACTCCAATATTAGAAAGAACAGCTGTTGGAGCGCTGGTTTCCATCGCGACTGGCGCCGGAAGGCGCCTCGGCGGAGACCGCGGCGTTGGCTGTGGTCGTTTGCTGACGTTATTCCTTTTGATTTTCCAGCTCTTTCTCCATCACCTTCTCGACCAGAGCAGGCTGACGCGGCATCAAGCAGACCTTTAGCCCAAGTGGGCGGAAGGCGCGATTCATAACCGCGAGCGAGACGTTACCCTTGTCGCCTTCCATATCGGACAGCGTGCGTCGGCTAATACCTACCAGCCGTGCATAGTCGTTCTGGGTCAGACCGAGCACATCGCGTCTCAGAATACGCAGTAGATCGCCTTCGCTGATTTCCCCAGCGACAAGTCGACGAGTGGCTTCGATCATTTTTTCTTCCCTCTCGTCTGGGCTCAGGCTCTGTCGTTTCATGTCAGCCCCCAGGACTTGAGGCGGTGGTCTAGTGTACCTAGCCCTACGGCAGGCATGGTGAGTATCCGCTCTGGTACGCCATGTTCGTGCAATCTCTCTTGCAGCCCGATCAGTTCTCCGGCCAGGGCCTTGAGTTCGCTGATGGACTGTTCGGCAGGCGCCAGGTCTTTCAGTGCGTGGGCTATGGCGATCCAGTCGAAATCGCCGCCCTCTTCAAAAGGAGAGCCCCATCGTGTTGTGCGCGTCACCCCCTCGGGGTCGGCCTTCATGGGGGCGAAGTCATAGACGGGGGCGTGCCAGATCCCTTCCGGTCGCTTGAGCAGGGCAGCATTGCGCCCATGATTGTCGGAGTTGCCGAACGCCACATTGAGCAGGTCCCGCCTGAGCCACTCTATGACGAAGCTCGTCCGGTCGAAGGGCTCATTGAGTTCCAGAACTCGGTACTGGTTTTCCAGCAGTGCCACCAGATGGCGAATGACGTTGAAGTGATTGAGGTGGCTGCCGAGAGGCGCGTCGAAAAGGGAGTAGATGGATTCCAGCCCGAAGCGGGTCAGGCCGTCGGCTTCTTGTGTGACGTCGAAGCGGGGTAGCCACAGCGATGGGTAGCGCTCGCCTTCGATCAGCTGCATGGCGTCCGTGTCGATCGCCTCGATACCCAGGTTGGCCAGCTCATGGTAATAGGCGAATTCCGCGCGAAGAATATCGCAATCATCCTGGCTGCGCTTTCCGCGGGGGAACTTGACGAGATCGTGTCTATCGAGATTGTGAGGGTCGTCCTGCCAGGTATCTATCCATATCTCGTTATCCTGGCTGCACCGGAGCAGGAGCTTGGGTGCTTCACCACCAGCGCCTGTGGCACCTCCGCTGGAAGCGCCCATCTGTTGCGCGTATTCCAGGAAATCCCCATGCCGGTCGATGACGTCATCTCGTGTGAAGCGCCTGACATGAAGTTGTGAGCCGCTCGCTCGTTCGGGCACGGCTTCCTTGATTCTCAGGTTGCCAACCGGTGCGATGGTGGCGTGCCTCAACAGCTCGCTGTCCTGCTGGCCCGTCGGCAGCCCTTGTAGCCCAAGGGCTGAAACCCAGTAACGACGGCTGGCGCCGGCCGGCATGATATCTTCCAGGAAGCCGAACCAACGCTTGCCGTGGTGCTTCATCATTAGCTCAACGGGAAGTGTCAAGCTACAGGCATGCTCATCGTCCCGTAGCATCCACTCCAGGGCATACTCTTGTAGATAGCCCAGCCGGGCAGGGCCATGGGTACCCTTGTCGGGATGAGGTACCTCAAGCTGGGCGGCATCATGCCAGTGGTGATCGAGATAGATTTGAAGCGTAAGGCGCATGAAGTTTCCTGGTGAGCATTATTATGCTCAATAGTAGCTCTTTCTCAAAAATATGAGAAATATAGTGCTCCTTAGCTGGAGAGATACACAAAAATGGGCAATATATTGCTCGTAAGCATCCGGCCGTAGTACCCCAGCGTCGGGGTTAATCAGTGACGTTGGTAGTGGTCGCCAGCATCGGCAACACCGCCGGGAGGCTTGCAGCCTCCAGTCGTGATCTGAAGATGCTCCCACAGCGGCGTGGTTTGCCTTGATGGAAAGAACAGCTGTTGGAGCGCTGGTTTCCATCGCGACTGGCGCCGTCAGGCGCCCTGGCAAAGGCCGCCGACGTTGGCGGCCTTTGCCACATCGGCAACACCGCCGGGAGTCCTTCGGCCTCCAGTCGCGATCTGAAGATGCTCCAACAGCGAAGTTTTCTAACGCCGGCAGCTACCAACGCTGGGCCTTGTGGCATTGGGTATGGATGTGCTGGCGCTGCTGCTGAAGCCTGACCCAGCCATGTTCGCCCAGCCCGGCATTGTTCACTGCTTCGCGCAGTTCATCGGCATTCAGCAGCTCCTCAAGCCTGGCGGCGAGAGTGCGTATCTCGCGGCGCACGAAGGGATAGCTTAAGCGGCTTTCCTTGGCGAACGCTTGCCAGTCGCGGGGCAGCAGCTGCTGAGAGTTGAACTGGTCGCCAACCGAGAAGGCCAGGTCGCGGTGGTAGCCCAGCACCAGGGTGCCTACCAGATCGTAGGCGGGCGCGACCTGCCATTGGCCGCGCTCGTCCTGCAGCAGCGATAGGTTCTTGGCGTGCCCATCGGTGTTGCCAACCAGCACGTTGAAGATCTGCCAGCGCAGCAGGTGCTGTACTGAAGCGGCATTGGGTCGGCAGGCGTTGCGGGCCGTTGCAATGCACTGCGCGAAACGCGGCCCACTCGGCTCTTGATACTTTTCGATGCGCGAGAGCCCCATGGCCTGGCAGAAGTCCTCCTGATGTATGCGGTGCAGCTCAGGATTGCCGATACCGGCTCTATCGTAGCGTTCCACCAGCAAGTAGGCATGCCCTTCGGCCCGGCCCAGCGTGGTGGTGGGGCAGGCCAGTCCTGCCAGGCGTGCCAGCGTATTCCGGTTGCGTCAATTGAATTGTCCCGATTGGGATAATTTGACGCAGTGGAAGGCTTGCAAGCGGAAGTTTTCCCTTCTGGGATAATTTGAAGGTCATGGCTCTGCCGATTGAGCGGCATGGCAACGCATAGAGAAGTTGCCTCGGCAACACCGCCGGGAGGCCTGCGGCCTCCAGACGCCGATGCGTCGGGCCAGATCCAACGAACGTTTGATCGAATCTAGCTCTGCTTGGCACTCCGATGGGTAAATTCATGCACCGTTTTGTAACATTGTTCCGCTGTGGTGCCAGAATGGGTAAGGCTGCGCCATCTTGGGGCAAAGTGTCGTAATCGTGATGAAATATCGACATTGATGGGGCATGATGTTTTTCATCACCCAACAGGAGATGCGTCATGCCAACTAAACAACACATCGTCGACCTGAGCAGTGAGGTGCTGGAGCACTGGGAATCCTATGCCTTGGCCCAGCAGGCAGCCCAGGACGCTCTGGTGGCTTATATTCGTTGATCGCAACCGGACCAGGGAGGGTCCTGAATGACTTTCCGCTCCCGCACTGCCTGACGTTTTTCGTTTCGATTGTTCTCACTCTTCCGTTTCCTTGCCTGTTCATCCCCGCACTTTGCTTATCGCGTGCTTACGTGATGCCTGGCGTGAGTCGGTTTTCATTCATGTGGGCACCGCCGGAAGGCGCCTTGGCGGGGCCGCAGCATTCAGCGTGGCCGGGCGAAGACCTGGGTCCAGTACGGTGAGTAGTCCGATCCCTCCGCTTCGACCACAGCCGCGCCGAACTCGGTGAATTCATCGCTCATGATATTGGCGCAGTGCCCCGGGCTGGCGAGCCAACCCTCGATGACCGTGGCAACATCGGCTTGGCCCGCGGCGATATTCTCGCCGACCGCCATCCAGTCATAGCCGGTATCGCTCACTCGATCGTTCGCGCCCACATCGTCGGCATCGGTATGGCTGAAGAACTCGTTCTCCGCCATGTCTCGCGAATGCGCCTCGGCGGCCTCTTCCAGGCGACAGCTCCATACCAGGGGCTCCGCCGCCTCAAATTTTTCGTCGCCGCATTGCCGTGGTTCGCTTCGTGCCTCGTTCACCCTATCCAGCATCGCCTGCTGCCTGTCATCTGGTTCGCAGTCTCCAGCGTGAAGAGGGGCAATGGTGGCAAAGCCGAGCAGCAGGGCGATCGCTAGCTTGGGGTTATGCATGGTGCCTTCCTCGATCAGGTGGGAGTCCAAGCCACGCTGTGCAAAGGGCCTTCGGCACTCCTCGTCCCAGTTTACTCCTTGCGATGTGCCAGGCTCATCAAGTACAGCGCGGCGGCAAGGGCGAGTACCGAGAGTGCCAGGTAGATGGCGTCCAGCGGGGTCTGGAAACGGATATCCACCACGGCGCGGAAGAATTCGATGATGACTGCCAGGATTACCACCCGCGCGATCTTGTCCTTGAGCTGATCGAACGACTGCACATTGAAGGGGTGGTGGGGTGCGTGGTCCTCTGCCTGCTCGATCGGGGAGACGAACAGCCGGTACACCCCGAGCCCGAAGATCAACAACACGATGGCGATCAGATAGATATCGATGGCCATGATGATATTGGGCACCACGCTGTCGTGAATGTTCTCCACACTGCCGAGGAAATAGTAGGCCACGGTATCGACAAGCACCTTGGCGATGTCGATGGTGCCGATGATAAAGAGCACCACCGCGCCGATCAGGCTGGGCACGACGGCCATCATCACCAGGAACCGTGAATTCCACAGATAACGCTCCAGCCGCTGCTCGCTGCGTCGCTGGGCAGGCTTGGAAGACGGCTCGGAGTCGTCTGGCGGTGGTGTCTCGCTATGCATGCTTGCGGTGCCTCACGGAGATGTATGCGGCCAGTGTCGCCGTCGCGTGAGCGCCCCGCAACTGCCTCTTTCACTGAGAGCCTCGGCAACCCCGCCGGGAGGCCTTCGGCCTCCAGTCGCGATCTGAAGATGCTCCAACAGGGAGGTCGTTGCGGACCTTGTTGGAGCGCTCGGTTCGGCGCTCCGACTCCGCGTCGCGACTGGCGCCGCAGGCGCCTTGGCGGAGGGTGAAACACCGGTGATGGCCGTGAACGTTGGCAACCCCGCCGGGAGGCCTTTGGCCTCCAGTCGCGAGATGAAGATGCTCCAACAGCGTTGGAAGCGTCCGGTATCACCGCTCAGTGGCGTCGATTGTCGCCCGGCGGATGGTTACGGCCTGCTCGATAGCAGCACCAGGCGTGCTGTTCCTGAGGCTTCTGGGGGTCGTGGCTCTCCATGACACGTAATAGCCAGGCTGCGGCATGCTCGAGAATTCGTTTCATGCTGACCTCCGTGTATTCGGCTAGTGTGCTTCCCACCTTACCTTTTACGTATCGACCTTCTTAACCGACTTCCTTTTCGGCTTTCTCTTCTCTCTTGCTGTAGGGAAAGTAGTGGCATCGGGCATCAAGCGCATGATGCAGGGGCGTCGTTCTCGACGGCTGCCTATCGGTAAGGGTAGCCAAGTTTCCGCCGGAGGGGCGGTGCCATCAAAAAAGATACGGGACAAGGGGGAGCACGACAGCGTGAGGTTGTCGAAAGGAGGCATGCCGATGGGGCCCGACAGTTATGGTCGGGCTCATTTGTCAACCAGGCAGTTGGCGGTTAGGTAGTAGCCTGCGCGTTGGTCTTGCAGACCGTCATCAGCGCATTGCATAGCCTGTATGGGTGCTTGTCGAGGTTGTGGCGGCGAGGCCAGCCGTGCTCTGCCAATCCTGCATGACAAGCCGGTTCGCCCATTCCTTCGCCGCATTCCAGGCCTCCGCTTCCGACGCCGTGGCTCTGAGCGGAGGCATGGTGTGTAGCGAGGCGATGGCGCCGGGGCTTGCCTCCCATCGTGCTACGGCAAGCCAATCACAGTTGAACGGATCCCTTGTGAGAACCAGTTCAACCTCGATGCCCTGCTGGTGGTAGCTTATCCGTTTCATGGTGATCGCCATTCGTGGAAAACAGCTCAAGGTAAACAACTTCCGTTCAGGCTAGCGGGGTTTGAGGATATCGGCTGTGAGCCAGGGAGGGATTTGTTGTAGGAGATTACCGCCAACGGGGCGCAGGGGAGGCCGCGATCACCGGCCGTGTGTCGTGGGGTCGTCCAGGTCGACGAGCAGTTCAGGGCTATGGGTCGCCAGCCGTGCCAGGTCTTCTGGCCGATCGACATCCCAGACCGTGTCCAGGCAGCGCAGCCGTAAACCCAGTTTAGCGGCGGCATGGGCGGTCTGGGACATCACTCGCTCCGTGCTCCAGTCGATGCCCGAGAATAGCCGGGCTTCGGTGCGGTGCATGGCGATCAGACCATAGCCGCCATCTTCCGCCGGCAGGCAGACCACGTCGGCGTCGTTCAGCGCTGCGTGGCAGCGGCGCAGTAGCGTTGGCGTCAGGACGGGGCAGTCGGTGCCGATCACCAGCCCGGGGCCGGGCATGGCGGCCAGGGCGTGCAGCATGCGTTGACCCAGGTCGCCATGCGGCTGGGGGCGCAGCTCGATCCGATATGTGTCGGCCAGCTCCAGAAACAGCGGATGATGGTGCGCGAGTGCGGTCCACAGGGTGACTCGCGGCATGGTTGCACGGGCGATCTCCAGGGTGCGGCGCAGCAGCCGCTCATGCAGTCGTGCGGCGCCCTCGGCACCCAATGTCGGTATCAAGCGGGTTTTCGCCTGGCCGGGCAGTGGTGCCTTGGCCAGCACCGCGAGCATGACGTCAGCGCACATCGCGATAGGCCCTGGCCAACTGCTCGGGCGACTCTCCGCGCCAATAGCGATAGCGAAGCCGCCACATCAGCAGGATGGTCGGCCAGGCGCCGTTGTGCTCCCAGCGCCGCCCCGAGCTGCTTACGCGCTGGCGCAGGCAGGCGGGGGGCGAAAGACGCCTGAGACGCTTTGAAAGCGCGATGTCCTCCATCAAGGGCTGGTCGGGAAAGCCGCCGACCTCGTCGAAGGCGCTGCGGGTCATGAATAGCGCCTGGTCGCCGGTGGCGATGCCGGTGAAGCGCGAGCGCCAGTTCATGGCGGTGGCGATCACCGGCAGCATGGGGTGGCGCCCCTCGAGCCGGATATCGAAGCGCCCCCAGCGGCGCCCGGCCAGGGCCTCGTCGATCAGGCGGTCGGCCCGCCGCGGCAGCTGGGTGTCGGCATGCAGGAACAGCAGCTGGCCGGCAGTGGCGGCGTGGGCTCCCGCATTCATCTGTACGGCGCGCCCCGGCGGGCTTTCGATGACACGATCGGCCACGCGGCTGGCCTTGGCCACTGTCTCGTCCTGGCTGCCCCCATCCACAATGATGATTTCGACACCACAGGCCCATAGCGCGAGCAGGTGCTCGAGCCGTGCCTCAAGGGTCTCGGCTTCGTTGAGGGTCGGTATGATCACGCTCAGGCCGGGCTGGCGCATGGCGTCTCTACTCCAGGTCGTCGGTGCGCTGGATCGCCGTGTCGAGGCCATCGGCAAAGGCTGTGGCAAGTGACTGGAATTCCTCGCCCATGCGCCTGATCACCGGGGGTGAGAGGTAGTGTGCCACACGCTCCTGAACATGAGCGTTGAGTGCTTCGCTGTTGTGCTGGCGCGACCAGTCCTGCCCGCGAGCATTTCTTGACGGTGGCGCCCCGGAGGTCACCTGCCACTTGGCACACCAGGTGACCGACCACAGCCACATGGCGCGGCGCAGGGGCAGGTGCCAGGGGCGCTGGGCGCGGCCCGTTTCACCCATCTTCCGCTCCCAGGTGGCGTAGGCGGCAAGTATGGCATCGCTATCGAGCACGGCGTGGCTGTTGATGTCCCAGGTGGTCGAGGTATAGAGAGTGGCATGCGCCAGGTCGAAGCCGGGATAGCTGTAGCGGGCTTTCTCCAGGTCGACCATCCAGGCCTGGCCATCGACATCGATCAGGAAATTGCCGGGGTGGGCATCGAAGGTGATCAGCCGCCGTTCGGGGCGCTGAGGCGTGTTGAGGGAGGCGGAAAACTGTGCCAGTTCGCGGCGAATTCCCTGTTCGGCCTCGGGGGCCAGGCCGGCGTCGGCCAGGTAACGGGCCTGGTCCAGAACCTCGTGATACATCGCCGCCAGTGGGTCGCGGGGTGCCAGCAGTGGGGCGCGCTCGGCTGTGGCGGGTAGCGGCAGGCGATGGATGGCCGCCAGGCTGCACATCAGTGCCGGCAGGTCGTCGGGGAGCGTTGCGCTGCGCCCGTCGATGGCCCTGACCACCAGTGCGCCACGGGGCAGGGCGGAGCTTGGTGGCAGGTTCTCGGCCAGTGCGGGTGTCACTCCGCTGGGCGCGGCGCGGGCAAAGCAGGCGGACTCATAGGTCAGGTGATCCGTGGGCTCTAGGCCCATCTGGCTCTGCTTGGGAATGCGCAGCAGCCAGCCGCTTTCGCCCAGGCGAAGATGAACGTGGGCAAGGCCGCTGTCCTCCATGGGCACCAACGGCTCGTCGGCCCAGGACGTGGCGGCGAGGCTCGCCTGGATGGCGGTGAGGGCGTCGGGCTGGGTCAGGGGCATGCGGAGTCCTTGTCGTAACGTTCGCCGAGGCTCTGTCGTGCCAGAAGGCTGGGCCTTACATTGTCTGACAGCGCCGGCTCGATACGTTTCGGTCTCGACGCTGCCCCAACGGCCCGGTACTGCGCCCAAGAGGGAAAAACGAAAAACCGCCACTCGGTATGATCCGTAGTGGCGGCTTTTCTTGAATCTAATGGTCGGAGCGACAGGATTCGAACCTGCACCTCTGCAACCCCATATAAGCTTTGACTCCACAAACAGCCCGGATGCACGAACTGGTGACCGCACCGACGTAAAACACCAGCAGCTCACCTATTACATGAGGATCGCGTGATGCCCTACGCAGCCAACGGACAAATCAGCCAGTCGCCCATTGAGGGTGGAATTCCGATCAATGACGAGCAGTATCAGCAGGCGCTTGAGGGCATCATGCGTGGCGAGGTTGTGAGCATTGATGATGGATTTAGTGTTGCCCCAAAGCCTGAACCGGAGCCCGAGCCGCTGACGCCAGAAGAAGAGCTGGATCGGTGGCGCCAGTCAGCGTCCGTCACCAGCCCCAGGGCGAACACCAGCTAATTCTCACAGGACTAGATGAGCAGGTCGAAGCCGCCATCGACAGCATCGAGGATGTGGTAGAGCGCAAGCTGACGCGGGCGTGGTATCAGCGGGCGACAGTATGGGAGCGCATGAATGAGCAGCTTGTCGGCCTGGGCTATGCCCTAGGGTTGAGTGGCGAGCAGATCGATGACCTTTTCATCCAAGCGGTTAAACTCTGACATTTCGCAAGCTCCGGGCGACTAAGAACCATCTTCCTTCATGCTAACCCCAAGGATTGACGGGCCTACCCAGGATTGCCCTGATGAGGTACAGTGCCCGAAGCCCCTCTAGCAGCGAGACCCTCGGCGGAAGAATATGATTAAGCGTATATTGAAGAAGCTAAATGCACCTGGCCGAGCAAGAGCGGCGCAGAATGTTGCGAGCAAGCCAACAACAACCAATAGCCCTCCTAAGGTCGTAGAAAAACTTTCCAGGGGAAAAGTAGAGATAGGCCCCGTAACATTAAACCGGACCTCCCTCCACACAAGCGCAACCTGGGATGTAAGTGGATGGAAATTTGACGAAATGTCAGGGAGTAGTCAGCCTCGAACGATAATCGATGTTGGTGTTGCAACAGGGACACCTTCGCTATATGCCGCCTTTCCTGATGCATATCTTATGCTTATCGAGCCAGTAGAGGGTTTTGGTGATAGCATCAAGAAAATTTTAAGCGAAAGACCAGGGCAATGGGAAAGAGCTGTCGCGACAGACTTTACAGGCGATTGTGTTTTTTATGAGAGGGGTGATCAAAAGGCTATCTCATCGAGAGCCTCACATAGCGAGTTCCCCAATCATGACAAGAACAAAAAGGAAAGCACTTGTCGGTCAGTCCGAATCGATGAGCTGGTAGAAGAAAGCAAGCTTTCTCCTCCATTCATTCTTAAGACAGATACCGAAGGATTCGATTTTGATGTGATAAAGGGGGCGGAGGCAGTGCTAAGCAAGATTGACTATATAGTGGCTGAATGTCGCATTGAGGGGAAAGCTTCAGGTGATGCCACGGCTATAGTTGAGTGGCTGTCGTCAAGAGGATTCCGAATTTATACAATTAATGGGATTAAATGGGAAAATGACGGAAGACTACGCTTTGCAGACATCGTATTCCAAAACAGGAACATTCAAACTTCTAACTCATAGCCCTCATTAGCCAATCCGAACAATGCCCCCTTGCGCGATTAGGTATGGCCAGCCCCAGGGGGCAACCTCTAAACACTCCCTTGACCACCCGGCCCTGCACCGGCGCCTCCGGCGGAGGCTGATCCAGCCCTTCCGTTCGAGGCGCTTGCGCCATTGGGTGATCCGGAGTCGTGTCTGTTCGTCCATGGTCAGAGCATGGCTTAGCGCCATGGATCGCTCAACGGCGGCCACGAAAATCGTTAGACAATCGCTAATTTGTTAGACAGGGAGTCATGCAGGGTATTGATAGAGAAGGGAAAACGGCGATGGTGCAGCTCTACCATTGAGTAGCGCCCGCGCCGCTCCAGGCGCCTGGTAATGGGTCCAAGAGGGGAGGAGTTTTACCAGTTTTTTACCACCAACGAAAAACCGCCAGTCGGGGTGACCCGTAAGTGGCGGCTTTTCTTGAATCTAATGGTCGGAGCGACAGGATTCGAACCTGCGACCTCTGCAACCCCATTGCAGCGCGCTACCAAGCTGCGCCACGCTCCGACTGTCGTTCTACAAACGTGGGTTCCCCCAGGTTTTCCGGTTGGTTGGCCGTAACCAGCTCCCCGAGAACGAGGCGTATACTAGCGCGTTCCGTTCTAAATGAAAAGCCTCTTTTGTACTTTCCTTTCAGAAGCTTGCCTTTACAAGGGGTTGATCGGGGTAGGGGCGGGGGCAGCCGTGAAGGAGGGCGTGCGTTGCTTTATGATGAGCATCGGCAATTGCTCGTCATCGGGAAAGGACATCGCCATGTACCAACAGGCTCGGTGCGGTCCCCTCAAGGGCATGAACCCGAGGGTCACCCTGGTTACGTTCCTGGTCGTAGCGGTATCCCTGATCTATGGCGCCTTCTATACCGAGCGCCTGGGGTATGGGTTGGCGCTGATGCGCACCGTGCTCGATCCCTTTCTCGAATGGTATTACGTGCTGCTGGTGGCGTTTCTACTCCTGTTCATGGTGTGGCTCGGCACGGGGCGCTACAAGAACGTTCGCCTGGGCAGCGACTTCGAGCAGCCGGAATTCACCTTCTTTTCCTGGGTGGCGATGCTGTTCGCGGCAGGCACCGGGGTCGGCATCCTGTTCTGGTCGGTCGCCCAGCCGATACTGCAGTTCCAGGCGAACCCCTTCATTGTTGATGGCATGAGCCCCGACGCCGCGCGGGTCGCCATGCGCTTGACCTATTTCCACTGGGGGTTGAACGGCTGGGCGATCTTCTCCTTCGTGGCGCTGGTGCTGGCCTATTTCTCCTATCGCTGGAAGATGCCGCTCACCATTCGTTCCGGGCTCAAGCCGCTGTTCGGCAAGCGTACCGATGGCCTGTTGGGCGATGCCGTCGATGTGCTGGCGGTGTTTGGTACGGTATTCGGTATCGCCACCACCCTGGGCCTGGGCGTACAGCAGATGAACGCGGGGCTCGACGCGGTTTTCGGCCTGCCGTCTTCGCTGGCCCTTCAACTGATCGTTACCGCCGTGATCATGAGCGTGGCGACCGTCTCCGTGGTCTCCGGTGTGAAGCGTGGCGTGCGCCTGCTGTCGGAAGCCAATTTCTGGCTGAGTATCGCGGTGGTGGTGTTCATGCTGCTGTTCGGGCCGACCCAGTATCTGATCGCGATTACCATCGAGTCGACGGGCGATTACATCCAGAACCTGATGGGCATGACGTTCCACACCAATGCGACCCGGGACGATGGCTGGCAGGCGGAGTGGACGGTGTTCTTCTGGGGCTGGTGGCTGGCCTGGTCGCCGTTCGTGGGCATGTTCATCGCCCGGGTCTCCCGGGGGCGAACCTTCCGTGAATTCGTCATGGGCGTGCTGCTGGTACCCACGGTCATCACCATCGTCTGGATTGGGCTGTTCGGTGGCACCGCCCTCTACCATGAGCTGTTCGGGGCGGGTGGCATCGTGGCCGCCGTGGAGGCCGACGTGGCCACGGCGCTGTTTGCCACCATCGACGCCATGGGGCTCGGGCTGCTGGGGCAGGGCGTGTCTGCCGTGCTGGTGCTGCTGATCGCCACTTACCTGATCACTTCGGCCAATGCCGGCACCCTGGTGATCAATACCATCCTGGCCGGCGGCGACCCGGAGCCACCCACGGCTCACCGCATACTATGGGGAGGCCTGCTGGGGCTGCTGACGGCGGTGCTGCTGATGGCTGGAGGGCTCGAGACGCTGCAGGCGGCGGTGATCATGGCGGCACTGCCGTTCTCGGTGGTGATCATGCTGATGGTCGTCGGCTTGCTCAAGGCGCTGCATCGCGAGCGCTATGCGGCACGTACCGGCGAGCGTGCCGAGGCGCCACGGGAGCCATGGGCCGATCTCGACGATGCGGGCTCCCGCCCGGTGCCGGTTTCCGATGACGAGGCACACAAGCCACACTGAGCCGAAGGCGGGCTTCGTCGGCCTTCGGCTCCAGGCGTGTAGCCTTCTAGAGCTCTTCCCAGATCCGGGTGCGGAAGTCGTGCGACAGGCTGGCGACGTTCTTCATTCGCTCCATGTGCTGTTCCGCCACTTCCTTGGCCAGCTCCTGGTAGCACTCGTTCATCTTCGCCGGGTCGCCCTGATGGGTGTCATAGCACTTGGCGATGCGCTGGCTCGACTCGGCGAGGGCCGAAAGAAAGCGGGCTTCCTGCTGCATGATTTCCGACAGGTTTTCCATCCAGGCCAGTTGCATGCGGGTCATGGGCGTTGCACCCTGCATCCACTGCTGGGTCCACCATTCCATGATGGGCCGGGTAGCATCGAGCGGGTTGTTGGCGCTGGGTTCTGTCTTCTTGCTGGGCATGGCGAACTCCTGAAGGTGGAAGGATAACCAAGGGCTGTCTCCTGCCTCGAAGTGTAGTCCAGTGAGGGGCCGGCAGCGCCAATGTTGCTGCGTCGCAGTATAATACTTTGTGATGTGATCAGATGAAGTGGTTTTCCGAAGCCGTGCCAGCTGTGGCATGCTATGAGCGTCCAATCTGGCCGTGGGGATACGCCATGTGGGGAGTGATCAAGTCAGTGCTGGCGGCTTTTTTGGGAGTGCAGAAGGAACAGCAGCGGCGTGAGGACTTCGAGAAGGGAAACCCGATGGCCTTTATCCTCGTCGGGATCATCATGGCGCTGCTGTTTGTGGGCTTGATTGCCCTGGTGGCGACCTGGGCGGCTGGTTGAGCCGAACGTGGTCGTGGCGCGCTGCGTTGACTGGCGCGTTAGACAGAGCAGGGGATCAGGAGCAGTGACTTTCCGGTCCCGTCTCCATATAATCCTCGCAGAAGCGGCTAATGTTCTTGCGCTTGCGTGAGGACCCCCGTCCCTGACATTCGGGGTTGCCATTGCTACGACAACTACAAACATCGGGAGGCGTCGATGCGCACTCTGCTCGTATGGTTGGCAGGGGGCCTGTCCCTTGTCGGCTCGAGCCAGGCAGCTCTGGCCAGTGGCTGGAACATGCCGGTGGGGGTAACAGACCTCAGTAGAGAAATCTACAATCTGCACATGGTCATATTCTGGATCTGCGTCGTCATCGGCGTGGCCGTGTTCGGGGTTATGTTCTACTCCCTGATACGCCATCGCCACTCCAAGGGCGCCAAGGCGGCCAACTTCCACGAGAACACCACCGTGGAGGTGATCTGGACGGCGGTGCCGCTGCTGATCCTGGTTGGCATGGCGATTCCCGCCACGGCGACGCTGCAGAAGATCTACGACCCCTCTGATGCCGAACTGGATGTCATGGTCACCGGTCAGCAATGGCGTTGGCGCTATGAATATCTCGGTGAAGATGTCGCCTTCAACTCGAACATGTCGACACCGCGCGCTCAGATACGCGGTGACGAGGAGCGTGGCGAGAACTACCTGCTGGAGGTCGACGAGCCTCTGGTCCTGCCGATCAATCGCAAGGTTCGCTTCCTTTTTACCTCCGATGATGTCATCCACGCCTGGTGGGTGCCCGACTTCGCCGTGAAGCAGGACACCATTCCCGGCTTCATCAGCGAGAACTGGGTCAGGATCAACGAGCCGGGCATCTATCGCGGCCAGTGTGCCGAGCTGTGTGGCGTGGATCACGCCTACATGCCCATCGTGGTTCACGCCATGGAAGAGGACGACTTCGAGACATGGTTGGTCGAGCGCCAGGAAATGGCCGCCGAGGAAGCGCTTGGGGTCGATCGCGAGTGGGAGATGGACGAGCTCATGGAGCGTGGCGAGGGCGTCTACGGCAGCATCTGCGCCTCCTGTCACCAGGTGGAAGGTCAGGGTTCTCCGCCGGCGTTCCCGGCTCTGGCCGGCAATGAGCAGATGCTCGCCGATATCGACTGGCACAAGGACACCATCATCAATGGCGTCTCCGGTACTGCCATGCCGTCGTTCCGTACCACGCTCAACCCTGTCGAACTCGCCGCGGTGATCACCTATACCCGCAACGCCTGGGGCAACGACACCGGCGATGCGGTGCAGCCTGCAGAAATTGCCGAGCGGCTGGAACGCTGATCACGGCCACGGCGCTTTTGCCGTGGCCCCCCTATGCGCCGACATAACAAGACAATGAATCTGGAGATTTCCGATGGCCCCTAAGGTACCTCCTCAGCCTACCCTCGAGCAGAGCAGCACCGCCGCGGAAGCTGGGCATGGACACGCCCATGAAGCGCCCCCCAAGGGCCTCATGCGCTGGCTGCTGACCACCAACCACAAGGAGATCGGTTCTCTCTACCTGATCTTCTCGCTGGTCATGTTCTTCATCGGGGGTATCTTTGCCCTGGTGGTGCGCCTGGAGCTCTTCCAGCCCGGCATGCAGTTCGTCAATCCGGAGTTCTTCAACCAGATGACGACCATGCATGGGCTGATCATGGTCTTCGCTGCCGTCATGCCGGCCTTTACCGGCCTGGCCAACTGGATGATTCCCCTGCAGATCGGGGCGCCCGACATGGCGTTGCCGCGCCTCAACAATTTCAGCTTCTGGCTGCTGCCGGTGGCGTTCGGGCTGCTGCTGTCGACGCTGTTCATGCCGGGTGGCGGGCCCAATTTCGGCTGGACCTTCTACGCGCCGCTCTCCACCACCTATGCGCCGCCGTCGACCACGTTCTTCATCCTGGCGCTGCACATTGCCGGTATCAGTTCTATCCTGGGTGCCATCAACATCGTTGCCACCATCCTCAACATGCGCGCGCCGGGCATGCGCATGATGGACATGCCGCTGTTCGTCTGGACCTGGCTGATCACCGGCTTCCTGCTGATCGCGGTCATGCCGGTACTCGCCGGCGTGATCACCATGATGCTGATGGACATCAACTTCGGCACCAGCTTCTTCAATGCCGCGGGCGGGGGCGACCCGGTTCTGTTCCAGCACCTGTTCTGGTTCTTCGGCCATCCCGAGGTGTACATCATGATCCTGCCGGCCTTCGGGATCGTGTCGGCGATCATTCCCGCCTTTGCCCGCAAGCGCCTCTTCGGCTATGCCTCGATGGTCTACGCCACTGCTGCCATCGCCTTGCTGTCGTTCATGGTCTGGGGCCACCACATGTTCGTGGTGGGGATGCCGCTGGTGGGGCAGCTGTTCTTCATGTACGCCACCATGCTGATCGCGGTGCCCACCGGGGTGAAGGTGTTCAACTGGATCGCCACGCTGTTCCAGGGGTCGATCAGCTTCGAGCCGCCGATGCTGTTTGCCCTGGCCTTCGTGGTGTTGTTCACCATCGGTGGTTTCTCGGGGTTGATGCTTGCCATCGCGCCGGCCGATTTCCAGTATCACGATACCTACTTCGTCGTGGCGCATTTCCACTATGTGCTGGTGCCGGGGGCAATCTTCGCCATCATGGCGGGGGTCTACTTCTGGTTGCCCAAGTGGACGGGCCACTACCCCCACGAGCGCCTGTCCCAGTGGCACTTCTGGCTGTCGGTGATCGGCGTCAACCTGACCTTCTTCCCGATGCATTTCTCGGGTCTTGCCGGCATGCCGCGCCGGATCCCCGACTATGCGCTCCAGTTCGCCGATTTCAACATGGTGTCGAGCATCGGTGCCTTCCTGTTCGGTTTCTCCCAGCTACTGTTCGTGGCCGTGGTGATCATGTGCGTGCGGGGCGGCAAGAAGGCGCCGGCCGCGGCCTGGGGCGACTACGCCGACGACCTCGAGTGGAGCGTGCCTAGCCCGGCTCCGCTGCATACCTTCGAGACACCGCCGAACTACCAGCGCCCGGCTCACTGAGCCGGCGTGCCGGCATGTGACAGGAGGAGCGAAGCATGAGTCGGAACGAAACGGATACTCAGGAAGTGAGGGTGAGGCGCACGGTATGGCGCAGCGTGGCAGCGCTGGTGGGTATGTTCGCCTTCGCCTTTGCCCTGGTGCCCCTGTACGACGTGTTCTGCCGCGTCACCGGTATCAACGGCAAGGTGGACACCAACGCCCAGGCATTGGTCCATGACAATGTTGACGATTCGCGCATGGTGACCGTGCAGTTCATCACCCGCAATGGCTCCGGGTTGCCCTGGCGCATGGAGGTCGAAACCCGGCAGGTGCGACTCCATCCGGGCCAGACATCCGAGGTGAATTTCACCTTCAACAATCAAAGCAGTGGCGAGAGCTGGGGGCGTGCGGTGCCCAGCGTCTCGCCCTCGACCGCCACGCGCCACGTGCGCAAGGCCAGCTGCTTCTGTTTCGAGGAGCAGCGACTGGAGGCTGGCGAGAAGCTCGAGCTGCCGCTGGTCTTCCAGCTGGATCGCGATCTACCCCCCGAGATCAATACCGTCACCCTGGTCTATACGCTCTATCCCGTTGAAGGCAAACAAGCGCCGCTTCAGGCCGCTGCAAAGACCATTGAAGGAGATGAGGCATGAGTGGCAGCTATTACGTACCTGCAACCAGCAAGTGGCCGGCGCTTGGGTCCCTGGCGCTGGGCATGATGATGATCGGTACCGGCATGGTGCTGGTCCATGGGCGCGGCACCATTATCATGCTGCTGGGGCTGGCGGGGGTGGTGGCCGTGATGGCGCTCTGGTTCCGCGATGTCGTGGTGGAATCCCGCAGCGGACTCTATGATGCCCAGATGGATCGCTCCTTCCGCTGGGGAATGGGCTGGTTCATCTTCTCCGAAGTGATGTTCTTCGCGGCCTTCTTCGGCGCACTGTTCTACGTGCGCATGTTTGCCATCCCATGGCTGGGAGGCGAGGGCACGAAGGGCCCCACGGCGCTGTTGTGGCCGGAATTCACGGCCCATTGGCCATTGCTTAGCCCGCCAGATCCCTCCATTGCCGGGCCGGCACAGGTCTTCAGCCCCTGGCACCTGCCGTTGGTCAACACGCTGATACTTATCTCTTCCAGCATTACCCTGACCGTGGCGCACGAGGCGCTCAAGGAAGGGCATCGCAAGATCTGCCGCAACTGGCTGGCAGGTACGGTGCTGCTGGGCCTGTGCTTCATCGTGATCCAGGGCGTCGAATATTACGAAGCCTACGCGCATTATGGCATTACCCTGGAGGCGGGCATCTATGGCGCAACCTTCTTCATCCTGACCGGCTTCCATGGGGTGCACGTCATCGTCGGCACCTTGATCCTCATCGTCATGCTGGCGAGGATAATTCGGCGTCACTTTACGCCCGAGGAGCACTTCGGCTTCGAGGCGTCCTGCTGGTACTGGCACTTCGTGGATGTGGTCTGGGTGGGGTTGTTCCTGTTTGTCTACGTCTTCTAAGTCTCAAGCGGATCGCAGCGGCGACGGTCTCGATGGTTCGATATCTCCCGCTCAGCCCTGGGTGGCTGGGCGGGAGTTCAAATTGACGGGCCTGGTGATCAGGCGGCGGCCAGGTTGCCGAAATAGAAGCCGTAGAACAGCAGCGCGATCAACAGCGCCGCCAGGGCGACACGGATCTTCAGTGAAATCAGCAGGCGGCGTGAGCGGCTGTCGTCGCGAAGCAGAAAGCCGACGCCGGCTGCCAGGCTGGTCACCATGGCCAGGAATACGACGGCAATCAGGGTCTTCAGCAGCATGAGTTACTCCATCAAGGGTCAGGGGGCAGAGGGGGGAGGGGTGCCGACGGCGCGTCTTCCTGGCTGGCGACTGGGCTTATGGTGTGTGCTCTGGTCGCTGCTGGTGGCACTCGGTCTGGCCCTTGGACTATGGCAGTGGGAACGGGCCGACGACAAGCGCGACTATCTCGCCCGGCTCGACGCGGCGCCAACGCTTGAGGCGCCCATGAGGGCTCCCCCCGGGGGAACGCATCTGACACTTCGCGGCGAGTATCTGGCGGAAGACACCCTGTTTCTCGACAATCGTACACTCAACGGGCAACTGGGTGTGGCGGCCTTGACACCCCTGCGCACCGAGGATGGTCGGCTATGGCTGGTCCAGCGTGGTTTCTTGGCCACCGGCCCGGTTCGCGAGACACCGGAAGTGGAAACGCCCCGCGGTGAAGTGACGCTAAAAGGCCGCTGGCAACAGGCCGGTGATTCGGGGCCGCTCTATGGCCCCAACCGCGAAGAGCAGCGGCTGCAGCAGATCGACCTCGCCGCCTGGAGCCTGTCGCCTGGGTTTGCCCATGATGGCTGGCTGCATCTGGAGGAGGGGGACGGTCTTCTCGAGCCATGGTGGGAGCCCAGCGTGATGCCGCCCGAGCGTCATATGGGGTACGCGGTACAGTGGTGGGGGCTGGCCCTTGCGGCCCTGGTGATGATGATCGTCGGCGGGCGGCGGCTGGCCAGGGACCGCCGTACATCAAGGCCTCCCCGTTAGCGCCACGAGCAGGGCCGTGAAGAAGGCTAGCCCAAGTCCCTTGGGTTCGAGCAAGTCGGTACACTTGGGTTCGTAGACAGCTGTCAGCAAAAGGTAGAGACGTGCAAGAGAAGCCGGCCGATCAACACAGTAGTGAACAGGACTCCGTGAGGGCGCGTCGCCAGCGCTTCAAGCTGCTGGCGCTGATCGCTATCTTTGCCATACCGGTGATTACCGCCTGGGTCATGGTGGAGTGGCGTATTGGTATTCCCGATCAGCGTACCGCGCATGGCGAATTGGCGCCTGATGTTCCGGCCCTTGCCCATTGGCCGCTTGTGGAGCCCCGCGAGGCGCTGGAGCCGGGGGACTGGGTGCTGGCTTTCGATTGCTCCAGCGATTGTGACGAGCTGGCCGATCAGTGGTGGCGCCTGCATCGTGCCCTGGGTCGCGAAGCCCCACGGGTAAGTCGCCTACGTATCGGCGGCGATGAGCCGGCTCTGCCGGGCGAGTCCCTGGCTCAGTGGAGCGAGGCGCCCGAATGGCAGACGCCGGGTCGCGTCTGGCTGCTCGATCCACGTGGCGAAACCGTGCTGACCTACACCCGCGAAGTGGAACTGCGCGATGTGCTGGATGATATCAACCATCTGCTACGCATGAATCCTGACAAGCGAGCGGCACCGGAGCTAGAGGTCGGCAATCGCTGAGCTGGCAATTGTTGAGTTGACAGTGGCCGGCTCTCACTCTCGCCGTCGCATGATCCAGTGGCAAGCAAGATCGATGAGGTAAGAATCAATGCAGGGCATATCGATGCGGGGCCAGGTGTTGTCGTCCCGGCTGGGTCTCCTCCTCACGCTGAGCCTGGTAGGCATTGTCTTCACCAGCGTCGTGATTCTGGTGGGTGTCTGGACCCGTTTGGTGGATGCTGGACTGGGCTGCCCGGACTGGCCTGGCTGCTACGGTCGCCTGGTAGTGCCCGATGCGGAGCGGGCCATGGCCCACTCGCCGGATGCGCCGCTTGAAAGTTTCAAGGCCTGGGTCGAGATGATTCATCGCTATATTGCCTCGGCGCTGGGTTTGCTGGTGATAGCATTGCTGGTAGCGGGAGCCGGCTTGCGTAAGCGCCGGGGATATCCGTGGGGAGTCAGCCTGACGCTGCTGGTGGTGATTCTGCTGCAGGGGGCTTTTGGTGCCTTTACCGTCACGCTCAAGCTCTGGCCCCAGGTCGTGACGATGCATCTCCTCGGAGGGCTGGCTGTACTGCTGCTGTTTCTCTGGCTCCACCTGCGCTTGCGGCGATTTGCGGCCGGGGATACGGGAGAGCAACCACGGCGTCGACTCACGCCGCTCTGGGGGTTGGCTATGTTGCTGTTACTGCTGCAGCTCGCGCTGGGCGGTTGGGTTTCCAGCAACTACGCCGGTATTGCGTGCCAGGGATTCCCGACATGCAACGGTCAATGGTGGCCGGAGATGGACTGGAGCGAGGGCTTTCATCTGACGCAAACGGTGGGGCCGAACTACCTTCATGGTCAGCTGCACGCCGATGCGAGAGTCGCCATTCATCAGGGGCATCGCATCGGTGCGCTGCTGCTCGGCCTCGCCCTGGTGGCTCTGGCGATACGCCATTGGCACGAGGCACGCCTGCGCCCCTGGCTAGGTGGCCTGGTCGGCATTTACGGCATTCAGCTGGGGCTGGGGATTGCCAATGTACTGATGTGGCTGCCGTTGTGGCTGGCACTGCTGCATACTGCCGGTGCCGTGGCGTTGGTGCTGTGCCTGGCGCTGGCGGTATGGCACTGGCGAGAGCCTGCGCTGGAAAACAATACAATACGACGGGACAAGGAGTGGGCGCATGTCTAATGCGGTAATGAAGCGAGCGGGAATGAAGCGCGCTTTGACGGCGCCCTTCAATGCCGAGGGCGCGACGGGCGACTGGACCTGGCAGGACCTGCTCACACTATGCAAGCCGCGTGTGGTCGTTGTCATGCTGGCCTGCGCCCTGGTGGGCATGGCGCTGGCGACGCCGGTATTGCCCCCGCTGGCTACGGTGGTTTTCGGGCTGAGCGGAATCGGGCTGGCGGCGGGTGGGGCTGCCGCATTCAACCATGTGGTCGATCGGCGGCTGGATGCCATGATGCTGCGGACGTCGCGTCGCCCGCTGGCCAGCCAGCGTATGCCCACGGCTCTGGCGCTGGGCTGGGCCTCGTTGCTCTCCGTGGCAGGCATCCTGTTGCTGCTGTGGCAGGTCAATGCATTGACGGCTTGGTTGACCCTCGGCTCGCTGATCGGTTACGCGCTGATCTATACCGCCTTTCTCAAGCGGGCCACGCCGCAGAACATCGTCATCGGTGGCGTTGCCGGAGCGGCGCCGCCACTGCTGGGCTGGACTGCGGTCACCGGGCAGCTGGGACCGGAGCCGCTGCTGCTGATGCTTATCGTTTTTGCCTGGACGCCGCCCCATTTCTGGGCACTGGCGATTCACAAGCGCGATGAGTATGCGCGGGCCGGGGTTCCCATGTTGCCGGTTACCCATGGGGAGGCATTCACCCGGCTGCAGGTATGGCTTTACGGCTGGCTGACCGTGGCCGTGACGATGATGCCGTTCGTCATCGGCATGAGTGGGGCGGTCTATCTGCTCGCTGTCACGGCGCTCAATATGCGCTTCATGTACTGGAACTGGAAAGTGTGGCGGGGCCACGATCCTCAGGCACCACTGGCCGCTTTCTGGTTCTCGATTCGCTATATCCTCGGTGTCTTCGGGGCGCTGCTGCTTGATCACTACGCCGCCCTCTGGGTAATGTAGCTCTCGCCAAGCCCTATCATACGTTGGTCGATATCTGGCCGCGGCATGGGTGAGGCTGCTCGAGCCTAGTGTTCTCCGTGTGTGAGTGGGGGGGTGCCCATGTCTATCGACAAGACACCGGTGCCATTGCCGAGCCTGGAAGCGCTGCGCGGACTTTGCGAAGCGGCGGGGCGCGATATTCTTGCGGTACGCAAGGTGGGGTGTGATCCGCAGTACAAGGTCGATGGGAGCCCTGTCACCGAGGCGGATCACGCCGCTCACCGGCGCCTTGAGGTAGGCCTGCCTCAACTGATCGACCTGCCCATGCTTTCCGAGGAGCAGGCGGCAGCCCCCTGGTCGCATCGGAGGCAGTGGCAGTGCTACTGGCTGGTCGATCCTCTCGACGGGACACGTGAATATATCGATGGCTATGATGATTTCACCGTCAACGTGGCGCTTGTCCGGGATGGCGAGGTGTTACTGGGCATGGTGCACATGCCTGCCACCGGCCAGACCTGGGCGGGGGGAGCGGGCCTCGGAGCCTGGCGTTGGCGGGAGGATTTTCGCGAACCCGTGAGTGTGCGAGCCGGGAAGCCGCTGCGGATCGTGGCGAGCCGCGCTCATCTCGACGATGAAACCCAACGCCTGGTGGCTACCTTTCCCGATGCCCGTTTGCAGCGATGCGGCAGTTCGGTGAAGTTCTGCCGGATTGCCGAAGGTAATGCCGATATCTACCCGCGGGTCGGGCCGACCTGTGAATGGGATACCGCTGCGGGGCAAGGGGTTCTGGAGGGGGCCGGCGGGGTGGTATTGAGTCTCCAGAGCGGGCTGCCACTGCGCTATAACCGCGGTGAAAGCCTGATCAACGGTTCTTTCGTGGCCTGTAGCGATGTCTCCCTGGTCGCCCATCTTCTGCGCTGAGTGTATTGCCGGGTCCTGCCTGCGGTACAATCCGACCCCATTCTCAACCACAGGCTGGACGAATCCATGACGACAACGACTGCCCTGGTCCTGCTCGCGCTGGGCGTGGCCATCATTGCCGGTATGGGAGCATATGCCTTCACTCTCTGGCGTGAGGTCAAGCGTCGGCAGGCGATGCAGAGGGATGAGCTTCAGCGCGCCCATAACAACTGTCTCGAAAACCTCGAGATCGTTGCCTCGTCGCTGCTGCAGGAGCAGGTGGATGTCACCGAAGGTGCCTGGCGCTGCAAGGTGCTGCTGGAGATACTCGACCCCCAGTTGATGGAGCGTCCGGCCTTTCGTCCCTTTGGCGAGGTCTATGCTCGGACCCAGCATCTGCATACCCACTCGGCACGCAAGGCCCTTGCCCCGCGTGACAGGATGCGGGAGGACCGCGAGCGCTTGCAGGTGGAAGCGGAGTTGCGCGAGCCGGTGCTGAAGGCGGCGGCCGAGGTGCTGGAGTTCCGCCGGACCTGGCCCGGAAGCCTGCAGTGACGTTGGACACTGCATGCGTCAGGGTTAAACTATACATGGGTGTTACAAAAAAATTCTACTGCACCGCTTTGCTTGTTTCTGTAGGTTGTATAGGCTTTTTGCGCGTTATGACGCCAAGGCAACCTAATTCTTGGACAGTTGAATTAGGTTATGCTTTGAGAGAGGCTGAATAAAGCCTACACTATGAACAACCGGGTCCCAGAATTCCCGGATATTTCGGGTGCTCAACAATGGATTGCCCGAAGATGAATCAAGAAGGAGTCTTGTAATGAAAAAATCTACGACTGGCTTGCTGTTAGGTTCTGCTCTCGTCGTCGGCCTTTCAGGCTGTGCCACGCCCAACACCAACCCCTCTTCAGACCGTGCCTGGTACCAGCAGCCTGTGGTCTGCGGTATCGCCGGCGGCCTGATTGGCGGCAGCATCGGCTATGCCACCAGCGGCAGTTCCGATGAAGAGGAAGGTGCCGCCACTGGTACTGCCGCCGGTGCCGCCATCGGTGCGCTGCTGTGTGCGGACCGTACGCCGGCGCCCGCGCCGGTTGTTGAGCGCGAGCCGATGCCGGAGCCCGCGCCGGCGCCTGCGCCCGTGTTCGAACCGGTAGTGCTGGATAGCGAAGTCACCTTCGCCTTCGACTCTGCCGAAATTCGTCCGGCCGCGCACCGCGAACTTGACCAGGTGGCCAACACCCTGCGTGAGAATCCCGAGATGCGTGTCCGTATCGAAGGCCACACCGACCACATCGGTTCTGCCGCGTACAACGAGGGTCTGTCCCAGCGTCGCGCCGATTCCGTCAGGGACTTCCTCGTCTCTCGCGGTATCGCTGCTAACCGCATGACCACCGTTGGCTATGGCGAATCGCGTCCGGTCGCCACCAACGAGACTGACGAAGGTCGCGCGCGGAACCGTCGCGTGGAAATCGTCAACTGGGACTGATCTCTCGATCGGACCCGGGGCCTGAATCAAGGCCGCGCGCAGCGCACAGGGGCACCTTCGGGTGCCCCTGTTTCGTTCTGTGCCCCCGTCCCGCTATGGCCGGGATTCAGGGCGTGGCGTGAGAAGGGGGGCATCTGGTAGTCTTGTCGGCTGTCGTGACCCGTCATGGACTGTTTTGAACTGTTTTGAACTACGCCACTAACTGCGGCACGTGATCCCTGGTATGGATCACCACTGCGCACAAGGACGCTTCAATGCCCATCGTGACCCTGCCGGATGGCAGCCAGAGAACCTTCGACGAACCCCTTTCCGTAATGCAGTTGGCCGAATCGATCGGGCCGGGCCTGGCCAAGGCCTGCGTCGCCGGCAAGATCGACGGCGCGCTGGTGGATGCTGCCGATGTCATCGATCATGACGCCGAAGTGGCTATTATCACCGCCCGCGACCCGGAAGGTCTCGAGGTCATTCGCCACTCTTGCGCCCACCTGATCGGCCATGCGGTCAAGCAGCTCTATCCCGAGGCGAAGATGGCCATCGGTCCGGTGATTGACGATGGCTTCTACTACGATATCGACTTCGGTGTTTCCATCACCCCGGACGATCTGGCCGCGATCGAGACGCGCATGAAGGCGCTGATCGACGAGGAGTATGACGTGGTTCGCGAGTATGTGGACCGCGACCAGGCGATGCTGACCTTCCTGCATCGCGAAGAGCCCTACAAGCAGGAGATCGTCCGCGAGATTCCCGAAGGTGAGACGATTCGGCTCTACCAGCACAAGGAATATGTCGACATGTGCCGCGGGCCCCATGTGCCCAATACCCGGCACCTGAAGGCGTTCAAGCTGACCAAGCTGGCCGGCGCCTACTGGCGTGGCGATGCCAGCAATCCGATGCTGACCCGGGTATACGGTACGGCCTGGGGCGACAAGAAACAGCTCAAGGCGTATCTCAAGCGCCTCGAGGAGGCCGAGAAGCGTGATCACCGCAAGCTGGCCAAGCGCATGAACCTCTTCCATCTCCAGGAGGAGGCGCCGGGAATGGTGTTCTGGCATCCCAATGGCTGGACCCTGTACCAGGCCCTGGAGCAGTACATGCGGCGGGTGCAGGTCGAGAACGGCTATCAGGAGATCAAGACCCCCCAGATCGTCGACCTGTCGCTGTGGAAGAAGTCTGGCCACTGGGGCCACTACAGCGACATGATGTTCACCACCGAGTCGGAGAAGCGTGACTACGCGGTCAAGCCGATGAACTGTCCCTGCCATGTGCAGGTGTTCAACCAGGGGCTCAAGAGCTACCGCGACCTGCCGCTGCGCCTGGCCGAGTTCGGTAGCTGTCATCGCAACGAGCCGTCGGGTGCCCTGCATGGCCTGATGCGGGTGCGGGGCTTTACCCAGGACGACGCCCATATCTTCTGCACCGAGGGGCAGATCCAGGCCGAGGCCGAGGCCTTCATCGCCCTGACCATGAAGGTCTACCGGGAGCTCGGCTTCGAGGACGTGGAGCTCAAGCTCTCCACCCGGCCCGACGGGGAGCTCATGGGGGAGCCGGCGATGTGGGATCGCGCCGAGGCGGGGCTCGAGGCGGCATTGAACGCCACCGGGCTCGACTGGGAGCTGCAGCCGGGTGAGGGCGCCTTCTATGGGCCCAAGATCGAGTTCGCACTGCGTGATTGCCTGAATCGTGTCTGGCAATGCGGTACACTGCAGCTGGATTTCAATCTGCCCGGTCGACTGAACGCCCAATTCGTCGACGAAGACGGCGAGCGCAAGACGCCGGTCATGCTGCATCGGGCCATTCTCGGCTCCTTCGAGCGCTTCATTGGCATCCTGATCGAGCACTACGCCGGGGCCATGCCGCTCTGGTTGGCGCCGGAACAGGTGGTCGTGATGACAATTACCGATGCGCAGCGCGACTATGCGGTACAATTGGAGCGTCGCTTGCAGAAAATCGGTCTTCGCGTCAAGGCGGACTTGAGGAACGAGAAGATCGGCTTTAAAATCCGCGAGCATACGTTGCAGAAAGTTCCCTATCTCCTTGTGGTAGGGGATAAGGAAGTCGAAGCCGACTCGGTTGCCGTGCGCACCCGCACCGGCGAAAACCTCGGTGTCCAGACCGTCGATGAATTCATCGAGCGCGTTCGGGCCGAAGGTTGGTAACGACACTGTCAATTACCGGAACGGAGACGGAACGATCAAGCGAAGCAGCCAGCGCGGACGTCCTCAGGACAAGCGCCCCCCAATGAACGACCGTATTACCGAGGATCAGGTACGCCTGATCGACAGCGACGGCGAGCAGCTGGGCGTAGTGCCCACCAGTGAAGCACTGGAGCGAGCCGAAGCGGCCGGTTTGGACCTCGTCCAGATTTCCAATGCCGACCCCATCGTCTGCAAGATCATGGATTACGGCAAATTCGTCTTTGAGCAGAAGAAGCAGAAGGCGGCTCAGAAGAAGAAGACGAAACAGATTCAGGTCAAGGAAGTCAAATTCCGGCCTGGCACCGACGAGGGTGACTATCAGGTCAAGCTGAAAAACCTGATTCGTTTCCTCGAAGGTGGCGACAAGGGCAAGGTCACGCTGCGTTTTCGCGGCCGTGAAATGGCGCACCAGGATATCGGCCGCAAGCTGATGGAGCGGATCGCCGCGGATCTCGACGAGATCGGGACCGTGGAGGCCTTCCCCAAGATGGAAGGGCGCCAGATGATCATGATCATTGCCCCCAAGAAGAAGTGATCCGACGGCCAGTCAAACGGATGGCCGGCGTCAGTGCCGGCCATAGGCCCCGGATTTTCTAAAAACTCGAGCGGAGAATTGACTCATGCCGAAGATCAAGACCAACAGTGGCGCTGCCAAGCGCTTCAAGAAGACTGCCAATGGCTTCAAGCACAAGCAGTCTTACCGTAGCCACATCCTGACCAAGAAGTCGACCAAGCGTAAGCGTCATCTGCGTGGTACGAAGCTTATCCACGACGCCGACAAGGCCCTCGTTCAGCGCATGCTGCCGAACCTGTAAGCCTCTGCTTGTTCTTTTTTAACGTCAGGAGAAAGCTATGACTCGTGTCAAGCGTGGTGTCGTCGCTCGTCGTCGTCACAAGAAAGTACTGAAGCTGGCCAAGGGCTACTATGGCGCCCGTTCGCGGGTTTTCCGCGTGGCCAAGCAGGCCGTCATCAAGGCAGGCCAGTATGCCTATCGTGACCGTCGCAACCGCAAGCGTCAGTTCCGTGCCCTGTGGATCCAGCGTATCAACGCGGGTGCTCGTCAGCACGGCATGTCCTATAGCCGTTTCGTCGGTGGTCTGAAGAAGGCCGGTATCGAGATCGACCGCAAGGTGCTGGCCGATCTGGCTGTTCACGAGAAGGCCGCCTTTGCTGCCATCGTCGAGAAGGCCAAGGCTGCCCAGTAAGCGATTCCGACCGATGGCGTCGGGCCGGCGTTGGCCGGTCTCCTTCAACGCCAGATCGTCGCAGGGGAAGAGCAGCCGCTCTTCCCCTGTTTTTTTGTCGATCGAAACTCGACGTTTTTTCAGCCAAGATCAACGATTTCGGAGCTCAACGGATGGACCACCTACCCACACTGGTCACCGAGGCCCGTCAAGCCATCCAGGCCGCCGAGAGCATCGCGGCGCTCGATGAGCTGCGGGTGCGCTATCTCGGCAAGAAGGGCGAGATTACCGCCCAGCTGAAGGGATTGGGCAAGCTGCCGGCCGATGAGCGCCCCGCGGCCGGCGAGCGTATCAACCAGGCCAAGCAGACACTGGCCCAGGAGCTCGACGAGCGGCGGAAAGCCTTGTCCAAGGCCGCGCTGGAGGCACAGTTGGCCGCAGAGCGCATCGACGTGACGCTGCCCGGCCGTGGCCAGCCCAGCGGTGGCCTGCATCCCGTGACGCTCACCCTGGAGCGCATCGAAGGGCTCTTCACCCGGATCGGCTATGACGTTGCCGTCGGGCCGGAAATCGAGGATGACTACCACAACTTCGAAGCGCTCAACATACCCGCCCACCACCCCGCGCGGGGCATGGCCGACACCTTCTATTTCGATGCCACCCGACTGCTGCGTACGCATACGTCGCCGGTCCAGGTGCGCACCATGAAGGAGCAGTCGCCACCCATTCGCATCGTCTGCCCGGGGCGGGTCTACCGCAGCGATTCCGACCTGACGCATACGCCGATGTTCCATCAGGTGGAGGGGCTGCTGGTCGACGAGGATGTCAGCTTTGCCGATCTCAAGGGCACCATCGAGGACTTCCTGCACGCCTTCTTCGAGCGGGAGGATCTCTCGGTGCGCTTCCGTCCTTCCTATTTTCCCTTCACCGAGCCTTCGGCCGAAGTCGATATCCAGTGCGTGATGTGCAGCGGCGAAGGCTGCCGCGTCTGTTCCCACAGCGGCTGGCTGGAGGTGATGGGTTGCGGCATGGTGCATCCGGAAGTGTTCCGCCATTCCGGCATCGATTCTGAGCGATACAAGGGCTTCGCCTTCGGCATGGGGGCCGAGCGCCTGGCCATGCTGCGCTATGGCGTCAATGACCTGCGGTTGTTTTTCGAGAACGATCTGCGCTTCCTGCGCCAGTTCGCTTGACCGGCGGCGTTACATGAATTTCGGCAGAACACAGGATTAGTCATGAAATTTTCCGAACAGTGGCTGCGTGAGTGGGTCTCGCCGCAGATGGGCGTCCAGGCGCTGGCCGACCAGATCACCATGGCCGGGCTTGAGGTGGATGCCATCGAGCCGGTGGCGGCGCTCTTCAGTGGCGTGGTCATCGCCGAGGTGGTGGGCAAGGCGCCGCATCCGGATGCCGACAAGCTCAATGTCTGCCAGGTCGTCGAGGGCAGTGGGGAGCCGGTTCAGGTGGTCTGCGGGGCAGCGAACGTGGCAGTTGGCCAGAAGGTGCCCTTTGCCCGCGTCGGCGCCGTGCTGCCCGGCGACTTCAAGATCCGGAAGGCCAAGCTTCGCGGCGTCGAGTCCCGCGGCATGATCTGCTCCGCCTCGGAGCTGGGCCTGGAGGAGGAAACCTCGCACGGGATTCTCGAGCTGCCGCTGGAGGCGCCGGCGGGGGAGGATTTCCGCGCCTGGATGGGGCTCAACGACAATACCATCGAGGTGGACCTGACGCCCAATCGCGGTGACTGCCTGAGCCTCAAGGGGCTGGCCCGGGAAGTGGGCGTACTCAACCGGCTGCCGGTGGTTTCACCAGACGTCACGCCCGTTCCGGCGACGCATGACGAGACGTTCCCGGTTCGTGTGGAAGACGTGGAGCGTTGCCCGCGCTACATCGGGCGCCTGGTCAAGGGGGTCGACGTGACGGCCGCCACGCCCCTTTGGATGGTCGAGCGGCTGCGCCGCAGTGGCGTGCGTTCCATCGATCCGGTGGTCGATATCACCAACTACGTGATGCTCGAGCTGGGCCAGCCCCTGCATGCCTTCGACCGTGCCAACCTGCATGACGGCGTGGTCGTGCGCCTGGCCCGTGAGGGTGAGCGGCTGGTGCTGCTCGATGGGCAGGAGATCGCCCTGAGTGCGTCGACGCTGGTGATCGCCGATGAGCGTGGCCCGCTGGCCATTGCCGGGGTGATGGGGGGCGAGGACTCGGGCGTCAGTGCCACGACCCAGGATATCTTTCTCGAAGCGGCCTACTTCTCGCCGCTGGCCGTGGCCGGGCAGGCGCGCGCCTATGGCCTGCACACCGATGCGTCGCATCGCTTCGAGCGGGGCGTCGACCCGCAATTGACGGTGGACGCCATCGAGCGGGCCACGGCCCTGCTGCTGCAGATCACCGGGGGAGAGCCGGGACCGCTGGTCGACGCGACAAGCCAGGCGCAGCTGCCCGGCGAGCGTGAAGTGACGCTGCGTTCTGCACGCCTCGAGCAGGCGCTGGTCAAGCAGTTGCCGAGGGAGGAGGTGACCGACATTCTCGTGCGGCTGGGGATGACGGTCGAAACCACCGAGTCTGGCTGGCAGGCCAGGGTGCCGAGCTGGCGTTTCGATATTTCCATCGAAGAGGACCTGATCGAGGAAATCGCGCGGATTCACGGCTACAACCAGCTTCCGGTACGTCGTCCTTCCGCGCGGCTGGCGCTGCGCCCGGACCATGAGGCGCAAACGCCGCTGGGTCGCCTGCGTCGGCAGATGGTGGCGCGGGGCTATCAGGAGGCGGTGACCTACAGCTTTGTCGCACCTGACCTTCAGCGAGCGATGTTGCCCGACGCGGTATCGCCCCGGTTGGCCAATCCGATCTCCAGCGATCTCTCGGTGATGCGGGCGAGCCTCTTCCCCGGGCTGGTCCGGGCACTGGAGCATAACCTGAATCGCCAGCAGAACCGGGTTCGGCTGTTCGAGGCAGGGCTGGTCTTCCGTGGGGACCTGGACGACCTGCAGCAGACACCGATGCTTGGGGCGCTGGCCTGTGGCTCCCGCGAGCCGGAAGGCTGGGCCGGTGGTCGGGAAGGCGTGGATTTCTTCGACCTCAAGGGCGACCTGGAAAGCCTGATCGCCATGGGCGGGGAGGCGGATGCCTGGCGCTTCGAGCCCGGTGAGCACCCGTCGCTGCATCCCGGGCAGAGCGCTCGTATTCTCTATCGCGGCGAGCCAGTCGGCTGGATCGGTGCGTTGCATCCGGGGGTCAAGGCCGAATTGGGCATCAAGACCGATGCGCTGCTCTTCGAGGTCAGGCAGGATGCCCTGACGCATGGCGTACTGCCGGCCTTCGTGCCGCTTTCCCGC
This sequence comes from Halomonas alkalisoli, assembly GCF_021412585.1. Classification (GTDB taxonomy): domain Bacteria; phylum Pseudomonadota; class Gammaproteobacteria; order Pseudomonadales; family Halomonadaceae; genus Halomonas; species Halomonas alkalisoli. The sequence continues at coordinate 313,409 of NZ_JAKCMI010000012.1, read as the reverse complement.
TATCCGGAAGTGCGGCGTGACCTGGCTTTCCTGGTCGAGGCGGACCAGCCGGTCCAGGCGCTGCTCGACTGCGTGCGGAAAAAGGCCGGTCAGTGGCTCGAGGAACTGCGCCTTTTCGATGTCTACCAGGGCAAGGGTGTAACAGAAGGGTACAAGAGCGTCGCCTTGGGCTTGACCTGGCAGCATCCTTCGCGCACGCTGAATGATGAGGAAATCAATCAGTTGGTCGATGCCATTGTCGCCGAATCGCATCAGCACCTGGGAGCCGAGCTACGCGGCTGAGCTTTCCGGTCGTTATCGGAAAGGAAAATGCCAAGGGTTTCGGGACGCAGGTGATGCTGGCGGCGGGCTGGACCGCCACTCTGAAGGAGTAGACATGGGAGCGTTGACCAAGGCGGAACTGGCCGAACACCTTCATGCCGAGTTGGGGCTGACCAAGCGGGAAGCCAAGTCGATGGTGGAGGCCTTCTTCGAGGAAATCCGGGCCTGTCTGCGGGAGAACGAACAGGTCAAGCTGTCCGGTTTCGGCAACTTCGACCTGCGTGACAAGCGCGAACGGCCGGGGCGAAACCCCAAGACCGGCGAGGAGATTCCTATCTCGGCTCGACGTGTGGTGACCTTTCGCCCGGGCCAGAAATTGAAGAGCCAGGTTGAGCGTTTCGAGGGGCCGCTGTCCAGTTGATCCGCCATGACACGATGCCGCCAGCGGGTGGCATCGTGTCTTCGCATTCGTCTTTCAGACGCCGCCGCCGCGCTCGATCAGCCAGGTGATGACCACCTTCAATAGATAGCCGAGAATGCCGGCACCCAGCACCAGGAAAAGCATGACAGTGCCGAATCGTCCGGCCTGGGATTGCTTGGCCAGATCCCAGATGATGAAGCCCATGAACAGGACCAGACCAGCGATCATGATTGGTGTGATCCAGGCTTCGAAGGTCTGCAGCATGTCGCCTCCTTGATATAAAATCCGAGCATTATACTCGGACATTCCCCGGGCTGCATGTCGTCCATCGCCATGTTAATATCCGACCAAAATACTCAGGTATAACCTTGACATGCCAATGTTGAAGATCCTTGTTGGAACCATGTATGGTGGCGCGCTCGATGTCGCCGAACAGGTCAAGCCGCTCTTCGAGTCGGCCGGCTACGAGGTGGACATCCTCGAACAGCCGACTGTCTCGGACTTGACCGATTCCCCCACCGATCTTGCGCTTTTCTGCGTCTCCACCACCGGGAGCGGTGACTTCCCCGGCAACTTCGTGCCCTTCGCCCGTGGCCTCGATGAGCAGAGCCCCGCGCTTTCTGATCTGCGTTACGGCGTGATTGCGCTGGGCGACAGCTCCTACGGCGACACCTTCTGCGGCGCCGGCCGCCAACTGGACGAAATGCTGCAGGGGCTGGGAGCCACTCGCCTGGGGGACCGGCTGGAGGTTGATGCCATGGAAACCTTCATGGCCGATGATGCGGCGATCCCCTGGGTGGAAGAGTGGATCGATGCCCAGCAGCTGAAGGTGGCCTGATGAACGCCACGCCGACAGCGGAGCGGCTGAGCGTCATGCTGGGCCTGCTGGTCCTGATGCTCTCCACGGTACCGCGCTACCTCGCGGGCGGGCACGACAATCGCCTGACCATGATCATGCTCGCACTGGTCGCCGTGGCGGCCGTCACGGTGGTGCACTGGCGCATGCTGGAGGCGGGCGAGCGCCATCGCCTGCCGATGTTGCTCAAGCGCTTTGGTGCCTCGCTGCTCGCAGGCCTGGGGCTGATGGGCGCCTGGCACGCCCTGATGACCGACTGGATCAGCTGGCAGCTGTTCATCGCCCATGCCACCACCGCCGGGCTGCTGCTGCATGTCCTGTGGCTCTGGTGGCGCCCGGCGGAGTCCAGGTAGGCGTCGTTGACAGCAATGACTCCGCCGGGGCGCCTGCCGGCGCCAGTCGCATCCAACAAGGTCGGCGACTACCGCACTGTAGGAGCATCTTTAGATCGCGACTGGAGGCCGAAGGACTCCCGGCGGTGTTGCCAACGCTGGCAATTACCGCCCACGTCGGCAGCCTCCGCCGAGGCGCCTGACGGCGCCAGTCGCGATGGGAACCAGCGCTCCAACAGCTGTTTTTTCCTGCCGTGGTGTTGACCGCTGGGGCGCCTATCGGCGCCAGTCGCGATGCGGAGCAGCGCTCCAACAGCTGTTTTTTCCTGCCGTGGTGTTGACCGCCGGGGCACCTCCCGGCGTCATTCGCTACACCAGCCGATAGCAGGGTACGTACTCCTGCCCCGGTAGCTTCATGCGGCCCTGGGCAACAAAGGAGCCCAGCAGCTCGTCAAGCCGCCGCATCAGTTCCGGTTCTGCGTGCAGGGAGAAGGGGCCTTTTGCCTCGATGGCGCGAATGCCGTTCTCCTTGACGTTGCCGGCGACGATCCCCGAAAAGGCGCGCCGAAGGTTGGCGGCGAGTTCGTGGACCGGCTGGTTCCTGTGCAGTGCCAGGTTGCTCATGGCTTCGTGCGAGGGTTCGAAGGTCTCCTGGAAGTCCCGGGCAATGGTCAGGCGCCAGTTGTAGTGGAAGGCGTCCTGGTGTTCGCGGCGGAAACCGGTGACCGCGTCGATGCCCTGGCGCATGGCGCGGGCCACTTCGATGGGGTCGTCGACGATGATGCGGTACTTGTCACGCACCTGTTCCCCCAGGGTGTAGACCAGGAATTCATCGATGCGCTTGAAATAATCCTCGGCGCTGGCCGGCCCGGTGAAGATGACCGGCATCTTCATGTCGGCATTGTCGGGATGGAGCAGGATGCCAAGCAGATAGAGGATCTCCTCGGCGGTGCCCACGCCACCGGGGAAGACGATGATGCCGTGGCCAAGGCGAATGAAGGCTTCCAGGCGCTTCTCGATGTCGGGCATCACCACCAGTTCGTTGACCAGCGGATTGGGCGCCTCGGCGGCGATGATGCCGGGCTCGGAGATGCCGAGATACCGGCCGTCGTGGATACGCTGCTTGGCGTGGGCCAGGTTGGCACCCTTCATCGGCCCCTTCATGGCGCCGGGGCCGCAGCCGGTGCAGATATCGAGTTCCCGCAGCCCCAGGTGGTAGCCCACGTCCTTGGTGTACTCGTACTCCTCACGGGCGATGGAGTGCCCGCCCCAGCATACAACGATGCCCGGATCCCGCCCCGGCTTCATGGTGCCGGCCTTGCGCAGGATATGGAACACGGCGTTGGTGGTGCCCTCGCCCGTGGTGAGGTCGAAGCGAGAGTGGTGCTGGATTTCGTTGTAGACGTAAACGATATCGCGCAGGACCGAGGAGAGGTGCTCGCGGATGCCGCGGATCATCTTGCCGTCGACGAAGGCCTGGGCCGGTGCATTGGTGACCTTGAGGCGGATGCCACGGTCCTGCTGGATCACTTCGATATCGAAGTCGTGGTAGGTCTCCATCAGCACCAGGCTGTCGTCCGTCATGCTGCCGGAACTGAGCACCGCCAGGGCGCAGCGGCGCAGCAGGTCATGCAGGCCGGCCTTGGAGGTGTCGCGCAGCCGGTTGACTTCATGCTGGGAGAGCACTTCCAGGCTGCCAAGGGGGGAAACGATGCTGGAAATGGTGTCGGGCATGGAACGGTCCTTGTCAGGTCGGGTTGGCTCACTGCCCCGGGGAGCAGGGTGCAGGGGGCTGGTCTGGTCAGGGCGAATGCGTGTCTTGGTGGCTCGCCGGATCATGACAGGAATGCTACCACGGGCTTGCCCGGGGCGCAGCGCTGCGCGGGTTCGTCGGTACTGTTAGAATGGCAACATCAGGTTACGGCCGAACAGCAAGCGATATGCCATGTTCAATGCTCAGTACTTTCGCACCTTCATCACGCTGGTCGAGACCGGTAGTTTCACTCGCACCGCCCAGCGCCTGGAGATGACCCAGCCCGGCGTCAGCCAGCACGTGCGCAAGCTGGAGCGCTACCTCGACAAGCCGTTGCTGGAGCGTCACGGTCGTCGCTTCGCACTGACCGAGGCCGGTCGGCGCGCCTATGACTATGGCCTTCGCCTGTTCACCGAGCATGAGCAGTTCCGCCATTCCCTGGACGATGAGGCCCTGGACACGGGCGAGTGCCGGATAGGCTCGCCGGGCAGCGTGGGGCTGATGCTGTATCCCTATATCCTGGGCCAGCAGCAGATGTATCCGGGCCTGACGGTCAGCTACAGCTTCGCCTTCAGTCACGAGATCGTTGCCGATGTGCTGGCCGGTCGGCACGACCTGGGCATCATCACCGAGCCGGTTCGTCATCCGGACCTGGACTGTTCGCTGTGGCATCAGGAGCCGCTATGCCTGGCGGTGCCCGCCGACTTCGCCGGGACCACGCTCACCGAGCTGATGGGCATCGGCTTCATCAACTATTCCGATGGGGTGAATCATGCCGGCGCGCTGTTGCGCAGCAACTTTCCCGACGAGTTCCGCTCCATGAGCCAGTTCCGGCGGCAGGGCTTCACCAATGAGGTGGCCATGGTGCTGGATGCGGTGGCGCGCGGGCTCGGCTTCACGGTGGTCTCGCGCCTGGTGCTCGAGACGTCTCCCTGGCAGCGGCAGGTCAAGGAACTCGACCTGCCGGTGGTGGAGTACGAATCGCTACACCTGGTCACTCGCACCAGTAGCCGGGTGCCGCGTCGCTATGAGCGTCTGCTGGAGGGGTTTCGTGAGCAGCGACTGCGCGAGCGTTTTGGGTTCAGTGATGCTCCGCCGGCCATTTGACAACGCTTTGTCCGCAAGCCAGCCGACGAGCCTGTAACACCTGCTCTTGAATGCAAACGACCCGCCATTGGCGGGTCGTTTGCGTGTGGTTGCGACCAAGCCGTTCAGTCGCGGTACTCGTCGATGCTCGGGCAGGAGCAGATCAGCTGCCGGTCGCCGAAGACATTGTCGACGCGGTTGACCGCCGGCCATACCTTGGCGGCCTTGACCGCGTCGGAGGGGAAGGCGCCGAGCTCCCTGGCATAGGGGCGGTCCCAGGCGTCGTCCATCAGGTCGGCCATGGTATGGGGCGCATGGACCAATGGGTTGTCATCCGCCGGCCAGTCACCGGCTTCCACCGCCGCGATCTCCTTGCGAATACTGATCATGGCATCGCAGAAGCGATCGATCTCGTAGCGCGACTCCGACTCGGTGGGTTCGACCATCAGGGTGCCGGGTACCGGAAAGGACATGGTCGGGGCGTGGAAGCCGTAGTCCATGAGGCGCTTGGCGATATCCTCTTCGCTGATGCCGGAGGAGGCCTTGATCGTGCGGATATCGATGATGCACTCATGGGCCACGGTGCCGTTGGCACCACGGTAAAGCACCGGATAGTGTGCCGCGAGCCGCCGGGCCACATAGTTGGCGTTGAGAATGGCGAGTTCGGTGGCCTCGCGCAGGCCGCGGGCGCCCATCATCTTGATATAGGCCCATGAGATCGGCAGGATCGATGCGCTGCCGAATGCCGCCGCCGAGACGGCGCCGCAGTCGGCATTGACGCCAGCGATCGGGGTGACCACATGGTTGGAGACGTAGGGCGCCAGGTGCGCCTTGACCCCGATGGGGCCCATGCCAGGCCCGCCGCCGCCGTGGGGAATGCAGAAGGTCTTGTGCAGGTTCAGGTGCGAGACGTCGCCACCGAAGTCGCCGGGCCGGCACAGGCCGACCTGGGCGTTCATGTTGGCGCCGTCGATATACACCTGGCCGCCGTGGCGGTGGACGATGGAGCAGGCTTCCCGCACGCCTTCCTCGAACACGCCATGCGTGGAGGGGTAGGTGAGCATGATGGCCGAGAGTTGATCGCTATATTGTTCTGCCTTGGCGCGCAGGTCTTCGAGATCGATGTTGCCGTCGATGTCGCACTCGACTACCACCACTTTCATGTGGGCCATGGCCGCGGAGGCGGGGTTGGTGCCGTGGGCGGAGCTGGGTATCAGGCAGATGTCGCGATGCCCCTGGCCCTCGGCCTGCTGGTAGCGACGAATGGCCACCAGGCCGGCGTATTCGCCCTGGGCGCCGGAGTTGGGCTGCATCGAGATATGTTCGTAGCCGGTTATCTCGACGAGGAAGGCGGCCAGCTCATCGATCATCTGCTGGTAGCCGGCCACCTGGTTGCGCGGGGCGAACGGGTGGATCTGTCCGAATTCCGGCCAGGTGATGGGGATCATCTCGCTGGTGGCATTCAGTTTCATGGTGCAGGAGCCCAGCGGGATCATCGCATGGGTGAGCGACAGGTCCTTGTTCTCCAGTCGCTTGAGGTAGCGAAGCATCTCGGTTTCGCTGCGGTAGCGCTGGAAGGTCGGGTGATCGAGAAAACCCGACGCGCGGCGACAGGCGGCCGGAATGCCGCTCCTGCCTGCGTTGACCACGCCTTCATCCAGCGCGGTAACCGAGAGCCCGTGCTCCTCATCGAGGAGCACGTCGAAGAGGGTGTCGAGATCGTGTGCGGTCGTGGTCTCGTCGAGACTGACGCCGATGTCGCCATTGTCGAAATAGCGCAGGTTGATCTCGTGGGTCATGGCTCGGCCGTGAATCTTGCCGGCATCGACGCCGGTCAGGCGCAGGGTGTCGAACCAGCTGTCATGGGCAAGCTTCACGCCCTTGCTGGCCACGCCCTCGGCGAGAATGGTGGTCAGGCGATGAATGCGTGTGGCGATGGTGGTGAGCCCCTCGGCGCCATGGTAGACGGCGTAGAAGCCTGCCATGTTGGCCAGCAGGGCCTGGGCGGTACAGATGTTGGAGGTGGCCTTCTCGCGACGGATGTGCTGCTCGCGGGTCTGCATCGCCATGCGCAGGGCGGTGTTGCCACGGGAGTCCCTGGAGACGCCGATGATGCGCCCCGGGATCGAGCGCTTGAGCTTGTCCGTGGTGGCAAAGAAGGCGGCATGGGGGCCGCCGAAGCCCATGGGTACGCCGAAGCGCTGGCTGCTGCCCACCACGATATCGGCGCCCAGGGCGCCCGGCTCCTTGAGCAGCACCAGGCTCATGATGTCGGCGGCCACGCAGGTCATCACGCCTTTCTCCCGCGCCGTGGCGAGCAGTGGCGCCAGGTCGCGGACCTCGCCGCTCTGCCCCGGGTACTGGAGCAGGGCGCCGAAGACGTCGTGTTCGGCAAGACTGTCGGCGGCGTCGACGATCAGCTCGAAGCCGAAGTAGTGGGCGCGGGTGCGTACCACGTCCAGGGTCTGCGGCAGCACGTCGTCGGCGACGAAGAAGGCGTTGCTCTTCGACTTCTTGTTGGCGCGCTGGCACAGCGCCATGGCTTCGGCCGCCGCAGTGGCTTCATCCAGCAGGGAGGCATTGGCCAGCTCCATGCCGGTGAGGTCCATCACCATCTGCTGGAAATTCAGCAACCCTTCGAGCCGGCCCTGGGCAATCTCCGGCTGATAGGGGGTGTAGGCGGTGTACCAGCCTGGATTTTCCAGCACGTTACGCTGGATCACGGCGGGTACATGGGTGTTGTAGTAGCCTTGGCCGATGTAAGTCTTGAAGACCTTGTTCTGGCGCGCGAGTCGCTTCAGGTAGTCCAGCGCCTCGGCTTCGCTGCGTGGCGGGTCGAGATCCAGCTCCCGGCCCAGGCGAATGTCCGCTGGTACCGTGCGTTCGATCAGGGCGTCGAGGCTTTCCATTTCCAGCGACGCCAGCATGGCGGCGACGTCATCGGTACCGGGCCCGTTGTGGCGTCGGATGAAGGCGTCATGATCGGCCAGTTCGGCCAGGCGGCGATTGTCGAAAGCCATGGAGCACCCTGTCGATAGAAGAGAATGAGCCCGACCGCCGGGGGCCGGGTGAGAACGGACGGAGATCAATCCTCGGCGGTAACGGCCTGGTAGGCGTCGGCGTCGAGCAGGTCTTCGAGGCTGGCAGTGTCCTCGACGCGCACCTTCATGATCCAGCCGCCGTCGTAGGGCGCCTCGTTGACCGTTTCAGGAGCATCTTCGAGCGCCTCGTTGACTTCGATGACCTCGCCGGCCACCGGGGCATAGAGGTCGGAGGCTGCCTTCACTGACTCGATCACCCCGAACTCATCGCCCTTCGCCAGGGTGCGTCCGACGTCGGGGAGTTCCACGAAGACCACGTCGCCCAGGGCTTCCTGGGCATGATCGGTGATGCCGATGGTGACGGTGCCGTCGCCATTGTCCAGCACCCACTCATGGCTATCGTTGTAGCGCAGATTGGCGGGAATCGTGCTCATGATGGTTTTCCTATACGAAAAAGGTTTCTGAACAAGTGAATGCTAACGCCATTGACGCCGTTTGGCGAGTCCCTGTGGATGACCGAATGGTCGCAAACCCATGGGTGTCCATGCAGGTTGGCCAAGCCTGTGGCCGGCGTCAAAGTGGCCTGCGCGCTCCCTTGCGCTTCATTGACGATCGATCCACGGCCTGCCGCAGGTCGTGACATTCGACAGCCCCGCCAGCGCTCACTAGTCTGTAGCCAGGCCTGTATGGCTTGCGTCCATGACAGGTCTCCACCGTGCTGGCCACGCTACTCTCTGCCACCCGCCGGGGCGGTAGAGGGAGCAGGTCTGTTGTTTCCGATACGAAACACACGTTACCCTTGCTCGCTAATGACATCCGCGGACCGGTTCTTTCAGAGAACCTTTCGAGTGGGTGGCGCAATTGTGGTGGATTCCGCTATGGTTCACCCGTTTGTGCTGGCGATCGTTCAAGTGGCTCGTGCATGGCGAGATTAACGTTGGTGCCGCGTCCCGGCTAGCGTATCGGCAGCCCGACAACAAATCCATATAACAGAGGGATAGGTGCGTGGAAACCATGACAGCGATATTCACGGCCATCAACAGTGTGGTCTGGGGCCCGTTGATGCTCATTCTCCTGCTGGGCGTCGGCCTCTATCTGCAGCTCGGCCTGAAGTTCATGCCGATTCGCAAGTTGGGCACCGGTTTCAAGCTGATGTGGCAGGGGCGTGACGCCAGGCCGGCGCCCGGCGAGAAGAAGCGAGTGGAAGAGGAGGGTGAGATTTCGCCCTTCAACGCCTTGATGACGGCACTCTCCGCCACGATCGGCACGGGTAACATTGCCGGGGTGGCCACCGCCATCGCCCTGGGTGGGCCGGGGGCGATATTCTGGATGTGGATTACCGCCCTGGTGGGCATGGCGACCAAGTTCGCTGAAGCGGTGCTGGCCGTGCGCTTTCGCGAGACTGACAGTACCGGCTACCACGTCGGCGGCCCGATGTTCTATATCAAGAACGGCCTGGGCAAGAAGTGGCTGTGGCTGGGTGGCGCCTTCGCCTTCTTCGGCGCCGTTGCGGCCTTCGGGATCGGCAATACCGTTCAGTCCAATTCCGTTGCCGACGCGCTGAGTTCCACCTTCAATATCCCGCACTGGCTGACAGGCGTGGTGATCATGGTGCTGGCCGGGGCGGTCATCCTGGGCGGTATCAAGCGCATCGCCAAGGTGGCGGGGAAGCTGGTGCCGATCATGGGCATCCTCTATATCATCGCGGGATTGCTGGTCCTGATCGTCAATGCCGGTCAGATCGGCGAGGCCTTCAGCCTGATCTTCTATTACGCCTTCAACCCCCATGCCGCGGCGGGCGGCTTCGCCGGTGCCGCCGTGATGGCGGCCATCCGCTTCGGCGTGGCGCGTGGCATCTTTTCCAACGAGGCGGGCCTGGGCAGTGCCCCCATCGCCCATGCCGCCGCCAAGACCAGGAATCCGGTGCGCCAGGGGTTGATCGCCATGCTGGGCACCTTCATCGATACGATCATCGTCTGCACCATCACGGCGCTGGTGATCCTGACCTCCACGGTATGGATCGAGGGCGAGCAGGGCGCTTCGCTGACGGCACTCTCCTTCGATGCCGCCCTGCCCGGATTTGGCAACCAGATCGTCTCGGTGGCACTGGCGATCTTTGCCTTCACCACCATCCTGGGATGGTCCTTCTACGGCGAGAAGTGCTTCCAGTTCCTGTTCGGCACACGGTCGATCATGCTCTACCGCACGCTGTTCGTGCTGGCCATTCCCCTGGGGGCGATGGCGCAGCTGGGCTTCATCTGGCTGATGGCAGATACCTTCAATGCCATGATGGCGATTCCCAACCTGATTGCCCTGGCGCTGCTATCGCCGGTGGTGTTCAAGGTGACTCGGGATTATTTCGACGGCAAGGAGGTCCTGCCGGGTGAGGATCTCGATCATAGCCAGAGCTGATCTGACATGGCTCCATACCACTATCACTACCCGAGGAATTCCGCATGAGCGAACTCAAGCATACGCCGCTGCATGGCCTGCACCTGGAGCTGGGGGGCAAGATGGTTCCTTTCGCCGGCTATGACATGCCGGTGCAGTACCCGCTTGGCGTCAAGAAGGAGCATGAGCATACCCGGACGGCCTGTGGCCTGTTTGACGTTTCGCACATGGGGCAGGTGTTGCTGCGTGGGCCTCGGCCGGCCGAGGCGCTGGAGACTCTCGTTTGTGCGGATATCGTCGGGCTGCCCGAGGGGATGCAGCGCTATGCGATGTTCACCGGGCAGGAGGGCGGCATCCTCGACGACCTGATGGTGGCCAACGTTGGCGATCACCTCTATCTCGTGGTCAATGCGGCCTGCAAGGACCAGGATGTCGCCCTGCTCCAGACCGGGCTGGATGCCGAGCATGAGGTCGAAGTGCTCGACCGCGGTCTGCTGGCGCTTCAAGGGCCCCAGGCGGCAAGTGTGATGCAACGCCTTTGTCCGCCAGCCTGCGAGATGGTCTTCATGCAGCATGGCCGTTTCGAGATCGACGACATTCCCGTCTGGATCAGTCGCAGCGGCTATACCGGAGAAGACGGCTTCGAGATATCGGTGCCGGCGGACCGGGCCGAGGCGCTGGCCCGTCGCCTGCTCGCCGAAGCGGAGGTGGAAGCGATAGGCCTCGGCGCGCGGGATTCCCTGCGCCTCGAGGCGGGACTCTGTCTTTACGGCCATGACATCGATACCGAGACCACTCCGGTGGAAGCGGGGCTTGTCTGGGCGATCGGCAAGCCGCGCCGGCGTGGCGGCGAGCGCCAGGGCGGCTTCCCAGGCGCGGACCTGATCCTGCACCAGGTCGAAAAGAAGGATCACCGCCGCAAGCGGGTGGGCTTGCTGGGCGAGGGGCGTGCTCCGGTGCGCGAGGGTGCGGAGCTGTTCAGTGGCGACGACGAGGCGATCGGCGTGGTCACCTCCGGGGGGTTCGGCCCCAGCGTCGGCCGGCCCGTGGCCATGGGGTACGTCACCATCGAGCACGCAGAGATCGGCACGACCGTATACGCCGAGGTGCGTGGCAAGCGGCTGCCGATGACGGTAAGCAAGATGCCGTTCGTGGCGCCGGGGTACTTCCGCGGGTAAGCGTCTTTACCGCTCTTTGCCGCAAGGCCCCCTCCAGGGCAGGGATGCTGCCCTGGAGGGGACAGTGCCTAGCGCATCACGTCATCGTAATCCTGCCAGTAGCGTCCCATCTGACGCTCTTCGGTCAAGTCGTAGAGTGAGGCTCCCCGGGCCAGCTGTGCGCCGCCATCGCGGGTCAGCGGGCGCCAGGTTAGCTGGGCGCGCTGTCGAGTGGAACGCACGAAGAAGGCGTCGAGCGGCAGCGACACATAGACCCCCTTGTCGAAGCTGCCCTCTCCGAAGTCACTGCCGGCATCGGTGAGCGTGGCCCAGCCCCCCAGGCGTACGCCAGAATCGAATTCGCGAGAGACGTCGAAGGTCATGCCGATGTCACCGGCCAGGTAGCGGCCTATGCTGACCTTGGCCAGCATGTCTTCGAAATCGGTCTGCCAGTAACCGGTCAGGTGTCCTGTCCAGGTGCTGTAGTCCCTCATCTCGAAGCGCTGGTCGAAGTCGCGCTGCTTGACCCAGTTCACGTCGAGGCCGAGCGCCAGGTCGCCGTTGAAAGGGCGATAGAGCACCTCGCCGCCGGCACCGGCATACATGGTCTCGAGCAGGCCACCGTAGCCGATGGCATACCAGTTCTCCCCGAGGCGCGCCGTATGGCTATATTGCAGCTGGCTGATGCCGATGTCGGTCTCGGCCAGATAGTCGCCGATATGGGTGCGTACCCGGGGCAACTCCGAGGGGCCGACATAGCGGTACTTCTCCAGATTGTCATCCACCGTGTAGGTCAGGGCGGCCGATAGCCAGCTGTTGGCATTCAGGCGGTACTCGCTGTCGAGGCTGGCGGATAGCCGATATAGGTAGCCGTCCGGTCCGCCGAAGTTCTGCTCCAGCACCGGTTCCAGGCCGTAGCTGAAGCGGCGGGGATCGTTCTCGTGGAGGATCTCGCCCTGGGCGTCGTCGAAGGCTCCATGGGCATGGATACTGTGGCGATGAAGCGTGACGTCGTCCGCGGAGTGGGTGGCTGCAATCAAGGCGTCGCGATCATGGACGCTTTCCCGCATGTCCAGGCCGCGCTCCTGCCAGCGAAAGCGGAAGGTATCGACGTCGCTGTGCAGGTGGTTATGCAGCAGGCGACCGGCGCGTTGCTCGCTGTCGGCCAAGGATCGAAAGCGGGTGGGTTCGCCCTCGACCGTGACGGTGTTGCCCTGCTGGCGTAGTCGGTGCACGCCGATACCGGCGTTTTCATCGAGCGCCTGGCTGAGTGCCTGCCAGTCTTGGCTGTGCTCGGCCGGTGCAGGGCCGGCCGGCATCGGCTGCGGATCCCGTTTGGCCTGGGACAGCGTGGCCAGGTTGGTGGAAAGGGATATCCCCACCATGGCGGTATTGCCGCGTTGCCAACCCGCCTTTAATTCGATGCCATCGGTGAGTCGATAGCGGGCGCCAAGATTGAAGCGGGAATCCTGCTCCTGGTGGTTGCGCTGTGGTTCACGCTGATAGTCATTGCCTTCCAGCTCCACCTGCAAGACCAGTGGATCCCAGGGTGTCTGGTATTCGATACCGCCGAACAGGGCGGTGCGGCCACTGAACAGGCTGCCTACATTCAGGCTGCCGCCGTCATCACCGGAGCTGAAGCCGGTGCGTCGTTCGAAGCGATCGTCGAGCTCGGCGAGTGGGTTGGTGAAGCCCTCCTGATTGCCGAGATAGCCCCAGCCGATGCCCAGAGTGACATCGATGTCATTCCAGCGCTTGCTGGCGACCAGGTACTCGGCACCGAACAGGCCGGTGCCGCCGATGTCGCGAGCACCCACGGCCAGCTGTGGCCAGTATCGACTCTCCTGACGCAGCCGCAGCTTGACGTCGACGCCCTTGTCCAGGTTGTTGCGATCCCCGGTTGCCGCCAGATACTGGCGATTCTCGACCTCGATGTAGCGAAAGCCCGCTTCCAGCCACTCGGTGGGCTGGAAGAACAGGTTGTAGCGACGATAGGGCGCCGTGCGTGACAGGGAGAAGGCAAAGCCTCCCAGCGGAGCCATCCGTGCCGTTGGGGTCTGCATCAATCCCTTGCCACCGAAATCGCTCTCGCCCTGGCCAAGATGGGTTTCGTTGCCGTAGGCCTGGGCTATCGTGCACGCGGCTAGCCCGATCGAGAAAGCCAGTGGCGTAAGTCGGCATTGCCTTGTTGAAGAACGCTGTCGGGTCATGACGAAGCCGCCGCCTGGCTGTGGTCGTCCGGCAGTGGCAGGGTGGTGCAGGCTTCTCCGGGCAGGCGCGTGGACAGGTAGGCGGGCAGGGCCTGGTTGATCCAGTCGGCCGCCCTGTCGTCAATGGGGACTTCCAGGGTGATTCGGCTGCCGGGAACCAGGGGGGTGTCGCCGGCATTCCATGCGCTTGTGCCGATGCGCCGGGGGGGTGACTGGGGCGAGACGACCCAGGCTGCCTCGGCTGGATGCCGGTGGTCGCGGGGTTGGTCACGCAGCAGGCGTTGCAGGCCCATGTCGGGCGTCCAGCTGTGGCGCGTCACCCCATCGAAACTCCATAGCTCCACCCAGTCCGGCATCTCGCAATGGCCGACCTCTGCCAGCGATGAGAGTGGCGGATCGTGTCGCGGCGAAGCCAGCAGGGCGGCAAGATCGGCACGAGCCGGTGTGCGGCCATCCGTCGCTTGATGTGCTTCGAGGGTTTCGCGCCAGGCACTCACGCCGCTGGCGGCGTGGCCTTGACCAGCCATGGCCAGCCGGTCGGCTACGGTACGGAGCTCTTCTTCCAGGCGCATGGCTTGAAACGGCAGGGTGTCACGATGCTGCTGGCGAAGGTAGTAGGCGTAGCCCGGTTCGGCGGGTAGGGCAGGCTGGTCAAGCCACAGGTCGGAAAGGCGCGCCGGAGCCGGTGTCTCCGGGGCCTGTGCCCATGCGCCGGGAGCCATGGTCAGGCACAGCAGCATCAGTAAGGTGGCAGTGGTAGGACCGGTAGCGTACCGGTGTTCAATAAACGGCATTCTCTTCGAATCTCTCGTCAGTCCGACGTTTTCGGTGCGGGCGGTTCTACGGACCACCAGGGTCGCGCCACTTGCCATGTCACACGCTGGCCGTCTGGCCAGAGCGCCATGTCTCCTCCCCAGATGCGCAAGCTCACAGGCTCGCGCCAGAGTTCTCCTCTGCTGCGTGTGCCACCCTGCCATTCCAGTCGCTCGACACAGCGCTCCAGCGCCAGCACCGTGAGTGGCAAGTCCATGCTTTGAGCCGTCTCGCAGGTCAGGGAGGCCGTGGCGACATCCTGATACTCCTGCCCGGCGGCATCCTGCCAGTGGGCGTGTACAAGGTAGTGATCGCTACCTGGCTCACCGTCAATCCACCGGCCGAGAAGGGTTCGCTCGAAACCCATGGTGCTCATGGGGATGCCGTCCCGCAGGTGCAGCGTGGCGTAATCACCCGCTTGCCAGAACGTGTCACGACCCCGCTCCCCAGCGCTGTGCGCCATTACCATCAAGGCTTCGTTTCCCTCGCTCTTGACGGCCAGCGAGGCATAGGGAAGGGCGGCTGCCTGTGATGAGAGGTCGGGAGACTGCCAGAAGCCCAGCACGGTTTCGCCCATGGGTGACAGCCCTCCACCCTGGCTGCACCCGGTCATGCCAAGCGGTGCCAAAGCGCCAATGGCCAAGGCATACCTGAACAGGACCGCCTTGCGGCGGCCCTGAGTCGTTGCATGTTGCATGCATCGTGGGTACTGATGCATTACCGGGTGCCTGTCCCGGTACCCGTGCCTGTTCCAGTACCCGTGCCGGTTGCGCCCACGACCACACCGATACCGGCCGCGCCGCGATTGATGGCATTGGCGATGCCCTGTCCGGAGTTGCCCGGGGCATCACCGGCTGCGCCACCGCCGGATGTCACGCCACCGCTGGCCACTGCACCGGGGGCTGGCGTATTGCCGGAGTTGCCAGGGGCGCCCGGCGTCTGGACATTGGCGCTGCCTGGGCTGGCACTTGGCGATACGCTGACTCCGGCTCCGGCTCCGGCTCCGGCTCCGGCTCCGGCCTGCTGAGCCATGGCCAGGGGTGACAGCGTGAGCATTACCACGCCGGTAATGGCCGCCGCTCGTCGCAGAGGACTATGAATAAACGAAATCATCGATTGTACTCCTGTGTTGTGCCGGGAGGCCCGGCGAATATGGCCGGACAGTTCTTGCATGCGAAGATTACAGGCAGTACTGCCAGGCCGACCTGCTGGATTGCAGGTTAATCGACATTCATGTGAAAGAAGACTCGGGGTCTCTCGAAGTATAACTTGGGAAGTTGTCCTATAGGATATCAGTTTGATACACGAGATGCCTGAACTATAAAAGAAACGGTTTATGTGAGAGTATTAATTTTTGTATCTACGTGTAAAAAAGAGAAAAAATACACCTGGTGGGGGGTGACAAGCAAAAAAAAAAGATTATTCTGCCCCACATTAAAGCAGTGCTTTCCATGGACAGGAAATGTGCTCCTCATCGATCTTTTTCCTGAGTTCTCAATCGTGCATTGAATGCGGGGTTGTGTGTGCTCTGTATTTTTTATTGTTCATAATCAATGCTTTGGGTGGATTCACCCGCGGCGGTAGCGTGTCCGGGCTTGGGGCTCCGGTTGTAGTATCTGGTTCAGTCGCTGGCGAGAGTTAAGAGAATGAATAAATAGAGTGTTAATTGATTTGTAGGTGTTTGGAGACATTCCCACGACGGATTGTCGCAACTTGGCAACATTAGTGTCTTCAAATAAAGTCGGCTTAGGTGGCTCTGTCGAATGTACTTATCTGGTTATTGATGCGTCCGTTTATGGCGACATCGATGAAACGTTGTAAGTTGGCTAGCTGTCGGTGCCGCGAAAGGCATTGACATCCAATTGAGTGAGAAGTGTATGACGCATTATCGGCTGCGAAGCAGGCTGCTGGGTATGATGGCCGCATTAGGCATGTCACTGCTCCAGGGATGTGCCTTTGCGCCCGGTGGGCATATGAATTACCGGACGGATTCCGCACCCGTTGACGAGCTGGTGGATATCGAGCCCATCACCTTTGGCCTGGTGCGTGCCCAGCAGCGTGAGCGAGTCGCTCCGGATGACATCGGCCGGATCAGTGAGACATTGCGCGGCGATATCGGCAGCTACGACTACCGGATCGGCAAGGGGGATGTGCTGAGCATCATCGTCTATGGCCACCCGGAGCTGACCATACCCGCCGGAAGCGAGCGCAGCGCTGCGGAATCAGGCAACACCGTGCATAGCGACGGCACCATCTTCTATCCCTATGTCGGCCGCATCCAGGTGCAGGGGCGAACCGTCACCGAGATACGCGACATCGTTGCCAGTGGCCTCGAGCCCTATGTGGCCATGCCCCAGGTAGAGGTGCGTGTGGCCCAGTTCAACTCCCAGAAGGTCGATGTGACCGGCGAGGTCAATGAGCCTGGGCCGATGCCGATTCGCAACCTGCCATTGACCGTGCTGGATGCCATCAGCCAGGCCGGTGGCCTGACCGACACTGCCAACTGGCACGACATCATCCTTACCCGTGAGGGTGAGGAAACTCGCCTTTCCCTCCACGACATGCTCAACAACGGGCAACTGGCCCAGAACCAGCTGCTGCGCGATGGCGACCTGTTGCATATCCCCGACAACAGCGATCAGAAGGTTTACGTCATGGGCGAGGTTCGTGACCCGACCAGCCTGGCCATGGGGGGGAGCCGGTTGACGCTGACCGATGCCTTGTCGGAGGCCGGCGGCATCAATGAAGGCAGTGCCAATGCATCAGGAATCTTCGTCATTCGGCGCGCACCTGTCGAAAGCGACAAGCTGGCCACCGTCTATCAGCTGGATGCCCGCAACGCCGCCGCTCTGATGTTGGGTACGGAATTCCAGCTACAGCCGACCGACGTGATCTATGTCACCACGACCCCGCTGGGTCGCTGGAACCGGGTGATCAGCCAGATCCTGCCCACCGTCAGCGGTATCTATCAGACCACGCGGACCGGTCGTGAACTCGATCGATTCAGGGAATGACGGGGGCCTACATGTTCAGCCGAATCCTGGTGGTATGTACCGGCAATATCTGCCGCAGCCCGGTGGGTGAAGCCCTGCTCAGGCAAGGCCTCCCGCATGTCCGAGTCGCCTCCGCGGGCCTGGGTGCCCTGGTTGGCCACGAAGTCGAGCCCACGGCGAGGCGGCTCGCCGAGGCCGACGGTCTCGATGTCTCCGAGCATCGGGCGCGGCAGATATCCGAGGCGATGGTGAAGGAGGCCGACCTGTTGCTGGTGATGAGCGAGGGACAGCGCATGGCCGTCGCCCGGCAGTTTCCTTCGGCCACGGGAAAGACCATGCGCTTCGGGCGTTGGCTATCGGGCGGGGAGAGCAACGGTGCCGACATTCCCGACCCGTATCGCGGGGGGGAAGAGGTTTTCGTTCGTGTCCACGAACGGCTCACGGAGGCGGCTATGGCCTGGCTGCCGCATCTCAGTAATGGCCGGTAAAGCATGACGTCATCGACCCATTTGCCCAGGAAACTTACATGGTGAAAGAGAACAAGACAGGTTCCCGCCCCGGCCAGGATGACATCGATCTGGGGCGCCTGTTCGGTGTCCTGCTGGACAACAAGTGGCTGATTCTTCTGGTCACGATGCTGTTCGCCGCGGCGGCTGTCGTGCATGTGCAGTTGGCGACACCCATCTATCGTGCCGATGCCCTGGTTCAGGTGGAGGGCAAGGTGGGGAGCAGTAATCCGCTGTCGGACGTGCGCTCCATCCTGGGCGATGAGCCGAAGGCGGAGGCGGAGCTGGAAATCCTGCGCTCGCGGATGGTGCTGGGCCAGGCCGTCGACCAGGCACAGCTCGACATCTCGGTGACGCCGGCACGACTGGCGGTGGTCGGCGATTTCCTGGTGCGGCGCGGCATGGAGCGCCCCGGGTTTGCCAAGGCCAGTGTCTGGGCCGGGGAGCACCTCAATATCGGCAATCTTCATGTCGACCCCTCTTGGCTGGGTCGGTCGATGCGCCTGGTTGCGGGAGAGGCGGGGCGCTACCGGCTGTTTTACGGCGACGAACTGCTGGGAGAGGGGCGTGTCGGTGACAACGAGACCTTTGCCAACGGGATGGTCGAGCTGCGCGTGGCAGAGCTAGAAGCCGGCGAAGGGGCGGAGTTCACCATTGTTCGGCGGACTCGCCTGGCAGCGATCAATCAGTTGCGCTCACGGTTCAATGTCGGCATGCGGGGCCGGGAAAGCGGCGTCTTCAACATGACCCTGACCGACGAGGACCCGCTGCGGGCCGAGCGCACGCTGAGCATCATCGGGCAGATCTACCTGACCCAGAATGTGGAGCGACAGAGCGCCGAGGCGGAGCAGAGCCTCGAGTTTCTCGAGGCGCAAATACCCGAAGTGCGCAATGAGCTGGCCGCGGCCGAGGACTCCCTCAACGCCTATCGGATGGACCATGAGAGCGTGGATCTTTCGCTCGAGACCCGCTCGGTGCTCGATCGAGTGGTGGATATCGAGGCGTCACTCAGCGAGCTGGAGATGGAGCAGTCGGAGCTGAGTCGGCGCTACAACGCCTCCCATCCCCTCTATGCGGCCATGGTGGAGAAGCGCCAGAACCTCGAGCGTGATCGTGACCGGCTCAATGATCGGATCCAGGCGCTGCCGGAGACCCAGCAGCAGATACTGCGCATGTCCCGCGACGTGGAGGTCACGCAGCAGGTCTACGTCCAACTGCTCAACAAGATCCAGGAGATGAGCATCACCAAGGCGAGCACCGTGGGCAATGTCCGGGTTCTCGACGACGCCGTGGTGCAGCCAGGTCCGGTCGAACCCCGCAAGCCGGTTACCGTTGCGCTGTGGACGCTGATCGGTGGTTTCCTCTCGGTGGCCTTCGTCATCGTGCGCGGCATCGTCAACCGCGGTATCGAGAGCGCCGACCAGATCGAGGATCTGGGCCTGCCGGTCTATGCCACCGTGCCGCTCTCCGAAGACCAGAAGAAGATGGTGCGTCGCTTCAAGCGGCGTCACCAGAAGCACGGCCGCGAGGTGGGCTGTGGCGTCCTCGCCCAGACCGCTCCCGACGACACGGCGATCGAGGCGCTGCGCGGCCTGCGTACCAGCCTGCATTTCGCGATGCTCGAGGCAACCAACAACCGGCTGATGATCACCGGGCCCAGCCCCAATATCGGCAAGAGCTTCATCAGCGTCAATCTCGGTGCGGTGATTGCCCAGGGTGGCAAGCGAGTCCTGGTGGTGGATGCGGATATGCGCAAGGGGCACGTGCACACCGCTTTCGATGCCGAGAGCCAGGGTGGCCTGTCCGAGGTGCTGGCGGCGAAATGCGGCATCGAGGAGGCGATACGCCAGTCACCGGTCAATGGGTTGAGCTACATCGCCCGCGGCAAGGCCCCACCCAACCCTTCCGAACTCCTGATGAGCGATCGCTTCAGCCAGTTGCTGGACTCGCTGAGCCAACGGTTTGACCTGGTGATCATCGATACCCCACCGGTGCTGGCGGTGACCGACGCCGCGGTGATCGGCCATCAGTGCGGGACGACGCTGATGGTGGCCCGCTTTGGCCTCAACCCGGTCCGCGAGGTCGACGTGGCGATCCGGCGCCTGGAGAGCGGTGGGGTCGAGGTCAAGGGCGGAATCCTGAATGCCATCGAGCGCAAGGCCGCTACCAGCTTCGGCTATGGCTATTACCACTACGCATACAAGACCAAGGATGCATGAAGCATCCGGTACCGGGCCTGGCCGTGAGGTCCGAACAAGGGCGTGAAGCCGCTGCCGAGCCCCCGCAGGGGTGGTTGGGCTTCACTCCGACCTCAATACATCGGAAACCATGGATGAACGTCATGACTACCATCAAAGAGCGTTTGATTGACCGGCTGGAGAGCAGGGAAGCCGTTATCGGGATCGTCGGGCTCGGCTACGTGGGCCTGCCGTTGCTGCTGCGCTATAGCGATATCGGCTTTCGCGTGCTGGGCATCGATATCGATGTTTCGAAGGTGAGCAAGCTCAATGCCGGAAAGAGCTACATCGAGCATATCGACGGTGAGAAGGTGGCGCGTGCCTGTGACGCCGGGTTCGAGGCGACCACCGATTTCTCACGCGTGGCCGAAGCCGATGCCGTGATTCTCTGTGTGCCGACGCCGCTCAACAAGTACCGCGAGCCCGACATGACCTTCGTCACCAATACGGTGGATGCGCTAAAGGGGCATCTGCGGGAAGGTCAGGTCGTTTCCCTGGAAAGCACCACCTATCCGGGTACCACGGAAGAGGAGTTGCTGCCACGGATCGAGGAGGGCGGGCTGGTCGTCGGTACCGACCTGTTTCTGATCTACTCGCCGGAGCGCGAAGATCCGGGCAATCCGGATTTCGAGACCCGCACCATTCCCAAGATCGTGGGCGGTCACACGCCTAATTGCCGCGATGTGGGCGTGGCGCTCTATCGACCGGCCATCGATCAGGTGGTGCCGATGAGCTCCACCCGTGCCGCGGAAATGACCAAGCTGCTCGAGAACATTCACCGCGCGGTGAATATCGGCCTCGTGAACGAGATGAAGGTCGTGGCCGACCGCATGGGCATCGATATCTTCGAGGTGGTGGATGCCGCAGCCACCAAGCCCTTCGGCTTCACCCCCTATTACCCGGGGCCGGGGCTGGGGGGGCACTGCATTCCCATCGATCCCTTCTACCTCACCTGGAAGGCGCGGGAGTACGGTCTTCACACACGTTTCATCGAGCTGTCAGGCGAAATCAACCAGGGCATGCCCGACTACGTGGTCGGAAAACTGGTGGACGGCCTGAACCAGCGTGGCTGCGCACTCAAGGGTAGCCGGGTCCTGGTGCTCGGCATTGCCTACAAGAAGAACGTCGACGACATGCGTGAATCTCCCTCGGTCCACATCATGGAGCGTATCCGCGCCCGCGGTGGCGAGGTGGCCTACAGCGACCCGCATGTGCCGCTCTTCCCCACCATGCGCGAGCATCACTTCGACCTGGAGAGCGTGCCGCTCTCACCCTCGACGCTTGCCGAATATGACGCGGTGGTCCTGGCGACGGATCACGATCGCTTCGACTACGACATGATCCGCAGTCACGCCAAGCTGATTGTCGACACTCGGGGCATCTACCGCGGCGCCAGCAGCGACCGGCTCATCAAGGCCTGAATGCGGCCGGGTTCCGTCGCAGGGCCAATGCGACGGTTCCAAGAACAGGAACAGGAGTTCGCCATGAAATATTTCGCTCTGATCGGCGCCGCTGGCTACATCGCCCCGCGCCACATGAAAGCCATCAAGGAGACCGGGAACCACCTGGCGATGGCCTATGACACCAATGACTCGGTCGGGATCATCGACTCCATATCGCCGGAAAGCGAGTTCTTCACCGAGTTCGAGCGCTTCCAGGAGTGCGCCTGGCAGCGCAAGCGGGATCCCTATACCGCCCTGGACTATGTCTCGGTCTGCTCGCCCAATCATCTGCACCATGCCCATATCGCGGCTGGGCTGCGGTTGGGCTGCAACGTGATCTGCGAAAAGCCGCTGGTACCGACGCCGGCGGTCCTCGACGAGCTCGAGCGTGTCGAGCAGGAGACCGGCCGCCGGGTTTTCAACATTCTTCAACTGCGGCACCACCCGGTGATCAATGCGCTCAAGACACGTGTCGCCAGCATGCCCCGTGACGACAAGTACGACGTCGAACTGACCTACATCACGTCACGCGGAAGGTGGTACCAGGAGAGCTGGAAGGGCGACCCGCGCAAATCCTTCGGCGTGGCCACCAATATCGGGGTTCACTTCTTCGACATGCTGCATTTCGTCTTCGGCGACCTGGAGCGCAACGTCGTGCATTACATCGACGACTACCGTGCGGCGGGCTTTCTGGAATACGAGAAGGCTCGGGTCCGCTGGTTCCTCTCCATCGACAGCGACGATCTGCCAACCAGCGTCCAGGGCAAGCAGCCCACCTACCGGTCGATTCTCTGTGAAGGGCGTGAGATCGAGTTCTCCGGCGGCTTTACCGATCTGCACACCGTCAGCTACCAGGAAATTCTCGCTGGGCGAGGCTACGGCATCGACAGCGCGCGTCACTGCATCCAGACCGTCGACACGATTCGCAGCGCCACCCCGGAAACCCCCGTCCGTGGCGAGGCTCACCCTTGCCTCAAGCGACACACCATGTGAGGTCGGCCATGAATATTCAACTGCATGACTCGATCCACTCCACTGTCCAGGTGCATCCCAGTGCCATCGTCGATGCCGGTGCCCGGATCGGTGAAGACACCCATGTCTGGCATTTCGTCCACGTCTGCGGCGGCGCTCGTATCGGTCGGGGCGTATCCCTGGGGCAAAATGTCTTCGTCGGCAACCGGGTGGTGATCGGCGATCATTGCCGGATACAGAACAACGTCTCGGTCTATGACAACGTCTCCCTGGAAAACGGCGTGTTCTGCGGGCCGAGCATGGTCTTCACCAATGTGCACAATCCGCGCTCCCTGGTCGACCGCAAGAGTGAGTATCGCGACACGCTGGTGCGTGAAGGCGCCTCCCTGGGGGCCAACTGCACCATCGTCTGCGGCGTGACCATCGGGCGCTTCGCTTTCGTCGGCGCGGGTGCCGTGGTCAATCGTGACGTGCCCGACTTTGCCGTGGTGGTGGGCGTGCCGGCCAGACAGGTTGGCTGGATGAGCCGCCATGGGGAGCGTCTCGATCTACCGCTGGAGGGCGAGGGTGAAACGACCTGTCCCCATACCGGTGATCGCTATCGGTTGGCCGGAAAGATCCTGACCTGTCTCCCGCCGGCGGCGGAGGGGAAGCGGCCGACAGCCGAGGTCAAGCGGATCGAATTCATCGACCTCAAGGCGCAGCAACTGAAGATCCGGGACCGGATCAACAGCGGTATCCGTCAGGTCCTCGAACACGGCAAGTATATCCTCGGCCCCGAAGTGGAAGAGCTGGAAAGGCGCCTGGCCGACTATGTCGGCGTGCGCCATTGCATCAGCTGCGCCAACGGCACCGATGCGCTGCAGATCGCTCAGATGGCGCTGGGCATCGCCCCGGGCGACGAAGTCATCACCCCCGGCTTTACCTACATCGCCACGGCAGAGACCGTGGCGCTGCTCGGTGCTCGGCCCGTCTATGTCGACATCGATCCCCAGACCTATCTGCTCGATCCCGAGAAGCTGGAAGCTGCCATTACGCCACGCACCCGAGCCATCGTCCCCGTGTCGCTCTACGGGCAGTGCGCCGACATGGATGCCATCAATGAGATCGCCGCGCGCCATGGCATCGCGGTGATCGAGGATGCGGCGCAGAGCTTCGGCGCCACCTATCGTGGCCGTCGTTCCGGCAGCCTCTCCACCATTGCCACGACCTCCTTCTTCCCGAGCAAGCCCCTGGGCTGCTATGGCGATGGCGGTGCATTGTTCACCGACGACGACGAGATGGCCGTGGTGCTTCGTCAGATCGCCCGGCATGGCCAGGGGCGTCGATACCATCATGTGCGTATCGGCACCAACAGCCGGTTGGACACTCTCCAGGCGGCAATCCTCTTGCCCAAGCTGGACATTCTCGATGAGGAGCTGCGGCTGCGCGAGACGGTGGCCAAGCGCTATGGCCGGCTGTTGCAGGCCCATGGCTTCAAGACACCCCAGGTGGCGGCGTACAACACCAGCGCCTACGCCCAGTACACGGTGGAGGTGGAGGATCGCGAGGTCGTGATCGCCAGGCTGGCGGAAGCAGGCATTCCCACGGCGGTGCACTATCCGATTCCGCTGAACAAGCAGCCTGCCGTTGCCGATCCCTGTGTCGACTTGCCGGTTGGCAATGCGGCATCGCGTCGGGTGATCAGTCTGCCGATGCACCCCTACCTGAGCGAGGAAGACCAGGACCGGATCGTGGCCACGCTTCAGGAGGCGCTGGCTTGAGCGAGATCGTCGTAAAGAGGGCGCCGCCGTGTTGAACCGGCTCGTCGCTCCCGCCCGTCGCCTGCTGCCGACGCATGCCTTCGCCCGAGGCGTCAGCGTGCTGGTGGGCGGCACGGCGGGTGCCCAACTGCTCACCGTGCTGGCCGCACCGCTGCTGACCCGGCTCTACTCGCCGGAGGCCTTCGGCCTACTGGCGGTATACGGGGGACTGCTGGCGCTGTTCACCGTCGTCGCCAGCGGCCGTTACCAGATGGCCATTCCCCTTCCCGAGGCCGATCGCGAGGCGGCGGAAGTGGTGGTGCTCAGCCTGGCAGTGGTCGTGGTGACCACCATCATCTCCGCGGTGATGGTGGGCCTGTGGGGTGAGCAGCTGGCCGATCTGCTGGGCGTGCCTGCACTGGCCAGGTGGCTCTGGCTGCTGCCGCTGGGCGTCGCCTTCAGTGGTGGCTATCAGGCGGTGAGCTACTGGGCGTTGCGTACCCGGGCCTATTCCACCATTGCCAGTACTCGCATCAAGCAGTCCATCTGCCTGTTGGCGATCCAGTTCATGGCCAACCCGTTGGGCGGCGGGGGGCTCATCCTGGGGCAGGCCGTAGGCCAGGGCATGGGAACCATTACCTTGGCGCGCTCTGCGTTGAGTGCCGTTGTCCGGCATCGGGTCAAGCCGGCCGGAGTCCTGGCGGTGGCGCGGCGCTACCGTAACTTTCCGCTTTTCTCCACCTGGTCGGGCCTGTTCAACACGGCAGGCAAGCAGTTGCCGCCGCTGCTCTTCGCCGCGCTTTTCAGTCCAGCGGCGGCGGGGCTCTATGCGCTGGCACACCGCGTGCTGGCAATGCCCCTGGCGCTGATCGGCGATGCCATCGGCAAGGTCTTCTTCTCGAGTGCGGCCGAGGCCCATCGGGAAGGGAGCCTGGGGCCCCTGGTGGCCCAGGTTCACGGAATCCTGGCCCAGATCGCCATGCCGCCCTGCGTGGTGCTGATGCTGGCGGGGCCGGAGCTCTTCGCCCTGGTCTTCGGGGAAACCTGGCGGCCGGCCGGGGAGTTCGCCCGCTGGATGGCGCCCTGGCTCTACATGGTCTTCATCACTGCTCCCTTGAGCCATCTGTTCTCGGTCATGGAGCGCCAGGCCCAGGGCATGGCCTTTCAGGCGTTGTTGCTGATCATTCGTATCGTCGCAATCTCCGTCGGGGCCATGCTGGATGACCTGCTGCTTACCGTAGCGCTCTTCTCGATGAGCAGTGCGGCCTGCTGGGTGGGGTTCCTGGTCTGGACCATGGTCGTCACGCGCAATCCCGTGTCGGCGCTCGTCACGCCGACCATCGTCGCTCTGGGCTGGAGCCTGCTGTTGCTGCTGCCGTTGATCGTTGCCGTAGCGCTGGGTTCCGCCTGGATGCCTTGGCTGGCGGCACTGATTGTCAGCGGTGCCCTGGTGGCGATGCGTTATTTCCTACTGTTCCGGAAGGTCTATTGATGAGCTCCATCCATTGTCATTTCAGCTCTCCTCGCTGGACATCCTGTGAACTCGCGGATGGCCAAGGTCATCTCTGTGGCACTGTCTGGCAGGACGGGCAGCGGCTCTCCGTGAGCGGTGCCGCCAAGCTGGCCGACCCATCGGACGGCATCGGCGCCTGGCGAGAGCGGCTCTCGACGCTCAATGGCTTTCATGCCCTGGTTCGGCGGGATGAAAAGGGTCTGGTTGCCATGGTGGACAGGATTCGTTCGATTCCGATCTTCTATGGCATGGCGTCCGGGGCGCTATACCTCAGTGACGACGCCGACTGGGTGCGCTCCCGGCTGGGCCAGGAGCGCATGAGCCAAGAGGCCCGTGCCGACTTCCAGTTGGCCGGCTACGTGACGGGGCGCGACACCTTGTTCCAGGGTGTCAAGCAACTGCGTGCCGGCGAGGCACTGGTCGTGCACGACAGCGATACGGGCCTGGTCCTCGACCTGGAGCGCTATTACCTCTTTCAGTATCGCGGTGCGTCGGAAGGTGACGAGGCGCGTCGCCAGGCCCATCTCGAAGCGTTGGTCGAGCAGGCCTTTCGGCGTCTGATTGACGTGGCGAACGGGCGCCAGATCGTGGTTCCCCTAAGCGGCGGCTATGACTCCAGGCTGGTGGCGACCATGCTGGCCCGTCTCGGCTATCCCAGGGTGCTGACCTATGCCTACGGCCATCGTGGCAATCCCGAGGCCGCAATGAGCCGCCAGGTGGCAGAGAGTCTCGAGCTGCCCTGGACCTTCGTCGAGTACTCCCAGGCTGCCTGGCGAGAAGCCGCTGCGGGTGACGACTACTGGCATTACCAGCAGTGGGCGTCGGGCTGGAGCAGCATCACGAACATGCAGGATTGGCTGGCGGTCAAGCTGTTGACCGAGCGGGGTGACGTCGAGCCCGGGGCCGTCTTCGTGCCGGGTCACTGCTGCGTGACCGGTTTCCTGCCGCCACCGGTATTCGAGGCCCGGCGAGAGGGGCGGACGCTAGCGGCCGGTGACCTGGGCATGGCGCTGCGCAAGCGTCACTTCGCACTCCATGAAGGGGCCGACGGGGAAGCACGTTTCCAGGCCCATGTCCTGCCGCGACTGGCCGAGACCTATCCCGTGGACGAGGCGCTGGATCCCGATGAATTCATCCGTCAGTTCATCCTGTTTGGTTGGCAGGAGCGACAGGCGAAATTCATCGTCAATACCGTGCGCTCCTTCGAATTCTTCGGCCATGACTGGTGGATGCCCCTCTACGATGGCGATTTCATGGCGTTCTGGCAGCAGGCCCCCGGACATTGGCTGGAAGACCGCAGCGGCTACGTGACCTTCGTCGAGCGCCTGTTCGCCGAGGTGTCGGGCCGCCACGCGCCGCTGGGCAATGCCGCTGAGAAGTCCCGCCAGAGCCTGCGGGCGCGGCTGCTGCGTATGACGGCGTTCAGGCAGGGGCCGGGCGCCACGTTGAAGCGCGTCGCCAAGCGGCTGGCACCGGGCCTGTCGAAGGGTAATACCGCTGCCTCCACGGGGCGTTTCCCACCCGAGACATTCGAGCGGCTCAAGGCGCGTGGCTACACCCACAACGGCATCGCCGCCCAGCTCTTCCTCGAGAGGTTTTCCTGATCCATGAATGCTCGCGGATTGATGCGCTATCCCCGCCTGGCCGTCGGCGCCGCTGCGTTGATGTGGCGCAACCTCAATCGGGCGCGGCGGTTGAATCCCGTCGTATCGCGAGGCGTGGGTGACTACCGCCTTTGCGGCATGGACCGCTCCCGGCTCGCTGGTGCGCTGTCGCTCTATCAGTCACTGCATGACGGCCGCTCGCTGGATCTTCCACGGCGCTGGCTCTACCGCTTGGTCGGTAGCCGCCTGGGCATCGTGGCGCTGGACGCCAGGGGCCAGGTAGTGGGCGCCGCCTTCTACAGCTTCAACCCGCGTGACCTGAGAGAGGGGCGCGTCCATTCGAGCTTCAGTGGCGTATTGCCTGCCCACCGGGGGCGTGGTGTGGCCACGGAGCTGAGACGTACCGCGATCCTGCATTTTCGGGACAACGGCCTGGTGGGCTATTCGGCCCGGATATCGTCGGACAATCTGGCCTCCCTGAAGGCCAGCTATCGGCTCGGATTTCGCGTGGTGGAGCGCTATCGCGACCCGGCCAGCCAAGAGGAGCGGTGCTTCCTGGTCTGCGACTTCGACAGCGACTATCGCGACGAGACCGATCTGGAAAGCGACAAGGACGGGCGATGGAACCCGGCAAAGGATTCTGCGTAATGAAGATCGATTCCCTGAAGACCGACCCCCTGTTTCATCCGGGGTGGATACGTTTCAACGAACGGCAGTGGTCGCTGGAGGCCGAATCGGTGGTGTTGAGCCCCGAGAAAGGGGACGGCTGGCGCCTCGAGACGGTGCTCTACCGCAATCGCAAGGGGCACTTGGTGACCCCGCCCCGCAATCCACACCTGCCGATCGATTTCCGCTGCTCAAGCGACAGGCCGGCTTCATTCAATCGGCGCAAGCGCCTGGCCCTGACCCGGCTCGCCGAGCGGCTGCGGCAGATCGGGTTCGGCGGCAGCCTGAGCCTGTCGACGGTTGCCGATGATATTCGCCCCTTCGAGTGGGCACAGATGGCGGCAAGGCCCCGTTACACCTACCACCTGGACATCGCCGGACACGAGGAACGCATCGATCCCAGTGCCCGCAAGAAGGCGCGCAAGTGTCATCGACTGGGCTATCGCTGCGAGATCACCGAGGACTATGCCGCGGTGGCCGGCTGCCTTGCCGGCCCGGAGGCACGCAAGGGCTTCGACTACCGACTCGAGGCAACCGAACTGGAGCGCCTTGCCGAGCTGATGGGGCCGGAGCATTTCGTCTGTTTTCTGGCCCGCAACGCTGCCGGTGAGCCGATGGGGACCCGGGTCTGCCTCTATGTGCCTGGTGGCCATGCGCTGGCGTGGTCGGCGGGAATGAAGACCGAGGCCATGAAGGATGGCGTCAATAATCTGGTGGCCGAGGCGGCGCTGGCCCACTTCGCGGAGAAGGGCTGCACGGTCTTCGATTTCATTGGTGCCAATATCCCGCCGGTGGCGGAGATGAAGGAGGCGTGGGGCGGACGGCTGGTCTGCCACTACGCCATCAGCCAGCGCGGCTTCCGCCAGTTGGCCCGGGAGGCCTATATCACGGCCCGCACCCTTATGAGGAGGGAATCCAAGTGAATGACATGACTGTACTCCATGATCGTTATTCTCCCGGGCGGGATGACTCGCCATTGATCGGTGCCCCCCTGGGTGTCGCCCGCAGGGCAGACGAGCCCGTGGCCGACAGCGAGCCGGTACTCGCCTGGCTCGAGCAGGTGCTTCACGAGCGCTACGGCCTGGCCCTCCAACTGAGACGTGACGGGCCCGAGCGGCTGATCATGACCCTGGAGGGCGCCCCGGGGCAGTTGGCCTTCGACAGCCTGCAGCCCGGTTTCTACCTGACCGGTGTCGACCTGCCCCATGACCTCTGGGATGCTGCCGCGGAAGGGTTCACGGCCCCGCTGGAACTGCCGCTGCCGGCCCCCGGTGCGGCCAGGCTGCCGCGCCCCCTGGTGACGCCGGCGCCGGGCGGCCTGGCCATCCATTACGACATCCTGGGGTTGACCTACTGGATGCTCACCCGCCAGGAAGAGGTCGATGCCCAGGCACTGGATCGGCATTGTCGCTTCCCGGCGAGCGCTTCACATGCCGGCCGGCATGGCTACCTGGATCGGCCCGTGGTCGATGAATGGTTGATGGTGCTGGGGCAGATCATCCAGTGCCAGTGGCCTCATGTCACGCTGCGCCAGCATCGCTTTCTCATGCGCCCCTCCCATGATGTCGATCGCCCCAGCCGCTATGGCTTTGCCCGTGACGTCAAGCTGGCGCGGGTGATGCTGGGCGATGCGTTGCGCCATGGCCGCCCACAGGCGCTGCTGCTCGGTCCCTGGGTGCGCATGACCACGCGTCGACGCCTGCACCCGCTGGATCCGCTCAATACGTTCGACTGGTTGATGAATGCCTCCGAGCGGCATGGGCTGACGAGCGCGTTCTACTTCATCTGCGGACGTACCGATCCCCGCAAGGACGCCGACTATGAGCCCGAGCATCCGGCCATCCGCGAGCTATTGCGGCGGATCCACGCGCGCGACCATGAAATCGGCCTGCATCCCAGCTACCACACCTTCCGCAACCCCAAGGAGCTGGCCAATGAAGCCGACCGGCTGCGCCGCGTCTGTGCCGAGGAGGGCATCGAGCAGGCAGAGTGGGGCGGTCGCATGCACTACCTGCGCTGGCAGATGCCGCTGACCCTGCAGGGCTGCTCCCAGGCCGGCATGGATTACGACTCCACGCTGGGCTATGCCGAGGCTCCCGGGTTCCGCTGCGGCACCTGCTTCGACTATCCGGCCTTCGATCCAGTCAAGGGGGAACCCCTACCCCTGCGGATCAGGCCGCTGATCGCCATGGAGGCTTCGGTCATCTCGCCGCTCTATCTGGGTCTGGGGCTCGGCGACGAGGCATTCGAGCGCTTCGCCCTGCTCAAGCAGCGCTGCCGCGCCGTCAGCGGCACGTTCTCACTGCTTTGGCACAACTCCGAACTCACCACACCGGCTCAGCGTGCGCTCTATGAGCGAGTGCTGGAGCAGTGAACGGGCAGAAGGCCGTCAAGGAGTGCGCCCATGATCCTCTCCGGTGACAAGCTTGCCGCACGCGTCTCGAGCGTCGGCTTCTTCGTGCTCTTTCCGGGGTTTCTGATCTACCACACCCTGGTTGCCATGGGCGTGATCCCGGCGCTGCTTGGCGGTCTGTTCGGGGTGGTCTCGGTGATGATGTTCCTCCTCTACGTGGCCGTGTTGCCGTCCCAGCTCAGCCTCATGCTGGCCGGCACGCGGGGCTTCGCCCTGCTGGTGTTGGGGTTTCTCGCCTATGTGCTGGCCTGGGCATTGGCGAACTATGGCCTTCAGGGGGGCGGCCTGCAGCGACTGGCGATGATCCAGACGCTGGAAACCGTCGTGCTGTGGGCGGTGCTGTTCGTGATGGGGTACCGCGTGCCGCTGGACTCGCCGCGGCTGGCCCGGGCTTTCTGGATCGCTTTCGCACTGACGGTGGGCTACCTGCTGTTCATTGTCGCCACCACCGGACAATGGATGTTCTTTGCCCGGCAGATGATCGAGGACGATGGCAACGCCAACGTCTCCACCTACCAGGGCTATGCGCGCAGCGCACTGGTGATGCTGGTGTTCCTGATCTCGGTCAGCCAAAGGGCGCTGATGCGTGCCCTGTTGATCGCGCTGGGGGCCTTCGTGATGTTCGTGCTGGGCGCCCGGTCGGAGCTGTATGCCTTCCTGGCCCTGTCGATGGTGCTGTTGCTGGTATGGGCCGGAATGAGTGCCAAGTACCTGTTGACGCTGCTGGCCGTGGTGGCCGTGCTGGTCATGGTGGTCGCCACCCAGTTCGAGGCGATGTCGGGCAGCCGCCAGTTCCAGGTGCTGGACCTGACGGGCAACAGTTCCTGGACCGCCCGCCAGTACCTCGAGCAGCGCGCCATCGAGCAGATCGCGGCCAGTCCGGTGCTGGGGCAGTTCGGCGGTCATGTCACCGCTGCCGGGACGACGGGAAGCTATGCCCACAACGTGCTCTCTGCCTGGGTCAATTATGGCCTGCTGGGCTTCGCCCTCTATCTGGGCATGACGGTCGTGGCCTTCCTGGGGGCTGCGTATCGCATGATCTATTGCGGCGACACCGCGGCCTGGTGGGTTTTCGCCTTCTCCCTCTCGTTTGTCTGTCTGTTGCTGATGCTCTTGGCCAAGCCGGTGTTCTGGCCCTTGCCGGCGCTGGGGTGGGGAGCCTTTGCCAACGCCCTGGTCTGCGGGCAGCTGGCGCGCTACCGCGACGACGACATGACGGACACGGGCCATGACACCGACGGGCAGCGACAGGCTGCCCAGGATTCACAAGGACGAGACGCTAATGAAAGTGGCACATCTGACTTCCGCCCATCCCCGCTATGACACACGGATATTCTTCAAGCAGTGCCGTTCGCTGGCAGCCGCCGGGCACGTGGTGACCCTGGTGGTGGCCGATGGTCGCGGTGACGGTCGCCGCGATGGTGTCGACATCGCCGATGTCGGTGCGTCTTCGGGGCGCTTCGAGCGCATCGTCAAGAGTACCCGTCGCGTCTACGAACGGGCACTGCAGATCGATGCCGATCTCTACCATCTGCACGACCCCGAGCTGATGCCGATTGGCAGCAAGCTCCGGCGCAGGGGCAAGACGGTGGTGTACGACGCCCATGAGGACCTGCCGCGCCAGATACTGGCCAAGCACTACCTCGGTGGCATCACGCGCCGTGTGCTGTCCCATGGCGTCGATTTCTATCAACGCCGGGCCTGCAAGCGGTTCGATGCCGTCGTGACGGCGACCCCCTATATTCGCGACCGTTTCGCCCGGTTCCATCCCCAGGTGGTCGACGTCAACAACTTCCCCATGGAGGGGGAACTGAGCGGGGCGCCCGACCCGAGGCTCGCGGCTTCGCCGAACGAGCCACCCTCCGTCTGCTATGTGGGCGGCATTGCCTCGATCCGTGGCATACGGGAAATCGTTCGCGCCATGGAGTCGGTCAAGCAGGAGTGCCGGTTGCAGCTGGCCGGTGACTTCAAGCAGGTGTCCCTGGAGCAGGAGGTGATGACCTATACCGGCTGGGGGCGTGTCGAGGCCCATGGCTACCTGGATCGTGACGGCGTGCGCCGGGTGCTGGGCAGCTCGATCGCGGGAATCGTCACCCTCCATCCGGTGATCAACTATCTCGATGCCCTGCCGGTGAAGATGTTCGAGTACATGAGTGCCGGTCTGCCGGTCATCGCCTCGGACTTCCCGCTATGGCGGGAGATCGTTGAGGGCAGCGACTGCGGGCTGTGCGTCGACCCGCTGAATCCTGGGGCCATAGCCGAGGCGATCGATTTTCTGGTGGCCAATCCGGATCGGGCCCGTGAGATGGGGGCCAACGGCCAGCGAGCCGTGGCCGAGCGTTACAACTGGCAGCAGGAGGAGCGCAAGCTGCTGGAAACCTATCACCTGCTGGCTGCGGCCCCGAGGCTGGCATGAAGCACGTCTGGATCCTGAATCACTATGCCAAGCATCCCGAAACGGCAGGCGGTGCGCGCCATTTCCAGCTGGCCCGACACCTGCCGGCCCACGGCTGGCGCGCCACGCTGATCGCCTCCAGCGTCGATCACCCCAGTGGCTTTCAGCGGCTGGCCGAAAATGAGCCGATGCGACTGGAAACCAGCGGCGGCGTGCCCTTCCTGTGGCTGCGCACGGCGGCTTACCGTGGCAATGGCGGGGGGCGCATACAGAACATGCTGCAGTATGCCTGGCAGGCGATTCGCCCTTCGCGGTTGAAGGCCCTGGATCGCCCGGACCTGATCATCGGGTCGAGCGTGCATCCCTTCGCCGCGCTGAGCGGCTGGTGGCTGGCGCGCCGCCATGGCGTCCCCTTCATCTTCGAAGTGCGCGATCTTTGGCCCCAGACCCTGATCGACATGGGGCGACTGCGGGAGGGTAGCCTGACGACTCGTTGCCTGCGCGCCCTCGAGGATTTCCTCTACCGCCGTGCACGTCGCGTGCTGACGCTGCTGCCCCGCGCCGAGGAGTACATCGTGCCCCGGGGAGTGCCGGCGGAGCATGTGGTATGGCTCTCCAACGGGGTCGATCTCGGCGATTATCCCGATGTCTCGCCCCCCCAGCCACGCCCCCCCGAAATGCCACTGACCCTGATGTACTTCGGCAGCCATGGCGAGGCCAACGGTCTCGATGTGCTGCTGGAGGCCATGGGCCAGGTGAAGGCGGCCCATGGCGTTGGCAATGTCCCCGTCCGACTGCGCCTGATCGGAGATGGCCCTTCCAAGGACGCGCTACAGCGTCAGGCCAGCGGGCTCGGCCTCGACGGGCGCTGGGTCAGCTTCGAGCCGGCGGTACCCAAGCGTGAAATTCCGCTCCTGGCCAGGGAGGCCGATGCCTTCGTGATCACGGTGCGAGACCTGCCGCAGCTGTATCGCTTCGGCATCAGCATGAACAAGCTGTTCGATTACATGGCGGCGGCACGTCCGGTGATCATCGCCTCGGCCGCGGTGAACGACCCGGTGGCCGAGGCACAGGCCGGCATCACCGTGAAACCCGAAGACCCGGCGGCGCTGGCAGAGGCCATCACCAGGCTGGTGGCACTGTCACCCGAAGCGCGTGCGCGCATGGGCTGGGCGGGCCGTGAGCATATGGAAGCCGCCTACGATTACCGGATCCTCGCCGGCCGCCTGGCCGGAGTCATGAACGATGTCATGGATGAAACGCGATGAAACGCCTTCTCGACTGTGTCGTGGCCGTAGTGGCCCTGATGCTTCTTTCTCCGTTGCTGGCAGTGGTTGCCCTGCTGGTGCGATACAAGCTCGGCTCGCCGGTTCTCTTTCGACAGACGCGTCCCGGTCGGCATGGCCGACCCTTCGAGATGATCAAGTTCCGGACCATGCTCGACGCCTATGATGCCGACGGTGATCCCTTGCCCAACGAGGCGCGCATGACGCCTTTCGGCAAGTGGCTTCGCGCCAGCAGCCTCGACGAACTGCCGGAGCTCTGGAACGTGCTGGTAGGCAACATGAGCCTGGTCGGGCCGCGCCCGCTGCTGATGGAGTATCTGCCACTCTACAGCCCCTACCAGGCGCGGCGTCATGAGGTGCGTCCGGGCGTGACCGGGTGGGCCCAGGTCAATGGTCGCAACGCGTTGAGCTGGGAGGAGAAGTTCGAACTCGACGTGTGGTACGTGGATAACCGTACGCTATGGCTCGACCTGAAGATCCTGGTGCTGACGATAAAGAAGGTGGTGGTTCGCGATGGCATTGCCCATGAGGGCAATGTCGCCATGCCCCGATTTCGCGGAGGCCATCATGACCGGTCGTAAGCGTCTCGCCATCCTGGGAGCCAGCGGCCACGGCAAGGTGGTGGCGGATATCGCCATACAGGCCGGCTGGCAGGAGATCGTCTTCTATGACGATGCCTGGCCCGACAGGGCAAGCCTGGAGCACTGGCGGGTAGAGGGCTCCCTGGCCATGTTGCTGCGCGACCTGTCGAGCTTCGATGGCGTGGCGGTGGCCATTGGCCACAACGTCATTCGCGAAGCCAAGCTCGAAGCCCTGGCAGAGCATGACGCCAGGCTGGTAACGCTCGTCCACCCCCGTGCCACGGTCAGCCCCATGGCACGACTGGGTGTGGGCTGTGTGGTGGTGGCGGGGGCGATCGTCAACGCCTTTGCCGATCTCGGCATGGGCACCATCGTCAACACCGGTGCCACCGTGGGTCACGACTGCCGCCTGGGTGCCTGCGTGCATGTTGCGCCCGGCGCCAATGTGGCCGGCGACGTGGAGGTTGGCCGAGGCAGCTGGATCGGGGTGGGGGCCGCCGTGCGCCATGGCGTCGTCATCGGCGAGCGGGTCATGGTCGGCGCCGGTGCCGCGGTGGTCTCCGACCTCGACGATGACCTTGTCGTGGCCGGTGTGCCTGCACGTCCTCTCCATGGTGCGGGGCCGCGGGGGCCGGTCGTGCCGATCTCCCACGACGCCCAGCTGCTGAAACGACTCGGTCTGGTGTTACACAAAGGAGGCAATTGATGCTGAATGGACCCTTTTCACCCTGGCCTTCCTACACTCGCGAGGAGGCCGATGCGGTCAGCCGTGTGCTGCTGTCCAACAAGGTGAACTACTGGACCGGGCAGGAGTGCCGCGAGTTCGAGCCGGAGTTCGCCCGTTTCGCCGAGGCCGAGTACGCCGTTGCCGTGGCCAATGGCACGGCTGCCCTGGAGCTGGCAATGCGGGGGCTCGACATCGGCCAGGGCGATGAAGTGATCGTGACGTCCCGCACCTTCCTGGCCTCGGCATCGAGCATCGTGAGTGTCGGGGCGGTGCCGGTCTTCGCCGATGTGGATCCCGACTCCCAGAATATTACCGCCGCCAGCGTGGCTGAGAAGCTCACCCCGCGCACCCGGGCAATCCTGGCGGTGCATCTGGCCGGCTGGCCCTGCGAGATGGACGACCTGATGGCGCTGGCCGAGCGACACGGTCTCACGGTGATCGAGGATTGTGCCCAGGCCCATGGTGCCCGTTACCGCGGGCGCAGCGTCGGAAGCATTGGCCATGTGGGGTGCTGGTCGTTCTGTCAGGACAAGATCATGACCACCGGCGGCGAGGGCGGCATGGTCACGACCAACGATCCCCATCTCTGGCAGCGCATGTGGGCATACAAGGATCACGGCAAGAGCTGGGAGGCGGTTTACAAGCGGGCCCATCCCCCGGGTTTTCGCTGGCTACACGAGAGCTTCGGCACCAACTGGCGGCTGACCGACATGCAGGCCGCCATTGGCCGTATCCAGCTGCGCCGCATGCCCGAATGGCGTGCCGCTCGTCGCGCCAACGCGTTGCGTATCTGGCAGGCCGCGGTCGACTGTCCGGGGCTCCGGGTGCCTGTGGTGCCTTCACACTGCGAGCACGCCGCCTACAAGTGCTATGTGTTCGTCGAGCCCGAACGACTGGAGCCGGACTGGAATCGTGACCGGATCATGGCGGAGATGGTCGCGCGGGGTGTGCCCTGTTTCTCCGGTTCCTGCTCGGAGATCTATCTGGAGAAAGCCTTCGACAGCCACTCGGGCAAGCCGGGCTGGCGTCCCGAGCGGCGGCTGCCGGTTGCCAGGGCGCTGGGTGAGACCAGCCTGATGTTGCTTTGTCACCCGACACTGACCGAGGCCGAGCTCGACAAGACCTGTGCGGTGCTCGGCGACGTGATGAAAGAGGCTTCCGGTTCGTAGCAAGGCATGGAGCGGCACGGCATTGGGCCGGGCCAGTCATGGAGAGACCCTCATGCGAGATCTTTTGCAACCGTTGTTTCGCCTGCCGCGGCGGAAGAAGCGCATCATCCAGCTGGTAGTGGACTGCTTGTTGATTACCTTGAGCTTTCTGCTTGCCATGCTGCTGCGCCTGGAGAATTGGGCGCCGCTGGGCGAACCGCGTACCTGGGCCGCGCTGCTGATAATGATTCCGCTCAGCCTGGCGATCTATGTTCGTCTCGGCTTCTACCGAGCGGTGATTCGCTATCTGGGCCCGAAGGCGATTCGTGCCGTCTTCATTGGCGTCACGGTATCGGCGCTTTCGTTGCCGCTCGCCAGTTACCTGTTCGCCCTGGGGATTCCCCGTTCGGTGCCGTTCATCTACGCCATGCTGGCGCTGCTCACCATCGGCGGCATACGCTTCGGCTTGCGCGCCGCCTATCTGCGCAGCCAGATCCGCCACAAGCCAAGGGTGGTGATCTACGGGGCCGGTTCCGCAGGGCGCCAGCTCTCGGTGTCGCTGAGCCACGGCCAGGAGTATCTGCCGATCGCCTTCGTCGATGACGCTGTGGCGTTGCAGAACACCTATATCGAAGGGCTCAAGGTCTATCCCCCTCGTCAGCTCGGCTACCTGGCCGACACCTATGGTGCCGAACGCGTGCTGCTGGCCATGCCCAGCACCGGCCGTGGGCGCCGTCGTGAGATCCTCGCCGAGCTGGAGCCCCAGGGTTTTCCGGTGCAGACCATACCCGGTGTCGCCGACATGGTCACTGGCCGTGCCCGGATCAGCGAGGTTCGCGATGTGGCGCTGGAGGACCTCCTGGGTCGCGATCCGGTGCCGGCGAATCCGACGCTGATGGACGCCAATATTCGCGGCAAGGTGGTCATGGTCACCGGCGCCGGCGGTTCCATCGGTTCGGAGCTGTGCCGGCAGATCCTGCGCCATGGCCCGAAGCAGCTGCTGCTGTTCGAACTGTCTGAGTTCGGCCTCTACAGCATCGAGCAGGAGCTGCAGCGCATTGCCGAGGCGGAAGGGCTCGATGTCTGCATCAAGGCGCTGATGGGCTCGGTGCAGCACCGGCAGCGGCTGGCGACAGTGATGCGGACCTTCGGTGTCAATACGCTGTATCACGCCGCCGCCTACAAGCATGTGCCCATGGTCGAGCACAATGTGGTGGAGGGCATACGTAACAACGTCTTCGGTACCCTGGCAACGGCGCAGGCCGCCATCGCGGCCAAGGTCGACACCTTCGTCTTGATTTCTACCGACAAGGCGGTGCGCCCCACCAATGTCATGGGCACGAGCAAGCGACTGGCAGAGCTGGTGTGCCAGGCATTGGCCAGTCACCAGTCCGACACCCGGTTCTGTATGGTGCGCTTCGGTAACGTGCTGGGGTCGAGCGGTTCCGTGGTGCCGCTGTTCCGGACCCAGATCCAGGCCGGGGGGCCGATCACCGTTACCCACCCCGAGATAACCCGCTATTTCATGACCATTCCCGAGGCGGCACAGCTGGTGATTCAGGCCGGTGCCATGGCCCGCGGTGGCGATGTCTTCGTGCTCGACATGGGGGAGCCGGTGAAGATCGCCGAGCTGGCCCGACAGATGGTGCGCCTGTCGGGGCTAAAGGTCTGTGATGAGCGTCACCCCGATGGCGATATCGCCATCGCCTACAGCGGCCTGCGTCCAGGCGAGAAGCTCTATGAGGAGCTGCTGATCGGCGATGAGGTCTCGCCGACCTCCCACCCGAGGATCATGACGGCACGGGAGGTCTACTGGGAGTGGGCAAGGCTGGAGGCCTATCTCGATCGATTGTTCGACGCCTGCCGTGGTTTCGAGCACAGCGCGATTCGCGATCTCCTGGGCGAGGCGCCTACCGCCTACCGTCCCCAGGGAGAGATCGTCGACC
Organism: Halomonas alkalisoli; assembly: GCF_021412585.1. Lineage (GTDB taxonomy): Bacteria > Pseudomonadota > Gammaproteobacteria > Pseudomonadales > Halomonadaceae > Halomonas > Halomonas alkalisoli. Next base: position 274,917 of record NZ_JAKCMI010000012.1, on the reverse strand, counting down.
TGGTATGGAGCGAGATGCGCCGCGGTTCGCCCGGCGAGCGCCTATCGACCTCGCCGGTGACCCCGCTGCGCCCGAAGCTGGCCCGCCAGTAGTGATAGGTCACATCGCAACCATGACACATCGCAACCACGACATCTCTCAACGACAAGCTTTCGCCACGGCGTTGCCGACATTGGCATTGAGGTCCGGCATCGTCATGAGGCGCCATTAATGGAGAAATCAATATGTGTGGCATCGTAGCTGCTGTGGGCACGGATAACGTGCTCCCCATCCTGATGGAAGGCCTCAAGCGTCTCGAGTACCGAGGCTATGACTCCGCCGGCGTTGCGCTGGTACAAGCCCCCGGGCGGCTCGGCCGGGCCCGTGAGGTCGGCAAGGTGGCGGCGCTGGAGCAGGCGCTGGTTGCCGCCCCGCTGACGGGGATGACCGGCATTGCCCACACCCGTTGGGCGACCCATGGCAAGCCCAGCCAGGACAACGCTCACCCCCATATGTCGGGGCGTGTCGCCGTGGTTCACAACGGCATCATCGAGAACCACCTGGCGCTCAGGGCGGAACTCATGGCCGATGGCTTCGTCTTCACCTCCGAAACCGACACCGAGGTGATGGCGCATCTTGTGGAGCGTGAGCTGCAGCGGAGCGATTCGCTGCTGCAGGCGGTTGAGCGGGCAGTCGCGCGCCTCGAGGGGGCCTATGCCCTGGGCGTGATCGATGCCGAGGCGCCGGATCGTGTGATCGGGGCGCGGCAGGGCAGTCCGCTGGTGGTCGGTGTCGGCGACCATGGCTGCTACCTCGGCTCCGACCCGCTGGCGCTGCTGTCGGTCACCGACCGCTTCATCTACCTCGAGGACGGCGACCTGGTGGTTGTCAACCAAGGTGGCTGCACCGTGCACGGCTTGGCGCCGGACGGCACACGCCAGGAGGTGGTTCGCGAGGTGATGCGCTTCGAACACGACGACCTGGCGGTGGGCAAGGGGGAGTTCGCCCACTACATGCTCAAGGAGATTCATGAGCAGCCGGTGGCCGTGGCCAATGCACTGGAAGGGCGCCTGGGCGCCGACCGGGTACTGATCGAGGCGCTCGGTCCCCAGGCCCGTGAACTGCTCGCCGATACGCGCCAGGTGCACATCGTTGCCTGCGGCACGAGCTATCATGCCGGCCTGGTGGCGCGCTACTGGATCGAGGAGCTCGCCGGCGTGCCCTGCCAGGTGGAAATCGCCTCCGAATATCGCTATCGCCAGGTGGTGGCCCCGCCGGGAACGCTGTTCCTGGCCCTGTCGCAGTCCGGTGAAACCGCCGACACCCTGGCGGCACTGCGTCATGCACGTCGCCGCCAGGGCGACGACGCCTACATTGGTAGCCTGGCAGTCTGCAATGTGCCGGGCAGTTCGCTGGTGCGCGAGTCCGACCTGTCACTGATGACCCATGCCGGCCCTGAGATCGGCGTGGCCTCGACCAAGGCCTTTACCACGCAGCTCACGGCGCTGATGCTGGTGACGCTGGCATTGCGCCAGGTACGTGGAGGCGATCCCGAATTGACCGCGAGGCTGGTGCATCGGCTGCGCTATCTGCCGACCCTGCTGGGCGACGCCGTGGCACTCGACGAGGAGATCAGGGGGATTGCCGACGGCCTGGCCAGCCACCGCCACGCCCTTTTCCTCGGTCGCGGCTCACAGATGCCGATCGCGATGGAGGGCGCGCTCAAGCTCAAGGAAATCTCCTATATTCATGCTGAGGCCTATGCGGCAGGAGAGCTCAAGCATGGGCCCTTGGCGCTTATCGACGAGACCATGCCGGTGGTTGCGCTGGCGCCGATGGATGATGTGCGGGAGAAGCTCAACTCCAACCTGCAGGAGGTGCGTGCCAGGGGCGGCGAGCTCCTGGTGTTTGCCGACCCGGAGAGCGGCGTGGTGGCCGGGGAGGGCGTGACCGTCGTGAACGTCCCGGCGTGCTGTCATTACCTGGCCCCGATCGTCTATACCGTACCGCTGCAACTTCTGGCCTATTATGTGGCAGTCGCCCGCGATACCGATGTGGACCAGCCACGTAACCTGGCCAAGTCCGTCACGGTGGAGTAGGGCGTCGACAGGGAGGTGAACCGCTTGTCGTGAAGGTCGCCTGTCAGTGCTTCCCGGGTAACCCATGGGGCACTGGCAGGCGTGTGACGATGGAGTGAACGGCCCGGGGGAGCCTCGTGTCCGGCCAGCATGGCGGTATGCGGCGGCTGCCTCGACAGGCGAAGGATTCAGCGGATGAGCAGACGATATGATCGAGAATGAACAGTACCGACCGATGCCCCTGATGCTATCGCGACGTCTAAGAGACCAATGCCATGGTCCCCTTGCGGCCATGGCATTGCTGTTTTCGGCCTTTGCATACCTTGTCCTGCCCTGGCCTCTACTGGTAGCGGTGCCGCTACTGCTGATCCTGGCCGCCCTGGCCGCAGGCAAGGATCAGCTGGATGGCTTTCCCCAGCGCCAGGACAAGGTGCTGATGATGGTGCTGCTGCTCTATGGCGTGTGCTGGGTGGTGGTGGAATTGGCACATGGCATGCGATTCAAGGGGGTGCGCGATGCCTGGCCGATCTGGCTTGCCATGGTGACACTGGTCGCCATGGTCAGGCTCAAGCCTTCCGCCGTCTGGTTCTGGACCGGGCTTGCCCTGGGCAGTATCTCCGCCGGGGCCTGGGCGTTCTGGCAACGCATTATCCAAGGCACATCCCGTGCCGATGGGCAGGATCCCCTGCATGCCATCCTGTTCGGCAACCTGGGGCTGATGACCGGGCTCTTGTGTCTCGCCGGCCTCAGTTGGGCAATGACCCGTAACGAACGCTGGCGATGGATCCTGTTGATGGCCCTGGGAGGGCTGGCAGGGCTAATGGCCTCGGCAATGTCCGGCTCGCGGGGCGGCTGGATCGGCTTGCCGCTGGCCATCTGGGTGCTCTATCGCGGCCATGGCAAGCGCCTGTCGCTACGCTGGCGGCTGATGGTGGGGGCCTGCCTGCTGGCACTGCTGGGCAGTCTCTACATGATCCCCCAGACCGGCGTGGCAAAGCGCGTGCACAACGCAGTGAGCGGTGTGCAGCAGTACGTCGCCGGTGACGACGAGATGACCTCGGTCAGCGCACGACTCGAAATGTGGAAGGGCGCCAGCCAACTGATTGCCGAGCGGCCGATCGTCGGCTGGGGGACCCGTGAATACCGTGCCGCCATGCGTGAGCGTGGCGCCGAAGGCGCACAGGATCCCTCGCTCGGACGCTTCTGGCACGCGCACAATGATGTGCTCGACGCCTGGGTGAAGCGAGGATTGCCGGGCTTGCTGACCCTCCTGGCGTTGTATATGACGCCGCTGTGGCTCTTCGCCAGGGGTATCGGTAGCGCCTCCGGGGAAAGGCGTGCCCTGGCCGTGGCCGGCACCTTGCTGCCGGTGGCCTTCATCGACTTCGGCTTGACCTACAGCTTCCTCGCCTACCCCATGGGCGGGATGGTCTACGCATTATTGCTGGTTATCCTGTGGGGGCTGTACCGACGCTCGCCGCCCGAGCCGCAACATGGCGAAAGGTAAGGCTGACCCTGAGCCCGGGTATCTTGCGGGGTAACAGCGCATGCTGGAGCTGCTGCTGTACCCCGGGCCCCATCAGCAGGAGGCTGTCATGGGGCAGCCAGACGTTGAACGCCGCGCCTGAACCCTGGCGCCAGCGCATGCGCAACGGGCGCTCGGCTCCCAGGCTGACGGCCGCTATCAGCGGCTCAGGGCCGAGTTCGGGTTCATCGTCGCTGTGCCAGCCCATGCGCTCCTCGCCATTGGCGTAGCGGTTGAGCAATACGCTGTTGAAGGTGGCGGCTACCCCGGCAGTGGCCAGGCGCGCGACGACGGCATCTCGGATCCTGGCAACATCGGGATGCCATGGCTCGGGATGGAAAACGTGCCCCGAGTAACGGTAATGCGTCTCGTCATCCCCCATCCACACCTGCCGGCGGGGTATCGGATGCTCGCGGCCGTAGAGCCGCAGGCGTGGCTGCTGCCACGCCAGTTCGTGATCCAGTCGTGCCAGGGCGGCGCTCGCCGCCGGCTCCCCGAGCAGGGCGGGAAAACGCTGCAACAGGGGCCTGCGGAGCAGGGTGTCGCATGGCTGCGGGCTCGGTGTCTGCATGGCCTCAGCGTAGCACCCGCCGCGGATCGATCGGTTTGCCACCCAGGCGCAGGTCGAAGAGCAGGTCGAATCTCTCGGTGGTGTTGCTGTAACCCACCTCGCACAGCGGTGTCCCACGGCTGACCCGGGCGCCATCGTCGACCAGTATCGTATCGCACAGGGCGTAGACGCTCTGCAGGTTGTCGGCATGGTGCACGATGACCACCCGGCCCAACTGGCGCATGCTGCCGGCGAAACGTACATCGCCATCGGCGACGGCCTTGGCGTTGGCTCCACGGCCGGTGGCGAGCAGCATCGGCTGCAGCGTGCCGCGACTGTCGCTGCCGAAGGCGCGCACGATCCGGTAGTCGTCGAGGGGCCAGGGCCAGTTTCGCGCGGAGCCGGGCAGCGTGTTGGTGTCGGGCGCCGGCGGCGTGGCGCGTGGCGCGCTGCTGCTACCGCTGCCGCTCGAACCGGCGCTGCTTCGCGAGCCGCTCGCGTTGGCAGGCGCTGTACGGGCAGTCCCTCCCTGCAAGGGCACCTGGATCACCTGGCCTACCCGCAGACGCGTGGGTTCGATGCCCGGGTTGGCCGATTGAATGCGAGCCGGTGTGGTCGCGAAGCGTCGGGCGATGCCGGAATAGGTATCGCCGGGGCGCACCTGGTAGCGGTAGGGGCCGCCGGACGGGGCCCGCTCCTGTTGAGTCGGCACCAGCAGGCGCTGACCTACCGCCAGCCGATTGGGGTTGGCATCCGGATTGAAGCGCTGCAACCGCGCCAATGGCACGTCCGCCCGGGCCGCGATGCTTCCCAGGGTGTCGCCACGCTGCACGGTGATCCAGCTTCCGGCGATGCCGGGATCGCCGCTGCGCTGTACGTTGCCGCTCCCGCCACCGCTGGCACAGCCGGCCAGCAGGAGCAGAATGGCCATCGTCAGCGCGAGTCTAGCGCCTCGTCCTTTTCCTGCCACAGGGCATTGAGCCATGAGTGGAAGCGCTCCTTGTAGTGCGGGTCGTCGTAATAGCTGCCTTCCTGCATCCAGGCGGGCACGTCGATAAGGCGTGCCTCGACCGAAATGGGCCCTTCACGGCCGCACAGGAATCCCCAGAAGGTTGGATTGGGATTCTGGTAGCGCAGGGTGAAATCGAGAATGCCGCTGAGTCGGTCGCCGAGCAGGTTGAGGACCTGGGCAATGCCGCCGGCCTTGGGTTTGAGCAGATGCCGAAAGGGGCTATTCTGCAGGTCTCGCTTGGCCGGCGTAAATCGCGTGCCTTCAACGAAGTTGAAGATGGCGATCGGCATTTCGCGGGCGCGCTCGCACATACGCTCCGTTGCCTCGCGGTCGATGCGGGCGAGCTGGGGTTTGCGCGCCAGCTGCTGCTTGGTATAGCGGCGCATGAACGGGTACTCCAGGGCCCACCAGGCGAGTCCCACGATGGGCACCCAGATCAGCTGCTGCTTGAGGAAGAAGCGGGGCATGGGAATACGCCGATGGAGCCCCATCAGCAGCATGAAGATGTCGGTCCAGCTGCGGTGATTCGACAGTACCAGCCACCATTGGTCGCGGGTGAGCCCCTCCGGTAGGCTCATGCTCACCTGGGGCTTCAGCCAGTGGCGCATCCACCACAGGTTGAAACCGATCCAGTTGAGTGCCACGCCATTGAGCCCACCCAGGATGAGTCGACGTAGCCGGCGCCCGGGCGTGATCAGCTTGAGGGCGGTCAGCAGCACGAGGGGAACTCCCCAGAACAGGGTGCTGAGAATCAGCAGCAGCACGCTGACGATCCCCTTCAGGGTCGACATGCTTCACTCCTTGCGTCTGTTTCATGACAGCCGCTCATGCTAATGGATCAAGGATGGGCTGCCCAGCGCTACCTGCTGTTACGTGTCGGTTCGCTGAAGGGTGGTCCGAAGCACCTCATAGAGGGCGCGAGCGGCGGTAGAGAGTTCCTGGCCGGCACCAATGACCACGCCGACCGTGCGCCGTATCTGAGGGTCGTGCAGGGTCACGCAGCGCGCACCCAGCTCATGCATCTGTTCCCGGCAGAGGGCCGGCACGGCGCTGACCCCCAGGCCGCTGGCAACCATTCGACCTACGGTTGCCAACTGATGGCTTTCGAAGGCGACGGGAAGTTCGGTACCGCGCAGTGCCAGGGCCTGCTCCATCAGGATGCGTACCATGGAGGGGCGCTGAAGGGTGATGAAGTCGTGGTCGAGCAGGACGTTCCAGTCGATGGCCTCGGCATCGGCTAGCGGGGAGTCTGGAGGCACAACGGCGACGAAGGTATCGTCGAAGAGGGGCAAGAAATCGATCCCTTCGCTGGTTTCGGGTTCGAAGGCAATGCCAAGTTCGACCTGTTGTCGGCGAACCATGTCGATGACCTGCTCGTTGATCACGTCGTGTACCGTCACGTTGACCCGCGGGAACTGCTCGCGGAAGACGCGCAGGGCACGAGGCAGGCGATTGCAGGCGATCGAGGGCATGGCGGCAAGGGCTACGCGGCCCAGCTGCAGCGTGAAACGCTGGCGCAGCAGGTCCTCGGCATTGTCCCAGTCGGCAAGCAGCCGCTTGGCCATGGGCAGCAGTGTCTCTCCTTCCGGCGTCAATCGAACGCTACGGGTGCTGCGGATCAGCAGGGCGCCGCCTAGGGTCTCCTCCAGCCCCTTGATGGCGAGGCTTAGAGCCGGCTGGGAGAGGTGGAGTCGCTCACAGGCCTGGGTGAAACTCAGGGTCTGGGCGACGGCCTGGAAGGCGCGGAGCTGCTTGATGGTCATGGCCATGAGTGATTTATTTATTATTCCGATTAATTGATAAAAAAAACAAACTTAACAAATATATTCGTCGGGTCAACACTGATCAGGTACTGTCATCTTTCATCTCACAACAAGACGAGGCTTCGCGATGGCCGGATTCGACAAGCGCGTATATTCCTACGAAGAGGCAATGCAAGGCATCGAAAGCGGTATGACCGTGATCGCCGGCGGTTTCGGCCTGTGCGGGATCCCGGAAAACCTGATTGCCGAGATCAAGCGTCGGGGCGTCAAGGACCTGACCGTGGTCTCGAACAATTGCGGCGTCGATGGATTCGGCCTCGGCCTGCTGCTGGAAGACCGTCAGATCAGCAAGATCTATGCCTCCTACGTTGGCGAGAACGCCCTGTTCGAGCAGCAGATGCTCAACGACGAGATCGAGGTCGTGCTGACGCCCCAGGGCACCCTGGCCGAGCGCATGCGGGCCGGGGGCGCGGGAATTCCGGCCTTCTATACCGCGACCGGCTACGGCACGCCGATCGGCGAAGGCAAGGAGGTTCGCGAGTTCAACGGACGCCACTATATCCTCGAGGAGGGCATCACGGGCGATTTTGCCATCGTCAAGGGGTGGAAGGCCGACCGCTACGGCAATGTGGTCTATCGCCACACGGCGCAGAACTTCAATCCCATGGCCGCCACCGCTGGCAAGATCACCGTGGTCGAAGTGGAGGAGATCGTCGAGCCGGGTGAGCTGGAGCCCAGTCAGATCCATACGCCCGGGATCTATGTCGACCGGATCATCCAGGGCTCTTTCGAGAAGCGCATCGAGAAGCGCACCGTTCGCGACTGAACCGCGACTTTCCATGGATTCGATTCGAGCCTTCCGGCCAGGCCGGCGTGGCTCACAACGACAAGAGGCAAGAAGATGGCACTGACTCGCGAACAGATGGCACAGCGCGTGGCACGCGAACTCCAGGATGGCTTTTACGTCAATTTGGGCATCGGCATCCCCACGCTGGTTGCCAATTACATCCCCGATGGTATCGATGTCATGCTGCAGTCCGAGAATGGACTGCTGGGAATGGGGCGTTTTCCCACAGAGGAAGAGGTCGACCCGGACATGATCAATGCCGGCAAGCAGACCGTGACGGCGCGCCCGGGGGCGGCGATCTTCTCCTCCGCGGAGTCCTTTGCGATGATCCGCGGCGGCCACGTGGACCTGACCGTTCTCGGTGCATTCGAGGTGGATCAGGAGGGCAATATCGCCTCCTGGATGGTTCCCGGCAAGCTGATCAAGGGCATGGGCGGCGCCATGGACCTGGTCGCCGGTGCCGATAACATCATCTGCACCATGACCCATGCGTCCAAGCACGGTGAATCGAAACTGCTCGAGAAGTGCACCCTGCCCTTGACCGGGGCGGGCTGCATCAATCGGGTGCTGACCGACCTTGCCTATATGGAGATCGAGAATGGGGCCTTCATCCTCAAGGAGCGGGCGCCGGGCGTCAGCGTGGAGGAGATCGTGGAAAAGACAGCGGGCAAGCTGGTGGTGCCCGAGCACGTGCCCGAGATGACGTTTGACGCCTGACCCTCGTTAGCCGATACCCCACCGAAGCCCGGACCTGCAGGTCCGGGCTTCTTTGTCATGGGCTGCTCATCGGGCAGCGTTGCAACGACCTGATGAATTAATGACCACCGCGTTGAAGCCCTCTGATTTCCAGCCGTTGTGGAGTTACACCGCGGCCTTTCACAGTGTTATCCACAGTTTCTGTGGATAAGCTCAGGCGTCAGGTGATCTCGCAGCGAGTATGGTGCGGCAGTAGCAGCTCCACGGCACGTTCATGATCGCTGGTCAGGCGCTTCTGCAGCAGGGCCAGGCCGCCCTGGGGGATGCGGTGTTCATCGCCATCGGCAAAGGCGATACGACGCGAGCAGGTGGGATAGAAGCGGTACTCCAGCAGGGGTGAGATCGGAAAGAGCCCATATTGGCGATCCTCGCTACCCTTGAGACCGGTCTGCTCCAGGGCCTCGTCGAGCCTATCGATGCCACGTCCGATGCGTTCGCAGTCGAAGCCGGCATGGTGCATGCCCGGCCCCATGGCCGACAGCCAGCCGGCCAGTGGATGGGCTTCACAGAGCATCCGATAGCTCGCCCAGTCGGGCATCGCCCAGGGACGACCTCGAGTCAACAGGTTCTGTCCGCGGGCATCCTGCGGATGCGTGTTGGCGACGAGTTCGGCGAGACGGGCCCTGGGCTCCCGCGAGAGGGTGCCCATCTGCAGCTCGGCCAGTATCAGCCAGGGGCCATCATCGGGCGGGGCCAGCAGAGTCACGAGCAGGCCGCGGTCGGCCATGGCATAGCGCTGGCTGGGACGAAAGCCGAGATGCCCAAGCGTGGGCAAGAGATCCGCTGCCGCGAAGGGCGACTCATTCAGCGTCAGTAGCGCCAGGTATTCGGCCGGGGTGTCGACCGGCCACAGGCGCAGGGCGCCCACTTCCGTGTGCTGATGAATGTAGTCGAGCCACAGCTGTTGCAAGAACTCTTCCCGCTGCATCGTTGCCGTTCCTTGTCTCCTGATGCGCCTGTGACCAGGACGCCTGGCGTCAGTATAGGTGCTGGCGGCAATTGGCTTTCAACGGGAGAAGGACGCTGGCGGGAATGGTGGGGGAGGACGGCAGGGCGCTCCCCCAGGGCTGGCGATCAGTCGGCGGTTACCCGGGACAGCAGGTCGTGATCACGCACGTACTGGTCGAATTCCGTGAAGCCACCCACGTGTGACTGGTCGACGAATATCTGCGGCACGGTCGTGACCGGCTTGCCGATGGTCTTTTCCATGTCGGCCTTGCTGATGCCTTCTACCAGGATATCGACGTAGCGGTGGCCCTCGATGGCACCGGACGCTTCCAGCCGCTCGGCAAGCGCCTGGGCACGAACGCAGAAGGGGCAGCCGGGACGGCCGAAAATCACGACGAACATAGGAGTACTCCTGAATAATGTTGGCGCTATTGTGACCGATGACCACTTTGGGCGCCAATAGCGACCCGCTAGCCAAGGCATTGCCCTTGGCTATCGCTGACTATCGATCTGCATGCAGTTGCAACCCATAGGCCCTGGCAAGTGGCATTGCCGGGAGCCGGTCAGCTCAGTAGAACATCGATTCATTTTCGTCGGCGGCGCGAAGCAGGTCGGCGAGTTCCGCGTGGATCTCCGGTGCGCTGACCAGCAGGTTTTCGCCGTAGAGGTCCTCGGGGATACCCTCCGGGCAAGGGTAGAGATGACCACCCCGGGCGCCGGCCTCGCGGGCGATCAGCAGACCGGCGGCGAAGTCCCAGGGCGAGACGCTTTCGTAGTAGGCGTCAAGCCGGCCGCAGGCGACGTCGCAGAGGTCCAGTGCCGCCGAGCCGTTGCGGCGCACGTCCTGGCAGTGCTGAAGTATTGCCATCAGGCGGCGCATCAGGGGAGGGCGACTATCGCGCCGGTAGGGGAAGCCGGTGCCGACCAGGCAATGCTCCAGGTTGGAGCGACGACTGGCATGGATAGGCTTGCCGTTGCACCAGGCGCCCTGGCCATACAGGGCGGTGTAGGTTTCTCCCAGGAAGGGGGCGTGGACCACGCCGAGCCGGGTCCTGCCCTCGCTGACCCAGGCGATGGAGACGCCGACATGATGAAGACCATGGGCGAAATTCACCGTTCCGTCGATGGGGTCCACGACCCAAAGGGCTTCTGCCGTGGCCATTTCCGTGTGATCCGGCGCCAGCTCTTCGCTGAGCCGTGACTCGCCCGGCAATGCGGCCTCCAGCCGCTCGCTGATCAGTGTGTCGACCTCAAGGTCTACATTCGTGACCAGCTCCTGTCCCTTCTTGTAGCGCTGGTTGAATGCCTGGCCCTGGCGAGCCGCGATGATGTGCTCACCGGCCTGGGTTGCGATCGACACGGCCAGCTCGAGGCGGTCCTGGGGAAGCATGGGCATTCCTCGTCGCAGATGGAACTGCCAGAATAGCAGTCGTTGCGGTTCCCTGCCGAGCCGAACGGCCCGATCAACTAGCCGAGAAGGAGTGCCAATGCAGGCCCTGACCCCCGAGCAGTACGAGCGTCTCCGCGACCTGGCTGCAGCCTGGCAGCAGCAGCAGGGTCGAAGCCTGAAGGCATCACCCCATTACAATCCGCGGTTGAGCGTGGATGCGTTGTGCTTTCAGGCGCTGCCGAAGGGCGAAGCGGATCACGAGGACGTGGCCTACCTGGTCGGCGCCTTGGTCACGCCGGTATCGCTTTCGCTGGTGCTGGTACCAGCCGAGAAAAGTGCGCCGCCGCCCGAGCCGGGAATCCACCGTCATTTTATCCTGCCATCGGGGCGCTATCCTTTCGTCGCAGAGCTGCTCGTGGATTCGCTCTGGCTGTGGCGCTGCGAGCTGATGGATGACCTCTCGGACCTCGACTCCCTGCAGGAGGCGAGTCGCCTGGCCCAGCAGATGATGAACAAGGTAATGGCTCCCGCAGGCAACTAGTGGGGCTGATTTCGGTAAGGGAGGAGGCTGGTTTCAGTAAGGGAGGAGGCCTATGCTGGAGCGTCGTAACCGCTACTTGTCACCCTTTGCGATTTCATCGCCGTCCATGAGGATTCGTTCATGACCAACGCAACGACCCCCAACCCACGAGTCGCTCTGGTGACAGGCACTGCCAGTGGTATCGGAGAGGCCGTGGTGCACCAGTTTCGCGAGCTGGGTTATCAGGTGCTGGCCGTTGACTTCAATGAGCAGGCAAAGGAGAAGGCCGATGCCGCGGGCGCCGCCTTCTTCAAGGCCGACCTCGCCGATGGTGAGGCTTGCAAGGCGGCCGTGGCCGAGGCGATCAAGCGCTTCGGTCGTGTGGACATCCTGGTCAATAACGCGGGTATACAGCATGTCTCGCCCATTGAGGATTTTCCGGAAGCCAAGTGGCGGCAGATCATCGACCTGATGCTGACAGCACCGTTTCTGCTGACCCAGGCCGTCTGGCCGTCGATGCGCCAGAACGGCTGGGGGCGCATCATCAATATCGCGTCGGTGCATGCCCAGGTGGCTTCGCCGGGCAAGGCGGCCTACATCAGCGCCAAGCACGGCATGATCGGCCTGACCAAGACCGCGGCGCTGGAGGGAGGCTCCCAGGGCATCACGGCCAATGCCATCTGCCCCGCCTACGTCAGGACGCCCCTGGTGGAGAATCAGATCGCCGACCAGGCGAAGCTGCACGGCATGGAGGAGCAGGCGGTGATCGAGCAGATCATGCTCAAGAATGCCGCCGTGAAGCGGCTGATCGATCCCTCGGAGGTCTCCGGTCTCGTCGCCTACCTGGCGTCGGATGCGGCGGGCGCCGTGACGGGATCGAGCTGGAATATCGACCTGGGCTGGACCGCTCAGTAGATGAGGCTCAGACCTTTTCACGCTATGTATTCGCCTCGCGGGCTAGCGGTTGCCGGGGGTAGTCCGTAGAGGATGTCCGGCGCCATGGATGGCGCCGGTAGCGTCCAGGGAGGGATTTACAGCGCGTCCTCGCAGGACTATTCCCGGCAAAAACCGCGGATCAAGGCATTAATTCCTTGCTACCGCCGCACCGGCCGTTTCTGCAGCTTGCGCTGCAAGGTGCGGCGATGCATGCCCAGGGCGCGGGCGGTGGCGGAGATATTGCCGTCATTCTCCTGCAGCACTTTCTGGATATGTTCCCAGGCGATGCGGTTGATCGACGGCGGGTTGTCGGCCACTTCGGCGTCCGGGTCGCCCTGCTCGCGGCCCAGCGCAATGAGGATCTCTTCGGCATCGGCCGGCTTGCAGAGGTAATTGACGGCGCCGAGCTTGATCGCCTCGACCGCGGTGGCGATGCTGGAGTAGCCGGTCAGCACCACGACACGACACGCGGGTACGACCTCGAGCAACTCCGGGAGCAGTTTCAGGCCGGAGCTGTGTTCCAGCTTGAGGTCGAGGGTGGCGAACTGGGGGCGATGTCGCCGGGCCAGGCTCATGGCCTGGTCGGCATCGTGCGCCACGTTGACCTCGAACCCGCGGCGGGTCATGGCACGCGACAGAACATGACAGAACATTTCGTCGTCGTCGATGATCAGCAGGCGTGTGTCGGCGTCTTGCATGGCAACCTCGTCGCGTCATTCGAAAGGGACGCCACCCGGCTCAGGACTCACCGGGCGGCAGGGTCACTTCGGTCAGCGTGCCCCCGTCGGGGTGATTATACAGGCTAACGCCACCGCCGAAGCGGTTGATGGTGGCATGGGTGAGAAAGAGCCCGATGCCCAGGCCCTTGCTCTTGGTCGACACGAAGGTCTCGCCGAGCTGGTCGGCGATCTCCAGGGCGACGCCGGGACCATGGTCGCGGATATCGATCACCACTTCTTCAGCGGTCCAGTCGAGCCGGATGCTGATGTCGTCCGGATTGGCATCCGCTGCATTGTTGAGCAGGTTGGTGATGGCCTGGTCGAGGGTGGCATCCACCTTGAGCCAGGGCGTACCACGCTGGCTGCCGATATCCAGGCGATGACTGACGTCGGGGCGCAATACCAGCCAGCGCTGTACCACGCTTGCCAGCCACTCCCGTGCATCGCGCACCTCGGGCTTTGCCATGCGGCCTCGGTCCGCACTCTGTACCAGGTGGCGCAGCCGTGCCTTGCAGACGTCCACCTGTTGACGCAGCAGCTCGACATCCTTTTCCAGCGCGCTGTTGCCCCGGGCATCCTCGCGCATCTCGCTCAATAGCACCGCCATGGTCGACAGGGGTGTTCCCAGCTCGTGAGCGGTTCCCGCGGCCTGGGTGGCCACCGCCACGACCTGCTCGTTGCGCAGGGCCGCCTCCCGCGTCCGCGATAGCGCCTGTTCTCGGCTGCGCAAGGCGTGGGCCATCTTGTAGATGAAGAAGGTGACGAGGCCTGCCGAGAGGGCAAAATTCAGCCACATGCCCAGCACGTGGAGGTCGATGGCTCCGTCATCGTAATGATGGGTCAGCTGTGGCACGGGGTGGTAATCGAACATCAACATCGTGTAGGAGGCCATGGCCGACGAGGCGATGATCCAGGCATAGCGCCAGGGTAGGGTGGCCGCGGCGATGGTCACCGGTATCAGGTAGTAGTTGATGAAGGGATTGGTGGAGCCGCCGGTGAGGTAGAACAGCAGGGTCAGGCCCAGTACATCGGCCAGCAGATGGAGCACGTACTCGGTATGGCTGACGGCCCATTGACGGCCGAGTCGCCACCAGGTGAAGAGGTTGATCATCCCCATGGCGACGATCACCCCGATGACCGCGACCACCTGCAGCTCGAAGTGAAGCAGCTCCACGCCGATGATCACCGCGGCCAGGAAGCCGGTCCAGGTGATGCCACGAACGATGGTCAGGCGGATCAGGTTGCGGCTCGGCGTTGAAAGCGGCAGGGGCGGTGCGGAGGGCATGAGAGCTCCGTTGCAGGACGTTGCATCCATCATAACCCGAGGTGCTGGCATGGGCCGAGCGGGCGTGGATTGCCTCGATTGCGTCACTCAATGAAGACGTTGCGTCGATAGAGAAAAATACGATAAGCGATGCGGCTATGGATCGGATAAAGTGGAGCAAGCATGTCGATATGCGACAGGATGTCGTGATCGGGCAAGCACTATCGAAGATCGGACAAGCACTACGAAGAAGAAACGGACATCGGTGTGGTTGGAGCCTGTCACACCTGATCCGCTCGGGAGAGAGACCATGACGAACACATCACGCAAGAACCCTGACGGATTCAGGAGCCCGCAGAACAAGGGCGACGGGATCAAGACCCAGACGATCGGGTTTCTGCTGCTGGACAATTTCACCCTGATCTCGCTGGCGTCGGCCATCGAGCCTTTGCGCATGGCCAACCAGCTGGCCGGTCATGAACTCTATCGCTGGTACACGTTGACTGCCGATGGCGAGCCCGTCAGCGCCAGCGATGGGCTCAAGGTGACGCCTGACGCCTCCCTGCGTACCCCGCTGGGGCTGGATATGGTGGTGGTATGTGGCGGCGTCGGTCCACATCGTAGCGTGCAGCGCGAGCATGTGACCTGGCTGCAGGGCCAGGCCCGACTCTCCCGTCGGCTGGGAGCGATCTGTACCGGAAGCTGGGCATTGGCCAAGGCCGGCCTGCTCGATGGCTACGACGTCAGTACCCACTGGGAATGCATGGCGGCGATGCGTGAGGCCTTTCCCCGGGTCGAGCTGACCACTCGCCTGTTCTGTATCGACCGTGACCGGGCCACCTCTTCCGGCGGCACCGCACCGCTGGACATGATGCTCAACCTGATCGCCAAGGATCATGGCCGCGAACTGTCTGCCGGCATTTCCGAGATGTTCATCTGCGAGCGCGTGCGCAACGAGCAGGACCAGCAGCGCATTCCCCTGCGACATGTGCTGGGCACCACGCAGCCCAAGCTGCTCGAGATCGTGGCACTGATGGAGGCCAACCTGGAAGAGCCCATCGGCCTCAACGAACTGGCTTCCTATGTCGGTATCTCCCGGCGCCAGCTCGAGCGGCTGTTCCAGAAGAACCTCTACTGCTCTCCCTCCCGCTATTACCTCAAGCTACGTCTGACTCGTGCGCGACAGTTGCTCAAGCAGACGTCGATGTCGATCATCGAGGTGGCTTCGGCCTGTGGCTTCGTCTCTACCCCGCACTTTTCGAAGTGCTACCGCGAGTTCTTCGGTTTCCCCCCCAGGGATGAACGCATCGGCAACCTCCAGCCGATGGTGCGTATCGAGGAGAAGCAGGTTGGCACGCTCTTCAGCGATGCCGCCTTCGAGGCGGTTCCCGGTGAGCCGGTTTCCAGCGCCCTGTTAGCCCTTGACCAGGCCCGTGGGGAGCCCACCTATGCCAGTGTGTTGGTCAATAAATAGCAGGGGAGATGTCGCCTTTACGACAGGCGTGACGCAATTGGAATTCTCCCCGTCGCTTCCAGCCTCCGTGTAGAGAGCTTGCCGGCGCTATGCTGCCGGCAGGCAACGACAACACGGAGATTCGGCCATGACCCCCCACGAGCTGCACCAGGACGCCATCGTCATCGATGGTCTCATCATCGCCAAATGGAACCGTGAGCTGTTCGAGGACATGCGCCGCGGTGGCCTGACGGCGGCCAACTGTACCGTCTCGGTGTGGGAGGGCTTCCAGGCCACCGTCGACAACATCGTCAAGTCCAACCAGCTGATGGCCGATTGCAGCGACCTGGTGCACCCGGTGCGCACCACCGCCGACATCACCCGGGCGAAGGAGGAGGGCAAGACCGGCATCATCTACGGTTTCCAGAACGCCCACGCCTTCGAGGATCAGATCGGCTACGTCGAGATCTTCAAGCAGCTCGGCGTGGGTATCGTGCAGATGTGCTACAACACCCAGAACCTGGTGGGCACCGGCTGCTACGAGCGCGACGGTGGGCTCTCGGGCTTTGGGCGCGAGATCGTCGCCGAGATGAATCGGGTCGGCATCATGTGCGACCTCTCCCACGTTGGCTCGAAGACCTCCGAGGAGGTGATCCTCGAGTCGCAGAAGCCGGTCTGCTACTCCCACTGCCTGCCCTCGGGCCTCAAGGAACACCCCCGCAATAAGTCCGACGAGGAGCTGCGCTTCATTGCCGATCATGGCGGCTTCGTTGGAGTGACCATGTTCACCCCCTTCCTGCGCGCCGGCGTCGACGCCACCGTCGACGACTATGTCGAGGCCATCGAGTACGTCATGAACATCGTCGGCGAGGATGCCATCGGCATTGGCACCGACTTCACCCAGGGCCACGGCCAGGACTTCTTCGAGTGGCTGACCCACGACAAGGGCTATGCCCGTCGCCTGACCCGCTTCGGCAAGATCGTCAACCCCGAAGGCATTCGGACCATCGGTGAATTCCCCAACCTCACCGAAGCGCTGCTGCGCCGCGGTTTCAGCGAGTCGCAGACGCGCAAGATCATGGGCGAAAACTGGGTGCGTGTGCTGAAGGATGTCTGGGGCGGCTGAGATAGCCCTGTAGCGAGGAGCGCCGGGGACAGGCCGAAGAGGAGGTCCGATTCCAGGGAAGGAATCGGTAGCGTACAGGGATGTATTCACAGCGCCTCCTCGCAGGGCTGTCGCCGGACCAGCTCCGAGCGCCGCCGCTCATGCGATGATCTTGCCCGCAACGCCATAACAATCATCAAGTTTCAAGGAATATGACCGTGACCAAGATGGCCCCCGAACTGCCCATCGAAGTGGATAGCGAGACCGGCGTCTGGACCAGCGATGCCCTGCCCATGCTTTATGTGCCGCGCCACTTCTTCATCAACAACCATGTCGCCGTCGAAGAGGCCCTGGGCGCCGAGAAGTACGCCGAGATCCTCTACCACGCCGGCTACAAGAGCGCCTGGCACTGGTGCGAGAAGGAGGCCGAATGCCATGGCCTCGAGGGCGAAGCGGTGTTCGAGCACTATATGACGCGGCTTTCCCAGCGCGGCTGGGGCAAGTTCATCACCGAGGCGATCGACCTCGAGGCGGGAACCTGCCGGGTGCGCCTGGAGCACAGCGCCTTCGTCTACCAGCTGGGCAAGGTGGGCCGCAAGGTGGAGTACATGTTCACGGGCTGGTTCGCTGGCGCCATGGACCAGATCCTGGCGGCACGCGGCAACAGCCTGCGCACCGTCGCCGAGCAGACCCAGAGCGCCGCCGAGGAAGGCTGCGACGTGGGCTATTTCGAGACCAAGCCGCTGACCGGCGCCTCCCACTAATCCCGGGGACGAGGAGAGATATCCATGGCATTCGAGGCACTCTTCGAGCCGATTCAGATCGGCAAGCTCACCATCCGTAACCGGGTGGTCAGTACCGCTCATGCTGAGGTGCACGCCACCGACGGCGGCATGACCACCGACCGCTACGTCAAGTACTACGAGGAGAAAGCCAAGGGGGGCTGCGGTCTCGCCATCTGTGGCGGCTCCTCGGTGGTCTCCATCGATAGCCCCCAGGGCTGGTGGAGCTCGGTGAATCTCTCCACCGACCGGATCATTCCTCACTTCCAGAATCTGGCGGACGCCGTGCACAAGCATGGCGGCAAGATCATGATCCAGATCACCCACATGGGTCGTCGCTCGCGCTGGGACGGCTACGACTGGTCGACCCTGGTGTCGCCCTCCGGTATCCGCGAGCCGGTGCACCGCTCCACCTGCAAGACCATCGAGGAGGAGGAGATCCGGCGAATCATCGGTGATTTCGCCCAGGCCGCGCGCCGGGCCAAGGAAGGGGGCCTCGACGGCGTCGAGCTCTCTGCCGTGCACCAGCACCTGATCGACCAGTTCTGGAGCCCGCGGGTCAACAAGCGCGAGGACCAGTGGGGCGGCAGCTTCGAGAACCGCATGCGCTTCGGCATGGAAGTGCTCAAGGCGGTGCGCGCCGAGGTGGGCGACGACTTCGTGGTGGGCATGCGCATCTGCGGTGACGAGTTCCACCCGGACGGCCTCTCCCACGAGGACATGAAGCAGATCGCCGCCTACTACGATGCTACCGGCATGGTGGACTTCTTCGGCGTGATCGGCTCCGGCTGCGACACCCACAACACCCTGGCCAACGTCATTCCCAACATGTCCTACCCGCCTGAGCCCTTCCTGCACCTGGCGGCGGGCATCAAGGAAGTGGTCAGCGTGCCGGTGATTCACGCCCAGAACATCAAGGACCCCAACCAGGCACAGCGCATCCTCGAGGGCGGCTATGTGGACCTGGTGGGCATGACCCGGGCGCATATCGCCGATCCGCACCTGATCGCCAAGATCAAGATGGGCCAGATCGACCAGATCAAGCAGTGCGTGGGCGCCAACTACTGCATCGACCGCCAGTACCAGGGCCTGGACGTGCTGTGCATCCAGAACGCCGCGACGTCCCGGGAGTATATGGGCCTGCCCCATATCATCGAGAAGAGCGAAGGCCCCAAGCGCCGCGTGGTGGTGGTGGGCGGCGGCCCCGGCGGCATGGAGGCGGCCAAGGTGGCGGCCGAGCGCGGCCACGACGTCACCCTGTTCGAGGCCGCCGAGGCCTTGGGCGGGCAGATCACCATCGCCGCCCAGGCCCCGCAGCGCGATCAGATTGCCGGCATTACCCGCTGGTACCAGCTGGAGCTCGCGCGGCTCAAGGTCGACCTGCGCCTGGGCACCCGTGCCGATGAGGCCACGATCCAGGATCTGCGCCCGGATATCGTGGTGCTGGCCACCGGCGGTCAACCGTTCATGGATCAGTATCCCGAGTGGGGCTACGCGGAAAATCCCGAGGAGAGCCTGGTGGTGAGTAGCTGGGACATCCTTTCGGGCAAGGTGGCCCCGGGCAAGAACGTGCTGGTGTATGACGCGATCTGTGAGTTCTCGGGCGTTTCGGTGGCGGATTTTCTTGCCGACAAGGGCGCCAAGGTGGAGATCGTCACCGACGATATCAAGCCGGGCGCGGCGGTGGGCGGCACCACCTTCCCGACCTACTACCGCAGCCTATACGAGAAGGAGGTGATCATGACCTCCGACCTGATGCTGCACAAGGTCTACCGTGAGGGCGACGGCCTGGTGGCGGTACTCGAGAACGAGTACACCGGGGCGCTGGAGGAGCGGGTGGTCGACCAGGTGGTGGTGGAGAACGGCGTGCGTCCCGACGAGGCGCTGTACTACGCCCTCAAGGACCAGTCCCGCAACAAGGGCCAGGTGGACCTGGAGGCGCTCTACGCCATCCAGCCCCAGCCCTGCCTGAGCGAGGCGGGGGACGGCTTCCTGCTGTTCCGCCTGGGCGACTGCACGGCGCCGCGTAATACCCATGCGGCCATCTACGACGCCCTGCGGATCTGCAAGGACTTTTAACTCGAGCGCGAAGCCGGAGACGCAGGCGCCGGGGGCAGGCCGTAGCGAGGGTCATTTGCCATGGATGGCAAATGTAGCGCCCAGGGAAGGGTTCACAGCGCCCTCGCAGAGGCCTGTCGCCGGAGCAGCCTCGTCGCTCAAGCTAGTCGTTCCAGACATGAGGTGAGTACCATGCTCGAGACGCTCCTGCCGATTCTGATCTTCGCCGCCCTGGCGCTGGCGGTGGTCGGCGCCTGGCGGCGTATCCGCCTGTGGCGTCAGGGGCGGCCCGCCGAGGTCGACCTGCTCCGCGGGCTTGCTGCCATGCCGCGCCGCTACCTGGTGGACCTCCACCATGTGGTCGGGCGCGATAAAGTGATGTCCAATACCCACGTGGCCACCGCCGGTGGCTTCGTGGCCGCCGCCGTGCTGATGATCCTGGTGCATGGCCTGGGGCTAGCCAACCCCGTGCTGGGCGGGCTGCTGCTGGCGGCCAGCGCGACCATGTTCGTGGGCAGCCTGTTCGTGGCCAAGCGGCGCCGCAATCCACCGGCGCGCCTGTCCAGGGGCCCCTGGATGCGGTTGCCGAAGAGCCTGATGGCTTTCTCGCTGAGCGTGTTCCTGATCACCCTGCCGACGGTGGGCGTGCTTCCGCAAGACGCTGGCAGCTGGGTGCTGGCGCTGATACTGAGCGCGGTGTTGGTCTGGGGCCTGGGTGAAATGGTCTTCGGCATGACCTGGGGCGGGCCCATGAAGCACGCCTTCGCCGGCGCCCTGCACCTGGCCTTCCATCGCCGCCCGGAGCGCTTCGGCGGCGGCCGTTCCACTGGCCTCATGGCGCTGAACCTGGATGATTCCGGCGCCAAGCTGGGGGTCGAGACGCCCAGCGACTTCACCTGGAACCAGCTGCTCGGCTTCGATGCCTGCGTGCAGTGCGGGCGCTGCGAGGCGGTCTGCCCGGCATTCGCCGCCGGCCAGCCGCTCAATCCCAAGAAGCTGATCCAGGACATGGTGGTGGGCCTGGCCGGGGGCAGCGACGCGGCCTATGCCGGTAGCCCCTATCCCGGGAAACCCGTCGGCGAGCACCACGGCAGCCCCCATGGGCCCATCGTGGCGCGCGAAGGCAAGGCCCTGGTTGATGCCGAGACCCTGTGGTCCTGCACCACCTGCCGCGCCTGCGTGGAGGAGTGCCCGATGATGATCGAGCACGTCGATGCCATCGTCGACATGCGCCGCTTCCTGACCCTGGAGCACGGCAATACGCCCAACAAGGGTGCCGAGGTGCTCGACAACCTGATCGCCACCGATAATCCGGGTGGCTTCGATCCCGGCTCGCGGCTGCACTGGGCGGCGGATCTCAACCTGCCGCTGATGGCGGACGTCAAGCAGGCCGATGTGCTGCTGTGGTTGGGCGATGGCGCCTTCGATATGCGTAACCAACGCACACTGCGAGCCCTGGTCAAGGTGCTGCGGGCCGCCGAGGTAGAGTTCGCGGTGCTCGGCGTTGAAGAGCGCGACAGCGGCGACGTGGCGCGGCGCCTGGGCGACGAGGCGACCTTCCAGTCCCTGGCCAGGCGCAATATCGCTACCCTCGCGAAATACCGCTTCCAGCGCATCGTCACCTGTGATCCCCACAGTTTCCATGTACTGGGTAACGAGTACGGCGAGCTGGGCGGCGTCTATGAGGTACGCCACCACAGCACCTATATCGCCGAGCTGTTCGAGGCGGGGCGCCTGCACTTCGCACCCTGGAAGGGAGGCAGCGTCACTTATCACGACCCCTGCTATCTGGGCCGCTACAACGGCGAGTACGAAGCGCCGCGCAACGTGCTCAAGGCACTGGGTATACAGGTTGCCGAGATGGAGCGCTCCGGCTTCCGTTCGCGCTGCTGCGGCGGTGGCGGTGGTGCCCCCATCACCGATATTCCCGGCGAGCGGCGGATTCCCGATATGCGCATGAACGACGTCAAGCAGACCGGTGCCGAGCTGGTGGCGGTGGGCTGCCCCCAGTGCACCGCCATGCTGGAGGGCGTGGTGGATGCCACGGCGGAAGTGCGTGATATCGCCGAGCTGGTGGCCGACGCCCTGGTGGCGCGCCCTGCCGCCGCAGCGGTCGATGCCGCCGCCAACAAGACGACCGCCGAGGAGGTGACCTGATGAGTGAGATTCGTCGCCGCGATCCACGTCGCGAGTGGATCGCCCGCAATCGTCTGCATCCCGAGCACGCCGCTGTACTGGCCGAGCTGGAGGGGGGCGCCATCAGCGAATGGCTGGGCCCCAATGGGGTGATACGCAAGAACCCACGTGCCATCGGCTTTATCGGTCCCAATGGCGTCAAGCGTATCGATCGCAGCGGCGCCCAGCAGGGCGGCCAGGCCACGGGTGCGGCTCGCCAGGAAGCCCAGGATAGCCGTCGTAATGTCATCATCGAGGATCCCGCCTTCCTGGTGACGGTGGTGCCGGAACTCTCCGGCGGGCGCCTCTCCGGCCATGACAAGGACCTGCTTGGCCTGGCCCGGCAATTGGCGGATGCCGACGCCGACCGCCCCGGCGCCGTGTTGGCCGTGGTATTCGGCGAGCACAAGGAGGAGGGGTTCGGCGAAGCGGGCATCGATCGACTGCTGCACATCAATGGTGACGCCTACGTCGGTTTCGCCCCGGAAGCGCGGCTGGCGGCGCTCTGCGCCGTGGAGCGGGAGCTGGCACCGCGTCACTGGCTGCTCCCCGACTCCCCCCTGGGCGGGGCCGACCTGGGGCGGCGCCTGGCGCTGCGCCTGAACGAGCGGCCCGCCACCGGCGTCTGGCAGATCGAGGCCGATGGCGCCGCACCGCTGGGCTGGCGCTGTACCGCCCGCGGCGCGGCGGAGAGCCTGGATATCCAGCGGCCCCTGCCGCGGGTCGCCCTGGCCTTGGCCGAATGCGCCGAGCCGGTGGACGAGACCCGTCACGCCGCCGAGCCCCTGAGCCTCTCGGAGGCGATTCCCAGCGCCCTGTCGCGGATAGAGGACCTGGGGCAGGTGGCGGTGGATCCCGCCGGGGTGGCCCTGGCCGAGGCGGAGTTCATCGTCTCCGGTGGCAACGGCGTCAAGGATTGGGACGGCTTCCACCGCGCTGCCAAGGTGCTGGGGGCCACCGAAGGGGCCTCCCGGGTCGCCGTGGACGATGGTTTCATGGCACGGGACCGCCAGGTGGGTGCCACCGGCACCTGGGTCACCGCCCGGGTCTACCTGGCAGTGGGCATCAGTGGTGCCATCCAGCACCTGCAGGGCATCCAGAGCTGCGACAAGGTGGTGACCATCAACCTCGACCCCGGATGCGACATGATCAAGCGCGCCGACCTGGCGGTGATTGGCGATAGCGCCGAGATCCTTGCCGCCCTGGTGGCCAAGGTGGAACAGCAGCGAGGAGGGCAGCGCGATGCGGCCTGAGCAGCAGGGAGTCGATGTGGCGGTACTGGTCTCGGTGGGCCGTCACCCCATCACCGGGCGTGCCCGTCGTGCCGATCAGGATGCCCGGGGGCTGGAGCTGGCCCTGGGCCTGGAACGCCAGTTGCCCGGCAGCCGGGTGAGACTGTTGCATGCCGGCCCGCGCGGCGAGGAGAGCGAATCGGCGCTGCGCGGCTACTTAGGTATGGCCGCGGGCGCTGGCACGGGGCTGGACACCCTGACCTTGCTGGAGCAAGCCGAGGGCAGCGATGCCATCCCGGCCCTGGCCCAGCATCTGGCCGCGGCACCGCCACAGCTGGTGATCACCGGGACCCGGGCGGAGCGGGGCGAGGGCTCGGGGCTCCTGCCCTATGCCCTGGCCGAGCGCCTGGGCTGGCCCCTGGTCAATGGGCTGGCCGCGGTGGAGAAGGTGGAGAATGGCGTGGCGACGGTGCTGCAGGCCCTCCCGCGGGGCCAGCGGCGTCGCCTCGAAGTGCGGCTGCCGGCCATCGTCAGTGTGGATGGAGCGGCGCCAGCGGCGCGCCAGAGCGCCTTCGGCCCGGCTCGTCGGGCCGAGCTCGAGGCCACCCCGGTGGCCGCCGAACCCGACCAGGAACTGGCACAGTGGCAGATGGCCCCGGCCCGCAAGCGGCCCAAACGCCTGAAGATCGTCAAGGCCGCATCGGCCCGGGATCGTTTCAAGGCCGCCGCGGCCAAGGCGGAGGGCGGCAGCGGCCAGGTGCTGGAGGGCGTATCGGCGGAGCAGGGCGCCGAGGCGATCCTCAAGTTGCTCGAGGCAGAAGGCGTGCTGCGATAGGCCCTGTCGGCCAGCCGCTTGTCTCGCACAGGCATGTCGATGCCTTTTTTAGGCAAGTGGCGAGCCCGGGAAGGCATAGTCTGGAGCAGCACGATCGAAAAGGTCGTCTTTCACCCCTCAGTCATACCCTGACAACAAGTACAGGAGTCAGCCATGAGCCAAGCCAACCGCGGCGTCGTCTACAAGGGCCCGGGTAAGGTCGACGTCGAGTCCATTCCCTATCCGGAGCTCGCCCTCGGCAATCGCAAATGCGACCACGGCGTGATCCTCAAGGTCGTTACCACCAACATCTGCGGCAGCGACCAGCATATGGTACGCGGACGTACCACCGCGCCCTCCGGCCTGGTCCTTGGCCACGAGATCACTGGCCTGGTGGTCGAGTGCGGACGCGACGTCGAATTCATCCAGCCAGGCGACCTGGTCTCGGTGCCCTTCAACATCGCCTGCGGACGCTGCCGAAACTGCAAGGAAGGTCGTACGGGGATCTGCCTCAACGTCAACCCGGCGCGCCCGGGCGCGGCCTACGGCTACGTCGACATGGGCGGCTGGGTCGGCGGCCAGACCGAGTACGTCATGGTGCCCTACGCCGACTTCAACCTGCTGAAGTTCCCGGACACCGACCAGGCCATGGAGAAGATCCGCGACCTGACCCTGCTCTCGGACATCTTCCCCACCGGCTTCCACGGCTGCGTCACCGCCGGTGTCGGGCCCGGCAGCACCGTCTATATTGCCGGAGCCGGCCCCGTGGGTCTGGCGGCGGCGGTTTCCGCCCAGTTGCTTGGCGCGGCCTGCGTGATCGTCGGTGACATGATCGAAGAGCGCCTGGCCCAGGCGAGGAGCTTCGGTTGCGAGACCATCGACCTGACCCAGGACGGCGACATGGCCGACAAGATCGAGGTGATCCTCGGCGAGCGTGAGGTCGACGCCTTCGTCGACTGCGTCGGCTTCGAGGCCCACGCCTGTGGTTGCAACCACGGCAAGGAAGCCCCGGCCACGGTACTGAACTCGGCAATGTCGCTGACCCGGGCCGGCGGCCAGATCGGCATCCCGGGCCTGTATGTGACCGAAGATCCGGGTGCCGTCGACGACGCTGCCAAGCAGGGCGCGCTGAGCATGCGCTTCGGCCTCGGCTGGGCCAAGTCTCACAGCTTCCACACGGGGCAGTGCCCGGTGATGAAGTACCACCGTCCGCTGATGCAGGCGATCCTGTTCGGCAAGGTCAAGATCGCCGACGCGGTCAACGTCAAGGTCATCAGCCTGGACGAAGCCCCGCAGGGCTACGCGGACTTCGATGGCGGTGCCGCCAAGAAATTCGTCATTGACCCCCACGGCAGCGTGGCTGCCTGAGGGGTGCCTGAACTGGCCGTTGTCTAGCGCCAAAAGGCGGCGCCGCCAGCCTTTCGGGGTATTGACCCCCACGGCAGCGTGGCCGCCTGAGGCGTGCCTGAACTGGCCGTTGTCTAGCGCCAAAAGGCGGCGCCGCCAGCCTTTCGGGGTATCGACCCCCACGGCAGCGTGGCCGCCTGATACTGGCGATGACGGCAGGTATACCGTAGCGATAGGCGATGAGCCTCGGTTCACATCGAGGCTCATCCCATCATGCCCCAGCAGGGACAATGTATTGTCTGGCGCGCCGGACATTGTCCTAGTATAGGGGGAGTGACACCATGAATCCGCCACTACCAACAAGACCGAATATCGAGCCCCCATGACCGTCCAGACCGTGAATCCCAAGCGCCGTTTTCGTGGCAAGCCCCGCGGCCGCGAACTCGACACCGATGAGCTTGCGGCACTGCGCCAGCTGATTGGCGATGAGCGTGAGCAACCCGAGATGCGCCGGCGCGACCTGTTGATCGAGCACCTCCATGCGATTCAGGATAGTCGCGGGCATCTCCCCCTGGCAGCGCTTCGCGCCCTGGCCAGCTACATGAATCTTCCCATGGCCGCGGTCTACGAGACGGCGACCTTTTATGCGCATTTCGACGTGACCCACGACGATCAGCAGGCGCCGCCTGCGATCACGCTGCGGGTCTGTGATTCACTCTCCTGCCAGTTGGCCGGTGCCGAGGCGCTCCGGGCCCGGCTGGAGGAGGGTGCCGACCCTGCCGAGGTGCGCGTGCTGCGGGCACCCTGCATGGGACGCTGCGAGACCGCGCCGGTGGTGGAGGTGGGCCATCGACACCTGGGGCATGCCACCCCCGAGAGCGTGACGTCGGCCCTGGAGACGGGGGAGCTGCATCCCGATCCCATCGACTGGCCCAGCCTGGCCGACTACCGGGCCGTTGGCGGCTACACGCTTCTGGCAGACTGCCGTGAAGGGCGCGTGTCGGTCGAAACCTTGATGCAGGAGATGGAAGAGGCGGGCCTGCGCGGCCTGGGCGGAGCCGGCTTTCCCACCTTCCGCAAGTGGCACTTCGTGCGTGCCGAACCCGGGCCGAGGTACTGCGTCATCAATGCCGACGAGGGCGAGCCCGGTACCTTCAAGGATCGCTACTACCTGGAGCGTGAACCGCACCGTTTTCTGGAAGGCGCCCTGGTGAGCGCCTGGGCCGTGGAGGCCGAGGCGCTCTATATCTACCTGCGCGATGAGTATCCGGGCCTTCATCGGGTACTGCGGGAGGCGACCGAAGAGCTGGAGCAGGCCGGTCTGGTCGACCCCGGCTACGTGGTCCTGCGTCGCGGTGCCGGGGCCTACATCTGCGGCGAGGAGTCGGCGTTGATCGAGTCGCTGGAGGGCAAGCCGGGCAAGCCGCGCCATCGTCCTCCCTTCGTGGCCCAGAAGGGGCTCTTCGACCGGCCGACCCTGGTCAACAACGTGGAAACGGTCTACTGGATCCCGGTCATCCACAAGCGTGGCGCCGAATGGTTCGCAAGCCAAGGGCGGCATGGCCGCAAGGGGCTGCGCAGCTTCTCGGTCTCCGGCCGGGTTCGTTATCCCGGCGTGCATCTGGCGCCGGCCGGCATCACCTTGCGCGAACTGGTCGATGAGTACTGCGGTGGCATGGCAGACGGGCACCGTCTGCTGGGGTATCTCCCGGGCGGTGCCTCCGGCGGTATCCTGCCGGCGAGCAAGGCTGACGTCCCTCTGGACTTCGACACCCTTCAGGAGCACGGCTGCTTCATCGGTTCCGCCGCTATCATCGTGCTCTCCGACCAGGATGACCTGCGCGGGGTGGCCACCAACCTGCTGGCCTTCTTCGCCGACGAATCCTGCGGCCAGTGCACGCCGTGCCGGGTCGGCAGTGAAAAGATGCTGACCCTGCTGGAGCGACCGGAGTGGGATGCAGCGGCGCTGGATCGCCTGTCGCAGGTGATGATGGACGCCTCGATCTGCGGGCTGGGCCAGGCGGCGCCGAATCCGGTGCTCGGTCTGCTCAAGGATTTTCGGACCGAATTGGCCGATCAGAACGTGATTGTCAGGGGATGAAACCATGAATCAGGAAACCTTTACCCTGACCCTGGATGGGCATGAAATCAGCGCCACGCCGGGAGAAACCCTGTGGCAGGTCGCCAAGCGCGCCGGCGAGACCATTCCCCATCTCTGCTTCAAGGATGCGCCGGGCTATCGCAGTGACGGCAACTGCCGTGCCTGCATGGTCGAGATCGAAGGCGAGCGCGTCCTGGCGGCGAGCTGCCTGCGCCAGGCCGCTCCCGGCATGGTGGTCAGAAGTGCTACCTCCGATCGTGCCCGGGTGGCGCGTGAGGGCGTCCTGGAGCTGCTTGCCGTCGACCAGCCTGCTCGCCATGCGAGCCCCGACCGCTCCAGCCACTTCTGGGCCATGGCCGACCAGCTCGCCGTCGATGCCGATGCGGTGCGCCAGTGGTTGCCTGAGCAGGGCGAGCGCAGCCAGCCGACGGTGCATCATGTGGCCGACCGCGAGTCCTCGTTGACGCAGGACCGCTCCCACTCGGCGATGGCCGTCGACCTCAATGCCTGTATCGAGTGCAATCTTTGCGTACGAGCCTGCCGTGAAGTCCAGGTCAATGACGTCATCGGCATGGCTCATCGGGGCGCGGCGTCGAAGATCGTCTTCGACTTCGACGACCCCATGGGGGATAGCACCTGTGTGGCCTGCGGCGAGTGCGTGCAGGCTTGTCCTACCGGAGCGCTGATGCCGGCGACCCTGGTCGATGCGGCCGGCCATGGCGACTCCCGTGCGGCCGATCGCCAGGTCGACTCGGTCTGCCCCTATTGCGGCGTAGGCTGCCAGCTGACCTATCACGTCAAGGATGACCGGATCCTGTTTGTCGAAGGACGCGACGGCCCCTCGAACCAGAATCGTCTCTGCGTAAAGGGCCGCTTCGGTTTCGATTACCCCAATCATCCCGCACGAATCACCCGGCCCTTGATCCGCAAGGCCGGGGTGCCCAAGGGGCTCGATCCTGCCTTTGACCCTGCCGCGCCGCTGACCCATTTTCGTGAGGCGAGCTGGGACGAGGCGCTGGATATGGCCGCCGATGGCCTGAAGCGGCTCAAGGCCGAACATGGCCCCGCTGCGCTGGCCGGCTTCGGTAGCGCCAAGTGCACCAACGAGGAAGCGTGGCTGTTCCAGAAGCTGGTACGTACCGGTTTCGGCACCAACAACGTCGATCACTGTACTCGGCTGTGCCATGCCAGTTCGGTGGCGGCGCTGATGGAGTGCATCGGCTCGGGGGCGGTCACGGCCTCGTTCATGCAGGCGGAAAAGGCCGACGTGGTCATCCTCACCGGCTGCAATCCGGCCATCAACCACCCGGTGGCAGCGACCTTCTTCAAGCAGGCGGCCAAGCGCGGCACCAAGTTCATCATCATCGATCCCCGTGGCCAGTCGCTGGATGCCTATGCACACCTCAGCGTGCGGTTCAAGCCAGGGTCCGACGTATCGCTGTTCAATGCCCTGCTCAATGTCATCGTCACCGAGGGCCTCTACGACGAGGCGTATATCGCCCAGCACACCGAGGGGTTCGAAGCGCTCAAGGCCCATGTGGCGCCCATGACCCCCGAAGCGATGTCCGGGGCTTGCGGCGTGGATCCGGCAACCATTCGTGAAGTGGCGCGTGTCTATGCCACCGCGGAGAGGGCGATGATCTTCTGGGGCATGGGTATTTCCCAGCACACCCACGGCACGGACAACGCCCGTTGCCTCATCTCGCTGGCGTTGGCCTGCGGCCAGATCGGGCGTCCGGGCACGGGCCTGCATCCGCTGCGTGGGCAGAACAACGTTCAGGGAGCCTCCGATGCGGGCCTGATTCCCATGGTGCTGCCCGACTACCAACCGGTCGCGGATGCCCAGGTTCGTGCCGCTTTCGAAGAGCTGTGGAATACGCCGCTGGACGACCAGCCGGGGCTGACCGTGGTGGAGATCATGCACGCCATTCATGACGGCACGATCAAGGGCATGTATATCCAGGGCGAGAATCCCGCCATGTCCGATCCGGACCTGGCGCATGCCCGCAGTGCCCTGGCGCAACTGGAACACCTGGTGGTGCAGGATCTGTTCGTGACCGAGACCGCCCAGTTCGCCGATGTGATACTGCCGGCTTCCGCCTGGCCGGAGAAGGATGGCACCGTTACCAATACCAACCGACAGGTACAGCTCGGCCGCGCCGCCGTGCCCATGCCCGGGGAAGCCCGGACGGACTGGTGGATCATCCAGGAGATCGCCCGGCGCTTCGACCTCGATTGGCACTACGATCACCCCCGCGACGTCTTCGCGGAAATGAAGCAGGGCATGCCTTCGCTGGATCACATCAGTTGGGAGCGCCTGGAGCGGGAGGCGTCGGTGACCTATCCCTGCCCGGCAGACGACGAGCCGGGAGCCGATGTGGTATTCAGCGATGCCTTCCACACGGAGAGCGGCCGCGCATCCTTCTCGCCGACCCTGCCGCTGCCACCGGACGAGCCGATCGATGCCGAGTACCCGGTCGTGCTCACGACCGGGCGCCAGTTGGAGCACTGGCATACCGGCTCCATGACCCGGCGCGCCCAGGTGCTCGACGACCTGGAGCCGGAAGCGGTGGCGACCCTGGCACCGGCTGAGATGCGCCGGCTGGGGGTGGAGCCCGGCTCCGCCATTACCATCACCACGCGCAGGGGGAGCATTACCCTGTCGGTACGTACCGACCCGGCCATGCCCGAGGGCATGGTGTTCGTGCCGTTCTGCTACGCCGAGGCCGCCGCCAACATCCTGACCAACCCGGCGCTGGATCCCTTCGGCAAGATCCCGGAGTTCAAGTATGCTGCCTGTCGCTTGAGCCGCGCCAATGCGTCGGCGCCGGTGGAGAGCGTATAGGCCAGGTCGCGCCATGTGATGTGGAGCGGTCTGTCATGCAGACAGCCATGGTAGAGCAGGAGAGGAGAGCAGACCGATGATGATCGTCGACCTGATCGATGACGATGATTTCCGTGATCGTTTGGTGGCGCTCGGTATTCGTATCCCCGAGGGAGCCAGCCCGGAAACCAGCGCCCGCCTGGCACTGCTGCAGCATGACGAGGAGGGCGTGGCTGGTCTTCAGGAACTGGTGCAAGCGCTCGGCGAGCGGACCGACATCATGCTGCCCTCGGTGAGGGCAGCACTGGATGAGGTCCTGTTGCCTGCCTTGCGATAGCAAGACCGTATTAGCGTGCTGAAGGCTTCCCCGACTCGAAAGAGCCGGGGCTTTTTCGTTGCTACAAGCCTATTCCACGCTATCCTGGTCATCGGCTTGGCCGCTACGGCTTTGCCATATTGTTTGCTGAAACGTTGGCTACTGAAACGATGGGCGCAGAAATGACGGGACCCGCGCAGAGGCGGGTCCCGTCAGGTATGGCGCACAGATAAGCGGCGCCCTATCTTCACCTGCGAGCTATCTTCAGCGGCGCACTACCTGAAGGCTCGGTGTGGCCTGCCCGATATGTTCCTGCAGTCGCTCGCAGTACCAGTCGATGAAGTCGATGACGCCGAACTCATAGGTGGGCGAGTAGGGCCCGGGTGAGTAGGCCTTCGAGTTGATGCCGCGCTGGTTCTCTTCGGCCAGGCGACGGTCCTGCTCGTTGGTGGCATCCCACACGCGACGCAGTGCCGTCGGGTCGTAGTCGACGCCTTCCACCGCGTCCTTGTGCACCAGCCACTTGGTCGTCACCACGGTCTGCTGTGGTCCCAGGGGCATGACGCGGAAGACTATCGCGTGATCGCCCATGACGTGGTTCCAGGAGTTGGGCAGGTGCAGGATGCGCAGCGAGCCCATGTCGGGATCGCTCAGCTCGCCCAGCAGCCGCTTGCAGCCCTGTGTGCCGTCCATGGTCATGGAAACGCGCCCTTCGAGCAGGGGGGTGCGGGTCAGGCGATTCCTGCGGCCGTGGCGCTGCAGCGCCCAGGGGATATCGAGCGCATCCCAGTCGCTCTGCTTTCTTGCGACCAGGGCCTTGTAGGCATCGGTGGCGCGGGGGTCGTCGGTATCGTCGAATTCCTGTAGCGAGTTGAGCAGCTCCGGGTGAGCGCCGTTACAGTGATAGCATTCGCGATTGTTCTCGATCACGAGCTTCCAGTTGGCCTGCTCGACGATGGTGGACTCCACGGCGACCTTGGCATTCTCCAGGTCATGGGGGGCCACATAGCGCGACAGGCTCGCCAGGAATTCGTCGATGGGAGGAGGCGTGTCGGACAGGCAGATGAAGATGAAGCCGCCGGCGCTCTCTACGGCGATGGGGCGCAATCCATACTCGGCGAGATCGAAGTCGCCGCCCATATCGCTGCCAGCGAACAGTAGCCGGCCGTCGAGCTCATAGGTCCACTGATGATAGGGGCAGACCAGTTTGGCCACTTTGCCGCGTGACTGGGTACAGAGCCGTGAGCCACGATGGCGGCAGACATTGTGGAACGCGTGAATGGCACCCTCGGCACCGCGGACGATGATGATGGGGTTGTCGCCCACGTCCAGGGTAAGATAGTTCCCCTTGGCCGGTATCTCGCAGCTCATGCCGGCAAACAACCACTCCTTCTCGAAGATCGTCTCCATGTCGAGGGCGAAGAATCCACCATCGTTGTAGAACGGCTGTGCCAGCGAGAAACCGGGCTGGCGGTTGTCGAGACGGGAGGCCACATCGAGACGAATGGCAGATAGCGGGTCATCGAGCGGCGAGGGTGTGGCAGTGGACATCAAGGGCATCCTTTTTGACGGGCTGGTAAATGGGGTTCGCGTCATCCGGGACCTTGCGGAACCATCGGAGGCAAGCAGAGTGTGGTCCAGCGTCGAGATGGGTCCATGCCTTGCAGCGACGCCGACAGGCGTGGTTACGACCTGGGTCTTGTCGATGGCTCATCCGGCTGGCCTCTTCAGGCAAGTCGATGTCGCTGGCAGAACAATGGGGGGAGTCTCCCACCCCTCAAAATGCCCCCAAACAGCGCTCTAGCCATTGAATGGCTGGTCCCAACCTCCTTGCTTACCCTTGGCGAGACGAGATATGACAATGAACTTCCTCAATCCTGTCACTACCCAGACATGGGCCAACGGCCGCCACATGGTGCGTTGCGTCAAGGTGATTCAGGAGACCTGGGATGTGCGTACCTTCTGCTTCATGGCAGAGCAGCCGGTGCTGTTCTTCTTCAAGCCGGGGCAGTTCGTGACACTGGAGCTGGAGATCGATGGTGAACCGATCATGCGCTCCTACACCATCTCCAGTTCGCCATCGGTACCCTACAGCTTCTCGATCACCGTGAAGCGGGTGCCGGGTGGCCGGGTCTCCAACTGGTTGCATGACAACCTTGCGGTCAACGATGAACTTGCCGTACACGGTCCGGTGGGTAACTTCAACTCGATCGACTTTCCCGCCGACAAGGTGCTGTTCCTCTCCGGTGGCGTGGGCATTACGCCGCTGATGTCGATGACCCGCTGGTTCTTCGACACCAACGCCAGCGTCGACGTCGAGTTCATCCATAGTGCGCGTGCCCCGCGCGACGTCATCTACCATCGCGAACTGGTGCACATGTTCTCGCGAATCCCCGAGTTCAAGCTGCATATCGTTTGTGAGAAAAAGGATGACATCGGCGAGGCCTGGGCCGGCTATCGCGGATATCTGACCCAGCCGATGCTGGAGCTGATGGCACCCGACTTTTTGGAGCGGGAGATCTTCTGCTGCGGCCCCACGCCCTACATGAACGCAATCAAGCACATCCTGCGCGATAACGGCTTCGACATGAGCCACTATCATGAGGAGTCCTTCGGCGCCACACCGCTGGATGTGCGTGAGGACGTGTTGGAACTGGCTGAACAGGCCGAGGCGGAGGCCGAAGAGGTCGATGTCGCCGATATGCTCAGTGTGGAGTTCAGCACCTCCGGCAAGAGCGTGCGCATTCAGCCGGGCGAGACCGTGCATTCCGCTGCCGCCAAGCTCGGGCTGCACATCCCCAAGGCCTGCGGCATGGGCATCTGTGGCACCTGTCGGGTGCCGTTGGCTTCCGGCGAGGTGGAAATGGAGCACAACGGTGGCATTACCGATGAGGATGTTGCCGAAGGCTATATTCTTTCATGTTGTAGTACGCCCAAGGGCAATGTGGTCGTCGATTTCTAATCCTCCTCAACGATACTCCTCGGCCAGTCACTTCCCTGGCCGTCAACGAGAAGAGCCCCGCATGCGCGGGGCTCTTCTCGTTGGCGCTATCTGTTTCAGGGAGGCCTGCGGGCCTCCCCGTGGCGACGGGATCGGTTGGCATGAGAGCCTACCGCCCACGGGCTCGCTCATCGGCTCCTGGGGCGGAGTAGCAGCCCTCCAGCCAGCCAGCAGCACCAGGGTGAAGGGCAGGCCGGTGGAGGCCGCCATGGCCTGCTGTGCCGCAAACAAGAAGAGCCCCGCATGTGCGGGGCTCTTCTCGTTGACGCTATCTGTTTCAGGGAGGCCGTAGGCCTCCCTGTGTCGACGGGATCAGCCGACGGTTGGCTTGAGAACTGACCTGCTACGGGGCTCGCTCATCAGCCCCTTGACGATCGAGTAGCAGCCCACCAGCAGCACCAGGGTGAAGGGCAGGCCGGTGGAGACCGCCATGGCCTGCAGTGCCGCGAGCCCACCACCTAGCAGCAGGGCGATGGCAATCAAACCCTCGACAGTTGCCCAGAAGACACGCTGGGGCTTGGGGGCGTTGACCTTGCCGCCGGCAGTGATGGTATCGATGACCAGTGAGCCGGAGTCCGACGAGGTGATGAAGAACACCACGACCAGCACGATGCCGATGAAGGAGGTGATGGCTGCCAGCGGCAGCTCGGCCAGCATTACGAACAGCTGCAGTTCGAGCGCGGCATTCTGGACGCCTTCGAACCCTGCCGATACCAGCTGGTGGATACCGGTACCACCGAAGGCGGACATCCACAGTACCGAGACCAGCGACGGCACCAGCAGCACGGCGATCAGGAACTCGCGTACCGTGCGGCCACGACTGATCCGGGCGATGAACATGCCGACGAACGGAGACCAGGAGATCCACCAGGCCCAGTAGAAGGCGGTCCAGCCCTGGCTGAAGTTGGCGTCCTCGCGGCCGAACGGATTGGAGAGCGCCGGCAGGTAGGTTGCATAGGCCAGCAGGCTGTCGAAGAATCCGGTCAGGATGGCCAGCGTGGGCCCGACCACGATGACGAAGGCGAGCAACAGGAAGGCCAGACCCATGTTTAGCTGGGAAAGCCGTTTCACGCCCTTGTCCACGCCGGCAACGATGGAGAGGATGGCGATCAGCGTGATGCCGACGATCAGCAGCATCATGGTCAAGTTGCCGTCCGGGATGCCGAACAGGAAACCGAGTCCGGCGGACGCCTGTGACGCGCCGAGGCCCAGCGAGGTTGCCAGGCCGAAAAGGGTGGCAAATACCGCCAGGATATCGATGACATGGCCGGGCCAGCCCCAGATGCGCTCACCCAGTATCGGGTAGAAGATCGAGCGCATGGTCAACGGCAATCCCTTGTTGTAGGCGAAGATGGCCAATGACAGCGCCACGATGGCGTAGATCGCCCAAGGGTGAAGGCCCCAGTGGAAGATGGTGGCCGCCATGCTCAGGCGAGCCGACTCCTGGGCGTTGCCGGCAGCCGCTCCTAGCGGAGCCCAGTCGGTGCGAACGCCATTCTCCATGGCGGTGCCGCCCATGGCGCTGGAGAAGTGCGACATGGGTTCCGAGACACCATAGAACATCAGGCCGATGCCCATGCCCGCAGCGAACAGCATGGAGAACCAGGAGAGATAGGAGAAGTCGGGCTTGGCATCGAGCCCGCCGATTCGCACCTTGCCCAGCGGCGAGACCACCAGCGCCAGGCAGAGCAGTACGAAGATGTTGGCCGAGAGCAGGAAGAACCAGGACAGGTTGCCGGTCAGCCAGTTGCGAAGTCCCGTGAAGAGGGGCTCCACTTCGCTCTGCAGGGCGAGAGTGAGGAGGACGAATAGCAGGGTGACCAGGGCAGAAATGCCGAACACCTTGCCGTGGATATCGAGATCGATCTTGAAATGACCGGTGAGATTAAGATTATCCTGACCGATCACGTAATCGGTTTCGATCAGGTCGCTAGGGCCTTCGGGGGGTGGCACCCCCTCGGCGCCGGCCGTTGGTTGGCCGGATGGGGAATGGCTTGTGGGTCTATTCATATCAGGGTTTCTCCCGCTTGTTATTGTTCTCGCCCAGGCAAAAGCAGACGTGGCGGGCTATCGCCAACGGGCCGCGCACAGGGCGAGGGGCAAGTGGATGAGAGTGGCGTGGATTGGGGGCCACCTCAGAGCGGAGCACGACGGTCCTGGCGCCATTGGGAAAGACCCGGCGTCCAGAGCGTCACGCTGCAATTTACTCCTGTGGGAGGCTCGCGCATGTCTGACGGCGACGTTTGCAAGGTGCCCATACGACCTCTCAGCTGGTGACGCCCTGATTACGGCCATCCCCTTTCCCTCGACGCCTTGCTACAACTTCCGACGCTGGCCTACAACTGCCGCCGCCAAAGCCGTAGAATGCGTGCCATTCCATTCACGCACCCTCAGCCGGTGCCATGACGGCGAAATCGAAAACAGATGTCAGAAGCCACTCTGGCCCGGGAAGTCGGGCTGCGCAGGACTTTCGCGATCATCTCGCACCCCGATGCGGGCAAGACCACCATCACCGAGAAGATGCTGCTGTTCGGCAACGCCATCCAGCTCGCGGGCTCGGTGAAGAGCAAGCGCAACGACCGCCATGCCACTTCCGACTGGATGAAGATGGAGCAGGAGCGGGGGATCTCGGTGACCACCTCGGTCATGCAGTTCCCCTACGGCGGACGTATCGTCAACCTGCTCGATACCCCGGGTCACGAGGATTTCTCCGAAGATACCTACCGCACCCTGACGGCTGTGGATTCGGCGCTGATGGTGATCGATGGGGCCAAGGGCGTCGAGGCCCGCACCATCAAG
Source organism: Halomonas alkalisoli (assembly GCF_021412585.1). GTDB lineage: Bacteria > Pseudomonadota > Gammaproteobacteria > Pseudomonadales > Halomonadaceae > Halomonas > Halomonas alkalisoli. The sequence continues at coordinate 238,623 of NZ_JAKCMI010000012.1, read as the reverse complement.
TTGATGGAGGTATGTCGTCTGCGCACCACGCCGATCCTCACCTTCGTCAACAAGATGGACCGTGAGACCCGCGATCCGGTCGAAGTCATGGACGAGGTCGAGGAGGTGCTCGATATCCAGTGCGCGCCCATGACCTGGCCGATCGGCATGGGGCGTAATTTCAAGGGCGTCTACCACCTCTATAACGATGTGATCCATCTCTACACCCAGGGCCAGGGGAGTCGGATTCCCGAGGACAGGCGCATCGAGGGGCTCGATAACCCCGAGGTCGACGCGGTGCTCGGCGAGGACCTGGCCGAGGAGCTGCGCATGGAAGTGGAGCTGGTGCGTGGGGCATCGCACGAGTTCGACCATGATGCCTATCTGCGCGGTGAGCTGACCCCGGTCTATTTCGGTACCGCCATGGGCAACTTTGGCGTACGGGAGATGATGGATGGCTTCGTCGAGTACGCACCGCCGCCCCAGCCGCGAGAGACCGATACCCGCAACGTGGAAGCCGCCGATCCGAGATTCACCGGCTTCGTGTTCAAGATCCAGGCCAACATGGATCCCAACCATCGTGACCGTATCGCCTTCCTGCGGGTCTGTTCCGGCAAGTACGACAAGAACATGAAGATGCGCCACGTGCGTATCAAGAAGGACGTCAAGATAGCCGATGCGCTGACCTTCATGGCCTCCGACCGTACCCATGTCGAAGAGGCCTGGCCCGGCGACATCATCGGCCTGCACAATCATGGCACCATCCAGATCGGCGATACCTTCACCGTGGGTGAGGACATGCGCTTCACCGGCATTCCCCACTTCGCCCCGGAGCTGTTCAAGCGCGTGCAGCTCAAGGATCCGCTCAAGCTCAAGGCCCTGCAGAAGGGGTTGCAGCAGCTGTCGGAGGAGGGCGCCACCCAGCTGTTCCAGCCGCTGGACAACAACGACCTCATCCTCGGCGCCGTGGGTACCCTGCAGTTCGACGTGGTAGCCCACCGGCTCAAGGAAGAGTACAAGGTCGACTGCGTCTATCAGCCGGTCAACGTGCAGACCGCCCGCTGGGTCTATTGCGAGGATGCCAAGATGCTCGAGGAGTTCAAGCGCAAGGCGAGTGCCAACCTGGCGATAGATGGCGGCGGCTATCTGACCTACATTGCCCCTACGCGGGTCAATCTGCAGATGACTCAGGAGCGCTGGCCGGATATTCGGTTCGCCGCCACACGCGAGCACTAGCAGAGCTGCCGAAAGGTTCGCCAAGGGAGGCTGGAATTGCTGATCGACGCCCACTGCCATCTCGATTTCCCCGAATTCGACGACGACCGTGATGCCATGTTCGAGCGGGCCAGGGCGGTCGGGGTCGGGCACTTCATGGTGCCCGGCACCACCCGCCAGCGCTGGCCGGCGGTGCTGGCGCTGGGTGAGCGCAGCGACGTTCACGTCAGCCTCGGCTTGCATCCCTATTTCATGCATGAACACGGCGAAGGGGACGTCGAGGCCTTGGCCCGTATGCTCGAAGAGCATCCCGAGGTGCGGGCGCTGGGCGAGTGCGGTATCGATGCCCGGTTCGAGGAGAGCCTGGACGCCCAGTGGACGCTGTTCAACGCCCAGCTTCGGCTGGCCAAGTCGCGCCAGCTACCGGTGGTGATTCACTGCGTGCACGCCAACGATCAGGTCTCCAAGCGGCTGCGCCAGCTCGATCTTCCAGCAGGTGGCCTGATCCACGCCTTCGCCGGTTCGCCGGACCAGGCCTGGAAATTCCTCGATCTCGGCTTCGTGGTCGGCCTGGGCGGTGCCGTGACGTATGAGCGAGCCCAGCGCCTGTGGCGGGCGGTGAAGAGCCTGCCCGAGGATGGCTTCGTGCTGGAGACCGACAGCCCCGACATGCCGCTATGCGGCCATCAGGGGCAGCGCAACGAGCCGGCGCGTATCGTCCAGGTATGCGAAATGGTGGCGAAGCTAAGGGGCGAAGCGCCGAAGACGATCGCCGCCCAGAGCACGGCGACCGCCCGGCGAGTCTTCGGGCTGTCCTAGGCCAAGGCCAGGCTTTCCGGATCCAGCCGTTCGATGGGGTAGGGCAGCTTCATCAGCTTGACCGGCTGACCGTCGACGCTCAGTGGCCCTATCTCCTCCCCCCTGGTGCTGGTCACGGCCAGTATCTCGGGCTGGCCGTAGGCGTCCATTTCGGCGGCCAGCACTTCGCCCTGGGACTTGCCGTTTTCGTCGAGCAGGGGGGTGCCGAGTGCCGGCACCCTGTCTCCCTCCAGCTGGGCCCTTGCCAGCCGCTTCTTGACCTGGCCGCGGAAGTGGGCTCGCGCGACCACTTCCTGCCCGGTGTAGCACCCCTTCTTGAAGCTGATGCCGCCGAGTGCCTCCCAGTTGATCATCTGTGGCAGCAGGGCGTCCTGATGCTGCGGGGTAAGCCAGGCGAGCCCGGCCTGGATGTCGTGGAGACACCAGACGGCGTTGCCGACCAGGCTCGCCTGCGGGGTCAGGCGAGCGACGAGCTCCTGAGCCGCAGGGATAGGCAGGCAAGCCAGCAGCCGGGGCTGGGTCCCGGGATGGGCCAGCAACTGCACGTTCTCGTCGCCGGCCTGGTGCCAGATGGCCGGCGGCACCAGGTCGAATCGCACCTCCGCCAGGGCCTTGGCTTCCTTGCCGATCAGGCCGATCAAGGCGAGGTCGTCCCGCACCTTGAGCTCCGACTTGTAGAAGGGGGCGAATTTCTTGAGGTGCGAGCCTAGCGTCTCGATCAGGCCACGATGCAGTATCAGGCGATAGTGATCGGGTGCCACTCGCAGCAGCTGGGCATTGGCCAGCATGCGTCCCTTGGCGGTACAGAAGCAGGTCAAGGGGGCGAAGTCGCCATTGGCAAGATCCACCTGGGCACTGGTCTGGCCCTGGAGGAACTTGCCGGCGCCCGAACCGATGACGTCGAGCACGCCCAGATGGATGAGCGGGGTGACGACGGTGGCGTCCAGTGCCTCACGGGCCGGGTCCGGGGTGTCGAAGTCGATCCGGTCCTCACTCTTGCGCCGCCCCTCCAGGGCGGTAATCCAGTCGCTCATTGCCTGTGGCTCCAGGTGCGTCATGTGGGGAAGAGATGGGTTGTCATTCATAGGGTATGCGGGCGAAGAGAAGGAATTGCAACCGGCTGTCGACCGGTAGGTAGCATGCTAAACTCGTCTATCCAATGTCTGCCATCTTATCCGCCGGTCCAGGAGTCATCTATGGCACAGCAGTCGCTGAGCTTTCGCGGCGTGGAGAACGCCGACCAGGTCAATCGTATTACCACGGTGCTGATGATGCTGGACGGCGTCGAGTCGGCCGAGGTCGGCCGCCATGGGGCCGATGTTCAGGGGCGTGTCTCCCGGGAGGCCCTGATCAAGGCGGTCCAGTCGCTCAAGCTCCCCATCGAAGTCCAGTAATCCCGTCGAGGTCGTTTCATGCAGAAGACCATTGAAATCGTCAGTGAGCGTAACAGCATTTTCCGCCAGCGGGTCGAGCTCGATGGCTTCGAAGATATCTTCGTCGACGTGCCCAGGGCCTTCGGTGGCGAGGGTAGCGCACCGGATCCCCATGACTATTTCGATCTGTCGCTCGGTGCCTGCAAGGCGATCACCGCCCAGATGTATGCCAAGCGCAAGCAGTGGCCGCTGGAGGGCGTCAGCGTGACGATCAATCGAGACGACAGCGAGGAACGCAAGGGCACCTATCGACTCGAAGTGGTGATGACCTTCCATGGCATCGACGATCCGGCGCAGCGCCAGCGGCTCGAGGAGATCAGCCACAAGTGTCCGATCCATCGCCTGATGACCAGCTCAACGGTGGAAGTTACCACTCGCACTGCCGATATCGCCGAGTCGTGAGCGATCGGCGGATCGAAATCGTCACACCCAGGCGCCAGCTCGGCGCCTGACGCACTCCGGAGCTGGCATGAGCAAGCCCTTTCGCCTTCAGTCGAATTTCCAGCCGGCCGGCGATCAGCCGGCTGCCATCGAGAGCCTGATCAGCGGGCTGGAGTCGGGCCTGACTCACCAGACCCTGCTGGGGGTGACAGGATCGGGGAAGACATTCACCATGGCCAACGTGGTGGAACGACTGCAGCGTCCGACCATCGTCATGGCCCCCAACAAGACCCTGGCGGCCCAGCTCTATGGCGAGTTCAAGTCGTTCTTTCCCGACAATGCCATCGAGTATTTCGTTTCCTATTACGACTACTATCAGCCCGAGGCCTACGTACCGTCGTCGGACACCTTCATCGAGAAGGACGCCTCGATCAACGAGCATATCGAGCAGATGCGGCTGTCCGCCACCAAGGCCTTGCTGGAGCGGCGCGATGCGCTGATCGTGGTCTCTGTCTCGGCGATCTACGGCTTGGGCGATCCGGACCAGTATCTCAAGATGCGCCTGCACTTCACCCGGGGCGAGCTGATCCATCAGCGCGATTTCCTGCGTCGGCTTGCCGAGCTGCAGTACACCCGCAACGACATGGACTTTCGCCGGGGTACCTATCGCGTGCGCGGCGATGTCATCGATATCTACCCGGCCGACTCCGACGAGGAGGCGGTACGCGTGGAGCTGTTCGACGACGAGATCGACACCATCAGCCTGTTCGACCCGCTGACCGGCGAGGTGCGCGGCAAGGTGCCGCGCATGACCATCTACCCCAAGAGCCATTATGTGACGCCGCGAGAGACTATCGTGGCGGCAGCGGATCGCATCAAGAGCGAACTGGTCGAGCGCCTGGAGTGGCTGCGCAAGCATGACAGGCTGGTGGAAGCGCAGCGCCTCGAGCAGCGCACCCTCTACGACCTCGAGATGATGAACGAACTTGGCTACTGCAACGGGATCGAGAACTACTCGCGCTACCTGTCGGGGCGTGCACCGGGCGAGCCGCCGCCCACCTTCTTCGACTACCTGCCGGCGGACGCGCTGCTGTTCATCGACGAATCCCACGTCAGCGTTCCCCAGGTTGGCGGCATGTACAAGGGCGACCGCTCTCGCAAGGAGACGCTGGTGGAGTACGGCTTCCGCTTGCCGTCGGCGCTGGACAATCGTCCCATGAAGTTCGAGGAGTGGGAGCGCATCTCTCCCCAGACCATCTTCGTTTCGGCCACCCCGGGGCCCTATGAGGCGGAACATGCCGGCCAGCTCGTGGAGCAGGTGGTGCGCCCCACCGGGCTGCTCGACCCGGAGCTCGAGGTTCGCCCGGCGACGACACAGGTGGATGACCTGCTCTCCGAGATACGCTTGCGCACCAATGTCGGTGAGCGGGTGCTGGTCACCACGCTGACCAAGCGGATGGCGGAAGACCTGACGGAGTATCTTGACGAGCATGACGTGCGCGTGCGCTACCTGCACTCCGATATCGACACCGTGGAGCGGGTCGAGATCATCCGCGATCTGCGTCTTGGCAAGTTCGATGTGCTGGTCGGCATCAACCTCTTGCGGGAGGGCCTCGACATCCCCGAAGTCTCGCTGGTGGCGATACTCGATGCCGACAAGGAGGGGTTCCTGCGCAACGAGCGCTCGCTGATCCAGACGATCGGGCGGGCGGCGCGCAACGCCCATGGCAAGGCGATTCTCTATGGCGATCGGGTCACCGATTCGATGCGCCGTGCCATCGAGGAAACCGAGCGGCGCAGGGCCAAGCAAATGGAACACAACGCGGCCCACGGCATTACCCCCACCACGATAACGCGATCGGTGGCCGACATCATGGAAACCTCCCGGACCCCGGGCAAGAAGGGCGGCCGCAAGCGCGGGGAACGCCAGGTGGCCGAAGGTGCGGCAATCTATGACCTTACCGAGCTCTCGCCGAAAGAGCTGGTCAAGGAGATCTCCCGTACGGAGGACGCCATGTTCGAGGCGGCCCAGAACCTGGAGTTCGAGGAGGCGGCACGACTGCGCGACCGGCTGCATAAGCTAAAGGAACGGCAGCTGGTGCTGGGTTAACGTTGTTCGCTCAAGGCTGTTTCGGCGACAGGTCTACGAGGGGGCGCTGTAAACCCTTCCCTGGGCGCTACTTTTGCCATCCATGGCAAAAGACCCCCTCTGCGACCTGTCCCCGACGCCTCTCGCTGCGTGGGTAATCCGCACTATCAACTTGAGCTGATTGTGGGAGTCAGGTGTCATGCCAGAAGGCCCCGAGGTTCGACGCGCCGCCGACCGCCTCCACGAGCAGCTCGCTGGCAGGCAACTGGAGTCGGTCTGGTTCGCTTTTCCCGACCTGGCCAGCGAGGCCGATTCACTGATAGGCCGCCGGGTCACGGCGGTGGACAGCTGGGGCAAGGCGCTGCTCACACGTTTCGATGATGACCGCGTGCTCTACTCCCACAATCAACTCTATGGCGTCTGGAAGCTGCATGACGCCGAGCGCGAGCCGGATACCGAACGCTCCCTGCGTGTGCGGCTGACGGCAGAAGGGCGCTCGGCGAGTCTCTACAGCGCATCCGATGTCTCGCTGTGGTCGGCCGAAAGACTCGATGAACACCCTTTCCTGGCCCGGCTGGGCCCTGACCTGCTGACACACAGCGTGACACTGGAGAAGGCCGTGGTGCGCCTGGGCGAGGCGCGATTCGCTCGGCGTTCCCTGGGCGGGCTGCTGCTGGACCAGACGCTGTTTGCCGGCATCGGCAACTACCTACGCTCCGAGATCCTGTTCTTTGCCGGGCTTCCACCCAGGGCAAGGTTCGTTGATCTTGGAGAGGCTAGACAGAGGCAGCTGGCGCGAACCATCCTCGAGGTGACCCGCCAAGCCTACGAGCAGGCCGGGGTGACCAATCGCCACGATTGGGCAAGTGCCGCCAGGCGCCGGGGAGAGAGCCCGCGGCTATGTCGCTTTGCTGTTTTCGAACGTAATGGGCTGCCGTGTCATGCCTGTGGCACGGTGGTAGAGCGTGAGATGGTTGCATCGCGGCGCCTGTACAGCTGCCCAGGTTGCCAGCCAGACGTGTTCTAGATCCGGCCTATTTATACCGTTATCTTCTTTCTTGCCGCTCGCATTAGACCTTGGCGTCACACCACTGTCAGGTAGGGCCCTATGAGGTATAATCCGACACCGCTTGAGACTGTCGTGGCCTGCGTCTATTTTTCGCCATGGCAGGCATCCCGATAATGCCCAGGAGCCCCTTGCTCATGACCGTGATCCGCCAGGATGACCTGATCCAGAGCGTCGCCGATGCCCTGCAATACATTTCCTATTACCATCCCAAGGATTTCATCGACGCCATGGCGGCAGCCTATGAACGGGAAGAGAACCCCGCAGCCAAGGATGCCATCGCCCAGATTCTGATCAACTCGCGCATGTGCGCCACCGGTCACCGGCCCATCTGCCAGGATACCGGGATCGTGACGGTCTTCGTCCATGTCGGCATGAACGTGCGCTGGGAAGCCGACATGAGCCTCGATGACATGATCAATGAGGGGGTGCGCCGCGCCTACAAGCTGCCCGACAACGTGCTGCGGGCCTCGGTACTGGCCGATCCGGACGGGGCCCGCAAGAATACCGGCGACAATACGCCGGCCATCATCCATCACAAGATCGTCCCGGGCGATAGCGTGGACGTGCATGTGGCCGCAAAGGGCGGTGGCAGCGAGGCCAAGTCCAAGTTCGCCATGCTCAATCCGTCTGACAGCGTGGTCGACTGGGTGATGGAGCAGCTGCCCAAGATGGGGGCCGGCTGGTGCCCGCCCGGCATGCTGGGCATCGGCATCGGCGGTACCGCCGAGAAGGCCATGGAGATTGCCAAGGAGGCGCTGCTGGACCCGATCGATATCCAGGACCTGCAGGCTCGTGGTGCTTCCAACCGTGCCGAAGAGCTGCGCCTCGAGTTGTTCGACAAGGTCAACAAGAGCGGTATTGGGGCGCAGGGTCTCGGTGGACTGACCACCGTGCTCGATATCAAGGTGAAGGATTACCCGACTCATGCCGCCAACAAGCCGGTCGCGATCATTCCCAACTGTGCCGCGACCCGGCATGCACATTTCACGCTCGACGGCTCTGGTCCCGCGGCACTGCCGGTGCCGAAGCTCGAGGACTGGCCGGAAATCACCCGCGAGGCTGGCGACAACGTCAAGCGCGTCGACCTCGACACCGTGACCCCGGAAGAGGTACTGACCTGGCAGCCCGGCGACACTCTGCTGCTCAATGGCAAGCTGCTTACCGGTCGTGACGCCGCTCATAAGCGCATGGTCGAGATGCTGGCGAAGGGCGAAAGCCTACCGGTCGACCTGAAAGGGCGCTTTATCTATTACGTGGGCCCGGTGGACCCGGTGCGTGACGAAGTCGTTGGGCCGGCCGGCCCAACCACGGCGACACGCATGGACAAGTTCACTCGCACCATGCTGGAAGAGACCGGCCTGTTGGGCATGGTCGGCAAGGCAGAGCGTGGCCCGGCGGCCATCGACGCCATCCGCGACAACAAGGCCGTCTACCTGATGGCCGTGGGAGGCTCGGCCTACCTGGTAGCGCAGGCCATCAAGAAATCCCGCGTCGTGGGCTTCCAGGATCTGGGCATGGAAGCGATCTACGAGTTCGAAGTGGAAGACATGCCGGTCACCGTGGCCGTCGACAGCCAGGGCACTTCGGTCCACCAGACCGGCCCCGCCAAGTGGAAGGAGATCATTGCCGAGCGTGCCTGATACCGCCCCGCGATAATGCAGCGGCCCCGCCAACTGGCGGGGCCGCTGTCGCCTGAGGTATGCTGTAGCACGCTGTTTTTACAGGGAGAGATCATGGCATCCTGGCTCTTCGGCCTGGCAATATTTCTGGTGCACCTGCTGGGCTTTGTATCAGCAGTCCTGGCTCTGCTTTCCAGCCGAACCTCCCAGGGGGCCGTTGCCTGGATCATCTCCCTGATCACGATTCCCTATCTCGCCGTTCCGGCCTACTGGATCTTCGGCCGCCCCCGTTTCTACGGCTATGTGTCCGCGCGAGGCGAGCGTGACACCGTGCTGCGCCGGATTCTCGCCCGCTATCGGCAGCAGCTCGAACCCTTCCTGGCGGATGCCCGTAACCCCGACGTTCGCGCCGTGGAACAGCTGGCGATGATGCCGCTTACAAGCGGCAATCAAGCCGAACTGCTGATCGATGGGGAGGCCACCTTCGCCAGTCTCTTTGCCGGCATCGATGCGGCGGAGGAGTACCTGCTGGTCCAGTTCTTCATCGTTCGTCACGACGCCCTGGGCATCAAGCTCAAGGACCACCTGGAGAAGGCGGCCGACCGCGGGGTGCGTGTCTATTTCCTGTTTGACGAGGTGGGCAGCCGAAATCTCTCCGAGGGCTATCTCCGCGACCTGAGCGATGCCGGCGTCGAGGTCAGCGCCTTTCGCTCCTCGCGTGGCTTCAAGCATCGCTTTCAGCTCAATTTCCGCAACCATCGCAAGGTTCTGGTGGTGGATGGGCGCGAGGGCTGGCTGGGAGGTTTCAATGTCGGCGTCGAATACCTCGGCGAGCACCCACGGCACGGTCCCTGGCGCGACACGCACCTCAAGCTCACCGGCCCCAGCGTGCTGGGGTTGCAGGAGGCCTTCTGGGAAGACTGGCACTGGGCCACTGGCACGGTCATCAATTTGAGCTGGGAGCCCCGGGTCACCTGCGAGGAGTGCCAGAACGTGGTGATCGTGCCGTCCGGTCCGGCCGACCGGCAGGAGACCGCCAGCTTGCTGGTGCAGCATGCTATCCATAGTGCTCACGAGCGCCTCTGGGTAACCAGCCCCTATTTCGTCCCCGACCAGGGGGTCCAGGATGCCCTGCGCCTGGCCGCCATGCGCGGTGTCGACGTCCGTATCATGATTCCCGAACGTCCGGATCACCTGCTGATCTACCTTTCGGCCTTCTCGTTTTTACCCGATATGGTCCGTGCCGGGGTGAAGGTCTATCGTTATCAGCCCGGTTTCCTGCACCAGAAGGTGATCCTGATTGACGACAATACGGCGTCCGTGGGTACCGTGAACCTGGATAACCGCTCGTTCCGGCTGAATTTCGAGATCACGGCCTTTATTCCCGATCGTCGATTTGCAGCCGAGGTTCGCCTGATGTTGGAAAGGGATTTTGCCAACTGCCGCCGGATCAGTTACGACGAACTGCACAATCGACCGCTCTGGCAAAAGCTCATCTCGCGAGCCGCCTACCTGACCGCGCCGATACAGTAGCATCTTGCTCCATGTCGTCTTGGGTTCGGCCAGTGGCTGGGTTACATTAGGTCCTGCCTGAAATGCGACACGGCATGCCGACGTTTCGCTATCGGTAGCTTTCATCACTTTCACTTGTCAAAGCTGTCATCGGGAGTCGCGGTGAACCTCGAGACCAAATGGCTGGAAGACTTCGTTGCCCTGGCCAGCACCCGTAGTTTTTCCGCCTCCGCCCGCCAGCGGCATGTCACCCAGCCCGCCTTCAGCCGCCGCATCCGCTCGTTGGAGCAGGCGGTCGGTGTCACGCTGGTGGATCGCTCCACGACGCCGATCAACCTGACCCCGGAAGGACAGCTTTTCCTGGTGACGGCACGCAATCTCGTCGAGCAGCTCAACGAATGCCTGGGCCATCTGCGTGGCGTCTCCATGGCTCGCGAAGCGCTGGATATCGTCGCCGCCCATTCCCTTGCCCTGAGCTTCTATCCCGAGTGGATCTCACGGCTTCAGGAGGGCCTGGGAGAGCTGCCGACGCGACTGGTGGCCATGAACGTGGGGGAGGCGATTCATGTGCTGCGCGAAGGCAACTGCGACCTGATGCTCGCCTATCACGACCAGTATGCAACCATGCAACTCGATGCGGAGGTCTTTCCCTCCTTCTCCATCGGCCAGGTCAACATGCTGCCGGTCAGCCTGGCGGACAAGCAGGGCAAGCCACGGTTCAGCCTCGATAGCCAGGACCCGATCCCGTATCTCTCCTATACCCAGGGCGCCTTTCTCGGTCGCAGCGTGCGGATGCTGCTGAAGAACGATCCCTTGCGCCTGCGTCTGCGTACCATCTATGAAACGGCCATGGCCGAGGGGCTCAAGGGCATGGTCCTGCAGGGCGTCGGCCTGGCCTGGATCCCCGACTTCTGCATTCGCGATGAGCTCAAGAACGGCCGCCTGGTGCGGGCCGGTGACGACAAGTGGGATGTGCCGCTGGAGATACGCCTCTACCGCTGCTCGCTGGTCCATAAACCGGGGGTCGAGAAGCTGTGGCGGCAGATGATGAAGTTGCCGCGCGATTTCTTGCAAGCTTAGATCCCGCCGAAGTCGGCCGGCAATCCGAGAAAATTCTGGATGATGAAGAAGTGGTCTTCGAACAGGCCGTCGGGCTCCAGCTCGGCCAGGGGCACCCAGCGGGCGTGATCGCCGCCCTTGACCGGTTTCAGCTGGGGCAGCTGCTGATCGGGCCTGAGGGCAAAATAGAAGGCTTCGGCCAGGGTGCGCCCGCGCCAGCTGCGATGCGGCTCGTCGAACAGGCGCTGGCCACGCAGGGAGCCCTTCAATACCGGCTCCGGCACTTTCAACCTGACCCTTTCGCGCAGTTCCCGCAGGCAGGCGTCAAGCAGGCGCTCATGGGGATTGATGAACCCCCCGGGCAGAGCCAGCAGCCCCTTGCCGGGGGCCGCGGTGCGGCGCACCAGCAACACATGGCCCGACTGCACCACCACGGCATTCACGGTGACGAAGATCGGAGGGTAGGGCGCCTGAGCCCATGCCTGGCGATACTGTTCCAGCAGCTGTTGCTCTTCCATCAGCTGCTGGTGGGCCTCGCCGCCGGCAAAGCGGCGCAGCTCCATACAGACGGGAGGCGGCAGGTCATGGGTCGCGCCGGTGCTCAGGTAGTCGTCGGTCGAAGAGGCCGAGCGAAACAAGCGCTCGCGGATCTGGCTGGCCGATATGCCTTCGACCAGGGGGACACTGAGCGATTCCCATTGCGGAAACAGCGAGAGATAATAGCTTGACTGGCCGCGGCTTGCGCCAATCAGCCCGATTCGTGGCAGCCTGGCATGGTGGTGTCCGGCAATGTCACGTACCTTGCGCTGGACATCACGCACCCAGACGTCATTGTTATAGAGCGCATCCAGCAGCGGCACTATCTCTAGCCGTGCGTTTTCCTCTTCATCGAAGCAGCCGCGCAGCAGAGCCTGGCGTTCGTCGAAGCGCCAGGGATTGCGCAGTGAACGCGCCTGCCAGGCGGAGCCGACCAGTACGATCACCTGCCGGGCGTGGCGCAATGCCTCATTGATGACGGCCAAATGGCCCAGGTGAGGGGGTTGGAAGCGGCCGATGAATACGAGACAGTCAAAATCATGGTCGGAAGCGGACATCGGCGAATCCTTCGCTGGCGGCTCGGGGCCGCCCATTATGGAGGGCGTCAGGCAGGGCTGCAATGGAGGACCGGCAGGGTTGTTCGGGAGATACCCAGATCACAAGGAGGCAGGGTGCAGACCAATATCGTGAAATTCTGGTGGGGCGTGATGCAGGATTCCGTGCGGCTCTGGCTGCAGCGAAATGCCTTCAGCTATGCCGGCTCACTGGCCTTCTATACGCTGTTCTCGCTGGCGCCGACGATCATCATCGCGGTGACGGTCATTGGCGTGGTATTTGGTGAGGAGGCGGCCCAGGGGCAGATCGTTGCGCAACTGGAAGGGGTCCTGGGCGAAGAGGCCGCCAAGGCTGTCGAGCAGGCCGTGGCGGCATCGAGAATCGAGGAGAGCGGCTTGATGCCGACACTGCTCGGGGTCGGTGCACTGCTGGTCGGCGCCACCACCGTTTTCGCCCAGATGCAGTTTTCCCTCAATACCATGTGGGGTGTGACTGCCAAGCCGGGTCGTAACGGCTTGCTGCTGTTTCTTCAGAAACGCCTGATGTCCCTGGCCGTGGTACTTGCCATCGGCTTCATCCTGCTGGTCTCGCTGGTATTCGGCGTGATGATTCGCGCTCTGCTGCTGGCCGGCGACGACCTGGTGCCCTTCGTCGGCCTCTTGACCACGGCAGTTGAGTTCGTGGTGTCACTGGCGGTCATCACCGCGCTCTTTGCGACGATCTTCAAGGTGTTGCCGGATGTGGTGCTGGGCTGGAAGGATGTCCTGCTGGGCGCCCTGATTACGGCACTGCTGTTTGCCATCGGGCGCACCGCCATCGCCGCCTACCTGGCCTACACGGCAACCGCTTCCACCTATGGTGCCGCCGGCTCGGTGGTCATGATCCTGCTGTGGGTCTACTACAGTTCGCTGATCCTGCTGTTCGGCGCGGCCTTCGTCCGCAGCTACCTGCTGGCTCAGGGGCGAGAGATCATCCCACGAAACAGAGCCGTCCTGGTGAGGCGAGAGCTGCTGGAAAGCTGAGTCGGGCGGCTCCTTCACTCGTTGCTGCAGAAGCTTGAATCATAACCGAATTTCAGCCGCTTTTTTTAAGTCTGATGAAATATGCGGGATAAAGCCCGTCCCCGGCTCAAGTTTCGGCTGCAAAAGCCGAAGTAAATTTATAGTAGGCTATGCTAAGAGGGGCACTTCCCGAGTAGCCCCGTGCTGCCGCCAAAGGGGCAGCAGGCTGGCGAGGAAGGTTGGCCCCTAACTGCAATTTTTCCACGATGGAGCTTCTGTGACGCCGAGACCAGACATCAAACCATCCGCCGTTCATAGAGAGCTGTTCGTAGAAACGATGACAGTCGTCACCATCGCGACTGATACGCCACCACCGGATCGTCTCCTGCCATGCCCCCGGCCCATGGCCCCACGTCACCCACTTCCGAGGCCGGCAAGGCCATGGAGCGCTCGCCTGGGAGAGAGGTGTGAACCATGATATGTCGATCCGCTCCCGTCGCCTGACCCACGCGGGTGTCGGGCTGGTAGCGCTTGTGATCCTGGCCATGGCCTGGGCGCTCTACAGCGCTATCAACAGCACTCGTGAGGCGACCGAGGATATCCAGCAGTCAGAGCGAATCTCCCATGTCATCGAAACGATCAGCCGGGAACTTCATCGGGCCGAAGCGGCCCAGCGGGGGCATATCCTGAGTGGGGATTCGACGTATCTGACCGCGCGCCACCTGGCCGTTGTCGAGTTGCCGATCGCCATCGACAGGCTTCGGCAATACGCCGAGCATGACCCCCTCATCGGCCCCCAGGTCGAACAGATCGAGGACCGGATCGAGAGTCGCATCGACCTGATGGATGAACACCTCGACCTCTTCCAGGAGGAGGGCTTTGCTGCAGCGAGACAACTAGCCGCCTCATCTCAGTTCAGGCAAGCCGCCGCGGATACCCACGCGTTGGTCTATCAGCTTCTCGACCAGGAACAGCAGCGCCTCGGCCACCGGCTTCACGCCGAGCAGGACCGCTACCAGGCTCAGATGATGGTGTTCTCCATCCTGGTACCGGTCATCCTGCTGTGTCTCCTGCTGGGCTACCTTGCGCTGATTTCACAGCAGCGGGCCCGCCACCGGGCCGAGCATGATCTGCGAACCATCACCGATAGCCTTCCGGCAACGGTCTACCAGTATTGGCAGCAGCCCAACGGTCTCTGTGGCTTCACCTTCGTCAGTGAAGGGCTGCGCGATCTGCTTGGCCTCGAGCCCGAGACGGTAGTGCATACGCCCCGCGCCCTGTTCGATCGGATCATGGTGGACGATCTTCCCGGCCTGGAGGCGGCCATCGCCGCCTCGGCCAGGACGCTGGAACAATTCGAGTTTACCCACCGTGTCCGGCATGCCAACGGGCAAACGCGTTCGATTGATGCTCGCTCCACGCCGTATCGTCGAGAGGATGGCACCGTGGTGTGGAACGGTTACTGGGCAGATATCACCGAGCAACTGGCCGCGGCGCAGGAACTGGCCATCAGCAAGCAGCAATTGCAGATGGCCGTCGAACTCAGTCAACTGGGCAAATGGCACTGGCATATTCCCCGTGACGAAGTGGAATGGTCGTCACGCTGTCGCGAGATCTTCGGGGTTCCGCCAGGCACGCCGCTGAATTACGAGTTGTTCCTTGGGTGCACACACCCTGATGACCGCCCACGGATCCAACACGCCGTCAGCCGGGCCCTGGAGCAGGGAACGAACTACCAGGAGGAGTTCCGGGTCGTCTGGCCGGACGGCTCGATACACTGGGTGGAAGCTGCGGGTCGCGCCCAGCATTCTCACGATAGGCGCCCGGAATCCCTGGACGGGATCGTCATCGACATCAATACACGCAAGAACATGGAGCTCGCCCTGCGTGCCGCCAAGGAAGCAGCGGAAGTCGCCAACCGCGCCAAGAGCACCTTCCTAGCGACCATGAGCCATGAGATCAGGACACCGCTGAACGGGGTACTGGGCATGCTGGAGGTGCTCAGTCTCTCCGAGCTGAACCCGGAACAGCGCACTACTGTGGAGGTCATACGCCAATCGGGACGATCCCTGCAACGATTGATCGACGACGTGCTGGACCTCTCCAAGGTAGAGGCCGAGAAACTCGAGCTTTATCCAAGTGCTGCCTCGGTCCAACGGATCGTCGCAGACGTCCTGGCACTGTACAGCAGCACTGCCATCAGCCATGGTCTGACACTGACTTGTACCATCGATCCCGGTATCAGCCCCGCCGTAATGGTCGATAGCCTGCGACTGAAGCAGATCCTCAACAACCTCATCAGTAACGCCTTGAAGTTCACGAATGAAGGCGGCATCGAAGTAAACATCACCTGTATCCGGCGGGAAAAGCAGCGAGAATGGTTGCAATTCACGGTCAGTGATACGGGCATCGGGATCGAGCCGGCGCTTCAAGCCCGCCTGTTCGATCCGTTCATGCAGGCCGAAAGCAGCATTTCCGCTCGATATGGGGGCACCGGCCTGGGGTTGTCCATCTGCCGACGCCTGGCGGAGCTGATGGGTGGGGAGATCGAATTGATCAGCCAGCCTGGCCAAGGCACGACCCTGACCTTGACCCTGCCCGTTGCACCCGCCGACCCGGCACAGCTCGTCGATGCCACCCTCGAGCACCATCAGCAAGAGCTTCAAGCCGCAACCGCGAGGCGTACGCCACCGACGTCCGAGCAGGCGGAAGTGGAAGGAACGCTGATCATGGTGGTGGATGACCACCCCACTAACCGCCAGGTGCTGATGCGGCAACTCAACATGCTCGGCTATGCCGCCGAAAGCGCCGACGATGGACAACAGGCCCTTGAGCTTTGGCGACGACGTCGATTCGGCTTGATCCTGGCCGACTGCAACATGCCACGCATGAATGGCTACGAGCTGGCGCGAGCCATCCGCGAAGAGGAAACCAGTGACGCGGAGGCCACCCGTATTCCGATCATCGCCTTCACCGCCAATGCCCTGGGGGGGGACGCTTCGCGCTGTTTCGCCGCCGGCATGGACGACTACCTGAGCAAGCCGGCAGGCATGCTGCAACTGCTTAACATGATCGAAAATTGGCTGTCGCTTCCGTCCTGCCGGGGGAGTGTCACCGATAGCGTTGTCGTCACACCGCCGCCCTTGGATCCCTTGGCTGCCAACCCTTTGGATCCGGCCATGCTGGACGTGATTTCCGGTAATGACAGGGAGCTGGCTCGCGAGATCCTGTGCGAGTTCCGTCACTCGAACGATGTCGATGCCACTAGTATTCAGCAGGCGATAAACGACAACGACAGCACGACATTGGCGCGTGCTGCTCACAGAATCAAGGGGGCGAGTCAGCTTGTCGGTGCCCACCCGTTCGCCCGGGCCTGCGAGCGCCTGGAGCGCGCCGGCCGTTCAAAGAACTGGGGGGAGATCTTCGCTGGTCTCGAGGAATTCAGACAGGAACAGGAGCGCCTGCATGCCTACATCGACCGACTCTGAACACACCACCAGGTTGCCTCCCGGGCTGCGGCTGCTGATCGTCGAGGACCATGACTTCCAGCGGCAGCTGCTGGCTGGCCTACTCCGTCGCTTAGGGGCAGAGGAGGTCTTCGAAGCCACTTGTGGTCGCTCGGCTCTCGAATTGATGGCCACCCTTGAACCACCCGCAGACATCGTCATCAGCGATCTGGACATGCCCGGTATGGACGGCATGGAGTTCATACGGCGGGTGGGCGAGTCATGGCACGAGCCGGCCCTGATCATCGTCAGTGCTCTGGAGCCCTCGCTGATACGTTCCGTTCGCACCATGGCCACGGCCTATGGCCTCAGTTTGCTGGGCACCATAAAAAAGCCCGCCACGCCCCGCGAACTATTGACCGCGCTGCACAACTACAAGCCAGATCAACGGCGCTACCGGCCACCCCCCATGGCGGCAAGTTACTCCGTCGCAGACCTCGAGGCTGGTTTGGCAGGCGACCAGTTCGAGCCCTTCTTCCAGCCCAAGGTGGAGCTTGCCACGGGGCGCCTATGCGGCTTGGAAGCCTTGGCCCGCTGGCGCCACCCCGAACACGGAGTGTTGTCACCCCATGCCTTCATCGACACCATGGAGGCCCGGGGGCTGATCGATGCACTCACCGATATCATGATCGACAAGGCGAGCGCCTGGTGTGCCTGCTGGCGAAACCGCGACCTGGATATCCAGGTGTCAGTGAACATCTCCATTCAGTCCCTGGCCGATGTTGGGTTGGCGGAATCGCTGATCGAACGGGTGCGTCGACAGGGGCTGGATCCCTGCCACATGATACTTGAGATCACCGAAACGGCGGTCATGATCGACGTTGGGCGCGTGCTGGAGAACCTTGCAAGGCTGCGCATGAAGGGTTTCACATTATCGATCGACGACTATGGCACCGGCTACTCATCCATGCAGCAACTCACCCGCATCGCCGCCGGCGAGTTGAAGATCGACCGCTCCTTCATCAACTATGCGTCTCTGCATAAAGAAGGCCGAGTGATCTTGAAATCCAATCTGGAGATGGCCAGAAAATTGAACCTGGCTACGGTGGCAGAAGGCGTCGAGACGCCTGACGACTGGGCACTCCTGTATGAATACGGCTGTGATCAGGCCCAAGGGTATCTGATAGCTCGCCCCATGGCGGCCGACGCCGTGGAAGATTGGGCCCAAAAATGGGATCCAGAGCGCTGGCTTATCGAGCTATCGTCGAGGTGAGTCGGATTTTACCTTGACTAAGGAACCGCTCATCAGGGGCTTTGCGGCCAAGGAGGCAGAACGTAGCCAAGCGCACTGGCAGACTGTTTGAGGGATAACTAGTCTGCTAAATACAGGCAAGCCACCGTGCGCTTGCTTTCTCTCGCCACATGATTCCACACAAAGGTGGAATCGCCCGACAAAAGATTCCATAGCAGATAAAATGCATATAGCTTGTTACTAGAGGAGATAAAAATTCTATATTATTGATGCTTATCAATAAAAATCAATGCCGCATCCGCAGGTGTCCCAGATGGCCGACCTCGCCCTGTATGAAAACCCCTCGGCGAATGTGATTCGTTCACTGCTCCAGCACACACATGCGCTGTCTGTGTATGCCAAGGACATGCCCTTTGCCCTGAAGGCAGAGGTAATAGAGCTGGACCTGAGCACAGGGCGCCTGGTGCTGGAGGTGGAATATGCTGGCTCCGATATCGAGCGGTATCTGGCCAACGGTGGCCTGAGCTTCGACCTGGAGGCGCTGAAGGGACCACAGTCCATCGAGCGCGAGACCTACAGCCTCAGCAACGTCGCCGCCAAGGTTTTCAAGACGGACAATACACTGTATCGCCTGGAGTGCCAGCTCCCGGAATCGGTCTTCGTCCATGAGAACCGGGGCGCGGTCCGGATTCCCTTCATCCTCGGCATGCAGGCCCGCATCAGCCTCGAAGTCTACCTGCATGAGCTCAACGTGCCAGGCCGACTGCGCAATCTGTCAATCGGTGGCTGCATGGTCGACATCGATCTGGCGGAGAGCATCGCGTTTAGCGTGGACCAGGACATCCCCGGGGTGACGCTGGAGTTTCCCAACGGCGAGAGCTTCTTCGCCGACGGCAAGGTCCGCCATATCCGCCCCTTCGGTAACCAGGGTTACGCGGCGGTCGGCGTTCAGTTCATCAACCTATCGACGTCCCAGACAGAGGCCCTGTTTCGGTACGTGAATGAATCCGAGCGAGAGGCCGCCTACCGTACTGGGTCCAACGACAAGCTCACTCATCACTCGCCCCTGTTCATCCCTGGCGCCAAGGAGAAGAAGATTCTACAGCGAGAAGCCCAGGAGCGAGATAAGCGCGCTCGCCAGTCACCCATGGAGCGCGGTGTCATGGATGTGGCTCATCAGCTCCAGGTGGGGCTGATGTACATGAAGACCCGCGACCTGTTCCCCAGCGAGATCTTCTACGATTGCGTCGACACCCTACGCTACCTGGTGGAGCAGGACCGTAAGGCCTTGCTGTATGCCCTGGCGTTCCTGCGCGACGATCCGGACTGGGTCAGGCATGCCGTCCAGGTCGCCAGCCAGCTGGCCGACCTCATGCTGACTCGCGACCCCCATGACCCCCAAGTGCGTGAGGCCGTGCTGGGCGCCTTGCTGCACACCATGGGCAAGCCGCTGCTGATCAGTGCGCAGTTGCCGTCACTCAAGGTGAACATGAATCCGACGCAGAAGGCGATTCTCAGGAGCCATGTGGCGGTGCTCCGTGACAAGCTGCGTGAGCTGGGCTGGGAGCCAAGCGCAACCTGCGGTGATGTGATCGAGAATGCCAATGAGCGTCTGGACGGGTCAGGCTACCCGGTTGGCAAGCGAGGGGATCAGCTTTCTGAGCTGATTCGGCTGGTCGCGGTGATCAAGGCGATCGACAAACTGATGCATGCGCGCAACGGGGTGCCGCCACGCTCACCGCTCGACGCTTACCGCAGGGTCCATGAGGCGAACGCGGCTTATGACAAGACGGTGTTGGTGGAGTACATC
This sequence comes from Halomonas alkalisoli, assembly GCF_021412585.1. Classification (GTDB taxonomy): domain Bacteria; phylum Pseudomonadota; class Gammaproteobacteria; order Pseudomonadales; family Halomonadaceae; genus Halomonas; species Halomonas alkalisoli. The sequence continues at coordinate 218,847 of NZ_JAKCMI010000012.1, read as the reverse complement.
CAGGTGTATGGCCTGTACCCGATCGGCAGCCTGGCCAAATTCTCGGGCGGCTTCCTCGCCTGGGTTATGGATATCGACGGCAAGGGCATGCCGAGCCAGGTTCACGTCATCAAGAACCTGCGATTTCCTGACACCAACATCAATAGCGTGCTTAGCAAAGGCGACTTCTCGCAGATCGGCAAGCTGGAGGATATCGTCAACCCCGCGGATTACGGGGTAAAGGTCATCAAGGTATAGGGAGGCGTCTTACCCTGGGAAGAAGACGGTATCAACCAGGGCTTTGAGGCATCTGCGAGACGCTGCCCAGTGCCAAGATGGCGTCATCAGCCAATCAGTAACGCTGTGGAGGCCTAAAGCCCCCACAGATGGCTGTCGTGAGGAAAAGGCAAGCTTAGGACACTAGCCGCTCACGGGCAAGTTCGTCGGCAATGGCCGCCGGGCTGGTGCCGCGACGCCGGGCGCGTTCGAAAATCTCGTCGAGGGTCGCCGTGATGCGTTCCACATGAGCCATCACCGCCTTGCGTGAATAGTCCTCGTGACGCTGGTACTCGACCTCGATGACGCCACCGGCATTGGCGACATAATCCGGCGCATAGAGAATGCCCCGGCCATGCAGCAGGTCGGCCACGTCCGGCGTCGCCAGCTGGTTGTTGGCCGCTCCGCATACCACGCCTGCCCGCAGGCGCTTTGCCACATCCGCGGTCAGTGCGGCGCCCATGGCACAGGGAGCGAAGACATCCACGTCCGCATCGAATATCGCAGCCGGGGCCGTGGTCGTCGCGCCGACCTCTCCGGCGAGCAGCTCCAGCGCCTCCTGGTCGATATCGGTCAACACCAGGCGAGCACCCGCCGCGTGGAGCTGACGAGCCAGGTGCGCCCCCACATGGCCGACGCCCTGAATGGCCACCCTGAGGCCATCCATGTCCGCTCGGCCCAGGCCATGACGAATGGCACTCTGCAGGGCACAGAACACACCATGAGCGGTAAAGGGGGAGGGGTCGCCGGACTCGCCGGGACGACGAGCCAGCCCGCTGACATGAGCCGTGGCTTCATGGATATGGCGCATATCGGCTTCACTGGTGCCGGAATCTTCCGCCGTGATGTAGCGGCCGCCCAGGGAGTCGACCAGTCGGCCCATGGCGCGCAGCAGCTCGGGGGTCTTGTCATGGCGAGGATCGGCGATGATCACGGCCTTGCCGCCCCCCAGCGGCAGGTCGGCGAGGGCCGACTTGTAGCTCATGCCGCGCGAGAGCCGCAATACGTCGGTGAGTGCGTCGTCTTCGCTGGCGTAAGGGTAGATGCGCAGGCCACCCAGGGCAGGGCCGCGGTGAGTATCGTGAATGGCGATGATGGCGCGCAAACCGCTGGCGGCATCACTTCCGAAGACGATCTGCTCATGATGATCGAATTCGGGATGATCGAAGACCTGCATGGTGTTTCTCCCTTGTGAGGATGACTTGTTGTCGTGCAGTTGACCCGATCGGGGCCGTTGACGGGCCTGCCGTCGCTTGTGGCAGCGGCAGGTTCCCATAAGGAAAGATTAGAGCATTACGCCACCGGCGAGAACCGGCTTAGCCTCTGACGGTGGAATTTCGTGGGCTTGCCATGACGCTGATCCGGCTGGTCGTTCGGTGCCGGGGATGGTAGAACGAGGGAACGATGTCTCACAGGGAGGAGGTGCCATGAGCAAACGCTGTGTGAAAGCGCTGGTGGCAGGGAAGGTTCAGGGGGTCTGGTACCGCAAGGCCGTGCAGGATCAAGCCCTGCAGAATGGCGTCACCGGCTACGCCAGGAACCTGCCCGGCGGCCAGGTGGAGGTACTGCTGTGCGGCGACGGGGATGCGGTCAACAGGGTGGCGACCTGGCTCTGGCAAGGCCCGCCGAATGCCCGGGTCACTCATGTGGAGCTCGAGTCGCTCGAACCCCAGGACCCGGACAATTTCGTCACGCTATAGCCAGTTAGAACGAGCTAGTCAGAACCAGCCAGTCAGGCCAGCGTGGCGGCAATCCACTCCACCACGGCATCGCCGTCCGTTTCCAGGCAGACCTCGACCAGCGGCGTCTGGGACCAGCGCTCCTGGATGAAGCCGCGACCCTCCGGCGCAAAGATGGTCTGCCCCTCGGCCGCGCCTTCGGTCACCACTGCCAGATGCCCCGGCGCGGTGGTGAACAGCTCCGGGCGCAACAGCCAGGCCAGCGCGCAGCTGTCGTGGGGACAGCAGCCGTCGATGCCGAGAAAGTCCCGGTAGAAGTCCCGATAGAACGCATAGCTGCCCGCCAGCACCTTGCCCAGTTCACCCTGGCCCGCTTCGATGCGGGCCATGTGCGCTGGCGTGAGGACGCAGCGGTGGGTGACGTCGAGCCCCACCAGGACCAGCGGCCAGCCGGCAGTGAGTACGCGCTGGGCGGCATGGGGGTCGTTGAACATGTTGGCTTCCGCGACCGGCGTGACATTGCCTCCCTCGCGTATCGAGCCGCCCATGATCACCACCTGCTTGACCTTGTCGATGATGGTCGGGTCGAGCTGCAGCGCCGCGGCAAGATTGCCCACAGGTCCTACCGCGACCAGGGTCACCTCACCGGGGCGGGCATTCACCGTGTCGATGATGAACTGTGCGGCGTTGCGCGGGTCCTTGCTGCCCTCGACGGCGGGCAGGTCGATATTGCCAAGGCCATTGGCACCATGAATGTGGGCCGGTGCCGGGTGACGCGGCTTGACCATGGGGCCGGCGGCTCCCTGGGCAACAGGTACATCGCCGCGGCCGGCCAGTTCGCTCAGCAGCAGGGCATTGTGGGTGGCGGTCTCCACGTCCACGTTGCCGTAGGTAGTGGTCAAGCCAAGCAGCTCGATCTCGGGATGGCGCAGGGCAATGGCGATGGCCTGGGCGTCATCGACGCCCGGGTCGGTATCGAAGATGATGGAATGAGGCACGTGGACTCCTTTCTCGAGGTGAAGTGGACGCAACCGGCGTTCAGGAAGAGCGGGTGGCCCGGAACTGACTCAGCGCCTGGTCGACGTCGGTCCGTCGAGGAATGCTTTCGGCAGCGCCTGACTGCTGGACGCAAAGCGCCGCGGCATGGGCGGCCAGTTCCAGGCAATCCGCCACCGTCATGCCTTCCTGCCGGGCGGTCATGAAATAACCGATGAAGGTATCGCCGGCCGCCGTGGTATCCACGGGCTTGACCGGCAGGGCGGGCTGGTAGCACTGCGCTTTACCCGACTGATACCAGGCGCCAGCACCGCCGAGCGTGAGTACCGTCTCGGTATCGGGCAGGCGCTGCCGCAGGCCTGCCAGCAGGGCCTGGGCATCGGATGATTCGGGCAAGCCAACCAGGCCCGCGGCCTCGACGCGGTTGACGAACAGCAGCTGGCAGGTCTCCAGCGGCAGCCAGACCACATCATCCGTCATTGGCGCCGGGTTGAAGGCAATGCTCAGGCCGCGTTCGCGAGCGCTCGCGAAGAGCTCCGGCAGCGCATTGCACTCGTTCTGTGCCAGCAACCACTCCCCGGGCTGGGCCGATGCCGTGAGAGAGGCAAGTTCCGATGGTACAAAGCCGTGATTGGCGCCGGGAAACAGGATGATGGCATTCTCGCCAACATCATCCACCTGGATAATGGCATGGCCGCTGGGCTCGTCGACCAGTGAGACATGGGCCACGTTCACCCCGACATCGGCCAGACGGTCCCGCGCCCAGGCATCCTGTCGCCCCAGTCGCCCCCAGTGGCTGACCTGCCCTCCGGCAAGCGCCATGGCCAGGGACTGATTGGCTCCCTTGCCGCCGAGTCCCACCCGGTAAGCCCGGCTGGCAAGCGTCTCGCCGGGGTGCACCAGGTGCGGGACGCGATAGACATGGTCGAGATTGATCGATCCGAAGTTGTGCAGCATGGCGCCCTCTCTTTCAGTTCGCTTGAACCTGACGCAGATTCTCCGCGGTCAGCGTCACGATGCGCTGGCGCGCCTCCGGCGTGATCCAGGCACTGTGCGGCGTGACGATCAGGTTGAGCGACTCCTCCAGGGCATCGAGCAGGGGATGCCCATCCCGGGGTGGTTCCACCGGCAGCACGTCGACGCCTAGCCCGCCCAGCTGCCCTTCGCGCAGCGCATCGAGCGCCGCCTGTTCGTCGATGATGCCACCCCGTGCGCAGTTGACCAGCAGCGCTCCTGGCTTGAGGGTCGCCAGCAGGGTGGCGTCGAACAGGTGTCGGGTGGCGTCGCTCAGGGGGCAGTGCAGGGTGACGACGTCCGCCTCGGGCGCAAGGCTGGCCAGCGCGGGGCGGCGGTCATTGGCTTCATTGCCAGGCCTGGCGGCGAAGCTGACACGCATGCCGAAGGCCTCCGCCAGGGCGGCGACACGACTGCCCAGCTCGCCCTGGCCAACGACCACCAGGTGCTTGCCCTCGAGCTGCAGCGTGGGGTGATCCATGAGGCAGAAGAAGGGACTGACATTCCAGCGTCCGGCCGCCACGTCGCGCTGATAGAGCGGCAGTCGATTGGCGAGTGCGAGGATCAACATCAGCGTATGCTGCGCCACGCTGGCGGTGCCGTAGGCGGTGACATTGCGCACGTCGATACCCAGGCGCTCGGCGGTCGGCATGTCGATATTGTTCATGCCGGTGGCCAGCACGCAGATCGATCGAAGCGAGGGCAGGGCGTCGAGGGTAGCCCCATCCAGCACCACCTTGTTGACGATGGCCACCTCAGCGCCGTCGAGGCGCTCCCGAACCTGCTCGGGGGCGGTGTGTTCATGCACATCGAGCTCATCGACCCGTTCGCGGATCGGTGACAGGTCGATATCGGCGCCAAGGCTGGCGGCATCCAGTATCACGGCTTTCATGCGGGATTCCTTCTGTTGGTCCGCCTTTTGGGGATCCACCTTATCGTGAGTCCACCTTATTGTGAGTCCACCGTGCCAGGGCTGGGACAGGCCTGGCATGGCGCGCTATAATGTCCGGCTTTCACGGCAGGCTTGGAAAGTCCCTCGCACGACCCAATATTGCCGGAGGTTGCGCGCTGTCGAATCAGGAGTGAATTGAACCATGCCCATCTATGAATATCAGTGCAAGGCCTGCGGCCATCGTCTGGAAAAACTGCAGAAGATCAGTGCAGCGCCCCTGACCGATTGCCCCGCCTGCGAGGCTCCCGAACTCAATCGCCTGGTCTCCGCCGCAGGCTTCCGGCTGGCCGGCGGTGGCTGGTACGAGACCGACTTCAAGTCCGGCAGCAAGAAGAACATCGCCGGTGACACCGCCAGCACCGGCGGCGAGGCCAAGCCACCCGCCAAGGGCGGCGAGACCAAGCCGGCCAAGGATGGTGCCGCGGCCTGAGCCCGCGCCCATTGCGATCAACCCTTTCGATAACGCTAGAGAACAGGATACGACATGCGCAGCCATTATTGCGGCCAGCTGAACGAAACCCTGGTGGACCAGACGGTCAGCCTGTGCGGCTGGGTACATCGCCGCCGTGACCACGGGGGTGTCATCTTCCTCGACCTGCGCGATCGCGATGGCATTGCTCAGGTTGTGGTCGACCCCGATACCGCCGAGGCCTTCGCCACTGCCGATCGGGCGCGTAGCGAGTACGTCCTGCGAATTTCCGGCCGGGTCCGGCTGCGCCCCGAGGGGACCCAGAACCCCAAGATGCCCACCGGCCTGATCGAGGTGCTGGCCAAGGAAGTCGAGGTCCTCAACACTGCCGCCACGCCGCCGTTCCAGCTCGACGAGCATGGCCGGGTGGGTGAGGAGGTGCGTCTCAAGCATCGCTACATCGACCTGCGCCGCCCCGAGATGATCGAGAAGCTGCGCCTGCGCTCACGGATTTCCCATAACGTGCGCGCCTTCCTGGAAGGGCAGGGCTTTCTCGATATCGAGACCCCGGTCCTGACCCGCGCCACGCCCGAGGGCGCCCGCGACTACCTGGTGCCCAGCCGCACCCATCCCGGCAGCTTCTTTGCGCTGCCGCAGTCGCCGCAGCTGTTCAAGCAGCTGCTGATGGTGGCGGGCTTCGACCGCTACTACCAGATCGCCAAGTGCTTCCGCGACGAGGACCTGCGCGCCGACCGCCAGCCGGAGTTCACCCAGATCGACCTCGAGGCGTCCTTCGTCAGCGAAGACGACATCATGGGGATCACCGAGGCGATGATTCGCCAGCTCTTCCAGGAAGTGCTGGACGTCGAGCTGCCCGAGTTCCCTCGCATGACCTGGGCCGACGCTATGCACCGCTTCGGCTCCGACAAGCCGGACATGCGCATCCCGCTGATGCTGGTCGACGTCGACGACCTGATGCAGCAGGTGGACTTCCAGGTCTTCTCCGGCCCGGCCAGCGCCGCGGACGGCCGCGTGGCCGCACTCAAGGTGCCGGGCGGTGGCGGCATGTCGCGCAAGGTCATCGACGAGTACACCAAGTTCGTCGGGATCTACGGCGCCAAGGGGCTGGCCTGGATCAAGGTCAATGAGCGCGCCAAGGGTATCGAAGGGCTGCAGTCGCCCATCGTCAAGTTCATGGAGAACGTGATCGAGGAGCTGCTGGACCGTGTCGGCGCCGAAGATGGCGATATCATCTTCTTCGGTGCCGACAAGGCCAAGGTCGTCAACGAGGCTCTCGGCGCGCTGCGGGTCAAGCTCGGCGAAGACCTCAACCTCTACACCCAGCCCTGGGCGCCGCTGTGGGTGGTCGACTTCCCCATGTTCGAGGCCGACGACAACGGTCGCCTGAGCCCGCTGCACCATCCGTTCACCTCGCCATCGTGCAGCCCCGAAGAGCTCAAGGAGAACCCCGCCGGGGCGCTCTCGCGGGCGTACGACATGGTGCTCAATGGCACCGAGCTCGGTGGTGGCTCCATCCGTATCCACGACCAGGCCATGCAGAGCACCGTGTTCGAGATCCTCGGCATCGGCGAAGAGGAGGCCCGCGAGAAGTTCGGCTTCCTGCTCGACGCCCTGCACTATGGCGCACCACCCCACGGCGGCCTCGCCTTCGGTCTCGACCGTCTGGTGATGCTGATGGCCGGGGCGCGCACCATTCGTGAAGTGATCGCCTTCCCCAAGACGCAGAGCGCCGGCTGTCTGTTGACCGACGCCCCGGGGGAGGTGTCTGCCGACCAGCTCAAGGATCTCAACATTCGCCTGCGCCAGAAGGCCAAGGCCGAGACCGGCAACGAGTAACAGGCGACAGCGTTGCCACCCTGTTCACCGGCGCCTGATGGCGCCGGTGTCATATCGGGCCTCTCGACAGCGAGAGCATGCGAGGAGAGACGGCATGGCCGGGTACAGCAATAGGGCCAGCAGCAGCCAGACGGCTCCGGGACGTTGCACATGATGATCCTGGGTATCGATCCCGGGTCGCGGATTACCGGCTACGGGGTACTCGACGTCGGCGGGCCGACGCCACGCTATGTCGCCAGCGGCTGTATCCGCCTGCAGGGCGACGACCTGGCCCAGCGGCTCGCACAGGCCTATGCCGGCATCAGCGAGCTGATTGCGCTGCACAGGCCCGGCGAGTTCGCCATCGAGCAGGTGTTCATGTCGAAGAACGCCGACTCGGCACTCAAGCTAGGGCAGGCCAGGGGCACCGCGATCGTCTGCGCCGCCAACCATGGCCTGCCCGTCAGCGAATACGGTCCGCGCCAGATCAAGCAGGCGGTCACCGGCACGGGAAGCGCCAGCAAGTCCCAGGTACAGCACATGGTGGTCGCCATCCTCGGGCTGGATGGCGCGCCCCAGGCCGACGCCGCCGATGCGCTGGCGATCGCGCTGACCCATGCCCATGCCCGGTCGGGGCTGGTGACGACCGGCAGTTTTGGTGGCCATCGCGCCCGTCGTCGGGGAGGGTCGTGGCGAGATTATCAACCTTGACTCACGCTCACCGAACGGCTTGAACCAATTTTCGAACGCTGTTTGAAGCTGGGCTAGTCAGCCGCTTGAGCGACCAGTATAGTGGCGCCATGAAGGCCGTAAGGGCCTCGACACATTCAGAATCGGTATAGCGAAGCCCATGATCGGACGCCTGCGTGGCACCCTGCTCGACAAGCAGCCGCCCTGGCTGGTAGTGGATGTGGCCGGTGTCGGCTATGAACTGGAAGCCTCCATGACCACGCTGGTGGCGCTGCCAGGCACCGGGGAAGCCGTTTCCCTGTTCACGCACCTTACCGTGCGTGACGACGCACACCTGCTCTATGGCTTCGCCCGCGAGCAGGAGAGAGCCCTGTTCCGCGCCCTGATCAAGGTCAATGGCATCGGCCCCAAGCTGGCCCTGGCGATCCTCTCCGGCATGGATGAAACCGCCTTCATCCGCTGCGTCATGGATGACGACGTCAAGTCGTTGACGCGACTGCCGGGCGTGGGCAAGAAGACCGCCGAGAGACTGATCATCGAGATGCGTGACCGCTTCCCCCACTGGGAGCAGCCAGTCGACATGGCCACGGCCGGGGCGGGTGGCGCCGAGACTCCGCGCAGGCAGGACCCCCTGGTCGATGCCGAGGCGGCCCTGGTCAGCCTGGGTTACAAGCCCACGGAGGCAGCGAAGATGCTGTCGGGCCTGGACGATGGTCTCTCCACCGAGGCCATGATCAAGGCGGCGCTGACCCGTCGCCTGGCAGGATGAACCCCATGAGTGCGAGTGGCTGGCATGATTGACAATGATCGACTGATCGCTGCCGACGAGCACGACGGCGAGGCTCGCGTCGACTATGCGATCCGCCCCAAGCGCTTGGCCGAGTACATCGGCCAGCCCAGGGTGCGAGAGCAGCTGGAAATCTTCATCACCGCGGCCCTTGGGCGCGACGAAAGCCTGGATCACACCCTGGTGTTCGGCCCGCCGGGACTGGGCAAGACGACGCTGGCCAATATCATTGCGGCCGAAATGGGGGTGGGCATGAAGTCCACGTCCGGCCCGGTGCTGGAGCGTGCCGGCGATCTCGCCGCGATGCTCACCAACCTGCAGCCGGGCGACGTGCTCTTCATCGACGAGATCCACCGCCTCTCGCCCGTGGTGGAAGAGATTCTCTACCCCGCCATGGAGGATTTCCAGTTGGATATCGTCATCGGCGAGGGCCCGGCGGCACGCTCCATCAAGCTGGACCTGCCACGCTTCACCCTGGTGGGCGCGACCACTCGCGCCGGCCTGCTGACCTCGCCGCTGAGGGATCGTTTCGGCATCGTCCAGCGCCTCGAGTTCTACGATATCGAGGAGCTCACCGAGATCGTCACTCGCTCGGCGCGGCTGCTGGGAGTGGAGACCGACCGGGAGGGGGCCACCGAGGTGGCGCGCCGCTCCCGGGGCACACCGCGTATCGCCAATCGCCTGCTGCGTCGCGTCCGTGACTTTGCCCAGGTTCGTGCAAGCGGCCGCGTGAATGCCGATATCGCCGACCAGGCGCTGAACATGCTGCACGTGGACCATCACGGCCTCGACCATATGGATCGCCGGCTGCTGCTGGCAATGATAGAGAAGTTCGACGGCGGCCCGGTCGGCGTCGACTCCCTGTCAGCCGCCATCGGCGAGGAGCGCGACACCATCGAGGATGTCATCGAGCCCTATCTGATTCAGCAGGGGCTGATGATGCGCACCGCCCGGGGAAGGGTGGTCACCCGCCAGGCATGGCAGCACTTCGGACTGTCGCCCCATGAGCAGGCACTGGATGCCACTGGCGAGGTACGGCCGTGAGCGAGTTCCGTCTCCCGGTACGGGTCTACATCGAGGACACCGATGCCGGTGGTATCGTCTACTACGTCAATTATCTCAAATATATGGAGCGGGCCCGCAGCGAGTGGCTGCGCCATCACGGCTTCACCCAGAGCGACCTGTTGGAAACCGGCATACAGCTGGTCGTCCACCGCCTCGAGTGCCGCTATGCCAAGCCTGCACTGCTGGACGATGCCCTGGAGGCCACCGCTGTCATTCACTCGCCAGGGCGCTGTCGCGCGAGTTTTCTGCAAACGGTAACCCGAAATGGGGAACCCTTGTGCGAAGCCAGGGTCGACATCGCCTGTCTGGACGCTGCCCGTCTCAAGCCCACGCCATGGCCGCCGGCGATTGCCGCGGCTCTCAACGGTTAACTGAAAGTTCGACGAGGATGCCCGTGAACGACTCCATGTCAATTCCACACCTGATCATGAGCGCCAGCACCGTGGTGCAGTTGGTCATGCTGATTCTGGTGATCGGCTCGATTCTCTCCTGGGTCGTGATTTTCCAGCGTACATTCGTCATGCGACGCGCTCGCCGCTCCCATCAGATGTTCGAGGAGCGCTTCTGGTCCGGCGTCGATCTCAACGAGCTGTACCGTGAAACGCCCTCCGAGCAGGAAACCCAGGGCGCCGAGCAGGTCTTTCGTGCCGGCTTCCGCGAGTTCAACCGGCTGATGCCGAAGACCAAGAGCCCCGACGCCATCCTCGACGGCGTACAGCGCAGCATGCGGGTCGCCTGGTCACGGGAAGAGGAGCGCCTGACCCTGCACCTGGTGTTTCTTGCCACCGTCGCCTCGGCCAGCCCCTATATCGGCCTGTTTGGCACGGTGTGGGGCATCATGGGCTCGTTCCAGGCGCTGTCCATGGCCCAGCAGGCCACGCTGTCCACGGTGGCACCATGGATCGCCGAAGCCCTGATTGCCACCGCCATGGGCCTGTTCGCGGCTATTCCCGCGGTCATTTTCTACAACCGTCTCTCCTCCGAGTCGGGCCGGTTGCTGGGCAAGTACGAAGACTTCGCCGAGGAGTTCCACTCCATCCTGCACCGTAACCTGCAGGGACGCAGCGAAGCCGGCACTGCCTGAAGGAGCCGCACCATGCAAGGACCTTTCAATCGTGATGGTCGGCGCAAGCCGATGGGCGAGATCAACGTGGTGCCGTTTATCGACGTCATGTTGGTGCTGCTGGTGATCTTCATGATCACCGCCCCGATGCTGACCCAGGGGGTACAGATAGACCTGCCCCAGGTAACCTCGGAGCCTATTGACTCCGAGGAGGATAACGAACCCATCGTCGTATCGGTGGACCGTGAGGGTGAGTACTTCCTGATGGTCGGCGGTGACGAGACCCAGGTCGGACTGGATGAACTCTCCGACAGGGTACTGATCCTGCTGGACCGCCGGCCGGGCTCCCCGGTCATGGTGCGAGGGGACCGCCAGGTGCCCTACGGCCAGGTCGTTAACCTGATGAGTACCCTGCAAGTGGCCGGCGTGGCCAATGTCGGGCTGATCTCCGAACCACCGCCGCGTGATTGAGGAGAACGAAAACGCCATGGCTCGACATGACCAGCGCGCGCCCACCCAGCCGGATCGACCTGTTGGCTATGGTCTGCCAACGGTTCTCGCTGTTGGCCTGCACGTCCTGGTAGTGGTGCTCAGTGTGGTTACGCTACCCCAGCGCCAGCCGGAAGATCCCCAGACCAGCTCCATCGTGCAGGCCACGCTGGTCAGCACCGAGACCACGACGGATCAGGCTCAGCGTGCCGAGGAGGCGCGCGCTCGGGCAGCGGCCCGCCAGGCCGAAGAGGAAGCCCAGCAGGCCGAGGCCGAAGCACTCGAACGCGCCGCGGAAGAGCAGGCGGCCGAGGAAGCGGCCCGCCAGGCGGAGCAGGAAGCCGCTGAGCGCGAAGCCGCACGGGAAGCCGAGGCGCGCCAGCGTGAAGAGGCACGGGAAACCGCAGAAGCGGAAGCCCAGCGACGTGCCGAAGAGGCCGAGCGCCAGGCACAGCTGAGAGAAGAACAGGAAGCTCAGCGGCAGCGCCAGCAGGAGGAAGCGGCCGAGGCGCAGCGCCAGGCCGAAGAGGAAGCCCGTCGCCAGGAAGCCGAGGCACAACGGCGGGCCGAAGAAGAGGCCCGTCAGCAGCAGGAGGCCGAGGAGCAGCGCCGCCGCGAGGAGGAGGAGGCCCGTCGCCAGCAGGAGACCGAGGAGCAGCGCCGTCGCGAGGAGGAAGAGGCCCGTCGCCAGCAGGAGGCCGAGGAGCAGCGCCGTCGCGAGGAGGAAGAGGCCCGTCGCCAGCAGGAGGCCGAGGAGCAGCGCCGTCGCGAGGAGGAAGAGGCCCGTCGCCAGCGGGAGGCCGAGGAGCAGCGCCGCCGCGAGGAGGAGGCCCGCCGTCAGCAGGAGGCCGAAGAGCAGCGCCGCCGCGAGGAGGAGGCACGTCGAGCCGCGGAACAGGCCAGCCAGGGCCTCGATCGCGCCATAGAGGGTGAAAGCGAATCCGTGGCCAATGCACGACAGGCCCAGGAGGCGGCCAACAGCTTCATCAACCTGGTGCGAAGGGCGGTGGAGCAAGCCTGGGTGATTCCCCCAGGCGCAACAGGAAACCTGGAGGCCATAGTGCAGGTCCAACTGGGACCCTCTGGCGAACTGTTTGGCGCTACTATTATCCAGAGCAGCGGTGATAGCAGCTTCGACCGCTCTACAATACAGGCGGTGGAAGCCGCCGCACCGTTCAGTGAACTGCGCCAATTACCCGCTATGGCGCAGCGTGACTTTCGACAATTCAATCTGCGGTTTCGACCGGGAGATGTACGCTGATGAAAGCCTTGATGACGACCTGGCTGAGCGCCTTGCTTTTGATGTTCAGCACGCTGGCACAGGCCAACCTGACGATTGAGATTACACGCGGCAGCGACCGCGCCACTCCCATCGCGGTGGTACCTTTCGCCGCCGACGGCGAAAACCTGCCCGAGGACGTCGCCCAGATTATCAGCGACAATCTCCAGCGCAGCGGTTACTTCGAGCCGCTCGATCGCCAGGCAATGTACGACAGGCCCAGCAGCGGTGACGAGGTTCAGTTCGGCCAATGGCGCGGACTGGACGTGCGCTACCTGGTGGTAGGCCGTGTCAGCCGCGAAGGCGACGGGTTTCGAATTCGCTATGAGCTGATGGATGTCAGCGGCTCCCGCCGCATGCTGGGTGAAAGCGTGACAGCCAGCAGAAACGAATTGCGTGGCGGGGCGCACTACATCAGCGATCAGATCTTCGAGTCCATTACCGGCATTCGTGGCGCCTTCGCCACGCGTATCGCCTATGTCACGGCCCGGGGTGCCGGCGATGACATGCAATTCGCCCTCTATGTCGCCGATGCCGATGGTCACAACAGCCAGGAGGTCCTGAGCTCGCGGGAGCCGATCCTCTCGCCGGCCTGGTCGCCGGATGGGCGCAAGCTCGCGTATGTCTCCTTCGAAACGGAACGCCCGGCGATCTATATCCAGGAGCTGGCAACCGGCCAGCGGGTCAGGGCGACGTCCTTCGAGGGAATCAACGGTGCTCCGGCCTGGTCGCCCGACGGGCGCAGGCTGGCCATGGCGCTGTCCAAGGACGGCCAGCCGGAAATCTATATCATGGATGTGGCGTCGCGGAATTTCGAGCGCATCACCAATAACAACAATATCGACACCGAGCCGAGCTGGTCGCCGGACGGACGTAGCCTCCTCTTCACTTCCGATCGTAGCGGCGGGCCTCAGCTCTATCGTTATACGGTGGGCAGTGGCGAGACCGAACGGCTTACGTTTACCGGCAACTACAACGCCCGCGGACGCTTTGCTCCCGATGGTGAATCCATTTTCCTGGTCCACCGCAGCAACAATGGCTACCAGATCGCCAGGCAGGACCTGGGGTCGGGTCGGCTGGTCGTAATCAGTGAGTCTCGTTGGGATGAATCACCCAGTGTTGCACCCAACGGGACCATGGTAATCTTCGCCACCCAGCAAGGAAACAGCGGGGTGTTGGGGGCGGTGTCGGCCGATGGACGTGCGTCCTACCGGCTGCCATCGGCGCAGGGTGACGTACGTGAACCCGCGTGGTCACCGTTTCTGAATTAATGCTCGATGATCCGTGTCTTTCGAATCCTTCAAGGAGTTTGACGATGCAATTCAAGTCGCATGCCAGGAGCCTGGCACTCGCCCTTTCTCTGGCGCTCGTGGCCGGCTGTTCCAGCACCGGTGGGACTCAGGACGGGTCTATGGAGGGCACCCGCAACGGCGCAGCCGGTACCGGCGTGGCGGGTAGCGGTCAGGTCAGCGGTACCGGTGTCGGTGCCAACGGCGATCGTGCCGGCCAGCAAGCCGACGGCCGCATTCCCGAAGTCCGTACTATCTACTTCGACTTCGACCGCGACAACATTCGCTCCGAATTCGAGTCAGTGCTGGTAGCCCATGCCCGCTACCTGCGCTCCAACGGCAACGCTCGCGTCGTGCTGCAAGGCCATACCGACGAGCGTGGCACCCGTGAATACAACATGGCCCTCGGTGAGCGTCGCGCGAATTCCGTGAAGCGTTTCCTTGAGGTTCAGGGTGTCTCTCCCTCCCAGCTGGAGATCGTCAGCTATGGTGAAGAGCGCCCGGCAGTGCGTGGCAACAATGACGATGCACACGCCCAGAATCGTCGTGTGGTCTTCGCCTACTGATCGAGCCGGCGCGATGGTGCGCCAATGGAGTCCAACATGAGACACAGTCTGAAAAGGCTGTGCGGCGCGGGAGCCCTGGTGCTCCCGCTGTCCGTGATGAGCCTTGCCGTTGCACAACAGCGCCCTGTGATCGAGGACCTGACCGCCTCTCCGTCGCGATCCTTCATGGATCAGGCAGAAGTTCGGGAAGAGTCCCGGGGCAGCCTGGTCATTTTCAACCAGGTGGAGGAGCACCAGCGGGAGATTCAGCAGCTGCGTGGCCAGATCGAAGAACTGCGCCACCAGCTCGAACAGCTGCGTAACCAGACGCGCCAGCAGTACCTCGATCTCGACGAGCGGCTGATGGCCGGCAGTGCCGGCATCGAAGCCCGCCCGGAAGTCGACGAGGAGTCCGCCCGCCAGGTCGCCCAAGCGCCATCGCCGAGCGGTGTGAGCGCCAATGCCCAGGCGGCCTACCAGGCGGCCTTCTCCAAGGTGCAGGCGCGCGAATTCCAGGAGGCGATCAGGGCCTTCGAAGCCTTCGTGGTCGAGCACCCCGACAACAACCTGACCGCCAATGGCCATTACTGGCTGGGGGAGTTGCACTCCGCGGAGGGCAATCTGGCCGAGGCCGATCTCGCCTTCCGGCAGGTCATCGAGAACTACCCCCAGAGCAGCAAGCTGCCCGATGCCCTCTACAAGCTCGGCCTGATCAAGGCCCGCCAGGGGGAGCCCGGTGAGAGCCGAGAATTGCTGGAGCGGGTGAGGGATGATTATCCCGACAGCAGCGCTGCCGGACTTGCCAACGACTTTCTACGCCAGTCCCTGTGAGGGCTGGCCCCGCCCGAGGACGAGGAGCCGCGATGAGCTGCAGGATCGACTACCAGGCGCCAGCCGATCTGCTTGAAGGACGTATCATTCTGGTCACCGGAGCCGGTGACGGCATCGGTCGTGAGGCCGCACTGGAATTCGCCCGCCATGGAGCCACGGTCATACTGCTGGGTCGTACGCTGAGCAAGCTGGAAAAGGTGTACGACGAGATCGAGGCGGCAGGCTGCCCTCAGCCCGCGATCGTGCCGCTGAACTTCGAAGGCGCCACGCTGAAGGATTACCACGACCTGGCGGAGATGCTCGACAAGGAGTTCGGCCGCCTCGACGGTCTCCTGCACAATGCCAGCCTGCTGGGGCGGATAACCCCCTTCGAGCAGTACAATCCCGAGCTCTGGGAGCAGGTCATGCAGGTCAATTTCAACGGACCGGTATGGATGACCCAGGCACTGTTGCCGCTATTGCAGGCATCGAAGGACGCCTCGGTGGTCTTCACTTCGTCCAGCGTGGGGCGCAAGGGGCGTGCCTATTGGGGTGCCTACTCGGTCTCCAAGTTCGCGACCGAGGGGTTCATGGAAGTGCTTGCCGACGAGGTCGAGCACCTCGGCACCCTGCGGGTGAATAGCCTCAACCCCGGTGCGACGCGCACGACCATGCGGGCCAATGCCTACCCGGGCGAAGACCCCGAGACGCTGCCCACGCCGCAGGCCATCATGCCCACCTACCTGTGGCTGATGGGGCCCGACAGTCATGGCCATAACGGCGAGCGCTTCGACGCGCAGCCGCCGAAGTCGGCGTAGCCCCGGCGTCATGGCCCGCTCCCGGTGCCTGGGTCAGAATGCCTGGATCAGAGTGCGGGAGCGGGCATCAGGGTCTCCGCCAGGGACGCGCTGGTCTCGAACCATAGGTCGGCCGGCCAGTCGCGATAGTCGTCTCCCTCCTCGATGTAGCCGTAGCCCACGGCTATGGCCGGCATGCCGGCGGCACGCGCCGCCTGCATGTCGCGCAGATGATCGCCGATATACCAGCACCGCTCCGGCGCGACGCCCAGTGCCACCGCAGCGGCCCACAGCGGTTCGGGGGACGGCTTCTTGACGGGCAGGTCGTCGGCGCAGAGGAGGGCGCCTGGCATCAGGCCCAGGGCGTCGATCAATGGCGCCGCATAGGCCCGAGGCTTGTTGGTGACGATGCCCCAGGGCCGACGCCTGGACTCCCAGTTCGCCAGCAGGCGATCCAGCGGGGGAAAGACCCGGCTCTCTTCGGCGACGGCCTGGCCATAGGCCTCGAGCAGAAACTCCCGGGCTTCCTCATGGCCGTCGTGGGCCTTTTCCAGACCCAGTGCCAGCATGACCAGGGCGCTGCCCCCATTGGAGACCTGGGCGCGGATCACCGGGTAGGGCAGTGGTGCCAGCCCATGATGGGCACGCAGGGCATTGGTGGCTCGTGCCAGGTCGGGTGCGGTATCGACCAGGGTCCCGTCGAGGTCGAACAGCAGCGCGTCCGGCAACTGCATCAGCTTGTCTCCCGGCGACAGTGCATCAGGTAATTGACCGAAACATCCTGTGCCGAGAGCCGGTAGCGGCGGGTCAGCGGATTGTAGACCAGGCCGCTCTGTTCGCGTACTTCCAGGCCCGCTTCCCGACACCAGCCGGCGAGTTCGGAGGGGCGGATGAACTTGCGGTAGTCATGAGTGCCGCGGGGGAGCATCCTGAGCAGGTATTCGGCACCGATGATCGCCAGGGTGTAGGCCTTGGGGTTCCGGTTGAGCGTCGAGAAGAAGACGTGCCCCCCCGGCTTGACGAGGGTGGCACAGGCGCGAATGACGGAGCCGGGGTCGGGTACATGCTCCAGCATCTCCAGGCAGGTCACCACGTCGAACTCGCCGGCATGCTCGGCGGCCATCTCCTCGGCACTGGCTTGACGATAGGTCACCTCGACACCGCTTTCCTGGGCATGCAGGCGCGCCACGCCGAGGGGCGCCTCCCCCATGTCGACGCCGGTAACGCGGGCACCGCGATGGGCCATGGCTTCGGCAAGGATGCCGCCGCCACAGCCCACGTCGAGGACCTGACGTCCCGCCAGGCCACAGCGCGCATCGATGAAATCCAGGCGCAGCGGATTGATGTCGTGCAGCGGCTTGAATTCGCTCTGCGGGTCCCACCACCGGCTGGCCAGCGCCTCGAACTTGGCAATCTCGGCCTGGTCCACATTGTGGTGATGGAGGCTTGCGCTCATGTTGTATCTCCGTGTGAATGGGTCGACACCCTGGCATCATTCAATACCTTCGGTATCATGCGCTATTGTACCCGTAGCGACCCGGGCTTTCCCATGACGGAATCATCGGTGGCCCGGGTCGTCATTTTGATCAACCGACTCCAGCGACAAGGAAGGCACAATGATTCGCAAGGCTGTTCTCCCCGTGGCCGGCTTCGGAACCCGATGCCTGCCCGCATCCAAGGCGATTCCCAAGGAGATGATCACCATCGTCGATCGCCCCGTGATCCAGTATGTGGTGAATGAAGCGGTCGCCGCCGGGATCCGCGATATCGTTCTGGTGACCCATGCCAGCAAGAGTGCTATCGAGAACCACTTCGACAAGCACTTCGAGCTCGAGGCGAGCCTCGAGGCCAAGGACAAGCAGGAGCTGCTCGACGAACTCAACGCCATCGTTCCCGATGACGTCAATATCATCAGCGTTCGCCAGCCCGAGCCCCTGGGCCTTGGCCACGCGGTACTCTGCGCCCGCCCGGTAATCGGCGACAACGAACCCTTTGCGGTACTGCTCCCCGACGTCCTGGTGGATGATGAGGGCCTAGAGCGCAACGACCTGGCGGGAATGATCGATGCCTTTCAGGCCAGTGGACGTTGCCAACTGATGGTCGAAGAAGTGCCGTGGGAGAATGTCCACAAGTACGGCATCGTGGATCCTCGGGGCGGCGCACCCTCGGCGGGTGAATCCTGCCCGCTGAACGGGGTGGTGGAGAAACCGTCACGGGAAGAGGCACCCTCCAACCTGGCCGTCATCGGTCGCTATATCCTGCCGGGCCGTATCTTCTCCCTGCTGGCCGAAACCCCGCCCGGCGCCGGCAACGAGATTCAGCTCACCGACGCCATCGAGACGCTGCGTCAGACCGATGGCGTCGACGCCTGGCGAATGCGCGGCAAGACCTACGACTGCGGCCATCAGCTCGGCTATCTCGAAGCCACCATGGTCTATGGTCGCCGTCATCCGCGCTTCGGCGAGGGCTTTCGCGAACTGCTCTCCCGCTATAGCCAGCCGGAGTAATCGCCATGCGACTCGAGATTCATGGAAGTGAGCTGGCGGCCGCCACGGCCGCCGCCGCCCTCTCCTGGGTAGGGCACCAGGTGCACTGGGTGCCCCACGCCTCGATGCCCTGGCCCCGCCTGCTGGAAGTCGACTGGCTGAAGCGCGAGCCCGACCTCATGGCCAGCCTCCAGGAAGGGCGTGAGCTCGGCACCCTGACGGTGGCGGGCAGCGACACGCCGCACCCGGGCGCCATCGATATCCTATGGCTCGCTCTCTCTCCCGAACAGCGGGACGAGGCCGGCGATCTGGTGGAACAGGCCGCTGCGGGCCACGGTGGCGGGCTGATGCTGATCAACAACTCCACCTTCCCGGTGGGCGAGACCGAGCGCCTGGAGTCGCGCCTTGGAGCGCCGGAGCGCCGTGCCGTAGCCCTGGTCGACATGCTGGAGGAGGGGCGCGCCTGGGCCAGCTTCACCCGCCCCGGCCGCTGGCTGCTGGGCTGCGATGACGATCATGCCGAAGCCCAGGTGCGCGAACTGCTGCGCGCCTTCAATCGACGTCGCGATGTGGTTCAGCGCATGCCGCGTCGTGCGGCGGAGCTGACCAAGCTGGCCACCATCGGCATGCTGGCAACGCGTATCAGCTACATGAACGAGATCGCGGGGTTGGCCGATACCCTCGGGGTGGACGTGGAGCATGTCCGCCAGGGCATGGGTGCCGACTCACGGATCGGCTATGAATACCTCTATCCGGGCTGCGGTTTCGGCGGACCCAACTTCTCCCGCGACCTGATGCGGCTGGCCGATGTCCAGGAGGCCAGCGGCCGCCATTCGGCGCTGCTGGAACAGGTTCTGGATATCAACGAGCAGGTGAAGGAGACGCTGTTTCGCAAGCTCTGGACCCATTTCCACGGCCGCCTGGAAGGGCGCACCCTGGCGATATGGGGCGCGGCCTTCAAGCCGGGCTCGGCCCGCATCGATCATGCACCGGTCCTCACGCTGCTCAAGGCACTGTGGGCCCAGGGCGTCAAGGTTCGGCTGCACGACCCCGCCGCCACGGCGGCGCTGCGCGCCGAAGTCGGCGACCATCCATTGCTGGAGCTATTCGATGCCGACCCCTATGCTGCCTGCGAAGGCGCGGATGCCCTGATGCTGGTCACCGAATGGAAGCACTACTGGAACCCGGACTGGGCCAGGCTGGCGGGACAGCTACGGGAAGGCCTGCTGCTGGATGGGCGCAACATCTACGATCCATCCCATGTGGCGAGCTGGGGACTTTCCTACCGGGGTATCGGCCGCCGGGCCGACCCCGCGCAGACTCCTTCTCGTTGAGGTAACAGCGTGCGTGCAGGCGGTTTCCCTGCTTACAATGGGCGCCTGCCGCCTTTGCTGAAAGGAGTTTGCCATGCCAGAAGCGCGTCCGCCCGAGCGACGCCCCATCGTCCCCGACCCGGACACCAGCCTGACGCGGGCACGGCGGCCAGCACAGCCGATGCCCAGGCTTTGGCCGCTTCGGCTGATGGTGTTCCTGCTGGTCATTGCCCTGGGAGCGGTGACCTGGTTCGGCTGGCAGGAGCGTCAGCGCTTCGATGAGCAGTGGCGACAATTGACCGGCGAACTCTCCAATGTCCATGCTCGCTTCGATGCCGAGGAAGGCCGAGGCGATCGCCTGGAAGTGATCGAGTCACGGCTGACGACGCTGGAGAATCGCGGCGAATCCCTGGCTGCTCGCACGGCGAACCTGGAGGTGGAGGTGGAGCAGGTCGCCGACATCGACGAATCGCGGCTTGACGAGCTGGACGATCGCCTCGCTGGCGTTGCCGAGCAGCTGGAGACCATGGCCGAGGAAGCGGCCTACCGGGATGCCCTGCTGAGTGCGACCCAGGTTTCGATGGATGCACTGGAGCGGGCCAGTGAAGAGGGGCGCCAGGCATTGGCCACCCGCATCGAGACGGTGGCCGATTCCAGCCAGCGCACCGCCGAGCAACTGTCGGAATGGCAGGGCCGCTTCGATGAACTGGGCGACATCCAGCAGGACGTGCAGGCCGCCCTGGCGGAGGAACTGGCCGGTCGGGACGAGCGTTTCCAGGCGCTGGATGAGCGCACCCGGAGCCAGGAGGCGGAGCTGATCGCTCAGCTCGAGAGTGTGACCGAGCGTCTCGACGCCTTGAACGAGGAGCTGGAAGGCCTTGCGTCAGGCCAGCAGGAGCATCAGGAAACGGTTAGCGGACTGCAGAACAGACTCACCGCCATGGAAGCCGAATTGATCGAGCTGCGTCAGACCCAGCTCGCACTCAGTGCCGGGTTGGAAGCCCTGCAGTAATGCCATCAGGTGGGCCTCCAGTCGCGGGTTGGACTGGAGCCAGTCAGGAAACCGTTGATATGGGAAAGCGCGTAGCAGCATGCCTTGGGGCAGTGGTCCTGTGCCTTGGCCTCAGCCAGGATGCGCTGGCCCTCGAGGCCCGTATCGACGGGCTGGAGGGCGATGTCGCCGACAATGTTCGCCACTACCTGGGCAGCCTCGATGCCGCCCAGTACGGGCGAGTGCGTCTCGAAGGCGAAGTCCTGCGGCGCACTCGGGAGGCCATGCGGGTCTATGGGTACTATGAACCCCAGATCCACCAGCGACTCGAAGAGCGTGATCCGCCCCGTCATGTAGAGCTGGTCATCGAGCCCGGCCCCCAGGTCATCATCGAGGTTCTGGACATTCGCCTCGAAGGCGATGCCAGCAACGATGGCCCTTTCCGCGATACGGTCGAGGCATTCCCGCTGGACGTTGGCGACCCGCTGCAGCATGCCCCCTGGGACCGCATGCGCAATCGCCTTGCCAACCTCTCCCTGGAACGGGGCTATTTTGACTGGAGCTTCACTGACCGGCGCATGGAGGTCCGGCCCTTCGACGAGAGCGCGCGCCTCTACCTGGCGCTGGACAGCGGGCCGCGCTACGCCTTCGGCGATGTGACCATACGGGGTAGCCATATCCTCCAGGAGCGGCTTCGGCAGATGGCCCCCTTCACGCCGGGGGAACCCTACCTTGCCGGGGATGTGGCGCTCTATGCCCAGCGCCTGGGGCAGGCGGGCTGGTTCAGCTCGGTCAGCGTACGTCCGCGGCTGGACAGCCGCCGGCAGTTGGCCCTGACGCCCCCTGAGCTGGGTTGGTGGAACGAGGTCGGCACCCAGGGAGAGGCGACGCTGCCCAGCGATCGGGCAGAACCCTCGCCGCCGCCTGCCGATGGGCCACGGCTATCCGCCGAGGCACTCACCGCCGTGACCACGCTGCATCGACCCGAACGCCCCGTCATGCCGATCGATGTCGTGCTGGCACCGGCAGACCGGCACCAGTTCGAGGTCGCCGTGGGCTACGCCACCGACGTAGGGCCCCGGATGGGTTTCGGCTGGGAGCAGCCCTGGATCAACCGCTACGGCCATAGCCTCGACCACGACCTCTTCATCTCTCAGCCGGAGCAGCGCCTGACCGGTACCTACCTGTTACCGCTGGACGATCCGTTGCGCGATCAATACCGCCTGCAGTACGGCTTGCGTCATCGGGACATGGAAGATACCCGGACCCTCGAAAGCACGATCGAACTGGCACGGCGCTGGGAGTTCGACAACCGCTGGGTGCAGACACTCTACGTCCGCGCCACCTACGAGGACTTCACCCAGGGCGGGGAAGCCGATAGTGTCCTCATCTACTACCCCGGGGTGAGCTGGTCACGGACACGGACTCGCGACCCTCGGTTTCCCAGCTGGGGCGACCGCCAGAGAATTGCCTTCGAATACTCCGACGGCATGTGGGGTTCGGGTGCCGACTTCCTGCGCATGACAGGCGATACCGAATGGATTCGCATGCTGGGCAGCAATCTGCGTTTCGTGAACCGGCTTGGCCTCGGTGCCATCGAGACCAATGACTTTTCCCAGGTGCCGCCATCGCTGCGCTTCTTCACCGGCGGCGACCGCACGGTACGTGGCTACGGGTATGAAACCCTGGCGCCGCGAAACGAGGAGGGGCGGCTGCGAGGCGGCCAGCAGCTGTTGACCGCCAGTACCGAGGTTCAGCACCGCATCACCGGTAACTGGTGGGGCGCCGCCTTCATCGATACCGGTGACGCCTTCGATGACTGGGGTCCCGATTCGCTCAATACCGGGGCTGGCCTCGGAGTACGCTGGATTTCACCCGTCGGTCCGGTACGCTTCGATGTCGCCCATCCCTTTGACGACGAGGAGAATGCGTGGCGCCTTCATTTCGCCATCGGCCCGGAATTCTGAGGGCTCGGCTGCTGTTCTGGTCTCTTGTTCGTCTGCTGTTCGTACTGCCACTCTGGCTGCTGGGCTGGGTCATCCTGGCGCTGGGCCTGGCGCTCTCCCCATGGGGCACTGGCTTCTTGCTGGAGAAGGGGGCCGAACGAGGCTTCTACCAACTGGAGGATGCCGAAGGGGCCCCGCTCGACCGACTGGTCCTGCACGGCCTGGAGCTGGACGCCGGGCCCGCGACGGTGTCATTGCAACGCCTCGACCTGGCCTGGTCCGACGACTGCCTGCTCCGGGGGCGGCTCTGTATCGAGCATCTCGCCGTCGAGGGTGCGCATATCCAGCTACGAGCGGGTGAGGCCGATCCGGAAGAGGAGGAAAGGGCGCCCGCAGGAGAGATCCGCCTGCCGTTTCCCGTGGAGATCCGTGCGCTGTCGCTGGTCGACGTGGAGCTGTCGCTGGCAGACGGCACGCGGCTCCGCTTCGATGATTTCTCTTCGGCGGCCAGGGCGAGTGCATCCGAGCTCGAGTTGCTGACCACCCGCCTGGAGGGGCTTCGCGTTTCGCTTCCCGCCTCGCCGGGGGCCGAGCTGGCTCCGGTCGACACCGAAGATGGCGCGCCACGCCTTGCCGCACCAGCCATTGACGCGGCCATCGCACTGACGGACGCGCCGCCGGGCACTGCCGAAGTGGAGGAGGAAGCCGTCGCTGCCGAGGAGCGGGTGATTCGCCTGCCCCTGGCCGTGACGGCCCCCGAGCTTCAGGTCGTCGACACGATCGTAACGCTGGGGGACGGTACTCGGATCGAGATCGATACGTTCACCTCCGGCATCGAGGCCGCCCAGTCGCAGCTGGCCCTGTTGCCGGCTCGGCTTACCGGACTGCGCATTCGCCTCCCTCTCTCTCCAGGGGCTCAGCTGGCTCTGGCGGAGAGCGAAACCGACGAGCCTCGCCTGTCAGCGGAAGCCATCGATGCCTCTATTGCCCTGGCATCGCCGTTTCCGGCGGCCATCGCTGCCGAGATCGAGGCCGGTCTGGCGCTGGCCCAGCGCGAGCGCATCGCGCTTCCCGAGATTCATCTTCCCCTGTCGGTGTCCGTGCCGCATCTCCGGCTCGAGGAGATCGAGCTCAGCGGCCTCGTCGATTACTCGATCCGGCACCTGACCCTGGGCCTCGAAGCCAGCGGCCAGGAAGTCGAGGTGACCTCCCTCAATCTCGCCACCCTGGATGTCGATGCTCAACTGTCGGCCAGGGTCCAACTGCGGGACGACTATCCCCTCGATGCGCGGCTGCGTGCCAGTCTGTGGCTACCGGAAACCCTGCCCGAGCTGGCCGGACAGCGGCTCGATCTGCTGCTGAGCGGAAGTCTCGGCGACCTGGAGGCAGAGCTGGCTGCCACAGGCCCCGTGGAGGCAGAGCTGACGGCCCGGCTCGATGCGCTGGACCCGACCTTGCCCTTTACCGCTTCGCTGGAAAGCGACCTGCTGCAGTGGCCACTGCCGATGCGGCTGGTCACCGACATGCCCGAGGACGTGGAAGAGGTGTCGGTCGACCCCTATCTGATCGAAGATCTGTCGCTGCGCCTCGCAGGCAGCCTGCTCGATTACAGTGCGGCTCTGTCGATGCGGCTGGAAGGGCCCGAGATACCGCGTACCCGTGTGGCCCTGTCGGGCAGCGGTGATTTCGAGCACTTTGCCTGGCTGCCACTGTCGTTGACCCTGGGCGATGCCTCGCTGGTCAGCCGCGGTCGTGCCGACTGGTCCCAGGGCCTGGACGTGAGCGCCGTCATTCGCCTCGATAACGTCGATCCCGGGGCCTTCACCGACGCCACCGATGGCCGCCTGAGCGGCGATATCGAAGTGGCGTTTGCCCAGGGGCTCCATGGCTGGCAGCTGGACGTGCCTCGCCTCGATATCGGTGGCGAACTGCAGTCGCTGCCGATGTCGCTGCAGGCGCGCCTCAGCGGTGACAGCGAGATGCGCTGGGAGATCGATCGCTTCGAGTTTCGCCAGGCCGACAATCGCCTCTCCGCCAGCGGTGCGGTGACAGAGCAGAGCATGAGCCTTGACGGCGAGATCGACCTGCCCAACCTCTCCAACCTGCACGACGACCTTGGCGGCAGCCTGGCCGGGCAATTCACCACATCGGGAAGCCTCGAGACGCCCCAGATCGACATCGAACTCCTTGGCGATAGCCTGGTGTTTTCCGACAATCACCTGGAGAGCCTGCAATTGGCAGGCAGCATCCTGGGGCTGGACGACCCCGCGCTCGATCTGAGGCTGGACATCGAGAGTCTCAACGCCGGCGGACAGCGCTTCAGCGAGGTCTCCCTCCTTCTCGACGGCCGCCTATCGGACCATGCGCTGACGCTGGACGCCATTGCCGGACGCGGCATGCCGCTGTCACAGGCCTCACTGGTACTCGAGGGAGGGCTCTCCCAGGACCGCCAGCGCTACACCGGGCGTATCCATCCGCTGGAGGTGACGGCGGAGTACGGCGATATCCGCCTGGACGAACCACTGAGCTTCAGCGCCGATCTCGAGGCCGGCAGCGTGCGCGTGCAGCCGTTCTGCCTGCGCCGCGAGCAGGGCGGCAGTATCTGTCTCGACGAGACGCTGCAAGCCAGTGCCGATAGCGGTGATGCCGCTCTCTCGGTTCGCGGGTTGCCCATGGAACTGCTGGATGAATGGCTGCCCGAAGAGTGGCGTGCGACGGGCCAGACCGACATGAACCTTCAGGCCCAGTGGAGAAGGGGTGGTGCCCAGTGGCGCCTGCAGAGCGACCTTGAAAGCGAGATCTCCCTCCAGGGAGTGGATATCTACGGTCAGCCCTGGTCGCTGCCGGCCACGCAATTGAGTGTGAATGTGGATGCCAGCCAGCAGAGAGTCGATCTGGACCTTGACCTGCGCCTGGCCGATGCCGGCCGCGTTCGACTGCGCGTGGGACAGGACGATCCGGCCGGCGACGGCGCCCTGGAGGGGACCCTGACCCTCGATGCACTCGATCTGTCACGCTATCGCACCCTGGCCGCCGGCATGGACACCCTGGAGGGCGTCATCGATGGGCGAGTGGACATATCCGGCACCGGCCAATCCCCGCAGCTGAATGGCGCCCTGGAGTTGAGCGGCCTGCAGGCCAGCGGGATGGATATCCCCCTGATCATCGTGGATGGCCGCATCCGGGTTGAGCTCGACGGCGAGACCGCCCGTATCATGGGCTATGTGGAAAGCGACGATGGGCGGCTGGTGATCAACGGCGATGCGGCCTGGCCCTCGCCGGACGACTGGCGAATCGGGATCGACCTGGACGGCACGCAGCGACCGCTGCTGGTAACGATGCCCGAGTTCGGCCGGTTGCGCATCGCGCCGGACCTGCGGGTGCGCATCGACCCGAGTCGGCTGCAGGTACGCGGCGCGGTTCAGGTCCCCTGGGCACGGCTCGAGATCGGCGATACGCCGCCCGCTGCGGTCTCACCCAGTCCCGACGAGATCATCATCACCCGCCGCGACGAAGCCCGTGCCAGGCGTACCGCCGACCTCGAGGAAGAGGCCGGGGCGGATGAGGCCGCTGCGGTGGCCTTGCAGCAAGCCGGCATGTCGCTGGACGTTCGCATCGACTTGAACCTGGGGCCCGATATGCAATTTGAATCCCGCGGGCTCGAAACGGGGCTGCGGGGTACGTTGCAGGTTCGCCAGCAGGACGGGCCGGTGCAGCTGTTCGGTGACGTCATCCTGGCCGATGGGCGCTTCCGCGCCTTCGGCCAGGACCTGATGATCCGCCAGGGCCAGCTGCTCTTCAGCGGTCCTCCTGACCAGCCACTGCTCGACTTCGAGGCCATCCGCAATCCCGACCTGACCGACGATGGCGTGATCGCGGGGCTTCGCGTTACCGGCTTTGCCGCCGAGCCAAGCCTGGAGATCTTTTCCGAGCCGGCCATGGATGAAGCCAGTGCCCTATCCTATCTCCTGCGTGGACGGGCACCGCGGGATGGCGATGCCGACGGCGCCCTGACGGCTGCGCTGGTCGGCCTGACCCTGGGGCAGACCGGCGGCGCGGTGGGGGCTATCGGCCAGGCCTTCGGCATTGACGACCTGGCGTTGGAAACGGCCGGCATGGGGGACGAGAGCCAGGTGGTGGTGACCGGCTATCTCACCGAGGACCTTCGCATCAGCTACGGCGTCGGTATCTTTTCGCCCATCGCCGAGCTGACCCTGCGCTATACCTTGTGGCGCAATCTCTATGTGCAGGCCGTTTCGGGTGCGGCGCAGGCGGTCGATCTGGTCTATACCTTTTCCCGCCCCGGGAAACCTCCGCAGGTCGATAGCGGTCCATAACCCAGGTTCATGTGCGAGAGTCCGTCGACCACAGCCTGAAGAGCGCTCGAGCTCAAGGAGAGAACATGATCATCGACCCAGCCCGCGCCTTGCCCGGGCGCGATAGCCCGCTCGCCGTGTCGGGCATACATGCCGTCAACGGCCACTCCATGCTGCCACCCTTTCCCGATGGGCATGAGGTCATCGTGTTGGGTCTGGGCTGCTTCTGGGGCGCGGAACGACTGTTCTGGCAGCTCCCGGGGGTTCATGTCACCGCCGTTGGTTATGCCGGCGGCGTCACCCCCAATCCCACCTATGAGGAGACCTGCAGCGGCATGACAGGTCATACCGAGGCGGTGAGAGTCGTCTTCGATCCCGCCAGGATCGATGTCGAGACACTGCTGCGCACCTTCTGGGAGGCCCATGACCCCACTCAGGGCATGCGTCAGGGTAACGACGTGGGAAGCCAGTACCGCTCGGCGATCTATACCACCGGCGACGCGCAGCATGCGGCGGCCCAGCGCAGCCGCGACATCTACCAGTATTCGCTGTCACAGGCGGGACAGGGGAAGATCACCACCGAGATCGCTCCGCTCACCGACTTCTTTCTGGCGGAGGAGTATCACCAGCAGTACCTGCACAAGAACCCCGGCGGCTATTGTGGCCTGAAGGGCACCGGCATCAGCTGCCCGATCGAGTGAGATGGGGCCCGGCCCGGCCCGTCCAGGGAATCGCCGGGCTGCTCCATGACGCCAGCTCTCGGCTTATCCGTCGGGCAAGCCAGGGTTCCAGCCGGCGGTTGCGCCACTCCATGAAGCCGACATGCCCTCCGTGCCGGGCGATCTCCAGATGCACGGCAGGAGAGGGGGCGGGCAGGCGCTCATAGAGGCTCGCCGGCATGAAGGGATCGTCATCGGCGTGCAGGATCAGGGTGGGAAGCTCGACGTCTCCCAGCAGGGGGCCGGCGGAAGCGCGCTGGTAGTAATCCTCCGCCCCCTCGAAACCGTGCAGCGGCGCGGTCACCACATCGTCGTAGGCGCGCAGGCTGCTCAGGCTGTCCAATCCGCCGGCATCCAGCGGCAGCGGCAGTGCCCCGTGGACGAGCTTGTCACGAACCTTGCGCTTCAGCGCACTCAACAGGTGCCGCTCGTAGATTCGGGAAACCCCCTGATTGAGCCGGTCGGCACTGGCCGCCAGGTCCAATGGCGCGCTGATCACGATGGCACCGGCCAGGTCCAGGCCATCTCCCCCCTGTTCGGCCACCAGCTTGAGCAACATGTTACCGCCCAAGGAGACGCCAGCGGCCACCTTGAGCGCCTTGGGAAAGCGGTGGGTGAGCTGTCCGAAGAGCCAGTAGGCGTCGGCGGTATCGCCGCTGTGATAGGCCCTCGGCAGGCGATTGGGTTGGCTGCCACAGCCACGGAAGTGCATCAATACGGCACGCCATCCCAGCCGGCTGGCCGCCGAGAGCAGCCACCGCGCATAGGGGGAGTCGAAGGAGCCTTCCAGCCCATGAAAGAGCACGAAAACCGGCGCCTCGGGATCTGCGGGCTGGGGGCTGGCCCAGTTCAGCTCGACGAAATCGCCGTCGGGCAGTTCGAGCACTTCTACCTCGCGTGCCAGTGGCGGACGCGGCAGGAGGCGCGGCAGCAGCGTCTGCACGTGGGCATTGGTCAGCCCGCGTGGTGGTGAGAAGTCGGCTTCGTGTCGCCGCTCGCGCATGATGGTATCACTCGGCCTCGGGCGTCAGGTTCTTGGCAGTGTCGCTGGTGACCAGGACGTTATCCTCGATGCGAATGCCGCCGTGGGGGGCCAGTCGTTCCACCCGTTCCCAATTCACCTCGCGACCAACCGGCCCCTTACGCAGTGGGTCGAGCAGCATGGGAATGACATAGAGCCCCGGTTCAATGGTGACCACCATTCCCGCTTCCAGTTCACGCGTCAGGCGCAGGGCGGGATGCTTGTCGGGCGGGGGCAGGGCCGCACCGTTCGCGGCACGACGCCCGGCCACATCGTGAACCTGAATGCCGAGTAGATGGCCCAGCCCATGGGGACAGAAAGCCCGTGTGATACCGTTTGCCACGGCAGATTCGGGGGTGCCAAGGACCAGGCGGTGCTCGACAAGCAGTTCGGCCAGCAGGTCGTGCATCCGCTCATGCAGGGCAACATAGTCGACACCGGGGCGCACGGCGGCAATCAGCTGTTGCTGCACCTGTGCAACGCCCTCGATGAGCGCGTGAAACAGTCCGTCCGCCTGGGCACCCGCCCAGGTGCGGGTGATGTCGGCGCAGTACCCACGGTAGCGATGCCCTGCATCGACCAGCAGGCTATGCTGCTGCTTCGGGGGCAGGGTGTCGTAGTGCTGGTAATGGAGGACGCCGCCGTGGGCATTGATGCCGACGATATTGCCGTAGGGAACATGGCTCTCGCGTTGACGCGATGCCTGGAGGTAGGCGAGCTGCACATCCAGCTCGGCGGCACCTGACAGGAAGGCATCCCTGGCCGCCCTATGGCCGGCCATGGCCTGTCGGTTGGCCCGGCCGATGCAGGCGACCTCGTACTCGCTCTTGCGCACCCGCCCCTCGTCCAGCGCCATGAGCAGGGCGCCGGGATTGAGTTCGGCCCCCAGCGCCCTGGCAGTCGCGGCATCCACGTCACCGATGACGGCATAGCGGCCACGGGGCAGGGCGGGAGGCACATCGAAGCGCCCCTTCACCACGTCGACACGCTCGGTCCAGGCCTCCGGAGGCAGGCAGGCAGGCAGGTGCCAGAAGTCGTCAGGGGCATGCAGGTAGAGCACCGGGCGCTTCCCCGGGCACACCAACAGCCAGCTGTGGGTGAGATACGCCTGGCCGGTCCAGTGCTGGAAATGACCGTAGGCTTGGAAACTGGCGTGCTGGTCGTCGCCGAAATGGAGGGCGGGCTGGCCGCTGTAGAGCAATACGCAATCATGGCCGAGGCTGGAGAGCGTCTCGGCATAGCGCTGCTCTAGCCGGTCGAGATGGCAACACTGGAGCTCAGCGAGCGGATCGATCATGGCAGCCTTCCTGGCGGTCTGGTTAATGCCAGTTTAGCGTAGTGCCAGGAGTGGACGATAGCCGGATCGATCAGCGCCCGGGTGTCGGCGGGGGCTCGACCCGGTCGATGCGATAGAGGGTCGCCACCTGATCCAGACCCTGTACCGTACAGGAGAGATCGCTGATTCTCCCGTCGCCAAGGCCGTATATCCAGCCGTGGACGGCCAAGGCCTGGCCACGCTGCCAGGCCAGCTGGATGATCTTGGTGCGGCACAGGTTGTTGACCTGGGCCCTGACGTTGAGCTCGCACATCCGGTCCACCTGCTCATCCAGCGGCAGCGCCGCCAGCGCTGCGCGATGATGGCTGTAGAGTTCGCGGACCGAGTGGAGCCAGTAGTCCACCATGCCGCACTCGCCGCCGGCTACCGCCGCCCGGACACCGCCGCAGCCGTAGTGGCCGACGATCATGATGTGCTTCACCTTCAGCACGTCCACCGCATACTGCACGACGGAGAGGGCATTCATGTCGTTGTGGTGGAGCAGGTTGGCGACATTGCGATGGACGAACACCTCCCCAGGGGGAAGCGAGACGATCTGGTTGGCCGGCACTCGGCTATCCGAGCAACCGATCCACAGGTAATTGGGGTTTTGCTGGCTAGACAGGCGGGTGAAATAGTCCGGGTCTTCCTGGCACATGCGCTCTGCCCAGGATCGGTTGTTCTCGAGTAGAGTGGCGATTTCCTTGTCCATGTAAAGCGTTTCCGGTGGCTTGATCGGCGCGGCCAATGGCCGGGGGGCTTTTTTACAGGCGCTCAGGGCAGCGGTCAACCGCCACACTCCCGAGACGCGGCCTGCACTGGTATTATCGCCCCATTCCAACGGGCCCTGTTCGAGAGCCCGGTTCGAGAAGGAGAACTTCGTGCCAGACTTCGACTATGACCTCTTCGTCATCGGTGCCGGTTCCGGCGGTGTGCGTGCGGCGCGCACCGCCGCCGCCACGGGCGCACGTGTCGCCGTGGCCGAGGATCGCTACCTGGGAGGCACCTGCGTCAACGTGGGTTGCGTACCCAAGAAACTCTACTCCTACGCGGCCCATTTTCACGACGCCTTCGAGGACGCTGGCGGTTTCGGGTGGCATCTGCCAGCCGCACCCACCTTCGACTGGGCCACGCTGCGTGACAACAAGAGCGGTGAAATCAAGCGCCTCAACGACATCTACGGCCGCCTGCTGGAGACCGCAGGAGTCAGGCTGATCAATGGACGTGCCCAGGTGGTCGACGAGCATCATGTCGACGTGGGCGGTGAGCGCATCAGTGCCGCCAGGATCCTGGTTGCCGTCGGCGGCTGGCCCTGGGTGCCCGACTTCCCCGGTAGCGAACATACGGTGACGTCCAACGAGATCTTCGACCTCGAGCGCTTCCCCGAGCGCTTCCTGGTGCTCGGCGGTGGTTATATCGCGGTGGAATTTGCCAGCATCTTCAACGGCCTGGGCAGTGAGACCCACCTGGTCTACCGCGGCGAGCTGTTTCTTCGCGGCTTCGACCGTGAGGTTCGGGAGTTCGCCCGCGACCAGATGGCCATCAAGGGCGTGAACCTTCAATTCGAAACCAACATCGAGCGTATCGAACCGGGCGATAATGGCCTGCTGGTGTTCCTCACCAACGGCGAGACACTGGAGGTGGACGCGGTGCTTGCAGCTACCGGCCGCAAGCCTCATCTGGAGGGGCTTGGCCTCGGTGAGCTGGGTGTCGATTGCAATGACGATGGCACGCTGAAGGTCAATGAGCGGTTCGAGACATCGGTACCATCCATCCTGGCCCTGGGCGACGTCACCGGTGGCCCGGAGCTGACGCCGGTGGCCCTCGCCGAGGCCATGCACCTGGTCAAGCATCACTTCTCCGACACCCCGACGGCGCCTCTGGATTACCAGAATATCGCCACGGCGGTCTTCTGCCATCCGAACATCGGCACCGTCGGTGTCTCGGAAGAGCAGGCACGGGAAAAATATGGGGCGATCCGCGTCTACCGAACCGACTTCCGGCCCATGAAACACACGCTTTCCGGAAGCCAGGAGCGTTGCCTGATGAAGCTCATCGTCGATGATGCCAGCGACGTGGTGGTCGGTGCGCACATGGTCGGTGAAGAGGCCGGGGAGCTGATTCAGGGTATCGCCATCGCCGTGAGGGCAGGCCTGACCAAGGCCGATTTCGATGCCACCGTGGGGATCCACCCGACCGGCGCCGAGGAGTTCGTCACCATGCGGACCCCATCGCGCACCTGAGCCGATGCAGGACATTCCATTCGAGCCGCCCCCGGGCGGCTCGTTTGCGTGAGGTGGCCAGGAAAAACCTGGACTAGACTATCAGCGTGACGCGAGAGGGCGATACCGGGCACCGGACAGATGGTGTCGTTGCATAATTTTCTGTTATGGAAGGTGGCTCGGGGCATAATGTCCATTTTGATTTGGTCATGAGCCCTGTTATCATTATGCGTAACATCGCTACAGCGAAGTCTGAACATGAATGTGACACCGCAGCCTTTTACACCTTCTGCCGATCTGGCACGGCCCAGCGTGGCCGACGCCGTGGTTGGCAGCGATGCCGCACCGCTGTTTATCCGCAAGCCCAACCCCGATGACGGCTGGGGCATCTATGAGCTGATCAAATCCTGCCCGCCGCTGGACGTCAATTCCGCTTACGCCTACCTGCTGCTGGCGACGCAGTTCAGGGATACCTGCGCGGTGGCGACCAATCAAGAGGGCGAAATCGTCGGCTTCGTCTCGGGCTACGTGAAGAGCAACGCGCCCGACACCTACTTCCTGTGGCAGGTTGCAGTCGGTGAGAAGGCTCGCGGTACAGGGCTTGCCCGGCGCCTGGTGGAAGCCGTCATGACCCGCCCGGAGCTTGACGATGTGCACCATCTGGAAACCACCATCACACCCGACAATCAGGCTTCCTGGGGGCTTTTTCGCCGTCTGGCCGATCGCTGGCACGCCCCGCTGAATAGCCGTGAATATTTCTCCACGGACCAGCTCGGCGGTGAGCACGACCCCGAGAACCTGGTGCGTATCGGTCCCTTCGATACCGGTCGCCTCTGAATCCCGTCCGCTAGACGCTGGGTGGCCGATGAACAGTGCCGCCCTCGCTCTTCCTATGCTTGTTTTCACCCTCATCAGGAGGTCGCACGATGCAGACCCAGACACTTGAACGCATGGAATCCAACGTTCGGACCTATTCACGCTCTTTCCCGGTGGTCTTCACCAAGGCCATGAACGCGCGCCTCACCGATGAAAACGGTCGTGAATACATCGACTTCCTGGCGGGCGCCGGTACGCTCAACTATGGTCACAACAATCCGCACCTGAAGCAGGCACTGCTCGACTACCTGGCCAGCGACGGCATTGTCCACAGCCTGGATTTCTGGACGGCCGCCAAGCGTGACTATCTGGAAACCCTGGAGGAGGTGATCCTCAAGCCCCGCGGGCTGGACTACAAGATCCAGCTGCCCGGGCCGACCGGCACCAACGCCGTCGAGGCTGCGATTCGCCTGGCACGCGTGGCCAAGGGGCGCCATAATATCGTCACCTTCACCAACGGCTTTCATGGTGTCACCATGGGATCGCTCGCCACCACCGGCAACCGCAAGTTCCGCGAGGCCACCGGCGGCATCCCCCTCCAGGGCGCGGCCTTCATGCCCTTCGACGGTTATCTGGGCGAAAATACCGACACCCTGGACTATTTCGAGAAGCTGCTGGCCGACAAGTCCGGCGGCCTCGACACGCCTGCCGCCGTGATCATCGAGACCGTGCAGGGGGAGGGCGGTATCAACGTGGCTGGCCTCGAGTGGCTGAAGCGCCTTGAGCAGATCTGCCGTTCCAATGACATCCTGCTGATTGTCGACGACATCCAGGCCGGCTGTGGCCGTACCGGCAAGTTCTTCAGCTTCGAGCATGCCGGCATCACCCCGGATATCGTGACCAATTCCAAGTCGCTGTCGGGCTTCGGCCTGCCGTTTGCCCACGTGCTGATGCGTCCCGATCTCGACAAGTGGAAGCCCGGCCAGTACAACGGCACCTTCCGCGGCTTCAATCTGGCCTTTGCCACCGCCGCTGCGGCCATGCGACAGTATTGGTCCGACGATACCTTCGAGCGGGATGTCCAGCGCAAGGGAGAGATCGTCGCAGACCGCTTCCAGAAGATCGCGGCATGGCTCACCGAGCGTGGAATTGAGGCAACCGAGCGGGGTCGTGGCCTGATGCGCGGCATCGATGTCGGCAGCGGCGAGATCGCCGACAAGATCACCGGCAAGGCGTTCGAGAGCGGCCTTGTTATCGAGACCAGCGGCCAGGACGGTGAAGTGGTCAAGTGCCTTTGCCCGCTGACCATTCCCGACGAGGATCTCCAGCAGGGCCTGGACATCCTCGAAGAGAGCGTCAAGCAGGTCATCGCCTGAGTAGAGCAGGGCGATAGCGTCTAGTGTATCGGCCGGTTGTCTCGCAGCCGGCCCGTCAATAGTTAACGGGAGTGACACTCTATGATCGTTCGCAATCTCGAGGAAGCGCGTCAGACCGACCGCCTGGTCAAGTCCGAGAGCGGCACCTGGGACAGCACCCGACTGAGCCTGGCCGACGACGGCGGCAACTGTTCTTTCCATATCACGCGTATCTACGCGGGTACCGAGACGCATATCCATTACAAGCATCACTTCGAGGCGGTCTACTGCATCGAGGGCGAAGGTGAAGTGGAAACCCTGGCGGATGGCAAGATCTGGCCGATCAAGCCGGGCGATATCTATATTCTCGACCAGCACGACGAACACCTGCTGCGCGCCCACGAGACCATGCACCTGGCCTGCGTCTTTACGCCAGGGTTGACCGGCAAGGAAGTGCATCGTGAGGATGGCTCCTACGCGCCGGCTGATGTCGACGACAAGAAACCGATCTAGGCCGAGTAGTATCGCACCAAGCTGTCGCGCCTTGGCCAGGCAGGTAGCCTGAAGCCAACGCTGCACCCCTGGAGCCTGATGGTTCCGGGGGTGTTCGTATCTCAGGACTACGAATCCTTCGGACGATCGTGTCGGCTCGTACTTGCCCGGACCGGGTGTTCGTATAATGTATATTATGTTAAATTGCTGATCTTGCCGTGAGGTTGGACAACCCGGGTACCGACTCCTTATCATCTCTCGTCGCGACCCCGCGAGGACACTGCTCGCGACCCACTCCACACTCCAGGCCTCACCCATGCCTCGGGTGAACCCCGACACGGAGGTTTTTTTCACTCATGCGGCCAAGATCACCGTTCGTCGTTGCGCCCTGGTTGCTGGCCTCCCTGCTGATTTCCGGCTGCGCCCTGTCACCTCAGGTCGAACCCGATCCCGTCCTGAGCCCGGATGCCTTCGATGCACGCATCGAGCAGCTCGAGCAGACGATTGCCCTGCGCTGTGACCAGACGGACAACCGGCTCTCTAACCATGGCCTTCGCCAGCTCGAGATGATGGCGGATGTCAGGGATTCCAATGCCGTGCTCCATGAGCTGCGTGGCAATATCCAGCGCCTTGAGCAGCGTGGCGAAGAG
The DNA here is from genome assembly GCF_021412585.1 of Halomonas alkalisoli. GTDB lineage: Bacteria > Pseudomonadota > Gammaproteobacteria > Pseudomonadales > Halomonadaceae > Halomonas > Halomonas alkalisoli. Next base: position 183,250 of record NZ_JAKCMI010000012.1, on the reverse strand, counting down.
CCCGTCATCGTCATGACGGAATGCAGCGAGGCGGCCGATGCGTCCCTTGCCGACAAGGAGCTGGTGGGTCGCTCGGAGTGGATCGGCCTGCCCGATATCGGCACCTACCTTCGGGCCCGTATCGATTCCGGTGCCAACACGTCTTCTCTTTCGGCCAAGGAAATCACCCGCTTCGAGCGCGATGGCGAGGACTGGGTGCGTTTCAAGATGGGCATCAATGAGGACGATGTCGTCGTCGATCAGGTTCGCGATGAATGGATTGAAGCCCCCGTCGAGCGACGCGTGCGCATCGTGCAGGCCGCCGGCAGTGAATCACGCCCCGTAGTCAGCTTGCTGATGACCCTGGGCTCGATTCGCGAACCGGTTGAATTCACCCTGAATGACCGTACTCACCTCAACTATCCGGTGCTGCTGGGCCGCCGATTCCTGATGGATATCGCACTGATCGATGTCGCCGAGACCTACCTGCACCCAAGGCCCGAGTTCCCCGGTGGCCGCCCCGCCTCTGAAGCGGCACAGGACGAACTCAACGACCAGGAGGAGGAAGACCGCTGAACGGCGGCGCCTCCAGCCTCAACAAGGAAGATTCATGTCACGACTGCCCTTCTATCTCATTGTAGGCCTGCTGATGGCGGTGGGCATCGGCATGAGCGTGCATCGACACGTCCAGTTCGAGGTCCCCTGGACCCAGGGCGAGCAGCGGACAGTATGGGAAGTGGAGGCGATCATCGATTTCACCGCCCTGGGCGATCCGGTGCGTGTCGATCTCGCCCTGCCCCAGCACCAGCGCGGCTATCGCCTGCTGACAGAGAATACGGCCTCACCGGGCTATGGCCTGTCGTTTCTCCAGGACGAAACCGGCCGCCGTGCACAGTGGTCGATCCGTGAAGCGGCCGGCAGTCAACAGCTCTACTACTCGGCGCGCCTGCTGGTGACCGAGGACAGGAGGCAGCGTGAGCTGCCGGTACCACCCCAGCGCGAAATCATCTGGGAGCGTCCCTACGATACCGCCGCAGCGCAGGTCATCGAGCGCGCCTGGGCCCGCAGCGCCGACCCCTATACCTTTGCCCGCGAGCTGATTCGCGACTTCAGCGAGGACCGTCAGGGCGAAAACTCTCGGCTGCTGTTGACCCAGTTCGAGCGTAGCACGCTGCTGGTCAGGCTGCTGAACCAGGCCGGCGTGCCTGCGCGGGAGGTCAGCGGGCTGCTGCTGGAAGACGGACGCCGGCGCCAGACCCTCACCCCCTGGATCCAGGTCTTTGCCGGCGAAGACGACTGGACGCTGTTCAATCCGACCAGCGGGGCACAGGGACAGCCCGACAATCTTCTGCTGTGGGAGAGCGGCGGTCGCGCCGTACTGGAGGTGCAGGGGGGCAGCAACTCCCGGGTGACCTTCTCGATGCTGTCGCGGAACCAACCGGCCGCCGCCGCCGTTCGTAGCCAGCTGGCCGATGACACCCTGCTGAACTTCTCGATACACAGCCTGCCCCTGGAAGAGCAGGCACTGTTCCAGACGATCCTGCTGATACCGATCGGCGCCCTGGTGGTGGTTTTTCTGCGCATCATCGTAGGGATCAAGACCTCCGGCACCTTCATGCCGGTACTGATCGCCCTGGCCTTTATCCAGACCACCCTGCCCACCGGCCTGATCGGCTTTCTCCTGGTCGTTGCCGTGGGACTGGTGATCCGGAACTACCTCTCCTACCTCAACCTGCTGCTGGTGGCGCGAGTGTCGGCGGTGATCATCACGGTCATCGCCATCATCTCGATCTTCTCGGTGCTCTCCTATCGCGTGGGCCTCAACGCGGGTCTGACCATCACCTTCTTCCCGATGATCATCCTTGCCTGGACCATCGAGCGCATGTCGATCCTGTGGGAAGAGGAAGGCCCCAAGGAGGTGCTGATTCAGGGTGGTGGCAGCCTGGTCACCGCGGTGCTGGCCTACCTGGCCATGAACAATCCCTGGATCCGGCATATCACCTTCAACTTCCTGGGCGTCCAGCTCATCATCATGTCGCTGATCCTGCTGCTGGGGAACTATACGGGGTACCGCCTACTCGAACTGCGGCGCTTCAAGCCTGTTACCGAGGACTGACTCCATGTGGGCACGACCTAGCCAACTCCTGCGGCGCGGTATCATCGGCATGAACCGCCGCAACATTCGCTACATCGGCCGCTACAACGACCGTCGGCTCTATCCGCTGGTGGACGACAAGCTGCAGACCAAGCTGCTGGCCGAGCGACACGGCATTACCACGCCGGCCCTGATCGGCACCGTCACGACCCAGTTCGGCGTCAAGCAGCTCCAGAAGATGGTGGCCGGACACGAAGGCTTCGTCATCAAGCCGGCCAAGGGCAGCGGCGGCAAGGGCATCCTGGTGATCGAACGCATCGATGGCGATGGCTTCATCAAGCCCAGCGGCGTGCGCCTGGGGCTGAAGGATCTCGAGCGACACGTCTCCAATATCCTGTCGGGGCTCTATTCGCTGGGCGGCACGCCTGACGTGGCCATGGTCGAAGCCCTGATCAACTTCGACGAGCACCTCTCCGAGTACACCTACGAGGGCGTGCCGGACATCCGCGTCATCATCTTTCAGGGCTACCCGGTGATGGCCATGATGCGCCTCTCCACCGCCGCCTCCGACGGCAAGGCAAACCTGCACCAGGGCGCCGTGGGGGTGGGCCTCGACATCGCCTCGGGTACCGCCGTGCGGGGCGTCCAGTTCGACCGCCCGCGGCGGGAGCATCCCGATACCGGCCACGAGCTGGCCAGCCTGCGTATCCCCGACTGGAGAAACCTGCTGGAACTGGCTGCCGGTTGCTACGAGATGACCGGGCTCGGCTACCTCGGCACCGATATGGTGATCGATCGCAATCGCGGCCCCATGTTGCTGGAGCTCAACGCCCGCCCCGGCCTCGCCATCCAGATGGCCAACGGAGAAGGGCTGCGTTCACGCCTGGACCTGATCGAAAAGCAGCCTGACCGCCTCGGCGTGGCAGAGCGCGTCGTCTTTGCCCAACGACACTTTGCCCGCTGCGGGGAGCTCAAGCGCGTGACTCCTGTACCCCAGCCGCTGGCCGCCCCCCTGCCCAGCGCGTAGAATGGGGGCATTCTCCTCAGCATCGGGTCACCCATGACCGATTCAAATAGCCTGCTGCAGCAGGCGGAAAGACAGTGCCAACGCCACGGGGTACGCTTCACCCCGATTCGGCGGCGCGTCCTCGAGATGATCGCCGGTGCCAGCGGCGGACTGAAGGCCTACGACCTCCTCGACCGCCTGGCGGTCGAGCATGCCGCCGCCCGCCCGCCGACCATCTACCGCGCCCTCGATTTCTTGATCGAGCAGGGGCTGGTGCACCGCATCGAGTCTCTGAACGCCTACGTGGCCTGCCCCTGCCCCGAGCATGCGCACGGCTTTCAGCTGCTGATCTGTCGCCACTGCGGGCGGGTGGAGGAGCTGCACCTGGACGACGTCAACCACCAGCTCAACATCCAGGCTCGTCAGCTCGGCTTTCGCGTCGAGCGCCAGACCATCGAGCTGCTGGGCAGCTGCGATATCTGCCTCGAGGCCGCCGCTCGCGCCTGACATCGGTGGCTGAGCTCAATACCCTCTTGTGGAAACGTTATGGTCGATACCTTCAAGGAACTCGAACGGGCCGAGCTCAACGCGCGGCAACCGCTGGCCACGATTCTCGAAGCCGTTCGCTTCAACGCCGACGGCCTGATCCCCGCCATTGCCCAGCAGCATGACAGCGGCGAGGTGCTGATGATGGCCTGGATGAACCGGGAGTCGCTGGAGGAGACGCTGGCGACCGGCCGGGTCTGCTACTGGTCGCGCTCGCGGCAGAAACTGTGGCGCAAGGGGGAGTCCTCCGGCCAGCAGCAGCATCTGCGCGGGGCCTGCCTGGACTGTGACGGCGATACTCTGCTGCTGCAGGTGGAGCAAACCGGCCCCGCCTGTCATACCGGCCGTCGCAGCTGCTTCTACGTGGCGCTGGAAGGCGACGCGGCGCGGATCACCAGCGAGCCCTTGATCGATCCCGAAACGCTCTACCAGAAGCCCGCGGAGGGGCGCTGAACGATGCGCTGCCTGGCGGCCTGGCTCCATCGCCTGGGGCGCTTGCTGGCTCGCGGGCTCGGCCTGCTCATGCTTGGCCTGGTGAAGCTCTACCAGATCACCTTGAGCCCCTTGCTGGGGCCCCGCTGTCGCTTCTGGCCCAGCTGCTCCCACTACACGGCGGAAGCGATACAGGTTCACGGCCCGCTCAAGGGCGGCTGGCTCGCCGCGCGTCGTATCGTGCGCTGTCACCCCGGCAGCGCAGGCGGCATCGACCCGGTGCCCGGCGGCCCCAGCGAACGGCTCTGCCGCGATGACCCGGAGCTCGACGAGGATTTCCGCTGCCGCTGCACCGGACACGCTGCCGAACGCTGAGAGGGCGCTCCCACTAACGCCATCCTGTTATCACAGCCCTGTAGTAGCCCGCTAACACCCTCCTTCGGCTCGGCCGTGCCAGACTGATCAACGGCAACCCAACCACAACGAGCCGATCAGGAGATACGCCAATGTCCGCCAAACGTTTGCTCTTGCTATGTGGCGATTTCGCCGAGGACTACGAGACCATGGTGCCCTTCCAGGCCCTGCAGGCCGTAGGGCATCGTGTCGATGCCGTGTGCCCCGACAAGCGAGCCGGCGACAGCATTGCCACCGCCATCCACGACTTCGAGGGCGACCAGACCTACACCGAGAAGCCGGGACACCGCTTCACCCTCAATGCCGATTTCGCGGATATCGATCCGGCCGAGTACGACGGCCTGGTCATTGCCGGCGGTCGCGCCCCGGAATACCTGCGCCTGAACGAGAAGGTCATCCAGCTTGTGCGTCATTTCTTCGATACCGACAAGCCGGTGGCGGCGATCTGTCACGCAGCCCAGCTTCTGGCGGCCGCCAGGGTACTGGAAGGCCGCACCTGCGCGGCCTACCCGGCTTGCCGCCCCGAAGTGGAGCTGGCCGGCGGGCGCTACGCCGACATCGCCGTGGACGATGCCGTGACCGATGGCAAGCTGGTCACCGCCCCGGCCTGGCCTGCTCACCCAGCGTGGCTCGCCCAGTTCCTGGCCGTTCTCGAGACACGCATCGAGCTATAGGAACCTGTCGGACTTAGCGCTGATCTACTGCGAGATTCACTTCCAGCCACTTGCCCTGGCCCGCGCCCGACGCCATGATGGAATGTCGGCCGGGCCAGCGAGGGAGGGAAACGGCATGTGCAGACTATTCATCGGCGCAGAGCCGGGCCTGTGGGAGCCTCAGACCCGCTCCATGCGGCTCGACGGGGTCTCCACCAGCGTTCGCCTGGAACGCTTCTTCTGGGCGGTATTGGAAGAGGTCGGCAGGCGCGACGGTCTCACGCTCAATCAGCTGGTGGCGAAGCTCTCACGGGAGTGCACTGAAGCCGGACATGACCCCGCCAACTTCGCCTCCTTCCTGAGAGTCTGCTGCGGGCGCTATCAGGCACTGCAACTGGCGGGTGAGATACCGGCCGCGACTGACGTCTCGATCGGTAGCCTGGATGCCGAGGGTATTCTCGCGCGGGAGCGGGTACGCCACATCGCGGCGCGCCCCACGGCCTCGCGTCAGGCAGAGGCCGCCTCCCGCTCCGCCACTTCGTAGATCGTCTTCAGCATGGCATGCAGCCCGTTGCTGCGCGTCGGCGAGAGATGCTTGTCGAGGCCCAGGTCCTGCATGAAGTGCGGGCTGGTGGCGCAGATCTCCCCGGCGGGGCGTCCGCTGTAGATGCGCAGCAGTACCGCAATCAGGCCTGACACGATGGCCGCATCCGAGATGGCATCGAAGTGGAGCACGTCCCCCTCGCGGCGATAGTGTATCCAGACATTCGACTGGCAGCCCTGGATCTTACGCTCGGGCGTCTTCCACTCCTCGGGGAATGCCGGTAGCTGCTTGCCCATGTCGATGATGTACTGGTAGCGATCCATCCAGTTGTCGAACATCTCGAACTCATCCAGCAATTCCTGCTGCGCCTGTTCGGCGGTGGCTTCAGTCGTCATGGGAACTCCGTGGTTGGCATGGGTCCATTATACCGATTCATCCAGGGGTTCGTCCGCCCCAACCGGCAACCCGTGCAGCGACGATTGGCGATGCCACTCCTCATCCTCGGCGTGCAGGTAGCGAGCCGTGGTATCCAGTCGGGAGTGGCGCGCGGTACTGGCCAGGTAGCGAAGCTCCACGCCGGCCTGGGCCTGGTGCGTCAGCGCCGTATGCCGCAGCCAGTGAGGCGTCGCTTGTCGCAGCCGCTGCACCTGCGCCTTGCCGCCCTGCTCGGCTTCCAGGGCCTCGGCGGCATCGCCGAAGGCCTCGCGAATGAGGCGATAGAGCTGGTTGTCGCCCAGGCTGCGGCGCCCGTTCAGGCCGCGCAGCAACGGCGTATCCTCGCCGGGCTCCGGCATGGATGCCAGGCCCAGGCCGCCTCGCCACTCCCCCAGCAAAGCCAGCATGTCCTGCGGCACGGGAATGTACGCCAGCTTGTCGCCCTTGCCCACGACCCGCCACCACCAGCGCCCTTCCCGCATGACGAAGTCGCCCATGCGTGTCGCCGCCATTTCACTGATCCGCGGCGCCAGAAGGTAGGCGAAGCCGAAGGTCATGCGACGTCGTGAACGATTGAAGCGAGCCTTTGTACCGGCACCCTCCTCCAGCGGCCGTTCCAGCCATTGCCACAGCCACTCCCACAGCGGGCGCTCCAGGTAGCGCTCGATCCTGGGCTGGCGGTTGTCGAGGCGACGGCGCTTGTCACGCATCAGTCGGAAGGGATTGTGCGCCACCCAGCCCGCCTCGACCAGCCAGGCGAACAGGCCCTGAAGAATCACCAGGCTCTGCCGACGGCTGGCCGGTGACAGCGGTCCCCGAAACGGGCGCCACTCCGGGGAATGCCTGGGTCTCGGCGGCCCGACCCAGCGCTCGTCGGGGCGCGGGTCGGCAAGGAAGGCCTCGAAGGCATCGAGATCCTGGCGCCGGAGCCCACCGAGCCCCCTGCCCTGTTCACCCAGCCAGAGCAGCAACCGCTCGGCCTCACGCCGATAGGCACGCAGCGTCTGCGGGCTGGCGCGAAACTCGGCCAGCCACAGCGCCACGGCATGGTGGTCGTCGTCCGCGGCGATTCGTGCCGCCGCCCGGTCGGCCACCGGCACGACCGAGGCGGCCTGCCCCAGGGTCAGCTGTGGCTGTGGTTTTTGCTCTTGCCCTGTCTCGCTCATGCTGCGCTCTCCCGCCCACGGCTGGGGTTCTTCTGCCCATCTTCGCGCGGATAGCGTCAAATAATCAAGATAAGACGGGTAATCTTGAATTTTCAAACATATCGTAACGTAATATACGTAATTATTATCATGTAATTATCTTTTCCTTCCTGCCCGCTGGCGCTAAACTAGCCATGACAGGCGATGGCACAAGGGAATACTGCCTTGTGGTCATGCCCAGGCACGGAATGCAGATGACGTCAGGAGAGCGCCATGGCACGCAGCGGTGTGCAGTACGAAGACGTGAAGCAGGCAATCGATGCATTGATGGCCAAGGGGGAAGCCCCCAGCGTGCAGAAGATCAGGGAAGTGCTGGGAACCGGCAGCTTCACCACCATCAGCGATCACCTGCGCGAATGGCGCGCGCGGCGCGAAGAGCGCGCCGTTGCCACGCCGGCACAGGGCATGCCCGAACCGATCCAGCAATTGGCCGAAGGCCTCTGGGAGAAGGCGCAGGATGCCGCCGGAGAAGCCCTCGCCGACTATCGTGAAGCGGCGGACCGCGAGATTACGGCGGCCCGGGATGCCGTTCAGGATGCCAGGCGCCAGGCCGAGGATGCGGAGCAGCGCGAGGCGGCACTCTCCGCGCACCTGGCCAGCATCGAGCAGCGGCTGGAAGCCCGCAGCGCCGCCCTGGCCACCGCGGAAGCCGAACGCGACCAGGCCCTCGACAAGGCCCGCCGGCTGGGCGAACGACTCGCCCGCAGCCTCCAGCAGCTCGAACGCCTGCAGGCGGAAAGCGAGCTGCAGCTTCAGGCCCACCAGCAGGCCCTGGGGGAACGGGAGGCGCAGCACCAGGCTCGCCAGCAACAGGAGGAGCAGCGCCACGAAGCCGCCGAAGCGAGGCTGATGAGCCTGCTGGACGAGGCCCGCCAGGAACGCCTGTCCGGCGAGAAGCGCTACGTGACCAACCTGCGACAGTTGGAAAGCCGCCAGGAGGCGCTGAAGCAGGAGCTGCAGGAGATGCGCGCCGCACTGGCCAGGGAAGAAAAACAGCACCGGGAGACCCAGTGGGCCCGCGCACGGGCCGAAGAGCGCGCCGACACCATGCGCCACGCGCAATCGCTGCTGCAGGCGCGCATCGACGACCAGAAACGCCATCTGGAAGAGCAGGCCAGTCGCTTGCGCCTGCTGGAGTCCGAGATCAGCCGGCGGCTCTGGCAGGGCGAAGAGCCGTACCAGGTGGAGGAGCAAGCGGTACCCAAGACGCAAGAAGGCCCCACCGCGGCGGGGCCTTCAAACGAGTCTGTCGACAGGAGCGAGGGCGAGAGCCGATAGCCTCGACAGCTCTCGGGCTATCGCCAACCCCCTGGGATATCAGCGATAATAGGCGTTCGTGGTGTCCGTATGATCGGTGACGTCGCGAATGCCGGCCAGCTCGGGGATACGCTCCATCAGGGTCTTCTCGACCCCCTCTTTCAGGGTCAGGTCGACCGCGGCACAGCCTTGGCAGCCGCCGCCGAACGCCAGCACCGCCACCTTGTCCTCGGTCAGCTCCGTCAGCTTGATCTCGCCGCCATGGGCGGCCAGGCCGGGGTTGATCTCGCTGTAGAGAATATAGTTGACCCGGTCCTCGAGGGGACTATCGGCGTTGACCTTGGGCATCTTGGCATTGGGCGCCTTGATGGTCAGCTGCCCCCCCATGCGGTCGGCATTGAAGTCGACCACCGCCTCGTCGAGGAAGGCAAGGCTGTTCTTGTCCAGGAACACATTGATCTTCTCCAGCTCGACCCGCTCGTCGGTGGGCTCCTCCTCACCCGGCCGGCAATAGGCCAGGCAGGTCTCGGCATAGGGCGTACCGGGCTGGGTAATGAATATGCGCACGGCGATACCCTCGACGTTCTGCTTCTCCAGCAGTTCGGCAAGGTAATCCTGGGCACTGTCGGTAATCTGGATAGTCTCGCTCATGGTGTTCTCGCTGCTCTGGTCGCTGCCCAGTCGGGCAGGCCGTATTGATATACCCTCATGGTAAGCAAAACCGGCCGGCGAGACAATCCCGACTATTTTGGTCGGTTTTTGATCAACCCTGCCCTCGCGCCGCCGCTTTTGTTAACATACTGCCCGACTCGGCCCGCCAAAGAAGACGCCCAGAGGCGCCTGCGCGGCCTGCTACCCGTGACTTCGCTGGAGACCGACCCCACCCATGGCCGCCGTTCCCTCTGCCTTGACTGCCACCCTCACCGAACAACTCGGTCAGCGTATCCTGATGCTCGATGGTGGCATGGGTACCATGCTGCAGAATGCAGAACTCGATGAGGCCGATTTTCGCGGAGAGCGTTTCAGCGACTGGCCCTCGGACCTGAAGGGCAACAACGATCTGCTGGCCCTGACCTGCCCCGACCTGGTGACGCGGATTCATCGCCAGTACCTGGAGGCCGGGGCCGACATCATCGAGACCAATACCTTCAACAGCACCCGCCTCTCCCAATCCGACTACGGCATGGAGGCGCTGGTCCCCGAGCTCAACCGGGAGTCGGCGCGGCTGGCCCGCGAGGTGTGCGACGCCGTGGCCGGCGAGACCGGCGTGCCTCGCTACGTGGCCGGTGTTCTGGGGCCGACCTCCCGTACCGCCTCGCTGTCGCCGGATGTGAACGACCCGGCCAAGCGCAACGTCACCTTCGATGCGCTGCGCGAGAACTACTATGAAGCGGCCGAAGCGCTGATCGAGGGCGGCGCCGATCTGATCATGATCGAAACCATCTTCGACACCCTCAACGCCAAGGCGGCCATCTTCGCCCTGGAGGCGCTGTTCGCCGATCGCGGCGAGCGCCTGCCGGTGATGATCTCCGGCACCATCACCGATGCCTCGGGGCGCACCCTTTCCGGCCAGACCACCGAGGCGTTCTGGAACTCGGTGCGCCATGCCGAGCCGCTCTCCATCGGACTGAACTGCGCCCTGGGCGCCGCAGAGCTTCGCCCCTACCTGGAAGAGCTCTCCACCAAGGCCGATACCTTCGTTTCCGCGCACCCCAACGCCGGCCTGCCCAACGAGTTCGGCGAATACGACCAGACCCCCGAGGAGATGGCCTCGATCGTCGCCGAGTTCGCCGAGAGCGGCTTGGTCAATATCATCGGTGGCTGCTGTGGCTCCACTCCGGAGCACATTGCCGCCATCCATGCCGCCATCAAGGGCATGCCCCCGCGCCGGGTGCCCGAGCGCCCGCGAGCCTGCCGCCTCTCCGGCCTCGAGCCCTTCAACATCGAGAAGGGCTCGCTGTTCGTCAACGTCGGCGAGCGCACCAATGTCACTGGCTCGGCCCGCTTCAAGCGGCTGATCGTCGACGAGGACTACAATACGGCACTCGAAGTGGCCCTGGAGCAGGTAGAGAACGGCGCCCAGGTCATCGACATCAACATGGACGAGGGCATGCTGGAGTCCGAGGAGGCCATGGTGCGCTTCCTCAACCTGATCGCCGGGGAACCCGACATCGCCCGGGTGCCGATCATGATCGACTCCTCCAAGTGGGAGATCATCGAGGCCGGCCTCAAGTGCGTCCAGGGCAAGGCGGTGGTCAACTCCATCTCCATGAAGGAGGGCGAGGCAGCCTTCCGGGAACAGGCCACCCTGTGCCGGCGGTACGGTGCCGCCGTGGTGGTCATGGCCTTCGATGAGCAAGGCCAGGCCGACACCTTCGCCCGCAAGACCGAGATCTGCCAGCGGGCCTACGATATCCTGGTCGACGAGGTGGGCTTCCCACCGGAAGACATCATCTTCGATCCCAATATCTTCGCCATCGCCACCGGCATCGAAGAGCACAACAACTATGCGGTCGACTTCATCGAAGCCACCCGCTGGATTCGCGAGCACCTGCCTCACGCCATGGTCTCGGGCGGCGTCTCCAACGTCTCGTTCTCGTTTCGCGGCAACAACCCGGTGCGCGAGGCGATCCACTCGGCCTTCCTCTATCACGCCATTCGCGCCGGCCTGAGCATGGGTATCGTCAATGCCGGCCAGCTGGCCGTGTATGACGACCTGCCCGCCGAACTGCGCGACGCGGTGGAGGACGTGGTCCTGAACCGGCGTGCCGACGGCACCGAGCGACTGCTCGACATCGCCGACCGCTACAAGGGCGACGGCAGCGGCCCCGCCAAGAAGGAGGACCTGGAGTGGCGTAGCTGGGAGGTCGAGAAACGCATCTCCCATGCCCTGGTCAAGGGAATCACCGTCTATATCGAGGAGGACACCGAGGAGGCGCGCCAGCGGGCCAGCCGCCCCATCGAGGTGATTGAAGGGCCGCTGATGGACGGCATGAACGTGGTCGGCGACCTGTTCGGCGCCGGCAAGATGTTCCTGCCCCAGGTGGTCAAGTCGGCCCGGGTCATGAAGCAGGCGGTTGCCTACCTGATCCCCTATATCGAGGCGGAGAAGACCGAGGACACCAAGCCCAAGGGCAAGATCGTCATGGCCACGGTGAAGGGTGACGTCCACGATATCGGCAAGAACATCGTCGGCGTGGTCCTGCAGTGCAACAACTACGATGTGGTCGACCTTGGCGTCATGGTGTCGGCGGAGAAGATCCTGCAGACGGCCAGGGCGGAGAAGGCCGACATCATCGGCCTGTCGGGCCTGATCACCCCTTCCCTCGACGAGATGGTGCATGTGGCCAAGGAGATGCAGCGACAGGGCTTCGACCTGCCGCTGCTGATCGGTGGAGCCACCACCTCCAAGGCGCATACCGCGGTGAAGATCGAGCCCGGCTACGAGCACCCTGTGATCTACGTGGCGGATGCCTCCCGCGCCGTGGGCGTGGCCGGGAAATTGCTTTCGCCCACGCTGAAGCCGAGCTATGTCGCCGAGATTCGCGCCGAGTACGAGCAGGTGCGCGAGCGCAACGCCCGCCGCCGTCCCAAGGCGGCCGACCTGAGCTATGCCGAGGCCCGCGAGCGCAAGCTGCCCATCGACTGGGCCAGCTACACCCCGCCGCGCCCCGCCGTCACCGGCCTGAAGGTATTCGACAGCTATGATATCGAGGAGCTGATCGAGCGTATCGACTGGACCCCCTTCTTCATGAGCTGGGAGCTGGCGGGCAAGTATCCGAAGATCCTCGATGACAAGGTGGTCGGCGAAGCCGCCCGCAGCCTCTTCGCCGATGCCCAGGAGATGCTGCGCAAGCTGATCGACGAGAAGCACATCCAGGCGCGCGGCGTGATCGGGCTGTGGCCGGCCAACAGCGTCGACGATGATGTCATCGAGGTCTACGCCGACGAGTCGCGTACCCAGGTGGTCGAGCGACTGCACCACATCCGCCAGCAGACCACCAAGAACCGCGACGGGGTCTGCTACAGCCTCGCCGACTTCGTGGCGCCCAAGGCGTCGGGCAAGCCGGACTGGATCGGCGGTTTCGCCGTGACCACCGGTCATGGTGTCGAGGCACTGGCCGAGCGCTACAAGGCCGCCGGCGACGACTACAGCGCAATCATGGTGCAGGCCTTGACCGACCGCATGGCCGAGGCCTTCGCCGAACGCATGCACGAGCGGGTGCGCAAGGAGTTCTGGGGCTATGTGCCGGACGAACGCCTGGACAACGTCGAGCTGATCGCCGAGAAGTATCAGGGCATCCGGCCCGCGCCGGGGTATCCCGCCTGCCCCGACCACACCGAGAAGAGCACCCTGTTCCGCCTGCTCGATGCCTCCGAGAATGCCGGCATCGACCTCACCGAGAACTTCGCCATGTGGCCGGCGGCAGCGGTTTCCGGCTGGTATTTCTCGCACCCGCAGTCGAAGTACTTCTCCACCGGCAAGATCACCCGGGACCAGGTGGAAGCCCTGGCTGAGCGCAAGCAGATGAGCCTGGAGGAGCTGGAGCGCTGGCTGTCGCCGGTCCTCTCCTACGACCCCGCATGATCGGAATCGGGGCCTGAACGGGCTCCGGAAGCCCTCGTTCGCGAGGGCTTCCTCCCCAGTCACCCTTGTCGACCGGAAGCCGGATGCTGCCCGAATCGCTCCGCCGCCAGAAGATCCTGCGCCTGGCCCTGCCGATCATCGCCGGCATGCTGTCGCAGAGCCTGATCAACCTGATCGATGCGGCCCTGGTCGGTTCGCTCGGCCAGGTGCCCCTGGCCGGCATCGGCATCGGCGGCTACGCCATGTTCCTGATCACCGCCGTGGTGTTCGGCCTGTCGTCGGGGGTGCAGGCACAGACCGCCAGGCGCCATGGAGAGCAGGATTGGCCGAACTGCGCCATGCCGCTCAACGCCGGCCTGGTGATTGCACTCGCGGTTGCGCTGCCCATTGCCCTGCTCTGCCTGTGGCAGGCGCCCGCCCTGCTCGGCCTGATCAATCAGGACCCCGCCGTGAGCGCAGTGGCCGTGGAATACTTCCGCTGGCGCATTCTCTCGCTGATTGCCGTGGCGATGATCTTCTGTTTCCGCGGCTACTGGAACGGTATCCAGCAAACCGGGATCTACCTGCGGATAATCCTGTTCACCCATGTGATCAACGTGGCCGCCAGCCTGGCGCTCATCTTCGGCTACCTGGGGCTTCCGGCGATGGGGCGCGCCGGTGCGGGCGCCGGCACGACCCTGTCGCTGTTCATCGGGCTTGCCATCTGGGCACTGGTCAGCGTGAGGCATGCAGGAAAGCGTGGCTTCCTGGTCGAGCTGCCACGGCGCAGAACCTTCACCACCACCCTGCGACTGGCCCTGCCCCACTCCTTCCAGCAGCTGTGGTTCGCCGCAGGCTACGCGGTGCTGTTCTGGATACTGGGCCAGATCGATTCCGCCAGCGTGGCGGTGGGCCATGTCCTGGTCAATCTGTCGCTGCTGCTGATCCTGCCCGGCGTGGGGCTCGGCATGGCGGCCATGACGCTGGTCGGCCACTCCCTGGGCCAGCAGGCCCATCAGGAGGCACATCGCTGGGGCTGGGACGTGGTACGCCTGGCCTGGCTCTGCCTGGCGGCCCTGGCGCTGCCCATGGCGCTGTTCCCCGAGCTGGTGCTGGGCCTGTTCCTCCACGATCCCGCCCTGGTGGCCCTCGGGCGGTTGCCCCTGCAGCTGACGGCAGCCATGATCGTACTCGACGCCGCGGCGCTGGTGCTAGGCCAGGCCCTGCTCGGCGCCGGCGCCAACCGCACCGTGATGACCACCACGCTGACGCTCCAGTGGCTGGTCTTCCTGCCGCTGGCCTGGTGGGTCGGGGTGGTTCTGGATCAGGGGCTGCTGGGCATCTGGTGGGTTCAGCTCGGCTACCGCTGCCTGAATTCGGCCTGGTTCGCGCTTATCTGGCAACGTCGCCGCTGGCAGCGGCTTGCGGTATAGTCGCTGGCCACTGGACTTGACTCCTTATATTACTTTCAGTATAAAAAATATGAATATTTATTCTTTCATAGAATAACGCAGAGGCGTTAAGGTGCCCCTGACGCTTCGCCACTCTCACAGCAGCAGGACCGGCTGAATGTATCGCTACGACACCTACGACCAGACCCTCGTGGATGAGCGCGTCGCCCAGTTTCGCGACCAGATGGGCCGTCACCTGGCCGGCCGCCTCGGAGAGGAAGAGTTTCGCCCCCTGCGCCTGCAGAACGGCCTCTATATCCAGAAGCATGCGCCCATGCTGCGCATCGCCATCCCCTATGGCATGCTCGGCAGCCACCAACTCAGACGCCTGGCGGCGATCACGCGTCGCTACGACCGTGGCTATGGTCACTTCACCACCCGCCAGAATCTGCAGCTCAACTGGCCGGCGCTGGAGGACGTGCCCGATATCCTCGCCGAGCTGGCCGAGGTGCAGATGCATGCGATCCAGACCAGCGGCAACTGTATCCGCAACACTACCAGCGACCAGTTCGCTGGCATCGCTGCCGACGAGGTGGAGGACCCGCGCCCCTGGTGCGAGCTGATCCGCCAGTGGTCGACCCTGCACCCGGAGTTCGCCTTCCTGCCACGCAAGTTCAAGATCGCCGTGTCCGGGGCTGCCGAGGACCGTGCTGCCATCCAGGTCCACGACATCGGCCTGCGCCTGTGGCGCAACGATCACGGCGAGCTGCGGGTGAAGGTGCTGGCCGGTGGCGGCCTGGGCCGCACGCCGATGATCGGCGACGTGGTACGTGAGGACCTGCCCTGGCAGCACCTGCTGACCTATCTGGAAGCCTGCGTGCGGGTCTACAACCAGTTCGGCCGCCGTGACAACAAGTTCAAGGCGCGCATCAAGATCCTCGTCAAGGCACTGGGCATCGAGGAGTTCCGCCGCCGCGCCGATGCCGAGTGGGCGCATCTCAAGGATGGCCCCCAAACCCTCACCCCGGCCGCCGTGGAGGCCGCTCGAGGCCATTTCCCGGAGCCCGAGCGTCGCCCGGTAAGCGATGCTGCCATCGGCAATTTCGAGCGGCTGCGCGCCGAGAACCGCGCCTTTGGCCGGTTCGTCACCAACAACATCACCGACCACAAGGTGCCGGGCTACAAGGCGGTGACCCTGTCGCTCAAGCGCCGCGAGCATGCGCCGGGTGACGTCACCGCCGACCAGCTCGAGGCGGTGGCCGACCTCGCCGACCGCTTCAGCTTCGGCGAGGCACGGGTGACCCACGAGCAGAACCTGGTGCTCTCCGATGTGCCGGTGGATCAGCTCGAGGCGCTATGGCACGAGCTCGAGGGCCTGGGCATGGCCAACCCCACCATCGGCACCCTCAGCGACATCATCTGCTGCCCCGGTGGCGACTACTGCGGCCTGGCCAACGCTGTGTCGATCCCCATCGCCCAGGCGCTCCAGGAACGCTTCGAGGATCTCGACTTCCTCTATGACCTGGGGCCGCTGGACCTCAACATCTCGGGCTGCATGAACGCCTGTGGCCACCATCATGTCGGCCATATCGGCATCCTCGGCGTCGACAAGAAGGGCGAGGAGTACTATCAGATCTCGCTGGGCGGCAACGCCGGCGACGACGCCTCCCTGGGCAAGATCCTCGGCCCCTCCTTCTTCCGCGAGGACGTGCCCGAGGTGATCGACAAGGTGCTCAAGGTCTACGTGGAGCAGCGCCATGAAGATGAGCCTTTCCTCGACACCTATCGCCGTATCGGTCTGAAACCCTTCAAGGAGCGGGTCTATGCCTGACAGTCAACTCGAGCATGCCCAGATGCTGATCAAGATGGGGCAGCCGGAGCAGGACGAATGGGCCCTCTCCCGCGTCGAGGAAGCGCTGCCCACCCGGCGTCCGGTCATCGTGCCCCTGGCGCTCTGGCAGGCGCACCGTGATGACCAGGGCCTGGCGCCCTGGCTGCCCAGCGACACCGAGCTCAGCCCCGAGTTGGCCGAGGTTCTGGTCCAGTCACCGCTGATCGCCATCGACTTCCCGGCCTTCACCGATGGGCGCGGCTATACCCTGGCGCGGCTGCTCCGCGAGCGCTATGGCTACGGTGCGGAGATTCGTGCCATCGGCGACGTGCTGGTCGACCAGCTCTACTACATGACCCGCTGCGGCTTCGACGCCCTGGCGCTGCGCGAGGACCAGCACCTGGACGACGCCCTGCGTGCTCTGGGTGCCTTCAGCGTCAGCTACCAGCCGGCGGTGGACGTCAAGGAGGCGCTCTTCGAGCGCCGCCTGCGCGAGAACGGCGGCGCCTGAAGCCCGATCCGCTCGTCTCAACACCAGGGCCCCGGCAACTGCCGGGGCCCTGGTGCAAGAGCATTGCGATCAAGTCCCAAGCCAACCGCCCCAGTACCGGGGCTGATCCGGCGACAGGCCTCCGAGGAGGCGCTGTGAATACCTCCCTGTACGCTACCGATTCCTTCCCTGGAATCGGACCTCCTCTACGACCTGTCCCCGGCGCCCCTCCATCTTACAGCTGCAACCGTCAACCGCGACGCTTCTGCTGCCGCTCCCGATTCGCCGCCCTCGCCCGCTCACTCTTGCGCAGCATCACCCAGGTGGCCCCCAGGCCCCCATCGGCCTGCTGGGCGGAGGCGAACGCCTGCACCTCCTCGAACTGGGCGAGCCACTTGACCAGATAGGAGCGCAGCACATTGGGCGGGCTGTCGATCTCGCGGCCGCGTCCGTGCACGATCAGCACCGACCGCAGGTCATGGGCATAGGCTTCATGAATGAAGGACGGCAATACCCGGCGGCACTCCGCCAGCGGGCGGCGCAACAGGTGCAGCCGCGACTGGGCCGGGTAGCCACCGTGGCGGAGGCGGTCCACCACCCCCTGCTGGATGCCCTCGCGCCGATACTCGACCGGATCGAAGGGCGGCAGCAGCTCGACGAAATCGTCGGAGAGAAAGCTGTCCTCGCCGGTCTCGGCCTGGGCACTCTCGCGACGGGCCAGCTGCGCCTCCGTGGGACGACGCTGCCGCCGCCCGGGATTGGCCCGGTTGGCCGCGCCGGGCAGCGGCCGCACGTCACCCATCATCGCTCGGAAATCCTGATCGTCACGGGCAGACTGATTCATGGGCCACCTCCGTCAGCGTCAAGTTCGACAGGCTCCGCATATCCTACCAGAGCCCGGAAACGGGTTTTAACCGGACAGCGCCGCCATGTCGTGGCAGGATGAGCCGTGTCGCGTCTAGGAGGAAGCCTTAATGCAGGGAATGCGATACCTATTGGCCGCCCTGGTGGCCCTGCCGCTGGCCATCGCGGCCTGGCTCTGGTTCACCATGCTCAGTCCCTTCACCTATGATCGCCCCGATCACCTGCCGGAGGTGGCCGAAGGGCCCCATGCAGTCTTCGTCTATGGCACCCTGCGCCTTCCACCGGTGCGCTGGATCGTGATGGGCCGAGCCGGCGAATCCGAGCCCGCGGTGCTGGACGGCTTCCGCCGCGAGGGGCTGGACCTGGTCGAGGCGCCAGGCGAGCGGGTGGCGGGCGAAGTGATCGTGGTAAGCGCCGATGAGCTGGAACGGCTGGACCGCTACGAGCGACTGGGTATTCGCTATGCCCGCGTGGAAAAGCGCCTGCCGGACGGACGCTCGGTGTGGGTCTACCGCAGGCTGGCCGACGAGGACGTCGGTGTCGAGGAGCTATTGGAAGGGGATGTGTAGTTGTGGTGGGTACGGCGCCCCTTCTACAATAGCCGCACTTCCAAGGATCGAGGAACCCGCCATGACGATCACGCTCTACCACAATCCCCGCTGTTCCAAGTCCCGTGAGGCGCTCGCCCTGCTCGAGGAGCACGGCGCCGAGGTGACGATTCGTCGCTATCTGGACGAGCCGCTCGATGAAGCGGAGCTGCGCGACCTGATGTCGCGACTGGATGCGGACGGCGAGGCGCTGATAAGGACCCAGGAGCCCGAATGGAAATCCCTGGACGTCGATCTCAAGGATCAGGAGCAGGTGATCCAGGCACTGGTCGAACACCCCCGCCTGCTGGAACGTCCCATCGCGGATGATGGCAAGCGCGCCGTGCTGGGCCGTCCCCCGGAAGATGTGCTCGCTCTCCTGCACATCGACGAGTGACCCGAGCCCAGCCCCCCCGCCACCAGGAGCCAAGATGCGCGACCCCCTGCCCTATGTACTGATTCTCTACTACTCTCGCCACGGTGCGACCCGCGCCATGGCCGAGCAACTCGCCGCCGGGGTTGAGTCGAATTCCGGCATCGAAGCGCGGTTGCGAACCGTGCCGGCCGTCTCGCCCACCTGCGAAGCCGTCGAGCCCGAGATACCCGATGAGGGCGCCATCTATGCCAGCCTCGATGACCTGCGCCACTGCGCCGCGCTGGCGCTGGGCAGCCCGACCCGCTTCGGTAACATGGCGGCCCCGCTCAAGCACTTCATCGATACCACCACCACGCTATGGCTCAACGGCACGCTGATCGACAAGCCAGCCACGGCCTTCACGTCCACCTCGAGTCTTCATGGCGGGCAGGAAACCACGCTCATCTCCATGCTGCTGCCGCTGCTGCACCACGGCATGGTCTACGCCGGCCTCCCCTACAGCGAAACCGACCTGATGGACACCACCGCCGGCGGGACACCCTACGGCGCCAGCCATGTCGCCGGCCAGCGCAGCGACCAGCCTCTCGCCGACAGCGAACGGCGCCTGGTTCGTGCCCAGGGCAAGCGCATCGCCCGCCTGGCCTTGGCGCTGCAGAGCCTGAAGGAGACCTCATGAGACGCTGGCTGGAGGATCTCGAGGCACGCCATGGCCTGGACAACCTCACCGATCGCTCACGGCAACTGGTGCTGGGCAGTTTCGGCTTGCTGATGGTGTTATTGATCTGGAGCGGCCTGTCGATGCAGGCCGGCGACAATCCGCTGACACCGATTCTGGTGCGGATACTGCCACTGGTACTGTTCCTGCCCTCGATCCTTGGCCGACGTCCCCGGGGGCATGCCTGGCTGGCCTTCGTCAGCCTGCTCTACTTCACACAGGGCGTCATGGTCGCCACGCTGCCCGGCCAGGGCCTACTAGGCGGGCTCGAGGCGATCACCGCTCTGGGGCTGTTTACCGGCTGCATGTTCTACGCCCGCTTTCGCAGCCGTCAGATGAAGGCGGCCAACGGCGCATGAGACCCGGACGACTGAGGCGACAGGAACCACTGCAAGGCCCCGGCCGCTGGAATAGAATGGTACAGAAGACATGCCGCTGCCCCTGGCACAAGGAGGTTCCCCCGTTGCCCCGCCCTCCCTTGCACACAGGCTGGCTGCCAACGCCCCGTGTGATCTCTCTTTGCGGATGGAGCCCTTCGCTCGATGGATTGGCTCCATGCCCCAATGGGCTCATCCGAAGCGACACCGGCACTGGGTGTTGTGATGCAACGCGACAGCAGCGACCATGAACAAAATTTCTAGGAGAACGCCATGACACGCAAGATCGCCGATATACGGCGCGACTATGAGGGCGGCCAGTTGGTAGAGGACAAGGTGCCCGCTGACCCCATGGTGCTTCTGGACGAGTGGATCACCTTGGCGCTGGACGCCGAAGGCGACGATGGCAATGCCATGACGCTGGCCACCGTCGACAGCCAGGGACTGCCCCATGCCCGGATCGTCCTGCTCAAGGGATATGACGAAAAAGGCCTGGTGTTCTACTCCAACTACCATAGCCACAAGGGTAGCGAGCTGGCCAATGTCCCCCACGCCGCCCTGACCTTCTGGTGGCCGTCGCTGGGCCGCCAACTGCGCGTCGAGGGGCGTGTCGAGCTGGTCGATGGGAAGGAGTCGGACGCCTACTTCAATAGCCGTCCGCGAGCCAGCCAACTGGGCGCCTGGATCGCCACCCAGAGCGTGGTCATCCCCGGCAGGCAGTGGATCGAGGAGCGACAGCATCGCTTCGAGCAGGCCTATGAAGGCCAGGAAATCCCCCGCCCCGTTCACTGGGGAGGCTACCGGGTCATACCGGAGATGATCGAGTTCTGGCAGGGCCAGCCCAGCCGGCTGCATGACCGCATCCGCTACGAGTTGCGCGACGGCAGCTGGCACTTCTTCCGCATGGCGCCCTGACCGGGCTCGTCGACAGGGCCCGGGCGACCAGCGTAACCCGGCTGGCCGCTCGGGCTCTGCGCCGACCGGGGCCCACCCGCCTTCAGTCCGGCAGACTCTCCAGGCGATGCCGCTGCCATTCGTTCTCGGGCTCGTTGAGACGCAGCACGGCGTCCACCACCTGCTCCTCCATGTTGTAGCGACAGCGAAAACCCAGGTGCTTCATCAGCGCCCGCATGGGGTGGTTGTCGACCATGACCTTGCCGATCATCTCCAGGGTGCCCACGCTCTTGCAGTAGGCGATCATCTTCTTCATCAGCAGGCTCCCCAGCCCCTGCCCGGCCATGTCGTCCCGTACGATCACCGCGAATTCGGTACGGATATTGTCGGGGTCATTCCATACCCTGACCACGCCCAGCATCTCCTTGCTGCCATCATCCCGTAGATGTTCGGCGATGAAGGCCATCTGCCGGTCATAGTTGATGTGCGACAGTATCGAGAGATCGCGCTGGGTCAGGTCGGACTTGTTGTGAAAGTAGCGAAATCGAATGCTCTCTTCGGACAGCTGGCCGTGGAAGTTGGTGATCAGCGGTGCGTCCTCGGCCCGGATGGGACGCACTTCTACCGCCATGCCGTTCTTGAGCGTCGTCCACTCCCGCAGCTCTTCCGGGTAGGGCATGATGGAGAAGCGTGCCGGCGTGCCCAGGTCCATGGCGAAATCCACTGCCAGCATGCCGTCGCGGTTGAGCAGCAGGGGATTGAGTTCCAGGCCACGCAGCTCGAGCAGGTCGGAAGCCATCTGCGACAGCTGGACCAGCAGTTGGCAGAGGCGCTCCAGGTCCCGCTCCGGGTCGCTGGAGTGTTCGCGTATCAGGCGGGCGGCATGGGTGCGGCCCACCACATCGGCCGACAGCGTCATGTTCAGCGGCGGTAGCGCCACCTGGCGGTCGGCCAGTACGTTGACCTTGTAGCCACCGATACCGAACACGATGATCGGACCGAATATCGGGTCACGGGTGATCCCGGCACAGAGCTGCATCGAGTGCTTGCCCCGCTGCATGGGCTGCAGGCAGTACTCGCGGATTCTCACCGGCGGGAATCTTTCCCGCAGCTTGTCGCCGAGCCGCGTGACACCCTCGGCCGCCTGCTCGGGCGAATGAATGTCCTGCAGCAGGCCCGCCGAGAGCCTGTGGGGCTGTCGGCGATAGCGAAATGGCCGGCAGTTGCTTTCATGCACGACCTTCACCGCCATGGGGCCGTCGATGTCGCCGGCGGCGGCAAAGGCCTCTTCCGGTGTCTGTACATAGTGGCTGGGCGCCACGGATATCCCATAGGCCTCGAGTACCTGGGCGGTCTCGGAGTGGGACAGCGTCTCGCGCCCCTCCTCCCTGGCCGCTTCAATCAGGGTGCGGCAGCGGGCACGGATGTCGGGCGTGGTGGCAAAGGGCAACGTCGGCGGCGTCTCCTGCAGCAGCGCCTGGACACGCTGATAATCGACCATATGCATGAAGGCCTTAACCGCCTTTTCCGGCGAGACATAGGTAGGTATGCCGGCAATGCTGCACTCGTGGCGGGCATCGAGCGCCGCCTCGAGCCCCATCCAACTGGTCAGCAGGTTGCGGCGGAAACGCTTGCGGTTGGCGATTACCGCCTGAGCCGTGGCCTTGGATGGCGCCAGGCGCGTGGGCGCATGTACCACCAGCACGGCGTCTACCCCCGGATCGGCGGCGACGATCTCCAGCACCTCCACCAGCTTTTCCGGCGTGGCGTTGCCGCCGAGGTCCACCGGGTTTTCACCGGGCCTGCTCATGTCGAAATCGCCCTTCTTCAGCAACCGCCGTGTCTCATCACCGAAGTGAGCCAGCTTGCCACCCGCACTGATCAGCTTGTCGATGGCGAGCATGGCCGGCCCCAGGCCGTTGGAGACGATAGCCAGTCGATCGCCCTTGAGCGGCTTCATCTGGGACAGGGTCATCAGCGCATCGAACAGTTCGTCGGAATCGTTCACCCGAACCACGCCGGCACGGGAGAACGCCGCGTCGAAGACGACGTCGCGGTTGGCGATCCCCGGTGTCGGCGGCATGTTGGAGAGGTCGGATTCCGGCGTCCGGCCGCTCTTGATGGCGAGGACCAGTCGATTCCGCGAGGCATCGCGCAGCGCCGTCATGAAATGCTGGGAGTCCTGGATGCGCTCCAGGTGCAGCAGGATCGCCTGGGTGGGAGAGTACTGGTTGATGTAGTCGAGCAGGTCGGGCAGCATCACGTCGACGCTGTCGCCCACCGTGATGAGGTGGGAGAAACCGATGCCCCGACCCGCGGCCCAGTCGATCATGGCGTTGCCGAGCATCCCCGACTGCCCCAGGTAGGCCACCCGCCCCGCCTTGACCGGCTGACTGGCGTAGGAGGCGTTGAGCTTGCGCCCCGGCACGATCAGCCCCATGCACTCCGGACCCAGCACCCGGATACCCGACTCCCGTGCCGCCACCAGCATTCGCTCACGAATCGAACCCTTGTCATCATCGGCCTCATCGAGACGAGACCCTCCGGAGAGAACCAGGGTGGCCTTGACCCCCAGGCGACCCAGTCGGGTAATCACCTTGGGCAGGCTGTGTGCCGGCGTACAGATGACCGCCAGGTCGGGGGGTTCGGGCAGCTCTCGGATGCGCGCCACGCAGGGCTGGCCGAATACCGACGCGTAGCCCTTGAGGTTGACCGCCCAGATGGTGCCTGGAAAGCCGGCCTCCTGCAGGTTGCGAATGACCAGGCCACCAATGGATTGAGGCTTTTCCGAGGCCCCGATCACTGCAATGGTTCGCGGCTCGAAGAAGTGCCGTAGGAATCGGGTACCCAAGTCGCAACCTCCATCAAGTCAGTTCTTGCCATCTTGTGTACGACTTATTGACACTGTTATGCAAGGTCTTACCGGCATTATGGTGACCTCTGTCATCCTGGAGCGCCCGCATGATCACGGCTTACATTACGCACCCCGACTGCCACCTTCATCATATGGGCCCGGAGCACCCCGAGAGCCCCCTGCGACTCGAAGCCATTCGAGCACGCCTCGCCCTGTCGGGCCTGCTGCAGCAGACCATGCAATCGGATGCCCGTGAAGCCACCGAGGACGAACTGGCTCGGGTTCATCCCCTGCGCCACCTCCGGGCGCTGGACAAGTGCGTGCCCGAAACCGGTATCGTCACGCTGGACAGTGACACCATGATGAACCCCGACAGCCTACAGGCCGCGCGCATGGCTGCCGGCGCGGTCATCCGCGGCGTGGAGCAGGTCTATCGCGGCCAGGCCGACAACGTCTTCTGTGCCGTGCGCCCGCCGGGGCATCACGCCGAGGCCACCGACGCCATGGGCTTCTGCTTCTACAACAATGTCGCCGTCGGAGCCGCCCACGCCCGGGCCAAGTACGGTGCCCGGCGCATCGCCATCCTCGACTTCGACGTGCATCAGTGCAATGGCACCATCGATATCTTCAAGGATGACCCCGACATCCTGATCTGCACCAGCTACCAGTACCCGTTCTATCCCTGGCGCTACCTGCGCAGCGAGTGGCAGAACGTGGTCAACACCCCGCTGGATGCCGGTACCGACAGTACCGCCTTCCGCCGTGAGATCGAGAACGACTGGCTGCCGGCCCTGCACGCCTTCAAGCCGGAACTGGTGCTGCTCTCCGCGGGCTTCGATGCCCACCGCGAGGACCCGCTGGCCGAACTCTGCCTGGAAGACGAGGACTACCACTGGGTGACCCATATGGCCATGGAGATCGCTGCCCTCTACGCCGACAATCGCCTGGTATCGGTGCTGGAGGGTGGCTACGACCCGACCTCGCTCGGACGCTGCGCCGAGGCACACGTAAGAGCCTTACTGGGCCTGCCCTTCGATCAATGAGTCGTTCCACCGGGTGAGGAAACATTCTGTCGCGATCCGCTGCTCGGATGTCGCCATGGCAACGCGCTTTGCGCGATTTGTGGTACGCTTTGGGAAAACTTGTTTCCTATAGTGAATCTGCCCATGCCCGCCACCACCGACCAGCAGGCCGCGCTGCGTATCGCATCCGGCCGCAAGCCATTCGTGGAGCCGCTGCGCCTCGGCGAGCGACTCAAGGAGCTTCGCCTGGCCAACCACTGGACGCTCGAGGACGTCAGCCAGCGCACCGGCCTGGCCCGCTCGACCCTGTCCAAGATCGAGAACAATCAGATCTCGCCGACCTTCACCGCCGTACAGAAGCTGATCAACGGCCTCGGCATCGACCTGCCCCAGCTCCTCACCCCACCCCGGGCCAAGCCTCGCACCATGGGACGCCGCGACCTGACCCGACAGGGCAAGGGCGAGCACCACCCCACACCCACCTACGAGCATGAACTGCTGAGCTGTGAACTGGCCCAGAAACGCATGATACCGTTCAAGACCATCGTCCGGGCGCGCAGCTTCGACGAGTTCAGCGAGTGGGTGCGTCATGACGGTGAGGAGTTTCTGATGGTGCTGGATGGCGAGATCTGTCTCTACACCGAGTTCTACGAACCGTTGCAGCTCTCCCAGGGGGACAGCATCTACTTCGACAGCGACATGGGGCACGCGCTGGTCTCGACCAGCGAAACGGATGCCGTGGTGCTGTCGGTCTGTACCTACGGGGAGACGACCTGAGTTCAGCTGCGCCGGCGGTCGCCCGGCCGCCGTACCGGCACCGCATCCAGTTCGAGCCTAGTCCCGGCATTGATCGCCTGGAAGTGGCGCCCCTTGGCCCGGGCGATCAACAGCACGCCGAAACGCTCGGCCAGTTCAACGCCCTTCTGGGTGACGCCGGAACGTGACACCAGGACACTGATCCCCATCTGGGCCACCTTCAGCACCATCTCGGAGGTCAATCTTCCGGTGGTGTAGAAGATATCGCTGCCCGTGGTCTCGCTGGTACCCAGCCACTGGCGCCCGGCCAGGGTATCCACCGCGTTATGCCGCCCCACGTCTTCGACGAAATCCAGCACGTCGGCCTTGCGGCAAAGTGCACAGCCATGGACCGCCCCGGCGCTGCGATAGGTCTCGTTGTAATCACCCAGCCGCTCGAGCAGCGCATAGAGCACCGACTGCGCTAATCGTGTCTCGGGCAAGCGCTTCAACGAGGTCGAATCCAGCAGCCGACCGAAGACCGTGCCCTGGCCACAGCCGGTGGTCACGGTACGCTGCCCCAGCCGGGCCTCCATGTCGTCCGGCAGCCGTCGGGTCACCACGGCGGCTGCCTCCACCTCCCAATCGACCTGTACCACCTCGAGATCCTCGGCGCTCTGGAGTAGCCCCTGGTTGCGCAGATACCCCACCACCAACGCCTCCGGGTCGGCACCCAGCGTCATCAGGGTGACGATTTCACGCTTGTTGAGATAGAGGGTCAGGGAGCGCTCGGCGGCAATGGCCTGGCGACGGCACTCCCCGAACTCGTCGAGCACCTCGACTTCCAGAGTGGTGGGCAGGCGTGCCCGGCTAAGGCTGATGTCGTGCATTGACGGCTCCTCGACAAAGCGTTGATAGACGATGATGGCATTCCGACCGCCGAGTGTCTTTACTGAAGTGACAACTTCCGTGGGAGCGGCATCAATGACCAACCCAAGCAGTCATCGAACCCTGAGTCTTGATATTGCCAGCGAGACTCGGCGTATCAAGGGTTTCAGCGCCACCCGATGGCAGATCGTTGATCTGGTGCCGGGGGATGGTGGGCCCTGGGTCCTGACGCTGCAGCTGTACCTCACCGAAAGGGCCGCCTACCGCTTCAACCTCGATGCCGACACGCCCCGCCTGTTCGTGCGTTGCGGCGAGAGCAGTGGCGAGCCTCGTCCCTCGGCAATCACGGCCAGCCAGGACGTCGCCGCTTCCTGGCTCGATGGTGAGCAACAGGTGCTGGAAGTGGCGATGCCACTGGCGATCCAAGCTTGGCTGGAAGCCTACCTGGCCCGCCACGGCGAGGCCCCGGACGAGGGGCGCAAGAAGAAACGCAAGGGAGCCGGGCGCGCCAGGGAGCATGCCGTATGAGCCGGCTGAGTCGCTGGTCACACCGCAAGCTCAGCGAGGAGGCCGATGTCATTCAGGCCGATGAACCCGAACTCGTCGAGTCGGTGCAAACGTCGGAACAATCAATGCAGGGCCCGGGCAGCGATACGCCCCCCTCCCCTTCGGTGCCACCCGAGCCCGGCAGTCTCGACGCGACCCTTCCCGACCCCGACAACCTGCCCGCCGGCAGCGACTTCAAGGCGTTCATGCAGGCGGGCGTCAGCGATGCCCTGCGCCGGCGCGCCCTCCGCAAAATGTTCTCGGGTGGCCACTATGGGATCCGCGATGGTCTCGACGACTACGATGACGACTACCGCCAGCTTCTCAAACCGCTGGCGAGCGAGATGGCCCAGCGCCTCAGGCAGTGGACCCGCAAGCTCGAAGAGAGCGAACCAGATCCAGAAACCACCGATCCTGTGGAACGTGCAGAGCTCACCACGCCCGACGAGCCGAACATCCAGGCGTCCACACAGGAATCCCCCCGGGAATTGACGTCTTCCCGTGACGAGGACGCGGTAGATGCCCGACGTGCGCTGGAGACCAGCGCCGAAAGCAATACGTCGACATCAAAGGGAGATTAGACCAAGGGTGGTCTAGCAAGATCTCGATAATCAGCCAGACTGAGTATTAGAAACACAATATAACAATTAGGCACCCAGACCGTGAGGTGGCATGAATCATCTAATCCACACAATGCCGGTGGATGAAGCCGGCAATCGCCAGGCAAGGGAGGCGATGCATCGCCGGGTCTCCTGGCCTATCAACCTCACTCCATCCAGCGTCAGCTATGTCAGCCAGGGACATGCCCTGATACTCGGCAACGAGCGTGACGCACGCCGTGCCGCACGCGCACTTCACGACCACGGGCTGGCCTCGGTGTCCCTGCTGATCACCGAGCCGGTCGATCCATCCGCCATCGACGGTGCCCCCGCCGATGACGAAACCCTGTTGGCCGATACCCGGACAGTGACCTGCCACACCCTGACGCGCGAGCAGGCCGCAAGCCTGCGCGTTGATGGCTACCTGGGTCGCTTTCGGGTCACGCTCGAGCAGGGAGGCCAGTCTTTGGACCTGGCCCGGGCACTGGTCGAGCGTGACCATTTCGACCAGATCCTGGACCTTTGCGAGACGCCCGCACTTGCGTTGGAGTTGCCTCCACCGGGCTATGTCACCGTTCGCTGGGGTACTGCCGAAAGCGAATCTCACCTCGAGGCCTTCACTGCACTGGTCGGTGAATTCGACAAGCCCCGCTATTTCCAGATCAATCACGATCTCTGTGCCCATGCCGCCAGTGGCAATACGGGCTGTACCCGCTGCCTGGATGTCTGCCCGGCCGATGCTATCCAGAGCGTGCGAGGCCGGGTCGAGTCGCGCGTCGAAATAGATCCCTACCGCTGTCACGGGGTCGGCAGTTGCAGCAGCGCCTGCCCCTCCGGCGCCATCGAGTTTCGCATGCCCGAGTCCCATCGCCAGCAGGAAACCCTACTGGCCTGGCTGGCGGCCTACCGCCAGGCGGGCGGCGGCCAGCCGGTGGTGCGATTCGTGTCGAGCGAACACCTCCACCCCGACGAGACTCCGGCCGGCCACGTCCTCGACGTGCCTCTTGAGGAGCTCGGCGCGGCCGGTCATGACCAGTGGCTGACGGCCGTTGCGGGCGGTGCCGCTGAGGTTCGCCTTCAGCATCACCCTGACATGCCGGAGCGCCTGGTCGCCTTCCTCGACGATCAGTTGGCCCAGGCACACGCCCTTCTCGAGGCACTGGGCCACCCGCGCGAGCGGATTTCCGCGATCGCTGTCGGCGACACGACGGCCAGGGATGCCCTTCCCGCCCATCCGCCGCTCCCCGCCGACGGCCTCGTGCTTGACAGCACTGGCAAGCGCGATCGGCTCAACGGCGTGCTCGACCACCTTGCCGAGCTGGGTCGGCAGGACGGAGAGCGTCATGCCATACCGCCCGATGCCGCCTATGGCGGACTTGCGGTAGATATCCAGCGCTGCACGCTCTGCATGGCATGTGTCGCCGGCTGTCCGACGCCCGCATTGTCAGCCGGCAATGAGAGTCCCCAATTGAACTTCCGCGAGGCCGACTGCGTGCAGTGCGGCCTTTGCGCGGACGCCTGCCCCGAGGACGCCATCGCCCTGCTTCCCGGCTTCCTGGCCGACCCCGCTCGGAACCAGCGGCGCGTCTGCCACTCAGAGGCGGCCTTCGACTGTATCCGCTGCGGCAAGCCGTTCGCCACCGCCAGCACCATCGCCGTCATCAAGGCCAAGCTGGCCGACCATCCCTATTTCGCCGGCGATGCGATCTCACGGATCGAGATGTGTGAGGACTGTCGCGTGCGGGACGTGTGGCGGGAACTTGCACGGGACCCCGAATCGCAACTGAAGGTGTGAATCCATGAGCGACACTGTCATGCACGAGGAGGCTCGTGAGTTGGACGAAGACGATGCCCTGAGAGCCGATGTCTACCGGCTGCTGGCGCGCTTGCTGCGCGAGCCGCCCCACCCGGAGCTGCTGGCATGGCTGGCGAACCTTCAAGTGGAGGATGACACCAGCCCTCTGGCCGCTTCCTGGCGTGCACTCACCGAAGCGTCCCGTGGTTCGCGCCCTGAGACACTCGCTCGGGCGCACTTCCGCCACCTCGTCGGAGTCATCCAGGGCGACGTGGCGCCTTACGCCTCCTGGTACCGCAATGGCGAGCTGATGGATCAGGCATTGGTCGCGCTGCGCCACGATCTCAAGGCGCTGGGCATCGAACGCAACGAACCAACGCGTGAGCCCGAGGACCACCTCGCCGCACTCTGCGAGGCGATGGCCCTGCTCATCGAGTCCGGCTCTCACGCGGAGGCACGCTTTTTCATGACCCACATCGCCCCATGGGCATCGACCTGCCTGACGGACCTGGCCGGCGTGGAGAGTGATTTCTATTCCGGTGTCGGCCGACTCGGTCGGGCCTTCATCGACAGGGAAGAGGCGCTACTCGCTCGTGAGGCAGCGCATGAACCCGTCAGGCTGGTGGAACCCTGACTCCGGCTGATGCCCGTATACCGACAGCAAGGGAACGGGCAACAGCATCGAAAGAGTGACCATGAAAAACACAACAACGCCAACTCAAGGCCACGGCATGACCGAGGAAACCACCATGAACAAGACCAACAATCCGCAGCGCCGTCGCTTTCTCAAGACCCTGGGGCTCGGCACTGCTGCCGCCGGCGCGGCCGCCGCCGTCGGTCACGTTACCCTGGTACAGGCCGAGAACAAAGCCGAGCCGGTGGTCGATACGGCCCAAGGCTATCGGGAAACCGATCATATCCGCACCTTCTACGCCACCCTGCGGGACTGACGGCTCGACAGCCAATAGCCAGGAGATCACACCATGCGTCTGACTCGTAAAAGCGATGCCCCCAAGGCACACGGGCTGGGCATTTCCCGTCGGCAGTTCCTCAAGCGCACCGGCGCCACCACGGGCGGCCTCGCCGCGGCTGGCTTCATGGGTGCCCCGATGATGCGCCGCAGCGACGCCTCGGACAAGACCCCCGTCCTCGACTCTCCGGTGGAGACCAAGCGAACCATCTGCTCTCACTGTTCGGTGGGCTGTGGCGTCTATGCCGAGGTCCAGGAGGGGATCTGGACCAAGCAAGAGCCTGCCTTCGACCACCCCATCAACCGCGGCGCCCACTGCGCCAAGGGGGCCTCGCTACGTCAGCATGGCCACTCCAGCCGGCGCCTCAAGTACCCCATGAAGCTGGTGGGCGGCGAGTGGCAGCGTCTCAGCTGGGACGAGGCCATCGAGGAGATCGGCGACAAGGTACTCCAGCTTACCGAAGCTCACGGCCCCGACAGCGTCTACTGGCTGGGGTCGGCCAAGTTCAACAATGAACAGGCCTACCTGATGCGCAAGTTCGCGGCCCTGGCCGGCACCAATAACACCGACCACCAGGCGCGCATCTGCCACTCCACCACCGTAGCCGGGGTAGCGAATACCTGGGGATACGGGGCGATGACCAACTCGCTGAACGACATGCAGAACAGCAGGTCGATCATGTTCATCGGCTCCAACCCCAGCGAGGCCCACCCGGTGGCCATGCAGCATATCCTGCTGGCCAAGGAGCGCAGTCACGCCCAGATCATCGTCGTCGACCCGCGCTTCACCCGCACCGCCGCCAAGGCCGACAGCTTCGTGCGCATCCGCCCCGGCTCCGACGTGGCCTTCATTTGGGGCCTGCTGTGGCACATCTTCGAGAACGGCTGGGAAGACCGGGAGTACATCAACCAACGCGTCTATGCCATGGACGAGGTACGCGAGGAAGTGGCCAACTTCCCGCCCAGTGAGGTCGAGCGCATCACCGGCGTCCCCGAGACGATGATGCACGACACTGCGCGCCGGCTCGCCGATAACCGCCCCGGCTGTATCGTCTGGTGCATGGGCGGCACCCAGCACACCACCGGCAACAACAACACCCGGGCCTACTGCATCCTCGAGCTGGCGCTGGGTAACATCGGCAAGTCGGGCGGCGGCGCCAACATCTTCCGTGGCCACGACAACGTCCAGGGCGCCACCGACCTGGGCCTGATGTCCCACTCCCTTCCCGGCTACTACGGCCTCGCCGAGGGCGCCTGGGCCCACTGGGCCCGCGTCTGGGACCTCGACCTGGACTGGCTGAAGAGCCGCTTCGATCAGACCGAGTACGCCGATGGCCAGCCCATGTACAGCAACGGCATCACGGTGTCGCGCTGGGTCGACGGCGTGCTCGAGGAGGAAGACGCGATCTCCCAGCGCTCCCGACTCAAGGCGATGTTCTACTGGGGCCATGCGGTCAATTCCCAGACTCGCGGACCCGAAATGCAGAAGGCCATGCAGCAGCTCGAGATGATGGTCATCGTCGACCCCTATCCCACCGTGGCCGGCGTCATGCACGGCCGCAGCGACGGGGTCTATCTGCTGCCGGCGGCGACCCAGTTCGAGACAACCGGCAGCGTCACCGCCACCAACCGCGCCCTCCAGTGGCGCGACAAGGTCATCGAACCGCTGTTCGAGTCCAAGCCGGACCACGAGATCATGTACCTGCTGTCGCGCAAGCTGGGATTTGCCGATGAGCTGTTCAAGAATATCCAGGTGAACGGCACCGAGCCGCTCATCGAGGACATCACCCGCGAGTTCAACCGCGGCATGTGGACGGTCGGCTACACCGGACAGAGCCCCGAGCGGCTCAAGGCACATCAGCAGAACTGGCATACCTTCAGCTTCCGTACCCTGCAGGCCGAGGGTGGCCCGGCCGATGGCGACTACTATGGCCTGCCGTGGCCCTGCTGGGGTACCGCCGAGATGGGCCATCCCGGCACCCCGATCCTCTACGACACCAGCAAGCCGGTCTCCGAAGGCGGCCTGACCTTCCGCGCTCGCTTCGGCATCGAGCACAACGGCGAGAACATCCTGGCCGACGGCGTCTTCAGCGAGGGATCCGAGCTCAACGACGGCTATCCGGAATTCACCGCCGAGATGCTCAAGGACCTGGGCTGGTGGGACGACCTCACTCCGGATGAACAGGCCGAGGCGGAGGGCAAGAACTGGAAGACCGACCTGACGGGCGGCATCCAGCGGGTGGCGATCGCCCACGAGTGCGCCCCCTTCGGCAATGCCAAGGCGCGCTGCAACGTCTGGACCTTCCCCGATCCCATCCCCAAGCACCGCGAACCGCTCTACACCAGCCGCCGCGACCTGGTCGCCGACTATCCCACCTGGGATGACGTCGCCTCACACTATCGGCTGCCGACCCTCTACAAGAGCATCCAGGACAACGACAACTCCGATCGCTACCCCATCATCCTCACCTCAGGACGCCTGGTGGAGTACGAGGGCGGTGGCGAAGAGACCCGCTCCATGTCGTGGCTCGCCGAGCTGCAGCAGGAGATGTTCGTCGAGATCAACCCGGCATTGGCCAACGAGCTGGCGGTGGCCGACGGCGACATGGTCTGGGTCGAGGGCGCCGAGGGCGGGCGCGTCCGTGTCCAGGCTCTGGTGACGCCCCGAGTATCCCGTGAGGTGGTGTTCATGCCCTTCCACTTCGGCGGCATATTCCAGGGCGAGAACCTGCACGACCGTTATCCGGAAGGATCGGCCCCCTACGTGCTCGGTGAGGCGGCCAACACCGCCACCACCTACGGCTATGACACCGTGACGCAGATGCAGGAAACCAAGTGCACCCTGTGTCGTATCGAGAAAGCCAGCTGATTGCGCTCGCCAACAGGAGATTCCCATGGCCCAGATGAAATTCATGTGCGACGCGGAGCGCTGTATCGACTGCAACGGCTGCGTCACCGCCTGCAAGAACGCCAACGACGTCGAATGGGGCATCCAGCGCCGCCGCGTCGTGACCCTCGACGACGGCGAGCCCAGCGAGGTCTCGATCTCGGTGGCCTGCATGCACTGCGACGATGCCCCCTGCATGGCGGTCTGCCCCACCGACTGCTTCTACAAGACCGAGGACGGCATCGTACTCCACGACAAGGACCTGTGCATCGGCTGCGGCTACTGCCTCTACGCCTGCCCCTTCGGGGCACCGCAGTTTCCCAAGCAGAACGCCTTCGGCGAGCGCGGCAAGATGGACAAGTGCACCTTCTGCGCCGGCGGCCCGGCCGACTCGAAGGAAGAGGAGTACGAGAAATACGGCGCCAACCGCATCGCGGAGGGCAAGCTGCCCCTGTGTGCCGAGATGTGCTCCACCAAGGCGCTGCTGGCCGGCGATGCCCAGACCGTGGCCGACATCTTCCGCCAGCGGGTGGTCCAGCGAGGCCATCCCGACGGGGCCTGGTCGGGCAACCCCCAGGCGGCTGCCGACAACCTCGCCTATGACGCCACCCGCCAGGGGTAAGGAGGCAGCATGTACGTTTCCAATGCATGGCCTGGGTTCTGGCGGGCGGCGCTCTTGGCCCTGGCGTTGCTGGTCGGCCTGGGGGGCGCCCCGACGGTGCTGGCCCAGGCCGATCCCGACCGCGAAGCGGCCACCGCCGTCGGCGGCGTATCGCCGGATACCTGGCGCCAGGTGCGCAGCGGTGAGACCGGGCCCAACTTCCGCGACAGCCGCGCCGAGTCCACCTACAACCTGGTCAATGCCAGCGGGGAGACCTGGCGGCAGCTACGCAATCGCTGGGTCTCGCCCTTCGGCCTGATCGCCATCGGCGGCATGATCGTGGTGATCGCGGTGTTCTACGTGATCGTTGGCCGCAAGGACCTCAGCGGCCCACGCACGGGGCGCAAGCTGCTGCGCTGGCCACTGCTCGTACGCTCGATCCACTGGACTGTGGCCACGCTGTTTATCGTCCTGGCGCTCACGGGGCTGAACCTGCTGTATGGCAAGTTCGTCTTCCGGCCGCTGTTCGGGGATGCCGTGTGGGGCGCGATGATCTCCGCCTCGAAGGTCTCCCATAACTACCTGGGCCCG
Source organism: Halomonas alkalisoli (assembly GCF_021412585.1). GTDB lineage: Bacteria > Pseudomonadota > Gammaproteobacteria > Pseudomonadales > Halomonadaceae > Halomonas > Halomonas alkalisoli. The sequence goes on along the minus strand of NZ_JAKCMI010000012.1, from coordinate 149,104 downwards.
CTGTTCGGCATCCTGCTGATCGTGCTCCTGGCGCGTGTGCTCAAGCACAATTGGCCGAAGAAGCACGACCTGGAGTGGTTCAAGCAGGGCGGCGGCCTGGTCGGCAAGGGCCATCCCGATGCGGGGTTCGCCAACGGTGGCGAGAAGCTCTGGTTCTGGCTCCTGGCCACGGTGGGCATCGTGGTGGTGGTCAGCGGCTTCGTGCTCGACTTCCCCAACTACGGCCAGGGCCGAGACACCATGCAGTGGGCCAACATCATCCACGCGGTGGGGGCGCTGGGGCTGACCGCCGTGGCCCTGGGCCATATCTACATCGGCACCATCGGCTCCGAGGGATCGCTGGAGGGCATGACCACCGGCTACGTGGACGAGACCTGGGCCAAGGACCACCACAACCTCTGGTACGAAGAGGTGAAGGATCAGGCGGTCTCCGAACAACAGATCTCGGCCGGCCGGCCACCGCCCGACGACAGCGAGGAGGCTGCCACTCGTTCCTGATCAGCCTCGTTGATACACTGCCTTCTCGACACCGCCTTCGGGCGGTGTCTTTTGTTATGCTGGCAACACGCCTCACACCCTTCATGACCGGCAGGGAGACACGCTATGCAGCATCTCGACGATGCCACCCGTACCGAACTGGAAGCCGCGGCATTCCGCCGCTTGCTCAAGCACCTCGACGAACACAAGGAGGTGCAGAACATCGACCTGATGATTCTGGCCGACTTCTGCCGCAACTGCCTCTCCAAGTGGCTGGTGTCGGCGGCCGAGCAGCAGGGTGCCGATCTCGACTATGAAACGGCCCGGGAGTATGTCTACGGCATGCCCTACGACGAGTGGAAAGCCAACTACCAGCAGAAGGCCACGCCGGAACAGATGGCCGCCTTGGAGGCCCAACAGGCCCGTAAAGGGGAGCAGAAAGGGTCATGAGCGAAACGATGATACCGCTGAGGATAGCGGTACTGACCATCTCCGATACCCGGGACCTGAATACCGATCGCAGTGGCGCCCTGCTGGCCGAGCGCCTGGAACTGGCGGGGCATCGGCTCGCCGAGCGTCGGATCGTGATCGATGACATCTACCGTATCCGTGCGGTCGTCTCCGAGTGGATTGCCGAACCGGATATTCAGGTCATCCTGACCACCGGCGGCACCGGGTTCACCGGTCGCGATTCGACGCCTGAAGCCGTGTCCGTGCTGCTGGACAAGCGCATCGAAGGCTTCGGCGAACAGTTCCGCCAGCTCTCCTTCAATGACGTTGGCAGCTCGACGATCCAGAGCCGCTGCCTGGGCGGCCTGGCCAATGCCACCGTGATCTTCTGCCTGCCCGGCTCCAGCGGCGCCTGCCGCACCGCCTGGGATGGCCTGCTGGCAGAGCAACTCGACAGCCGTCACAAGCCGTGCAATTTCGCCAACCTGGTCATACCCGGCCGGGGTCAACATGGCTGAGCTTCAACCCATCGAGGCAGCACTCGCCGCGCTAGTCGAGGGTGTCGGCCCGCTACCGACGGAGGTCGTAAGCTGCAGCCAAGCCGCAGGACGGGTGCTGTCCGATCCGGTGCTGGCCCGACTCGACGTGCCGCCCTTCGACAATAGCGCCATGGACGGGTATGCCCTGCATCACGGCGATGCAGGAAAGACACTGCCGATCACGCAGCGTGTCGCCGCGGGGAGTGCCGTCCAGCCGCTGTCACCGGCAAGCTGCGCACGGATCTTCACCGGCGGCGAGCTGCCGCCCGGGGCCGATTGCGTGGTGATGCAGGAGCGCGTCGAGACGAAGGATGGCCTGGCGGTCATCCCCGCGGATATCCCGGCCGGTGATAACGTGCGCCGCCGGGGCCGTGACGTACGGGCGGGGGCGCCGCTGCTCGATGCCGGCGTACGCCTCGATGCCGCTGCATTGGGCCATATTGCCGGACAGGGCATCACCAAGGTGGCTGTGCGCCGTCGCCCCCGTGTCGCCCTGCTCTCCACCGGTGACGAGATCGTCGATCCGGGCCAGCCTCTGGCCCCGGGACAGATCTACAACTCCAACCGCCCCATGCTCAGGCAGCTGCTGGAACGCTTCGGCGCCGAGGTGGTGCTCGTCGCCTCGGTGCCCGACGACCCGGAAGGTACCCGCGCAACCCTGAGCCGGGCCGCCCGGGAAGCGGATGTGGTGGTCTCCACCGGCGGGGTGAGTGTGGGTGAAGAGGACCACGTCCGCGCGGCACTGGAATCCATCGGCCGGCTCGACCTCTGGCGCCTGGCCATACGGCCCGGCAAGCCGCTCGCCCTGGGGCGGCTGCCCGGGGAAGGCGGCAGGCCAGTGCGCTTCGTCGGCCTGCCGGGCAACCCCGTGTCGTGCTTCGTCGGTGCCTGGCTGTTCCTTCGCCCCCTGGTGGGCGCGCTGCTTGGCTGCCCGGCCCTTGCCGAGCTGCCGACGCTCCCCGCCCGTGCCGACTTCGCCACCAGCACCGGCCCTCGTCGCCACTATATGCGCGTGGCCATCGAGTTCGGTGAGCAAGGGATCGTGGCAAGCGCGTTTCGCGACCAGAACTCCGGCGTGCTCTCTTCCTGCGTCGGCGCCGATGCACTGGCCGTGATACCCGAGCAGTCACGCATCGCGCCCGGCGACGCCGTTGACTGCCTGTGGCTCAGGGTCGATTGAACGATGGGCCCTTCCCGGTATCGGGTACCTCGAGTTCGTCGTTCACTGCGGGCCAGAGGCGCTGAAAGTCCTTCTCCAGGCCGGCATAATCCGCCTCCAGCCAGGGCACAAGCTCCGCCAGGCGGTTGGGGCCCGAAAGCCGCTGACCGATACCGCGCACCGCCCGGCAGGTGAAATCGAAGTCGGCGTAGCGATGCAGCCAGTCCTGCTCCACCAGTACCGGCATCATGAGAGCCAGGCGGGCGGGGGCAGGACGCTGCTCCAGCAGGCGATAGCAGCGCAATACCAGCCGGGATTCCACCACGTCGAGTTGCAGCTGGCGCGCCACGAAGTGGTCCCACATCAGGTCCAGGGCGATACCGGTATAACGCCGAAGCGTCTGCGGCGCCCGGCTCCGTGCCGAATGGATCACCGGATGGCCATCGACGAAGGCATCGACCCGGCGATGGTGCCGGATACCGCTGGCGACCTCGACGGTCCAGGCCGAGAGGTCACTGCCCTTGACGCCGTCGGCAATCAGGTTGCCGTAGAGGAATTCGTCGCTGCCGCCGCGGGCCAGCCAGGCATGAGCCAAAAAATTCATGGGGAACGCTTCATCGAGAGTGCGCTTTCATGGCAAGACCTTCGTGGAAAACCCCTTCATCAGAGGCAATTCGCCGGCTTCGGCAGGCCTGCCAGCCGCGCCGCCACCTTGGCAGGGCTTTCCGGGAAGAGGCGCATGAGGTGAAGCGAACGCCCTTTCTCGCTTCCCAGCGACTGCGCCACGGCCTTGACCAGCGGCCGCATGGCCGGCGAGGCCTCGTAGCGAGCATAGAAGTCGCGCAGTACCGAAATGATCTCCCAGTGCTCATCGGTCAGCTCACGCCCCTCCTCGGCCGCCATGGCGCTGGCCACGGCCGGTGTCCAGTCATCGAGCGCTATCAGATAGCCCTCCGGATCGAGGGCAATGCGCTGGGCTCCCACCTGCAGATAGCGGTCGATTTCCGTGGAAGCCATCAGAACCAGCTCACTGTCTTGTCGGCTTCTTCGGTGAGCGCCACGAAGCCGTCGACGTCCACCACCTGGACACTGGCATCGCAGTGGCCATCCAGTCCGTGGGCCACCAGGTCCTCACGCAGGGCGAACAGCCGATCGCCGATCACCTCGAAATGACGAACCTGGGACGGCAGCGCGCCATGTACGCCATCTTCGACCAGCAACAGGCGATCTTCCGGCCCCATGCCGGCGAGGGCGTCACGGTAGACCAGGCTCGAGCTGGGAGAGCGATTGAGAATGTGCAGGATCATGATCGACCTCGCGATTATCGTCGTGTCACCGATGGCGTCAGAATGTCAGTACTAGCCGGTGCCCGGCTATCAGCGCCGCTATCGATGGCGGCTCGAGGGGGCTTACCGGCAGCTGCAGCGAATCGGTAGACAAGCCCAGGCGGGCAAGTGACGTCGCGTCCAGGAACAGCGACTCGATATCGTACATCGCCAGCATATCCAGCGTGGCAGAGGTGCCCTTCTGCCCCAGGGGACCGGGCCCCTGCCCCTGGAGCAGCGCCAGAACGCCATCGCCCTGGAACAGCAGGCTCACTGCCTGTCCGAAGGCCGCCGCCACCAGGGCGGCATCGAGGCCTTCACGCAGCCAGCTGCTGCCGTGGGGCGGATGGCGCAATATGACCAGCACATCTCCGTCCAGAACGGTCTCTGCTTGCATCGCATCCTCCTCCTCAGGGCGCAAAGGTCACCAGGCGATCGACGCCTAGCCCCAGGTCGATCAACTGGCCCAGCCCCGTCAGTTCGAAAGGGGGCTCGACGCTATGGCCCGACTTGCCGTGGCGGGAGGCCTCACGCTCATCGAGCAAACCCCGGCGCAGGGCGGCAGCGATGCAGACCTGAAGCTGGGTGCCGTGCTCCTCGTTCAGCCTCACCCAGGCGTCCACCAGATGGGGCTCATCCTGAGGGGGCGCCGCCAGCCGTGCGGCGTTATAGACACCATCATGATAGAAGAAGACGCACTCCAGGCGATTTCCCCGAGCCAGCAGGGCCGCGGCAAAGCGCAGAGCGGAATGCGAGGCCTGGCTGCTGTAGGGGGCGCCCTGAACGAGCAATGCGTAGCGCATGGACGGTTCCTGCCCTATCAAACGAGCAAGCCCCGCCTGAGCGGGGCCTGGGGATTACACTTCGAACCTGAGGTCAGTCGTTGCTCATGATACCGAGCAGCATCAGCAGGCTGACGAAGAGGTTGTAGATCGAGACGTAGAGCGTGATGGTGGCGAGGATATAGTTGGTTTCCCCGGCACGGTGCACGATCTCGCTGGTCTGGTAGAGGATCGCCGCCGAGGCGAACAGCACGAAACCGGCCGATACCATCAGCATCAGGGTCGGGATCTGGAAGATCAGGGCCGCCACCATGGCCAGGATCAGCACGATCGCCCCCGCCATCAGGAAATTGGAGAGGAAGCTGAAGTCCTTCTTGGTGATCAACGCCACGGCCGAGAGGCCGATGAAGGTCAGGCCGGTCATGGCCAGCGCATTCATGATCAGCGCGGCGCCATTGGGCAGTGCCAGGTAGGCGCTGAGGATCGGGCCCAGCGTGAAGCCCATGAAGCCGGTGAAGGCGAAGGTGGCCAACAGGCCGGCAGCGGAGTTTGCGGTCTTGTGCACCAGGAACATCAAGCCGTAGGCGCCCGCGAAGAATACGAGAATGTTCATCCGCTCGACGCCCATGGTCATGGCGACGCCAGCCGTCACAGCGGAGAACAGCAGTGTCATGGCCAGCAGGCCGTAGGTATTGCGCAGCACCTTGTTGGTACTGACTACCTGTGACGTATGCTGTGCCACATGTGTTTCGTTATAGGCCATTGATCCAGAGCTCCCTGTAATTGATCTGAGTGATCTCGGCAGTGGACAAAGAATGCCGCCGGTTGGTTCCCGACGCAACCCCTTAGTTCTGAAAGCCTCAACGCACCATCATCGCAGAATTCTCTCCGACAAGCAGCTGGTTCGCAATCATTCGGGCGCTGGCGCAGATCGCTGCGTCATCGTTCAGTGCTCCAGCATCCAACCAGTGGATTTCACTGGCATCGTCACGGGCCACTGCCGTCCCGCCCAGCCAGTGGCATCGTACCACCACGATAACGTAATGGCTCAGCAGCCCGCCACCGGCGTCATACTGCCTATCTTCAACCGCGGTCATGACACCAAGTGGCTCGGCCTCGATGTCGGTTTCCTCCCGTAGCTCGCGAACCGCGGCAGCCAACAGTGGCTCGCCGGGCTCGACCCGCCCTCCCGGCAGGGCGAGCATGCCGGCATTGGGTGGATGCCTGCGCCGGATCATCAATACTCTGCCCTCGTGCAGCAACGCCGCGGATACCGCCACGCGTGGCAAGATGACGGGCGTTGTCAGAGGCATCGCCATGGCCGCCTCCCGGTGCCGGTGCAGTGGAACCCCTTGACCTCATGAAGATAGCTGGTAATATTCGCCCCCGTGAGCCGGAGGGATGGCAGAGCGGTTGAATGCACCGGTCTTGAAAACCGGCGTAGGGTCAAACCTACCCAGGGTTCGAATCCCTGTCCCTCCGCCACCCTGCTCCCTGAGAACCCGCCCTGGTAGGCGGGTTTTTCCATTCTAGACCAGCATAATCGGGGCGTCCGCTCCCATTGGACCACACCAAACGGCAGCGATGAGGCGGGATTCTGTCTTTGGCCGCAGTAGCGCTTGTCGGCGACGGCACGCATCACCGCCGGTCGAGTGAACGCCGACTACAATGCTCACGTCATCGGCGCTTCGGGCAACAGCTTGCCGACTTCCACTTCCCAGTCGAAATCGTTGTTTGCCGCATCGAACGCGAGCTGCTCGGCTTCGCTGAGCGGCAGGGCACTGCCGTCGTCGTCGACCAGTTCGATGCCCTCCATTTCGAGCCTGCTCTCGCCGGCTTCGCTGAAGTCGATATAGAAGTCATAGGCATCTTCCAGTGACGCCTTGCCACCCTGGGCCGTCCAGTCGATAAGGTAGGAAATCTGCGGAAAGGCTTTCGCACGGAGCAGGCAAGTGCCGGACAGCCAGGAAATGTACTGGGTTATCATGGCCGGTTCGCCGTCAGCATCCAGCCCCACCGGTTCTTCAAACTTGTCCAACTGATGCTCGCCAACCTCGATCTCGTCGACGATCCATTCAAGAGCCTCGAACTCCTGTGTCGTGATGGTACGCATCGCACTGCCCTCCACCGGTCACCGATAACGTCGCCTCGGCGGGGCCTGAGGCTTCACCCTTGTCTCCTCTTACCCTAGACCAGGATGTTGCCGATGGGGCTCGCCTCGGTTGGCACACATGACCATCAAGTGGAAGGCGGCAATGCACCTTGAATCGACGGGGTTATTCACCAGCCTTCCCAACTGACCTGCCTAAAATATCAGCATCAGAAGGCCGATAACGACTATCAGTCCGATAAGAAAGATGATGCCTGCAGTGCTGGCGAGAAATTTCAACATGACTACCTCCGTGTATTGGCGCTTCGTGTCCAGGCGGTTTCGCATGGCAGCTTGATGGCTCACAATGCGCATGTAACGGTCCGACAGTTACATTACCCGGCAAAGACTTACGCTGATATTACGCTAATGGTTTTTCGTTTACTTTCGGGTACTTAACCAGTCGAGAAACGTAGACCCGACTGGTAGAAACGTAGACCTTTTACCTCCGGAATGGCAAGCCGGAAGTGAGCCGGCGTCCCCTTTTGTTGTCATCTTTACCGGCGTCGAGTCGAAGCGTGCCCGATTGTGGCATCATGGGCCCTCCTCTGAGCAAGGTATCGACGGCAAATGGCATCGAAGGCAACGATTCACAAGGCCCAGCTGCAGATCGCTGACATGGATCGGCATTACTATGCAGACCACTCCCTGACAGTGGCGCGCCACCCATCGGAAACCGATGAGCGCATGATGGTGCGATTACTGGCATTCGCTCGCCATGCGGACGAGTCGCTGGCCTTCGGCCGGGGCCTCAGTACCGATGATGAGCCCGACCTCTGGGTGAAGGATCTGACCGGGGCCATCGAACACTGGATTCAGTTGGGCCAGCCTGACGAGAAGGACATTCGCAAGGCCTGCGGCCGGGCTCGCCAGGTCACGCTCTATACCTACAGCGGGAATGGCGCATCGCTCTGGTGGGATCAGCACCACACCAAGCTCGCCACCCTTGCCAACCTGACGGTGGTAGATGTCGACGTCGCATCGGTTCAAGCCCTGGCCTCACTGGCAGCCAAAAGCATGTCGCTGAACTGCACCATTCAGGATGGCATGCTCTGGCTGGCGAGTCCCGAGCAGTCGGTGGAGGTCACGCTCACCGAACGCCAGCGAGCGAAGTGAAACGGAGCCCGCCCCACAGCTTCATCATGGCAAACGGCTCAATAGAGGCGTAGACCGACTCGCGTCACCCTGTTGCCATCCATTTCGCTGACCACCCAGTGGATGCCATGCCAGTCCACGTCATCACCGACGACCGGGTGGCCGCCAACCCTCAAGGAGACGAAGTCTGCGAGGGTCATATCGCTCTCGCCAGGGCTCAGGGTCAAGCCGTAGACGCCGGCGATATCGCGCATCAGCGCTTCCCCATCGAAGGTGAAGGTGCCGAAGAAAGCTCGCTCCTGCTTGAGCTTGGCATCGCCACTGAACAGTCGATTCAAGGCCGGGAGATCGTCGCTACGCCCGATCACGCAGATCACATCACCCAGCTTGAGCCGGGTACTGCCCTTGGGATGCAGCATGGCGTGCTGGCGGAACAGCGCCGAAATGACGGCACCGGAAGGAAAGCGCAGCAGCCGTATCGGCACATCGTCCAGGTCCTGGTTGTCGACCTTATAGACGAACATCTCGTAGTCGTTCTCGGGCAGAATACCCAGCGGGCCCCGGTGGTTGGGCGTTACACCCTGGGGGATCTCGACGCGCATCCAGCGCGCCATCAATGGCAGCGTCCCCCCCTGTATGAGTAGTGACATCAAGACCACGGCAAACGCGACATTGAAGTAGAGCTCCGCGTTATCGACCCCGCCGATTACCGGAAAGATGGCCAGCACGATAGGCACGGCCCCCCGCAACCCCACCCAGGAGAGGAAGCCGATCTCTCGCCAGCGAAACTTGAAGAAGGGCTTGACGGTAATCAACACCGCCAGCGGCCGGGCCACGAAGATCAGTGCCAGGGCCACCAGCGAAGCCGGCAGCGCATACTCCAGCAGGCCACTGGGGCTGACCAACAGGCCAAGAATGAGGAAGAGCCCGATCTGGCTCAGCCACGCCAGCCCATCGTGAACGGGCAGGATGAAGTTGAGGTGGCGTCCCGGCTGGTTGCCTATCATCAGGCCGGTCAGGTAGATCGCCAGGAAGCCGCTCCCCCCGAGGAAGCTGGTCAGGCCGAAAACGAAAAAGCCAAGGGCCAGGGCCAGCAAGGCGTACAGGCCCGGCGCGAGATCCAGCCAGCGCAGGAGCTTGCCGCTCAGCCAGCCCGCACCCAGGCCAATCAAGAGTGCCAGGCCGAACTGGGTGATCAGGAACAGCAGGGTGGACGACACGCCCCGGATGTCGCCCACCAGGACCTCGACCAGCAGCAGGGTCAGGAAGATCGCCATGGGGTCGTTGGTGCCGGACTCGATCTCCAGGGTGGCACTGACACGCTCATTGAGATGGACTCCGCGCCCGCTGAGCATGGAGAAGACGGCGGCCGCGTCGGTGGATCCGACGATCGCCCCCACCAGCAGGCCCTGGACGATGGTGAGATCGAACACCCACATCGCGATGACACCGACCAGCGCACTGGTGACGAACACACCGAACGTCGCCAGTGACAAGGCTGGCTTGAAGCCTACCCGAAAGGTCTTGAGGCGTGTGCGAAGCCCCCCATCCAGCAGGATCATGGCCAAGGCCAGGTGTCCGATGAGGAAGGCCATAGAGTAGTCGTCGAACTGGATGCCCAGCACGCCCTCCTCGCCCGCCAGCATCCCCAGCCCCAGGAAGATCAGCAGCAGGGGCAGCCCCACCATGGAGGAGAGACGGCTGGCCAGTACGCTGAGAGCGATCAGAAAACCACTTAACAGGAAAAGGGTATTGATGGTATCCATAGAGGCCTCAAGGCGCGGAGCCCATCATTATGCCATGCAAGGAGGAACGGGGCAGTGAATGGCGCCGCTGGCCTTCGGCCGTTCAGCAAGGCTAAACTGGCCCTCCCCGATTGATTGCTATCGCTGCCGGAGACGCCCCCATCCCATGGCTAGATCCTATCGATGGTTCGCAGTACGCGTTCTGGCGCCAATGGTCTTGTCGTTTTCCCTCACTCCAGCCCTAGCGCTCGCCGATTCCCCGCTGGAATCCTCCGACGCCCTGGTCGCACCGCCACTGATCCTGAAAACCGAAGTCGTCGTTCCTCCGGCGGCATTCTACCGGGCGGAAGCCCTGGCACAGAGTGAGTTGACCCCGCTCGTCCAGCTACCGCCGCAGGTCCCAGAGCCCTCCTTCATCGAACTGTTTCTGCCGGAGGAGCCCACGTCCGTCGCCGACATGGAAGAGGCCGAGATCCCCTCCGTCGCCAGCACACCTGCCGAGCCGATCGTTCCACCCCCCCTGATTCGGCTCGAGATCACCCTGGACTGGTACCTCAACCCCCAGCATGCCGCCCTGCTGGTGGCACGAGAGAAGGGAATGTTCGCTCGCCGAGGGCTGGATGTCACCCTGGTCAGCCCGGCGGACCCCAATGTGCCGGCCAAGCTGTTGGCGGCCGGCAGAACCGATCTGGCGCTGGGCAGGCAACCGCAGCTACATCTGCTGGCGAGCAAGGGGCTGCCATTGATTCGTGTCGCCACGCTCGTCGGCACCCCGATGGCGGGGCTGTTGCTGCGAGATCCGCCGGCCACCGACAATGGCGAACTCGGCCTCGACGGCGCACACCTCGGCTATACCGACCTGGACGGGCGCGACATCCTGCTCTCCCGGCTGCTGGCCAACCTGCTGACCCTGGAGAAGGGGATCGAGCTGGTGGACGCCCGTGACGTGCATTACACGGCGCGGGACAGCCTGCGAGAAGGAATCGTCGATGGCGTGATGATCAACCACCGCTTCCTGCTGCCGCGGCAACTGGTGGATGAAGGCGTCTCCTCCCGCTTTCTGAGCGTCGAGGAGCACGGCATTCCCAGCCATGATGGCCTGATCCTGATGGCCAACCGGGACAAGCTGAACGGCAAGCGCGAGGCCATCCGCGCTCTCGTGGCGGCCATCGAGGAGGCAACCCTCTGGATATTCAATCATCCCGAACGAGCCTGGGAGCTGCTGGCGGCGTCGGAACCGGCGCTGGATGACCCGGCCACCCGCGAGGCCTGGAGCCACATCTTCCCACGTCTCTCGCTGCAGCCTGCCGCCGTGGACCACGGACGCTACCACCGCTTCGAGCAATACCTGCTTGACGCAGGCGTAGTCGAAACGACGACCCCACTGGAACGACTCGCCATCGACCTTGGCGCGCTCACGCCCTGATTCGTGCCCTCGGGAGCGTCAGCTCTCCAGCGAGTCGAGGAAGCCGTTCACCGCTGCCTGGAAGGCGTCGGGATCTTCCGCATGCAACCAGTGTCCCGCCCCTTCCAGGGTCTTGATCTCGGCCCGGGGCAACACCTCACGCAGCCTCGGTATCATCTCGTCGGTGACGTAGCGGGAGTTCCCCCCACGCAGTACCAGCGTGGGCCCATCGAAGGCCCCCTGGCCTGCCGGCGCCTGCATGATCTCCTGATAGCCCGCTTCGATCTCGTCGAGACCGATACGGAGCTCGAGCTCGCCAGCCTCACCGCGCTGAAGGTTGGTGGCCAGGAACAGGCGCGTGCCACGCTCCTCGACGTGCTCCGCCAATAGTGCGTCGGCCTCGCGTCGGTTGGCAGGCCTGCCCTCCTCCAGTCGGCGAAGTCCGGCAAAGACGTCGTCGTGGCCATGGCCGTAGGCCTGGGGCGCGATATCGGCGACGATCAGCGAAGCGACACGCTCCGGGGCCAGCCGCGCGAGTGAGACAACCACCTTGCCGCCCATGGAGTGTCCCAGCAGGTGAGCCCGCTGGATACCGAGTCGCTCCATCAGCGCCAGTAGGTCCTGAGCCATCTCGCTGTAGCTCATGCCCTCGACATGGGGAGAGCGGCCATGGTTGCGAAGATCCACGGCCACCACTCGGTGGCGCTCCTGCCATTGCTTGACGTGGGAACGCCAGTTGTCGGCGCTGCCCAGCAGGCCGTGCACAACGAACAGCGGCGTACCTTCGCCACCGGTATCGACATAGTTGAGTTCGACAGTCATCGGGCCTCCAGTGCAGGTTCGAGTCGGAACGGTTCGAGTCAGGGGTGCTGCGGCGCCAGGTCCTGCTGGCCGGTCAGGATGACCAACCGGCGGCTCAGCCAGGCGAGGAGCACACCGTAAAGCGGAAGGAAGAACAGCAGGCTGATGCCAAGCTTGATCACATAGTCGACGGTGGCGATCTCGACCCAGTTGGCTGCCATGAAGGGGTCGGGGCTGCGGTAGAACGCCGTGGCGAAGAAGGCTGCGGTATCGGCCAGGTTACCGAAGACGGTCGATATCGCAGGCGCCACCCACCAGGACTTCAACCCGCGAAGCCGGTCGAAGACCTGGACGTCGAGCAGCTGTCCCAGCACATAGGCCATGAAGCTCGCCAGGGCGATACGCGCCACGAAGAGGTTCCACTCGCCCAAGGCCTCCACCCCGGCAAAGCCCCCCCGAGGAAAGATCACCGATACCACATAGGAGATAACCAGTGCCGGCAGCATGACGCGCATGACGATGGCGCGCGCCGCTTCCTTGCCGAATAGCCGAACGGTCAGGTCGGTGGCCAGGAAGATGAAGGGAAAGCTGAAGGCGCCCCAGGTCGTATGGAACCCGAACAGCGTGAAGGGCAGCTGAACCAGGTAGTTGCTGGCCGCGATAATCAGGATATGAAACGCCACCAGCAGCATGAGGCAGCGGCGGTACTGGGCTTCCTTCAACACGAACATCGGCCGGTCCTTTTTGACGACCCCGCCGAACGGAGTCGTGTCGTTGCACAATGAGGGGTGAGGGAACCCTCGGAAAGGCGCGGATTATACGTGTGATGGCGGGCACTGGCCAATGCGCCGCCCCCGAACGCAATGACGCCACCCGGTGGGTGGCGTCACGCAGCCCAGGGGGCATGGTCAAGGCGGCACCGCTCAGACCTGGCGTGCCTCATGGGCAGCGCCCACCGAACGATCCTTCATCGCATCGTGGACGTCTTGCAGGCTGGCCGGGTCATCAATGGTCGAGGGGACCCCGAACTCCTTGCCATCGGCGATATTGCGCAGCAGCTTGCGCAGTATCTTGCCGGAGCGCGTCTTGGGCAGACGGTTCACCACCAGGACCTGCTTGAAGCAGGCAATGGGCCCGATCTTCTCCCGCACCAGGGCAATCAGTTCGTTTTCCAGGGCCAGCTCATCGCCTTCGAAACCATCCTTGGGAATCACAAGGCCCACTGGCACCTGCCCCTTGAGCGCGTCATGGATGCCGATCACTGCACATTCAGCGACGGCCTTGTGGGCACCCACGACTTCTTCCATCTCGCCGGTGGAGAGGCGATGCCCGGCGATATTGATGACGTCATCGGTGCGCCCCATGATGAACAGATAGCCATCCTCGTCGAAGTAGCCGCCGTCACCGGTCAGGTAGTAGCCCGGGAATGCGGCCATGTAGGCACTGTGAAAGCGCCGGGAATCTCCCCAGACACCGACCAGGCAGCCAGGAGGCATTGGCTGCTTGATGACGACGCTTCCCTGCTCCATCGGCTTGGCCTGCTCGCCCTCACGGTCGAGGACCTGAACGTCGAACCCGGGAACCGGCACCGTGGCACTACCGGCCTTGGTCGGCATCGGGTCAAGGCCATGCAGGTTGGCGGCAATGGGCCAGCCGGTCTCCGTCTGCCACCAGTGGTCGATCACGGGAACATCCAGCAGGTCGTCCAGCCAGTGGAAGGTCGGTGGGTCGAGCCGCTCTCCGGCAAGGAACAGCGCCTTCAGGCTGGAAATATCGTACTGCGCCAACAGCTTGCCGTCGGGGTCCTCCTTCTTGATGGCGCGAAAGGCCGTGGGTGCGGTAAAGAAGCTCTTCACGCCATACTCGCTGATCAATCGCCAGAAGGCGCCGGCATCCGGGGTGTTTACCGGCTTTCCTTCGTAGACCACGGTGGTACAGCCTCGCAGCAGCGGGGCATAGACGATGTAGGAGTGCCCCACGACCCAGCCCACATCCGAGGCCGAGAAGAACACCTCCCCGGGGGCCACGTCGTAAATCGCCTCCATCGAGTAGTGGAGTGCGACGGCATAGCCGCCGGTGTCGCGAACCACACCCTTGGGTTTGCCAGTGGTACCGGATGTATAGAGCACGTAAAGCGGGTCGCTGCCCTTGACCGGCACACACGCCACCGGCTCCGCTTTCGCCACCAGCTCTGCCCAGTCGTGGTCGCCTTCGCCAAGCTCGGCGAGCTGCTGGTCACGCTGAAATATCACGCAGGCGTCCGGCTTGTGCTCACTCTGTTCGATGGCGGCATCGATGATCGGCTTGTACGAGATGACACGGCCAACCTCGATGCCGCAGGAGGCCGCCACGACCACCTTGGGCCGGGCATCGTCAATGCGCACAGCCAGTTCGTGCGGCGCGAAGCCGCCGAAGACGACGGAGTGCACCGCCCCCAGACGCGCACAGGCATACATTGCCATGAGGGCCTCGGGCACCATGGGCATATAGATGACCACCCGGTCGCCCTTCTCGACCCCCAGCTCTTTCAGTGCCCCGGCGAATAGCGCCACCTGATCGCGCATCTCGCGGTAGCTCAAGGTTCGCTTGCTGTCGGTAACCGGAGAGTCCCACAGCACAGCGGGCTGATCGCCCCGCCCCTGCTCGACATGATGATCCAGCGCCGCATGACAGATGTTCAGCTCGCCATCGACGAACCAGCGCGCATGCTGCTGCTCATCGTAGGAAAGTATGGTCTTGGGCGGCGTAAACCAGGGAATGCGACGAGCCTGCTCGGCCCAGAAGGCTTCGGGCTGTTCGATGGAACGGCTGAATTCGGTTTTGTAGGTTGTCATGAGCGTCCTGTCCGACACGAGGTTGCCTTGGATTGTTGACACTCTAGAGAGTTTCCCGAGAATTTCCTTCATACCATCGGCTAATCAGCCCTAGCCATGGGGCAATTGTTGACAATATCGGCGGATTTTCCGACCGAAGTCAAAGTCCCGTTGATTCGACGTTTGACAGCTAATGGGCCACTATCAATGATAACTAAATGAGCAATGCCATAACCATGAAGGGCACTGCCACACCCCTGCCTCCTGCCGCAGCTCGCTGGACAGCTGTTGTCGCAGGCCGAGGTAGCCGCCCGAAGCCGCCCGCCCCGGCCTGCAGCAGCCGGGCAGCCAACACCGGGAGATCGACATGAGCACCTCGCACAGCAACGCATCCCGCCTGCTCGAAGCCGGAGATGTCGCCATCGACCAGGCCACTGCCCTTCTGAAGGCGCTGGCCAATGACAACCGACTACGCATTCTCTGTCTGCTCGACAACTCCGAGCTGTCGGTGACCGAGCTCAATCAGCGTCTAGCGCTGAGTCAATCGGCCCTGTCGCAACATCTCGCCATCCTGCGCCGGGAAGGCCTGGTGACAACACGCCGGGCATCGCAGACCATCTACTATTCCCTGCAGGGCGAACAGGCGAAGGAACTGATCGGGACGCTGGTCAAGCTACAGGAGCCGTGAGCGGCTTTGCTGGCTCAACGCTTCTCCCAGCGGCCGGCATCGAGACGCTCCATTACCCGCTCGATGCCGCCCTCGATCCCTTTCGATATGGCCATTCCGAGGCGCTCGCCCATGGCACGGCGCGCCTCGAGGCGCATGCTGATCACGCGGGCCTCCTCCATGCGCGATACCAGGTACGCCTCGCTGGTACCCAAGGCATCGATCAGCCCCTTGTCGAGGGCGTCCCGTCCATACCAGGTCTCGCCGGTAGCGACCGCCTCGATATCCAGCCGGGGGCGGCGCTCGGCCACATGGGTCTTGAACAGCTGATGGATGTTTTCCAGGTCCGCCTGGAACTTCTCCCGGCCCTCTTCGGTATTCTCGCCGAAGACCGTGAGGGTTCGCTTGTACTCGCCGGCGGTCAGCAGCTCGACATCGATATCGTGCCGCTTGAGGAGCCGATGGAGGTTCGGCAGCTGCGCTACCACGCCGATGGAGCCCAGTACCGCAAAGGGCGCTGCGCGCAGCTGGTCGGCGGCACAGGCCATGAGGTATCCCCCGCTGGCAGCCACCTTGTCGACACAGACGGTGGTCGTCAGGCCGGCATCCCGAAGCCGATCCATCTGGGCGGCGGCAAGGCCATAGGCGTGCACCAGCCCGCCGGGTGATTCAAGGCGTACCACCACCTCGTCGCCTTCCGAGGCGGCGGCAATGACGGCCGATATCTCCTCGGCCAGCCGCCCCACCCCCGATGCCTTGATGTCGCCGCGAAAATCCAGTACCCAGACCGTCTGTCGCGGCTCCCCCGGCGCCTTGCGCCCCTGGCGTCCCTGTGCCTTGTCATCCCGCCGGAACGCCTTGAGCAGTCGCTTGCGAGCACCTGGCTCGCTGGCGGCAAGGGTCAGCCGTCGCCGCCGGTACTCATGTCGATGGTTGAGCTCCTCGATACGCATGCGCAGACGGTCGCCACCTTCGCTCCTTGCCCGGGCGACGATGATCACCACGATTCCCACCAGCAGTATCAAGACCGTCAGCTGGGCCGTGAAGCGCCCGATATCCATCAGCCACTCGTTCACGTTGCTTTCTCCGCTTCCTGGTTGGACGACTTATCCTGACGCCGCCTGACGCCCGGTACAATGGCCTTGATTAAAACAGTTGTTTAAAATACCCTCATCAGAAGTGCCCGACCCTCCCTTGATCCCCAGACAGAGGAAGCCCTCGCATGTCCAGCAACACCTTCGACAAACTACAAGATCGCTTCGACCCTCAGGCCGCAAAGGGCATGGATGACATCTTCCAGTTTCACTTCAGCGACAATGGCAGCCACTATCTGGTCATCAAGGATGGCAACCTGGCCATTGAAGAGGGCGAGCACGATGATCCCTCGGTCAGCCTGAGCATGAGCACCGATACCCTGAAGGGTGTGATGAATGGCGAGATCAACGGCATGACCGCCTTCATGACCGGCAAGCTCAAGGCAACCGGTAATGTCATGCTGGCAACCAAGCTGACGAGCCTCTTCCCGTCACGCTGATCCGGCGCAGCAACAAGAAGCCGACGCGGGCCGCCATATGGCGGCCCGTGCGGTTTTCATCGAAGGCTGCCCTTCACCTCGGCGAGATGCGTCTCGATCAGGGCTCGTGAGATGGAATAGGGCGGCGGCAGCTGAGGCAGCCGCTCGGGACTGAACCAGGCTGCATCGGCTATCTCGACACCGTCGATACGGATGCGCCGGCTGGCGGCTTCGGCGAAGAACCCCAGCATCAACGCATGGGGAAATGGCCAGGCCTGGCTACGGTAGTAGCGGATTCGCCCGACCGTCACCCCCACCTCCTCGAATATCTCCCTGTGCACGGCCTCTTCAGCGGACTCCCCAGGCTCGATGAAGCCGGCCAGCGTGGAATAGCGCCCGGGAGGAAAGCGCGGACTCCTGGCCAGCAACATGTCGTTTCCATGGGTCACCAGGGTGATGATACAAGGAGAAATCCTGGGGTAGTTGCGAAGCCCGCAGGCCGAACAGTGCATGGCAAATTCACCACCCAGCCGCACCGAAGCGGCGCCGCAGCGACCACAGTAGCTATGGTCGCGAAGCCAGGCCGAAACCTGCAGTGCCGTGGAAAGCAGCGGAAACCAGGACTCGGGGAGCCTCGCCAACCATTGCCTGCCGTCCGGCCAGTCGTTACCTCCCTGGGTCTCCACTGCCAGAGCCACCGGCTCGTCGTGCCAGTAGCACAGCGGCTGCATGGACGATGTCCATTCCTGTTCGGGCTGCAGGGGCGTTGCATCCGGCCCGGGCGCGATGCGGCCAGCGGCAACCCGGATTACCCGGCCTCGAGCCACATGGAGGGGAAGGTCGCGGCGCAGCATCAGATCGGCTTTTCAGCCAGGCCGCTCGCCGCGGCGAGCTCATCCCAGTGGCAGGACCCGGCAGCCTGACGGATCTGCTCGAGCTTGGCCTGATGCGCGACCAGTTCCTCCGCGCCAGGGCGCAGGACGCTCAGGCTGGCCGTCGATGACAAACGTCGAATCGACAACCCCCCAGCCATGGCGTCATCGGCACGGCGCTCTTCGGCATCCAGTGTCAGGGCCGTCTGGCCACCGGTCATGGCGAGGTAGACCTCGGCCAGGATCTCGGCATCCAGCAGGGCCCCGTGGAGTACCCGACGGCCGTTGTCGATCTCGTAGCGCTTGCACAGCGCATCGAGGTTGTTGCGCTGTCCCGGGTGACGGTCGCGGGCCAGTCGCAGGGTGTCCAGGATGGAGCAATGCTCAGCAACCGGGCCCAGGCGTGGCTCGCGGCGCTGGGCGTGAAGCAGCATGAACTCGTGGTCGATGAACCCCACATCGAAGGCCGCGTTATGGATCACCAGTTCGGCACCGACAATGAAGTCCCAGAACGCATCGGCGATATCGGCGAAGACCGGCTTGTCGTTCAGGTCGTCGTTGGTAATGCCGTGCACCGCGATGGCTTCGGCTTCGATCTCCCGCTGCGGATTGATGTATTGATGGTAGGTCTGTCCGGTAAGGCGGCGGTTCACCAGTTCCACGGCACCGATCTCTATCAGCCGGTGCCCTTCCTTGGGATCGATACCGGTTGTTTCCGTATCCAGAACAATCTGACGCATGACACATGACTCACGATGATTTGATGACGACGCCTGGTTTGGCGCGATGGGCATCGATGGCGGCATTGGCCAACGCATCGGCACGCTCGTTGCCCGGGTGGCCGCTATGGCCCTTCACCCAGTGCCACTGCACCTGATGCCGGCTGGCCTCCTCCAGTAGCTCTCGCCACAGCTCAGCGTTCTTGACCGGCTGTCGGTTGGCCGTCTTCCAGCCACGCTTCATCCAGCCATGGATCCACTCGGTAATCCCCTTTCGCAGGTATTCGGAGTCGGTCCAGAGGTCGACCCGGCATGGCTGCTTGAGCTCACGCAGCGACATGATGGCCGCCATCAGCTCCATGCGATTGTTGGTGGTATCGGCTTCGAACCCATTGAGGGTCTTTTCGTGCCTGCCACTGGTCAGCACCGCCCCCCAGCCGCCCGGCCCCGGATTCCCTCGACATGCCCCATCGGTGTAGATGGTGACGCTGGATAACGGCTTGGCTTGATCGGTATCACTCAACCTCGGTGGTCCTTCTGCTCGGTTCTTCTACTGCGGGACGCCCGACCCGGGAGGCATGGCCCAGGGAACTGCCACCCAGCGCGCCACCGAGGCGAAGACGGGGGCGCTGAACCTGAGCCAGCTTCGTTCGGCGACGCGCGCGAATGATGTAGCTGTCCCCCAACGGCACGTTATGACGTCGCCCCAGGGTCTCCAGGGCGGCGTTGCCCGGCATTCTGCCGGGGAGGTGAAAACCACAGTAGTCTACCCGCTCGATTCGGAAATCCACAAATGCCAGCCAATCGCGCAGCTTGGCCGGTGTTCGCCACTGCCCTCGCCACGGTAGTCGACGCCGTCGGCCCGGCGAGAGTCGCGATAGCCCAGCCACGCCAAGCGGGGCCCAGCCGAAAATGATCAGACAGCCATCGTCGCCGGTAAGCCGAGCGGCCTCCTGCAAGAGTCGATGGGGGTTCGGCACGATTTCCAGCAGATGGTGGATGACCACCAGCTGCAGGCTCTCATCGGGCAGTGCCAAGGCATCGGGAGGACAGACCAGGGTCGACGGCTGCTCGGCCAACTCTGCAGTCGGCGCCCAGCGCATGCTGTGGTGAATGGGCGACATGTCGGTCAGGGTAGGCCCCATTCCGAGCTCGAGGCTGTGGAGCCCATGCAATCGCTCACAGACAGGGCCCAGGCAGGCGCGTTCGGCTCGCCAGTGGGCGACACCGTCAGGGCTTGACCAGTAATTCCGCCCTTCCCGGAACAGTTGAGCCAGAGCCAGCAGGTCCTCTGAGTTTGACATTGGCTACAACACCCTCCATTATCACCGGTTTTGCAGGCAATTTATAGCAAAATGGCAGCGTTTAGCCGCCATGGCAATGGTTCTCGGCTATAGCGCGCAGTGATCGTTCGTGCCTGGAAACCTTGTGCACGCATCGATAGTGCGGCTTGCGAGAACAAGGCTCAGAGCCCTGCAACACACCGGTTGACGACGCGACGAGGACGTTAGGCCTATGCTGAGCGTGACACCGATTCCCGCTTTTGGCGACAACTATATATGGCTGATGCGCCAGGATACGAGCCCCGATGTCTGCATCGTGGACCCCGGCGATGCTGCCCCGGTCATTCAGATACTGGAGCGGGATAAGCTGAATCTCGCCAGCGTTCTCATTACCCATCATCATCATGATCATGTCGGCGGCCTTGCCGAACTGATCGAACGCTACTCTCCCCATGTCATCGGTCCGCACAATCCCCAGATCGCCGGTATCGATGAACGCGTCGGCGAAGGTGACACCTGCCGTGTCATGGGGCGCCTTTTCGATGTCATGGAAGTGCCGGGGCATACCCTGGATCATATCGCCTTCTTCACTGCCGGCATCCCGCCCCTGCTGTTCTGTGGCGACACCCTGTTCTCGGCCGGCTGCGGGCGACTTTTCGAGGGCACTCCGGAACAGATGCACCATGCCCTGCAGGCGCTCTCCAGGCTGCCCGACGACACCCTGGTCTTCGCCGCCCACGAATATACCCAGGCCAATCTGACGTTCGCCAGTGCCGCCGACCCGAACAATCCAGACGTGGCCGTGGCACTCAAGGAGGCCCAGCGCGCCAGGGAGCTAGACCGGCCGACCCTGCCCAGCAGCCTGGGGCGCGAGAAGCGGATCAACCCCTTCCTGCGCTGCGCCGACCCCGACGTGCGTGCCACGGCCTCGCGACATGGCAATACCGATACCGACCAGGCCACCTTCGCCACCCTGCGGGCCTGGAAAGACACATTCTGATTTTCGACGCATCCCATGGAAGCCTGGCGGCACCCCGTCACGCCGCCTCAGCTACCTGAAGGAGAACGCATGACCTACCATACCGCTCGACGAAGGGCCCTGGGCCTCGTCAGCAGCCTTGCCCTGTTCGGAGCCCTGGCTGCCGGAGCACACAGCCAGGCTGCCCCCCACCCGGGAGCCAGCAATACGTTCTCGACGACGCATTTCTGGAACGACCTCCAGCTCGACTTTCTTCCCGGCGACACCTGGGAGCGGCTGCGTGACAACCTGCAATGGCAGGACCGTACCCATGATGCGCGCGTCCAGCACTGGATCGAGCACTATCGGGCCAATCCGTCCAATGTGATCGAGATCATCGAGCGGGCCCGCCCCTGGATGGCCTGGATCAACGAGAAAGTGGAGACCCGCGGCCTGCCGGGCGAAATCGCCTTGATCCCCTTCGTGGAGAGCTCCTTCGACCCCACGGCGCGCAGTCATCGCGGCGCCGCCGGGCTCTGGCAATTCATGCCCGGCACGGGAGATGCCCTGGGCCTGAGCCGCCGCAATGGCTACGATGGTCGTCTCGATGTCGTGGCCTCGACCGAGGCTGCCCTGGATTATATCGAGCTGCAGGCAGAACAGTGGTATGAGGGTGACCTCGAGCTCTCTCTCGCCGCCTACAATGCCGGCGCCGGGACCGTAAACCGGGCACGACATGCTGCCGGCGCCCGCGGAGAGCCCACGGACTACTGGCACCTCCAACTGCCCAACGAAACCATGAACTACCTGCCAAAGCTCAATGCCATCGCGGCCATCATCGCCGACCCCGATGCCCACGGCATCGATTTGCCGGAAATCGACGATGCGCCGGCCTTTGCCAAGATCACGGTGGAGACACCGATCAATCTCGGTCAACTGGCCACCATGTCGGGCGTGGACCAGGCCGAACTCTCGGCACTCAACCCCGGCCTGACCAATGGCAGCGCCCACCCGGCCACTGCCAAAGTGGTGCTGGTGCCGATCGAGCACGAAGAAAACGTCCTGGCCCACCTTACGGCGCCGGCATCGCCGAATCCCGGCACTGGGGCGGAGCAACATGTCGTCGCCAGAGGCGACAGCCTGTCGGCCATTGCCGCCCTGCACGGCAGCAGCGTGGAAGAGATCCGCCAGCACAATGGACTCAACGGGGATGTCATCCACGAGGGTCAACGCCTGGACATTCCCCGGCGCAGCCTGGCCGCTCGTTGACAGCTAGCGTCATCAAATTAGACAAGATAGGTTTACAAGCAACGGAAGGACTGACACCTTAAGGCGGCACCCCTCCTGACGGGGCATGTTTCAGCAAGGATGTCATCGATGCGGTTCGTCATGCGTTGCCTCTTCCTAACTGCCCTGGCCTCGGGCTGGGTTTCGTCGATACCGGCCGACGAGCACGGCACCATTCCCACGGTGCATGGTCTTGCGCTCTATGACGAGCCAGCCCTGGATGAAGACTTTGCCCACTTCCCCTACGTCAATCCGGATGCTCCCAAGGGGGGCAGCCTGGTCCGTGCGGCCGTGGGCAGCAGTTTCGATTCGACCAACCCCTTCATCATCCGCGGCACGCCCGCCATCGGCATCGGCGAGATCTATGACACCCTGCTGGTGGAAAACGTCGATGAGCCATTCAGTGTCTATGGCCTACTGGCCGAAGGCATGCGCCTCGACCCCGACCGGTTCTGGATCGAGTTCGACCTTCGGTCCGAGGCACGCTTCCACGACGGCGAGCCCGTCACCGCCGATGACGTGGTCTTCAGCTTCAATCTGCTGGTGGAGGAAGGCAACCCGTTCTATCGAGGCTACTACGCCGATGTGGAGAGCGTCGAAGCGCTGAACCGCCATACCGTCCGCTTCGAGTTCGCCACCAACCACTCCCGCGAGCTGCCCTTGATCGTGGGCCAGTTGCCGATCCTGCCGAAGCACTACTGGGAAGAGCGCGACTTCAGCGCACCGACCCTGGCACGCCATCCCGGTTCCGGTCCCTATCGCCTCGCCGATGTGGAACCTGGCCGCCGCATCGTCTATGAGCGAGTGCCGGACTACTGGGGCGTCGAGCTGCCCGTCAATCGTGGACGCCACAATATCGACCGGCTCATCTACGATTACTATCGAGACCGCGATATCGCCTGGGAGGCCTTCAAGGCCGGCGTCATGGACTATCGCACCGATGCCCGTGCCGCCACCTGGGCCATCGGTTACGACTTTCCCGCCTACAACGACGGCCTGGTGAAACGGATCACCGTGCCGGACGGACAGCCGTCACGCATGCAGGCCTTTGTCTTCAACCTGCGAGAGGAAAAATTCCAGGACGTTCGCGTACGCGAGGCGCTCAATCTCACCTTCGACTTCCCCTGGCTCAATGCCAACCTCTTCTACGACTCCTACAGCCGGACAGAGAGCTACTTCCAGAACTCCGAGATGGCCGCCGAGGGCCTGCCGAGCGAGCCGGAACTCGCCCTGCTCGAGCCGCATCGTGACGACTTGCCCGAGCGGGTCTTCGGCAGCGAACTGCCCATCGACCACCCGACCGAGCTACGTGAACGCCTGCGCCTGGCCTACGAGCTGCTGCTGGAGGCGGGCTACGAATTTCGGGATGGAGTCCTGGTGAATGGCGATAGCGGCCGTCCGCTGTCCGTCGAGGTCATGCTGTTCGACAGTGGCCTGGAGCGGGTCGTGCAGCCCATGCTGCGCAACATGTCACGCCTCGGCATACAGGGCAGCCTGCGTATCGTCGATATCAACCAGTACCTCAACCGCCTGAGAAGCTTCGACTTCGAGATCATCACCGGGCAGTTTCCCCAGTCCAACAACCCCGGCAACGAACAGCGCGAATTCTGGACCAGCGACTTCGCCGAAAGCCCTCAGAGCCGCAACCTGATGGGGTTGCAGAGCCCCGTGGTCGACGAGCTGGTGGAGCGTCTGATACGGGCCGACAGCCGGAGCGAACTCAACACCGCCGCCCGTGCCCTGGACCGGGTGCTGCTGTGGAACTTCATCACCATCCCCCACTACCATTCCGGCGAGACGCGAATTGCCGTCTGGGACAAGTTCGGCTACCCCGAGCCCTTCCCCAAGTACGGCTTCGACCTCTCGGCCTGGTGGGTCGACAGTGAACGGGAAGACGAAATCAACCGTCGTCTTCGCCGTCGATAAGCCGTGCGGGTACCCACAGCCACTGCTGCTTTCATAAGGACGACCCCATCGTGAGCCGCTACATCCTGCGCCGACTGCTGCTTATGATCCCGACCCTGATCGGGATCATGCTGCTCAATTTCATCATCGTGCAGGCCGCCCCGGGCGGGCCCATCGACCAGATGATGGCGCGCTTCGAGGGTATCGACGCCATGTCCAGCACCCGCCTCGATGCCGGCGGCGGCGACGTCGTGGTACGGGACGAATCACGCGGTGCTCGCGGCGTGGACCCACGCTTCATCGAACAACTCGAGCAGCAGTTCGGTTTCGACAAGCCCGCCCATATCCGCTTCCTGGGGATGATGCGCGACTATGCCACCTTTGACTTCGGCAATAGCTTCTTCCGTGACCGGCCGGTCGTCGAACTGATGATCGAGCGATTGCCGGTGTCGATATCCCTCGGCCTCTGGACCACGCTGCTGGTCTACCTGATATCGATTCCGCTGGGTATCCGCAAAGCGCTGCATCATGGATCACGGTTCGACGTCTGGACCTCGGGGCTGGTAATCGTGGGTTACGCCATCCCCGGCTTTCTGTTCGCCATCCTGCTCATCGTGCTGTTTGCAGGGGGCAGCTACTGGGACCTGTTCCCCCTTCGCGGCCTCACCTCGCCGGATTTTCACGAGCTCTCCACCTGGGGCAAGATCAAGGATTACTTCTGGCACATTACCCTGCCGGTGGTGGCCATGACCGTTGGCAGCTTCGCCACCCTGACCATGCTGACCAAGAACAGCTTCCTCGACGAGATCCACAAGCAGTACGTGCTCACCGCCCGAGCCAAGGGCGCCAGTGACCGTCGGACACTCTATGGCCACGTGTTCCGCAACGCCATGCTGATCATCATCGCCGGCATGCCCGGCGCGCTGATCACGATCTTCTTTACGGGCTCGCTGTTGATCGAGGTGATCTTCTCACTGGAGGGGCTGGGGCTCCTGGGGTTCGAAGCGGTAATGCAGCGCGACTATCCGGTGATCTTCGGCACGCTGTTCCTCTATACCCTGATCGGGCTGATCCTCAAGCTGATTTCCGACCTCACCTATGTCTGGGTGGATCCACGTATCGATTTCGAGACCCGGGAGTCCTGAGCCAATGACCCTTGCGTTCACCTCCAAGCTCTCCCCCATCGCCCGGCGACGCATCAGCGTCTTCCGCCAGAACCGCCGGGCGCGGGTATCGCTGCTGATCTTCCTGGTACTGTTTGGCCTCAGCCTCCTCGCCGAGCTGATCGCCAACGACAAGCCCATCGTGATGCAGTTCGATGGGCAGTGGTATGCCCCCCTGCTGGTGGATTACCCCGAAACCGAGTTCGGCGGCTTCCTGCCGACACGCACCGACTACCACGACCCGTTCATACAGGCGCAGATCGAGGATCACGGCTGGGCTCTCTGGCCACCGATCCCGTTCTCCTACCAGACCCTGGACATGCAGATGATGCGTCCTTCGCCATCGCCCCCCGACAGGCGGCATTGGCTGGGCACCGATGACCAGGGACGCGATGTCCTGGCCCGGGTCATCTATGGTTTCCGCTTGTCGGTGTTCTTCGCCCTGGTGCTGACTGCCGGCTCCCTGGTGATGGGCGTGCTCATCGGTGGCATACAGGGCTACTTTGGCGGCAAGACCGACCTGGTCGGCCAACGGCTGACAGAGATCTGGTCGGGACTGCCGGTACTGTTTCTCCTGATCATCCTGGCCAGCCTGGTGCAGCCCGGCTTCTGGTGGCTGCTGGGCATCATGCTGCTGTTCTCCTGGCTGGGACTGGTGGACGTGGTACGCGCCGAGTTCCTGCGGGCACGCAACCTGGAGTATGTGCGTGCCGCCAAGGCCATGGGCCTGCCCTCGCGCCTGATCATGTGGCGTCACGTCCTCCCCAACGCCATGGTGGCGACACTGACCTTCATTCCCTTCCTGTTCACCGGTGCCATCACCACATTGACCGCCCTGGATTTCCTCGGCTTCGGCCTGCCGCCCGGCTCACCATCGCTGGGTGAGCTGGTGGCCCAGGGCAAGAACAACCTGCACGCCCCATGGCTTGGGATCACCGCCTTCGTCAGCCTGTCGCTGATGCTGTCGCTGCTCGTCTTCATCGGCGAGGGGCTGCGCGATGCCTTCGATCCGCGCCATATCCAACACGCCCCGAGTGCCACTCCCCAGACCAGGACTCAGCCCAATGCCTGAATCGCATTCACGAGACTTGCTGCGTTTCGACAAGCTGACCATCGCGTTCAACGGCGTTCCGGTATTGCAGGAGCTGTCCCTCGAGGTGCGGCGTGGCGAAACTCTCGCCCTGGTGGGCGAATCCGGTTCCGGCAAGTCGGTATCGGCGCTGGGCGCCATGAACCTGCTACCCGACAATGCTCAGGTGGAGGGTGGCCGCTGGCTGGGCGAAACTGACCTGACCCGCCTCAGGAAGCGCGACTGGCAGGGGCTTCGTGGTGGGCGTGTCGGTTTCATCTTTCAGGAACCGATGACGTCGCTCAACCCGCTGCACACCGTAGCCAAGCAGATCGGGGAGACACTGCGGCTGCATCAGGGACTATCCGGCCGGGCGGCACGCGAACGCACGCGCAAGCTGCTGGAGCAGGTGAAACTGCCACGCCCCGATGAGCTGCTGGACGCCTGGCCACACCAGCTCTCCGGCGGCCAGCGACAGCGGGTGATGATCGCCATGGCCATTGCCAACGACCCCGAACTGCTGATCGCCGACGAGCCCACCACCGCGCTCGACGTCACCGTTCAGCAGGAGATTCTCGCCCTGCTCGCCGAGCTGCGCGATCGCCACGGCATGGGCATGCTCTTCATCACCCATGACCTCAACCTGGTTCGTCGGCATGCCGACCGGGTCTGCGTGCTCTACAACGGCCGGGAGCAGGAGACCGGTCCGGTTTCCGAGGTCTTCCACTCACCTCGTAGCGACTATACCCGCACCCTGCTGGATGCCGAACCCGCCGGGCACCCCTCGCCGGTGCCGGCCGGCGCCCCGCTGATCAGCGCACGCGGTGTGACGGTCAGTTTCCAGCGACCAAGGCGGCTGTTCGCCAAGCGTCCGCCAGCCTTCGTGGCGGTCAAGCCGGTGGACCTGCACATCGCCCCCGGCGAGACCCTGGGCATCGTCGGTGAATCAGGCTCCGGCAAGACCACCCTGGCCATGGCGCTACTGCGACTCACGCCCTGTGACGGCGAGATCGACTTCGGCGGCGAACGTCTCGACCGCTTGAGCGGTAACGCCCTGCGCAAGCGTCGACGCCGCTTCCAGGTCGTCTTCCAGGACCCCTATGGCTCGCTATCCCCACGCCTGCCAGTCTCGGAAATCGTCAGTGAGGGACTGCGCTTCCACTATCCCAAGCTTACGGACAGCGAGGTCCTGCAACGGGTTCAAGCCACGCTCCACGAGGTCGGCCTACCCGCCGATTGTGCCGCACGCTACCCCCATGAGTTTTCGGGAGGCCAGCGCCAGCGCATCGCCGTGGCTCGGGCGCTCATTCTCGAACCCGACCTGGTGATACTCGACGAGCCGACTTCGGCGCTTGATCGAACCGTACAGAAGCAACTCGTGGAACTGCTTCGCGACCTGCAGACTCGCAGGGAATTGAGCTACCTCTTCATCAGCCATGACCTTGCTGTCGTGCGTGCCATGGCCCACCGGGTGATGGTGCTGAAGGACGGTGAGCTGATTGAGGAAGGCAACTGCCAGGATGTACTCGAGAACCCCACCAGCGACTACACGCGGGCGCTGGTCAAGGCGGCGGGACTTCGTCCTGACGCCTGAGACGGTGCTTACCGTCCTGTACGCATGAGCGCTTTGCGAGGTCAGGGCCAGGAGGCGGCTGACAGGAAGATAACGGTATAAATAGCATGGCCCGTCCAATCCAGCGTTGATAATTACGTACCACCTTGTGAACAACGAAGGCGGTTTCGACGAATTGTTGCTCTATACTGTGGCCTGCCTTCCTGCCCCAAGTGATGCCTATGAGACTCTCCCTTTCCCTGCTCTGGGCGCTGCTGCTTGCTATCACACCACAGCTTCTTCTCGCCTCCACGGCGCCGCTGGATCTCGATGCGGGTTGGGAGTACCGCTGGGGGGATTCGCCGCTGCAAGCCGATGGCACGCCCACGTGGACCCAGGAAGAAGCCACGGAGGCGTGGCAGGCGATCGACTTCCCTTCCAATCCGCCGGGCCGAGATGGCGAAAGTAATGCCTGGTTCCGCATCACCCTGCCTTCGGGCGAATGGCGTGATCCCGTGCTTTATATCTACAGTGTCGATCTGATCGTACAGGTCTACCTGGAATCGGAATTGATCTACCAGTACGGTCATTTCGATGAACAGGGCAAGGGGCGCTTCGAAGGTTGGCCTTGGCATATGATCAGCCTGCCGGAGGATTTCGCCAACAAGCCGCTCTATTTCCGGATCTTCTCCAACTATACCGATATCGGCCTGTGGGGCGAGGTGAAGCTCATGGACCGCCCCGACCTCTGGCAATTCATACTCACGAATTCAGCCGTCGATCTGGTGATCAGTGCCTTCTCCCTGCTTCTTGCCTTGCTGGCCGGCGTCTTTGCCTTGATCCACTCCAGGCGACGCAGCTTTGCCGGTATCGGCCTCTTCTCTTTCGCCTCCGGCATCATGATTCTTGCCGAGACCCAGGCCAGCCAGCTGCTGCTGAACCTGCCGCTGTTGTGGGACTACCTGGCAGCCGCTGGCTATTATGCGTTACCGATCGGTATAGGACTGCTGCTCGAGCACTGGTTCGATTCACGGCACTCACGCTGGATCCGTCTATTATGGCAACTCCATCTCGCCTACCTCGTGGCAGCGTTGACGCTAGCCATGAGTGGGGCCGTCAATCTTTCCAGCACCTTTCCCGTTTACGATGTCCTGCTGGCCATCACCCTGCCATCCCTGTTCATCATCCTTGCGCTGCGAGTGAGCGCGCTCAATGGCGAGCAGCGATGGATCGTCGCCACCTATGCGCTGTTCGGGCTGCTCCTGCTGATCGACATGGCCGTGGCTCACGGGCTGCTGCCCTGGGCCCGCGTGCCGGTCAGCGCCGGCGCCCTGGCCTTCAGCCTGACTCTCGTGGCGATTTCAATACGCCACTACTCTCGCACCCAGACTGAGCTGGTTCGGCTCAATCAGCGTCTCGAGCAGCAAGTGGAAGAGCGTACCCAGGCGCTCCAGAAGATGGTCGAGAAGCTGCTCGCCTTCTCCTATCAGGACCCCTTGACGGGGCTGAAGAACCGGCGCCACTTCGACGAGATGTTCCAGCAGGAGGCCGCGATCGCCCGGCGGGGGAAGCCTGTGACCCTGGTCATGCTCGATATTGACCATTTCAAGCATTTCAATGATCTCCATGGCCATGAGGCCGGCGATACCGTACTCATGACCATGGGAAAACTACTCAGTGACTATTTCCGCGAAGACGATGCGGTCTGTCGGTTGGGCGGTGAGGAGTTCGTTGTCGTCATGCCGGGCGCCACGTCCGCCGAGGCGACGGATCGCATCGAACGGTTCCTCGTGTCGATGCGTGACCAACGCTTTATGCATGGCGAAAAGGAACTGGGCCGCGTCAGCCTCTCTTGCGGTATCGCCACCTACCCCGATCATACCGACGATCCCGTGGAATTGATTCGGCTAGCCGACCAGGCGCTCTACCGCGCCAAGCAACGCGGCCGAGACCGCTTCGAAACCTACGCCGCGTCCTGAGTTCAGAGAAAGGCCGCCACCTCCACGTCAGTCAGCTCCCGCCACTCACCTGGCGCCAGCTCGCCGAGGCTCAACGGCCCGATGGCTGCCCGGTGAAGCGCTTCCACACGGTTACCGATAGCGCCGAACATGCGCTTTACCTGATGATATTTTCCCTCGTAGAGCGTCAGCTCGGCGTCGACAGGGGTCAGCATGGCCAGCTCGGCGGGCTGCGTCGGTTTCTCCTCCCCGTCGAGCAGGAGCCCTTCGGCAAAGCAGGCCACGGCGCGCTCCAGCGCCTCACCCTCGAGCGGCTCAGCCAGGGTGACCCGGTAGACCTTGCCACAGCGCTTGCGGGGCGACGTGACACGATGAGACCACTGCCCGTCGTCGGTCAGCAGGACCATGCCGGTAGTGTCGACATCGAGCCGCCCCACCGTCTGCAGGCGATCGGCCTTGGGCAGGTCGATCAGGTCGATTGCCCGAGGATATAATCCATGCCGGGCGGTGCACTCCACGCCAGCCGGCTTGTTCAACATGATATAGCGCAGTCCGACCAGCACCAGGGGCTCATCCTCCCAGAGCACCCGGTCCTGCTCGCCCACCTGAAGCGCGGGCTGCTTGATCACCTCGCCATTGACGGTGACCTCGCCCCGGTGCAGTGCCTTCTTCGCCAGGCTGCGGGTCAAGTCGGTAGTCTCGGAAAGAAATCGGTCCAGCCGCATCAGAAACCCACCCCATCGGCGACATTGAAATGATCGGCATCCCGCCACGCCGGAAATTTCTCGCGGAAGGCATCGAGCGCATCCCGGGAAAGCACCCCCGTCTTGATGAAGGGCTGGTCCCGGGGCTCGTCGATCATCGCCTCTCCCTTGAAGTCCACCAGCATCGAGTCGCCGGCGTAAGCCATGCCATTGGCATCTTCGCCGACACGATTGACGCCGATCACCGGGCAGAGGTTCTCGATAGCCC
Source organism: Halomonas alkalisoli (assembly GCF_021412585.1). Classification (GTDB taxonomy): domain Bacteria; phylum Pseudomonadota; class Gammaproteobacteria; order Pseudomonadales; family Halomonadaceae; genus Halomonas; species Halomonas alkalisoli. Next base: position 118,446 of record NZ_JAKCMI010000012.1, on the reverse strand, counting down.
GCGCCTGGAGCAGGATGCGCCAGGGATGGCGCCGCGGGGCGGGCCAGTTGGCCACGCAGAGCAGGGCATCGTATTCGAAATGCTCATTCGCGGCGGGTTGTTGACGCAGCCAGACGGGGAAGCGCAGGTCGTAACAGACGCTCAGCAGGATGCGAAAGCCCTTCAACGTGACGATCACACGCTCGTGGCCCATGGAGTAGCGCTCGTGCTCGCCGGCCATACGAAACAGGTGGCGCTTGTCGTAATGGGCGCGGCTGCCATCCGGACGTGCCCAGATGAGACGATTGTAATAGTGCTCGCCTTCCACCACGGCTACGCTCCCGGTCACCACACAGCCACGATCGATGGCCTGCTGCTGGATCCAGGCCACGGCGCGGCTCTCCTCCATGGGCTCGGCCATTTCACGCGAGTTCATGGTGAAGCCGGTGGAGAACATCTCCGGCAATACGATCAGGTCGGTCTGCGAACCATCGAGTTCGCCCAATTCCTCTTCCAGCATGCGGCAGTTGGCATCCGGGTCTTCCCAGCGCAGGTCGCACTGCACCAGTGTCGTACGCAAATCGGTCATCTCGGCTTCCCTTGGGTGAATCGCCATCTTCACAGCCTAACTCAGCAGGGCTGCGCCGTCAGCCAGCGCTCGCCGCCATGGAAAAGAGACAAATAGCCTGCTAAGTTATTGCTTTCACCAAGAGACGATGGAATGTTCACCAAGCCCCTCTCCGACCCTGAAGCCGCCAAGGGTGTTGCCTTCGGGCTTACCGCCTATGTGATGTGGGGCTGTTTTCCGCTGTTCTTCGCCCTGTTCCAGGGTGTGCCCGCCTTCGAGGTCCTGATTCACCGCGTCATCTGGTCGTGTCTCTTCCTGGTGGGGCTTGTCACGGTGATGAAGCGCTGGCACCCGATACGCCAGGCGCTGGCCGAACCCAGGCGGCTCGGTCGAGTACTCGGCTGCGCCGTGTTGATTGCGATCAATTGGGGACTCTATATCTATGCCGTGGAGACCCGCCAGGTCTTCCAGGCAAGCCTGGGCTACTTTCTCACGCCGCTGGTCAATGTCGCGCTCGGCATGCTGGTACTACGCGAACGCATGGCGGGGCTGCAGAGCCTGGCCGTACTGCTTGCCGCGACGGCCATCGTGATACAGCTGGTGCTGCTGGGGGAGCTGCCATGGATCAGCCTGACCCTTGCGCTCTCCTTCGGCACCTACGGCCTGCTGCGCAAGCAGGTGCCCTTGGACGGCCTTTCCGGCCTCTTCGTGGAAACCCTGCTGCTCCTGCCCCTGGGGCTGATGGCGCTCTCCTGGCTTTCGATGGCCGAGCTATCCCATTTTCTCGACGCGCCTCGCACGACCCTGCTGTTGATAGCCAGCGGGGTGATCACCGCCCTGCCCCTGCTCGCTTTCGCCGGTGCCGCGCGACGGCTGCGCCTGGCGACGCTCGGCTTTCTGATGTATCTCAACCCCACCATTCAGTTTTTCATCGCACTGCTGGTGTTTCGCGAGCCGCTCTCCCCGGTCCAGCTGGCCACCTTCGTGTTGATCTGGACCAGCCTGGCGCTGTATTCCTGGTCGGCGTGGCATACCCGTTCCCGGCCACCACTGGCTCCAGCAGGGAGCCAGTCGAAATGACCGGCTAGCGCCAGCAACGATCAGGCCGCTTCGGGCTTGTAGCCGACACGGAAACCACCCCAGTGCTTGCCACCCACGTAGATCGGCACCGAGAGGTCGTGCATGATCTCGCCGGTGTCACGCTTGTAGGTCTGCAACAGCAGCGTTTTTTCATGGGAACCGCAGCGCTGACCGGTGGGGTCTTCGTAGATCCGTCGGTTGCGGCAGAACTTGAGATCGTGGTCATAGTCGCCCCGGGGCGGCTGGCTGACGTTCTGGTTATGCGTCGGTATGTAGCCGCGGCGGTCGATGCCGATGGCGTAGGCCACCCCCAGACGCTCCAACAGCGGCTCCTGGATGGCCGGAAAGTGTTCGTCCGTATAGCTGACGAAACCGGTCATGTACTGCGGGGGATTGGTATCGGGTATCGGGGTGTAGGTGGCTTGGAAAAGGGTCTGCTCGTCGAGCTCACCGCGCTTGATGGCCGAATCGAGCAGTGAGCCGAGCTTGGCCGCGGCCTGTCGTGCCGCCTCGAATACCTGCTGGTGACGCCCTTCCAGCCGCTGTTGCGCCAGCGCCCCATCGACGGCTTCCGCCCCCTCCATGAGCGAGCGGGCCTGGCTTGCAAGGCCATGCATATCGTGGGTGCCCTGCTCGGTCTCACCCTCCAGGGTCGTCAGCGTTCCTGCCACTCGCTGGGAGTGCCGGTTGGTATCGTCCATGGCCTCGGCAATGGAGCGGATCTCGCTTTCGACCTGATCGAAGTTGCCGGTCATCTCGGTGAGCTGTTCACCGACCTTGCTCATCTCCTTGGCACGATCACCGACGCGCTGCATCAGATGACCGATGGTATCGACCACGCGATGGCTGCTGTCCCCGATATCACCGACCAGGGCTTCGACGTTGCGGGTGGCATCCGCCGTACGCCCCGCCAGCTGGCGCACCTCACCGGCCACCACGGCAAAGCCACGACCGTGCTCGCCGGCACGGGCCGCCTCGATCGAGGCATTCAGTGACAGCAGATTGGTCTGTTCGGCGATCTCCTCGATCAGCGAGGTGACGTGGCGCACGCTGTCGGCCTTCTGGCTCAGCATGTTGAGCAGTTCCAGCGCCTCTTCCGAACGCTCGGCCAGCGCCTGCATCTCCTCGATGACCTGGCCAAGCGCTTCACGACTGACATGGCTGGCATCCCGGGAGCGGCTGGCAAGATTCGCCACGTTGGCCGCACTGGCTGCCACCTGTTCGATGGCAGAAGTGATCGAGGCCATGCTGGCGGAGGCCTCGCGCACCGTGTGCCCCTGGCGCTCGAGGCGCTGATCCATGCGGTCGGCATGATGCGACACTTCGGCGGAGGCGATCGCGGTGTTGCTGGCCTGGCGTATCAGGCCATGGGCCATGCGCCGCAATGAGAGGTAATCCCGTGTGGCCGGCAGCCAGGCCTTGATGCCCTGCGTCTCCAGGGCTGCGGCATTGGCTCCATAGACATTGGCCAGCCCGATCAGCGACAAGAGGCTGCCGGCCAGGACGCCGAGACCCAGGCCCAGGTAGAGCTGCCATCCTGAGCCGAGATCGTTCAATACGAAAACGCCCGCGGCAAGAGAGACCGCGGCTAACAGAAACATCAGTATCCGCATGACGCCTTTTCTCTTTGTTATTGGGAATAATCAGAGATTAGCGTCTTGCGAGTGGCATTCGCATCACCACTTTGGCCTGAGAGACCAAAGCACAACTCAAGTCGATGACACATCAGCCGATATAATGAAGTTATGCCTCAGGATATACCGACTGTGGGGTGGGCCGCCCCATGCAGGGGCGCCCACGCCGTCAGGCCTGACTGGCGGCGAGCGCCTGCTCCAGATCGGCGATAATATCATCGATATGCTCGATGCCGATGGAGAGGCGCACCATGTCGGGTGTCACGCCGGCGGCGATCATTTCCTCGTCATTCAGCTGGCGGTGAGTAGTCGATGCGGGAATCGACGAGCAGGTCTTGGCGTCGCCGATGTTGACCAGGCGCAGGATCATGCCCAGCGCGTCGTAGAAGCGCGCCCCCGCCTCGCGGCCGCCCTGGATGCCGAAGCTGAGAATGCCCGAGGCATGGCCGTCCATGTAGCGCTGGGCGAGCTCATGATCCTTGTGAGCGGGAAGACCGGCGTACTGGACCCAGTTCACCGCCGGATGTCCCTCCAGGTACTCGGCCACCTTCCGCGCATTGGCGCAGATACGCTCGATCCGCAGCGACAGCGTTTCCAGACCCTGCAGGAGATTCCACGCCGCCTGGGCCGACAGTGCCGCCCCCATGTTCCGCAGCGGCACCACCCGTGCACGGGCGATGAAGGCGGCTTCGCCGACGTCGCGGGTATAGCTCACCCCATGATAGGAGACGTCGGGCTCGTTGAGCAGCGGGAAGCGCTGCGGATGATCGGCCCAGGGGAACCTGCCGGAATCGACGATGACGCCGCCAACCGTGGTGCCATGGCCGCCGATATACTTGGTCGCGGAGTGGATGACGATGTCCGCCCCCTGCTCTATCGGCCGCCACAGGAAGGGGGTGGGCACGGTGTTGTCCACGATCACCGGAACGCCATGGCGATGGGCGGCCTCGGTCAGGCGCGCCATGTCGACAACGCTGCCGGACGGGTTGCCAACGCTTTCGCAGAAGACGGCCTTGGTCCGCGCATCGATCAGCGACGCGATGCCCTCGATGTCATCCTTGTCGGCGAAGCGCACCTCGATGCCCTGGCGCGGCAAGGTATGCGCAAACAGGTTGTAGGTGCCGCCATACAGTTCGCTGATGGAGACGATATTGTCACCGGCCTCGGCGATGGTCTGGATGGCATAGGTGATCGCGGCCATGCCGGAGGCGACCGCCAGGCCGGCGATACCGCCTTCCAGTGCAGCGACGCGCTGCTCAAGCACCGCACAGGTTGGATTCATGATGCGAGAATAGATGTTTCCCTCGACCTTGAGATCGAACAGGTCGGCCGCATGCTGGGCGTTGTCGAAGGAAAACGAGGTGGTCTGGTGGATAGGAACGGCCACGGCATGCTGGTCGTCGGGTGAGTAGCCGTGGTGCAGGGCGATGGTCTCGGGCTTCATGGCGTGTCCTGTCGGTTCGAAGAAACGTTCGGTTTTATTTCACCTGATGCTAACCAAGTCTCAACCCTTGCACCAATATCGTTTAGTCTGGTGCTCTACGCCTCCTGCCGGCCCAGACACTCAACCTCGAAGAGAACGGATGCTCAAGCGCTACCTGCCGATACTGACGTGGCTTCCTCACTACAACCGCCGGCTGTGCGGCGCCGATCTGCTGGCCGGAGCGATCGTCACCATGATGGTGATACCGCAGTCACTGGCCTATGCCATTCTTGCCGGCCTGCCGCCGGTGGTGGGCCTTTACGCCAGCCTGCTTCCGCTGCTGGCCTATACCCTGCTTGGCACCAGTCGAACGCTTGCCGTGGGCCCTGTTGCCATCATTGCGCTGATGACAGGGGCGGCCCTGAGCGGGGTCGCCGCACCCGGCAGCGCGGCCTATCTCCAGGCGGCCCTGGTGCTGTCCCTGCTCTCCGGGTTGATGCTGGTGGTCATGGGGATGCTGCGCATGGGCTTTCTGGCCAACTTCCTGAGCCACCCGGTAATCGCCGGTTTCCTGTCCGCTTCCGGCATCCTGATCGCGGCCAGCCAGGCCGGCCACCTGCTGGGTATCGACGCCAGTTCCACCGCGCTGTTGCCGCGCGTCTCGGAGCTGGTCACCGGGTTACCGGAAGTCCACCTGCCCACCCTGGCCCTGGGGGGCGGCTGCCTGCTGTTTCTGGTCCTGCTGCGGCTGCGCGGCAAGCGGGCGTTGCGGGGGCTCGGCCTGCCCGGCAACCTGGCCGACCTGCTCACCCGGGCCGGCCCCGTCCTGGCCGTGGTGGTCACCACCTGGATCACCTGGTATTTCGACCTTGCCGCACAGGGCGTGGCCGTCATCGGCGACATACCCCGTGGGCTGCCTCCCCTGACGCTCCCCGGCTTCGACACCTCGCTGTGGCGGGCCTTGATGATCCCGGCCTTCCTGATCAGCGTGGTGGGTTTCGTCGAGTCCGTCTCCATGGGGCAGATGCTCGCCGCCAGGCGGCGTGAACGCATCTCTCCCAACCAGGAGTTGATCGGGCTCGGCGGAGCCAACCTGGCAGCGGCCTTTTCCGCCGGCATGCCCGTCACAGGAGGCCTGTCACGCACGGTGATCAACTATGATGCGGGCGCCCGCACGCCACTCGCCGGCTTTTTCGCCGCCATCGGCATCGGCGCGATCACGCTCTACTTCACCCCGGCCCTCTACCACCTGCCCATTGCCACCCTGGCCGCCACCATCACCGTGGCGATTCTGACCCTGGTGGACATTCCCATGATCCGCCAAACCTGGCGCTACTCCCGCAGCGATTTCTCGGCCATGGCGCTGACCATCCTGCTGACCCTGGTAGAGGGGGTGGAAGCCGGCATCATCAGCGGTGTCGCGCTTTCCATCGGCCTGTTCCTCTATCGCACCAGCCGCCCCCACAGTGCATTGGTGGGCCGCATACCGGACACCGAGCACTTCCGCAACGTCGAACGCCACGACACCGAGACCGTCAGCCACCTGGCCCTGCTGCGCATCGATGAAAGCCTCTATTTCGCCAATGCCCGCTACCTGGAGGATACCGTCTACGACCTGGTCGCCACCCGCCCCGAACTCGAGCACGTGGTATTGATCTGTTCGGCGGTCAACCTGATCGACGCCTCCGCCCTGGAGAGCCTCGACGCCATCAACGCGCGTCTCTCCGACTCCAGGGTCACGCTGCATCTGGCCGAGGTTAAAGGCCCGGTCATGGACCAGCTCAAGCGCAGCGACTTCCTCGACGACATGACCGGCCGGGTGTTCCTGAGCACCTATGCCGCCTGGCGCGAATTGTCACGCCCCTCCGACGCCATGGACTGACGCACCACCTCTCCTTGCGCCAGAAAAGCCTATACCTTGGTCGCATGTTTCGCTTTTTGGCATTCGCCGCAGCTTCCGCCTCTCCCCCTCTTCCAGCGACTTATCAATCAGTTGACACCTGTGTTCCGCCAAGCGGACGAGCAAGCCTCGCGACAGGGACAAGCATGCGTTGACACCGACTCGTCGCCTTCCTAGTATCGAGTGCAGTTTCGGAATCAAATACCGCACAGCAAAACAACAATCGCTTTGTACAGGAGTCGTTCCATGCGCCAGTTCTCCCGCTCACTCATTCTCGCCGCCCTGCCGCTCTCGCTGCTCTCCGCCGGCGTGGCCCAGGCAAGCGAGGTCGAGCTCCCGCGCACCATGGCCTGGACCGCCTACGGCACGAATTCAAGCGGCTACGCCCAGGCCGTGGCCATCGGCAACATGCTGCAGAATACCTACGGCACCTCGGTGCGTATCCTGCCTGGCGACAACGATGTCTCGCGGATGACGCCGCTCAAGCAGGGCCGCGTCGACCTCTGCGCCTGCGGGATCGCCAGCTATTACGGTGCCGAAGGGGTCATGATGTTCGCTCACCGCGACTGGGGCCCCCAGCCCATCCGAGTGATTACCACTTCTACGGCTTCGTTCGGCCTGTCACTGGCGGTCGCCGGGGATCTCGACGTCGTGACGCCGGCTGACCTGGCCGGCAAGCGTATCGCCTATATTCGCGGGGACGATGCCCTGAACAAGGGCACCGAAGCCTACCTTGCCTTCGGTGGATTGACCTGGGACGACGTGGAGCGCATCGACTTTCCCGGCTATGCCCGCTCCTTCGACGGCATCATTGCCGGCAACGCCGATGCCTCCTTCACCACCACCGTGACTCCGCCAGCGCAGCAGCTTGCAAGCAGTCCTCGAGGCATCAGCTGGCCGGTATTGGACCCCGACAATGCCGAGGGCTGGGAGCGCATGATGGCCGTGGCGCCGTACTTCCGCCCCCATGAGGTGACAGCCGGCGCGGGTGACATCAGCGCCGACAACCCCGTGCCCAGCGCCAGCTATCCCTATCCGATCGTGGTCGGCAATCAGGACCTCGACGACAAGGTGGCCTATGGCCTGATCAAGGCGTTGCAGGAAAACTACGACGACTACAAGGATGCCGCACCCGGCGCCGTGGGCTACGCCTTCGAGTACCAGGATCTGCAGTGGGTCATACCGTTCCACGATGCGGTCGTCGAGTACTACGAGGAGATTGGCGTCTGGACCGACGAGATGCAGGCGCACCAGAAGGGGCTGGTGGAGCGCCAGGAGCTGCTCGTCGCCACCTGGAGCGACTTCATTGCCGACGCACCTGAAGACGAGGATGAGTTCCGTGATGCCTGGATGCAGGCGCGCGCCGAGGCACTCAGCGACGCCGGTCTCGAACCGGTGTTCGAATAAGCCGCGCCCTCTCAGCCTGAACCTGGGGCGGCCTTGCCGCCCCTTCCCCGATTCACGGACGCCACCATGACCAACCCCACTCCCCCTGCCGATTCGACGCGCGAGCTCAAGGAAAAGGTCACCCACGTTCGTCCGCTTCCCCCTGCATTGCGCTGGATTCCCGGCGCAGTGACAGTCCTGCTGATGTTGATGACCCTGGATTACCTCTTCAACACGGGTTGGCTGCGCTTCATCACCGGGTTGGAGACCCAGTTCTACTATGCCGTGGTGGCCCTGCTGCTGCCGCTGGTCTATCTGCTGTGGCCGATCAAGTCGTCCCTGCAACACCGCCCGGTGCCCTGGTACGACTACGCGCTGTGCCTGGCGACGCTGATTGTCGGCGGCTACTTCGTCTACAACGCCGAGTCGATTCTCGAGCGCGGCTGGGCCTTTGCCGCCCCCGATATCGCCATCCTGGCCAGCTATGCCTGGTGGCTTCTGATCGTGGAGGCAGCCCGGCGCGCCGGCGGCTGGCCCATCGCCGTCATCGTGTCGCTGTTCTCTCTCTACCCTTTGGTCGCGGATATCGTGCCCGGGCCGATCCAGGCGTTCCCCTCCACCCTGGAGGAGACCGCCATGTACCACACCATGAGCACCGAGAGCATCATGGGCGTGCCGCTGCAGGCCTTCGCCGGCCTGGTCATCGGCTTCCTGGTGTTCGGCGTGGTGCTGCAGAAGAGCGGTGGTGGCAAGTTCTTCATCAACCTGGCCTTCGCCCTGCTCGGCCACGTCCGCGGTGGGCCGGCCAAGGTCTCGATCTTCTCCAGCGGCCTGATGGGCTCGATGAGCGGCAGCGTGATCAGCAACGTGCTGACCACCGGCGTGCTGTCGATTCCCGCCATGCGTCGTATCGGCATGGGCCGCTCTTTTTCCGGCGGCGTGGAAGCCTGCGCCTCCACCGGCGGGGTGCTGATGCCCCCGGTGATGGGCGCCACCGCCTTCGTCATGGCGATGTTCCTCGACGTGCCCTATGCGGCCGTCGCCCTGGCCGCGGTCATTCCCTCGATTCTCTATTTCCTGGGGCTGTTCATCCAGATCGATGCCTACGCCGCGCGCCACGATATCAAGGGGCTTCCCGCCGCTGAATTGCCCTCACTGTTGCAGACGCTGAAGGAGGGGTGGTACTTCATCTTCGTCTTCGCACTGCTGGTATGGATGCTGTTGGTGATGCAGCGCGAAGCCGTGGCTCCCTTCTATGCCACCGCCCTGCTGCTGGTGCTCAACCAGTTCTCGCGCCGCAACCGCTGGGGGCTGCGCGAGCTGGGCGAGTCGCTCTCCTCGGCGGCCAAGCTGTTCGCCGAGCTGATCGCCATCCTGGCCGGCGTCGGCATGCTGGTCGGCGCCCTGTCGATGACCGGCCTCTCCGGCACCATCGCCAACGACTTCATCCATATCGCCGGTGGCAGCGTGCCGCTGCTGCTGCTCATGGGTGCGCTGACCAGCTTCGTGCTCGGCATCGGCATGACCGTCACCGCCGCCTACATCTTCCTCGCGGTGGCACTGGCCCCGGCGTTGATCCAGGGCGGCGGGCTCGACCCCATGGCGGTGCACATGTTCATCCTCTATTGGGGCATGCTCAGCTTCATCACCCCACCGGTGGCCCTGGGCGCCTTTGCCGCCGCTACCGTGGCCGGCGCGCGCCCCATGGCCACCGGCCTGCAGGCCATGCGACTGGGTAGCGTGATCTACTTCATTCCTTTCCTGTTCGTGCTCAACCCGGCGCTGATCATGCAGGGCGAGCCGCTCCAGATCGGCCTGGTCTTCGTACAGGCGCTGGTGGGCATCGTGCTGTTTGCCTCCGCCATGCAGGGGTATCTGATCGGTGTCGGGCGACTCGGTGTCGGTGCCGTTTGCGAGACGCTTGTCCGCGGCCTGGTGCTGGTGGCCGGTCTGCTGTTCGCCTTGCCCGGTGGCGGCATGGTGCCGCTCAGCCAGGTCGAGCTGTTCGCCTACGCCCTTGCCGCCCTGGTCCCTGCCGTACTGCTGGCGCGCTGGAGCCAGCGCCGGGCCCGGCCACAGGCGGCGACGCTGACGCCGCCCACGGACTCATGAGCTACCGTTTGCATGACTCGTTCTCCTCCACTCCAGATACTGGGAGCTCCACCCCATGACGACTCCGGTCACATACCAGCGCCATGACGATATCGGCGTGATCGTCATCGACAACCCGCCGGTCAACGCCCTGGGCCAGGCCGTACGCCAAGGCCTGGTGGAGGCCATTGCACAGGGCAACGAAGACCCCGAAGCTCGCGTCCTGGTGCTGGTCGCTCGCGGCAGGACCTTCATCGCCGGTGCCGATATTCGCGAGTTCGGCAAGCCGCCCCAGGCGCCGATCCTGCCGGACGTGATCAGGCATCAGGAGGCCAGCGCCAAGCCCATCGTCGCCGTCCTGCACGGCACGGCCCTCGGTGGCGGGCTCGAAGTCGCTCTGGGCTGCCAGCTTCGGGTCGCCCTGCCCGGCACCCGGGTGGGTCTGCCCGAGGTCAAGCTCGGGCTGCTGCCGGGCGCCGGTGGCACCCAGCGGCTGCCACGCCTGGCCGGCATCGCGGCGGCGCTCGACCTGATCACCAGCGGACGTTTCGCAGCCGCGGACGAGGCGCTAGAACTCGGTATCGTCGATGCCTTGGCGGACACCAACGACCCTCTCGAAGCCGGCCTGGCAGCGGCGCGAGACGTGCTGGCCGGCAAGCGCTCGCCGCGGGTAACCGGCGAGCTGCCACCCCCCGCGGCCGATCCAGTGGCCATCGAGCGTTATCGTGCCAGGCTCGAACAAGAGGTACCCGAGCTTTATTCACCGTTCCGCTGCATCGAGGCGATCGCCGCCAGCAGCGAAGGCAGCCTGGCCGAGGGCCTGCGCCGGGAGCGCGAACTGTTCCTCGCCTGCATGGATTCGCCCCAGCGCGCCGGGCTGATCCACGCCTTCTTTGCCGCTCGCGCGCCGCACAAGGTGCCCGACGCCAGCGATGCACCGGCCCTGACACGACTCGCCTTGCTCGGCGAGCATCCACTGTTCGCGCAGCTCAAGGGCAAGGCCGAGCGCGCCGGCATCGATCTAAGCGACAATCCCGACGCCAATGCCCAGGCCTGCCTGGCCGCTCCGGGCAGCGCCACGCCCTGCCCCGCGCCCTGCCTGCACATCGCACTGCTATCCCCGGCCGAAGCCGAAGCCCTTGACGCCATCGACGCTGACCTGGCGTTGGTCGTTCCTGAAGAGGGCAACATGGCGGAGCTGGTCACCCTGCGTGCCGACGCCGGGCAGCAGCAAGCCGTGGCCAATGCACTCAAGGCGCTGCGCCTTGCCATCGTGGCAAGCCGCCAGGGCAGCCTGCTGGCGACGCTGGCAAAGGCCGCGCACGGCGATGCCGCCAACCCCCAGGCGGCCATGGAAGCGGCCAGCCTGATGCTGGCGGAGCGTGGCTGGGCCTATCGCGATAGCGATATCGACCTGCTCGCCATCGAGGACCTGGGCTATCCGCGCCACCTGGGCGGCCCCCACCGACAGGCCTGCCACACCGCCGGAGGAGACGCCTGATGAACCTCGAATTCACCGCCGAGGAGCAGGCGTTTCGCCGGGAAGTGCGCGACTTCCTGGCTACCGGTTTGCCCGACGACATCCGGGAGCGCGTCCGCCTGGGGCGGCGCCTCTCCGCCGACGATCACCTGCGCTGGCAGGATAGTCTCAGTGTACGCGGCTGGCTTGGCGTCAACTGGCCGCAAGAGCATGGCGGCCCGGGCTGGGGCCCGGTGGAACGGCACATCTTCGAAGAGGAGTGTGCCGCGGCCCACGCCCCGACCATCGTGCCCTTCGGCGTCAGCATGGTCGCCCCGGTGATCATGAAGTTCGGCAGCGAGACGCAGAAACGCCACTATGTGCCGCGCATCCTCTCCAACCAGGATTGGTGGTGCCAGGGCTACTCCGAACCCGGCGCCGGCTCAGACCTGGCCAGCCTGCGCACTCGCGCCGTGCGTGACGGCGATGAGTATGTCGTCACCGGCCAGAAGAGCTGGACCACCCTGGGCCAGCACGCCAACATGATGTTCTGCCTGGTACGCACCGATCCCGAGGCCAAGAAGCAGGCCGGTATCAGCTTCCTGTTGATCGACATGGAAACTCCCGGCATCAGCGTTCGCCCGATCATTACCCTCGATGGCGCCCATGAGGTCAACGAGGTGTTCCTCGATGAGGTGCGCGTCCCGGTCGCCAACCGTATAGGGGAAGAGGGCCAGGGCTGGACCTGCGCCAAGTTCCTGCTTACCCATGAGCGCACCGGCATCGCCGGGCTTGGCCACGCCAAGCAGGCCCTGCGCCACCTCAAGTCGGTGGCCTTGGAGATCCAGCATCGCGGCCGCCCGCTGCTCGAGCAGCCACACTTTCGTCAGCGCGTGGTCAAGGCGGAGATCGAACTGATGGCACTGGAGGTCACCCACCTTCGCGTGCTCGCCGCCGCCCGCGACGGCGGGGCGCCGGGTGCCGAAAGCTCGCTGCTCAAGGTCCGCGGTTCGGAGCTGCGCCAGGAGCTCAGTGAGCTGACCCGGCGCGCCCTGGGCCCTCAGGCGCTGCCCTTCTTCCCCGACCATCTCTACGGCGACCAGGAGCTGGAGCGCGAAGAAGCCGAGCATGCCGCCCTGGGCGCGCAGTATTTCAATCGACGCAAGCTCTCGATCTACGGCGGCAGCAACGAGATCCAGAAGAGCATCGTCGCCAAGACCCTACTCGGCATGTAAGGAACTGACATGAACTTCGCATACAGCGACGAGCAGCGCATGCTCGCCGATACCCTGGAGCGCCTGGTCGCCGACCAGGCGCCAACCGAGACTGACGCCCTGCACGGGGAGCCCTCTCCCCTGTGGGGCACCTTCGCCGAACTGGGGCTGCTGCAACTACCGTTTACCGAGGAGGCCGGTGGCCTGGGCGGTGACGGCATCGACGTGATGATCGTGATGCAGGCGCTTGGCCGTGGCCTGGTGCGCGAGCCCTACCTGGCCGGCCTGCTGCTGCCAGGCACCCTGCTGGCCCGGCTGGCTGATGCGCCCCAGCGTGAGCGCTGGCTGGCCCCGTTGCTGGAAGGCGAGCTGCGACTGGCCCTGGCCTGGCAGGAGACCGCCGCCCGCTACGATGCCCACGCCATCGCCACGTGCGCCCGCCGACAGGCGGACGGCTGGATCATCGAGGGTGCCAAGCAGGTCGTGATAGCGGCCCCTTCGGCCACGGCACTGCTGGTTAGCGCCCGGGTCGACGACGGCACGCTCGGCGTCTTCCTGGTGCCTGCCGACAGCCCGGGACTCGAGCGACGCGACTATCCGACACTGGACGACCAGATCGCCAGCGACGTGCAACTGAAGGGCGTGGCCCTACCCCACGACGCCCGCCTTGGTGAAGACGCCGCCGAAGCCCTGGCGGAGGTATTGGCGTTGGGGCGCGCCGCGCTCTGCGCCGAAGCGGTGGGCGCCATGGAGGCCGCCTGCGACCAGACGCTGGCCTACCTCAAGGAGCGCCGGCAGTTCGGCACCCCGCTGGCAAGCTTCCAGGTGCTGCAGCATCGCATGGTCGACATGCACCTGAACCTGGAGCAGGCTCGGTCCATGGCGATCCTCGCCGCCGCCAGCCTCGAGCGCCCCAGTGACGAGCGCGACTACCGCGTTGCCGCAGCCAAGGCCTACTGCGGGGAAGCGGCCCGCTTCGTCGCCGAGCAGGCCATCCAGCTCCACGGCGCCATGGGCATGACCGAAGAGTGTCGAATCTCCCACTACGCCAGACACCTGGTGATGTTCGATCACCATCTGGGTGACGTCGACCATCACCTGGAGTTCGTCAGCGAGGGGCTAAGCGCCGCCTGAGCTTCGGAAACAGCTCGGCAACACCTCAGCCAGGTCACCAGGAGACGAACAGGAACCAGCCGGAGAGCAGCGGAATCGCGGCGACAAGGAAGCGTGCGTTCCAGCGGTAGCCAATGCGGGTCGACGCCACGCCGGTGAAACGCGACAGGATCAGCATCGATGCGGTCATCGGCGAGGACATCAGCGCCAGCGCCCAGCCCACCATCAGCGAGGCGCCGACCAGCGCCGGGGTCAACCCCTCGATGGGCAGCGAGGGCAGCAGGCCGACGAGCAGGGTCACGGTCACGATGGGATTGACCCCGACCTGAGCCAGCCCCACCACTGCCAGCATTGCCAGCACCGCATTGCCCGCTCCCAGCGGCTCGATGACGACCAGCAGCGGTCCCAGGCTATCCACCGGCACCAGCGCCACGCAGAGGTGGCCGAGGTATCCCGCCGCCCCAAGCACCACCACTTCATTGCCGATGGGCGCCACAAGCCACGGCAGCTGTCGCCGCAGGCTGGCCAGCGCCGCCGGCACACCCAGCAGGCCGAGCCGACGCCGCTGCCAGGCAAGCCAACCAAGCGCACCCAGCGGCGCCCCGACCAGGGCAGCGATGGGCAGCCGCACCTCGAGCACCCAGGAGAGCAGGAACACCAGCGAGACGATACTCAGCAGCAGCAGGCAGAACTGTCCCAGGGGTGCCAGCGAAGGCGCCGGGTGCCTGGCGCCACCGGCGGCTGGATGCGGGCCTGTCAGGTGGTCTACGGCCCAGCCCACCAGGAAGATGAGCAGCGCCGCGCCGATCACGTAGGGCGCCAGGTCGATCCAGCGCAGCTCGTGCAGGTTCGAGAGTACGACCGCCACCCCGATCCCCATGGGGGAAATCAGCGGCGCCAATGAAAAGCCCCGCAGCAGCGCGAGCATCATCCGCCGCTGGCGCGCCTGCCGTACCCAGGCACGCCCCTGGGCCGCCGCCAGGGTGTTGCTCTTCTCGATCATGCCGGCAAAGAGGTTGAGCACGCCGATGTTGAGGATGATGCCGAACAGCGCGGAACCGGCGGAAAGAATGGGATAGCGGCGCCCGGGTGGCTGCAGCAGCATTGCCTCGCCGCAGCGGCGCACCAGCCGCGACCGGTAGGCCGGCAGGCGCAACAGACTGAGCGCGACGACGAAGGTGGCGAAGAAGGCGAAGCGCCCGGCCGCCTCGAACAGCAGCCGGCCGGGCGCCTCGGCACGCCATAGCGCCATCAGGGTCAAGATGCCGGCTGCGAGCAGCAACCCCCGCGCCATGGGCGAGAGGCTGCCACGCAGCGTGGCCAGATAGCCAGCCAGGGCCAAGACGCCGATAGCCTGAAGGGTCGTGCTGACGAAGACGAGGTGACACAGGGTGGCCAGCGTGACGACGACCAGCAGGCCGGCGCGCAGACGCGCCGGCCTCACTCGGGAGGGTCCTCCCTTCCGGCCATGTCACGCAAGCGTCCCTTGAGGATCTTGCCACTGGCGGTGGCCGGCAAGGCATCCAGCAGGATCAGGCGAGTCGGCCGCTTGTAGGGCGCCAGCCGCGGGCCGATGAAGTCGCGCAGCTCGGCCTCGCTGAGCATGGCGCCGGGCTCGCACTGGACGAAGGCGACCACCTCCTCGTTGCCTTCGACCGGGAGCCCGACCACCGCCGACAGGGTCACGTCAGGGTGTTCGTTGATCACCGCCTCCACGTCGGGCGGGTAGATGTTGAAACCGGAGCGAATGATCAGCTCCTTGCTGCGACCGACGATGTAGAGCTGGTCGTCCTCGTCGAAGCGGGCGATGTCGCCGGTATTGAGCCAGCCGTCGTCGGTGAGGCACGCACGCGTGGCAGCGGGCTGGCGAAAATAGCCCTTCATCACATTGGGGCCGCGCACCCATAGCTCGCCTGCGCCTGCGTGATCGGGCTCATCCTCGCCGCCCTCGCCCAGCGGCTCCAGGCGATACTCCAGCAGCGGCAGCACCCGGCCCACGGTATTGTTGCCGAAGCGATCGTCGATGCGGGTCTGGCTGATGGTCGGGCTCGCTTCGGTGAGGCCGTAGCCGTTGTGCAGCGTCAAGCCAAACAGTGCCTGGACCCGCCCCTTGAGGTCGCCATCAAGCGGGGAGCCGCCGGCGGAGATGTAGCGTAAGGCCGGCGCCTCCAGCGGCCGCCCTTCGCGACGCAGAAACTCCAGCGTACGCGCGAACATGGCCGGTACGCCCTGCAGTACGGTGATGCGCTCATGCACCAGTGCCGCCAGCATGGACGCGGCATCGAAGCGTGGCACGGTATAGAGACAGGCGCCGTTGTAGAGCGACCCCATGCAGACCGATGAAAGACCGAACACGTGGGACATCGGCAGCACGCCATAGACGCGCTCGCCCTGGCTGAGGTGACGCATGCCCCCCGAGAGCGTGGCAATGAACAGGATGCCCCGGTGGGTCAGCATCACCCCCTTGGGCGTGCCGGTGGTGCCCGAGGTGTAGATCATCGCCGCGACCTGGTCGGCACCGCCGGCTGCGACAGGCTCCGGCTCGACATCGGCCTGGGGCGTGCGCATCAGCCGACCCAGGCTGGGGTGTTCACAGGCCTCGGCGCCATGCCGAACGCCGTGGGCCTCGGCTTCCGGCGAGGCCTCGCTGGTGTAGAACACCCGGCGCGGCTGGCAGTTGTCGCGGATCGCGTCGATTTCCTGGCCCGAGAGGCGCGAATTGACGATGGCCACCCAGACATCCCGCTCGCTGGCCGCCAGCAGCAGCACCACCAGCGCCCGGCAGTTCTCGCTCACCGTCATGATGCGATCGCCCGGTCGAACGCCCAGCGAATCGAGCCACTCGGCGGCGGCTCGAATCTCGCGGCCCAGCTCGGCGTAGCTCCAGCGCACCTCGCCGTCGACCAGCGCCGGCTCATCGGCAAGCCGCTCGGCGTTTTCCAATACCCGAGTACTCAGGCGCTCGGGCAGCTCGGCCACCAGGTCGCTTGCCAGGCGGCCGAAGATCGCCTCGTCGGGTGCCCGGCGGGATACCGAGAGAGCCTTCGGCTCACGTCGGAGAGCCATCAGCTCGCCTCCCGCACCATGTTGCGCGCGATCACCACTTGCTGAATCTGGGTCGTGCCCTCGTAGATGCGGAACAGGCGCACGTCGCGGTAGAAGCGCTCCACCGCATACTCGGCCATGTAGCCGGCACCGCCGTGGACCTGCACCGCCCGGTCGGCGACGCGCCCCACCATCTCGGCGCAGAACAGCTTGCAGCAGGACGCCAGCGTCGACACCTTCTCACCGGCATCCTTGCGTCGCGCGGCGTCGAGCACCATGCTGCGACCGGCATAGGCTTCTGTCTTGCTGTC
Source organism: Halomonas alkalisoli (assembly GCF_021412585.1). Lineage (GTDB taxonomy): Bacteria > Pseudomonadota > Gammaproteobacteria > Pseudomonadales > Halomonadaceae > Halomonas > Halomonas alkalisoli. The sequence continues at coordinate 101,243 of NZ_JAKCMI010000012.1, read as the reverse complement.
GGCGAGCATCGCCTGAATCAGCTGGTGCTCGGCCAGCGGCACGCCAAACTGCTTGCGTTCGATAGCGTAATTGAGCGACTCCTCGACAAGACGCTCGGCCACGCCCACGCACACCGCCGAGATATGCAGCCGGCCGCGATCGAGCACCTTCATGGCGGTCTTGAAGCCCTTGCCCTCCTCGCCACCGATGATGTTCTCGGCCGGCACCCGGCAATCCTCGAAGATGATATCGCAGGTGTGGGCCCCCTTCTGGCCCATCTTCTTGTCCGACGGCCCGCGCTTGAGACCCGGCGCGTCGCCATCGACGATGAAGGCGGTGATTCCGCCCGCGCCCTTGTTGGCGGGATCGGTGCGCGCCATCACGGTGAAGACGTCGGCTTCGGGGCCGTTGGTGATGTAGCGCTTGGTGCCGTTGAGCACATAGTGATCGCCGTCACGCACCGCCGTGGTGCGCAGGCTGGCGGCGTCGGAGCCGGAGTCCGGCTCGGTCAGGCAGAAGGAACTGAGCAGTTCACCGGTGGCCAGGCGAGGCACGTATTTCGCCTTCTGCTCCGGTGTGCCATCGATCAGGATGCCCTGGGCGCCGATGCCGTTATTGGTGCCGAATACCGAGCGGAAGGCCGGCGAGGTCTTGCCGATCTCCATCGCCACCAGCGCCTCCTCCTCCATGGTCAGGCCCAGGCCGCCGTACTCCTCCGGGATCGACAGGCCGAACAGCCCCATCTCCTTCATCTCCTCGAGCAGCTCGGGCGGCACGGCATCGTCTTCTGCCAGCCGCGCCTCATTGGGTATCAGGCGCTCGCGTACGAAGCGGGAAATGGTATCGATCAGCTGATCGAGCAGTTCGGTATCGCGAATCATGACATGTCCTCATAAGGAAGAAGGCGGCTGGTCTGGACGAGATACCTTGAATTCGTCAGGCTCATCTGTCCTTATTTCGCTAAGCAGAATCAAAGACCGCACTTGGTTGTCAGGCACTCTTGCATAGCCTAGGATGGCAGTCAATAAACGAAATAGTATTCCGCAAAGCGAAACAACAAACACGATTCGAGAGGACGATGCCATGTCGAAAGGAATGTCCAAGGAGATACCGAAAGCGGACACACCGCCCCCTCCCTACCGGACGCTGGGCATCGTCGGTACCGGCGCCATGGGCCGCGGCATCGCCCAGATCGCCGCCCAGGCCGGACTGACCGTGTACCTGCATGACCTGCGCGACGGCGCCATCGACGAGGCGCGTGAGTTCATCGGGGGCCTGTGGGATCGAGGTGTACAGAAGCAGCGCTTGAGCGAAACCGACGCCGAACGCTTTCGCGCCAGCCTAAAGGAAGCCGCGAGCCTTGCCGACCTGGCCGGGTGCGATATCGTCGTCGAAGCCATCGTCGAGCAGCTCGAGGCAAAACAGACCCTGTTCCAGCAGCTCGAGGAGATCCTCGACGACCGGGCGGTGCTGGCCACCAATACCTCATCGCTCTCGGTGACCGCCATTGCCTCGGCCTGCCGCCGACCTCAGCGCGTCATCGGCTTCCACTTCTTCAACCCCGTGCCGCTGATGAAGATCGTCGAGGTGATCCCTGGGCTGCGCACGGCAGACGACGTGACCGAGAGGGTCGAAGCGCTGGGCAAGGCCATGGGACATTTCACCGCGCGAGCCACTGACACGCCGGGCTTCCTGGTCAACCACGCCGGGCGCGCCTTCGGCACCGAGGCGCTGCGCATCCTCGGCGAGAGCGTGACCGATCATGCCACCATCGATCGCATCCTGGTCGACCAGGGTGGCTTTCGCATGGGTCCCTTCACCCTGCTCGACCTGACCGGTCTGGATGTCTCCCATGCGGTAATGGAGTCGATCTACCATCAGTACTATGAGGAGCCGCGCTTCCGTCCCTCGCCGCTGACACGCCAGCGGCTGACCGCCGGCCTGCTGGGTCGCAAGAGCGGCGAGGGCTTCTACCGCTACGTCGACGGCAGGCCGGAGGTCCCCGATGAGCCGCCACTGCCCGATGCCTCACCGCGCCCGGTATGGATCGGCGCCGAGGCTGATGAGGCTCATGCACAGCTCGCCGAACTGGTACACGGTGCGGGCTGGACGCTGGAGAGCGGCCCTGAGCCATCGCCGGAAGCGCTCTGCCTGGTGGCACCGCTGGGCGAAGATGCCACCGGCTGCGCCCTGCGCCTGGGCCTGCCGGCGGAACGCTGCGTGGCCGTGGACCTGCTGGCCGGCCTAAACAAGCGCCGCAGCCTGATGACCACCCCGGCCACTCTTGCCGATTACCGCAACGCCGCCATGGCCCTGCTCGGCCACGACGGCACACCGGTCAGCGCCTTCAACGACAGCAACGGTTTCGTGCTGCAGCGGGTGGTGGCCTGCATCGTCAACGTGGGCAGCGAGATCGCCCAGCAGGGCGTGGCCGAGCCGGATACCATCGACCGCGCCGTGGAGCTCGGGCTGGGCTATCCCCGCGGCCCCCTGGCCATGGGCGACCACTACGGCAGCCGCCGGATACTCGCCATTCTCGACAACCTGCTCGCAGCCACCGGCGACCCCCGCTACCGGGCCAGCCCATGGTTGCGCCGCCGCGCCACCCTGGGGCTACCGCTGACCACCCCTTGAGCACCAATCGGAGACGATTTCCATGCAAGACGCCTATATCTACGACGGGCTGCGGACCCCCTTCGGCCGCCACGGTGGCGGACTCGCCGGCATGCGACCCGACGACCTGCTGGGGCACGTTCTCAAGGCCCTGGTGGCACGCAACGACTTCACCCCGGCGTCCTATGAGGAGGTGCTGGCAGGCTGCACCAACCAGGCGGGCGAGGATTCCCGCAACGTGGCGCGCCATGCGGGCCTGCTGGCCGGCCTGCCCGTCGAGGTGGCGGCCCAGACGGTCAACCGCTTGTGCGGTAGCGGCCTGGCGGCCATGGTCGACGCAGCGCGGGCCACTCGCCTCGGCGAAGGCGAGCTCTTCCTGGCCGGTGGCGTGGAGTCGATGTCCCGCGCGCCCTATGTGCTTGGCAAGGCCGAGTCGGCCTTCGCCCGCAACCAGCCGCTGTACGACACAGTAATCGGTTCGCGCTTCCCCAATCCCTGGATCGCCCGCGAGTTCGGCAGCCATAGCATGCCCGAGACCGCCGACAACGTGGCCCGCGACCTCGACATCGGCCGTGACGCGAGCGACGCCTTCGCCGCCCGCTCCCAGGCACGCTACGCAGAGGCGCTCGCCCGCGGCTTCTACGATGACGAGCTGCTCGCCGTCGAGGTGCCTCAGGGCCGCAAGCAGCCCCCGCTAGTGGTCGACAGGGACGAGCACCCGCGCCCGGGTACCGACGCCGACAAGCTGAGCAGGCTGGGTCCGCTGTTCGACGGCGGCGTGGTCACCGCCGGCAACGCCTCCGGGCTCAACGACGGCGCCGCCGCGCTGATTGTCGGCAGCCGGGCCGCCGGCGAGCGCGCGGGAGTCGCCCCGCGGGCGCGGATCGTCGCCAGCGCCCTGGCCGGGGTACCGCCCCGGGTCATGGGGCTCGGTCCGGTACCGGCGAGCCGCAAGGCACTGGAACGGGCCGGACTGACCCTCGAACAGGTGGACGTGATAGAGATCAACGAGGCGTTCGCCGTTCAGGTGCTGGGCTGCGTCAAGCAGCTCGGCCTCGACCCCGACGACAGCCGCCTGAATGCCAACGGCGGCGCCATCGCCATCGGCCACCCTCTCGGCGCCTCCGGCGCCCGCCTGGCGCTGACCGCGCTGCGCCAACTGGAGGCCACACGGGGGCGGTATGCGCTCGTCACCATGTGCATCGGCGTCGGCCAGGGCATCGCGACCCTTATCGAGCGCCTCGATGCCTGAGGCCGCCATGGCAACGCCCCGGGCCTGTCGTCGTCGACGGACCGTTCCCGGGGCAATATGCGATACTCCGCGCAACCATCTCGCCACAGGGAACTCCCATGAACAAGCCAGCCCCTCTGGATGATGACCAGGCCGCTCCGGCCAAGGACCGCAACTTCGTCACCGCCCTGGCTCGCGGCCTCGAACTGCTGCGTGCCTTCGGCGCCGGCGAGGAGTACCTGGGCAATGCCGAACTCTCCAGCCGCACCGGCATTCCGCGCCCCACGGTCTCGCGCCTGACCTATACGCTGACGCAGCTCGGCTACCTGAAGCACAACACCCGGCTGGAGAAGTACCGGCTCGGGCCTGGCATCCTCGCCCTGGGATACCGTTTCCTGGCCAACCAGGGCATTCGCGAGATCGCCCGCCCCTTCATGCAGCAGCTGGCCGAAGCCACCGACTGCAATGTCAGCCTGGGGGCCGCCGACAAGACCTCGATGATGTACATCGAAAGCTGCCACGGCAGCGGCCCCCTGATCATGCGCCTCGATGTGGGTTCGCGACTGCCCATGGCGACGACGGCGATCGGTCGTGCCTGGCTATGCGGCCTGCCCGCTGCCCGCCGCGACGCCGTGATGACCGAACTCGCCGAGGCACATGGCAGCGAATGGCCGGCACTGGAGGCCGGCATCAAGCGTAGCCAGGAGGATTACGAGCGCTACGGTTTCTGCCTCTCGGAAGGTGACTGGCAGTCGCAGATCAGCGCCGTGGCCACACCGCTGATCCTCGAGGACGGCGCCGAAGTCATGGCGGTCAACTGCGGTGGCGCCTCGCATCGCCTCAGCCATCAGGTCCTGGTCGAGAACCTGGGGCCACGACTGAAGAGCCTGGCGACGCAGATTCTCGGCGAGCTGCAGCACGGCGGCTGACGTCAATCGCCGTTACGCTGTCTCGCCCGTCTCCGGCATCCGTGGCATCTAGGAGCAGTGGCCTGGCGCGCGCTGTCACCCCCCGCTGCATAAGGGTATAGTGATATCTCAGCGCCATTGCAGCCACCTTCAGGGAAAGACAGGCGATACGCGATGCCACAGACCGCTTTATCCCCCGGCAAGCTAGAACGGCAGGCCGGCGGGCTTCGCGCCACCGGTGACTGGACGTTGCCGCACCATCAACGGCTCCGCAAGACGATTGAACAGCAGCGCCCTGGCCATGCCGCGAATACGCAGGATCTGGACCTGAAGGGACTGGGCGAACTGGATACCTCCGGTGCAGTACTGCTGGTCGAGATCATCGGGCCGGAGCGGATGCTCGAGGTAGCGAACTGGGCACCCGAACAGCCGGCCGAACGCCATGCACTGCTGCTGGCTGTCGCCGGCGCCATGCAACATTCCGACCCTATCCCCACTCCTACTCGGTCTCCTGCCGTCGCTGCCCTGGGGGAGATCGGCCGAATCATGGAAAATTTGGGGCGGCAGCAGCTCCAGCTGCTCGGCTTCATCGGCCTGACCCTGGGCAGCCTGGCGTCGGTGCTGCTGAAGCCCTGGCGCTGGCGTGTCACCGCCCTGGTCGCCCATATCCAGCAGACCGGGCTCAACGCCATCCCCATCGTCGCCCTGCTCACCTTTCTGGTCGGTGCCGTCGTGGCCTTCCTCGGCGCCACGGTACTGCGCGACTTCGGTGCCACCATCTTTACCGTCAACCTGGTGGCCTACGCCTTCCTGCGCGAATTCGGCGTACTGCTTGCCGCCATCATGCTGGCCGGCCGAACGGCCAGCGCCTTCACCGCCCAGATCGGTTCGATGAAGGCCAACGAGGAGATCGATGCCCTGCGCGCCCAGGGACTCAGCCCCATGGAGCTGCTGGTCTTGCCCCGGGTCCTGGCAATGATGATCAGCCTGCCGATACTCACCTTCATCGGCATGCTCAGCGGCATCGCGGGAGGGGCGATGGTCTGTGTCCTGGCGCTGGACATCTCGCTGACCCAGTTCCTCGACATCCTGCAGCGCGACACCCCCCTGCGGCACTTCCTGGTGGGGCTCGGCAAGGCCCCCATCTTCGCCTTCCTGATTGCGGTCATCGGCTGCCTGGAGGGTTTCAAGGCCAGCGGCAGCGCCCAGTCGGTCGGCGAGCACACCACCTCGAGCGTGGTACAGTCTATCTTCATGGTGATCCTGATCGACGCCCTGGCGGCCATGTTCTTCATGGAGATGGGCTGGTGAGCAGATCCGAAGAGGCGGTCATCGAAGTACGCGGCCTGGTCAATCGATTCGGCCCTCACGTGGTCCACGAAGATCTCGACCTCGACATCCGGCGCGGTGAAATCCTCGGTGTCGTCGGCGGTTCGGGGACCGGCAAGTCGGTGCTGCTTCGCAGTATCGTTGGCCTGAAGCACCCCGACGGTGGCAGCATCCGGGTCTTCGGCCAGGACCTGCGACGCCTGCCCGCCGACCAGCGGTCCCGGCTGGAGCGCCGCTTCGGCGTGATGTTCCAGCGTGGCGCCCTGTTCACCTCCCTCAACCTGCAGGAGAACGTGGCCCTGCCCCTGATCGAACATGCGGGCCTGTCTCGCGCCGATGCCGAGCATCTCGCCCGGGTCAAGCTGGCACTGGCGGGGCTGCCGCCGGAGGCGGCTTTGCTGGCTCCTGACGCCCTCTCCGGCGGCATGACGAAGCGGGCGGCCCTGGCGCGGGCCCTGGCGCTGGACCCGGAAGTGCTGTTCCTCGATGAACCCACTGCCGGCCTCGACCCTATCGGAGCAGCGGCCTTCGACCAGTTGCTGATGACCCTTCGCGATGCCCTGGGCTTCAGCGTGTTCCTGGTCACCCACGATCTCGATACGCTGTATACCGCCTGCGACCGGGTTGCGGTGATCGCCAGGAAGCGGGTGCTCGTCGCCGATGATCTGGCGACAGTGGAGGCCACCGACGACGACTGGATACGCGACTACTTTCATGGCCCCAGGGGCCGAGCGGCCAGCCAGGCCGCACAGCGGTTGGAGGATCAGTGATGGAAACGCGAGCACACCACGTCGTGATCGGCCTGTTCACCGTGCTGGCCCTGGCCGGTGGCCTGCTGTTCGTCCTGTGGATGTCACAAACCACCAGCGACCGGGAATATCTTCACTATGAGGTCTTCTTCGATCGTAGCGTCAGCGGCCTGTCGGAAGGCAACGCCGTTGAGTACAGCGGGGTACGGGTTGGCGAGGTCACCGACCTGCGCCTCGACCCGGAAGATCCCCGCAACGTGCTGGCACGCATTCGCGTGGAAAGCCGTGTGCCCATTCGACACGATACCCGTGCCCGGCTGGCGCTGGCCAATATCACCGGCAGCATGTCGATTCAGCTCCATGGCGGCACACCGGAGAGCCCGCTCCTGATCGCCGCTGCCGGCGAAGCCCCGCCCCGCATCGTCGCCGATCCTTCGCCACTGAGTGCCCTGCTCGGTGATGGCGAGGAGATTCTCGGCAACGTCAACCGAGTGCTTGATCGACTCGAAGCGCTGCTGTCGGAGGAGAACACCGATAGCGTTCAGAACATCCTGGCCAACCTGGAGCGAACCACCGCCAGCCTGGCACGCGTCGGCGACGGCCCCAGTCGACTGGTGGCACGCATGGAGGCGCTTTCCGCAGAAGGCGTCGAGGCCCTCGAGGAGCTACGAATGTTCATCGAACGGGCCGGTGGCATGCTCGGCGGCCAGGGCGAGGAGATCATGGATGGCGCCCGCCAGACCACCGCTAGCCTGGCCCGGACCGCCGAGCAGATAGAGGCGCTGCTTGGTGCCAACCAGGGCGCCCTGGAAAGCGGCATTCGGGGCATCGAGGGGCTGGGTCCCGCGACGGTCGAGCTGCGCAACACGCTCAGCACCCTCAACCGGGTCATCCGTCGCCTGGAGGAGAGCCCAGCCGACTTCCTGCTGGGACGTGATGGCGTCGAGGAGTTTACCCCGTGAGGACAAGGCTATCTTTGATCAGGCTGCTATCGTTCGGCGCCCTGGGGCTGCTCTCCGCCTGCACCCTGATGCCGGGAAGCGATCCCGTCAGGCTCTACGACCTGCCCACCCAACCCCTGGAGAGCGCCCACCAGGCCCAGGCACCAGCAGCGGATGCCACCCTGCGCCTGGCCACGCCCAGCGCCGGGGGCCTGCTGGACGGATCACGTATCGTCGTGGTGCCGACCCCCAACCAGCCTCAGGTCTACCAGGGTGCTCGGTGGGCGAATGCCACACCCGTGCTGATACGCAATCGCCTGCTCGATGCCTTCCACGAGGATGGGCGAATCACCCGGCTGATCCATGCCGACACGCCGCTCTCCGCCGACCTGGAGCTCACCAGCGACCTGCGTACATTCCAGAGCGAATACCGTGACGGCCGCCCTGAAGGCGTCATTCGGCTGGATGCACGCCTGATCGATTCCCGCTCACGACAGCTTCAGTCCAGCCGGCGCTTCACACAGCGCCAGGCCGCAGAGAGTGAGGACATTGCCGCAGTGGTCGATGCTCTCGGCCTGGCGGCGGACCGGCTGGCCCAGGAGTTGGTAGACTGGACGGTGGAGCAGATCGCCGAGCGCCAGGCACGACAGCAGCAGAGCCAGTAATATCCACGCCTTGCTGCAATGGAGGATACTTTCTTCAATAAAGGACACTTGGATTGAATGTCCTGCCATTACCGTCTTGGTGCCAATTGGTTATCATGCTCTGCAAAAGCAAGGATGACCGATGATGGACAGCAGCCCACGACAGAACCTTGGCATCAGCGCCTACAGCTGGCTGAAGCACGACATCACCCGCGGCGTCTTCCAGCCTGGCGAAAAGCTGCTGATGAGCCGCCTCAAGGAGCGTTACGACCTGGGCATCGGCCCGCTGCGCGAGGCCTTGTCCCAGCTGGTGGCGGAGCGCCTGGTGGTGGCCATCAGTCAGCGTGGCTACCGGGTCGCGCCGATGTCGCTGGCCGAGCTTGCCGATCTCTACGACGCCCGTGCCCAGCTCGAGGGGCTGATCCTGAAACTGGCCATCGAGCGCGGTGACGACAGCTGGGAGGCCGAGATACTGGCCAAGGCCCATACGCTGTCAAAGGTCATGGAGGTCAATACCCCCGATGAGCTCCTCGATATCTGGGATACCCGCCACCAGGCCTTTCATACCGCCATTGCCAGCGGATGCCGCTCCCCTCACCTGCTGCAGGTCCGCGAGAGCCTGTTCGACCAGGTGGAGCGCTATCGCCATCTCTGGCTGTGCGAGACGGTCTTTTCCGAAGAAGCCCTGGAACGCAAGCGCCGGGAGCATACGGCGCTGGTCGATGTGATCCTGGAGCGCAAGGCCGAGCGTGCCGCCGACATGATGCGCGAGCACCTGATGACTCCGGTACCGATCATTACCGAGGTCATGGTGCGCCGCGGCCTGGCCTGAGAGCCACTTCCTTCGAGAGCCACTTCCTTCAAGCTCCACTTCTTTGAACCACCGCGGCAACGCTGTCATGGCGCGGTCACAGGAGACAGGCATCATCAGGCGGTGAGCCCAAGAGGTGACAAGGCAGCACGCGCCTCTTATCTTTAAGAGAATACCGGTCTACAGGCCTGTCGCAGCGCGATGCCGAACGGACGGGACAATGGAGAGACGATGCCATGCCACATCTACTGCGATTTTCCCGTGAAACCGAATCCCGTCTTGATAAACTCTGCCAGCAGACCGGCATGAGCAAGGCCGAGCTGATCGAGCGCTGCCTCGACACCGGCATGGACGACCTGGAAATCCAGCTGCATATGGAAGGCGCCAGCAAACGACCGGTCACCAAGACGAGCCTGGATCAGCTGCTGCGGGAAAGCGGGCTCGGCGCTTGAGAGGGGCGACAACCGCAACGCCAGGCTCAGCGTGACGCAGGCCCGCCGTCGCTGAAGTTCCGCATTACCCACCGATAGTCGGCGACCGCCCGCTCCCGTGAGACGGCCACCAGCCTGACCTCCTGTCCCGGCAGGCACTGGGCCAGCCTGGCAGCGGCAAGCGGCGTCAGGGCACCCAGGCGGGGGTATCCACCGATCGTCTGACGATCATTGAGCAGGACGATCGGCTGCCCATCCGGCGGCACCTGGACCGCCCCTAGTGGAATGCCCTCGGAAATCATGCTCCCCAGGAGAGACATCAGCTGCGGCCCCCGCAGCCGAACCCCCATGCGGTCGGCGCGATCATCGACCCGCCAATCGGCATTGAAAGCGGCATAGAGGCTTGAACCGGTGAATTCGCCGATCTGGGCGCCGGGTACCAGTGCCAGTCGACAGCCCGGCTGCGGCATCGGGGGCAACAGGCCTTCCGGAATGCTGCGCGGGTCGACCGGCTCTCCCCGCCAGGCAAGGCGGTCCCCAACCTTGAGTGGCTGGCCATCGCCGTGCAGGCCGCCGAGCCGTTCCCGCGGCGTGGTACTGCGGCTACCCAGCACCTCCGGCGCCTCCAGCCCACCGGGAAAGGCCAGATAGCTGCGCAGCCCATCCCGTGGCTGCCGGAAAACCAGCCGCTGGCCTTCGCGCACCGCGAAGCTCTTGCCGGGGACGAGTGGCGTGTCATCGAGTCGCGCATCGAGATCGGCGCCTACCAGTGCCAGCCTCGTGGCGCGTTCGACCTCGAGGGTCAAGCCGCCCCCCACCACGATCTCCAGGGCGGCGCTGTCAGGGGCGTTGCCCAGCAGCCAATTGGCCCAATAGAGCGAGACCCAGTCGGCGGCACCGCTCTGGGTCACGCCGAGATGGCGCACGCCGACCCTCCCGCCATCCTCGATCATGGCCAGGGGGCCGGCCTGGATGACACGCATCCCCTGGGTGCCGGCGTCGTTCATGGGCGCTCCTCCAGTGGCGTGGTATCGCCGCCCTGCGCCTCGAACTCGTCACGGGAGACGGCCTGGAAGCGCACCCGGTCTCCCGGCTTCAGCAGCGGGTCGCCGCGGCGGGCATGCTCGAACAGCGGCACCGCGGTGCGCCCCAGGATATTCCAGCCACCAGGCGACGGCAGCGGGTAGATGGCGGTCTGACGACCCGCAATGCCGACGCTGCCCGCGGCGACCTTGCGCCGCGGCGTCTCCAGGCGCGGCGTGGCCAGCGCCTCCTCCACCAGCCCCATGAATCCGTAACCGGGCGCGAAGCCCAGGGCAAAGACGCAGTAGTCGTGATCGCAGTGGCGCCGAATCAGCGCGTCGATGGAAATACCCGCCCGATCCGCCACTCGCTGCAGCTCGGGACCGACGCTCTCGTGATACCACACGGCTATCTCATGGCGCTGCCCTGCCTGGGTGTCCGCGGGCTGAAGGTATTCCAGCGCCTCTCGAATTCGCCCATGGGCCTCGCCATGCGACAGCACACGGCAATCATAGTGAACCATCAGTGTGGTATACGACGGCACCAGGTCGATCAGCGTCTTGCCGAAGGCCACGCGCAGAGCCCGATCGGCGGCGATGATCCACGCCATGTTGGACTCTTCGATGGTGTCGAAGAGCCTGACCATCAGCACGTCCATGGCCGTCGTTTCGATGCCTGCCCTCACGCTTCCCCCAGGCTGTGAAAGGCGTCGCGAATGGCCCGCACCGCCGCTACCGACTCGGGATTGTCCCCGTGCACGCAAATCGTATCGCAGGGCAGGCTCAGGGCAGAGCCGTCGCTGGCCGTCAAGGCCTCGCCCCTGGCCAGCGCTACCGCCTGGGCCACGATGGTGGCTTCGTCGTGGTGCACGGCGTTGGGCAGCCGGCGCGAGACCAGGTGGCCCTGGGCATCGTAGGCACGGTCGGCGAAGGTCTCGAACCAGATCGACAGCCCCATCTTTGCGGCAAGCGTCCGGAAGGGCTCCGGGTCAGCCGTTGCCATGACCATCAGTGGCAGGCTGGCGTCGTAGGCAAGAACCGCCCGCATGACTCCCTCGAGCAGCGCCGGATCCCGTGCCATGTCGTTGTAGAGGGCACCATGGGGCTTGACGTACTGGATGGCGGTACCTTCCGCCCGGCAGAGCCCCGCCAGGGCACCGATCTGGTAGAGCACCATGTCCTCGACTTCGGCGGGGGTGCAGGCCATCGAGCGGCGGCCGAAGCCCATCAGGTCAGGATAGGCGGGGTGAGCGCCGATTCGGACATCATGCCGGGCAGCCAGAGCCACGGTACGGCGCATCACGTGAGGGTCCGAGGCATGGAAGCCGCAGGCGACATTGGCGCAATCCACGAAGGGCATCACGTCCTCATCCATGCCCAGGGTCCAGTTGCCGAAGCTTTCCCCCATATCGCAATTGAGCAAGGGCATGACCATGACGATTCCTTTTATTATGGCGAGTGAATATCTGCTACTTGATTAATGCACTATATGGAGAGGTCTTTTGGGGTGCCAATCGTTTTTTCCGATATTCTTTATCGGCACCCCCTATCAAGCTGATATTATTTACAAAAGTGGTTGACGACAGCCTCCTTGAGGATTATCAATTTAACTAGGTTTTACCCGGTACAATGACAAGAATTCAGGAGGTCCCATGTCCGTTTCCGACCCTTTCCACCTTGCCGTTCAGGTCCGCGATATCGATGAAGCGAGGTCATTCTACGGTGACTTCCTGGGCTGCCCTGAAGGTCGATCCTCGGAAAGCTGGGTCGATTTCAACCTGTTCGGGCACCAGTTCGTCTGCCACCTCAATCCGGCCCTCAAGGACACCCCCGTCACCAGCCACACCAACCCTGTCGATGGCCACGGTGTGCCGGTACCGCATTTTGGCGTGGTGCTGGAGATGGAGGCCTGGGAGGCGCTCGCCAGCAAGCTCAAGACACACGGCGTGCGCTTCGAGATAGAACCCTATATCCGCTTCAAGGGTGAGCCCGGCGAGCAGGCCACCATGTTCTTCTACGATCCCTCCGGCAACGCGCTGGAGTTCAAGGCGTTCAAGGATCGGGAGAGCCAGCTGTTCAAGAAGCAGTGACGAGACCGCCGGGTGCTCGATTTCAAGGAGCTCGAGGCTTTCGTCTGGGCAGTGCGGCTGGGTTCGTTTCGCAAGGCGGCGTCACACCTGCACCTGACGCAACCCTCGGTGTCCGAGCGCATCTCACGGCTCGAATCGACCGTGGGCGAACGGCTGCTGGAGCGCTCGGCGCGTCCCATTCAACCCACGATGCGAGGACGGGAGTTCTTCCTCCATGCCGAGCGCATGTTGCACCAGCGCGATGAGGCGATGCAGCTGTTCGACAGCGAGGAGACCTTTTCGGCCCCCCTGCGGGTCGGAACCATCGAGACCATCGCCCACAGCTGGCTGCCGGATTTCATGCGTCGGCTGACCGGCAAGCACCCGGACCTGGTCATCGAACTGACCGTCGATTATTCACCTGCATTGAACGAGCGGCTCGAAAGGAACGACCTGGATATCCTGCTGGCAATGAATGGATATCTTGCCGAGGATCGTATCGAAAGCATGCCCCTCAGCCCCTATGAAATGGGCATGTTTGTCGCGCCCGTCCATGCCGAAATGCTGTTGGAAAGCCCACGACAATGGATGAAAACACTTCCCTTCATCTCCTTCGGCAAGAAAGCCAGGCCCTATGAGGAACTCCTTCAATACCTGGCCCGAGAGAAGCTGAAACAGCCGCAGATACACAGCGTCAGTACACTGATGACCATCGCCCGAATGACCATGGAAGGCCTGGGATTTGGTGCACTCCCGGTCGCCACGATGCTTGACCAGTGGCGCAGCGGAGAGCTCCATCGAATCGCGCTGCCAAGGCCGCTACCGGACATGCACTATGATGTGATATGGCGCACGGCGAATCATCCCCGCTTCTGTCGCAGCATCGGCCGGCTGGCACAGGCCTGTGCCGAAGACTATGCGCAAAGGCGACAGAACGAGATGGAAGATCCGGATTTCGAAGGCCGTTGGGTGCGGCCGCAATACCCTACGACTCACCCTCAGGCAACAACACGACAATCAACATGAACAAGAGGTCTTTACCATGCACAAGACGATAGCCACCCCCGTGATGCTGGCGGCCGCCCTCGGGTTCGCCGCGACCGCCCAGGCAGCGGAATGGACCATGGCGACCCCCTATGGCGATGCCAGCTTCCATACCAAGAACGTCAAGCAGTTCGCCGAGGACGTGGCGGAGGCCACCGACGGCGAACTGCGCATCAACGTGCACAGCGGCGGCTCCCTGGTCGCCCACGGCGAGATCAAGCCGTCGGTTCGTCGCGGCACCATCGAGGTGGGCGAGGTCTTTCTCTCGGTCCTCTCCAACGACGACCCGATCTTCGAGGTCGATACCCTGCCGGGGGTGGCGGGCAGCTACGAGGAGGCCTTTGCCCTGTGGGAGGCCACCAAGCCCATCATCACCGAACTGTTCGCCAACCAGGGCATGATGCCCCTCTACGCCGTGGCCTGGCCCTCCCAGGGCATCTATACCGACTTCGAACTGAACAGTGCAGAGCAGTTCGAAGGCCTGCGGGTCCGTGCACCCAACATCAATACCCAGCGCTTCGTCAACTACCTTGGCGGCAACCCCACCGAAACCGAAGAGTCCGATATTCCCACCGCCTTCAGCACCGGGCGGGTCGACGCCATGATCACCTCGACCTCCACCGGCAACTCGATGACCGCCTGGGATTACGTCTCTCATTACACCGACGCCAACCTGTGGCTGCCGAAGAATATCGTCTTCATCAACCAGCGCGCCTTCGACCGCCTGGATGAGGCGACCCAGGAGGCCGTTCTCGAAGCGGCCGCCCGTGCCGAAGAGCGCGGCTGGCAGATGAGCCGCGACGACAACGAAGCCAGTACCCAGGCCCTGCAGGAGAACGGCATCACCGTATCCACGCCGAACGACGAGGTGGCAGCCGCCCTGCAGGCAGCAGGCGACAGGCTGTTCAACGATTGGGAAGAGCGCGCCGATGACACGGCCAAGCAGGTACTCGAAACGTATCGCGAGCAGCGTGACAACTGAGGCCTGACCACGAAGGTGCGGCGGCAATCCGCCGCGCCCTCCCTCGAGTTCGCAGTGAGGCTAAATCATGACTTTCAAATTCGATCCGCTCTACCGCCTCGGTGCCTGGGGGGCGGCCGCCTGCATGATCACCATCTGCGTCCTGGTTTCCCTGCAGGTCGCCTTCAGGTTCATGGATGCCGGCCTGGTACTGATTGGCCTGCGGCGAACCGGACTGAGCATCACCGGGGTGTCGGAGATCGCCTCCTACCTGCTGGTCGGTGCGACCTTTCTCGGCCTCGCCTATACCTTCGTGCATCATGCCCACATTCGCGTGACGCTGCTGATCTCGCGGCTGCCCTCGGCCATACGTGTCTGGTTCGAGGTCTTCGGGCTGCTGGTTGCCCTGACCCTCAGCCTGCTGCTCGGCTATGGGCTGATCGAACTGGCCAGGGAGAGCCTGCAGTTCAATGACGTCTCGTCAGGATTCCTGGCGATTCCCCTATGGATTCCGCAGACCGTCCTGGCAACCGGCGTGGGGCTGCTCTGCCTCGCTCTGCTTGAGGCGCTGATCATCGCCTTGCGCATCGCCGCCCGCGACCCGTCGAGCTTTCGCGAAGCGACGGCGATCGACGACAGCGAGACACGCTGAGCCCGACCTCTATCCTCTCTCGGAGATACTCTCGTGCTGACATTGAGTCTGGCTACCATATTCACGCTGGCACTGCTTCTGGGCAGCGGCGTCTGGATCGCCTTCGCGCTGATCGGTACCGCCTGGGTAGCGCTGGCCTTCTTCAGCCCCTTTGCACCGGGCCCGATCCTGGCATCGGACTTCTGGGGCGCCAGCTACGGCTGGGACCTGACCGCCCTGCCCATGTTCATCTGGATGGGCGAGATCCTGTTCCGCTCGGGCCTGGCCGACAGCATGTTCCGCGGTCTCTCGCCATGGCTCAACCGACTGCCCGGCCGGCTGCTGCATACCAACATCATCGGCAGCGGCATGTTCGCGGCGGTCTGCGGTTCGTCGGCGGCCACCTGCGCCACCGTGGGCAAGATGACCCTGCCGGAGCTCGAGCGTCGCGGCTATGACAGCGGCATGGCGATCGGCACGCTGGCCAGCGCCTCCACCCTGGGCCTGCTGATCCCGCCCTCCATCGTCTTGATCGTCTATGGCGTGGTGACCGAGCAGTCGATCTCACGGCTGTTCATGGCGGGCATCGGCCCGGGGCTGTTGATCCTGGCCCTGTTCATGAGCTACCTCATCCTCTGGTCGCTGCTCAAGGGCAACCGCCAAGGCCTTACCGGACACGACGAGTCGTCGATGCCCCTGGCGGAGAAGCTTCGCCACACGCTGTCGCTGATACCGGTCCTGCTGCTGATCGGCGGCATCATCGTGTCGATCTACGGTGGCCTGGCCTCGCCCACCGAGGCAGCAGCGGTCGGCGTGGTGCTCTCCATCGTGATCGCACGCTGTACCGGCAGCTTCGGCCTTGCCACCTTCAAGGCGTCGCTATTCGCGGCGGTGCGTACCGCCTGCATGATCGCCTTCATCATTGCCGGTGCGTCGTTCCTCACGTCGGCCATGGGCTTTACCCAGGTTCCCATGCAGCTGGCCCGGGCCATCGGCGAGATGGGGCTGTCACCCACCATGCTGCTGGTGGCACTGACCCTGCTGCTGCTGGTGATGGGCTGTTTCCTCGACGGCATTTCGCTGATATTGCTGGTCACGGCCATTCTGATGCCGCTGGTCAGCGCAGCGGGTTTCGACCTGATCTGGTTCGGCATCTACCTGGTCGTCGTGGTGGAAATGTCGCAGATCACCCCGCCGGTGGGTTTCAACCTGTTCGTCATCCAGGGGCTGACCGGCAAGGATATCGTCACCATCACCAAGGCGACCCTGCCCTTCTTCCTGCTGATGCTGGCCTCCATCGCGCTGCTGCACATCTTCCCCGAGATCGCCCTCTACCTGCCCCAGGCGATGACTCGCTGAGGAATCAACCAATCAACCGGCCGGATCCTGGCGCAACGCGGCGCTTGCGTCGCGTTGCGCCAGCCGGGGATCCCGGGGGTAGTAGCGCTCCGGCTGTCGCTCCACATGGGCAAAGAAACGGGTGTCCTTGTAGGGCATCTTCATGAAGCCGGAAACCCCCAGCCCTTCGATCAGGCCCACCGCCGACAGGATATCGTCCAGACGCTGGCGGAACTCCGTCTCCCGCGAGGGATCCAGCAGCCGGTAATAGCTGTGGATCTTCAGGTGCTGCGGCAGTGCCTCGAAGATGATCATGCCGGTATGGTGGATCTCGTTGAGCGCTTCCAGCGAGACGATGATCTCCTCGGGCAGCACCAGGAACTCCTCCGGGTCGGGCCCATCCTCGAAGTAGCTGTGCAGTCGGCTGCGGTCTTCCAGCTCGGGCATGGCGCTGACGTCATAGCGCAGGAGCATGCCCGGCTCGACCACGAAGGGACAATCCGGCCCCTCCCGGTCCAGGTGAAGGGTATCGCGGGCATTGAACAGGCAGCTCTTGAAGATGCCCTGCCGATAGATCGCCCGGGCGAGGTTGACCATGTTGTTGACGGCCGCCACGAAGGCGGACTTCAGCGCGGCGTCGTGCAGGTTGAGCGAGGTGTCGATATAGACGCCCTCGGCTTCCCAGCGTACGGCCAGCCCGCCAACCACCGGATACTTCCCCAGCCGGCTGACGGCGGCGAGAAACGCTTTCTCCGTCTCCCCCATGCCCTGCATGAAGTTCTTGTAGTAGCGGTCGAGCTGGACGTCGTTGACGTCACTGAGGGTCTCCGGTGCGCCCTCCTCACGCAGGAAGGCCTTGCGCGAACTGTAGACCACGGTGTCGATCTCACGGCTGGAGGGCCGCAGCCAAGTGGGCACCAGCGCCGCTTCCTGCGGCTCGGGGAGATCGATCATCACCAGGCGTGCGAGCCTTGGCATCTCGCGAATGAAATGGTCGCCGGCACGCAGCCGCACCCGGGGGTCAGGGTCCAGCATGCCGTCGAGCATGCGGGCGAACTCCATGGGCAGGCCCAGCGAGGTGGCAGGTATGGCGCGATGGCCGAAGCGGCAGGACTGGGCGGACGCCAGGGCGTAGAGGGTGCCCGCCGTGCCCTGCTCGTCGAAGCGCGGCGAGGAGAGCGCCCCGTTGAGCTGCTCTTCCCCGATGAAGTAGACATCGCCCAGGCGGGCGTTGGTCTGCTGGAGATTGTCCGACATCAGCTCCATGACGTTGGCCGCCACGAACTGCTGGTTGGCATCGAGCTGGGCGAATACCGAGGAGCCCCAGTCGATCAGCGCGACCGCCTCGCGGCGTGCATCGAAGACCAGGTTCGAGGGCTTGATATCGCCATGCACGATAGGGCGCCCTGCCGGCCCAGACTCACGACGCAGCGTACCCAGGATATCCGCCAGCTGCCCGGCGATACGCACCACCAGCCGGGGCGGGAGCCGGCCCTCGCGCAGCGAGACCTCCTCCAGGTTGAGCCCCGGTGCCCGCTGCATGACGAGGATCGACTGGTTCCGCACCCGCTGGTAGGCCACCAGCTTCGGCACCCGCGGATGGTCGACCTGCTCCAGCATGAAGGCCTCCTCCTCCAGGCGGTCCTGGAGGTGCTGGGGCAGGTTGACCCGGGTGAACTTGAAGACATACTCCTCGTCGTGGGCGGTGACCCCGGCGAAGACGAAGCCGTAGGCGCCCTTGCCGATCAGGGCGATATCCCGGTAGCCCAGCTGGGACAGCTGGGCCTGACACAGCGCCACCCACTCCTTGAGCTTGCGGGCATCGTCGTGGCTGAGCAGGTAGATCGACTGCTCTTCCGGAATATAGAACTGCTGCAGCCGCGCCTGGGACATACATCACCTTCCCATCCGATTACGCCGATCCCTGCCGCTCTCGAGACGAGACGACATGAACCGGCGTTTCTCACCCAAGGTGGAGGAGCATCGTTTCCGGATTCTCCAGATACCCTTTCCAGGCATTGCAGAAGCGGGCGATGGTGCCCCCATCGATGACGCGGTGATCCCCCGCCCAGGTAATGGTCATGATCGCCCGCCGCACCACCTCGCCGCTGTCATCGAAACGTGGCAGCCACTGGGTCTTGCCGATGGCGACGATGGCCAGTTCCGGTGCGTTGATGATCGGGGCCGCATAGGTCCCCCCCAGCGCGCCGATATTGGAGATGCTGATGGTGCCACCCTTGAGGTCGGCCTGGTCCACTCGCCCCTCCCGCGCCGCCGCGGTCAGCCGCTCGACCTCCCTGGCCACATCGAGCAAGGTGCGACGCTCGACATGTTTCACGTTGGGTACCAGGAGGCCCGCCTTGCTATCCACCGCCATGCCCACATTGCAGGAGGGCAGGTAGTGGATCTCGCTGACATCGGCATTGAGCCGGGCATTGAGGATGGGGTACTCCTTCACCGCCAGCGCCATGGCCTTCATGAAGAACGGCATCAGGGTCATGCGCGTGCCCTGCGCCTCTGCCTGGGGCTTGAGACGGGCACGCAAGGCCAGCAGGTCGGTGACGTCGATCTCCTCGCCATACTGGAAGTGCGGAATCGTGCTGGCGGACTCCACCATCCGACGGGCCATGACCGCGCGCACGCCACGGATCGGCTCGACGGTGATCTCGCCTTCGCCGGTGGGTGCAGGCGCCGGCGTCCTCTCAGGCGTGCCAGCTGTCCGGCCAGTCGCGGCCGGTGTCGACTCGCCACCCTGCTCGAGGTGGCGCAGCACATCCTCCTTGAGCACCCGCCCCTCCTTGCCCGATCCCGGCACCGCTTCCAGCGCCAGATCATGCTCGCGCAGCAGGCGGCGCACGGCGGGGCTCGCCGGGATACGCCCGTAGGGGCCTCGCCCCGTCGTTGCCACGCCCAGGCCCTGCGGGGCATCCGAGGCCGGCTTCGCCGGTTGCTCTGGCGCCGGGGGTGCGGAGCGAGCCGGCTGCGGACTCTCCACTACCGCCGGCTCATAGGCGAACAGCGGTGCATGGACCTTGGCAATCTCGCCCTTGGGAACGTACAGCTTCGCGACTCGCCCCGCCTCGGGCGCGGTGATCTCCACCAGCGCCTTGTCGGTCATCACATCGACCAGCGGCTGGTCCTCTTCGATAGTGTCCCCCTCGGCGACACGCCACTCCACCACCTCGCACTCGACGATGCCCTCGCCGATATCCGGCAGGATGAAGTCCGTCGCGGCGACGGGAGCCGAAGCGGATGGGGAGCCGGGTGGGGTCGCCGTCGGTGCAGGGGCAGGCTCCGCCGTCGCCCTCTCCACCGGGGCAGCGCTGGCCTGGCCGCTATCGCCGCCCTCTTCCGCATCGCTCTCGTAGGCAAACAGCGGGGAGTGGACCTTGGCGATCTCCCCCTTGGGCACGTACAGCCTGGTGACTCGACCGGCTTCCGGCGCAGTGATCTCCACCAGCGCCTTGTCGGTCATCACCTCGACCACCGGCTGGTCCTCCTCGATGACGTCGCCTTCGCTGACGCGCCATTCCACGATCTCGCATTCCACGATACCTTCACCGATATCGGGCAGCATGAAGTCACTCATCTTGCATCTCCTGTCCTGATATCGATCGTCAGAAATCCACGCTGGCCCGGATGGCTTCGTAGATCTTGAGGTGGTCCGGCATGTACTCCTTCTCCAGCGTCAGCGGGAAAGGGGTATCCATGCCGGTCACCCGTTCGATGGGCGATTCCAGGTACAGGAAGCAGCGCTCCTGTATGGTGGCGGCAATCTCGCTGGCAAAGCCGCCGGTACGCGTCGCCTCATGGCTGATCACCAGTCGGCCGGTCTTGAGCACCGACTCGACAACCGAGTCCTCGTCCCAGGGCAGGATGGAGCGCAGGTCGATGATCTCGCAGGAGATACCCGCCTTCTCGGCCATCTCGACCGCCTTCTCGATCAGCTCCATCTGGGCCCCCCAGCCCAACACCGTGACATCGGTGCCCTCCTTGGTCACCTCCGCCTCACCGATCGGCAGCTGGTAGTCGTTCTCCGGCACCTCGCCGGTGGAGGCGCGATACAGCCGCTTGGGCTCGAAGAAGATCACCGGATCGGGGTCGCGGATGGCCGCCAGCAGCAGCCCCTTCGCCTGGTAGGGGTTGCGCGGCACCACGACCTTCAGCCCCGGCGTGTGGGCGAAGTAGGCCTCCGGCGACTGGGAGTGGTAGAGCCCCCCGGCAATGCCGCCGCCGTAGGGCGTGCGGATCGTCAGGCCGCCCACGTTGAACAGGTCACCGGAGCGGTAGCGGAACTTGGCCGTCTCGTTGACGATCTGGTCGAAGGCCGGAAAGATGTAGTCGGCGAACTGGATCTCCGCCACCGGCACCGACCCCTGGGCCGCCAGGCCATTGGCGAAGCCGATGATGCCCTGCTCCACCAGCGGGGTATTGAAGCAACGGGCGCGGCCGTACTTCTCCTGCAGGTGGCTGGTGGCACGGAACACCCCACCAAAGACCCCCACGTCCTCGCCGAAGCAGAGGACCTTGTCGTCCTCGGCCATGGCGATATCCAGGGCATTGTTGATTGCCTGCAGCATGTTCATCTTCGGCATCTCAGGCTCCTTCCTGGTCGTCGCTGGCCTTGGCGGCATCGCTGGAGACGCTGACGTCGGGGTCGAGTGAGCTCGCTCCCTTCGGATAGGCGTCCGGATACTTGCGAATATGGGTCTTGAGCGCATCGAGCTGACGCTGCAGTGCCGGCGTCACGTCGGCGTAGACATCGGTGACGAGGCTCTCCAGCGGGGGCGGCGGGCGTTTCTCGGCGCGCTTCATGGTCTCCAGCACCTCACGACGCAGGCTCTCCTGAAGGTCCTTCTCCTCCTCTTCGCTCCACCATTGCCGGTCGAGGAGCCAGCGCTGCATGCGCAGGATGGGGTCCTTCTCGCGCCAGGCCTCCTCCTCCTTGCGCGAGCGGTAGCCGGAAGGATCGTCCGAGGAGGAGTGGGCCGCCAGCCGGTAGGTCATGGCCTCGATCAGCACCGGTTCATTCTGCTCCACGGCGATGGCGCGGGCCTCCTGGGTAGCGCGATAGACCGCCAGGATATCGTTGCCGTCGACGCGGATGACATGCATGCGATAGCCGAAGGCGCGTGGCGCGATGCCGTCGGCGGCAAACTGTTCGGTGGCCGGGGTCGAGATCGCATAGCCGTTGTTGCGGCAGAAGAAGATCACCGGCACCTTGTGCACCGAGGCCATGTTCAGGGCCGCGTGGAAATCACCCTCGGAGGCCGCGCCTTCACCGAAGAAGGTAATGGTGCAGTGCCCCTCTCCGGCCATCTTCTGACCGTAGGCGTAGCCGGTCGCCTGGGGAATCTGCGTCGCCAGCGGCGAGGAGATGGTCATGTAGTGCAGCTTGCGCGACCCGTAGTGGATCGGCATCTGCCGGCCCTTGCCGTAGTCGAGTTCATTGCCGAACAGCTGGTTCATGAACTCGTCGTAGGTGAAGCCGCGATAGGCGAGCGCGCCCTGCTCGCGGTACTGGGCCATGATCATGTCGGCATCGTCCAGCGCCGCCGTGGCGCCGATGACCGCCGCCTCTTCACCCGTGCACTGCATGTAGAAGGAGAGCCGCCCCTGGCGCTGGGCTGCCAGCATGCGCTCGTCGAGCACACGGGTCACGAGCATGGCGCGGTAGATCCTGAGCGCCTTCTCCTTGTCGAGTTCGGGTGCCTCGGCGCCTTCGAACAGGGTGCCGTCCTGCTGCAGGAGCCGGAAGGTGGGGATCTGGAATTCATCGCCGGTCATGAAGCTTGGCGAATGGACGTCGTATGTTGTTGTCATCATCCTGTTCCTTGGGTGGTGGCAGGAGGAAAGCCGCCCCTTGTGAGGGCAGTGTTGACTGTAATGTAGTCGGCTGCCAGAGGTTGTCTCCAGCGTACCGCCAACGCTGGTTAGTTGACGTTAACGTAAGATGCCATCAAAAGCATCTATTTTGCTAGCCCTTCCGCAATCGACCTGATGAATCCACTGCCTGCGCTCTCGCCTCTGTTGGATATCGCGCTAACGGGCCGTCGGTCGACGCAGCAGACGCTCGAACGTACTGTCGACGGTGATCGCCAGCAGCCCGATCAGCAGGGCCCCCTGCACGATGTAGGCGGTATTGCCGTTGACGATACCGGAGATGATGGGGTCGCCCAGGTTGCTCGCGCCGACCGTGGCACCGATCGCAGCCGTGGCGATATTGATGGTGACGGAGGTGCGGATGCCGGCAAGAATCACCGGCGCCGCCAGCGGCAGCTCGACCTGGCACAGGATCTGGCCTCGGGTCATGCCCATGCCCCGGGCCGCCTCGTGAACGCCCGGGTCGATGCCCGAGAGCCCCGCCAGGGTGTTACGCACGATGGGCAGCAGGCCGTACAACAGCAGCGCCACGATGATCGGCAAGGTGCCGAACCCAAGCGCCGGCACCGCAAGCGCCAGGACGGCCACCGGAGGAAACGTCTGTCCGATGGAGGCGACCTGGGCGACCAGGGGCAGGAAATCGCGGCCGGCCGGCCGCGTGACGGCAATGGCGCCACCCACTCCCAGCACAATGGCCAGCACCGACGCCACGGCTACCACGAACACATGCTGGCCCAGCAGGGCGGCAAGGCTCGTACGGTGATAGAGCACCTGGCGGGTATCGGGCTCGACCAGCCGCAAGACCGCCTCCAACTGCGCCATGCCGAAGGTGAGTGCCAGCAGCAGCGTCAGCCAGATCAGCGGCACGACCCAGTGTCGCCATGAAGCCATCCCGCGACTGGCATGGCTGCGAGATACCGTCAGGACTTCGCTTTCGCTCATGATGGCTTGGCACCCAGCAGCCGGCGCAGCGATAGCTCGCCGATGGGGATGTCCTCGTCGTCGACCACCGTCAGGCGCTCCACCCGGTGCCACAGCATCACCGACAGCGCCTGGCTCAGCGGCGCCCGGTAGGGAATACGCTCGCTGGCCAGCAGCCGCGGACCAAAGGGCGCCATGCGCTCGCTGACGCGGGTCAGTGCCGCCTCCTTGAGCCCCCGATCCAAGCCGCCCAGCAGGGACTCGACGAACGCATCGACCGGATCATGCAGCAGGTCGATGGGACGCCCCTGCTGAATGATGCGCCCCTGGTGCATCACCACCAGGCGATCGGCCAGGGCCAGGGCTTCATCCATGTCATGGGTCACGAAGACCACGGTCTTGTTCAGCCGTGCCTGGAGATCCTGCAGCTCACGCTGCAGCGTTTTACGGGTAATCGGGTCCAGGGCGCCGAAGGGCTCGTCCATGAGCAGGATCTCGGGGTCGGCAGCAAGGGCCCGGGCCACGCCGACTCGCTGCGCCTGCCCCCCCGACAGCTGATGGGGGTACTTGTCGGCAAATTCCTCGCGCGGCAGCCCCAGCAGCTCCAGCAACTCCTCGGTCCGCTCGCGTATCTGACCGCGCGGCCACTTGAGAAGTCGCGGAACCAGCCCGATATTGCGTGCCACCGTCCAGTGCGGGAAGAGCCCGGTATTCTGGATCACGTAGCCGATGCGTCGGCGCAGCAGCTCCTCATTGAAGGATCGCACCGGCTGGCCGTCGAGATGGATCTCACCCTCGCTATGCTCGATCAGCCGGTTGATCATGCGCAGCGTGGTCGACTTGCCGCAGCCGGAGGTGCCCACCAGGGCGCAGAATTCGCCCTTCTCGACCCGCAGCGAAATGCCGTCCACGGCGGTCTCGCTGCCGAAACGCTTGGTGACGTCAAAGAGCTCGATCATGGGGTCCCTCCGTGGCGAAGCCGTTCGGCCAGTGCGCCCAGCAGCGCATCGGCAATCATGGCCAGGGCGATGATGGGCAGCGCACCGAGCAGCACCAGGTCCATCGCCGCCTGGCCCAGGCCCTGGAAGATGAAGGTGCCCAGTCCACCGGCGCCGATCAACGCCGCCACGGCCGTGAGGCCGATCGCCTGGACCGTGGTGATCCGCACGCCCTCCAGCACCACCGGCAGCGCCAGCGGGAGGCGCACCTGCAGGAAGGTCTGACGACGACTCATGCCCATTCCCCGGGCCGATTCGATCACGGCCGGCTCGACCCCCTCCAGCGCGACATAGGTGTTGCGCACCATGGGCAGCAGGCTGTAGCCCACCAGTGCCAGCCAGGCCGGCGCCCAGCCGATGCCGCTCACCCCCATGGACGCCAGCCAGTCGACCCGCGACGCCAGCCAGGCCAGGGGGGCCAGCAGCAATCCAAAGAGGGCCAGACTGGGGATGGTCTGAACGAAATTGAGTACGCCGAAGCCGGCCTTGCGCATGCCGGGGTAGCGACGCATGCCCAGCGCCAGCACGATCCCCAGCAGCAGGCTCGCACCCACCGCCGCGCCGACCAGTGCCAGGTGGTAGACGAGGGCCGAGGCGAACTGATCGCTACGCCCCTGATACTCCCGATAGAGCGCCAGCGGCTCGAGCCAGAGCGACAGTGACAGCCACCAGGCGCACACGACAGGCAGCAACAACAGCCAGCCGAATGTACGCGCCAGGCCCAGGCGGGTGCGCAGCTCGATCAGTACCAGCAGCCACAGGAACAGCAACAGCCAGAGCGAGGCGCCGATCCCCAGTCGCGCCTGGGGCATGTCGGGATCGGCCAGGGCCGCGACGGCCGTTGCCAGCCACAGCGGCATCATGACCAGCAGCCCGACCACCACAACCAGGGCGGCCTGCAGGCGTCGGGTGTCAGGCCGCCAGGCCAGGCCCATTACCGCCAGCATGGGCAGGCTGGCCAGCAGCGCCGCCCACCAGCCATGCACCTCATGGGCGCGATGGGGGGTGCCGGCGACGAGGCGGTTCGGCGCGACACTCACCGCGTCGAGGGCCAGCCAGGCAAGTACCCCCGCCAACATCAGGCACAGCAATACCCAGTTGGGTGGGGACCTGTCAGTCGTCACGAATCATTCCGCGAGGTCGGCGAGAAAATCCTCGGCAACCTGGCGCGGGTCCAGCCCATCGACGGCCACTTGCCCGTTGAGGCGCTGCAGGGTCTCGAGATCCAGCGCCTGGAAGACCGGCGCCAGCAGCGACTCGATCTCGGGGTACGCCGCGAGCACCGATTCACGCACCACCGGCGCCGGCTGATACACCGGCTGAACGCCAAGCGTATCCTCCAGCACCACCAGGTCCAGCGCACCGAGGCCACCGTCGGTGCCGTAGGTCATGGCCCCGTTGACGCCACTGGTCTGCTGGGCAGCGGCCCGCATGGTGGCGGCCGTATTCCCGCCCGACAGCACCAGCAGCTGGTCCGACGACAGCTCGAAGCCGTAGGCCTGCTGGAATGCCGGCAAGGCCTGCTCGGATTCAACGAACTCCGCACTGGCGGCAAACTTGAACTCGCCACCCTCCGCCAGGTAATCCGCCAGATCTTCCAGCGTGGCCAGGCCCTGCTCACGCGCCAGGTCGCCGCGGACGCTCATGGCCCAGGTGTTGTTGGCATCGGCCGGCGTCAGCCAGACCAGGCCATCCTCGGCGTCCAGCTTCCGCACCGTGGCATAGGCCTCGCCGGCGTCATTCCAGACATCGCTGTCTGCCATGTCGAAGAAGAAGGCGCCATTGCCGGTATACTCGGGATAGAGGTCGATTTCGCCGGCCTTCAAGGCGCTGCGCACGATGCTGGTGCCGCCCAGCTGCAGCCGATCCTCGACCTCGATACCGGCCTGCTCGAGCCGCTGCATGATCAGCTGGCCGAGCACCGACCCTTCGGTATCGATCTTGGAGGACACCACCACGGGATCGCTGGCCTGGGCCACGGACAGGGTGAGCAGGGAGGCAGTCGTCAGGACTGCCAGACCGGTCAGGGAGCGCTTCATCGCCATCACCCATTGGTTGAGAATGTTCCCCGAGTATAAGGGGTGTACAGTTTGGCTGTCAGACCCGATCTCAACGCGGAATGCTTATTTACCATGCTTGCAAGCGGCGACCCACATCTCGCTGACTGTCATCACCCCCTGGTGCGCGACCTGGCCTGGATCCTGCTGGCGCCGGACCTGATCCACGCCGAGTGGCCGGGGCGCCCCTCCCGAGAGGCGCTGGGGCTGACAGACGACCGTCGGCTCGCAGACTTCCTCCTCGGGCTGGAAGCCGCCCCACAGGCGCTCGAACGACGCGTCGGCAGTACCGTTGACGGCCGCATGGGGCTCTATCATGAAAGACTCTGGCAGTTCCTGCTCGATGCCGCGCCCGGTACCCGGCTACTGGCGCATAACCTGCGCATCCACCAGGGCAAGCGCACCCTGGGCGAGCTCGACCTGCTCTATCGTCGTCGCAACGATCCGATGCCCATCCACCTGGAGGTGGCCATCAAGTTCTATCTCGGCCTGCCGGAAGGCCCGGGCGACAGCAGCGACCAAGCGCGCTGGATCGGCCCCGGTGGCGCCGATAGCCTGGCGACCAAGCGCGAGCACCTCCATCGTCATCAACTGCGCCTGACAGAGCGGGCCGAGACCCGCCTGGCGATCCGGCTCCACACTCGCCCCAGGGATATCGGCCCCACCCCGGAGCCACTCATCCAGCCCCAGCTGGCGATGCCCGGCGTGCTCTTCTATCCCTGGCACCAGGCACTACCGCCGCCCCGGGAGGCGACCCATGAGCATCTCAGGGGAGAGTGGCTGCACTGGGGCGAGTGGCGCAACTTCCGCGACGGGTTGCCCCGGGGGACCCACGCCGCCTGGCTGGCAAAGCCGCACTGGCTGGCCCTGCCTAGAGACGAGGCATTCACTCCCCTGCCCGACATTGAAGCTCGCCTGGCGCAGCACTTCCAGGGCCACGGCTCGCCGGTCCAGATCGCCCTGCTGGCAGGAGGCGACCGCCACACGGGCGATGGCTTTCGGCGGCTATTCGTGGTCGCTGATGACTGGCCGCGCCAGATCCCGCTTCCGCCCGCAAAAGCCCTGGGCTGAACGCAGAGCGCCCGGCCAAGGGCCGGGCGCTGATCCGGGTGACGTCACGGCTAGTCGGTCTTCTCCAGAACCCAGCTAGTCCCCTCGCGGGAATCCTTGAGGATGATGCCAAGGGCCGCCAGCTCGTCCCGTATGCCGTCGGCGGCGGCAAAATCCCGCGCCTTCTTCGCTTCCGCACGGGCAACGATCTTCGCCTCGATCTCTGCCTCACTCAGCGGCAGCTCGCCGGCACCGCCCTTGAGGAACGCCTCGGGCTCCTGCTGCAACAGGCCGAGCACGCCGCCCAGGCGCTTGAGCTCATGGGCAAGGCCGGGAGCCAGTCCCGGCGCTTCCTTCTTGGCCCGGTTCAGTTCCCGGGCCAGGTCGAAGAGCACCGACAGCGCTTCGGCGGTATTGAAGTCGTCGTCCATGGCGGCGATGAAGCGCTCGGCGAACCGTGCGTCCACCTCGCCCCGTGGCTCACCGCCCTCGAGCGCCAGCCCTTCGAGGGCGTTGTAGAACCGCTCGAGGGACTTGCGGGCATCCGCCAGGGACTCCGGGGCGTAGTTGATGGCACTGCGATAGTGGCTGGCCACCAGCAGGTAGCGCACCACCTCCGGGTCATGCGATTCAAGCACCTCGCGAATGGTGAAGAAGTTGCCCAGGGACTTGGACATCTTCTCCTGATCCACCCTCACCGCTCCCGCATGCATCCAGGTGTTGACGTAGGGCTTGCCGGTGGCCGCCTCGCTCTGGGCGATCTCGTTCTCATGGTGGGGAAAGGTCAGGTCCGGCCCGCCGCCATGAATGTCGAAGGTCTCCCCCAGGCAGCAGGTCGACATCGCCGAGCACTCGATATGCCAGCCCGGCCTCCCCTCGCCCCAGGGCGACGACCAGCTCGCCTCGCCGGGCTTGGCCGCTTTCCACAGCACGAAGTCGAGCGGGTCCTCCTTGTGCTCGTCGACCTCGACCCGGGCCCCGGAGCGCATCTCGTCCAGGTCGCGGTTGTTGAGCTTGCCGTAGCCCTCGAACTTGCGCACCCGGTAGTAGACGTCGCCGTTGCTCGCCGCGTAGGCGTAGCCCTTGTCGATCAGGGTCTCGATCATGGCGATGATTTCGGCCACATGCCCGGTGGCACGCGGCTCATGATCCGGACGCAGCACGAAGAGGCGCGCTTCGTCCTCGTGCATGGCGGCGATCATGCGCTCGGTCAACGCGCCGATGCTCTCGCCGTTCTCGTCGGCACGCTTGAGGATCTTGTCGTCGATATCGGTGATGTTGCGCACGTAGGTGACGTCAAGGCCGCGCCAGCGCAGGTAGCGGGTCACCACATCGAACGCCACCATCACCCGGGCATGGCCCAGGTGGCAGTAGTCGTAGACGGTCATGCCGCAGACGTACATGCGCACCCTGCCCGGCTCGATGGGTACGAACGTTTCCTTGCGGCGCGTCAGCGTATTGTAGATCTGCATGTCAGCCCTTCTTCTGAGCGTCTTTGTTCTGGATCTTGGCCCAACTGTCCTTCAACCCGACGGTGCGGTTGAACACCCGCTTGCCGTCGCGACAGGCGTGGCGGTCGGCACAGAAGTAACCCACGCGCTCGAACTGGAAGCGCGACTCGGGTGCGGCGTCGGCCAGGCTCGGCTCGCCCATGGCCTGGCAGACCTGCAGCGACTCGGGGTTGAGGTGCTCGAGGAAGTCGGCGTCCTTGTCCTTGTCCGGCTGTTCGACCAGGAACAGGTTGTCGTAGAGGCGAACTTCCATCGGCACGGCATGGGCCGCGCTGACCCAATGAATCACGCCCTTGACCTTGCGCCCCTCGGGATTCTTGCCCAGGGTGTCGAAATCCACCGAGCAGCGCAGCTCGGCGATCTCGCCGGTGCTGTCCTTCACCACCTCGTCGCAACGAATCACGTAGGCGTTGCGCAGTCGTACCTCCTGGCCCGGCGCCAGGCGGAAGAACTTCTTCGGCGGCTCCTCCAGGAAGTCGTCCTGGTCGATGTATAGCTCGCGGGTGAACGGCACCCGGCGCAGGGGCATGTCCTCGCGGGCGGGGTGGCCCGGCACATCAAAGACCTCTTCGTGATCGTCGGCGACGTTGGTCAGCACCACCTTGAGCGGCTTGAGCACGCACATGGCCCGCGGTGCGTTGTCCTCGAGGTCAGAGCGAATGGCGTGATAGAGCATGGCGATGTCCACCAGGCCGCCATCGGCGCGGGTGACCCCGATCATGTCGCAGAACTTGCGGATCGACCCCGGCGTATAGCCGCGGCGACGCATGCCGGAGATGGTCGGCATTCGCGGGTCGTCCCAGCCGTCGACGATACCCTCGTCCACCAGCAGCTTGAGCTTGCGCTTGGAGGTCAGGGTGTAGTTGAGGTTGAGCCGGGCAAACTCGATCTGGCGCGGCTTGGCCGGCACCGGCAGGTTCTCCAGGAACCACTCGTAGAGCGGCCGGTGATCCTCGAACTCCAGGGTACAGATGGAGTGCGTGACGCCTTCGAGGGCATCCGACTGGCCGTGGGTGAAGTCGTAGGAGGGATAGATCTTCCACTTGTCACCGGTCTGATGGTGATGAGCGTGGCGAATACGATAGAGGATCGGGTCGCGCAGATTGATGTTCGGTGCGGCCATGTCGATCCTGGCCCGCAGCACCTTCTCGCCCTCGGCGAACTCGCCGATGCGCATGCGCTCGAGCAGATCGAGGTTCTCTTCCGCACTGCGCGTGCTGTAGGGGCTCGGCCTGCCGGGCTCGGTCAGGCTGCCGCGATACTCGCGAATCTCTTCGGGAGAGAGGTCGTCCACGTAGGCCTTGCCCTCCCGGATCAGATGCTGCGCCCAGGCATAGAGCTGATCGAAGTAGTCGGAGGCAAAGCGCACTTCGCCCGCCCACTGAAAGCCCAGCCAGGCCACATCCTCCTTGATGGCATCGATATAGGCCTGCTCCTCCTTGGCGGGATTGGTATCGTCGAAGCGCAGATGACAGTCCCCACCGAACTGCTCGGCCAGGCCGAAATTGAGACAGATCGACTTCGCATGTCCCACGTGCAGGAAGCCGTTGGGCTCCGGCGGGAAGCGAGTGACGATCCTGTCGGCCTTGCCGGCCTCGATCTCGTCGCGGATCTGGTTGCGGATGAAATTCGGCGCGCTGGCGGTTTCGGTGGACATGTTGATGCGGTAAACCTCTGGTTGAATCGCGGCCCATGGGCGCGAAGCCCGTGTCGTGGGCTGTCGTAGAGTAAGGAACAACCCGACGCGCTTCGCGCATCGATGCAAAACCGCTATTATAGCGTCACGCCCCTGCACGGCGCCAAGGCGCGCCTGCTATTGCCAAAGCTAAAGCGCACAGGAAAAAGCGATGATCGTTCTAGAGACCAACTTCGGTGATATCACGGTTGCCGTGAATCACGAGAAAGCCCCGAAAACTGCCGCCAATTTCGAGCAGTACGTACGCGATGGTCATTTCGACGGTACGCTGTTTCATCGGGTGATCCCTGGCTTCATGGTACAGGGTGGCGGCTTCGATCAGGAGTTCAACCAGAAACCAACCCGCGACCCCATCGAGAACGAAGCCGACAACGGCCTCAAGAACACCGTCGGGACCCTGGCCATGGCGCGGACCCAGGACCCCCACTCTGCCACGGCGCAATTCTTCATCAACGTGGCCGACAACGACTTCCTCAACCACAGCGGGAAGAACATCCAGGGCTGGGGCTACTGCGTCTTCGGCGAGGTAGTCGACGGCATGGGCGTGGTCGAGAAGATCACCGCCGTGGAAACCACCCGTCGTGGCATGCACGCCGACGTCCCGGCCGAGGACGTGGTCATCCAGCGGGCCTACATGAAGGATGACCCTGCCGACGCCTGACAGGATCGAAGCGCAACACGACCGCCCCTCGCGAGCGTGTTGCGCGACGCCTTCATGACCCAGCCCTGCGAGATGGCCCATGAGCACCCTGATAGTTTCCGACCTCCACCTGCATCCTGAAGCCCCCGAGGTGATCGATGGCTTTCTCGGCTGGCTCCAGAGACGAGCCCGTGGGGTCGATGCCCTCTACATACTCGGCGACTTCTTCGAGGCCTGGATCGGTGACGACATCCTCGACATGGTCGATGTCGATGCCAGCGGCAATGCCGCCCTTGCCGCGGATATCGCCACCGCGCTACGCCGACTCACTGACGATGGTACAGCCATCTACCTGATGCACGGCAATCGTGATTTCCTGCTCGGCCAGCGCTTCGCTGCCGCTGCCGGCGCGAAGCTGCTGGCCGACCCGGCCCTGGTCATGTTCCACGACGAGCCAATGCTGCTGATGCACGGCGATAGCCTCTGTACCCGGGACGAAGCCTATATGGCCTTCCGCGCCCAGGCGCGCCAACCCGAATGGCAGCAGCAGGTGCTGGCCATGCCGATTGCCGATCGTATCACCCTGGCGGCCTCGCTACGCCAGCAGTCCGGTGAAGCCACCTCCAACAAGGCCGATGACATCATGGACGTGACGCCCGACGAAGTCGTCCAGGCGATGCGCGACCATGGCGTCACGACCCTGATCCACGGCCACACCCATCGCCCGGCGGTCCATGAGCTCGAGATCGACGGCATGCCCGCCCAGCGCATCGTGCTTGGCGACTGGCAGCCCGGCCGGGGTTGGGAAGTGGTCATCGAGAGCGACGGCCGGCCGACCCTGCAGCAGATCGATTTATGACCCTCACCTCTCTGCACCGGAGATCACGCAGCACAGGCCGCCAGTTCGGCCTGCAGCGCCTCCGGATCGGGGAGGCTTCCCGTCTCCCCGATCACCTCCAGCCGGGAATCCAGCCGCCACACGCTGGGCTCTAGCCTGGCAGCGCCATCGCCACGGTTATAGAGCTTCCAGCCGGCATCGGTATTCAGGACTCCCTTGACCCGCAGCTCCGGTGACAGCCGATCGAGCACACCGGTCAGGCGATCCAGGTCGAAGCGCGTATCCGGGTGCCAGCGCCATCCCAACGTGGTGTAGCCCAGCGCCGTTGCCGTCTCGTGCATGGGCTGCCCCCGCTCGGGGCGCGACAGCGCAGCGTCATCGAGCCGCACCACCCGCTCGCTTTCGGCCGCGACCCGCAGCCGGTCGTGGGCATCGCTTGCGAGTGCCCCTTCCGCCGTGGCGGCATGTCCTTCACTCTGAAGCAGCCGTGATATCGGCAGCTGTCCATTCGGCGCCTCTAGGATCCATTTCCTCGCCGGCCAGTGATCGGCCGCATGACGGTGCGCCGCCTCCACCTGCCCGGCCGAAGCCAGGTCGGTCTTGGCCAACACCACGGCATCGGCCATGGCCAGCTGGTCGCAAAAGGTCTCGTGCTCCCGCACCCGTGGCTCATCGAGGCGCCCCGGGTCGAGTACCACGATGATGTCGCGCACATCGAGAATGCCGTGGAAGGCCTCCCCTCGCAGCACATCGAGAAGCCCCGCCGGATGCCCCAGGCCCGACGGTTCGACGATCAGCCGATCCGGTCGATGGCGGTGAAGCAAGTTGACCAGCGTCGCCTGCAGCACGAAGGCAAGCTGGCAGCAGAGACAGCCTCCGGGCAGTCCCTTCACCACCAGGTCTTCCCTCGCCTCGAACATCGCCTGGTCGATACCTACCTGACCGAACTCGTTGATCAGAATCGCCCAGGTCTCATCCGCCGGCTTCTGGTCGATCAGGCCACGGATCAGCGTGCTCTTGCCGCTACCGAGGAAGCCTGTCACCAGATGTACGGGTATCGATTCAAGCGGTGTGCCGGACATCGCACGCCTCCAGGAAAATGCAATTGGCCCATAATGTTATATGATAACACTTGCCGTGTCACTCGGCCGGCATTGCCTTCGCCTGGCTGCATCGGATGCCTATCAAGATAACGGTATAATATCTGAGCGAGAAAAAAGCAGGAGGCACCGCGGGCCTCCTGCTTATCGATTCCTCCAATGTCAGCGGCGATCGATATCCGCCGTCTCCCGCAGGTAGGACCGGAGCCCCTGGATCGCCGCCTGTGCACGCAGCTGCTCCGACATCCGGGCAACGAAGTTCTCCACCTCGGTATCCACTTCGCCCTGCTCGACGCTGTCCAGGGCGATGAGCACCACCCGATCCTCGTCCGAGGCCTGGCCATAGACGGTCTCACCCTCCTCGGGGTGAGGGAGTCGGAACGCCGCCTGCAACACGGAACGCGGGACGTTATCCTGCTGACGCGCGGCGCGCTCGACGCGGCGCCATTCAATCTCCAGCTCCTCGCCTTCCCGCAGCAGCTCCACCTGGGCGCGCGCCACCTCGAGCAGTGCCTCACGCTGCTTGCGACGCTCCACGGTTGCCGTCACGCGATCGCGGACCTCGTCGAGGGGAAGCACGGTGGCATCGCGGTGCTCGGCGACCCGCAACACCATCCTGCGGTCCTCGTCCAGCTCGATGACATCGCTGTTGAAACCCTCCACCAGGACATCTTCACTGAAGGCCTCCTGCAGCACGCCGGGCTCGGATAGCACACCCTCACCAGCGTCACGGGCGACCCAGTCGCTTTGCTGCAGGTCCAGCTCCAGCTGTTCGGCCACGCTGGCAAGATCATCGGCAGCAAAGCTTTCATCGATCAGGGCCTGTACCCGGCGATTGAAGGCATCACTGACCTCCGCCAGCGCCAGCTCACGCCCTAGCTCTTCGCGCATCTCTTCAAGCGGCGGCTGGTCGAGCGCGGTCACCTTCAGCAGATGCAGGCCACTGCTGGTCTCGACGATACCGGAAACCTGACCGGGGGCGAGGGCAAAGGCGGCATCATCGAACTCATCGCCGAAGAATCCGCGACTGATGACACCCAGGTCCCCCCCCTGCTCGGCGGTCGTCGGGTCGTCGGAATAGCGGAGCGCCAGGTCGGCAAAGTCATCTCCCTCGGCGAGCTGCGCGCGAACGCTCTCCAGGCGTGCCACGGCTTCATCACGGCTACGCTCATCGTTGAAGCCCACCATGATATGGGACACACGCCGATCGACATCGCGACCGCGCGCCTCCCAGGCGCTGCGAAGGTTGTCGTCGGAGATGTCCACGGCATCCGCCATCTCCTGACGATCGAGCACCACATACTCGAGCCGAACC
The DNA here is from genome assembly GCF_021412585.1 of Halomonas alkalisoli. Classification (GTDB taxonomy): domain Bacteria; phylum Pseudomonadota; class Gammaproteobacteria; order Pseudomonadales; family Halomonadaceae; genus Halomonas; species Halomonas alkalisoli. The sequence goes on along the minus strand of NZ_JAKCMI010000012.1, from coordinate 66,532 downwards.
TGCTCGGGACGCCGGTAGCGATCGGCATTCTCTTCGTAGTAGGCAACAAGATCCTGCTCGGTGACTTCGACAGGCTCGGCCAGGTCGCCGGCAGTCAGCGTATGGTAGCGAAAGGTGCGAGCTTGACGCTGCAGTGCCGCCAGGGCCTGCCGCTCACTTTCCAGGGAGAAGTCACTCGTGACCAGGCCTTGCTGAACCTGCTGCCGCTTGAGGTCCACCCGCAGCGCAGCGCGAAACGACGACGGCGTGAAACCGGCGCTGGCCAGGCGGTTGCGGAACAGGTCGGCATCGAAGCGACCATTCTGGTTCTGGAATTCCGGCAGCGTGACGATCACTTGATCGAGCTGCTCGTCGGAGAGGTACAGGCCGCCATCTTCGGCGAAAGCCGTCAGCAGTCGCTCGCCGATCAGCTCATCGAGGACCTGCCCGCGTAGCGCCCGCTCCTGCTCGGGGGGCACCTGGCCCGAACGAATGGCCCGCTGAACCTCCATCTCCAGTTCCTGACGGGTAATCGACTGGCCATTGACCTTGGCTACTTCGTCGCCGCTTCCGCCTAATAGCCCCACCAGGGACTCGACCCCGAACAGGGCCATGGTCACGACCACGGCTCCGATGATGATCTTCGCACCCCAACTTCTGGAGCGGTCACGTATACTTTGCAGCATGGAGGCCTCGGCTGATGATTGTTGGCTGGCTGACGCGCCGTATTATACGGTGACAGAGGCATTCCCACCATGGCCCCCGCCCGGCACAGAGGGTAAGCCCATAAAAAAGAAGGCGCATCGCCTTAGCGATGCGCCTGATTTTTTGCTGCCGATGATGGCCTGCGTGAGCCGACGACCCGCGGCGCAAATAACCCGTTGACTCAGTTCACGGAGTCCTTGAGCGCCTTGCCTGCCTTGAAGGTCGGCACCTTGGCTGCGCTGATCTGGATCGGCTCACCGGTCTGAGGGTTACGCCCGGTACGCGCGGCGCGCTCCTTGACGGAAAAAGTACCAAAGCCCACCAGGGAGACAGTCTCACCGCCCTTCAGACTCTCGGTGACTGTGTCGACCATGGCATCCAATGCACGAGTCGCGGCGGCCTTGGGAATATCGGCAGACGCGGCGATGGCTTCGATCAGCTCGGATTTGTTCACACTTCACCCCTTGACTGTTTCAGAAAATGGCTCTAATCGGCGCACCTTTCGCCTGGCAACACGATCACAGCATGGCAGCAGTTTATAGCAATGCAGTAAAAGATGTGTCAAGCAACTTACGGCGCCAAACCGCGCCATACCAGGGTTTTTCTCCCGGCATGACGCTAAAATATCGTTAGTGCGTGCTGATCATTGAGGTGGATGATGCAGAATCATCCGCTCGGGAATCATCACTCTTGGGGCCAGACCTTTCAGCCAGAGCCGCCTCAAGCACCTCATCGATCCAGCGGACGGGCCGGATTTCCAAAGCATCCTTGATGTTATCCGGCACCTCTTTGAGATCCCGTCGGTTCTCTTCCGGAATGAGCACAATCTTTATACCACCGCGCCGCGCAGCCAGCAATTTCTCCTTCAAGCCGCCGATCGGCATCACCTCACCCCGCAGGTTGACCTCACCGGTCATCGCCAGGTCGCAACGAACCGGTCGCGCCGTATAGGCGGACACCATCGCCGTCACCATCGCAATGCCCGCGCTGGGGCCATCCTTCGGCGTGGCGCCCTCGGGCACGTGGATGTGCAGGTCCTCCTTCTCGAAACGGTCCGGGTCGATGCCAAGCACTGTGGCACGGGCACGAACCACCGTGTGAGCGGCACTCACCGACTCCTTCATGACATCACCCAGCGAGCCGGTCTTGTTGATCCGCCCCTTGCCCGGGGTCACCACCGACTCGATGTTGAGCAGCTCACCACCGACCGACGTCCAGGCCAGGCCGGTAACACGCCCCACCTGGTCCTCCTTGTCGGCCAGGCCGTAGCTGTAGCGCCTTACACCGGCATACTGCTCGATGTCCACCGCACTCAGCGTCACCGGCGCCTGCGCGCCCTGGCCCTGCTGCTCCAGGCGCTCACGCAGCACCTTGCGGCAGACCTTGGCAATCTGTCGTTCCAGCTCGCGCACGCCGGCCTCGCGGGAATAGTAGCGTATCAGCTCGAGCAGCGCGTCATCGGCGAAGCTCAGCTCGTCGTCCTTGAAGCCATTGGCCTTGAGCTGCTTGGCAACGAGATAGCGACGCGCGATGGCGAGCTTCTCGTCCTCTGTATAGCCGGGAAGCCGGATGATCTCCATGCGGTCCAGCAGGGGACCGGGAATATTCATGGAGTTGGCGGTACAGATGAACATCACATCGGACAGGTCGTAGTCCAGCTCGAGATAGTGATCGTTGAACTTGTCGTTCTGCTCCGGATCCAGCACCTCGAGCAGGGCGGATGCCGGATCGCCGCGATGGTCCATGCCAATCTTGTCGACTTCGTCGAGCAGGAACAGCGGGTTCCTGACCCCGGCCTTGCTCATGCGCTGGACCATCTTGCCCGGCAGCGAGCCGATGTAGGTGCGGCGGTGGCCACGAATCTCGGACTCGTCGCGCACCCCGCCCAGCGCCAACCGCACGTACTTGCGGTTGGTGGCACGGGCGATCGACTGGCCCAGCGAGGTCTTGCCCACCCCGGGCGGGCCGACCAGGCAGAGCACCGGCCCCTTGAGCTTCTTGACCCGCTTCTGCACGGCGAGGTACTCGAGAATGCGCTCCTTGACCTCATCCAGGCCATAGTGGTCTTCATCGAGCACCTTGTGGGCATGAACCAGGTCATGCTTGACCCGGGTGCGCTTCTTCCAGGGCACCGCGACCAGCCAATCGAGGTAGGAGCGCACCACCGTGGCCTCGGCCGAGTTGGGCGACATCATCTTGAGCTTGCCCAGCTCCTGCAGCGCCTTCTCGCGGGCGTCCTTGGGCATGCCCGCCTCTTCGATGGACGCCTCGTACTTCTCGGCTTCATTGGGTACGTTCTCGAGCTCGCCCATCTCCTTCTGGATGGCCTTCATCTGCTCGTTGAGATAGTACTCCCGCTGGGACTTCTCCATCTGGTCCTTGACCCGGGAGCGAATCCGCTTCTCGACCTGCAGCAGGTCGATTTCCGACTCGATCAGCGCCATCAGGTGCTCGATGCGGTCACGGACCCGGTCCATTTCCAGCAGCTGCTGCTTGTCGCCGATCTTCAGCGACAGGTGGGCACAGATGGTATCGACCAGGCGACTCGGGTCCTCGATCCCGGAAAGGGAGTTGAGCACCTCGTTGGGCACCTTCTTGGAGAGCTTGACGTACTGCTCGAACTGGTTGAGCAGCACACGCACCAGCGCCTCCTGCTCACGCTCCGAGAGCGGCTCGCTGTCACGCAGCACCGCCTCGGCCAGGCTGTACCCCTGGTCGGTATGGTGCACCTCACGGAGATCGGCACGGGAGCTACCCTCGATCAGCACCTTGACGGTACCGTCGGGCAGCTTGAGAAGCTGCATGATCTCGGCAACAGTGCCGATACCGAAGAGATCCTCGGTGCCGGGGTCGTCCTGGCCGGCTTCACGCTGGGCCACAAGCAGCACTCGCTTGTCGGCCGCCATGGCCGCATCCAGTGCCTGGATGGATTTCTCCCGTCCCACGAACAGCGGTATCACCATCTGCGGGTAGACGACGACGTCGCGCAGTGGAAGGAGGGGCAGACTCAGGGTCTGATCGGCGTTCTGCTGCATCGCAGACGTTCCTCAAACGAATCGGGTGGATACGGAAGGGAATGGGGGCGCAGGGCCCCCATTGCAAGGGAGAGAGCGGGGAACAGACAGGCAAAGGGGTCGCTCAGGCGACCCCTTACACTGGCATGAGCATCGGCCGGGATTACCCGCCGCACATCAGCCGTCGGTGCCGTCGACCCGCTGGTCCTGCTGCGAATAGATCAGCAGCGGCTCGCTCTCGCCAGCAATGACCGTGGCGTCTATCACCACCTTGGTCACCCCTTCCATGGAAGGAATCTCGTACATGGTGTCCAGCAGTACCGACTCGAGGATGGAGCGCAGCCCACGGGCGCCGGTCTTGCGGGTCATGGCCTTGATCGCCACGGCACGCAGGGCATCCTCGCGGAATTCCAGCTCCACGCCTTCCATGTCGAACAGACGCGCATACTGCTTGACCAGCGAGTTCTTCGGCTCGGTCAGGATCTGGATCAGCGCATCCTCGCTCAGCTCGGTGAGCGTGGCAATAACCGGCAGACGCCCGACGAACTCGGGAATGAGGCCGAACTTGACCAGGTCCTCCGGCTCGACATCAGCAAGCAGGGCGCCAACACCCTTGGCCTCGTCCTTGCTCTTCACCGTGGCGTTGAAACCGATGCCGCCCTTCTCGGCGCGGTCGCGGATCACCTTGTCCAGGCCGGCAAAGGCACCGCCGACGATGAACAGGATATTGCCGGTATCGACCTGCAGGAACTCCTGCTGAGGATGCTTGCGGCCGCCCTGGGGCGGGACGGAAGCCGTGGTACCCTCGATCAGCTTCAGCAGCGCCTGCTGCACGCCCTCCCCCGAGACATCCCGGGTGATGGAGGGGTTGTCCGACTTGCGCGAGATCTTGTCGATCTCGTCGATGTAGACGATGCCGCGCTGGGCCTTCTCCACATCGTAGTCGCACTTCTGCAGCAGCTTCTGGATGATGTTCTCGACGTCCTCGCCGACGTAGCCCGCCTCGGTAAGCGTGGTGGCGTCGGCAATGGTGAACGGCACATTGAGCAGCCGCGCCATGGTTTCCGCCAGCAGCGTCTTGCCGCTACCGGTGGGACCGATGAGCAGGATGTTGGACTTGCCCAACTCCACGTCATCGCCCTTGATACCGGCGCGAAGTCGCTTGTAGTGGTTGTAGACGGCTACGGACAGCACCGTCTTGGCGCGATCCTGACCGATGACGTAATCGTCCAGGGTGCGACGGATATCGCGGGGAACGGGCAACCGCTCCTCATCGCTCTCGGCGTCGGCATCGAGAACTTCCTCACGAATGATGTCGTTACAGAGATCGACACACTCGTCGCAGATATACACGGACGGGCCTGCAATCAGCTTGCGCACTTCATTCTGGTTCTTGCCACAGAACGAGCAGTACAGCAGCTTGCCCCCCTCGTCCTTGCCTTTGCCGTCGGCCATTCGCGTACCTCTATCACTTCGGCGGCCTCAAGCCGCCGGTTTTCACGTGTTATGGGCGTGTATCGAATCACGCTATCAGGATGCGGGCCGCTTATCCAGCACAGCATCGATCAGACCATACTCCGCTGCCTGCTTGCCATCCATGAAGTTGTCGCGATCGGTGTCTCGAGCAATCGTCTCGAAATCCTGACCAGTGTGATGCGCCAGAATCCGGTTGAGCTTGTCCCGGATGCCGAGTATCTCACGGGTGTGGATCTCGATATCGGAGGCCTGCCCCTGATACCCGCCCAGCGGCTGGTGGATCATCATCCGTGAATTGCTCAGGCAGTAGCGCTTGCCGGACGCACCGCCAGCCAGCAGCAGAGCACCCATGCTGGCCGCCTGGCCGATACAGACCGTGGACACATCCGGCTTGATGAACTGCATGGTGTCGTAGATCGCCATGCCGGCGGTCACGGCCCCACCCGGTGAATTGATGTAGAGATGGATATCCTTGTCCGGATTCTCGGACTCGAGGAAAAGCATCTGTGCCACCACCAGGTTGGCCATGTGATCTTCAACCGGTCCCACCAGGAAGATCACACGCTCCTTCAGCAGGCGAGAGTAGATGTCGTAGGCCCGCTCACCGCGTGCGCTCTGCTCTACCACCATCGGCACCAGGCCGCCGGCGTTTTGTATCTCGAACTCGTTGCTCATCAGTGTGATGTCCTTGCATCCGATGAATGGAAGCGTAATACCCCCTTCCGGTACCTGCCAGTTTCGACAGTCCCGGAAGGGGTGGCCGGCGTTGGTATCAGCTCTTGGCTTCCTGACCTTCTTCGGCCTCGGCCTCGCTGGCGGCTTCGTCATCCTGCTCGGCCTGCTGCTGAGCAGCGGCCAGGGCCTGCTGATAGCTCATCTCGACGTCCTTGACGGTCGCCTGCTCCAGCAGCTGGTCGACGGCCTTCTCTTCGAGAATGGCTGACTTGACCTGTGTCTTGAGCTGGTCGTTGCTCATGTAATAGTCGACGACCTGCTGTGGATCCTGGTACTGCTCGGCCAGCTCCTCGACCTTGGCACGGATCTCGTCATCGGTGGCGTCGAGCTCACTGGACTTGATCACTTCAGCCAGCAGCAGGCCGACCTGGACGCGCCCCTTGGCCTGCTCGGCGAAGAGCTCGTTGGGCAGCTGGGAGACATCGAAGTCCTCACCCAGGCCGAACTGCTGGGCCGCCTGACGCTTGAGCGCATCGGTCTCCTGCTGCACCAGCGCCTGGGGCACCGGCACCTCGTTCGCCTTCTTCAGCGCCTCGAGCACCTGCTGCTTGACGCGATTGTCCACGGCCTGCTTCGCTTCGCGGGCCATGTTCTTCCGCACTTCGGCGCGAAACTTCTCGACATCGCCGTCTTCCACGCCGAAGCGCTTGATGAATTCCTCGTCGATCTCCGGCAGGGCCTGGCCCTTGACCGCGTGAACCTTGACCTTGAAGGTGGCTTCCTGGCCGGCCAGCTGCTCAGCCTGGTAATCCTCAGGGAAGGTGACCTTGATCTCCTTCTCGTCACCAGCCTTGGCACCCTCCAGCTGCGCTTCGAAGCCAGGGATGAAGTTGCCGGAACCCAGCACCAGGTCGTGGCCCTCGGCGCTACCGCCTTCGAAGGGCTCATCGCCCAGGAAGCCCTGGAAATCGATCTTCACCTGGTCGCCGTCCGCGGCGACGCGGTCGACCTCCTCCCAGGAAGCGTTCTGCTTGCGCAGCGTCTCGATCATCTCCTCGAGATCGGCATCGGTCACGTCAACCACAGGCCGCTCGATCTCGGTGCCATCGATGGAGGCCAGCTCGATCTCGGGATAGACCTCCAGGTTGGCCACGAACTCCAGATCCTTGCCCGCCTCGTTCACCTTCGGCTCGATGCTGGGAAAACCGGCGGGATTCAGGTTCTCTTCTGAGATGGCCTTGACGTAACGCTCGCGCATCACTTCGCCCACCACTTCATCGCGCACGTCACGACCGTAACGCTGGCGCACCACCGACATGGGCACACGCCCCTTGCGGAAGCCGTTCAGGCGCACGTTCTTCGCAGTGTCCTTGAGGCGAGCCTCGACGGCTTCGTCGACCTCGGCCGCTGGCACCTGAAACGTGACACGGCGCTCGATCTGGGAAGGCGTTTCGACGGAAACTTGCATGAATAGTCCTCTACCGACTGGGGGCGTTCTATTGAAAGCGTGGAAGGTCAAAAGAGGGATTCTAAGAATCCCGGCCTGCGCTGGCAAGCGCCATGCCCATAGGATTGGGGCATCGGGGCAGATTACAAGGGGCCGAAGGCAATCGGCACAGCCGCTGGGCGACCAGGTCATCGAAAACAGCAAACTATCCGGAGGCAATACCGGGAAAGACGGGCACGCAGGGAACGCGGGCGTGAACAGCTGCAGGAAGAACAGGGAGCGAAAACAGAAAGAAAAAGAGCGGAATGAAGATCAGGCCAGGTTGCAATGGGGTGGATGATGGGGATCGAACCCACGACAGCCGGAACCACAATCCGGGGCTCTACCACTGAGCTACATCCACCACTGCAAGCGCCACTTCGAGATCTGGAGCATCGTTATGGGGTGGATGATGGGGATCGAACCCACGACAGCCGGAACCACAATCCGGGGCTCTACCACTGAGCTACATCCACCATAACGATAACTCGAACTGCTGGCACCGCGATTTCGGCGCCCTTCTTGCCCGGACAATCTTACCCAGGCAATCTTGCTCAGACAATCCTGTCTCGGCGCCTCAGGCGATCCCGCCTCAGACGATCAGGAACAGCCGCTGCCACAACATGCCGCATGGCACGCCCAGCAGGACTCGAACCTGCAACCTACGGCTTAGAAGGCCGTTGCTCTATCCGGTTGAGCTATGGGCGCATTCTACGTTCCATGGCGTCTGACCGCAACCCTGATTGTACAAGTTCCTTCGCACAAACAAGAAGTTGTGGTCGGGGTGGAGGGATTCGAACCCCCGACATCCTGCTCCCAAAGCAGGCGCGCTACCAGACTGCGCTACACCCCGCCGGTCTTCGCACGGCCCCGATGCCGCCACAGGGCCTCATCGAGCGCTGCGTATTCTACGCGAGAATCTTCCGGGGTCAATAGCCACCTGACAAGCCGGCCCTTTTTTGCGCTTTGCCTGACGGCCCCGCCATGCGAAAATCAGCCCCCTTCCTGCACCGGCCAGCCTCCTTTCAAGGTTGATGCTGCCGCCGGCCAGCCCACCCCCCAAGCAAGAGGAAGAAACGATGACCGCCCAACTCATCGATGGCAAGGCCATTGCCGCCCAGGTCCGCCAGCAGGTTGCTCGCCAGGTCGAGACACGCCACGCGGAAGGCAAGCGGACCCCCGGCCTGGCCGTCGTACTGGTGGGCGACGACCCAGCCTCTCGGGTGTACGTGAACAACAAGCACCGCGACTGCGAGCAGGCCGGCATCCTCTCCTTCCTGCATCTCCTGCCGACCGAGACATCCCAGCAGGCGCTGGAAGCACTGGTGGACGACCTGAATGCCGACCCGCGGGTCGATGGCATCCTCGTGCAGCTGCCGCTGCCCGACCACCTCGATGCCCGCCCCATACTCGAGCACATCCTGCCCCACAAGGATGTCGACGGCTTCCACCCCTACAACCTTGGCCGCCTCGCCCAGCGGCTGCCGATGCTGCGCCCCTGCACGCCCAAGGGGGTCATGACCCTGCTGCAGGCCAGTGGCCTCACGGTACGCGGCCTCGATGCCACCGTCGTCGGCGCCTCCAACATCGTCGGCCGCCCCATGGCGCTGGAACTGATGCTGGCCGGCTGCACCACGACGGTATGCCACCGCTTCACCCGCAACCTCGAGGAGCACGTCAGGCGTGCCGAACTGCTGGTGGTGGCGGTTGGCAACCCCGGCCTGGTCAAGGGCGAGTGGGTGCGGGATGGCGCCATCGTCATCGACGTGGGCATCAACCGCGAGGAGGACGGCCGCCTGGTCGGAGACGTCGACTTCACCAGTGCGGCCGAGCGCGCCTCCTGGATCACCCCCGTGCCCGGCGGTGTCGGCCCCATGACCATTGCCTCGCTGCTGGAGAACACCCTGTTCGCCGCCGAGATGCATGACGCCATGGAACATGAGGCGCTGTCTGTCTGAGTCGAGCCTGCGCCTGACACGGGCGCGCACCTCGGGTAGAATACGCCCCTTTCCATTTTCCCAGCCCCGAGGCCGCCCATGAGCGACAAGATGAACGTCGAAAGCTTCAACCTGGACCACACCAAGGTGAAGGCTCCCTACGTGCGCCTGGCCGATATCAAGACGGGACTCAACGGCGACACGATCCACAAGTACGACATGCGCATCTGCCAGCCCAACCAGGAGCACATGGAGATGCCTTCGCTGCACTCCCTGGAGCACCTGATGGCGGAGCTGTCGCGCAATCACTCGGACCGTATCGTCGATATCAGCCCCATGGGCTGCCAGACCGGTTTCTATGTCGCGCTGATCAATCACGACGACTATGAGGACGTGCTGAACCTGCTGCAGAAGACCCTTGAGGACGTGCTTGAAGCCGACGAGGTGCCCGCCTGCAACGAGATGCAGTGCGGCTGGGCAGCGAGCCACAGCCTGGAAGGCGCCAAGCAGATCGCACGCGGCTTCCTTGCCAAGCGCGGCGAATGGACCCAGGTCTTCGCAGCCGAGGCCTGATAACGGCCCGACGGCTTCGGCCACGCCCCCTCCGACTCAGTGACACGGGAGACACCCCCTCAGATGAAACGCATCGGCATCATCGGCGCCATGGCCCAGGAGGTCGACCACCTCGCCTCGCTGCTGGAAGGTCGCCGCACCCGCACTCACGTGGGCTGCACCTTCCACCATGGCATGCTGCATGGCGTCGATGTGGTGATTCTGCAGTCAGGCATCGGCAAGGTGAATGCCGCCATCGGCACCACCCTGCTGCTGGATGTCTACAAGCCGGAAGCGATCATCAACACCGGCTCGGCGGGAGGCTTCGGTGAAGGCCTGGAAATCGGCGATGTGGTGGTATCCAGCGAGGTGCGCCATCACGACGTCGATGCCGTGGTATTCGGCTACGAGCATGGCCAGGTGCCCATGATGCCCGCGGCCTACCTGCCCGACGAGCGCCTGGTGAAGGTCGCCCGGGAGTGCGTCGAGGCGCTGGGTGAAGTGCGCGTGGCAGAGGGCCTCATCGCCACCGGCGATGTCTTCATGGCCTGCCCCGAACTGGTCCTGAAGACGCGCACGCGCTTTCCCACCATGCTGGCGGCCGAGATGGAGGCCGCTGCCATCGCCCAGACCTGCCACCTCTATGGCTGCCCCTTCGTGGTCATCCGCTCGCTGTCGGATATCGCCGGCGGCGGCGACAACCACCTCTCCTTCGAGGAGTTCCTGGAAAAAGCGGCTGCCCACTCCGCACGCATGGTCGAGGCCATGGTCTTGCATCTCGCCCGACACGTCGAACCCGAACCCGCCATCGGCTGAGCAATAGTGTCGACACCCAAGGATGGGCCGTTCTTGCCTCTTGTGGGTGCAACACTGGCAAGAGCATGCTGCACCCACTTCAGTGGCTAAGCAGCCTGCTCTTGCCTATATAACGCTTGATCATGACGCGCAGAGAACTGCTTAAGGCATGGAAGGCGATCTTCACCAACATCCACCGATTCCTGAAGCCCAGCATCATCGTCATAAGCAGCGATAGATCATAACGCACACCAGCCTTGCGACAGATACTCATGTACTTACCCGTAAAAAAGATCGCCCGTCGCCTGATATAATGCCGACAGTCACGATATGACGGGTTTCGGTACAGCATCAGCAGCGACTCGAGCAGTTGATGCAAGCCCTTCACGTGTTTCATGTTCTTGGGTATGGTCATGGTTGAACCATGACGAATTCTGCGCTGGAAGAAAACATCGTCAGTTACCACGTAACGTCTGGCAGAGAAAATCAATGGATAGAATATCTCTTCATCCTCGTGATAGTGCTCCTTGAATCTTAACTTTTCCGACCATATCGTGCGCCTGCTGATATAGAGGCAGGGGCTGCAGGTGCCACCACCATGCTTCTCAAACGCCGCAAGGAGGTCAACAGCTCTCACGTATTCGCCGTCGAAACCACGCTGGTAGCTACCAACGACGTCCAGTCTCTCCGCCCCCTCATCGAAAAACGTAGCGCCCGAAAAGAAGATAATGTCCGGATAGTTTCGAGTTTCTATGACAGACTGCATCCTCTCGATGAAATTGGGCTCCAGCAAATCATCGGCATCGAAGAAATAGATGTAAGTGCCGGTGGCTCGGGTTATTCCCAGGTTCCTGGCCCTACCCTGCCCCCGGTTTTCGGTCGAAATCAGCTCCGTCCGATAGGGATGAGGGTAGGCGCGAATCCGCTCCCAGGTCTCGTCCACACTTCCATCGTCAACGATGATGACCTGATACGGTCTCACCGTCTGGCTGGCTAGTGTATCGAACGCAGCATCGATATAAGGCGCCACATTGTACGCCGGAATTACAATGCTGATGGTCGGCTCACGCATGGGTATGCCCTCGCTCGAACCTGTTGAAGGGAAACGCGGCAATCAGATCCTCGGGATCGCCAAGATACCTTGCCACCCCGGCCTGCTTTGGTAATGCCGCTATGCATTCATCGGCCGCTACCTGATCCGTGATCAGCGTAATGCGGGAGTCTGGTGCGTCCGTGGTGCTGTAATAGTCATGAAACTTGAACTCACCCCCAACAAGGCCATCTGAGAACCGCACCCAGAGATTGGGGACTCGGTAGGAATCCGCAAGAATCAATCCATGCAGGGAGGAGGAAACGACCAATTCACATTGGCATATGTCATCGATGAACGGCTCGGGCTGCTGCCTCACATCGATCAGGCTGATACCGGGCAGGCTTGCCATGTAGCGGACAAGCGGCGTTTCCCGGTCCACATAGTGGGGCACCAGACCGATGCGATACGCTTGATCCGATCGTTTCGGTTCATAAAAGAGCGGCATTACAACCGCGGGATCCCCGATGGCCGCGGCTGCCACGTCGGCCCCGCTGGCCGCAAGCAACTGCTGCGTCAGCCTACCTCTCACGGCCAGAAATCTGGCACGTTCAAGAGTGTCACGCCCAGGCAGCCGCTCAGCATCGAGGATGCCGCTACCCCATACCAGGCTGCGACACCTCACCTCATGAATGATGCTACCCACTGCGAGCAAATGAACGACCACGTTGGAGCGAACCCGGTAGACCGGCCTGCCGGTAAGCTTTTGCACAAGATAGGGCGTAATCGCATCACCGACGTTCAACTGCCTGTCAAAATAAACGACCGGTACACTCCCCCTCGCCACGGTCAAAAGCAAGATCAGGTCACGGAGGCTCCTCAATGACCTACGCGCTTGCTTGGCAATCAATCGTCTCATGGCTTGTCACTTCCTTGACACAACCTCCTGGCTCCAGCGGTTTGACCGACTGGTATCTCGATGTGGACGAAAGATACGAAGAGTGAGGAAGAGCGCCTCCTGCGCTCAATCCTAACCATAGTCTACCCAGTCATACCCTGCAGGAAGAATGTCGACGACGAGACTCATGAAAAAAAATGACGCAGCGCCGCTACCTGGGCGACGCTTACGTCATCGTGGGAAGGCGATATCGATCACTCCTGCAAATGCCAGTCCAACGTCTCACCCGCCTTGAGCGGCACGATCCGGTGGCCCGTGACATAGGGCAGCGACGAGGGCAGCTGCCAGGCTTCACGCACCAGGGTGACCGTGTCGGCGTTGCGCGGCAGGCCATAGAAATCGGGGCCGTGGTGACTGGCAAACCCTTCCAGCCTGTCCAGGGCGCCAGCCTGCTCGAACGCCATGGCATACAGCTCGATGGCGGCCGGTGCCGTGTAGGCCCCGGCACAGCCACAGGCCGACTCCTTGTCACCCTGGGCATGGGGGGCACTGTCGGTGCCGAGGAAGAACTTGCTGCTGCCGGACGTCGCCGCCGCCAGCAGCGCTTCGCGATGGCGCTCGCGCTTGAGAATCGGCAGGCAGTAGTAGTGCGGGCGGATTCCCCCCACCAGCATATGGTTGCGATTGAACAGCAGGTGGTGGGCGGTGATGGTGGCCGCCACGTTGGCCGGCGCCTGGGCCACGAAGGCCGCGGCATCGGCGGTGGTAATGTGCTCGAAGACCACCTTGAGCGTCGGGTGCCGCTCGAGCAGCGGCTTCATGACCCGCTCGATGAAGACCGCCTCGCGGTCGAAGATATCGATCTCGCTGTCGGTGACCTCGCCGTGAACCAGCAGCGGCATGCCCAGCCGCGCCATGGCTTCGATTGCCTCGTCGCAATGCGCCAGGTCCGTCACACCGGAAGCCGAGTTGGTGGTCGCTCCGGCCGGATAGAGCTTGACGGCATGAATCATGCCACTGGCATGGGCGCGCTCGATCTCCTCCGCCGGCGTATCGTCGGTGAGATAGAGGGTCATCAGCGGCTCGAAACCGGAGCCCTGGGGCCGGGCCGCCAGGATGCGCTCGCGATAGGCCTGCGCCTGGGCCGTGGTGGTCACCGGGGGCGTCAGGTTGGGCATGATGATGGCACGGCCCATCTGCCGGGCAGTTGCGGGCACCACGGCCTGCAACGCCTCTCCATCGCGCAGGTGGAGGTGCCAGTCGTCGGGGCGGGTCAGGGTAATTGCGTTCACGGCATATCCTGTAGTCGGCTGTGATCGGCAGGGAATAGCGAGCGACAGTATATCGTAAGCCGCCGCTGGCTTGGCGCTCCAATGGCCAAGCGCTGCTGCAGCCGGCATGACCAATGGCATCCGGCCGTGGCGGCTGAACAATCTTCCGGGGTGAGGCCTCAAACCGCAGCAAGCCGAGTGGAATTGCCGTATCATCGACGCCGTTTTCACCGCAAGAGACGTTGCCATGCCCAGGGTTCGCCACTACGCCGATATCGTCGCCATTCTGGCCGGCCTGATGTGGATTCTGGTCTTCTGGTCGATCAGTGTTTCCGCCCGCCTCGACAGCATCGAGCCCACCCTGGCCGCCCTGCTCGCCCTGGGTGCGATGATACTGGTCAGCTTCGTCCACCGCCCCTTTCGCGTCCACCTCAGCCGCTATCACGTGCGCAAGCGCCGCACCGAAATGTGGATGCACATCCTGGCCCTGCCCATGGCCCTTACCCTGGTGCTCGGCGGTCTGATCGAATCGCTGATCGCCCCGCTGAGCGGACAGCAGAAGATGCTGCTGTTCAACGTTCTCGCCACCGCGGGCTGGGTTGTCTATGTCATGACCCTGGTGATCAAGTTCGTTCATCACCTGCTGAGAAGGCGCCGCCACCGTTCCGGCGGCACCTGAGAGGCGGCGACCTTCAGTTGCCGAAGCGATCGGCGCGGAATGGCGACATCTCCACCGCCGGCACCTCAGCCTCCATCATTTCGGCCAACACCCGGCCGGTGACCGGCCCCAGCGTGAATCCCTGATGGCCATGACCGAAGGCAAACCACAGACCCTCGTGCCGCGGGGCCGGACCGATGACCGGCTTCATGTCCGACAGACAGGGGCGCGCACCCTTCCAGGGCTCGGGGTCCAGGCGATCCCCCAGCGATGGATAGATCCTTCGAGCCTCCCGCTCGGCGGCGTCGAGCTGACCGTAGTGGGGCGGCGCATCGAGGGGCTTGAGCTCGGCACCGGTGGTCAGCCGGATGCCGGCACGCATCGGCGCCAGGATATAGCCGACTTCGGCATCGGCGATCCAATACCGCAGCCGGCGGGCCTCATCGACGGCGTAGTGCATGTGATAGCCCCGCTTGACGAAGGTCGGCATACGGTAGCCCAGGCGCTTCATCCAGCCGCCGACCCAGGGGCCCAATGCCATGACCACCTCCTGCGCCTCATGCACGCCCCCGTCGGTCTCCACCCGCCAACCCCGGCCATTCCGGCTGACATCCTGGATCTCGGCCTGGACGAAGCGGCCTCCCTCGCGCTCGAAGCTGCGCGCATAGGCCGCCACCAGGCCGCCCGGATCTTCGACACCCCATGAATTCGTCCAGTGGATCGCGCCGATGGCTCGATCGGCGAGCTGGGGTTCTCGCCGGTTCAGGCCGGCCCGGTCGAGCGCTTCATGGGTCACCCCGAAGCGCTCGGCCTCAAGGGCCTCCTGCCGGCGCGCATCCAGCCCGGCCTGGCTGCGATAGACCTCGAGCCAGCCGTCCTTCCTGATCATGTCCCCGGCATCCGCCGCCTCGATCATCGGCTCGTGCTCCTGGGTCGACAGCATGATCAGCGAGGCATATTCGGGAATGATGCGCGCATGACGCCGAGGCATGGAGTGGCGCCAATAGCCGAACAGTGGCCCGGCGGCTTCCAGCATGCCTCGGAGGTTATAGCGGATATCCACCCGGCGATTGGGCAGAACGGAAAGGAGCTTGCCCACCCCCTGGGGAAAGGGGTAGGGGCGGACGGCCTCGCGTTGAATCAGACCACCGTTGCCGAATGAGGTCTCCTGTCCCGGCGGGCGGCGGTCGACCAGCAGCACCGAGCGGCCGCGACGGGCCAGATGCCAGGCAATGGAAACACCGACCATGCCGGCGCCCAGTACGATGGTTTCGCGAGACATGCCTCTCCTCCAGGTTTGCGCAGACGGTGCCCCCGACTCCCGACCGAAGGCGAGGGCTCATTCTATCAGCGCCGCCGGCCCGGCGCCGACGCTTTCCCGCGCGCCCTGAGGCGGATCAAGGTATCGATCGAAGGCCGGGCTCAGGGGCCCGGTTCGCGTGGACAACGCATTGACTGGACAACCCGGGAGTGCCTAGGAGCGGCCCGCAGCGTTCTGAACCTGGAGCTTGGTGCGGATGAAGTCGGAGTGGCTGACGTGCAGCAGGTCGGCCAGCCCGCGGATACGGTGCTCCTCCAGGGCATTATGTCCCGCATCCGCGTAGGCCAGTACCCACATCATCCGGACCAGTTCACGGCGCTGGGCATAGGAGTAGTGCTGCTTGACCAGGCTGACGAACTGATAGTGATCCACCGACGTCTCGACCTCTTCCCTGGCCATCTCCATCAGCTCTTCGACGGCGGCGTCCTGCAGGTGAAAATGATGCTGCAGCAGCTGTCGCAGGGCATCGAGCTGCGCCTGGTCGGTGTGGTAGTCGGCGCGCATCACCTCGCACAGCAGCGCGGCGGCGGCCAGCTCCAGGGTCGGCGCAGGATCGGAGCTGGACTCCGGCTCGGCTAGGGCTTCCTGAAAGAACCGCGTGATGCTGGCAAGCATATCGATCTCCCGGCTGTATTCGGACATCAGACAGGCGTTTTAGGCTCGGCGTTCCCGCAGGTCAGTAGCCCATCACCCCCGGCAGCCAGGTAACCAGCCCAGGCAGGGCAATCAGGATCAGGATGGTCGCAAGTATCGGGATCAGGAACGGCAAGATCGAGATCACGATCTGGGAGTAGCGAAGTCGCGTGATACCCACCATCAGGAACAGCACCGTGCCGAACGGCGGCGTAATGACCCCCACCGAGAGGGTGATGACCATGACGATGCCGAAGTGGATCGGATCCAGGCCGGCGGCCAGCGCCGCTGGCACGACGATCGGCGTGAAGATGAGAATGCTCTCGATCACCGACATGAAGCAGCCCACCACCAGGAAGAACAGTGCAAAGGCGAGCAGCAGCATGATCGTCGGCATGTCGACGCCCGCCACCTGCCCGGCCAGCGCCTGGGGGATACCGATGCGCACCAGGATCCAGCCGTAGAAGCTGGAAACCGCGATGATCAGCAGAATGGCGGCGCTGAACATCAGGGTACGAACGAAGGAGGCATAGAGATCGCCAAGCTTGAGATCACGATAGACCAGCGTGCCCAGGATGATCGCATAGAGCGAAGCCACCGCCCCCGCCTCGGTGGGCGTGAAGAAGCCGGTCCAGATGCCGCCGACGATGATCGCCGGCATCATCAGCGGCAGTATGGCCCGCCTGCCGGTTCGGATGACCTCCTTGCCATCGAAGGGTGTCGCCGGCGGCATGGCCACCCGCTTGCCGGCACCCAGCACCAGCGTCATGCTCATCAGCAACAGTGCCATCAGGATCCCGGGCACCAGGCCCGCCATGAACAGGGCGCCGATACTGACATTGGCCAGCCAGCCGTAGACCACCAGCGCAATGCTCGGCGGCAGGATGGGGCCGATCACGCTCGATGCCGCCGTGATGCCGGCCGAATAGCCCAGGTCGTAGCCACGCTCCTTCATGGCCTTGATCTCGATGCTGCCGAGGCCGGCCGCATCGGCTACCGCCGTCCCGGACATGGTGGCGAAGATCGAGCTGGCCACCACATTGGCATGCCCCAGGCCACCCTTGGTAAAGCCGACCAGCGCCGTGGCGAAGTCGAAGATACGAGTGGTGGTCGAGCCGGTGTTCATGATGTTGGCCGCCAGGATGAACAGCGGAATTGCCAGCAGGGTGAAGTTGTTCAGCGTCTGCACCATGCGCAGCGAGAGCAGCTCCACCGGCAGGCCACTGGCGCCAGTGACACCCAGCGCGATGAAGGAGGTGATACCGATCGCCACCACCACCGGCAGGCCGATGGCCATCAGCAACAGCAGCCCGCCCACGAAAATCATCAGTTCCTGCATCAGTCCGCCTCCTGGGATGAACTCGCCACGGCGTTCCATTCCACCGGGCCACGCAGGGCCTGCCAGGTCGCCAGCAGCGTCATGCCGGCGAAGCCGATGAAGATGCCGTAATAGAGGTAGGTGAAGCTGATGCCCAGGGAAACGGTACGGTTATGGGCACTGGCCAGCGACATGGTCAGGGAGCCGTAGGCCGCCAGGCCGAAGAAGCCTGCCGAGAGCAGCGCCACGAGGCGGTACTGGATGTGCCGGGCCAGGCCCCCCATCCGATGGCTGAACAGGTCGACCAGCAGGTGCTCACCTCTCACCCAGGCGGAGAGTGAGCCGAAACCCACCGCGTAGATGGCCAGCAGGGTCGCGACCTCCTCCGTCCAGGGCATGCTGAGCCCGATGATGTCACGCACCACGATGGCGGCAACGATCAACACCAGCACCCCGGCCAACAGCAACACGCCCAGGGCGTCGCAGGTTCGCGTGATGACCTTGAGCAGGTGATAGGCCAGCCGGTCGACACCGCTGGTGGGGGGTGGGGATGTCGTCAAGATGGTGTCCTCCAGGCAGGAAACGCCAGCGGCGTCCCGTAGGGCGCCGCTGGCAGGATCGGTCAGTGACGGGAACGATCAGGGAAACACAGTACAAATGCCTACACGAGCGAATCGCTGCGTTGCGCGGTGCTCGGAATCCTCACATATACCCCATATGCTCCGGTTCCTGTGCTCCGGGCGCCTTGTGCTTCATCTCGCTCGGCAATTTGTTCAGCGATTCCCTAGTCGTCGCCGGCACCACCCAGGGCATCGTCCATCACCCCTTCGGCCATCTCGGAGAGGATGCGCTCGATGGCCGGCAGGCCAGCCTGACGGAACGGCTCGACATCGGGTTCGATGATGGTCATGCCGTTGGCTTGAAGCTGCTCGAGATAGTACTCGTCGAGCTCACGCTCCACCTCGGTGCCGTGCTGGCGAGCGACATGGATGGCCTCGGCGATCACGTCCTGGTCCTCGGCATCCAGGCCCTCCCACCATTGCTTGCTGGCCACCCAGTTCCACGGGAACATCACATGGCTGGTCATGATGATATGGTCCTGCACTTCCCACAGGCGGCGCGTATAGGGCGAAGAGAGCGAGTTCTCGTGACCGTCGACCTGGCCGGTCTGCATGGCGAGATAGATCTCGGGAGCCGGCACGTTGACCACCTGGGCACCGATCTCCTCCCAGACCTCGAGCCACACCGGCAGCGACGGCAGGCGCAGCCGGAAGCCGGAAAGATCGTCGGGGCTGTGAATGGCCTTGTTGGCGGTCATCTGCCGCGGGCCGCGGTGCTGGGTGCCGAAATACTTGATGCCGCCCTTCTCCTCGGCAATCTCGACCAGCCGCTGGCCGGAAGGGCTCTCCATGTAGGCGTCGACCTCGTCCCAGGTCGAGAACACGAAGGGAACGGTGATGGCGTCATACTCGGGGGCATACTGCTGACGCCAGTTGCCGCCGGTAATGGAAATCTGGGTCTGCCCCAGGTTGAGAAGCTCGAGGACGGAATTCTCGCCGCCCAGGGAGCCGGCCAGGAACGGGCGAACGTTGAAGCGCCCCGGGGCCTGTTCTTCCAGGTATTCGGCGAAACGTTCGACGGCGGCGCTTTCCGAGCCGCCCTCGCTCATGGTGTTGTTGACCTGAATCTCGATGGTGCTGGCGGCGGCAAAGGGGGCGGCACTGAGCATTCCCAGAGCGACCAACGAGCCTAGCAGTGACTTTCGCATCGTGCTCTCCTGACAATTATCGTTATTGAGGGCTTATCGTCGTGGTTTGATCTTGAAACAACCACGGGGCTGGCTCAAATCGGCTTTGATGAAGGCAGGCTTCGCCAATCGCGATGGCTGCTCAATGCCACACCATGCCACAGCCAGCGCCTCCAGGCCTTGAACACACGACCAAAGGCTAATACCAGAAGGGCCTTCATCGGCTGCCAATGGCGTGAGGAAGCCTCTCGATTGTCCATTACGCCATACGGAGCATTCATCATGCACGAAGCCACTTCCATTGCCTTCATCACCGGCGCGACCTCGGGAATCGGCCAGGCCTGTGCACACCGCTTCGCCGCTGCCGGATGGGGGCTGGTACTGACCGGACGGCGCGAATCACGCCTGGAGGCGCTACGCCAGGCGCTCGGCGACACGGTGCCGGTGCATGTCGCCCCACTGGACGTCACCGATCATCGGGCGATAGTAAAAGTGGTGAGCGACCTTCCGCCCCCTTTCGACAACATCCGCCTGTTGCTCAACAACGCCGGCGTGGCGCTGGGCAAGGGTCCGGCCCAGGAGGCCAGCCTGGAAGACTGGCACGCCATGATCGATACCAATATCAAAGGCCTGGTCAGCGTGACCCGGCTGCTTCTACCCCGGCTGATCGCCCACGGCGAAGGCGGCACCGTGATCAACATCGGCTCCATTGCCGGCCACACGCCCTACCCCGGCGGCCACGTCTACGGCGCCTCGAAGGCCTTCGTCGAGCAGTTCAGCTACAACCTGCGCTGCGACCTGAGCGGTACCGGGGTGCGCGTCACCGACCTGGCTCCCGGCATGACCGAGAGCGAATTCACGCTGGTGCGCATGAAGGGCGATCAGGACAAGGTCAAAGACTATTATAGTGGAACCCGTTCGCTCCAGCCGTCCGACGTGGCCGAACAGGCGTTGCATGTCGCCGAACTCCCCGCCCACGTCAACATCACGCGGCTCGAGGTCACCCCGCTGTGCCAGCAGTGGTCGCCCTTTACCATCGTGCGCGACAGCTGAGCCGGCTCAGGCCGGGGCCGTGAGATGATCCACCAGGTGTCGCGCGATAACCGGCAGGGCATCGTACTGCCGGACGCCGATCACCAGCTCACGCCTGGCCCAGTCATCGCTCAGGGGGATGCTGCTCAGCTGCAGATCCCCCAGCTCGCGATAGATGGTCCGCTCCGGCAGCACGCCGACCCCCATGCCATGATGGATCATGCGGCAGATGGCATCGAAGCTGCGCACCTGGATGCGCATGCGCAGCGTCTTTCCCGCACGCACCGCCTGCTCATGCAGCAGGGACTGCAGGGAAGTGTCCTGCTGAAGGCCGATGAAATCGTGATCGGTGGCCTCGTGAAGATAGATGGACGACCGATCCGCCAGCGGATGATCGCGTGGCGTCATCAGGACCAGCCGGTCGCTGCGATAGGGCAGCAGTTGGAGGGTGTCGCAGGCAACATGCCCGGCGAAGATGCCCACGTCGGTCAGGCCATCACGAACGGCGGCGATCACCTCCGAGCTGATACGCTCCTGAAGGTCGATCTTGATCTCGGGGTAGAGCCGGGAGAAGGCGCTCAGGTCCTGGGGCAGAAAGGCAATGATGGCCGAGGTGTTGGAATGGATACGTACGTGCCCCCTCACGCCCTCGCCATATTCGCTCAACTCTGCCTGAAGGCGCTCAATGTCCTCAAGAATGCGGCGTGCGTGATGCAGGAAGGCATGCCCTGCCGGGGTCAGCTCCACGCCTCGAGGCCGGCGATACAGCAGCGAGGTGCCGACCAGCGACTCGAGATCGCTGATGCGCTTGCTGACTGCCGCCAGCGCCATGTGCTCCCGCTCCGCCGCTGCGGTCAGCCGGCCTTCATCGGCAATCGACACGAAGAGCTTGAGCGTCATGAAATCAAAGCGTCGCACGGCTTGGTATCCTCCGGGCCGGTTACGGGGCAACCCGTGGATCTTACGCCATGTCTTCGCCATGGACGAACCCTGACTTCCCCTTTGCTGAATTGTTGCCACCCTTCAGGTCCCGCATCCTGAAGGGCATCTGTGCAAGGAGTGCTTACCATGACGAACCCGCAAGACCGTCGCCTGCCGCTCGAAGGCTTGAAGGTTCTGGAACTCGGCCAGCTGATAGCCGGCCCCTTTGCCACCAAGCTGCTCGGCGAGTTCGGTGCCGACGTGATCAAGATCGAGCCGCCGGGAACCGGCGATCCACTTCGCAAATGGCGAATGATAGAGGATGACACCTCGCTCTGGTGGCACGTCCAGACACGCAACAAGCGCTCGCTCTCGCTGGACCTGCGCAGCCAGGAAGGCCAGGCCCTGGTGCGCCGTCTCGCCGTCGAAGCCGACGTGCTGGTGGAAAACTTTCGCCCCGGGACCCTGGAGGGCTGGGGGCTAGGCTGGGAGGCGCTCTCGGCCATCAACCCGGGATTGATCATGGTGCGCGTCTCCGGCTATGGCCAGACCGGCCCCTACCGGGACAAGCCCGGCTTCGGCGTGATCGGCGAAGCCATGGGCGGGCTGCGCTACCTCACCGGCCACCCCGGCGAGCCCTCGGTTCGGGTGGGCGTCAGCATCGGCGACTCGCTCTCCGCCCTCTATGCCGTTATCGGCACCCTGCTTGCGCTACAGGAGCGCGCCCGCAGCGGGCAGGGCCAGGTCATCGACGTCGCGCTCTACGAATCGGTCTTCGCCATGATGGAGAGCCTGCTGCCGGAATATGACGCCAGCGGCGAGATCCGCGAGCCCAGCGGCAGCGCCCTGCCCGGCATCACCCCGTCAAACGCCTACCGCTGCCGAGGGGGCGACTATGTGCTCATCGCCGGCAACGGCGACAGCATCTTCAAGCGCCTGATGGGGGTGATCGGCCGGGACGACCTGGCCCAGGAGCCGGCTCTCGCCCATAACGACGGACGCAGCCGGCAGGCCGAACGCATCGACGGCGCGATCGAAGCCTGGACTCAGGCTCGCGCGCGCGACGAGATCATCGAAAAGCTCGAAGCCGCCCGAGTCCCCGTCGGCTACCCCTATACCGCCGCCGATATCGCCAGGGATCCTCACTACCTGGCCCGGGAGATGATCCAGACCTTCGTCCGACCCAATGGCAAACCGCTCAAGGTGCCCGGTGTCCTCCCCAGGCTGAGCGCCACTCCCGGAAGGCTCGGAAACGGCGGCCCGTCGCTCGGACAGCATACCGACGAGGTGCTGGACGAGCTCGGTATCGATGACGAGACCCGGGCCAAGCTGCGCCAGGCAGGCATCATCTGAAGAATCCCAGGAGAGCCCCATGACACGCTTGCAGATCAACGAGGTGGCACCCCGCGACGGCCTGCAGATCGAAGCCGCCTTCGTCCCCACGGCAGACAAGATCCGCCTGATCGACGCCCTGTCGGCCACGGGTCTGGCACGTATCGAGGCGACTTCGTTTACCTCACCGAAGGCCATTCCCCAACTGCGGGACGCCGAAGAGGTCGTGCGCGGCATCCGGCGCCGGGAAGCGGTAGGTATTACCGTACTGGTCCCCAACCTGCGCGGCTGCGAACGAGCACTCTCCTGCGGCGTGGATGAGATCAACCTGGTGATGTCGTCGAGCGACTCCCACGGCCTGGCCAATCTTCGCATGACGCCGGCCCAGTCGCTGGAGCGCTTCGCCGCCATTCTCGAAGTGACGGCCGGAAGCGGCGTGTTCGTCAACGCCTCCCTCTCCACCGCCTTCGGCTGCCCCTTCGAGGGTGAAGTGCCGCCTGCACGCGTGCGGGAGCTGGTCGGGGAACTGATCGATATCGGCGTCGACGGCATCACACTCTGCGACACCACCGGCATGGCCAATCCGGCGCAGGTCGGCAGGCTGTGCGAAGACGTGCTGGCGCGCTGGCCGGACACGCCCTTCACTCTGCACTTTCACAATACCCGGGGCATGGGGCTGGCCAACGCCCTCGCCGCCTGGCAGGCGGGAGTCACCCGCTTCGATGCTTCGCTGGGTGGTCTGGGTGGCTGTCCCTACGCCCCCGGCGCCACCGGCAACGTCTGCACCGAGGACCTGGTGCACATGTTCGAGCAGATGGGCGTCGATACCGGCGTCGACCTGGATGCGCTGCTGGCCGTCTCGGCCACCCTACCCGCCCTGGTCGGCCATGAGACGCCCGGGCAGGTGGTCAAGGCGGGCAAGGCGGATCGCCGCTACCCCATGCCCCGAATCACTAGGCCGACGCCGAACCCCTAGGCCACGGTCTCGCCGATTCCCTGGACGACATAGTCCCGCGCCACGCCGATGTGGTAGTCGATGGCCTCGCGGCAGCGGCCGGGCTCCCCGCTGGCCAGGGCGTCGAGCAGCAGCCAGTGGGAGGTCGAGATGCTGTCGGGATCGGCATGGGTCTTGCCGATCAGCGCAATACAGAGCCGCAGTTCGTGGGTAATGTCGTCGAAGGCCTTGAGCAGGCGTCGGTTGCCGGCAAAGGCGATCACCATGCGATGGAAGACCAGATCCTCCTCGATCTTGCGGCTCTCGTTGTCGCCGGCGGCCACCTCGCACATCACCTCGACCTGGCGGCGCAGCGCGCCCTCCTTGTCCGCATCGAAATCACCCACCAGGCGCGCCATGGCGTGTCGCTCCAGGCACAGCCGCAGGTCGAAGATGTCGTTGAGTTCGGCGGCGTCCAGCGCGCGGACGAAGAAACCGCGACGGGGCTGTGACACCAGCAGGCCACGGCTTTCCAGCAAGCGTGCCGCCTCGCGTACGGGGGCGCGACTGACGCCCAGGTCGCGGGCCAGTTGCACCTCCGACAGGCGTTCACCTGGCGCAAATTTCTGGCTGATGATCGCCTGGGTCAGGTAGTCCGCCACCTGCTCCACCAGGTTGCGCTGCTGAATGACCGTGGAATCACCAATGGCGTTGGATGACGACATGCTGACTAGGCTCTTGAAGGGGGATTGAGCCTAGAGTATGACGCAACCTCGCAATCTGTCGACTGTCGACAGTTTGGCGAACCGCTGCTATGGTCAAAAGGATTGCTCGAAAACGTCATCAATCACTCCGTATCGATACAACAAGACAGCAACGACAAAACAAGAAGGAAAGCGATAATGATGATGAAGACACCGTTGGCCAGCGCCATCGCCGCCTTGGCCTTGACGTCCACGTTCGCCATCGCCGAGGAGCCCCGGTCCGGCGGCACCATCAACACCATCATCCAACCCGAACCGCCGGGCCTGGTGCTGGGCATGGTGCAGAACGCGCCGACCCGCGTGGTGGCCGGCAACATCTACGAGGGCCTGCTGCGCTACAGCACCGACCTCGAGCCGATGCCGCAACTGGCCGAATCCTGGGACGTCAGCGACGATGGCCTGACCTGGACATTCCATCTACGCGAAGGCGTACTCTGGCACGACGGCGAGCCGTTCACCTCCGCCGACGTGGTCTTCTCCGCCGATGTCTTCCACCGCGAGCTGAACCCCAGCGCCCGCGCCGTCCTGCAGCACGTCGAGAGCATCGAGGCGACCGACGACCATACGGTGGTCTTCACCCTCTCCGCCCCCTTCGGCCCCTTCCTGCTCTCCTTCGAGGCCGGCACCTTCACCATGGTGCCCAAGCATCTCTATGAGGGCACCGAGTTCCGCGACAACGAGCACAACAACCACCCCATCGGCACCGGTGCCTTCAAGTTCGAGAACTGGGATCGCGGCACCGTCATCCAACTGGTCCGCAACGACGACTACTACGAGGACGACCTGCCCTACCTGGACGGCATCAACTGGCACATCATTCCCGATGGCGCCTCCCGTGCCGTGGCCTACGAGAACGGCACCGTCGACGTCCTGCCCAACGGCACGGTGGAGAACTTCGACATTCCGCGCCTGGCCGCCATGGACAACACCTGCATCACCGACGAGGGCCACGAATACTTCAGCCCCTTCGCCATGCTGTGGATGAACAATCGCGAGGGGCCCACCGCCGACAAGCGCTTCCGCCAGGCGGTGATGTACGCCATGGATCGCGACTTCGCCCACAGCGTACTGTGGAACGAGCTGGGCCAGGTGCCTCTCTCGGCGTTCGGCTCCAACGCCCGCTTCCAGCACGACGGCCTGGAACCCTACGACCACAACCCCGAGCGGGCCCGTGAGCTGCTCGACGAGATGGGCTATGACGGCGAGGAAGTGCGCCTGCTGCCGCTGCCCTACGGCGAGACCTGGACCCGCTGGGCCGAGGCCGTGCAGCAGAACCTTCGCGAAGTCGGCGTCAACGTACGCACCCAGTCCACCGATGTGGGCGGCTGGAACCAGCGCCTCTCGGAGTGGGACTACGACATGGCCTTCACCTTCCTCTATCAGTACGGGGACCCGGCACTGGGCATCACGCGCTCCTACCTTTCGGACAACATCGAGAGGGGCTCGCCCTGGAACAACGTCGGGGGCTACGAGAACGAGCGGGTCGACGAACTGTTCAACGAGGCCGCCACCGCCTTCCCCGATGAAGAGCGTGAAGCGCTTTACCACGAAGCCCAGGAAATCCTCCATGAGGATGTTCCAGTCGGCTGGCTGATGGAGCTCGGCTTCCCGACCATCTACCGCTGCGACGTGAAGAACCTGGTCACTTCCGGCGTCGGGGTCAACGACGGCTTCAAGGATGCCTGGCTAGACCGCTAGGCCGCTAGACCAACGCAGCGTGACGGGGGCGGCCAGGCCGCCCCCGCTGTTCCCGGTAAGCACTGATCGAAAGCACTGATCGATGGGCGGTGTCCGAGCGCGACATGGATCCGGGCTTTCATCCGATTGTTGAGGCTCCCGCATGCTCTATGCACGCTTGATCCTGATGCGGCTGCTCAAGGCCGTCGTCGTCCTGTTCATGATCGTCATCTTCAATTTCTTCCTGATCCAGATGGCACCCGGCGATCCCGCCGCCATCCTGGCCGGCGAAGCCGGTGCCACCGATCAGGAGTTCCTGCGCCAGCTGCGGGAGCGCTTCGGCCTCGACCAGCCACTCTATGTACAGCTATGGCGCTATGTCTCCGGCATCGCCATGCTAGATTTCGGCTACTCCTATCGCCAGCAGATGCCGGTTCTCGACCTGATCCTGGCCCGCCTGCCCGCCACCCTGCTGCTCACCGGCACCGCATTCGTACTGTCGCTGGCACTCGGCATACTGGCCGGCTCCATGGCGGCGGCCCGGGTCAAGAAGCCTTCCGGCTCCATCATCATGGCGCTGGCACTGATCTTCTACGCCACCCCGCTGTTCTGGGTCGCACTGATGGCAGTGGTGCTGTTCTCGGTCTATCTCGACTGGCTGCCTGCCTACGGCATGTACACCGTGGGCGCCGGACTCGATGGTTTCGCCCTGGTACTCGACGTGGCCAAGCACCTGGTGCTGCCCGCCACCACTCTGGCGCTCTTCTTCATGGCCATCTATACCCGCATGACCCGGGCGTCCATGCTCGAGGCCAGCCAACAGGACTACGTCAAGACCGCTCGTGCCAAGGGCCTCAGCCCCAGGGTCATCCAACGACGCCATATCCTGCGCAACGCCCTGCTGCCGATCATCACCCTGGCCGGCCTGCAGGCGGGCCAGATGGTGGGTGGCGCCATCCTCACCGAGACCGTGTTCGCCTGGCCCGGTATCGGCCGCCTGATGTACGAGGCCCTGATGCAGCGGGACTACAACTTGCTGCTGGGCATCTTCTTCTTCTCGGCCGCCCTGGTCATCGTCTTCAACATCATCACCGACCTGGTCTATCGCCTGGCGGATCCGCGTATCAAGGAGGGCTCATGAGCTTCTTCGCCCGTTTCGCCCAGAACCGGGGTGCCCTGATCGGCCTGATCATCCTGATGACGATCATCCTGATGGCCCTGTTCGCCCCCTTCCTCTATCCCGACTCCCCCTGGCGCATGGTCCAGCGCCCCTTCCTGGCACCCATGGAGGTGGATGGCTTTCTGCTGGGCACCGATACCATGGGCCGCGACGTCGCCGCCGGCATCATGCATGGCGCCTGGGTATCGCTGCTGATCGGGCTGGTCTCGACCGCCGTGGCGCTCATCATCGGCGTGCCGCTGGGTGCCATCGCCGGCTACTACGGCGGCCTGATCGACGATGGCCTGATGCGCTTCACCGAGTTCTTCCAGACCATTCCCAACTTCGCCCTGGCCATTGTGCTGGTGGCGATCATGCAGCCCAGCGTGACCTCCATCGTGCTCGCCATCGCCATCGTCAGCTGGCCACCGGTGGCCCGCCTGGTACGGGCCGAGTTCATGTCGCTGCGCCACCGCGAATACGTGGAAGCGGCCCGTCTCGTCGGCCAGACCAACCGCACCATCATCCTGCGCCAGATCCTGCCCAACACCCTGTCGCCGATCATCGTGCTCGCCTCCCTGATGGTGGCCACCGCCATCCTGCTCGAGTCGGCACTCTCCTTCCTGGGGCTCGGCGATCCCAACGTGATGTCCTGGGGCTACATGATCGGCGCCGCCCGCACCGTGATTCGCCAGGCCTGGTGGCTGAGCTTCTTCCCCGGTCTGGCCATCCTGCTGACGGTACTGGCACTCAACCTGGTGGGTGAGGGTCTCGATGACGCCCTGAACCCGAAACTTTCCCGCGAACGCTGATAAGCGCCGTATCAGTCATCAAGGGAAGCACTGAACAAATTGCCGAGCGAGATGAAGCGCAAGGCGCACGGAGCACAGGAACCGGAGCATATGGGGTATATGTGAGGATTCCGAGCACCGCGCAACGTAGCGATTCGCTCGTGCAGGCATTTGTGCAGTGTTTCACAAGGAGAATCCCATGAGTGAACCCGTACTCAGCATTCGCGGCCTGACCATCGCCCTGCCCAAGGGCGCCGACCGTGCCTACGCTGTGGAGGACGTCAGCTACGACGTGGAACGCGGCGAGATCATGTGCGTGGTGGGTGAGTCCGGCTCGGGCAAGTCCATGGCGGCCAACGCCCTGATGGGCCTGCTGCCCAAGGGCGTGCGCCCCACCGCCGGCGAAGTGATCTTCGATGGCCAGGACCTGTTGACGCTCACCGAGAAGCAGCATCGCAAGCTGCGCGGCCTGCACATTGGCATGATCTTCCAGGAGCCCATGACCGCCCTGAACCCCTTGATGCGGGTCGGTGCCCAGATCGCCGAGGTCTTCGAGGCCCACGGCAAGTACAACGGCAAGGAGCGCCAGGCCCATGCGCTGGCACTGCTTGAGGAGGTAGGCATTCCCCAGCCCGACAAGGCCATTCGGGCGTACCCCTTCCAGCTCTCCGGTGGCCAGCGCCAGCGGGTGATGATCGCCATGGCGCTGGCCCTGGAGCCGAAACTCCTGATCGCCGACGAACCCACCACGGCCCTCGACGTGACGACCCAGGCGCAGATCCTGGAACTGATCCGGGACCTGCAGAAACGTCGAGGCATGTCGGTGATGTTCATCACCCACGACTTCGGCGTGGTGGCCGAGGTCGCCAATCGGGTCTGCGTCATGCGCTACGGCCAGATCGTCGAGCTCGGTTCGGCCGAGGAGGTCCTGGAAAACCCGCAGCACGAGTACACGCGGGCCTTGATCGAGGCGATACCCAGCAACATCATTCCCGAAGCCCGCGGCGGCGAGCGGCCCGCCCCCCTGCTGGAAGTGAAGGGGCTGAACAAGGTCTTCCGTTCCAAGGGCGGCCTGTTCAAGGCGGCGCGGGAGGTCCGCGCCCTGGATGACGTCTCTTTTAGCCTCGCGCCCGGCGAGACCGTCGGCATCGTCGGGGAGTCCGGCTCCGGCAAGTCGACCCTGGGCCGCTGCGTGGTACGCCTCGAACGCCCCGACAGCGGTACGCTCTCGCTGGCCGGCACCGACTTCACCACCCTGACCGGCGAAGAGCTGCGCCGCCAGCGCTGGCGCGTACAGATGATCTTCCAGGACCCCTATGCCTCGCTCAACCCACGCACCCGCGTCGGCTATGCCATCGCCCAGGGTCCCATGGCCAACGGCGTGACCCGGGAACAGGCCATGAAACAGGCCGGGGAGCTGCTGGACCTGGTGGGGCTAGGCGCCGTCGCCGTGGACCGCTTCCCCCACGAGTTCTCCGGCGGCCAGCGCCAGCGCATCGGCATCGCCCGGGCGCTGGCCCTGAACCCCGAGTTGATCGTCGCCGACGAGGCGGTATCGGCGCTGGATGTCTCGATCCAGGCCCAGATCCTGGAGCTGCTGGAGGACCTCAAGCAGAAGCTGTCGCTGTCACTGCTCTTCATCACCCACGACCTGAGGGTGGCGGCCCAGATCTGCGATTACATCATCGTCATGCAGCATGGTCGCATCGTCGAGCAGGGCACTGCAGAAGCGGTATTCCTCTCGCCCCAGGAGGCCTATACCCGCGAGCTGCTCGAGGCCATTCCCGGCCGCGACCATGAGCTGGAAAGCGCGTGAATCAACAAGGATACCCAATGAAAGCCCTGCTCAAGGAGATCGAAGCCCTGGTCGGTCCCGGTAACGTGCTGACCGGAGCCGACGTCGCCCAGCGGCGGGTCGACTGGATGACCGGTGCACCCTGCCAGGCAGGAGCGATCGTGCGCCCCGCCGATACTCGCGAACTCTCCGGCGTCATGCGCCTGTGCCACGATGCCAGCCAGCCGGTGGTGACCCATGGCGGCCTGACCGGACTGGTGCATGGAGGAGAAGTCTCCCCCGACGAAGTCGCCATCTCGCTGGAACGGATGACCGCCATCGAGGCCATCGACCCGGTGGGCGGCACCATGACCGTACAGGCCGGCGTACCGCTCCAGCGGGTACAGGAGCTGGCCGACGATCACGATCTCCAGTTCCCGCTGGACCTGGGAGCGCGTGGCTCCTGCACCATCGGCGGCAATATCGCCACCAATGCCGGCGGCGTGCGGGTCATTCGCTACGGCATGATGCGCCAACAGGTGCTGGGGCTGGAAGCCGTGCTGGCCGACGGCACCGTGGTAAGCTCCATGAACCACATGCTCAAGAACAACGCCGGCTACGACCTCAAGCAGCTGTTTATCGGTAGCGAAGGCACCCTCGGCATCGTGACCCGGGCGGTGCTCCGCCTTCAGCCGAAGATGAGCAGCGAACAGACCGCGCTGGTGGCCTGCCCCTCCTTCCAGGCACTCACCGGCCTGCTACAGCACATGGGCCACACCCTGGGGGGCAGTCTCGGTACCTTCGAGGTCATGTGGCGCAACCACTACGCCCTGCTCACCGTGGAGAGCGGCCGGCATACGCCGCCGCTGCCTACCGACTCCCCGTTCTATGTGATCGTCGAATCCCTCGGCGTCGACGACGAGGCCAACGCCGCCAGCTTCGGCCAGGCGCTGGAGTCCGCTTTCGAGGCCGGCCTGATCGTCGACGCCGTGCTGGCCCAGTCCGACAGCCAGCGTCGCGGCATCTGGGATATCCGCGAGGACATCGAGGGGCTGATCCTTAGCCTGGCGCCACTGTTCACCTTCGACGTCAGCCTGCCCATCCCCGAGATGGAGGCCTACACGGTTCGGCTGGAAGCCGACCTGCGCCGGGACTGGCCCCAGGGACGCATGGTGGTGTTCGGCCACCTGGGCGATGGCAATCTGCACGTCTCGATCAGCGTCGGGAGCGACGCGCCAGACACGCGTCGGGCGGTGGAGCGACTGGTCTACACCCCGCTGGCCGAACTGGGTGGTTCGATTTCCGCCGAGCATGGCGTGGGCCTGGAGAAACGCGACTACCTGGCGCTATCGCGCACTCCCGAGGAGATCGCCTTGATGCGCACCCTGAAGCAGGCGCTGGACCCTCGCAACCTGCTCAATCGCCACAAGGTGCTGGCCCCGGAGGCCTAGGCGCCATGTCGGCTCCCGCCTCGCCCGCCCTGCTGCAACGCAGCGGCATCTCCACGGCGCTGCTCATCGTCGCCATCGGCCTGTTCTGGGGGGGCAACTGGCCCGCGGTACGCTTCAGCCTGATGGATATCCCCCCGTTCAGCCTCAGGGCCATTGGCTTTACCGCCGGTGCCGTAATGCTGCTCGGCTGGGCCTGGGCAAGAAAACTGCCGCTGGCCATCGATGCCGACGAGTGGCCCTGGCTGGCGGTTGCCGGCGTGTTCACCATCCTCGGTTTCAACGTCGGTACCGCCTTCGGCCAGCTGCACATGCCCACCTCCCAGGCCGCCATCATCGCCTTCACCATGCCCTGCTGGGCGCTACTGATGGCGATTGGCCTGCTCGGCGAGCGGGTCACCCTGCGACAGTGGCTCGGCCTGGGGCTTGGCCAGGCCGGCCTGCTGTTACTGCTGGGGCCGGCCGCCTGGCAGGCCGGCTTCGATGGGCTCGTCGGTCCCCTGTTCGTGCTCTGCGCCGCCCTGTCGTGGGCCTTGGGCACCGTACTGATCAAGCGCCGCGGCGGCTGGCAGGGGCACCCGGTCGTCATCACCGGCTGGCAGTTCGCCATCTGTGCGGTACCGATGCTGGTGCTGTCGGCGGGGATGGAATCGCCACCGCCACCCACCGAATGGCGGGCCACCACCTGGCTGGGGCTGGGGTATCATCTGCTCTTTGCCATCTGCCTGGCCCAGATGCTGTGGTTTCGCAACGTCAACCGGCTGTCCATCGGCCAGTCCACCATCAGCACCCTGATCATCCCGGTGGTCGGGGTGGGCAGCGCCGTCTTGCTGCTGGGCGAGCCCTTCACCCTGCAGATCGCAGTGGCGCTGGTCCTGACCCTGTCAGCCGTGGCGATCGTCATGACACAGCGAAAGGCAACGGCATGACGCCAGACCGCATCCTTCATTCATCATCCAACGGGAGACCCGCATGCCCCGCTTCCCCGACCACCTGACCCGCTCCGGCCCCAGCAACCCCTTCCCCGGCATCAAGGTGCTGGAGCGACGCATCGGCCGCGAGATCCCTCACCGGCTGGGCTCCAACGAAGGCCTGGACATGCCCCACCGTGCCCTGCGCGAGCGCTTCGGCGATGCCATGGTCGAGCATGTCTACTGCTACGGTGATTCGGAGGCGCTGGGGGTACGGCAACGGCTCAATGCCCTGCACGGCTTCCCGCTGGAGGCGACCCTGGTGGACGCCGGCGCCGACAGCCTGATCGCACTGGCCCTGCGCACCACCGCCACAGCGGGCTCCGCGGTGGTCAGCGCCGGCGGCACCTATCCCACCTTCGGCTACTTCGCCCGGGGCCAGGGCTGCCGCCTGATCGAGATACCCTACGAGGAACGACCGGGTGTTCTCGCCCCGGACCTCGATGCTCTTCTCCACACTGCATGGAAAGAGCAGGCCCGCCTCGTCTATCTCGCCAACCCCGACAACCCCAGCGGCCACCTGCACGGCGACGACGCCATCCGCCGGCTGCGTGCCGACCTGCCCGACGACTGCTGGCTGCTGCTCGACGAGGCCTATCACGACTTTCGCGATGACGCCGACTCGGCCTTCAGCCGCGAGGTGCTGCCAGGGGTGATTCGCCTGCGCACGCTCTCCAAGGCCCATGGCCTGGCCGGCCTGCGGATCGGCTATGCCATCGCCGAGCCCGACACACTCGAGATGATGATGAAGGTGCGTATCCACTATGCGGTCTCGACCCTGACCCTGGCCGCGGCCGAGACGGTACTGGATCACAACGAGGAGGTGCGTCAGCACGTCAACGACGTCAAGGCACGCCGCCAGCGGCTCGCCGATCATTTCGCAGCCATCGGGGCCGAGGTGCTGCCCAGCGCCACCAACTTCATCGCCCTGCGCCTGCCGAGCGCCGAGCTGGGCGAACGACTCAACCGCGAGCTGCTGGAGGCCGGCCGACTCATCGCCCGCCCCGCCCACCCGGACCTGGGCCATATCCTGCGCATCACCGCGGTGGAAGACGCCCTGCAGCCGGGCCGATTCGAAATCCTGGAGCAGGCGTTGTCGGAGCTGAACCGCTAGCTGACAGCGGGGCGGATCCGCAGCCCATGGCGCTGCAGCTTGCGCACGACACTGGGCTGACTGATGCCCAGCCGCCCGGCCATGGCATAGGTACTCGGCAGCTGTTCACACAGTGCCGCCAACACCTGGCGTTCGGTCCGGGCGAGATACGCCTTCAGCGACTCGTCCTCCGCCATTGCCAGGGGGGCATGGGCAACGGCAGCGGCATCATTGGTTGCAGCATGACCCGCGGGCTGTCCCAGGGTAGGGGCTTCGATCACGTCGCCGGCGCTGGAAAGCCAGGCGCGCTCGAGCCAGTTCTCCAGCTCGCGGACGTTGCCCGGCCAATCGCTGCCCATCAGCTCCGACCAGACGCTGCCGTGCAGCAGCTTCTGGCGGCCATAGCGCTGGTTGAGGCGATCAAGGCAGGACTCCACCAGCGCCGGTATGTCCTCGCGGCGCTCCCGCAGCGGTGGCAGCGTCACGGGGATCACGTTGAGCCGGTAGTAGAGATCCAGCCGGAAGGCCCCCTCCTCGACCCGGCTCGCCAGGTCCTGGTTGGTCGCCACCACCAGTCGAAAATCGACCCGCCGCGGCCGGGTGTCCCCCAGTCGGGTGACGGTGCCATCCTGGATCACCTTGAGCAGCTTGGTCTGCATCAGCAGCGGCAGCTCGCCCAACTCATCGAGAAACAGCGTGCCACCCTCGGCCTGCTCCAGCAGGCCGGCCTTGCCCTGCCGGGCGGCGCCGCTGAAGGCCCCCGGCTGGTAGCCGAACATCTCCGACTCGAACAGGTTCTCGGGAATGGCACCGCAGTTGACCTCGATGAAGGGCCCGTCGCCGCGACGGCTCCAGCGATGCAGCTGGCGAGCGAAAGCGGTCTTGCCGACCCCGGACTCTCCCAGCATCAGCACGGTGGCATCGGATGGCGCCACGCGCTTGAGCAGCAGCGCCAGCTCACGCATCACGCTGCTGCGCACCTGCAGTGCCTCCAGCATCTCATCCAGCTCGCCATCCTGCTCCGTCGGCCCCGGCTGGCTGCGCCGAAGATGCTCGCTGAAGCGCTTCTGGAGCAGGGCATACTCATCCTGCAGCAGCTGAAGGTCGGTGAGATCCCGGGAGCGGCTGACGATACGCTCCAGCCTGCCATCGACGAACACCGGATGGGCCTCGGCGATGACCCGCCTGCCGGTCCCGGTGACCTGCATCAGCTGGGCCGGCTTGCCCGTGCGCATCACCTCCATGCTGATCGAGGGCTTCAGTACGCCGCTTGCCTCCAGCGCCTGTACCGTACTACTGGTCAGCGCTTCCCGAGACATCCCGTAGACCGCGGCGGCTCCGGGGCTGACATCGAGCACCCGGCCGCTGCCGTCAACGATGAAGAAATGGTCGTTGGCGGTCTCGACGATGGTCTGCACGACCCGCGCATCGATCTCACTCATATCGGTTCCTGGTTATTCTGAAGACAATGCAGTATTGCATCACGGATTCAATATTGCATCGAATCCCACCGCATTCGATGCGCGGATGAATCACTTGCGAACACGGAACGCCGACCGGCCGGGACGCACGCCAGCTGGCATGAAACATGCATCTCTATCACTACAAGCACCCATGCCACTCAGCGCCCTCTCAGCCAGCACAACCGGAGTTCCTCATGCCCGAGTACAATCAGCCCCTCGGCGGTAACCAGATGCCCCGCTTCGGCGGCCCCGCCACCATGATGCGCCTGCCCGCCCAGCCGACGGCTGAGGGTCTTGATGCCGCCTTCATCGGCATCCCCCTGGACATCGGCACCTCGAACCGGCCGGGCACCCGGCTCGGCCCGCGCCAGATTCGCGACGAATCGCGCATGCTGCGCCCCTACAACATGGCTACCCGGGCCGCGCCCTTCGACAGCCTGCAGGTCGCCGATATCGGCGATGTGCCGATCAACACCTTTCACCTGCCCAAGAGCGTCGACATCATTACCGACTTCTATGACCAGGTGCTGGCCCATGGCTGCATCCCGCTCACCCTGGGCGGGGAGCACACCATCACCCTGCCGATACTGCGCGCCATCGCCAAGAAGCATGGGCCCGTGGGATTGATTCATATCGATGCCCATGCCGACGTCAACGAGCACATGTTCGGCGAGCCCATCGCCCATGGGACGCCGTTTCGCCGCGCCCAGGAAGAGGGCCTTCTGGCGGCAAACCGCGTGGTGCAGATCGGCCTGCGCGGCACCGGCTACTCCGCCGAGGATTTCGACTGGTGCCGTCAGCAGGGCTTTCGCGTCGTCACCGCGGAGGAGTGCTGGAACAGGTCGCTGGCGCCGCTGATGGCAGAGGTGCGCGAGCAGATGGGCGATGGCCCCGTCTATATCAGTTTCGATATCGATGGCCTCGACCCCTCGGTCGCCCCCGGCACCGGCACCGTGGAAATGGGTGGCCTGACCTCGGCACAGGGCCTGGAAATCGTCCGTGGAGCAGCGGGGTTGAACATCGTCGGCGGCGACCTGGTCGAGGTATCGCCGCCCTACGACCCCAGCGGCAACACCGCCTTGATGGGCGCGACCCTGCTCTACGAGATGCTCTGCGTACTGCCGGGCGTCACCCGCCGCGGCTGAGGCCCCAAGGCAATTTCAGCACTCCGGATTCAACGACAACAAGCCTGAGGAAAAACAGCATGTCTTCCACTGAATCGACTTCCGAAGAGACGGCCGCCCCTAAGCCGATGGAGCGCCAACCGCTGGACCGCCGCAACCTGCTGCGCTTCCTGATCCCCTCCCTGATCGGGGTCAGCCTCTTCCTGATCCCCTTCCAGGTCGGCGATACCATCAATATCGGCATGGGCCTGATGGCCGATGGCCTCAAGGCGCTGCTCGATGGGGCCCTGCCGGCCATCGCCGTGGCCGTCCTGACGGTCTCGGTGCTCGCCACCCTCTA
This sequence comes from Halomonas alkalisoli, assembly GCF_021412585.1. Lineage (GTDB taxonomy): Bacteria > Pseudomonadota > Gammaproteobacteria > Pseudomonadales > Halomonadaceae > Halomonas > Halomonas alkalisoli. The sequence goes on along the minus strand of NZ_JAKCMI010000012.1, from coordinate 30,214 downwards.
CGTCAAGCTGGGCAAGCCCGCCTGGGCGGAAAAAGGGGTGCTGCGCGACATGTTCCATGTCGGCCCGGTATGGTTCGGCATGCGCATCCTCGGCGCCGCCTTCGCGCTGATGACCTTCTTCCAGTTCGGCCCCGAGTTCGTCACCGCCCCCTTCACCGGCGGCGTGATGCTCAACGACCTGGCCCCGGTGCTGCTCACCTTCTTCTTCTTTGCAGCCCTGCTGCTGCCCTTCCTGGTCGAATTCGGCTTCATGGAGTTCATCGGCAGCCTGGTGCGCAAGCCCTTTCGAGTGATCTTCAACCTCCCCGGACGCAGTGCCATCGATGCCACCGCGTCCTGGATGGGCTCGGGTACCGTGGGGGTATTGATCACCACCCAGCAGTACGAGAAGGGTTTCTACAACCGCCGCGAAGCCTCGGTGATCGCCACCAACTTCTCCGTTGTCTCCATCGCCTTTGCCCTGCTGATCACCAGCTTCGTCGATCTCAACCACATGTTCGTCCAGTTCTACTTCACCGTGGTGGTGTCCGGACTGATCGCTGCCGTGATCGTGCCGCGGCTGCCGCCCCTGTCGCGCAAGCCGGATACCTATTACGAGCCGGTAGGCTGCCAGCTGGCCGAGAAGCGCACCGAAAACGTAGGCCTGTGGCGCTACAGCCTCGACCAGGCAATGCGTCGTGCCGAGCATGCCCCCGGCCCCCGGGAGCTGGCACGCAACGCTCTGTTCAACGTCGCCGATATCTTCCTCGGCCTGCTGCCGCTGGTATTCGCCATCGGCACCGTGGCGCTGATACTCGCCGAATTCACGCCGCTGTTCACCTGGCTCTCCTACCCCATGGTGCCGGTGCTCGAGCTGCTGCGCATTCCCGAAGCCGAGGCGGCCGCACCCGCCACCCTGGTCGGTTTCGCCGACATGTTCCTGCCGGCGGTGCTGGCCACCAACATCGAGAGCGAGCTGACCCGCTTCGTGATCGCCTGCCTGTCGCTGACCCAACTGATCTACATGTCGGAAATCGGTGCCCTGCTGCTGAAGTCGAAGATTCCGCTCAAACTGTGGGAACTGCTGGCGATCTTCCTGCTGCGCACCGCGGTGACGCTGCCGATCATCGCCTTCATGGCCCACACCTTCTTCTTCTGAGGTAACACGATGGCAACCGATACCCTGACCTGCGCCAGCCTCCTCCTGACGCTCCTCAACAAGCGTTATGAGGTCGACACCGTCTTCGGCATTCCCGGGGTGCACACCATCGAACTCTATCGGGGCCTGGAGGCCAGCGGCGTCCGCCACGTCACACCGCGTCACGAGCAGGGTGCCGGCTTCATGGCCGACGGCTACGCACGGGCTACCGGTCGCCCGGGGGTATGCCTGATCATTACCGGCCCCGGCATGACCAATATCGCCACCGCCATGGGGCAGGCACTCGCCGACTCGGTGCCGATGCTGGTGATCTCCAGCGTCAACCGCCGTGACACCCTGGGACGCGGCCAGGGGCGGCTGCACGAACTGCCGAGCCAGCAGCAGCTGCTGGCCGGGGTTTCGCGCTTCAGCCATACGCTGCTCGACCCCGCCGCCCTGCCCGAAGTGCTGGCACGGGCCTTTGCCGTGTTTCGCAGCGAACGGCCCGGCCCGGTACATATCGAGATCCCCATTGACCTGTTCGATGCCCCGGCAGCAGCACCTCGCACCTGGCAGGCACCGGCACTCTATCGTCCGGCACCGGACCCCCAGGGCCTGGCGTTGGCGGCGCAGTGGCTACACCGGGCCGAGCGGCCCCTGATACTGCTTGGCGGCGGCTGCGCCGATGCGCCCGAAGCGGCACGGGCCCTGGTGGAGCGCCTTGATGCCCCGACGGTCACGACCATCAACGCCAAGGGGCTCCTCGGGCGCTCGCACCCGCTGGACCTGGGGGCCAATGCTGCCCTGCCGGCGGTCCGCGAGCTGGCCCACGGAGCCGACGTGATTCTCGCCGTGGGCACCGAACTCGGCGAGACCGACTACGACGTGGTCTTCGACGACGGCTTCGCCCTCACCGGCCAGCTGATCCGCATCGACCTCGACGCCCAGCAGCTGGTGCGCAACCAACCCTTGGCCCTGGGCCTGGTGGGCGATGCCGGCCACAGTCTTGCGCTGCTGCTCGACCACTTCCCTCACCCCTTGGCCAAGGGCGGCGCCGAACGCACGGCCAGTACGCTGGCCGCACTCGGGCTGGTAGAGGACCCCGCCTTCGCCCCCTTCGTGCCCCTCTATGGGGTACTGCAGGAGGCCTTGCCCGACGCCATCCTGGTCGGCGACTCCACGGCACCGGTCTATGCCGGCAACCACCTGGTCTCCCAGCCTGCGCCGCGGCGCTATTTCAACGCCTCCACCGGTTACGGCACCCTGGGCTACGGTCTTCCGGCGGCGCTGGGTGCCCAGCTCGCCCGCCCCGACCTGCCGGTGGTCGCCCTGGTCGGTGACGGCGGCGTCATGTTCACCCTCTCCGAGCTTGCCACCGCCGTGGAAGAGCGACTGCCCGTCGTCATCCTGCTGTGGCACAACGCCGGCTATGAGGAGATCCGACGCTATATGGACGCCCATGGGGTCGAGCGCATCGGTGTCGACATCCAGGCGCCGGATTTCCTGGCCCTGGCCCGCGGATTCGGCTGCCTTGCGACCCATGTCGACAGCCCCGGCGCACTGGCCCAGGCATTGGCCAGCCGCCCGTTCGACGGCCCCTTCCTGATCGAGGTGGATGCCGCTGCCTGGAAGCAGGCCATCGGTTAACCAACCAAGAAGAGAATCCTCATGCAATGCCTTGACCAGCAATTCGTCGATAACCATTGGGTGGCCTCCCGGGGCGAACGGCGGCTGACGGTGACCAACCCCTACACGGAGACGGTGATCGCCGAGGTCACCTCCGGCGATCCCGCCGATGTCGAGGCCGCCGTGGCCGCCGCACGGCGAGCCCTGCCGGCCTGGCAGGCTCTCTCCGGCGCCCAGCGGGCAACCTACCTCGAGGGCTTCGCCGATGCCCTGACCCGCCGCCGCGACGAGATGGTTCGCCTTTCCTCCACCAACAACGGCAAGGTGCTCGCCGAAGCCGGTATCGACCTGGACGATGCCATTGCCTGCTACCGCTACTATGCCGGCCTGGCCCGAGCGCTGGACGCCCGTCAGGGCCGGCGCGTGGAGCTGGAAATGGGAGGCGTGCAGGCTCGCTGCTATCACGACCCGGTGGGCGTGGTGGGACTGATCACGCCCTGGAACTTCCCCCTGGTGACCAGCGCCTGGAAGCTGGCACCGGCCCTGGCGGCGGGCTGCACGGCGGTACTCAAGCCCTCCGAGGTGACCCCGCTGCCCGAACGCACGCTAGCCGAGATCGCCCAAGAGGTCGACCTGCCCCCCGGTGTGCTCAACCTTGTGTTCGGCGATGGCGAGGGCGTCGGCGCGCCGCTCGCCGCTCACCCCGGTATCGACAAGGTCTCCTTCACCGGCAGCAACCGGGTCGGCGAAGCGGTGATGCGGGCCGCCGCCGAGCGTACGGTCGGTGTCTCCCTGGAACTGGGCGGCAAGTCGCCGATCATCGTGATGGAGGATGCCGACCCCGACCAGGCCGCCGACTGGGTCATGGCCGGCATCTATTTCAATGCCGGCCAGATCTGCTCGGCCACCTCGCGCCTGATCGTCCATGAAGCCGTCGCCGAGCCGCTCTATGCCGCCCTGGCGAAGCGTATCGACGCCCTGGTGCTGGGGAACCCGCTTGACGAAGACAGCCACATGGGCCCACTGACCAGCGCGCGCCAGCGCGAGAACGTGCTGAACTATTTCGCCATGGCCGAGCGGGAGGGGCTAGTGGCCGTGCGCGATGCCAGGCATCGTGAGCTGCCTGGCCAAGGCTACTTCGTGGCGCCCACCCTCTACCGCGACGTGCCGATCGAGAGCCGGCTATGGCGAGAGGAGATCTTCGGCCCGGTGCTCTGCGGACGCAGCGTCGCCACTGAGGAGGAAGCCATCGCCCTGGCCAACGACAGCGAGTTCGGCCTGGCGGCCACGGTAATCAGCGACGACCCCCGGCGGGCTTCCCGAATCGGTCGTCAGCTGCAGGCGGGCAGTATCTGGCTCAACAGCGAACAGCTGGTACTGCCCCAGACCGGCTGGGGCGGCTTCAAGCGCAGCGGTATCGGCCGGGAGCTGGGCCCCTGGGGCCTTTCCGCCTACCTTGAGGTGAAGCACCTGATCGGGCCCACCGACGGTGATGACGAAACTTGAATTACCCTTTGCTGATCGACATGGCGTAAAATAGTGGGCCGATGCTTGGTGTCAAGGAGGAAACCGCATGATCCGCATCCGTCCCTACCAGCCCGACGACTGGCCCGCCATGTGGGAATTCATGGCGCCGGTCCTGCATGCCGGCACCACCTATGCGGTGCCACGCGGGATCAGCGAGTCCGACGCCTACCGCATGTGGGTGGAGCTACCCCGCGCGGTCAGGGTGGCCGAAGACGCTGCGGGCAAGGTGCTCGGCACCTATTACCTCAAGCCCAACCAGCCCGGCCCCGGTGATCACGTCTGCAACTGCGGCTATCTGGTCGCCGAACATGCCCGTGGCCAGGGCATCGCCGGCAAAATGTGCCAGGACTCCCTTGGCCTAGCCCGCGAGCTGGGTTTCACCGCCATGCAATACAATATCGTGGTGGCGACCAACGAGGTCGCTATCCGGCAGTGGCAGAAGTACGGTTTCTCCATCGTCGGCACCCTTCCCTGTGCCTTTCGCCATCCCGAGCAGGGCTTGGTGGATGCCCACATCATGTACCGCCTCCTGTGAGGGAAGGCGGAGCGACGCTTTTGTAACCATTTGGTGTCATTGCCGTTGACCCCCTCGGGCGCCCTGGGGCATGCTCGGTGACGAATTGTCCCGAGAGAGGAAGAACGACAATGAAAATTGCAGCACGCGCAACGCTGGCTCTGGCCGTCTCCCTGGCCATGGCAACCTCCGCCCAGGCCTCCGACTTCGAGGACATGGACCCGGTCACCCTGCGCCTGGCCCATGTGGTCAACGAGCAGGACGGCTTCCATATCGCCGCGGTGAAGTTCCAGGAACTGGTCGCCGAGCGCACCGAGGGTGCGATCACCATCGACATCTACCCCAATGCCTCACTGGGCGACGAGCGCACCCTGCTCGAAGGCATGCAGATCGGCACCGTGGACATGGGCGTGATCACCAACGGGCCGGTGGCCAACTTCGTCGAGGAGATGGCGGTATTCGAGCTCCCCTTCCTCTTCCCCTCGCCCGAAGCCGCCTATGAGGTCCTCGATGGTCCCATCGGCCAGGAGCTGCTCGACAAGCTTAGCGAGGTGAACCTCAAGGGCCTGGCCTACGCCGAACGCGGCTTTCGCAACCTGACCAACAGCGAGCGTGAGGTCCGCACCCCCGCCGATATCGACGGCTTGCGCATCCGCGTGATGGAGAACCCGGTCTATACCGATACCTTCAGCGAGCTCGGCGCCAACGCCATCCCCATGGCCTGGACCGAGGCGCTTACCGCCATGCAGCAGGGCACCATCGACGGCCAGGAAAACCCGGTCAACGTCATCCACTCGTTCAAGCTCAACGAGACCCAGACCCATATGACGCTGTCGCGGCACACCTATGCGCCGGCGATCTTCGTCATGGGCATGCCGGTCTGGAACGGCCTGCCGGAGGCAGCTCAGGACGTGCTGCGCCAGGCCGCCCAGGAAGCCGCCGAGCATGAGCGTCGCTACAATGCCGACATGGAAGCCGAACAGCTGGAAGAGCTCCGCGCCGCCGGCATGCAGATCGTCGACGACGCGGACCTCGAAGCCTTCCAGGCTGCCGTGGCACCGGTCTACGAGAAGTACGGCGAGCAGTTCGGCGATTACCTGCCCCGCATCCGGGAGGCGCTGGAGTAAGTGCCGAACCGGCTCCAATCGCTGCTCACCCCCCTGCAGCGCATTGAGCACGTCCTCGATGCCGTCATTCAGCCCGTGGTCTTTGCGGGCATGGCGGCATTGATCGGCGTGATCACCCTGCAGATCGTCTCGCGCGTGTTCTTCTCCGCCGTCGGCTGGACCGAAGAGGTCGCGCGGTTCCTGCTGGTGTGGATCACCTTCCTTGGCGCCACGCTGGCCTTCCAGCGCGGCCGCCATATCGCCGTGACCTTCGTGGTCGAGGCGCTGCCCGGCCGACTGCAGCAGCTATTGCGCCTGGCGGCCGTGCTGGTCGTTCTCGGCTTCATGATCGCGCTGATCATCATCGGCCATCGCTACATGCAGGTGCAGAGCTTTCAGAAATCGGCTTCGCTGCGCCTCTCCATGACCTATGTCTACGCCATCATCCCCATCAGCGCCGCCATCATGGCCTGGTACGCCCTCGTCGACCTGGTCGAGCTGATCGTCCAGGGCCCCAATACGGCCGCCGGCATCGGCAGCGGAACCGCCGAGGAACCCCCGCCATGACGGGCCTGCTGTTCGCGCTGTTCTTCCTCTTCATGCTGGCCGGGGTACCCATCGCCCTGGCCATCGGCGCCAGCACGCTGCTGGCCCTCAACGCCCAGGGCGTGCCGCTGATGGTGGTCACCCAGCAGATGTTCCAGGGCATCAACTCCTTCGCCCTGGTGGCGGTTCCCATGTTCATCCTCGCCGGCGACCTGATGGCACAGGGCAAGGTGAGCGAGAAGCTGGTCGACTTTGCCGATTCGCTGTTCGGCTTCCTCAAGGGGGGGCTGTCGATCGTCTCGGTATTGGCCGGGATGTTCTTCGCCGCCATCTCCGGCTCCGGTGCCGCCACCACCGCCGCGGTGGGCTCGAGCCTGGTGCCGGAACTACGCAAGAAGGGCTACGATCCCGCATCGGCGGCCAGCCTGATCGCCGCCAGCGGCACCATCGGCGTGGTGATACCGCCCTCGGTGCCGATGATCATCTATGCGGTGATCGCCCAGCAGTCGGTGTCCAAGCTGTTCCTCAACGGCTTCATTCCCGGCCTGGTCATGGGGCTGGGGCTGATGGCGATTGCCATCACCCAGGCCTACCGGCGCAACTACCCTCGCGGCACGGCGCTCTCCCTGGCCACCATCTGGCGCACGCTGAAGAGTGCCAGCTGGGGGCTGATGACCCCGGTGATCATTCTCGGCGGCATCTTCTCCGGCATCTTCACGCCCAGCGAGGCGGCGGTGGTGGCGGTCAACTACGCCCTGCTGGTGTCGCTCTTCGTCTATCGCGACCTGAAGATTCCCGACGTCTACCGCATCCTGATCCGCTCGGCGATCACCACCTCGGTGATCATGCTGGTCATCGCCACCTCGGCGGTACTCAGCTGGACGCTGTCGAGCTGGCAGGTGCCCGGCGCCATCGCCCAGGCGGTGCTGTCGATCTCCACCAACCCCTACGTGATCATGCTGCTGGTCGTGGCGGTGATCCTGCTTACCGGCGTATTCATCGAGACGGCCAGCGCCCTGATCATCCTGACCCCGGTGCTGTTGCCGCTGGTGCTCCAACTGGGTATCGACCCGATCCACTTCGGCCTGATCATCGTGGTGGGGCTGGCCATCGGCATGATCACCCCCCCGGTGGCGATCAATCTCTATGTTGCCTCGTCGGTGACCCAGCTGCCGCTGGAGCGCATCACCCGCGCCATCATTCCCTATCTCCTGGGCCTGATCGGGGTGCTGCTGCTGGTGGTCTACGTGCCGATCATGCTGGGCATCTCGGGGTAACCGGGGCCAGGCGCTTGACGCCCGCCCCTCATGGCCTCAGGCTTGCCGCATCAGCCTCTTTTTGAAGGGATTCATCGTGATTCGAGCGACTCATTTCCTGCCAGCCTCTGGCACGCTGCTGGCCATTGCCCTGCTCGCCGGTTGCACCACCTATACCTTCCAGGACGGCAGCCGGGAGACCCTCTGGGGCGTGCCGGCCGAGGAGGAGAGCCGGCGCTATGAGGAGGACCGCCAGGCCGAAGGCGTTCGCTACCGCATTCCGGGCCAGATCGAGGAAAGGCCTGGAGCGGACGCCGACGAGTAAGCCATGGCGACCCCGCTACGGGTACCGGAATACGCCTCCTGACTCAACGACACTGGCTCAATGGGACCGGCGCAGCACCACGCTGAGATTATTGGCCGGCATCTCGACCACGCGCTCAAGCACCAGGCCATGGCGTTCGGCTTCCGCGGTCACCGCTTCCAGATCGCGCACCCCCCAGCGGGGATCGCGTGCCTTGAGGTCGGCATCGAAGGCTTCGTTGCTGGGCGCCGTATGGCGCCCTTCCCGCCGGTAGGGGCCATAGAGATAGAGCACACCGCCCTCGGTCAATCGCCTTCCGGCACAGGCCATCAGCGCCTCGGTGACCTCCCAGGGCGAAATATGGATCAGGTTGATCGCGACAATGGCGTCGAACGGCCCCGCCGGGCAGAGCGTCGTCACGTCCAGCGCCAGTGGCGGAAGCAGGTTGGGCAGCCCGGCGTGCTCCCGCCACGCCTCGATGGAGCGACGGGCATGGGCATTCGGGTCGCTGGGCTGCCACTCCCATCCCGGCATCGCGCCGGCGCAATGGATGCCGTGTTCGCCACTGCCGCTGGCCACTTCCAGGATGGTCGCCTTCTCGGGCAGCACGTCCTGCAACACGTCCAGGATGGGCTGGCGATTGCGTGCTGCTGCAGGGCTCATTAGACGAGCGTTGTTCATGACACCTCGGCGCGTTTCCGACATTTACGCCACGATAGCAGCCTTTACCCGATCGTGCGTATCATCTGAGAACGCGATCGCCTGCAATCGTTATTGTCGACGAAACGGTTGACGCTCTCCGTAGGTCAGGGAGCGCCATAGCCACTCCAGTGGCCCCGAGCGAAAGTGGTGCAACCAGATCGGCGCCAGCAGCAGCTGCAACAGCCAGATGGCCAGCACGATAGCGATCTGTCCCGTCCGCTCGACCTGGCCGAATAGCGCCAGCCCCTGGCCATAGAAGAGCAAGACGCCGATGACGGTCTGCAGGATATAGAGAGTAAAGGCCATGCGCCCCACGGCGGCCAACCGCCTCGTCAGCCAGCGGAGTGCCCCATGGCGAAGCAGCAGCACGACAGCGGCCACCCAGCCGAGGCTGACCGGCAGGCTGCCCCAGTAGTTGAACTGGCTGCCATGGAAGAGAGATTCCGGCCCCCAGCCATTGGCAAAATTCCAGGCAACACCATAGCCCACCAGCGGCAGGCCAATGAGCCACCCCGCCATCAGCAGGCGCCAGTAGGTCGCACTGGAAGCCTGGCCACTCAGCACGCCGAGCCGGTACAGCCCCATACCGATCAGCATCAGACCCGCCGCCCGCCAGAAACCCCAGACGATCAGGACAAAGGTCTGCGCTTCGGCGGTGATCGGCGCGCGATGTGCCAGCTGCTCGAGCCAGCCGCCACGATAAATCGCGATCTCCTCGGCCAGAGCCGCTGGCGCAGGACGCCACTCCGCCTCGAAGGCGGCCAGCTGCGCCTCCGGCCACAGTCTCATCGACCAGCCGAAATAGAGAAACAACAGCGAGGATACTGACAGTAGTGCGAGGCCCAGGACGAACAGAGCGCGTGGAGATAAATTGCGGAAGGGAAACAGCGCGAAGCCGCAGACGGCATAGAGAAACAGGATATCCCCAAACCACAACAGGTACCCATGGGCAGCGCCGAAGAGCAGCAGCCAGGCATTTCGTCGATAGTGCAGCCCTGCCGCCGACTTCCCTCGTTGCCTGGCATGGTCGGCAAACAGCACGATGCCGGCACCGAAGAGCATCGAGAAGATGGCCATCATCTTCTCATCGGCGAACAGATGGCTCAGCAGCCAGACCCCGAAGTTGGCGCCGGTCAGGTCGCCCCACGCAGTGGGATTGGTATAGGCCGCCATTGGCATGGCGAAGGCCTGGATATTCATGACCAGTATGCCAAGCAGGGCAAAGCCACGCAGCACGTCCAGAGAGTGCACGCGACCGCCCGGCGCCAGCGACGGCCCTGCCTCCCCAGCTTCAGTGGTTCCCTGCACTGCGAGCCCTCCCTTGCTCACTCCACCGCCTGAGGCGGACCTACCGCCCCGGCTTCGCCCGGCGTGGTCTGCCCGCCCTTCCCGGTTGGCCGCCGGTCGACCGGGGTTTCTTCTGGAGGGAGTTCTGCTTTCTGGCGTTGGCCTTCTGCTTCGGCCCGGCCCCCTTGCCTGCGCTTCCACCTGTTGACGACCTGGCCTTGGACCCCTTGCCCGTGGTGCGACCGCTCGAGGACGCCTTGCCTTGGTTGTCACGCCTGCTCGCGGCCGCTCCCCCCTTGGCGACCTTGGCTGTCTTGCGCTTGCCCGGCGCCCTGGCCGCCGAAGATTTCCTGCCCTCGGCAGCAGAGGCTGAGCTCTCGGTCAGCGCATTGATCGTGTCGATCTCTTTCGCGGTCAGGTCGCGCCAGTCCCCAAGCGCCAGCCCCTTGAGCGACACGTTCATTATCCGGATTCGCTCGAGCCTGGTGACCTCGTAATCGAACTTTTCGCACATGCGCCGAATCTGGCGATTCAGCCCTTGCACCAGCGTTATATTGAAAACGAAGGTCGACTCCTTGACGACCTTGCACGGCTTCGTCACCTCGCCAAGGATACGCACGCCGGAACTCATGCCCACGATGAAGTCATCGGTAATCGGCTTGTTGACGGTGACCCGATACTCCTTCTCATGATTGTTGCTGGCCCGGAGTATCTTGTTGACCAGGTCACCATTGTTGGTCAGGAAGATGAGTCCCTGTGAATCCTTGTCCAGCCGGCCGATGGGGAAGATACGCACCCCATGCTTGACGAAGTCGACGATGTTGTCCTTCTCGCTCGGCTCGGTGGTGCTGACGATGCCCACCGGCTTGTTCAGGGCGATGAAGACAAGGTCTTCGGCTTCCTGAGGCTCGATCAACTGGCCGTTGACCTTGACCTCATCCCCCGGGAACACCTGGTCGCCCGTCTTGGCTCGCTTGCCATTGAGGAACACGTTGCCCTGCTCCACATAGCGGTCGGCCTCCCGCCTGGAGCACATGCCGCTTTCACTGATGAACTTGTTGATACGTGTCGAAGAACTGAAGGCCATGGCACTCTTACCAGAAGGAACGCGGGTGACTGTCAGGCATTCAAGCATGCTACGCCTTGTGGGCGAAAGGCCCATAAGGCGTCAATGTATCAGCACAGCGGTCACGTCCAGCAGACGTTATCAATGCGAGCGTCAGTTGACGAAGAGCGCCAGACGCGAACTCAGCGTGTAGTTCGCTTCCATGGCCATCAGGGCGGCGAGGAACAGCAGCACCCCCGGGGGCACCAGCACCGTATAGATGATCGATAGGCGTTCCCAGGCCATGTGCATGAAGAAGGCCACGATCAGGCCGGCCTTGAGCAGCATGAACAGGGTGATCAAGCCCCACTTGGGCAAGCCCTCCAGGCCGGAGACATCGACCAGGTAGGAGAGCACGCTCAGCACGAACAGCCAGAGCCATACGCGCAGGTAGACGCGCAGCTCAGGCTGGTGATGACTGTTGTGTTGGTCCATGCCGACCTCCTACCACAGATAGAAGAACGCGAAGATGAATACCCACACCAGGTCGACGAAATGCCAGTAGAGTCCCAGGCTCTCGACCATCCCGTAGTTGCCCTTGCGGCCGGTGAGGAAGCCGGGTCGCTGGCCATCCAGCGAACCGCGCATCACCTTGACCGCCATGATCACGATGAAGATCACCCCGATGGTCACGTGGGTACCGTGAAAGCCGGTGATCAGGAAGAACACCGCGCCGAACTGGGCCGCCCCCCAGGGGTTCTCCCAGGGCCGCACGCCCTCTCCGATCAGGATCGCCCACTCGAAGGCCTGCATGCCAACGAAGCTGGCCCCCAGCAGCGCCGTGATCAGCAGCAGCACGGCGGTCTTGCGACGATCGTTGGCGTAACCGTACTTCACCGCCAGCGCCATGGTGCCGCTGCTGCTGATCAGGATGAAGGTCATGATGGCGATCAACAGCAGCGGTATCGACTGCCCCGCGATGGTCAGCGCGAATACCTCGCTGGCATCCGGCCAGGGCTCAACGGTGGACATGCGCAGCACCATGTAGCCGACCAGGAAGCAGGCGAAGATGAACACATCGCTGAGGATGAAGAGCCACATCATCGCCTTGCCCCAGGGCACGTCGAACACCCGCCGCTCCGCCGACCAGTCGCGGATCAGGCCGGTCGCCCCCTCGCCGTGCGGCGAGCCTTCAGAGTGAGGAGTCGCCATGCTCATGCCCTCATGTCATCAGCAGCAGGGCAAACAGAATGCCCCACACCACCAGCAGGAAATGCCAATACAGCGCGCATAGCTCGATGCTTGGCAGCACCGCCCGGGGCGTCGCGCCCTGCTGCAGCTGGAACAGGCTGCGGGACCAGGCGAACAGGCCACCCAGGAGATGCAAGGCGTGCAGCGCCGTGAGCAGGAAGAAGAACGCATTGGCCGGGTTGGCGGCGAGATAGACACCGGCGACCTGCAGCTGCCACCAGGCCAGCGCCTGGCCCAGGATGAAGGCAATGGTGAAACCACCGCCCATCAGCAATCCACGCCGCAGACGCCGCGCATCTTCCCGGCGCGCAGCCTGCCAGGCCGCCTGCAGCGCCACGCTGCCCAGCACCAGGCAGGCGCTGTTCCACCACAGCAGGCCGGGCACCGCCAGCGGCTGCCAGTCGTGGCCCATGTCGTGGCGCATCAGATAGGCGCTGATGGTCAGCGCAAACAGCGAGGTGGCCACCGCCAGAAACACCCCTAGCCCCACCCGGGATGCGGTAACCCCCACCGGCATTTGACGGCTGCTCTTCCCCGCGGGCTGTGCTTCCCATGGCCGCACGTTGATCGAATGGCTGAACAACCAACCGCCGAAGATGGCCATCATCATGGCAATGAAAACCAGGGTCACGGTCATGACGTCCGCCTCCCCCGGGTGTCGCTTGTCGAATCGGTCCGCTCGACCTCCTCGGGGGCCATGTTCTGCGGGAGATAATCCTGCTTGGCACCGGGCACGCTGTAGTCATAGGCCCAGCGATAGACCACCGGCAGCTCGGCTCCGAAGTTGCCGTGGCGCGGCGGGGTGTGTTCGGTCTGCCACTCCAGGGTGGTCGCCTGCCAGGGATTGGGTCCGGCCTCGCGGCCGCGGAAGTAGCTGCGCACCAGGTTGTAGAAGAACACCAGCTGCACCAGGGCAACGATAATCGCCGCCACGCTCATGAAGGCGTTGAGGGCCTGCATCGAGTCGGCAATGTATCCCGTTTCGCCATAGCCGTAGTAGCGGCGCGGCACGCCGGCGAAGCCCATGAAGTGCATGGGGTAGAAGATCGCATAGGTGCCGAGGAAGGTGACCCAGAAGTGGATCTTGCCCAGGGTGTCGTCGAGCATGCGGCCGGTGATCTTGGGGTACCAGTGGTACATCGCCCCGAACACCACCAGCACCGGTGCCACCGCCATCACCATATGGAAATGGCCGACCACGAAGTAGGTATCCGCCAGCGGTACGTCGACGGTGACGTTGCCCAGGAACAGGCCGCTGAGCCCACCGTTGACGAAGGTGAAGATGAAGCCGATGGCGAACAGCATCGGCACCGTCATGCGGATGTTGCCGCGCCACAGCGTCAGCACCCAGTTGTAGACCTTGATCGCCGTGGGCACCGCGATGATCAGGGTGGTGGTGGCGAACAGGAAGCCAAAGTAAGGGTTCATGCCGCTGATGAACATGTGGTGGGCCCAGACCACGAAGCTGAGCACGGCGATGATGATGATCGCCCACACCATCATGCGGTAGCCGAAGATGTTCTTGCGCGCGTGGGTGGCGAGGATGTCGGAGACGATGCCGAAGGCCGGCAGCGCGACGATATACACCTCGGGATGACCAAAGAACCAGAACAGGTGCTGATAGAGCAAGGGGCTGCCGCCCTCATGGATGGAGTGCTCGCCGAGGTTGAGCATCTCGGGCATGAAGAAGCTGGTACCCAGCAACATGTCGCAGAGCATCATCAGGATCGCCACCAGCAGCGCCGGAAAGGCCAGCAGCGCCATCACGGTGGCCATGAAGATGCCCCAGATGGTCAGCGGCAGCCGCATCAGCGTCATGCCGCGGGTACGCGCCTGCAATACCGTGACCACGTAGTTGAGCCCGCCCATGGTGAAGCCGGCGATGAACACCGACAGCGAGGCCAGCATCAGCAGGATGCCACCGTCGATGCCGGGCGTACCGGGGCTGATCGCCTGGGGTGGGTAAAGCGTCCAGCCGGCGCCGGTGGCCCCGCCCGGCACGAAGAAGCTGGCCATCAGGATCAGCACCGCGGCCAGGTAGAACCAGTAGCTGAGCATGTTGAGGTAGGGGAAGGCCATGTCCCGCGCGCCGCACATCAGGGGGATCAGGTAATTGCCGAATGCGCCCAGGAAGAGTGCGGTAAGCAGATAGACCACCATGATCATGCCGTGCATGGTGACGTACTGCAGGTAGCTGGCCGGGTCGATCAACGAGAAGGTGTTGGGAAACCCCAGCTGCAACCGCATCAGGATCGACAGCACCAGTGCCACCAGCCCGATGGCGATGGCGGTGATGCCATACTGGATGGCGATCACCTTGGCATCCTGGCTCCACACGTACTTGCCGAGGAAGGTCCTGGGGTGCACCAGCTCCATGTTGTCGAACTCGCCCGCCTGAGCGTGGGGCACGCTGTGCTGTCCATGGTCGGCCATCGATCACTCCTCTCCGTCACCGGCGTTCACCACCGCTACCGTCATTGCGGGTTGCGGCAAGGTGGCGATATAGGCCACCACGTCGTTGACCGCACGCTCATCGACCAGCACCTGGGCCATCTCGACCATCTGGTTGCCGTAGGGATCCTCCCGGTGGCGACCGCGCACGCCCTCACGAAAATTCTGCAGCTGCCGCCTCAGGTACCAATCCGGCATCCCCGCCAGGCGTGGGCCGTTGGTGGCACGAATCCCCTCACCCTGCTGGCCATGACAGTTGGCGCAGGTGCGATAGCGGCGGGCGCCGCGCTCGGGGTCGCCGGCATCGAGGGTAGCCTCGAGCGGCTGATCGGGCAGAGTCGTGATATAGGCCGCCACGTCGGCAATCGCCTGGCGATCCGGCAACATGGTGGCGAAGGGGCGCATCTGGATTCCGTAGGTGTCGTCCTCATGGGTGCCGCGAGCCCCGCTGCGGAACAGCTCGAGCTGACGTTCCAGGTACCAGGCGTCAAGCCCCGCCAACTTGGGCGCGTTGAGGTCCTGGTTGCCCTGCCCCTCGGCGCCATGGCAAGCGGCACAGCTGGTATACCCCGACGCCCCCGCCTCGGGGTCGCCGGGCTCAAGCGCAGCGAACTCGGCGTAGGTAGGCTGGTCGGCGAGCCAGGCATCGAACGTCTCCTGCTCGACCACCTCGATGCGCCCGCGCATGGCGAAGTGGGCAATGCCGCACAGCTGCGCGCAGACGATCTCGTACTCCCCGAGCACGGTCGGCGTGAACCAGAAGTAGGAGGTCTGCCCCGGCACCATGTCCATCTTGGCGCGGAAGTTGGCCACCTTGACGTTGTGCAGCACGTCCTTGGAGCGCAGCACCATCTTCACCGGCCGGTCGACCGGCAGCAGCAGGTGTGGTGCGGTGATCAAGATGTCGTCATGCCCCGCAGGGTCGTCGACCATGCCGAAAGGATTCCGGTCATCGATGAAGCGATTGTGGGCCGCCCCGAAACGACCATCCTCACCGGGAAGACGAAAGCTCCAGTGCCACTGCTGCCCCACCACCTCCACCTCGTGGGCATCCTCCGGGGGTGAAACGAAGGAGGCCCAGACCACCAAGCCGGGTGCCAGCAAGCCGGCGATGCCGAGCGTGGTCAGGCCGGTCAGCCACAGCTCCAGCGACTTGTTCTCGGGATCATACTGGGAGCGCCGCCGCCTGCTGAACCGGTAGCGGATGATCACATAGGCCAGGAACAGGTTAACCGCCAGGAATACCGCACCGGTGACCCACAGGGTGATCTGGATGGTATCGTCGATCGTCCCCCAGTTGGAGGCCAGCGGGGTGAGGTACCAGGGGCTGACGAAGAAGAACAGCACAGACCCCATCGCCAGCACGATGACCGCAACCGCAATTGCCATGGCCTACCTCCTTCCCCGCCCCTTGCCCTATACGCCGGTCCCGCAATGGTGCCGGCGCTCTTCCGGTGTGACCTTGTCGATGATGACCTCGGGGTGATGGCGGTGAATCACGGAGTAGATACTCGACTCACGCTCGTTGGGGACGTCCACCATCATCAGGTAGGCACCGTGCTCGATCTCGTCCTCGTACTTGTCCACCTTCACGTCGTGCACCGACACGCCGACCATGGTGCTGGTCCAGACGCCGAACAGGCCACCAAAGATGCCCATTCCCACGATCAGGGCGGCGATACCCATATTGGTAAAGCCTTCGCCCAGCACGTAGTAGGCCACTACGCCGAGCGCACACCCCAGAGGAACACCGAACAGCGCGCCACGCACCGCGGCGTGGCCCACATCCGAGGTCTGAAGCAACGTCGCACTGTTGACGCCACGCTCCTTGAGCTTCAGCCAGTTACGGCCGGTGACATGAACTTCCTTGCTGGTCAGGCCCAGGTCGCTCAGCTCATGGGCGATATTGACGGTGGTATCCAGGTCAGGGGAAAGAAAATAGAGGCGCTGCATGGCATGCCCTCCTCACTCAGTCAGGGGAGACGCAGCGCGACAGGGTGCACATTCACTGTGCAACGCACTTCCTTTATTATTTATCCCTAAAACATCACGGCGTCTTTTATGTGGTTGACCCGATCAGTCGGTTATTTCCTATATCAAGGTTGTCTATATTTCCTTTTTGAGCAAGCTCCTTTTATATCGATCATGACTAAGCTGCTGGGCTCCTCCTCCCCCCTTGGGGTGTGCCCGCCGCTGCCGGCAGGTAAACTGCTCCTGGTTCGCTGACCGTTTCATTCGACCCGTTTCATTCGACATAGGACTTGGCGCCGACCATGGGCAGTTCCCCTCCGCTCTACCTGCAGATCCAGCAGCACCTGCTGGAGAAGATCAACGGCGGCATATGGCCGGCGCACCATCAGATCCCCCCCGAGGAGCAATTGGCACGCGACTTCGGTGTCAGCCGGATGACCGCCAACAAGGCAATACGCGACCTGGTACAGCAGGGCTACCTGATTCGCCAACCGGGGCTCGGCACCTTTGTCACCGACCGCAAGGCGGAGTCGTCACTGGTGGAGGTACACAATATCGCCGAGGAGGTGCGCAGCCGCGGTCACGGCTACAGTAACGAGGTGCTGTGCAGCGAAGCGATTGAAGCCGATGACGAAGTCGCGCTGCGCCTCGGCGTACGCCTGGGCACACGGGTCTTTCACACCCTGATCGTGCATTGCGAGAATGGCGTGCCGATCCAGCTCGAGAACCGCTACGTCAATCCTCGCTGGGTGCCGGACTATCTCGATACCGACTTCACGTGTCACACCCCCAACGAGGTGCTGGTGGCGGCCTGTCCGATCAGCGATATCGAACACGTGGTCGAGGCGGTGCTGGTGGATGAGGCCACCGCACGCCATCTGGACACCGACACGACCCGCCCCTGCCTGAGCATGATTCGCCGCACCTGGTCCGGCGACCATCTGATCAGCTACGCCCGGCTGATCCACCCCGGCGAACGCTACAAGCTGCGCTCGTCGGTGCGTCCTGAGCGACGCTGACCAACCTGACGGCGCAGGCCGACCTCGGCCGGTGGAGCCCCCTGATCGAGCACCGCCCAGCAAGCGCTACGGCCGGCGCCCGCTAGCCGGCCGGCGGGATGTTGTGATTGCCCCGGAACAGGTTGCCGGGATCGTACTCGGCCTTGATGCGCGCCAGCCGCGCGTAGTTATCGCGGTAGGTGGCCCTGACCCGCTCCTCGCCCTCGTCGTTCATGATGAAGTTCACATAGCCGCCGCCGGCGGAATAGGGGTGCAAGGCGTCCCAGTAGTCCTTGGTCCAGCGGGTGATCCTGTCTCGATTGGCGGGATCGGGATCGACGCCGACGATGACCTGCGACCACCTCGCCTCACGGTGGCTGAACGCGGTGTCATGACGCCCGACCCTGTGCACGGCACCGTCGACCGGGTACAGGTGCATCGTCGACAGTGGGGTCGGAACCTCCGCATATTCGACATGACGCTCGATGGCCGCATCGCTGAGCTCGGTGACGAAATCGCCGCGCCAGTACCACTGCAATCCAGGTTGATAGAGGCCATCGAAGGCACTCTGCAGCATTGGATAGGGCATCGGCTGAACGCCGTGCAGGGCCGGAGCGGCGGGCTCATGGACGGCCGCCAGGAGTCGTTCGGCCTCCTCCTCGGGCCCGGTATGGCACCAGACGATGCCGCACATCCGTTTATTGTGCAGATGTTCGGGGAACGGCGGTGCCGGCGGCACGCTCAGTAAAGCGAAGAAGCCGTTCAGCGACTCGGGCGCGGCGGCGATGAAGTCGCGGTACCAGCGCAGCACGGCGGCCGAGTGCTCCAGCTCCCACAGCGTCGGGCCGGCGTTCACGATGTTCACCGGATGCAGCTGGAACAGGAACGAGGTCGCCACGCCGAAGTTGCCGCCGCCGCCGCGGATGGCCCAGAACAGCGCCGGATGCTGGGTCTCGCTCACGGTGACGAAGCGCCCGTCGGCCAGCACCAGGTCGGCCTCCAGCAGATTGTCGATGGTCAGCCCGTACCGGCGGCTCAGATGGCCGTGGCCACCGCCCAGGGTGAGCCCCCCCACCCCGGTGGTGGAGATGATGCCGCTGACCGTGGCCAGGCCGAAGGCGTGGGTGGCGTGATCCACATCGCCCCAGGTGCAGCCCCCCTCGACCCGGGCGGTGCGCATGGCGGGATCGATGCGAATCCCCCGCAGGGCCGAGAGATCGATCACCAGGCCGTCGTCGCAGCCGCCCAGCCCGGCACCGTTGTGGCCGCCGCCGCGCACCGCCAGGGGCAGCCCCTGCTCGCGGGCGAAGTGGACCGCACGGATCACGTCGGCCACATTTCCGCAACGGGCGATCAGCCGCGGGCGCTTGTCGATCATGCCGTTGTAGAGCCGGCGGGCCGACTCGTAGTCGGGATCCCCGGCCTGGAGCAATGCGCCGCGCAAGGCAGCCTGGAAGGTATCCCGTGCGGTATCGGTACTCATGGCAGTGCCCTCCTCTCAATGCTCGGCCAGAAAATCGAGAATGGCGGCCGTAAAGTCCTCGACGGCATTGAATGTCCCATCGTGATTGACGCCGGGAATCACCTGTACCTCGGCCTGGGGCTGGCACTGTGCCATGGTGTCGGCGACCGATTCATAGTAGACGTCGGCATGCTCCCCCCTCAGGACCAGGGTGGGCTGCTCGATGGATGCCAGATCCTCGCAGCTGATGGCAGGTGGCGTCATGCTCATCTGGAGCGGTACCGTGCGGGCGTTGTCCAGCCAGATGGTGCGCATGTACTCGGGTTCCTGCTCGAAACCGCCCGGCGACCGCTGGAACACGGCCTCGATAAACAGCTTGGTGGCCTGCTCCGCATCGCCGGCCTCCAGGGCCTCCATGGCGGGGCCGTACTTGTTGCCCTCCTCTTCGATGGCGGCCTGGCGTTCCTCCGGCAACTCGGCGACCAGCGAGGGGACATGCGGTTCATAGTGCACCATGCCGCGCACCAGTTCCGGGTACTCCAGCGCCACCTGCGGGGTGATCTGACCGCTGTACGACCAACTGACCAGATAGACCGGCCCGGCATCCAGCGCCTGGATGAACGCTGCCAGATCGGCGGCATGGGTCTCGCTGGAGAACTGCTCGCCGTCGTCCGGCCAGGGCTCGGTGCCGAAATAGCGCTGGGTATAGGCGATGAAGCGGTGCTCGCGGGCGATGGCCTCGCGGTACGGTTCCCAGGCCCGGTGATCGACAATCGCCGCAGGCACGAACACGACGGGCCTGCCTTCTCCCTCATCGATATAGTGAAGGGTGACGCCATTGACCTCCACTGTGGAGGTCTGCTCGGCAATAACGGCAGATGATGATCCTGCCAGCACTAGTGCGGCAGTCACTATCGGAAAAGAGAACAACCGGCACATGACACTCCCCCTTCGATCCCATCGATCGAGCATTGATTACAGGGTGAGTCTAGAGCGCCATATCGGAAACCACATCGGCAGAGCTGACTATTTTCGAGACGACACCCGATCAGGAAATAGTCAAAATTGACTATCGCAACACGGTGACAGCGACATACCCGGCCTTCGGAAGGCCGGGTATGTCGCTGAAGAGTCCTGAGGCGATCATTCACTGATGGCCACGCTTCCTGTGCTTCCTGGCCCACCGGCAGTAAGCTGAGGCGCTTGATCGGCACTGTCTATCCGTTGGCCACGCGGACAGAGGACCAGGCGCTGTAGCGGGGTCGGATAGGCATCCTCGTTCCCACTGCACCGCTGTGCATAGGCCGGCGCCTCCGGCTCGCCCACCATGACCACCGAGCCGGCATCATTTCGGACGGTGAACTGCACCGGCAGACCACGCTCGATCAGGGACAGGGTATAGCGCTGGCCGGGCTCGAGGTAGGCGATATGGCGCATCAGAACCTCCTCTTCACCCACCCAGGTGGTGACGACTTCATAGCCACCACCTCTCTCGGCGTAATACATCACCGCGTGTTGATCATCACCTCCCAGTCGATAGGCATGGATGGGCTTCAATATCTGCTCGGCGGCCACTCCGAAGGCAAGTACCAAAGCGGTAACCATGGCACAGATGACAGTAATAGTTTTCATGGCATTATTCTCCTAAGGCTTGTTCACACGCCTGCAATGGACGCGTAAAACAAGCCTAGGGGGCGCCCGACTTCGCAACATCGACAGAACGGATCATTTTCCGGCCCCAAGCACAAAATCTCGAATGGTCAGGGTTGGCCATCGACTCGAGCCATGACGCACGCTCACACGGATATCGCGGCAAATGCTGCATGTTCCCCGCTCACCGGTGGACCTATAGTGAAATGACCATTCGTGCTTTACCTGACCGCAGGGAGGAATAACTTATGCCCCTCTTTCTTATCGAGCGGAATTTTGCCGAACAGCTCGAATTCACCACCGACTCGGTAAGGGAAGTCACCGAGATCAATCAGGAGATCAGCGTGCACTGGTTGTTCTCCTTCCTCAGCGCCGACAAGAAGAAGACCTACTGCCTCTATGAAGCCACGGATCCCGAGGCCATTCGCGAGGCGGCCCGACGAGCCGGGGTGCCGGCCGATGTGATCGTCGAGGTCGACCAGATAAACCCTGAGGCTTATGTCTGAGAGAAGCCGAGCCTACTCTTCGACCAGGCCATGCCGGATAGCATAGGCCGCCGCCTCGGTGCGGTTGGCGGTGTGGGTCTTGGCCAGGATGTTTCGCACATGATTGGCGACGGTATTCGGGCTGAGAAAGAGTCGCTCGGCTACCTCACGGTTACTCCGACCGGCAGCGAGCAATTGCAATACCTGCACTTCTCGCCGGCTCAATCCGTCCGGATAGACCGGTCGGGTCGAGAGTGTTTCCCGTAACGCGTCACAGCGCCGTGCCAACTCCCCCATACCGAGTTCGCGGGCGGTCAGCAACGCCGCTTCCACCAGTGCCCGCGCCGGTTCGGGCTGCTTGCGTTGCGCCAGCAACCGGGCGTAGTGGTATCGATCGTGGGCCAGCCAGGGCCATCCCTCGGTGCGTTCATCCATGGCCAGTGCGGTCTGGAAATGACGCTCGGCGGTGTCCCACTGCTTCAGGGTGACGGCCAGCATGCCGAGAAACCGGTCTGCCGAACCGTAGCAGGCGGTATGGGCGCCGGAGACGATGTTGCGGCCGACATAGGGCAGCAGATAGCGGTACAGGGTGGCGGCATGCCCGGCCTCGTCGAGACGGGCACACACTTCTGCCAGGTAGGTGATACTGGTCGACCACATGGCATCGCGGGACACGGCCTTGAGCTCATCGGTCATGAGGTACTTGAACTCGATACGCGCCTCCTCCATCAGCTCCAGGTCGGCATACAGCACGGCCAGTCCCGGTCGCCATGCCGCCGCCTCGGGAGTATTCCGCACGAAATGGCTTAGCACCGGCTGGAGCTCGCCCAGCCGGCCCTGCTCCCGGCGCAAGGTAAACATCTGCATGCCGAACACTCCCTCGGCATGGTCCGGGGAAAAGCGTCGGCCCACGATCAGGTTTTCCCGCGCTTGCTGCTCGGCCTCGGCGAAGCGCCCCCGGTGAGTGGTCAACATGGCCTGGGCACTCAGGCCGACGGCCTGCAGAAACGGCTGTCGCCAGGCATTGGCCACCCGCTGGTGCAGGTCGAGCACGGCCCGGGCGCTGTCGATATCCCCGTATTCCATCAGATCCCCGATGTACCAGCCGGTCATGTCACCGACCGCCCATTCCGGGTGCCCCGCCTGATGCACCAGCTCCAGCGCCTCGCGTGCTGCGGCCAGGCGCTCATCCAGGTGCTCCGGCCACGAGCGTGCCGGAACGATGGCGCTGAGTGCCTCGAACAGAGTGAGTGGATCACCCAGCCGGCGCGCCAGCCGGGTCGCCTGTTGGAGAGCCGCATGGGCGGCCTGGGGCCGGTCGCAGTAGATATTGGCCCGACACAGCGCCGCCAGCAGCTCGGCCCGCAAACGCTCCGCCGATGGGTCCAGGGCCGCCAGAGCTTCCTCCAGCAGGGCTACCGCCTGTTCGCCGTGACGACCGATCCGCCAGCCGACGCTCTCGTAGCCGAGTGCGGCCCGGGCCAGCATGGCGACGGCCCACTCGGCGGTTGGGCCCGCGTGTCGAGCCAGTTCGGCGGCCTGCACGAAGATGTTCAGGGATCCATCGGCACGCCCGCCGGCCCGGTTGCGGGCTTCCGCCAGGGCCAGCAACAAGCGGCAGCCGCGCTCGCTGTCCTGTGGCAGGTACTGCTCCTGCAGTTGCAGGGCCAGATGGTAGAAATGCACCGCCTCCTCGTAGGCCAGCAGCGTATCGGCCCGGGCGCCGGCGCGTTCGGCATAGTCGATGGCCTGCCCGGCCGTGCCGATGGCCGCCGCCTGGGCGAAGTGGTGGGCCAGCTGAGGCAGGCAGGCAGGCAGGTCCTGGTGGTGCAACGCCTCCAGCCGCTCGCCGACCCGCTGGTGCAGGCGCATTCGTCGGGTGGTCGACAGCTCCTCGTACAGGGTTTCGCGGATCAGTGCATGACTGAACTGGAAACGCCCCGGCTGAGGGAGCTCCTCGACGATGTGAGCCTCCAGCGCCTCGTCCAGGATATCCAGTAACTCGGTTTCCGGCAGTGCCAGGCCGGCCAGCAGTTCGAGTTCGAAGCGCCGGCCGATCACCGCGGCCATGCCCAGCAAGCGGTTGCAATCGCGCGACAGCCGATTCAAACGCTGTCCGATGATCTCGTGGATGCCCGCCGGGATACGTGGCACCACCCCGTCCGGAGGCAGACCCTCCTGCAGCAGGTGGCGGGACAGCTCACGCATGAACAGCGGATTGCCTTCGCTGTGCTGGTATATCGCTGTCGATACGACGGACAGCGGGAGGGCCCCGGCCAGCGAGACAAGGAACAGTTCGGTTTCATCGCGCGACATGCCGCTCAGCGGTAGGCGCCGGCAGTGAGGCAGACGGGACAGTTCACCGAGGGTATCGGAGAGTGGATGCTGACGGCTCAGCTCGATGTCACGGAAGCTGCCGAGCAGCAGCAGAGGGCTGGCCGCGATCTCCCGGGCCAGGAATTCCAGCAGCTTGAGCGAGGCGGTATCGGCCCAGTGAAGATCGTCCAGAATCAGGACCAGAGGCTGGTCCCGTGAGGCCCGTTGCCAGAATCGCGTGAGGGTATCGAGCAGCCGAAAGCGGGCCTGGGCCGGATCATCGATGGGCGGCGGCTCTACCAGGTCAGGCAGGCGCTGCCTGAGTTCCGGTAGTAGTTCGGCGATCACTCCGGCATCGCTGCCCGGAATTTCACCCGACAGGGCCGAATCGGCCTCCCCCAGCCAGCCGCGCAGCAGCTGCAACCAGGGCCAGTACAGCGGTGCGCCCGGTTCCTCGTAGCAACGCCCCCACAGCACCCTCAGCCCTTGCTGCTCGGCCCGCGTGGCGAGTTCCTGCGCGGTACGGGTCTTGCCGATGCCCGGGTCACCACTGAGCAGCAGGAGCCCGCCCTGCCCGGTAGCACATTGCGCCAATGCCTCATCGATGGCGGCAAGCTCACCCTTGCGGCCAACGAACTCCTCCACCGACCCCATGATATGCGTCAATGCAACACCGCACCTGTCGCAGCAAGCGACCCCGTCCCGGTTGTTCCAGCCGCAATGGTGACATTGCATGGCGTCACTCGCGGGCTCTCGAACTGTCGTCCTTGAATCATAGCCCAGTATATCGGCAGACCCGCCGTAGACCGCACGCTAAACGACGACAACGACGGTGCTTCTCGAGCGGTGGCCTCGGTAGCCACGTTCCGGGCGCCGCCCGGCCGTTCCCCCGGCCCGGCGGCGCTCGTGGGGACTCGCAGGGCGGCTCAGCCAGCCAGCGCCTGAACCAGGTAGCCCGCCGGCACGGCGAGCAGCAGGCTCAGCGCCACGCGAATGAACCAGATCACCACGATGCGCCCCACCGAGAGCGGAATGCTGGTGGAAAGGATGCAGGGAATCGAGGCGGAGAAGAACAGCACGCCCGAGACCGAAACCACCCCGGCGGCGAAGCGCGCCACGAAATCGGCTTCCGCCATCAGCAGCGCGGGCAGGAACATCTCTGCCAGGCCCGAGGCCGCCGCCTGGGAGAGTGCCGCGGCATCGTCCAGTCCCCAGATGGCCACGAAGGGATAGAACAGCCAGCCCAGCCACTCGAACAGCGGCGTGTACTTGGCCAGCAGCAGGCCCAACAGCCCCACCGACATGATCGACGGCAAGATGCTGATCGCCATCACCAGGCCTTCTCGCACGTTGATCGACACGCTCCTGGCCAGGCTGGGAGCCTTTTCGGCAACGGCGAGGCCGGTATGCCAGGCCGTAGAGAGCCGCTTGCCCGGTATCGACTCCGGTTCACCATCGGTCTTGCTATTGTCCATGCCACGCAGGGGCGGCAGGCGCACGGTGATCGCCGTGACGATGAAGGTGATCAAGAGCGTCAACCAGAAGTAGAGATTCCACACGCTCATCAGGTCGAGGGTACGCGCCACGATGATCATGAAGGTGGCCGAGACCGTGGAGAAGCCGGTAGCGATGATCGCCGCTTCCCGGGCCGAGTACTGCCCCGCCTGGTAGACCCGGTTGGTAATCAGCAGGCCGATGGAGTAGCTACCGACGAAGGATGCCACGGCATCGATGGCCGAGCGCCCGGGAGTGCGCCAGATCGGCCGCATCACCGGCTGCACCAGCACACCGATCAGCTCCAGCAGGCCATAGCTGATCAACAGCGCCAGGAAGACGGCACCGATGGGCACGATCAGCCCGACGGGAATCACCAGCCGCTCGAACAGGAACGGCAGCATGTCGGGCTCATGCAGGAAGCCAGGCCCCCAGCCGGTCATGGCCATCAGTGCCGCGGCCACCCCGGCCAGCTTGAGCAGCGTGAAGATGCGCTCGGTGAGGCTACGATTCCAGTAGCCCTTGGCCAGGGGGTAGGCGGCACCGGCAACGATCAGCGCCAGGGCATAGAAACCGCTGAAGTCCCCCAACAGGGTACGCGCCCCGGTGACCATGTGGTCCAGCAGGATGGTCGTTCGTTCGCCGATGGTCACCGGCACGAAGAAGATCAGGATACCCAGCGCACTGGGTATGAACAGCTTGAGTACGGTCATCAGCGATGGTCGACGGCGACTCTGTGCCGTCTGCTGAGGGATCGTCATGGAATCCCCTCCTCTTGTTGTCGTCGGAATGTCGTGACACGCCACGGTGCCGGTCGGGTGTCGATACGGCCTGTCATTAATGTATATACAATAAGATGAATCGCCCAGCCAGGACAACCCGCGGAATCACGCCTATACTTTCGTCGTAGCCTTGACGGATGCCAATAGAATCACGAGGACGACAATCCATTATTATTGTTATCTAACAAATAGATAGATAAATAACGCAAGGAGGAATCTTACGCCGAACACCGGCAACACCCCGGAATGGCGCCGCCATACTTGACGCGAGGACGGCCATCGTTTAAATGTATATACATTACATCGACCATCATCAGCAGGAGGCCCCATGACCGGCACCCCGCAGAAGCGCAAACTCTGGCGAGACGTCATCCTCTTCGATGGCCTCGACACCCTGCCCGAGCCGATGGCGGTCATGGTCGAAGGCGACCGTATCGGTCGTGTCGTGCCGATGACCGAATTCGACGAGGCCACCGCAGCCGGCTGTGAGGAGATGGCCCGCGGCGGTGTGATGACCCCTGGCCTGGTCGATTGCCACACCCATCTGGTATTCGGCGGCTCTCGAGCCGATGAATTCGAGCAGCGCCTGGAAGGCGCCAGCTACGAGGAGATCGCGCGAGCCGGCGGCGGCATCCTCAGCACGGTGAACGCCACCCGGGCAGCCACCGAAGCCGAGCTGTTCGAAGCCGCCCGGCCGAGGCTGGAGGCGCTGATGCGGGACGGCGTCACCACCGTGGAGATCAAGTCCGGCTACGGCCTCACCGTTGCCGACGAACTCAAGATGCTGCGGGTGGCACGTCGCCTGGGCCAGGAGCTGCCGGTGCGGGTGGTCACCACCCTGCTTGGCGCCCATGCCCTGCCCCCGGAATTCAGGGACGACAGCGACGGCTATATCAGCCTGGTATGCAACGAGATGATCCCTGCCGCCGCCACCGAAGGATTGGCCGACGCGGTGGACGTGTTCTGCGAGAAGATCGCCTTCTCGGTCCCCCAGTGCGAACGGGTGTTCCAGGCCGCCAAGGCCCACGGCCTGTCGATCAAGGCCCATGCGGAGCAGCTCTCCAACCTGGGTGGCAGTGCCGCCGCGGCGCGCTTCGGGGCACTCTCCGCCGACCATATCGAATTTCTCGACGAAGCCGGTGTGGAAGCCCTGCGCGAGGCCGGCAGTGTCGCCGTGCTGCTGCCCGGCGCCTTCCACACCCTGAGGGAGACCCGGCTGCCCCCCATCGAGGCGTTGAGGGCCGCCGGAGTGCCAATGGCGGTGGCCACCGATGCCAACCCGGGCAGCTCGCCGATCTTCAACCCCACCCTGATGCTCAATTTCGCCTGCACCCTGTTCCGGCTGACGCCACGGGAGGCGCTGGCCGGCATGACCGCCCATGGCGCCCGGGCCCTAGGGTTTCATGAAGAGCGGCTTGGTCGAATCGAGGAAGGCGCCCCGGCCGACCTCTGCCTGTGGCACGCCGACACCCCCGCCGCCCTCGCCTATGCCATACAGCCCGGCCGCCTGCGCCAGCGGGTGTTCGCGGGTAGCGTCAGTGAACCGGAACGAGACGAAGGAGAACGCCGCCATGTCTGAGTGGATCGATATGTCGCCCTGGGCAGGGCGTGAGGACCCGGAGCCGAACAGCCTGCGCTGGCATCAGGTGATCGAACCCCTGCCCGCCGGCAACCGGGCGGCGAACGCTCCTGCCGGCATCGCCCTGCTCGGCTTCGCCTGTGACGCCGGAGTGGCGCGCAACCACGGGCGCATCGGCGCCGCTGGCGGCCCCCGCGCCATACGCAAGGCGCTGGCCAACCTGGCCTGGCACCATGGTGCGTCCGCCTTCGATGCCGGCGATGTGGTCTGCCACCCCCATGGCAGCGACGACGGCATGGAAAGCGCTCAGTCGCGGCTCGCCGGGAGGGCCGCCGCGCTGCTCGACGCCGGTCATCTGCCGGTGGTGCTCGGTGGCGGTCATGAAGTGGCCTATGGCAGCTGGTCGGGCCTGGCTCGTCACCTGGAAAACGCGGCGTCCGGCAAGAAGGCGCCGGTCATCGGCATCATCAACCTCGACGCGCACTTCGATCTTCGCAACCCGCTTCTCACCCCAGGCCAGCGCGGCTCCTCGGGCACGCCCTTCGCCCAGATCGCCGACGAATGCGAGCGCCGCGGCTGGCCGTTCCGCTACGCCTGCCTCGGCGTGAGCAGGGCCAATAACACCGCGGCCCTGTTCGAGCGCGCCACCGAGTTCGGCGTGCTGGTGCGCGAGGATCACGAGATCACCGCGGCAAGCCTCGATGGCATCGGCGACGAACTCGACGCCTTTATCGCCGACTGCGACCGGATCTACCTGACCATCGACATGGACGTGCTGCCGGCAAGCGAAGCCCCCGGTGTCAGCGCCCCCGCCGCCCATGGTGTATCGCTGCCCCTGCTGGAGCGCCTGGCCGTGCGCGTACGCGATAGCCACAAGCTGGCCTTGGTCGACCTGGCCGAACTGAACCCAGGCTTCGATATCGACGGCCGCACCGCCAAGGCGGCAGCGCGGCTGATCCATCAACTGACGCTCGCACCCTGATCCGGCCTGAGGGCATAAGGCCAGGCATCAGACCCAAGAGACACGAAAAGTCACGACAATAGACAGGAGACGACAATGAACAGCCACCAGGCCCCCACAACCGACCCCCGTCACGATCCCAGCCGCCGGATCGCCGCCCCCACCGGGACTGAACTCAGCTGCAAGAGCTGGCTCACCGAAGCCCCCATGCGCATGCTGATGAACAACCTTCACCCGGACGTGGCAGAGCGCCCCGAGGACCTGGTGGTCTACGGCGGCATCGGTCGTGCCGCCCGGGACTGGCAGTGCTTCGACGCCATCGTCGAGACCCTCAAGCGCCTGGAGGACAACCAGTCGCTGCTGATCCAGTCGGGCAAGCCGGTGGGCGTGTTCGAGACCCACAGGGACGCCCCGCGGGTGCTCATCGCCAACTCCAACCTGGTACCGGCCTGGGCCAACTGGGAGCACTTCAACGAGCTGGATAAGCAGGGCCTGATGATGTACGGCCAGATGACCGCCGGCTCATGGATCTACATCGGTTCCCAGGGCATCGTCCAGGGTACCTACGAGACCTTCGTCGAGGCCGGGCGCCAGCACTACGACGGAAAGTTGGCCGGGCGCTGGATCCTCACCGCCGGCCTCGGCGGCATGGGCGGCGCCCAACCCCTGGCCGCGACCCTGGCCGGGGCCTGTTCGCTGAATATCGAGTGCCAGCAGACCAGCATCGATTTCCGCCTGCGCACCCGTTACCTGGACGAGCAGGCCAGCGACCTGGACGACGCCCTGGCGCGCCTCGAGCGCTACACCGCCGAGGGCAAGGCGGTTTCCATCGGCCTGTGCGCCAACGCCGCCGACGTGCTGCCCGAGCTGGTGAAGCGTGGCGTGCGCCCGGACATGGTCACCGACCAGACCAGCGCCCACGACCCGCTGCATGGCTACCTGCCGTCGGGCTGGAGCTGGGACGAATACGTGGCCCGGGGCAAGACCGAACCCGAGGCGGTGACCAAGGCCGCCAAGCAGTCCATGGCGGTGCATGTGCGTGCCATGCTCGACTTCCAGGCCATGGGCGTGCCGACCTTCGACTACGGCAACAATATCCGCCAGATGGCCCAGGAAGAGGGCGTGGAGAACGCCTTCGACTTCCCCGGCTTCGTACCGGCCTATATCC
The DNA here is from genome assembly GCF_021412585.1 of Halomonas alkalisoli. Lineage (GTDB taxonomy): Bacteria > Pseudomonadota > Gammaproteobacteria > Pseudomonadales > Halomonadaceae > Halomonas > Halomonas alkalisoli. The sequence goes on along the minus strand of NZ_JAKCMI010000012.1, from coordinate 616 downwards.
GCCCGCTGTTCTGCCAGGGCATCGGCCCGTTCCGCTGGGTGGCGCTCTCCGGCGACCCGGAGGACATCTACAAGACCGACCAGAAGGTCAAGGAGCTGATCCCGGACGACCCGCACCTGCACAACTGGCTCGACATGGCCCGGGAGCGGATCGCCTTACAGGGCCTGCCGGCGCGGATCTGCTGGGTCGGCCTGAAGGATCGCGCCCGCCTGGGCCAGGCCTTCAACGAGATGGTTGCAAAAGGAGAGCTCAAGGCACCCATCGTCATCGGCCGCGACCACCTGGACTCCGGCTCGGTGGCCAGCCCCAACCGCGAGACCGAGGCGATGATGGACGGCAGCGACGCCGTCTCCGACTGGCCGCTGCTCAACGCCCTGCTCAATACCGCCGGCGGCGCGACCTGGGTCTCGTTGCACCACGGCGGAGGCGTGGGCATGGGCTATTCACAGCATGCCGGGGTAGTGATCGTCGCCGACGGCACGGACGAAGCCCACGCGCGCCTGGGCCGGGTGCTGCGCAACGACCCGGGCACCGGGGTGATGCGCCACGCGGATGCCGGGTACGATATTGCCAAGCAGTGCGCCCGCGACAACGGCCTCGACCTGCCGATGCTGGA
>NZ_JAKCMI010000011.1 GCF_021412585.1 Halomonas alkalisoli | reverse complement strand
GTTATTGCTCACATCGGCGACACCGCCGGGGAGGCCTACGGCCTCCAGTCGTGAGCTGAAGCTTCCTCCAACAGCGGCGTGGCACCGTCGGTGGATAGGATCGCTGTAGGAGCGCTGGTTCCCATCGCGACTGGCGCCGCCAGGCGCCCCGGCGCAGGCTGCCGACGTTGGCAGTAATTTCCAGCATTGGTAACACCGCAAGGAGGCCTTCGGCCTCCAGTCGTGAGCTGAAGCTTCCTCCGACAGGGTGGCAATCGCTTGCCACGGCAGGAAAAATCCGCTGTTGGAGCGCTGCTCCGCATCGCGACTGGCGCCGCCAGGCGCCCCGGCGGCAGCTGCCGACGCTGGCGGTGGTCGCCGGCATCGGCAACTGGCACTAAGCTTGATCTCGGTCAACGCTCCAATAATAGCCGGGCATGGTAGCCTGAGCTCATCGATACTCCACGATGCTCTTCCTATAATCAGGCAGCGGATGAACGACACGGCCAAGGTGGTGTTCCAGGCCCAGGGGGTGAAGCGCTTCTACCAGATGGGAGAGGTGACCATCCAGGCACTTCGCGGCGTCGACCTCGAGCTACATGCCGGGGAGCTGTTAGTGATGCTGGGGGCCTCCGGCTCGGGCAAGTCCACCCTGCTCAATATCATGGGTGGCCTGGACAGCCCCAGCGAGGGCAGCCTGCACTATATCGACCGCAGCCAGCGCAGCCACGACCTGACCCATGCCAGCCAGCGGGTGCTCACCGAGTACCGCCGCCATCACGTCGGCTTCGTTTTCCAGTTCTACAACCTGATCTCGAGCCTGACGGCCCGCGAGAACGTGGCCATCGTCACCGATATCAGCCGCGACCCCATGGCACCGGAAGACGCGCTCGCCATGGTGGGACTGGAGGCCCGCCTGGATCACTTCCCGTCGCAGCTTTCCGGCGGCGAACAGCAGCGTGTCGCCATCGCCCGGGCCATTGCCAAGCGCCCCGAGGTGCTGCTCTGCGACGAACCCACCGGCGCCCTCGACTTTCGCACCGGAATCCGCGTGCTGGAAGTGCTCGAGGAGATCAACCGCACCACCGGCACGACCCTGGCGATTATCACCCACAACGAGGTGATCGGTGAAATGGCCGATCGGGTGATTCGCCTGCGCGATGGCCAGGTGGGCGACATACATGTCAACGTCGAACGCCGGGCACCGGGCGAGCTGCGCTGGTGACGCCATGAAGCTTGCCACCCTGCACTGGAAGCTGCTGCGCGACCTGCTTCGACTGAAGGGGCAGGCCTTGGCCATCGCCGTGGTCATCGCCAGCGGCGTGATGACACTGGTGATGTCGACCACTACCCTGGAGGCGCTATCGGGCTCTCGCGACCGCTTCTATGCCAGCCACCACTACGCCGACCTCTTTGCCGACCTCAAGCGAGCTCCACTGGGCCTGGTGGAACGACTCGAGACCCTCGACGGCGTGAGCCGAATGGAACCTCGCGTGCGCGCCCCGGTGCGCCTGGCCGTGTCCGGGTTCGATGATCCGGTGCGCGGCGTGATGCTCTCGCTGCCCGATGGCCGCCAGCCCAACCTCAACCGTCTGCATCTGCTCGCCGGCAGCCTGCCGGAGGTGGGACGCAGCGACCAGGCTGTGGTCAGTGACGCCTTTGCCGAGGCGCATGGGCTGGCCCCCGGCGATAGCCTCGAAGCGATCATCGACGGCCGCCAGACACGCCTGCTGTTGAGCGGCATCGCACGCAGCCCCGAAGTCATCTACCAGGCCGCCCCCACCGACCTGCTGCCGGATTATCATCGCTATGCCACGTTATGGATGAACCAGCGCGCCCTGGCCAGCGCCTATGGCATGGAGGGCGCCTTCAACCAGCTGCTGGTCACGCTGCAGGCCGGCGCCGACGCCGAAACCCTGATCGACGAACTCGACCTGATCCTGGCCCGCTACGGCGGCACCGGCACCCAGACCCGCCATGACCAGCAGTCGCACCGCTTCCTCGAAGAGGAACTGGCACAGCAGCGCGCCCAGGCAACGATATTGCCCACGATCTTTCTCGCCGTTTCGGCCTTCCTGCTCAATGTGGTGATGAGCCGTATCATCCAGACCCAGCGCGAACCCCTGGCCATGCTCAAGGCCTTCGGCTATCGCAACGGCGAACTGGCCCGGCACTATGGCTGGCTTGCCGCCGCGATCGTGCTGCTCGGCTGGGCCGCGGGGGTACTGCTGGGCGCCTGGTCGGCACGGGGGCTGGCCGGCATCTACAGCGACTATTTCCGCTTCCCCGAGATGCATTTCCGGGTGCCACCCTGGTCCATGGCCCTGGCGCTGGCCGTTGCCGGGCTAGCAGCCCTGACAGGCACCTGGCACGCGGTGTGGCGGGCCGTCCGGGAGCCGCCGGCGGAGGCCATGCGCCCACCGGCCCCGCAGCGCTTTCGCCGCACCTGGCTGGAGCGCTCGCCGCTGGGCCGGGCACTGGGCAACGAGTCGCGAATCATACTGCGCCACCTGCTGCGCCACCCTACCAAGGCGGCACTCTCGGTAACCGGGATCGCCCTGTCGGCAGGCCTGCTGATGATGGGGGCCTATCAGCTCAGCGCCGTGGAGAAGATGCTCGACCTGCAATACCGCCAGGTCATGCGCATGGATATCGAACTGTCCTTCGGCGAGGTGACTCCCGCCCGTGCAGTGGGCGAACTGCGTCATCTGCCCGGCGTTCTGGCCGTGGAAGCCTGGCGCCGGGTACCCGTCACCCTCAGCCATGGCCACCGGGAGTATCGCACCAGCCTGCTGGGCATGGACGAGCACCCCAGGCTGCGACAGGTACTCGATGCCCAGGAGCGCTCCCAGCGGCTCCCCGCACAGGGCGTGATGCTGACCCGCTTCCTGGCCGACCATCTCCAGGCCGAGGTGGGCGACACGCTGCAGGTGGCGGTGATGGAGGGCAGGCGCCAGCATCTCGAACTGCCGCTGACGGCGCTGGTGGATGAACCCATCGGCGTCGGCGCCTACCTGCAGCGCGACACCCTCAACGCCCTGCTCGGCGAGGGCCCGGCCATCAGCGGGGCCTGGCTGCTGGTGGACGGCGACCAGCAGGGGACGCTGAACGAGGCGCTGAATCGCATGCCGGCCGTGGCCGCCATTGGCCTGCTGTCGGAGGCCGAGCGCGGCATTCGGGATTACATGGACGAGACCATCCTGATGTTTGCCGTGGTCTTCGTGGCACTCGCCGCCTCCATCGCCTTCGGCGTGATCTACAACAACGCGCGCATCGCCTTCGCCGAGCGGGCGAGAGAGCTGGCAACCCTGCGGGTCCTGGGCTACAGCCGAACGGAAGTCGCACGCATCCTGCTCGGCGAAATCGCTCTGATCACGGCCCTGGCGATCCCGCTGGGCTGGCTGATCGGCATCGGCTTCAGCGCCCTGCTCAACCAGGCCTTCAGCAACGACCTCTTTCGCGTACCGATGGTACTGACCCCTTACGCATTCGGCTTCGCCGCCGCCGGCGTCATGGCCGCCTCGGCGGTGGTTGCGGGGCTGGTCATTCGGCGCCTTGGGCGGCTGGACATGGTCACCGCCCTGAAAGCCGTGGAGTAGACAAGGAACGAAAATGACGATCAACAAGACCGCGACTCGACTCCTCAAGCGCCTGGGCGTCGTCACCCTGGGCGTTGCCGTCATCGGCGCGCTGGCCTGGGCGCTGTGGCCTGCCCCGGTCAACGTCAGCAGCGCCACGGTGCTGCGTGGCCCCTTCAGTGAAACGGTGAGCGAGGAGGGGCGTACCCGGCTGCGGGATACCTGGAATGTCTCGGCACCCATTGCCGGCTACCTGCAGCGCGTCATGCTCGAAGTCGGCGACACGGTGACGGAAGGCGACATCCTGTTTCGCCTGGAGCCGAGCCCGGCTCCGGCCCTGGATGCTCGCTCCCGCCAACAGGCCGAAGACAACCTCCAGGCGGCCCAGGCCAAATGGCAGGCAACGCAGGCCAACCTGGAGACCGCTCGCGCCGACCGACGCTTCGCCGAGGCCGAGTACCAGCGCTACCGCCAGCTTCACGAGCGTAACCTGGTATCCACCGCCGAACTGGAACACCGTCAGAACCTGCGTGATCGCCAGCGGGCCCTGGAGAACTCGGCCGCCTCCAGCGTCGAGGTGGCACGCTTCGAAGTCGAAGCGGCCCGGGCCATGCTCGACATCGCCAGCGGCCAGCGCAGCGAGCCCAATGACATCGCCGAGCTGGCGATACGTGCCCCCGTTTCGGGCCTGGTCCTCACCCGCCATCGCTGCTGTGAAGGCAGCGTGGCAGCAGGAGAACCAATCCTCGAGCTGGGCCGGCCGGCCGATATCGAGGTGCAGGTGGACCTGCTCTCCATGGATGCGGTGCGCCTGCGTCCGGGCATGGCGGTACGCCTCAGTGGTTGGGGTGGCGACGTCCTGCAGGGCGAAATCAGGCGCGTCGAGCCGGCCGGCTTCACCCGCATTTCCGCACTGGGGGTGGACGAGCAGCGCGTGCCAGTAATCGTCGACTTCAGCGCAGGGAGCGATCCGGCTGCCCTGGGCCTGGGAGTGGGGTTTCGTATCGACGCCGAGTTCCTGATCTGGGAAGACGACGATGTACTACAGATCCCCACCAGCGCGCTGTTCCGCCATCAGGGCGACTGGGCAGTCTTCGTCATCGAAGAGGGTCGAGCCGTGCGCCGCAGCCTCGACATCGGCCGCCGCCAGGGAATGATCACGCAGGTGCTGTCGGGGCTTGCCGAAGGCGAATCGGTCATCAACCACCCCGGCGAGCAGGTCGCCGATGGGACAAGAGTCACCGCTGGGGAGTGAGACTGCGCCGCCATAGCGCTATCATGCGGCTTTCACTTCGTCACCATGACTGCCAGGAGCCGACATGATCACGTCCTCTTCCGCCGACCGTACCGTGCTGGTTCTCTACGTTGGCGGCACCCTGGGCATGGTAGCCTCGCCCCGCGGCCTGGCCGCCGGCGGCAATATAACCACACGACTGCGCGACGCCCTGGCCACCTTGCCCCCGACGCGCCAGGCACGCCTGCCGGCCTTCGTCGTCCAGGCAACGGAGAAGCCCATCGATTCCAGCGCTGCCACTGCCATCGACTGGCAGCGCCTTGGCCATACCATCGCCAAGGCGCTGCCCGACTACGCCGGCGTGGTGGTGCTCCACGGCACCGACACCTTGGCGTGGACAGCCGCGAGCCTTGCCTACCAGCTCCAGGGGCTGGACCGCCCGGTAATCGTGACCGGGGCCATGCTACCTCTCGAGGCGCCAGACAGCGATGCCCTGGCCAACGTGGAGCTGGCACTTCGCTTCGCCACCGAGCCACGCCTGCAGGAAGTCGCTGTGGCCTTCGCCGACAAGCTGTTTCGCGGAGTCTGTGCACGCAAGCTGCATAGCGAAGCCGCCGATGCCTTTGTCAGCCCCAACTATCCCCTGCTGGGGGAGCGCGTCGGCGATGATACGGTGCTCTACCCTGCCCGTGGATTGGAAGCACAGCAGCGTGGTGCTCCCCGTTTCGAGCTGCCCGACTATGCCCCACTGGCGGCCGGCGGTGTGGCTCGCATCGTCCTGTGGCCCGGCATCCAGGCCTGGCAGTTGGCGGCCTGGCTCGAGGACGACCGGGTACAAGGGGCGCTGCTGGAAGTGTGGGGCGGTGGCAACGTGCCGGAGGACCCGGCGCTGCTGGGGGTGCTGGCCAAGGCCACTGGGGAAGGCAAGCTATTGGCGGCAATCAGCCAGTGCACCCAGGGCAGCGTTGCCATCGGCCAATATGCCGCTGGCCAGGGGCTGGCCGAGGCCGGCGTACTCTCGGGAGATGGCATGACACCGGAGGCGGTGCTGACCAAGCTGGTTCACCTGCTGGCCCAGCCCCTGGACGACCGCGAGCGAAGGCGACGCTTTCTCACGCCGCTGGTAGGCGAGCGTTGATTAATCGCTAATCCAGCCTCCCCAGCGTTGAAGTGTGCCGCACGAGCGGGGCACAATCCGACTACTGTTTTGGTACTCTACGTTTACATAGGAGTCACATACCATGGAAAAACCCGTCCACCACTTTACTGAGCTGTTCGAGCAGTTGGGCCTGCCTGCTGACGAGGCGTCCATCAGGGGCTTCATCGAGCGTCACGCACCGCTGCCGGAGACCATGCAGCTTCACGAAGCGCCTTTCTGGAGTGAATCCCAGGCCGCCTTCATTCTCGATGCGCTGGAGGAGGACGCCGACTGGGCCGAAGTGGTCGACCACCTGGACGCCTCGTTGCGGAAACAGTAGTGGCGCGGAAAAAACTGTAGAAGAAAAAAACCGCAGGGTAGATAGCTGCAAAAAAAGTAAATGGCATGAATGTAAGATTATGGTAACTTAGGAATAACAATAAACAACTGTTTGATTCAGGAGTCATCATGCCACTCGATAGGATGTCGACCACCGAATCCGAAGGCACTATTGGCTTGACAACTCCTGAGCTCCCCCCGCTTCCCGATACGCTTCGCCTGAACCTGGGAGAGTGTCGTACACTGCCGAGCCTGCCCGCCGCGGCGGCACGGGTGATCGGCCTGGCCCGCGCGCCGGAGCCTCGCCTCGCCGACTTCGCCACGGCAATCGAGCAGGATCCTGCACTCACGCTGCGCCTGCTGTCCATGGCCAACAGCGCCTACTTCTCTCGCAGCGGCAATCGGGTCGTGACCTGTTTCGACGCCGTTTCGCGCCTCGGCCTGGATGCCACCCTGGCTGCGGCCATGAGCTTCGGCCTGCCCCGGCCCGATGCGAGCGATGCCCTCGAGTACGACTATCTGTGGCAGCGCTCCATCATCGCCGCGCTGGCCGCCCAGCAGCTCGCCGAACAGCTCTGTCCCGCAGAGGCCGGGCAGCTGTTTACCACGGCGCTGATACAGGATATCGGCATCCTGGCGCTGGAAGCCGTGGACGCCGAGCGCTACTCCGACCATGTACCCAGCCTGCGCAACCACGACAAGCTGCGCGAGACCGAGCACCGGCTCTACGGCTGCGACCACTCCCTGGTTGGGGCATGGCTGGCCATCAGCTGGGGTGTGCCTGCCTCCATGGCCGCGGGTATCGCGGAGAGCCACGGCCCCCTGGAGGATGGCAACCCGAAGCGGCTCTGCCTGCGTCTATCCTGTCGCATCGCCGATGGCTGGCTGGCCCATTCCCCGGCAGCGGCCTTCAGCGACCTGCTGCATCAGCTGGCGCTGCTGGAATCGCTGGATATCGCCATGCTGGTCTCCGTGCTGGAGGACCTGCAGCAACGCCTGCCCACGCTGGCCAAGCTGTTCGAGATCACCTGCCCTCCCGACATCAACAGCACGACCCTGCTGGCCGAGGCCAAGGAGCTGCTCTTCGAGCAGAACCTGCTGCTCAACCAGCGCCTTGCCGAACAGCGCCATGAACTGGAAGCCCTGCTCGCCCGCCATGACGAACTCGACGAACAGCACCGCACGGACCACCTGACCCGGCTGGCCAATCGCCCCTGGCTGGAAAAGCTGCTGGTGCAGCACTTCGACTGCGCCCTGATAGGCAACCGGCCGCTCTCCGTCATGTTCATCGACCTGGACCATTTCAAGCGCATCAACGATCTCTATGGCCATCGCTTCGGTGACGAAGTGCTGATCCGTTTCGCTGCCGCGCTGGAGAACATGGTGCGCGAGGACGACATTGCCGGCCGCTACGGCGGCGAGGAGTTCCTGGTGATCATGCCCAACACCCGCCGTGACCAGGCCAGCAAGCTGGGCGACCGGATTCGCCACTACCTCGCCTCGCAGCCCCTGGCCAAGACCGAGGGCGAGCCGCTGCATGTGACCGCGTCCATCGGTATCGCCTCGATGGAAGATGCCGAATTCGAGAACGTCAATGCCATGGTCGATGCCGCCGACAAGGCCATGTATGGCGTCAAGCATGACGGGCGTGACGGCGTGGCGCATTACGAACGCCGCGATTGAGGTTCCGCTGACTACATCTCGCGCCCTTCTTCCACCCGGCGCCGCATCCAGGCGCCGACCAGCAACAGCAGGGCCAACGCCACCAGCGGCAGCACGATATCCGCACTGATGGCATTCTCCCCCTTCTCCACGGCCTCCAGCGTACTATGGATGGCACTGGCGTAGACCGCCCACTTGATCCCGAGCCCCACCACGGCGGCGATCACGAAGGTGCGCAGCGGCAGGCGACGCAGCCCCGCCGCATAGTTGATGACCGAGTGAGGAAAGCCCGGCAACACGCGCAGGGCGCACTGGGTTAGGAAGTCGCTGCGCTTCTCCAGCATGCGCATGATCTTGCGGGTCAGTCCCTTGGGGTTCCAGCGATCGCCCACCCTGGCCGCCAGCTGATAGGCGCCCAGCGCACCGCCGACGCTACCGACGATCAGCATGGGAGTCGCGACTTGCGGCGGGTAGAAAGGCGCGATCAGCCATAGCCCGATGCTGCCAGGCAAGCCAAAGGCCAGGGTGATGGCCATGATCGCGATGACGCTGATGATAGTCAGCGGATGGTGAGACGCCTCTTCGGCCCAATGCTTGATGGCGATGAGATCGGGCGAGTGCCATATCCACAGATAACCGGCCATGAGCAGGCTTGCACCGACGGCTACCAGACGCCACCGTCGGCGCAATGAGGTGTCTTGCTGCATCACTTGTCTCGCTCGCCCTTTGGAAAGGGCACATGGTGCCATGCGAGGGTGCCGGGGTCACGCGTCGAGCTCACCCTCCCGGCCCATGGGCGACGGATTGCCGGGAACGGCTTCCGGCGCATCTTCCAAACGCGGCATGGCCGCGACACGAAGGTCCACGTAACGCAGCAGCCCCAGTTGTAGCACCAGCAGGGCAAGGCACCACAGCAGCCCCTTGAGCATCGGAGTATCCTCGAATGAGGCCGGCGGCCTCGTCGAGTCGATTGAATCACAACTTGGCTTCTACGCGCTCGAGAATTTGACGGCTGACCTTGTTGACCAGCGGCCTGGCGGCACGCGTCACCGCTTTCTCTACCATGCGATTACGGATGGCATAGGTCACGGTGAGTGCTACCCGGGTGCCTTCAGCAACCGGCGTCAGCTGATAGCAGCCCTGGTTGCGCACCCCTTCCAGGGATTCCCAGGCCAGTGTCTCGGGTGGCTGCTTCTTGGTGATTTCCACATCGAAGGTCCAATCCATGCCCACTGCACGAAGGTGCCAGCGGTAGCGCTCGCCGCCCAGCGGTTCGATCGCCTGGATCATGTCGGAGTACTCGACGAAGTCTTCTACCCGCTCCAGAAGCGCAAAGACGCGCTCCGGCGAGGCCCTGAGTATCGCACTGTGTTCAATGGTGGCCATGGCGGCTTCCTGGGCTCCCGGTTGACGCTGCAAATTCACCTACGTCTTGCAGAGTACCGCCCTACCCCCCATCAAGCTACCGCCAATGCGTAATGTTCCGCACCGACGGGGACAGACGCTGCATGCCAAAAATGAGAACGCCGCCCCGGCAAGCCGGGGCGGCGTTCTTGTCAAGCATTCCTGACGGCCCCGAGTGTTCGGGGCCGTAGGGATCAGTCCTGACCCATCTGCTGCTTGATCAGGTCGCCGATGGTGGTCGGACCACCAGCTTCGGGCGCCTCTTCACGCAGCTTCTTCAGGTTCTGACGGGTGTCGTCCTGATCCTTGGCCTTGATCGAGAGGCTGATCGCGCGGTTCTTGCGATCGACGCCAACGATGCGAGCTTCGACGGTATCGCCTTCGTTCAGCACATTGCGGGCATCTTCGACGCGGTCGGCGCTGATCTCGGAAGCCTTGAGGATGGCAACGACATCGGTCGCCAGCTCGACGTGGGCTTCCTTGGCATCGACCTCGACCACGCGTCCGGAGACCACGGTGCCCTTGTCGTTGACGGCCAGGTACTCGGCAACCGGATCGGTATCGAGCTGCTTGATACCCAGGGAGATGCGCTCACGCTCGGGATCGATGGAGAGGATGACGGCTTCCGCCTCGTCGCCCTTCTTGAAGCGACGAACGGCTTCTTCACCGGTCTCGGACCAGGAGAGGTCGGAGAGGTGAACCAGGCCGTCGATACCGCCTTCCAGACCGATGAAGATACCGAAGTCGGTGATCGACTTGATGGTACCGGCAACCCGGTCGCCCTTGTTGTACTGGGCGTTGAAGGTTTCCCACGGATTCGCGGTGCACTGCTTGATACCCAGGGAGATACGACGACGCTCTTCGTCGATATCCAGGATCATGACTTCCACTTCGTCGCCGATGTTGACGACCTTGGACGGGTGGATGTTCTTGTTGGTCCAGTCCATTTCGGAGACGTGAACCAGACCCTCGACACCCTCTTCCAGCTCGGCAAAGCAGCCGTAGTCGGTGAGGTTGGTGACACGAGCGGTGACCACGGTGCTCTCGGGGTAGCGATCCTTGATGTTGACCCAGGGATCTTCGCCCAGCTGCTTCAGGCCCAGCGAGACGCGGTTGCGCTCACGGTCGAACTTCAGCACCTTGACGTTGATCTCGTCGCCCACGGCCACGATCTCGCTCGGATGCTTGATGCGCTTCCAGGCCATGTCGGTGATGTGGAGCAGGCCATCGACGCCGCCCAGATCGACGAAGGCGCCGTAGTCGGTCAGGTTCTTGACGATACCCATGATCTGCTGGCCTTCCTGCAGGGTGGCCAGCAGGGCTTCACGCTCGGCGCTGTTCTCGGCTTCGAGAACGGCACGACGGGAAACCACGACGTTGTTGCGCTTCGGATCGAGCTTGATGACCTTGAAGTCGAGTTCCTTGTGCTCCAGGTGCGTGGTGTCGCGCACCGGACGCACGTCGACCAGGGAACCCGGCAGGAAGGCACGAATGGAATCGATATCGACGGTAAAACCGCCTTTCACCTTGCCGTTGATCACGCCCTTGACGATCTCTTCCTTCTCGAAGGCCGCTTCCAGCACCTTCCAGGCTTCGGCGCGCTTGGCCTTCTCGCGAGACAGACGCGTCTCGCCGAAACCGTCTTCGACGGCTTCCAGGGCGACGCTGACTTCGTCACCGATCGCAATGTTCAGTTCGCCACTTTCGTCGCGGAACTGAGCTACGGGAATCTGTCCTTCGGACTTCAGGCCGGCATTGACGGTGACCCAGTCACCTTCGATGTCGACAACAGTGGCCGTGACGATGGCGCCCGGCTCCATGTTGATGTCCTGGAGTGACTGTTCAAACAGTTCAGCAAAGCTTTCGCTCATGATTTTCCTACGTGATCAACGGTGTTGAGGCGTTGCCGCCTTCTCCGCACCACCAGCGAGTGCGGGCCTAATTTGCCAAACCCCCGGGAATGTTAACGCCGGTTCGACCTGGACGAGCTTTCAGTGAAAGGGCTGCTCGGCCATGCCATCACATCCTGACGGGGGCGCCGCAAGGGAGATCAAGTCTGCCGGGTGAGGCCGCGTTCGGCCAGCCACTCCGTCAACCGTTCCACCACTTCCGGTATGCTCAGGCTCGTGGTATCCAGCTCGATGGCGTCATCGGCCGGTACGAGCGGAGCCACGCTGCGCTGCATATCGCGTGCATCGCGTGCCTGAATCTCCTTCAAAAGACTCGATAGACTAGCATTCACCCCGGCTTCCTGCAACTGAAGGTAGCGCCTTCGCGCACGCTCTTCGGGGCTCGCCGTGAGGAAGACCTTGAGTTCGGCATCGGGGAAAACCACGGTGCCCATGTCGCGGCCATCGGCCACCAGGCCGGGGGGCTGACGAAAATCGCGCTGGCGCTGCAGCAGCGCCTGGCGAACGGCAGGCAGCGAAGCCACCTGAGAGGCGGCATCGCCAGCCTGCTCGGAGCGAATCTCGCGGCTGACGTCGCCTCCCTCGAGCATGACACGCGTGGTGTCGCCCTCGGCAACGAACACCACGTCGAGGGCGGCGGCGAGCCGTTCGAGTGCCGCTTCGTCATCGAACGCCACACCCCGCCGCATGGCGGCCAGGGCCGTGAGACGGTAGAGCGCACCGCTGTCCAGCAGGTGCCAGCCGAGCCGGTCGGCGACCAGGCGGCTGATGGTGCCCTTGCCGGCCCCGCCGGGGCCATCCACGGTCAACACCGCGGCCTTGTCACTCATGCCGACACCCCCGCCTCTTCGCTGACCTGAAGACCTACGGTGCGGGCCAGTTCGACGAAGCCAGGGAAGGAGGTAGCCACGTTGGCGCAGTCATCGATGATGATCGCTTCGCCGGCACGCAGCGAGGCGATCACGAAAGCCATGGCAATGCGGTGATCGCCAAGGCTGTCGATCCGCCCGCCGCCGTAGGCGACCTCGCGATCCCCGGCACCGACGATATCGATGCCGTCCTCCAGCACGGTATGCTCGACGCCGATGGTCGCCAGGCCGTCGGCCATGGCCTGGATGCGATCGGACTCCTTGACCCGCAATTCTTCGGCGCCACGCAGGCGGGTGGTTCCGGTGGCATTGGCGGCGGCGATGAAAAGCGCCGGAAATTCATCGATGGCCAGCGGCACCTGATCCAGGGGAATATCGATCCCGTGAAGCGGCGCGTAGCGAATATGCAGGTCGGCTACCGGCTCGCCGCCGACCTCGCGCTCGTTGGTGAGGTGCAGGTCGGCACCCATCAGCTTGAGGATATTGATCACGCCGATACGGGTCGGGTTGATGCCGACGTGCTCGAGCACCAGGTTCGACCCCGGCGAGATCGCCGCCGCAACCAGGAAGAAGGTGGCCGAGGAGATATCCGAGGGCACGTCGATCGGCGCCGCGGTTAGCTTGCCACCGCCGGTGAGCCAGCAAGTATCGCCTTCACGACCGACCTCATAGCCGAAGCCAGTCAGCATGCGCTCGGTGTGGTCGCGGGTGGGAGCGGGCTCGCGCACCCGGGTCTCGCCGTCGGCATAGAGGCCGGCAAGCAGCAGGCAGGATTTCACCTGGGCGCTGGCCATGGGCATGTCGTAGTCGATGCCCTTGAGTTTCTGCCCGCCGCGGATCTTCAGCGGCGGCCGGCCACCTTCGGCGGTCTCGATCACCGCACCCATCAAGCGCAGCGGGTCGGCCACCCGGCCCATGGGACGCTTGGTCAGCGAAGCATCGCCAATCAGCTCGGTATCGAAGGCCTGGCCGGCCAGCAGGCCGGCGAATAGGCGCATGGCGGTGCCGGCATTACCGACATAGAGCGGGCCCGATGGCGCCTTGAGCCCATGCATGCCGACGCCATGCACCGTGACTCGACCCTGGTGGGGCCCCTCGATGGCCACCCCCATCTCGCGAAAGGCCTGCAGGGTGGCCAGGCTGTCCTCTCCCTCCAGGAACCCCTTCACCTCGGTGATGCCCTCCGCCAGCGCGCCAAGCATGATCGAGCGATGGGACATGGACTTGTCGCCGGGCACGCGAATACGGCCGGCAACGTGGCCGCCAGGAGCCGCCCGGAAGGTGAGTCTCTGTTGTGGTTGCATCTGGTATTCCACCTGATAGCTGGTCTGATTCAGGAGCGAGTCGAAATAGTGTCGCGCATGACTGGCCCGGTCGAAGATGGCAAGCATGGCATCGCCGTCGCCGGCTTCCACGGCGCGCCGCAGTCGCGCCACACCGGCCTCGAAGTCGTCCAGGGAGGACAATACGGCCTCGCGATTGGCCACGAAGATGTCTCGCCACATCACCGGGTCGCTCCCGGCGATGCGGGTAAAGTCGCGAAAGCCGCCGGCCGCGTAGCGGAAGATCTCCAGGCGTTCATCCTGGCGCGCCAGGGTATCCACCAGCGAGAACGCCAGCAGGTGCGGCAGGTGGCTGGTGCGGGCCAGCACCTGGTCGTGGCGCTCGACATCCATCTCCAGCACCTGGGCGCGGCAGGCTTGCCATAGGGCGCGCACCCGGGCGACGGCGGCCGGCGCCGTCTCGGCGCTGGGCGTGAGGATCACCTTGTGGTTGACGTAGAGGCACGGATTCGCCGCCGCCACACCACTCTTCTCCGACCCGGCAATGGGGTGACCCAGCACCAGGCCGGGCGGCAGGCGTCCGAACACCCGCAGCGCACAGTCGCGCACCGCAGCCTTGGTGCTGCCCACGTCGGTCACCGTGACGGGCGGGGCCTCACCATCGAGAGCGCCCGCCGGCAGTGCCTCGGCCAGCTCGGCCATCACGCTCTCCATGGCCAGCACCGGTACCGCCAGCACGATCAACGAGGCGCCTTCCACCAGCGGCGCCAGCCGGGTATCGCCACGGTCAATCAGCCCCATGGCGATGCCACGGGCGATCTCGTCGGGATCCGGGTCACAAGAATGGATAGTGCCACCGAAACCGCCGGCACGCAGGGCAGCAGCCAGCGAGCCACCGATCAGCCCCAGGCCGACGATCAGGATGCGCGACTCGGCGACCTGGCCGGGTGCATCCCCCACCACGCCTAGAGCACACCTATCGGATAGGAGCCCAGCACCTTGAGTTCGGCGGCACGCAGGCGTACCTCCTCAAGCACCGCGGCGACCCGGGGCTCGTCGGAGTGGCCCTTGAAGTCGATGAAGAACACATAGTTCCACACCCCGGTACGCGACGGGCGCGTCTCGAGACGGGTCAAGTCGATCTGATGCCGATGGAAGGGCTCGAGCAGCTCATGCAGCGCACCCGGCTGATTGCGCATGGCCACCACGATGGAGGTCTTGTCTTCACCGGAAATCGGCACGTCATGGCTGCCGATGATCAGGAAGCGCGTCGAGTTGTCCGGGCGGTCCTCGATCTTCTCGGCGATCTTCTCCAGCCCGTAGAGCTTGGCCGCCATGTCGCCGGCGATGGCCGCGCTGTGCCACTCCCCCTTGATCATCCTGGCGGCCTCGGCGTTGGACGACACCGGCACCCGCTCGGCGCGGGGATAGTGGGCATCGAGCCACTTGCGACACTGGGCGAAGGATTGCGGATGCGAGTAGATCCGCGACACCTTGTCCTTCAGGGTTGCCTCGGAGACCAGCAGGTGGTGGTGGATACGCAGCACCACTTCACCGCAGATGCGAATCGAGGAGTCCATGAAGGAGTCCAGGGTATGACTGATCACCCCTTCGGTGGAGTTTTCCACCGGCACCACGCCGTAGTTCACGGCGCCGGCCTCGACCTCGCGGAAGACTTCATCGATGGCGGCCATGGGCAGGCTGACGGCACTGGCTCCGAAGTGCTTGAGCGCCGCCTGCTGGGTGAAGGTTCCCTCGGGCCCCAGGTAGGCGACCTTGATCGGCTGCTCCAGCGCCAGGCAGGCCGACATGATCTCGCGGAACAGCCGGGCCATCTCCTCGCTGTCCAGCGGGCCGCTGTTCAGCTCCATGATGCGACGCAGCACCTGGGCCTCGCGCTCCGGCCGATAGAAGACGGAGTCGGGATCGCTCTTGGTCTTCACCTCGGCGACCTGCTTGGCGCAGCTCGCCCTGTCGCTGATCAGCCGCAGGATATCGTTGTCCAGCTCATCGATACGCTGGCGCAGCGCATCCAGGTTGGTGGGGGTATCGCTCATCGTGTCATCCCCTTCGCTTCTCGAAGTCGGCCATGAAATCGATCAGGGCGTCGACCGCCGCTTCCGGCACGGCATTGTAAAGGCTGGCCCGCATGCCGCCGACGCTACGGTGCCCCTTGAGATTGAGCAAGCCGGCCTGCTCGGCTTCGTCGAGGAACGGCTTGTCGAGGCGATCGTCGGCCAGCACGAACGGCACGTTCATCCGCGAGCGGTTCGGCAAGGCAATCGGGTTGGAATAGAGCTCGCTGTCGTCGATGGCGGCATAGAGCCTGGCAGCCTTGCGCGCATTGACGGCGTCCATGGCCGCAAGGCCACCGATGTCGTGCTTCAGCCACTGGAACACCAGGCCCGCCAGGTACCAGGCGAAGGTGGGCGGCGTATTGACCATCGAACCGGCCTCGGCCATGGCGCGGTAGTCGAACAGGCTCGGAATCCGCTCGCAGCGGCGCTCGAGCAGGTCGTCGCGCACGATGACCAGGGTGAGGCCGGCCGGCCCGATGTTCTTCTGGGCACCGGCGTAGATCACGCCGAAGCGCGACACGTCCAGAGGGCCGGAAAGAATGCTCGAGGAAAGGTCGCAGACCAGCGGCACCTCGACACCGTCGGCGCGGCGCAACCCGCCCTGTGCGGTGCCCGGGATATAGTCGAATTCCAGGCCGCCAATGGTCTCGTTGGCGGTGTAGTGCAGGTAGGCGGCATCACTAGATAGCACGATGTCCGCCTGGGCGGGCACCTGGGTGTGGTTGCTGCCTTCGCTGGAGCCCGACAGCTGGACCGGAAAGCCCAGCTGTTTCGCCTCGGCCAGGGCCTTCTTGCCCCAGATTCCGGTATAGAGGAAGTTGGCGCTGCCGCCCTGCCCCAGCAGGTTCATCGGCACCATGGAGAACTGCAGGCTGGCGCCCCCTTGCAGGAACAGCACGCGGTAGTTGTCGGGTATCGCGAGCAGCTCGCGCAGGTCGGCCTCGGCCTGCTCGGCGATGGCGACAAACTCGGGGGAACGGTGACTCATCTCCATCACCGAGAGCCCGCGTCCCTGATAGTCCAGCAGCTCCTCGCGAGCCCGCTCCAGCACCGGGGCAGGCAGCGCAGCCGGGCCGGCACAGAAATTATAGTGGCGTGTCATCAGCGTGGTGGTTCCGTTTCAGCTCAAGCTTCATTTACTGGACCGGCACGCGACGAGCTGATCCGTCGACAAGCCTACGCGAGGGCGCTGTGAACCCTTCCCTGGGCGCTACTTTTGCCATCCATGGCAAAAGACCCTCGCTTCGACTTGTCCCCGGCGCTCATCGCTCGGCATGGTGCAGCAAACCTTATTCGTCGTTCTGGGGCTCGCTTTCGGCGTCGTTCTCGCTTGCGTCCGGCCCATCAAGCGGCTCACTCTCCCCGTCGATGACTTCGCTCTCGACCTCCTCGGGCTCGTCGATGCGTACGGTCTTGACCAGCTTCTCGTTCTCGCCGAGACGGATCAGCATCACGCCCTGGGTATTGCGCGACGTGATCGAGACCTCATCGACCCGGGTACGCACCAGGGTGCCCTTGTCGGTGATCAGCATCATCTCGTCGGCCGAGTAGACCTGCATGGCGGCAACCAGCGAACCGTTGCGTTCGCTGGTCTGCATGGCGATCACACCCTGGCCGCCACGACCGCGCAGCGGGAACTCCTCGAGGCGGGTACGCTTGCCGTAGCCGTTCTCGCTGGCGGTGAGGATGTAGATCTGCCCGCCGTTGCCGTTGAGGGCTTCGAGCTCGACGCCCTCTTCGGCTTCGGTTTCGATATCCGCTTCGGCATCGATCTGCTGGCTCTGGGGAATGATCAGGCTGATCACCTCGGCACCGCCGAGCAGGCGCATGCCGCGCACGCCGCGGGCCGTACGGCCCATGGCGCGCACGTTGCCTTCCTCGAAGCGAATCGCCTTGCCGTTGGACGACAGCAGCATGGCGTGGTCGGAGCCGCTGGTGATAGCAGCGCCGACCAGGCGATCGCCCTCTTCCAGGTCGATGGCGATCAGGCCGACGCTGCGCGGCCGGGAGAACTGGTCGAGGCTGGTACGCTTGACGGTGCCCTTGGCGGTGGCGAAGAAGATGTAGCTGTCAGCCCGGTAGTCGCGCACCGGCAGGATCGCATTGATCGCTTCGCCTTCGTCCAGCGGCAGCATGTTGACCAGCGGCTTGCCGCGGGAACCACGGCTGGCGTTGGGCATCTCGTAGACCTTGAGCCAGTACACCTTGCCCTTGTTCGAGAACAGCAGCACGGTATCGTGGGTCGAGGCCACCAGCAGGTGCTCGATGACATCCTCGTCTTTCATGGAAGTCGCCGACTTGCCGCGGCCACCGCGGCGCTGGGCCTGATAGTCGGAGAGCGGCTGGGTCTTGGCGTAGCCGGTACGCGACACCGTGACCACCATGTCCTCCTCGGCGATCAGGTCCTCGATGGAAAGGTCGAGATGGCTGGCCTGGATCTCGGTACGCCGCGGGTCGCCGAACTGGTCGCGCACGGCGGCCAGCTCCTCGCGAATCACTTCGAGCAGGCGCTCGCTGGAAGCGAGAATGGCGGTCAGCTCGGCGATCCGCTCGAGGATGCCGAGGTACTCGTCGAGCAGCTTCTCGGTCTCGAGCCCGGTGAGGCGGTGCAGGCGCAATTCGAGTATCGCCTGGGCCTGGGCCGGCGAGAGGCGGTATTCGGTGCCGGTGGTATTGAGGCCGAAGCCCTCTTCCAGTTCCTCCGGCTTGCATGACGTGGCACCGGCACGCTCCAGCATGTCGGTGACCTGCCCCGGCTGCCAGACCTTCTCCAGCAGCTTTTCCTTGGCCTCGGCGGCGCTCGGCGAGGCCTTGATCAGTTCGATCACCTCGTCGATGTTGGAGATGGCCACGGCCAGGCCCTCGAGGAGATGACCGCGCTCGCGGGCCTTCTTCAACTCGAACAGGGTACGGCGGGTGACCACTTCGCGACGGTGGCGAATGAAGGCCTCGAGGATCTCCTTGAGATTCAGGATCTTCGGCTGGCCATCCTCGATGGCGACCATATTGATGCCGAAGACGTTCTGCAGCTGGGTCTGGGCGAAGAGGTTGTTGACCACCACCTCGCCGGACTCACCGCGCTTGACCTCGATCACCACCCGCAGGCCGTCCTTGTCGGACTCGTCGCGCAGCTCGGCGATGCCTTCTATCTTCTTCTCTTTCACCAGCTCGGCGATCTTCTCGATCAGCCGCGCCTTGTTCACCTGATACGGCAGCTCGGTGACGATGATATGGTCGCGACCGCTCTTGTCGTCATGCTCGATGGTGTGGCAGGCGCGCACATAGATGCGCCCACGACCGGTGCGGTAGGCCTCGAGGATGCCGGCCTTGCCGTTGATGATGGCCCCGGTGGGGAAGTCGGGCCCCGGGATGTACTCCATCAGGTCATCGACGGAGAGCGTGTAATCGTCGATCAACGCCAGGCAGCCGCTGATGATCTCCACCATGTTGTGGGGAGGGATATTGGTCGCCATGCCCACGGCGATGCCCGAGGAGCCGTTGATCAGCAGGTTGGGCACCTTGGTGGGCAGCACATCGGGGATGCGCTCGGTACCGTCGTAGTTGTCGACCCAGTCGACGGTATCCTTCTCCAGGTCGGCCAGCAGCTCATGGGCGAGCCGGGCCATGCGCACCTCGGTGTAACGCATGGCAGCGGCGTTGTCGCCATCGATGGAGCCGAAGTTGCCCTGGCCATCCACCAGTACATGCCGCATGGAGAAGTGCTGGGCCATGCGCACGATGGTGTCATAGACCGCGCTGTCACCGTGGGGGTGGTACTTACCGATGACATCACCGACCACGCGGGCGGACTTTTTGTATGGTTTGTTCCAGTCGTTGCTGAGCTCGTGCATGGCGAACAGCACGCGCCGGTGCACCGGCTTGAGGCCATCGCGCACGTCGGGAAGTGCGCGGCCGATGATCACGCTCATCGCGTAATCGAGGTACGACTGCTTGAGTTCGTCCTCGATGTTGACTGGCAGAATTTCTCTGGCGATGTCACCCATGGGTCGTCGAATCCTTTGCACTGCAGCAGGTTGGCGCGTCCTTGTGCAAGAGCATGGCGCGCCATTACAGCCTTACATCATACCATCGCGGACAGCGCAAAGGCAGCGGGTGGCTGCCACGGATGAACCGGATTCTTTACCGGCCTCGTGCCTGATTCGGGACGCGGGCCCTCTCGCACGCCGCGCCGCGCTCAATCCTCGAGGACCAGGGGGGCCAGAAGATCATGCAGTTCGCCCTCGATGGCAAGGGGCCGGTTCGCCTTCACATCGAGCAGCACGAAGGTGAGACTGGCATCGACCACCAGCTTGTCATCGCGCAGCCGGCGAATCTCCTGATGCATGCGTGCGCTTCGGCTGCCGAGCTCCGCCAACCTCGTGCGCACCTCCAGATCATCCCCCGCCACCGCTGCCAGGCGGTAGTTGATGTTGAGGTTGACGGCCACCAGCGCAGGGTTGCCGCTGGCGAACGGCCGAGCAACCTCGGGCCGATCATCGAAGTAGCCCCAGCGCCCCTCTTCGAGGAACTCCAGGTAACGGGCATTATTGACGTGGCCATAGCCATCCAAGTGATAGCCGCGAACGCGCAGGGTGACGCGGGACAGTCGGGAATCCATCGATGGTTCTCCTGAGGGTGGTCCGATATATGAGGTAGTGCGATACAGAAGTGGAAGCGAGCATCGATTCTAGGCCCCGCCACCACTCCAATTCAAACAAGAGTTTGAATTTGTCTTGCCCGCCGCAACCTTCAACACTGGAACCCCCGCCTCCCCTTGGCCATAATATGCGTCCTTTTTGATCAGGTAATGCGCCATGTGGTTCAAGCACTTGCACCTTTACCGCCTGCATGAGTCAGCGACGATCCCGGCAGCCGACCTGGAGACCGCATTGGCCGAACAGGCGGCACGACTGCCCGGTAGCAGCGAGGCTCGCCGCCTGGGCTGGTGCCCGCCTGCGGGTCGTGCCGGCACGGCGCTGCTGCACGAACTGCAGGGGCAGCGGCTGATGACGGTACTGCGACAGGAACGCCTGCTGCCGGCCGGGGTGGTCCGCGAAGAGGTCGAAGAGCGTGGCGCCGACATCGAGGCCCGGGAGGGGCGAAAGCTGCGCCGAAAGGAAAAGCAGGAGCTCAAGGAGCAGGTCTATGAAGAGCTGTTGCCTCGCGCCTTCATTCGCAGCCAGAAGGTCGACCTGTGGTGGGATACGCGGCGCAACCTGATCGCGATCAACAGCAGTTCTCGCACGCGCGCCGAAGAGGTGCTCGACCTGCTGCGCGAGACCCTGGGCAGCCTCAAGGTGACACCACTGGCCACCCAGACCCTGCCGATGCGCGCCATGACGCAGTGGCTTGCCGAAGAAGACTCGCGCCCGGCCAGTATGCAGCTCGGCGATCAGGTTGAACTCAAGGCCAAGGGCGACGACGGGGTGCTGCGTGCGCGCCAGGTCGACCTGGACAGCGACGAGATCCAGCAACTGCTGGCGGCAGGCCGCCAGGCCAGCCGACTGGCCCTGGAGATCGAAGGCCGGCTAAGCTTCGTGTTGCACGACGACCTGACCCTGAAGTCCCTGCGCTTCAGCGATGCACTGATCGACGAGGCCAACGAAACCGAAGACGATGGCGACGCCATCGTGAGACTGGAGGCAGACTTCATGCTGATGACCCAGACTCTCGCCGATGAGATCGAGCAACTGATCGGCTGGCTGGATGGAGAAGCCTCTACTGCGTCGCTGCAGGGCAGCGCATGATCGATCCAGTCAACCAGAAGACGCCGATGACAGACCCGCAGACCGTTACGCCAGCACCGGAACAGGACCCCTGGGCCGACATTCGGCCCTATGAGGACAGCGAGGTCGCCGAGGTGCTGGCCCGGCTGGCCAGCAACCGTGAGCTGCTCGACGCCTTGACGCGTTATCGGCTACCGCGCCTCAACCGGCTGCTGCCCGCGCTGGCCCGCGCCATCGCCTCCTACGCCATTCGCCGGGAGACCCGCGGCGTTGCCAGCGTTCACGATTTTCAGATGCGCGTGGCCTATTACATGGAGCGGATGATCCGCACCTCCACCGACGATTTTCGGGTCGAGGGCCTGGAGCACCTGGCACCGGATACGGCCTACCTGTTCATCGGCAACCACCGCGACATCTCGCTCGACCCGGCGTTCGTCAACTACGGCCTTCATCGCGCCGGCCGTGACACGGTCCGTATCGCCATTGGCGACAACCTGCTGAAGAAGCCCTACGTGACCGACCTGATGCGGCTCAACAAGAGCTTCATCGTTCCTCGGGCCCTGCGCGGGAAACGCGCCATGCTGGCCGCATTCCAGTCGCTCTCCGCCTATATCCGACACTGCATCACCGAGGACAACCACTCGATCTGGATGGCCCAGCGCGAGGGCCGGGCCAAGGACGGCATCGACCGTACGGACCCCGCCATCATCAAGATGCTGACCATGGCCCGGCGCCAGGAGGATCGCAAGGCCCCCATCGGTGAAGCGATCGCCGAACTGCGCATGGTACCGGTATCGATCAGCTACGAGTACGACCCCTGCGACGTACAGAAGGCCCGGGAGCTGCACGCCATTCATAGCGAAGGCGGCTATGCCAAGAGCGAGTTCGAGGATATCCAATCCATCGTGGCCGGGATCACAGGCCACAAGGGACGGGTACAGCTGCGCTTCGGCGAACCGCTGGGAGCCAGCTTCGATACACCGGAAGCCGTTGCCGCCGAAATCGACCGCCAGGTGGTGGCCGGCTATCAGCTCTTTCCCAGCCACTACCTCGCCCTCGAGGCGCTGGGCGATGCCCCCGAGCTGCTGGACATGAGCGAGGTCAGTGACGTCGACCGGGCACGCTTCCAGGCGCGCCTGAACGACGTACCCGCCGAGCTACGCCCCTGGTGGCTGGCCCAGTACGCCAACCCCGTACGCAACAAGGCGGGACAGCTGGCGGGTGAGTGGTGACGCCCCCACCCCCGGATCACGGCGCCCAGACCAGGGAGGCCCACAAGGCCACCCTGGTCGGCGCCATGGTCGACCTGGTCGTGGGGCTGATGAAGATCATTGCCGGCTGGCTGGTGGGCTCCGCGGCGCTGGTCGCCGACGGCATCCACTCGTTCTCCGACCTGGTGACCGATGGCTTCGTCCTGGCCGCCACGCATTTCGGCCGCCAGGCCCCGGACAGCAACCACCCCTACGGCCACGGCCGCATCGAGACCCTTGCCACCCTCTGGCTCGGCAGCGTGCTGATCTTCGTGGCCGGCGGTATCGCCTGGGCCAGCCTCACTCGCCTGCTGGTCGGCGAGCCGATTTCCGCTCCCGGCATCTGGGCCATCGGCGTTGCCGTCATCGCCCTGCTCGCCAAGGAGTGGATCTTCCGCTACACGATGCGGATCGCCAAGCGCGTCAATTCGCGCCTGCTGGAAGCCAACGCCTGGCACTCCCGCTCGGACGCCCTCTCCACCGTGGTGGTGTTGATCGGCCTGATCGCCGCACAGTTCGGTGCCGGCTGGGTGGACGCCGTGGCCGCCATCGTGGTCGGCATCATGGTCGGCCAGGTGGGCGGTCGCCTGCTGTGGGAATCCAGCCAGGAGCTGATCGACACCGCCCTTCCGGCAGAAGAGCGCAATGCGATGCAGTCGGTGGCCGCAGCGGTGCCCGGCGTTCACGGCGTCCACGACCTGCGCACCCGCTCGCTGGGCAGCCAGGCGATACTCGACCTGCATATCGTCGTCGCACCCAGGCTGACCGTCTCGGAGGCCCACGAGATCGGCAATGCCGTGAGCCGCAGGCTGCGTGACAACTTCTCCAACCTGGCCGATGTCACCTTTCATATCGACCCCGAGGATGACGCGGGCGAGACCGAGCACAGCCTGCGCCCCGGCCTGCCATTGCGCCGCGACGTGGAGGGCGTGCTCGATGAGGTGTGGTCCCGCTGCGAAGTCTGGCAAACCCGCGTCGCCCTCGACCTGCACTATCTCGACAACCAGGTCGATGTCTCGATCTATGTTCGCCAACTACCCGCGAACCAGAGCCTGGATGACGCCGCCAACGAACTGCGCCATGCCTCCCGGGATCTGGCCTGGATCGGCCGGCTCAGGGTATGGCAGGGGCCCGGCAAGGGTTGACCACTCGCTGCCGGCAATTTCTGCCAGCGCTACCTGCCTGCCCTACCTACCAGCCCTATCCATCCTTCCTTCATGCCTCAGCATGACGACTCCCATACGGGTCGTCCTGCTCCTCTCACTCCTCTATACTCAACGAAACGCTGATTTACAATACTAAACATTACCGGCTCACCCAGATGCCCCATCGACTCCCTCGACAACGCTTCAGGCCCAGTCGCCGCCGCTTCCTGGCAGGCCTGGGCTCACTGTTGCTGGCGGTCGGCATGGGGATCAAGCCTGGCCCGCTGGAAGCGCGCATCAACCGCGGCAGGTTGCGCGAGAGCATGCAGCGGCTGTATGGCCAGCAGGGGCTGCGCATCCTGGAGGATTGGTTTGCGCTGCTCGACCGATTGAACGGCGCCCCTCTCGACAACCAGCTGCGGGAGGTCAACGACTTCTTCAATCGCCGGGTGCGCTGGGTGGACGACATCGACAACTGGGGAGCAGAAGACCACTGGGCCACGCCGTTGGAAACCATGGGTCAGGGCCAGGGCGACTGCGAGGACTACTCCATCGCCAAGTACGTCAGCCTGAAGGAGCTTGGCGTGCCCGGCGACCGACTGCGCATGATCTATGTTCGCGCCCGCATCGGCCGCAGCCAGATCGTGCAGGCACACATGGTGCTCGGCTACTACGAACGCCCCAGCGCCGTGCCCTTGGTGCTGGACAACCTGGTGCCATCCATCACGCCGGCCACCCAGCGCACCGACCTGGACCCTGTCTTCAGTTTCAACAGTGAAGGGCTATGGGCCGGCGGCTCCACCCAGTCACGGGCCGACCCGGTAGCGCGGCTGTCACGCTGGCGCAGCGTCATCGAGCGCATGCAGCAGCAGGGGTTCATCTCATGATTCACGAAAGCGGTCGACATGAAAAACAGGGGTACCAGCCCCAGGCGGAGGAATAACCGAGATGTCACTGATCAAGCAGCTCTGGCTGACCATCGTGGTACTGCTGCTGCTGGCGTTCGTCGGCAGCCTGCTCATCGGCGTGACGAGCAGCCGCCACTACATCGAGCAGGAAGTCCGCATCAAGAATACCGACAACGCCAACGCCCTCGCGCTCTCCATGAGCCAGATGGAAAAGGACCCGGTGATCCTGGAGCTGCTGCTGGCCGCCCAGTTCGATACCGGCCACTATCAGCGCATCGAGCTTCGTGACCCGGAAGGCGACATCATCGAGCAGCGTGTTGCCAACGCGCATATCGATGATGTGCCGGGCTGGTTCGTCGAACTGGTTCGTTTCGACATTCCCGCCGGCCAGGCCGTGGTCCAGGATGGCTGGCAGCAGTTCGGCACGCTGGAGCTGGAGAGCCAGCACAGCTTCGCCTATCGTTCGCTGTGGCGAAGCAGCCTCGAGCTGGCCGGCTGGTTTGCCATCGCCGGTGTCATCAGCCTGCTGCTGGCGAGCTGGATCGTTCGCACCATACGCCTCCCCCTGCGGGACGTGGTCTCCCAGGCGCAGGCAATCGGCGAGCGGCGCTTCGCCACGGCCAGGGAGCCGAGAACCCTGGAGCTGCGCGAAGTGGTACAGGCCATGAACCGGCTGTCCGGGGCCGTGCGGCAGATGCTGGGAGAAGAGAGCGACAAGCTCGACCAGTTGCGCAGGCGGATGCAGAACGATGCCGTCACCGCAATACCCGCACGGGCCCCCTTTCTCGATCAGTTGCAGGCTCATCTACACAGCGACAGCGACGATGCCAGCGGCACACTGGCCCTGGTGCGAGTGGCCCGCCTGGCCGAGGTCAATCAGCAGATCGGCCACGTGGCGACCGACGAGCTCCTGGCGAAGGTGGCCCGCAGCCTGAAACAGCTCGCTCATCTCTCTGGAGACGGCAAGGTGGGGCGGCTGAACGGCAGCGATTTCGCGATGATCGTGCCGCGTCAGCATGACCTGAAAGCGATCGGCAGCGAACTCAAGGCGTCCCTCGAAGCCCTTTCCGGCGAACATGACATCCCGATTTCGTTGCCGTCGGCGCTATGTGAATATACCCAGGGTGAGAGCCGGGCCGAGCTGCTGGCTAGCCTCGATGGCGCGCTGGCAGCTGCCGAGAGCCAGGAACAGAACGGCCAGGTCATATTGACCGTACCTGCCAGCAACGTGCTCTACACCAGCCATGAAGAGTGGCGCCAGGCACTGAAACTCGCCCTGGATCAGGGGGTCTTCCTGGCTCACTACCCGGTACTCGATCCCAAGGGGCAGCTGATCCACCATGAGGTTCCCTCCCGGCTGCGCCTGAAGGAAGAGTGGCAGCCTGCTGGCATATTCCTGCCCTGGGTGTCGCGCCTGGCCATGTCGGCAGAGCTGGACCTGGCCGTGGTGTCGGCGGCCCTGAAGGACACCGAGACAAGCAGCAAGTCCGTCGGCATCAACCTGTCGGCGCACTCGTTGCGAGACGGTCGATTCGTCAGCGAACTGGTCTCCCGGGTTCGCGCCCGACCGGGCTGTGCTTCCCGGCTGTGGTTCGAACTGCCCGAGTCGGTCGCCATGCAACAACCCAAGGCACTGCAGAACCTGTGCAAGGAATTGCTGCCACTGGGCTGCAGGATGGGGCTGGAGCACGTCAGCACCCAGTTCGGCAAGATCGAAGGCCTCCAGGACCTGGGCCTGACCTTCATGAAGTTCGATGCGTCACTGAGCCAGGATATCGAGAACCAGAGCCAGCAGCAGAGCCTGCTGCGCGGCATGTGCACGCTCGCCCATTCGCTTGGCATCATGGCGATCGCGGAGGGGGTGGAGTCGCGCACCGCCGCCACCGTACTATTCGAGCTGGGCATGGATGGCGTGACCGGCCCGGGCGTTCGCCAGAACCAGGATGGCCAGGACAAGGATTGAGAGGAATAACAGGCGCCCGGAAACGGACAGCCTGAATGACGAACAGCCGGCACCTGTGCCGGCTGTTCTTAAAGTAACCTGATTACTCACCTTGATCAGCCATCGGGCCAATCTTGAGCCAGACTGAAAGAGCTCGGATGGTCAAGACATTATAAATCGTCCTCCCTTAGCGATTTTCTCCACCAACGTTGCCACGCCGCTGTAGGAGTAGCTTCAGCTCACGACTGGAGGCCGCAGGCCTCCCGGCGGTGTTGCCGGTATTCGCGACAACAACCAACCTTTCAGCCTCCGCCGAGGCGCCTATCGGCGCCAGTCGCGATGGGGACTCGGGGCGCCGAACCGAGCGCTCCAACAGCTGCTTTCTCTACCAACGTTGCCACGCCGCTGTAGGAGTAGCTTCAGCTCACGACTGGAGGCGCAAGCCTCCTGGCGGTATTGCCAACGCCAACGATCACCGCCAACGCGGCGGCTTCCACCAGGCGCCTGCGGAGTCTTATGCGTAATCAGGTAAAGTAAAAGCGTTAGATCACGCCGCTGTCGTCATCGCTCTCGGACATCAAGCCGACGCTGTTCAACCGCTTGCGCAGCGACTGGCGCTCCATCAGCTTCTGCTGGGCGGGCTCGGGCAGGTCGGTAAAGCTGATCACGCTCTTGTCCATCAGCACGTTGATCACGTCCTCCAGCACCCGCACGAAGGCAAGGTCCGACTTCGAGAGAGCCAGGTTCTCGCCACCCTCCTCATCGGCCACGAATGCCTGCAGCTCCGGTGAGCATGGCGGCACGAATTCCTTGCACTCGGCGGTCGCCTCGCGGCTGACCTGAACGACCTGACCCGACTCGTCGCGTTTGATGAACATGGCACACTCCTCCTGATTGAGCGAAGCATAACAAAAACCCCGCCTGGGCGAACCAGGCGGGGAGATGGATCTAGCTCAACACCGCGTTAATGGTCGATATTCAGCTGATTGTTGCTCAGCAGTTGCTGAATGAACTCTTCAGAAGTCATGCCACCCATGTCATAGTTCTCCAACACGATCTTCTGATCCGCATTGGCGCCTCCTGCATCGAGGCCTCCATCATGCTTGATATAGAGAGTTGTGTTGTCACCCTCCTCCTCGGCGACGATGAAACTGTTGATATTCTCAACATTTTCCCCTTCCAGGAGATCAGCGAGGTCAAGGACGTTATGACCCTTTCCGAAGTCGGTTACGATATCGACGGCAGCGCTATCTGCGTCGTTGTCGTCAGAGACCCCCTGGTCGCCGAAGTTCCATTTGAAGACGTCATCGCCTAGACCACCGGTCAGGATGTCGTTTCCAGCGCCGCCGATGAGAATGTCGTCGCCTGCACCGCCGATCAGCTCATCATTACCTGAAGTGCCAGCAATGACATCATCCCCTGAGGTGCCCACGATTTGGGTATCAGAAGATGCTGCACCAAGAAGTGTCACACTTAACGTCTGTGACGATGAAGAGTCTCCATCATCGTCAGTGCCATGGATTTTAAACTCGAAGACTGCATCGTCAGGCAGGAGAAGTTCTGCATACTCAACACCTTCGATTTTTCCGCTTCCTTGATTGATTGTAAAAGTAATAGACGTGAAGTTCTGTGTTGGATTTATAGTGACCCAGCCATCCTGACTTATGGCACTAGTTGTTCCTGTCTCGCCGGTATCACTAGCCCAACTCATCACAAAATCTGTCGAGCCTTGGTGCTTAATAAACAAACCAACACTGTCAACAGCTGTATCATCGGCGAAACTGATGTTGAACTGCTCTCCTGCATCAACATTGCCTTCTCCCACGCCGAAACCAGCACTTGTGGGCTTAATCTGTTCCTTATTGCCTATAACCCCATTTCCGTCGGTATCAACGGCGCTTATTGTGACGTCTCCGATCACCAGTTGGTCGACCGACTTTCCTCCCGATACGCCGCTAAAATCCACTGGTTGCAGTATAGACAGTCGCGCCTCGTGCAAAGTGAAGTCATAGGTACCATCGGCCTTAACAGTGAGAGTAAAGAAGTCCTCACCATCAACTTTTGCCAATTTTGTTACCGAGCCATCGCCATTTACGGTAGTGGTGTAACTCACTTCTCCATTGAACGCATCATTGACCGGATCGGTGACGAAAATTGCCCCCAGCCCATCAGCACCAAATGAAAGATCATGGAAGCCAGTTACCGCCGTGCCACTCTCGTTGGCTATGATCGCGTTCATTATGTTTTCGAAGGTCGGGGCGTCGTCGACGATGGTCACATTGAGCGAGTCGTCGGCGGTGCGGCTGAAGCTATCCGTCACGGTGACGCTGATTGCGTCCTTCGGCAGGGGATCACGACCCTCATCCGGGTGGTCGATCGCCGTGGTCAGGGTGTAGCTGTAGTCAACAGCGTAGGTGCCATCTTCATTATCGGTGAAGCCGGTAATCGACAGCACACCTTTGGTCGTTGTGACGCTCAGCGGCGCGGACTCACTCACCGCGTTGAGTTGATCGATAGTGAACGACTCGCTAAAGCCATCACCCGCAAAGGTCAAGCTGGCCACACCCGCCGAGGCTTTGATGGTGAAACCACCCTGCGCTGACTTGTCTGCGTCATCCGGTGCGTCGTCATCGACCTTGCCGGTACCATTCTCAAGGAACGCCTCATAGACCGTGGCATTGGTGCCATCAAGGCCGAGGATCTCGGGCGGTTCAGTAGGCTCAGCGTACTCCGGCACGGGAGTAGAGCTATCCGGATTGATTACAACCTTAACCGGCTCGCTGACATTCCCCACCTCATCCGTAACTGTGTACTGGAAGCTGGCAGGATTAAGTTCCGTGTAAGTGATTTCCGAAAGAAAGTAATCGCTGCTATCCGAGTCGGACATCCCGCTTCCACCTTCAACCAGATCCGTGGCTGTAAAGCGGAGCTGGTCGAATACGATCCCCTCAGGCAATGAAAAAGTTCCAACTCCCCCACTGCCGCTTACCAACAAATCACCTCCATCAGCGACTTTGCTGAAGCTCCACTTGCCAACTGATACTCCGTTGAGAAACGCCTCAACCTTTCCTACTTCCTTTTCATCACCAGCAATCAAGTTAGAAACCGAGATTGTGGCATTCGTTGCGGGGCCATTAAAGTCCACAACAATCATCTCAGAGTTATCGCCGCGGTGAGCCAGCTGCGTAGGTACTTCCTTCTGCACAGTCTTATCACCCAACACCCCCATGCCACCGCTCTGGAATGTCAGTTCACCTTCGCTGCCATCGAAGTTGTAGGCATAAACAGTTGCGTTGTCACCAGATCCGTCGCCGTTGCGGAAATTCAGCGTATAGCTTTCACCGGCACCCCCTGCACTAGTAGCATCGGCCGCCCAGTAGAGCGTTGACTCGGAGGTGAACTCCGTACCAACGTCTGCCACCTCATAGCCACTACCGTTTACGTTTATATACAGAGTGCCGTAGCTTGGGAGTGAATGAAGAGTGAATACCAAGTTCTCTTCGGTAGTTTCATTGTCCTTACCACCGAGAGACGGGTCATCTTCATGGACCGTGGGGATGGTTTCCCCTTTTTCATCCTCATCAACGCCACCGCCGACGGTGAAGGTACGGAACAGCAGCGGGATGGTTTCGACGCCTTCCGGTGTCTCATCACTGTCGGTAAAGATTTCCGCAGTGCTCAAGACGGGATCAGCGATGGGAGTGGATGTGTCGATCACGCCGTTGTCACTGTCAGTATCGCTGTTGCCCGCCGGATCGGTGACCGTGGCGGTGACGCTGACCGCGGTGTCGCTGTTTTCCAGGTCGGTGATGGTGACCACCAGGCCGTCATCCAGCATCGCCTGGGTCACCGGGCCGTTGAACAGCTCGTTGTCCTTGCCGTCGACCACCACCAGGGTGTCACCCACCTGGGTGCCGGCACCCAGGGTGACCGTGGCGTTGATGCCGTCTTCGATCTCCTCGGCGCTGTAGATGCCACCCGAGGCGTCTTCCAGGGCCACGCTGACCGTCGGCACCTCGGCATCAATCACGCCGTTGTCACTGTCAGTATCGCTGTTGCCCGCCGGATCGGTGACCGTGGCGGTGAC
>NZ_JAKCMI010000010.1 GCF_021412585.1 Halomonas alkalisoli | reverse complement strand
TAGCGTTGCGTTTTCTTCCCCGTGATCATCTCGGGCATCGGTTCTCTCCTGCTGGGGAGTTATCGATGCGTGTCCACTGGGGTGGGGGAAGTCCATGATCCGCTGCAGTTGCTTGTTATGTTTTTTCTACGGTGCATTCCCAACACAAGGCATCAAAGGTAAATAATTTTTCCATTTCACTAGAATTAAATATTTCTAAACTTGGGTTATTTAAGGCACTTGTTACGATAGCTAGTCGCCATAGTGGGTCAGCAGACTTAGATCGTTCATTTCTAGATATGAAAAACCTTTTCTCTGCTGTCGACGTACCTTTTACTTCTATCTTTAACGTCTCATCAGCACTTTCAGATAACAAGTCATAACCACAATTGTCTTTTTGACGATCAGTTATGCTGTATCCCATTTCTTCATAGTGGGCAGTCACATACTGGATAGCTGCCAACTCAATCTTTTTTCTTGTTTCAACATCAGGAAAGGAAGGCGCTGAAATATCAACTATTAACTCATCGCTAGATGATAAAAACAGTATCCCATCAATACTTCCAAAAGGTCTATGCTTTCGGTGCTTCTCAATAACCTCAGGGTCTTGGGAATACCTCTCAGCTTTGTAGTTTCCCAAGTATCTCCATGAATTTACAGCTTGCTTGACGTAAACTGGCACAAATTGCTGTTGTTCAAGGAACAATTTGGCATTAGCAATGATTCTAACACCCGTCCCCACAACAATTATTTCTGGTGCTTCAGGATTTTTTTCAGTTGTGACAGCTAGCCCTTTCACTACATTATTTTTTGTGCGTATATATGAATCACCACCAGATAATTCCTGGGCTAGTTCATCAGTTGTTAAAGTTTTCAAACTCACTCCTTGACTTCATTTGCAAACATAACGCCTGGCACACGTGCCGATTTGGAGCCGCGCAGCGGCGGAAAAGCGGTCACCGTGCTGCCGCTTGTTATACTCTGGCTCAATCGAAACCATGAAGATCACGATGAAACCGCATATAATCGGCTTGCTGCGGACTAAATTTTATTCTGGCTACTGTGTAGCCAGTGAGCATTTCGAGATCATCCACTGACAAAGCCTTTGAACGTATTATGGAACCGTCCGCTCCAAATGAAATAAGGCCTCTATCAAATAGTGCATCGATATTGGCGACCAGAAGAAGTCCATTATCACCGTCCAACCGCTCACCATTGTTGCAATCCTTCCAAGGCTTAATGTGAGAGGCTCGTAGCACCTCACGTACCTTGCAGCCGGTGACGCAGCAACCGGCCCATTTAGCTTCCAGCTTGGCTCTGAAATCCCCTTGCCCCAACCTAGCTTTCTGCAGCTGAGCTCTTTCGGTGTCACCGACTGAAGCGTCATGTTCTAACGCCTCTAGGTCAACCAGAGCGCTCGCATCAGGTAGAACCCAATACTGCCGTTGATTTGCCGGAGGCGAGACCCCCAAGCTTTTACAATAGCGCAGGAATTCGGATTCGGCGGGCGCATTTGGAGACTTCTCTACACCTAAAGCCTTCTTTATCGCTGGATTGGTTTCTTTGCCATCCCGGTTAGATCGCTCTTCAATATGCTGATCAATGTCGTTGTCTCGGTACCCCAGGAAGCGTGACGGGGCGAAAGCCAGCCTTCCACCCATATTGCCGACCACAATTGACTTCCCATTTCTGAGGAGTTCAATTGCACGACCATCTCCCTCTGAGATCGCCGATTGCAGAACGTTGAAGTTTTTCTCGATGTCTTGGATGGAAGTTACTAGGCCCACAGAATCCTCCTTGAGGTATAACGCCTGCCATAACCGAACCCAAAAAGCAGAGCGACGAGGAACGAGGAGCGGCGCTTTTTGGGGTTGGACTTCCCCCGACAAAGTGGACACGCCACCATCAGTTAATCTCCTCGAACTCTATCGGAGTCCGGTAACCAAGGCCACTGTGCAGCCGATGGCTGTTATAGTAGCCATCAATATAGCCCCTGATATGTTTTCGTAACTGACGCAACGTCATGAAGCTGGTGGCGTGCAGCAATTCTCCCTTCAGCGTTTTGAAGAACGACTCCACTTCGGCATTATCAGTGCATTGTCCCGGGCGGTTCATGCTGTGCCGTACCCGGTGATGATTCAGCAGCGCCTGGGTCTTGTGAGCCCGGTACTCGATGCCGCGATCCGTATGGAACAGCAGGTCAGGTGCTGGATTCCGGCTTGTGAAGGCCTC
>NZ_JAKCMI010000009.1 GCF_021412585.1 Halomonas alkalisoli | reverse complement strand
CGCACCACGCTGGCGAACAGGCGCAGCTGGCCGCAGGTGCGGCCGCGCTCGCCTTCCAGGCGCGCCCGGGGCAGGCCGGTCTCGGCCATGGCGCGTTCGATCAGGCCGTCACCGATGGCCTCAATCTCGGCGGCGATGGTTTCCAGGAACGTCGCGCGCTGCTCAAGAGTGGTCTCACGGTAGGCGCCGAAGGCCGCCTCGGCCAGTTCGCAGGCGCGCTCGACCTCAGCCTTGCTGCCGCCGCCGTAGGTGGGCTCGAGCGTTTCGCCGGTGGCGGGATTGACGGCATGGATGGGCGTGGAACTGCCGCTGACGGCTTCCTGGCCGATCAGCATCTTGCCTTGCAGGGACATAAAAGAACTCCTTGTGCTGCTTCCAGGTGCCTGGCCAGATGTAACGCGGCTAGCGGTCACTGGGTGCGATATTTGGCATACATGTTTCTGGCGCGGTTGAGGTGCTGAAACATGGTTTCCCGGGCCGCCTCGGCATCCCGCATCAGGATCGCTTCGAGAATATAGGTGTGCTCCTGCCGCACCCGCTCGAGATAGCGCTCCGATGTCACGGGATTGATCTCGATGCTGAGTAGCTTGGCACGGGGAATCACGCTCTGGCTCAACTGCTCATAGCACTGTGCGAAGAACGGATTCTGGGTTGCCTTGGCAATCGCCAAGTGAAAATCGAAGTCCTCCACGCGTGCCTGTGACTTTTCCTCTTGAGCCTTGATGAAGGCTTCATGGCGAACCTGCAGGACTCGACGGTCCTCATCATCATGCCGCAACGCTGCCAGCTCTGCTGCCGCTGGCTCCAATGTCAAACGCAACTCCAGCACGTGAAGGATATCTTCCACCGTGGTCGGATTGATGCGATTGGCGGGCCTTGCCTCAATGGTGGTCGAACGCAGGACAGTCGTACCGACCCCACGGCGTGTCTCGACTAGCCCAAGCGACTTGAGGTGGGTGATGGCTTCACGAATCACCGTGCGGCTGACACCGAAGGAGTCGCACAGGCTGTTCTCGGTAGGCAACTTCTCGCCCACGGCAATCTCTCCTTGGATGATCAGTTTCTCCAGCTGATCCGCCACATGGACTGATAGACTGCCCTGCTGTACCACCTTGCGCACATTTAGATGGGAATATCCTGTAGCCATATCAAATCTCTTGCTCATAGTCGAACTCACTCGCATAATGTATAATATAATACATTACTACAAAATAGCCAAGACATTCTCCTCGGGCATAGCCAACCAATTGAAATAGGATTCAAGGGATGGCAGTCTCAATAACCAAGCTGGTATAGCCTGAAGAAGACAATTCTGCCGGGCACACGCCAGTGAAGTCATTGAACCTTCACCTGCTTTCTTCTCAGCTATATGTCATGTGAGAAAACTTCATGTCAGATACGAACAAGTTACTTTTAGCAACATGGAAGAAATTTATGTTGTGGATCACAATAGAATCACCGCGACAATTCAAGAACTTTCTCCCAAACATCATCATCAACATTGATGCCAAACTTAAGGCCTAATCGCCTACGTTCCAAAGTGGATTGGCCTGGATACTTCACGGAATTTTCAGTATCACAAGGCAACGGCCCGCAGATATGATCGACCATACCGTTTGCCATCTCTTCAACAAATTCCTCTCCTCCAAAATGCCTCGGATCGAACACCATAAATACTTGGCTGGCGCCTGTACCGCTCCCCTTACCAACTCGGTCTATCTGGTGACTTGCCAACCCTTCAGAAAGCAAGGCAGCCATAGCATCAAGCATTATCGAGAGGCCAGACCCCTTCCAATACCCCATTGGGAGTATTCTACGAGACTCTTCTATCGCTGCAGGATCATCAGTAATTTCCCCTACCTTATTGTAACCGCCAAAAAAAGGAAGTACCCCCCCTTTTAGCCGCGTAGACTGGAGTTTCCCATACGAAAACTGAGACATTGCCATATCAAGAACAAAAGCACCTTGCTTACGAGGGACACTTATAACCAGTGGATTATTTCCAATTTTTTGATCTTCCCCCCCCCAAGCAGGCATACACGATTCAGTGTTTGTCCAACAAATGGATGCTAAGCCTTTTTCCGCAGCTCGCCAGCCATAACTCCCCCCGCGCATCCAGTGGGTTGTATTTCGCAACGCCACTATACCAACACCATTTTCCCTAGCCATGTGGATGGCTCTATCTATCGCCATCAACGCATTAACAACACCTATCCCGCAACGCCCGTCATATATTTCAACACTACCTAATGACTTTATTATCTCAGGAGAGCAATCCACCCTTACCCACCCCTTCTCCACATACTCAACAAATCGTGGAATACGGTTAACACCGTGCGAGTTAACCCCATCCAGAGTGCTTTGTGAATGAACCTCTGCACAAAGATTAGCACTATGCTCATCTAGGCCTGCATTAACTAACGACTTCTTTATTTTATCAAACAAAACACTGTATGAAACATTTACCATTACACACCCCTCCAGCCATTAACCTTACTTTATCGTGAACATCCAAACACATGATGAAAGCACGAAGTGAATGCAACTATCTCACCATGGCAGGCCTTTTGGGATCAAACTGCCAGCCGGGGATAAGATGCTGCATTGCAAAGGCATCGTTGCGATTTACAGTTGAAAGCTTATTATAAAGTTCATGAGCCTCCAGAAGTTTAGCTTCATCAATTTCGACACCTAGCCCGGGCTTATCGGAAATAGCAATCTTTCCGTTGATGATCTGGTGAGGCTCCTTGGTCAGCCGTTGACCATCCTGCCAAATCCAGTGGGTATCTAGCGCAGTAGGCTTACCGACAGCAGCTGCACCGACATG
Organism: Halomonas alkalisoli; assembly: GCF_021412585.1. GTDB lineage: Bacteria > Pseudomonadota > Gammaproteobacteria > Pseudomonadales > Halomonadaceae > Halomonas > Halomonas alkalisoli. The sequence goes on along the minus strand of NZ_JAKCMI010000009.1, from coordinate 159,605 downwards.
GCTAAAGATTGCTAATGAAATATCAAAATGATTATTGGAATGAGACCCCCAGGTTAACCCCCAATCATTGCAGAGCTGTGAGACTCTCACTGCCCCCGACAATGTCCAGAAATGAGGATCGGCCAATGGAATGTCGATTGCATCAAGCATGATTGCATGGCGCAACTCACGCCAGTTAGTTGCTATCATGTTAGTGGCGACTGGCAGGCCGGTAGCTCGTTTGAACTCAGCCATAACTTCACGACTTGAGAACCCTTGCTCCCCTCCACAAGGGTCTTCTACATAGGCCAAGACATCGCGCATATTCGAACAATAATCAACGGCCTCTTGAAGAGACCACGCGCCATTCGGATCAACTGTAATTCTCGCGTCAGGAAAACGCTTTGCCAGAGATTTAACCGTTTCCATCTCCTCTTGCCCATGCAGCACGCCACCTTTAAGTTTAAAATCCTTAAAGCCATAAAGATCATGTGCAGCATCTGCGAGTTCCAACACACTCGGCGTATCCATAGCTTCCTGACGCCGTAACTGATACCAAGAGTGGTTTCCCTCTTCAGCCCCGGAAGTAAAAGGCAAATCAGTTTTTCTCCGATCGCCCACATAGAATAAGTAGCAGAGAACTTCTACTTCGTCACGTTGCTTGCCTTCTCCTAGCAAATCTACAACAGGCACCCCTAGGTACTTCCCCATCAAATCAAGTAATGCCGCCTCAAGAGCAGAAACAGCATTGACGCGCAATTCAAATGTCCAGGAACCACCACCAAAGTCCTCAAAATCCGATTCTTTTCCAACACGGTGAAGCTTCGATACCAGTTGATTCATCTTAGCGATCGGCTGTCCCAAAACAAAACTCTCAATACTCCTCAGCGAGTCAAGAATGACTTTTCCACCTGGCGCTTCACCTAGACCAACATTCCCAGCGCTATCCTTGATAATGAGAATATTCCTGGTGAAAAAAGGGCCATGAGCCCCACCAATATTCATCAGCATGCTGTCATAGCCAGCCACAGGAACAACTTGAACTTCACGAATAATCGGCGACCCGTGCACATCTCTCACAGCTATCCCTCCTAACAATCAGTATATATAGACAACCGTTCCGGCATAATGACTCGCACCAAGTGACAGCTGATAAAGGTAAACATGTTCCCTAGCCTACTGACACTTCCTGCAAGCTGATATGGCTACGCCTTAACCCCAACCATGAAAAAATGCTCACTCCGACATATAAATAGACCACCATTAATACATATATACCCCCATCACCAACGGCATGTTATTCTACTTAACCTCCCACAGATTCATCAACGCACATCTCATTACCGTAGTTAATCAAGCATCTTGATTTTTTTATGAGCTGAAAATTTCTTCAACCTATTAATCTGTAAAAACCATACAACCCCTAGAACACCAATGCCAATGATATCTGCAACATATCCACCCTGAATCAGCACCAGCGCAGCAGCAAACATCAATGCTCTCTCGATCATTCCGAGGTGAACACGCCAAAACCCTACAACAGAAACCGCCAAGGCAAACACTCCAACGCTAGCGGTGACGATTGCAATAGCAACACGGGAGTAGTCGTCATGCTGGAGAAGCAAGCTTGGTGAATAGACAAACATGAATGGAACCAAGAACCCAGCTATCCCCAGACGAAGCGCGACCCAGCTTACTCGAGAGGGGTTTGCATTCGAAACACCTGCAGCCGTATAGGATGCCAAGGCCACCGGCGGTGTAATATTTGACAATACTGCAAAATAAAGGACAAACATGTGAGCTACAAGCGGCTCCACTCCTAAGTTAACCAGTGCTGGTGCCGCAACGACAACCGCCACAATGTAGCAAGCTGTTGTAGGAAGCCCCATTCCTAACACAATACAAGCCACCATCGTCATTATAAGCGTTGGGAACAAATACCCTTGGGAAGTGCTTAATATTATATTAGCTAATTGAAGCCCCACTCCAGTCAGCGAAATAACACCGACAACAATACCAACCACAGCTGTCGCCATGGTAATGAAAACGGCTCCCTTTGCACCACCCTCAAGCGTTTTCCAAAGCAAGCTAGCGCTCATTCGCGTTTCCTTACGAACCATGCTAACAAAATAAGTGGCAACGGTAGCATAAAACGCGGCAAAGACTGGTGTGTAACCCAAGAACAGGAGGGTTAAAAGCAGAATGATTGGAAGCAGCAAATGGCCCTTCCTTTTGATAAGAGGTTTCAACCTTGGCAACTGATCTTTAGGGAGACCAGTCAAATCTGTCTTCATTGCTTCGAAATGAACCATAAACCAAAGTGCAACAAAGTAAAGGATAGCAGGAACTAGTGCAGCAATTATGATCTGCGTATAAGGAACCCCCAAAAACTCTGCCATAATAAAGGCAGCCGCTCCCATAATCGGTGGCATAATTTGCCCACCGGTAGAAGCTACCGCTTCCACACCAGCTGCAAAATTCTTCCTATAGCCTACCTTCTCCATCAAAGGGATACTGAATACCCCTGTAGTTGCAACATTGGCGACAGCACTACCATTAATCATTCCTAGCGACCCACTAGCTAAAATTGAAACCTTAGCAGGACCTCCCGGCCGGTGCCCCGCTAGGGAAATGGCTGCGTTTGTAAATAAACCAGACATACCCGTGCCATTGAGGAATGCACCAAATAAGACGAACAAGAAGACGTATGTTGCCGATACTCCCAAAGCTATCCCAAATATCCCTTCATTCCCAAGATACATTCGCTCTACCAAGACCGTAAAGGAAAAGCCGCGATGTGCCAAACCTCCAGGAAGATAAGGCCCAAGATAAGCGTATGCTAAACAGATGACAGCTATGACAGGAAGCTGCTTACCGATTGACCGTCGCCCTCCCTCTAAAACGAGAAGCAGGGCTGTCACCCCCATTGCTATGTCTAGGGTGACAATATTTAACCCTCTCCTCGCAATATCTTCAAACATGAAGACAAGATAGCCTACACTCACAGCTCCTAGAATTGAGAACAGATAATCAAATACCGTAGGCCTGTCCATATTTGACTTTTTAGTCATTGGATACAGTAAAAAAACCAGCACTATAGCAAAGGTCAAATGCACAGCACGATGCTGCATCGCGCTCATTGTCAGAACACCAGCTGTCACCAAATGGAAGACAGACATCGACACTGCCACAAAAGAAACAAACAAACCAACTTTTCCTTTGATCTGGCGAAACCTGGTCGAGGCATCATACTTCTTTGCTATCTCATCTGCATCAATATCTTCCGCCTTCCTGGCTCCGATTACTGGTTCTTTCGGAACATCTTTGCCATGATTCTCATCACTCATGGGTTTGGGGCCTTCACATTTAAGAGAAAATAAAATAATGAATCGACTTGAAGCATTTGTTTTCAATAAAGATTACTCCAGGCCGAACCACCCTTTACCAGACGATTATCACTCTTTGATCTCCACCCCCCTCTCTTCAAAAAACTTTACAGCGCCAGGATGCAGGGGAATCATCGAACCTTTCTGAGAATTCTCAAGGGTCATGCTTTGATTAACATTATGCAAGTTAACCAGATACTCCTGATTACCATAGAGCACCTCCAACACATCATAGACGAATTTATCCGACAAATCTTTTCTCGCAAAAAGCCAATTCGCTTCGGCATAAGTTGCCACAGGATCTGGCTGATTTGGATAGGTGTGTGCAGGAATTTCGAAGGAAAAATAAGCAGCGTTGACCTCTTCGTTCATCTTCTCTACAAAGTCCTCGGAGAACGAAAGCAACTCATAATCGCCGGTACTCATAAGGTCCGTTATAGCAGCAAACCCCAAGGCTGCCACCATATTAGCACCATCTAACTGGTTATTTCTTAGCAAGTCAGAGGCTTGTGTACCAGTGACATACTCGGCAGAAATTCCACTTGGGAAATCGATGTCATCGATTACAGCAAACATCTCACGGGAGCTTACCTCCACACCACCGCCAACCTCCCCAACACCAAGTCTTTTTCCCGCTAAATGTTCGGGCACCTCAACTCCGGATCCTTTCCTGACGATAAACTGAAGCACATTAGGATACATGAATGTCATTCCAGACAGGTTATCCATAGGCATCCCTTCAAACTGCTCGATCCCATTAACCGCATCATAAGCAATACTCGACTGCCCAAAACCGATCTCACCATTACCTGTGTTCAATGTCTGAAATATTCTAGGCGTACCTGCAGTTGACTGTGCAGAAGCTCTCAAGCCTGGAATATTGTCATTTAACAACTGAGCTACGCCATTAGCGATAAAAAAGAAAGTTCCACCGCTAGACGCACCGACAACGGATACAAAGTCAGGAACTTCTTCATTTTTCTGAGCGAAGGCCGTGGTGCTGGTTACACAAAGGCCAATAGCACAAACACTCATGACACGAAATAGTCTTGGAATCATCATTTGGGCATTCTCCATCATGAAATTAATAATTTGGCCGTACTATTAAAAGGTCTGGCGATTCCGGTTCCAACTAGCTTCTCGAGCTGCTGCCTCTCCTCGATGCTCGGCATCACCAACGGTGCCCTGACACTCCCGGCCGATCGGCCGATGATTTCTGCGCCTGCCTTGATCAGGCTGACGGCATATCCTGCTTTTCGATCCCTTAGATCCACAAAGGGAATAAAGAATTCGTTGGTGATCTGCTTGACGACCTCACTATTCCCCTTGCGGAGTTCCTTGTAGAACTTGACGGCCATGTCCGGCACGAAGTTGAACACGGCCGAGGAGTAGGTGTTGACGCCGATAGCGAGATAGGCTTCGGCAAATATCTCTGCGGTGGGAACACCACCGATATAAACCAGGCGATCCCCCACGGTCTTGACGATCTTGTTCAGCGCCTGCATGTCGCCCTTGCCATCTTTCAGGCCGATCAAGTTCGGGCACAGGTCCGCCAACGCCTGGACCGACTCGGCATTGAGGATGCCGTTACCGCGGTTGTAGTAGATGACATTAAGCTCAGTGGCGTCGCAAATCTGACGTGCATACTCGACAAGACCGTCCTGGGGACATTCTGTGAGGTAGGGGGGCATCAGCAGGATGCCGTCAGCGCCCTCTTCCTCGGCGGCTTTCGCAAAGGCCTTGCCGCTTTCGACACTGAGACCGGCACTAGCGATTACTGGAAGCTTGCCATCAACCGCTTCGACGGCTACGCGCACGATCTTGCGATACTCATCGAGCGTCAAGCTGAAGAACTCCCCCGTTCCTCCCGCGACGAATACGGCTGAAATATCGTAGCTGACAAACCACTCAAGGCGCTGCCAATAGCTTTTGGCGTCGAATCGCCCCTGCCCATCAAAGTCAGTAATAGGGAAGGACAATAGTCCATCGCCTACGGCCGCTGCCACGGCTGCTCTGGAAAACGTCACTGGCTCACCTCTTGTCACAGTGTCTTGCTAGTAACGACGGAAACTGGGACCAGTACCAGCCATTAAGCTTGGATAAAGAAAGTCACCGCCTCTATGTCATACATCATACAACTTAGAGTCCTATCTACAGTATGGCAAGCCTCAGAATGCGAATATCGACTAAAGTTCAATCAATAAGCGGATAGCGATCTGCCCTCGCAGACTCTCGTCTCGATAGAATAATCGGGTAAGAAATGCTAGGTAATCACCCCAGATCCCCAAAGCGATACTGCAGAAGGGAGAGTGCCACCACCGGGGCGGTTTCGGTGCGCAGGATACGCGGGCCGAGGGAGAGGAGTGAAAAGTCGGCAGCCTGGGCGGCGTCGACTTCAATACTGGAGAGGCCGCCTTCCGGGCCGATCAGCAGCGCCACGCTGGGCGGCACGGTTTCCCGCGCCAGGGCACGGTCGGTGGCGGGATGAAGCACCAGGCGCAGGGCTTCGTCGCGCTCGTCGAGCCAGTCGGCCAGTGGCCTGGGGGGATGAACTGGCGGCACGGTGGCGCGGCCGCACTGCTCGCAGGCGCTGACGGCCACTGCCTGCCAGTGGGCGAGCTTTTTCGCTTCGCGCTCATCCTTGAGGCGCACGTCCCCATGCTCGGTGTATAGCGGCGTGATCGCCGCCACACCCAGCTCGACGGCCTTCTGGATGGCGTAGTCCATGCGGTCGCCCTTGGAGATCGCCTGGCCCAGGTGGACGCAGAGCGGCGACTCGCCGATGCCCGCCTCGACGGCCTCGATACGTGCCACCACCCGCTTGCGGCCCGACTCGATGAGCACTGCGCTGGCTTCCCGGCCTTGGCCGTCGAAGAGCCGCACAGGGGCGCCTTCGCCCATGCGCAGCACCCGCGCCAAGTGCCGCGCAGCCCCTTCGGGCAGAACGACGTCGCCGCCGACGGTGAAGTCGGCGGCGACGTGGATACGCGGGGCTCTTGCCACGCTCCTGGCTGACACGCGCGGTGCCCTTACTGGGTGGTCTGCTCGCCCTGCTGCTGGGCCTGTTCGGCCTCGCGCTTCTTCTTCTGGGCGTAGATCGCCTCGAAGTTGACCGGCGCCAGCATCAGGGGCGGGAAACCGCCGCGATTGACCAGGTTGTCGACGCACTCGCGGGCGTAGGGGAACAGCACGTTGGGGCAGAAGGCACCCAGTGTGTGCTCGAGCTGTGCGCCCTCGATGCCGCTGATGCGGAACAGGCCGGCCTGTTCGATCTCGGCCAGGAAGGAGGTGGTATCCTCCTCGCTGTGCTTGACCTGGGCGGTGACCTTGATCACCACCTCGAACAGGTCGTCACCCACCTTCCTGCTGGAGGTGTTGAGATCCAGGCTGACCTTGGGCTTGAACGGCTGCTGAAAAACGGCCGGCGAGTTCGGTGCCTCGAAGGAGATGTCCTTGACGTAGATACGCTGGACGGCGAACTGCAGCTGCGGCTTGTTCTGGTCGGCGGCCTGGCTGCCACCGGCGGCGTTCTGGCTATTCTCTTCGGCCATGGGAGTATCCTTTGCGTCTTGTGTTTGACTATTTCTTGACCACCGGCAAACCGTCGGCCTGCCACTGCATCATGCCGCCCTTGAGCTTGAGCACCCTGGGAAGGCCGGCCTTGGCCAGCTTGGCGACCGTAACGCCCGCTGACTGGCCATTCTTGCAGACGACGATGATCGGCTTGTCCTTCACTTTTTCCAGCTCCCGCATGCTGTCGTCGATACGACTCTGGGGGATGTTGCGCGCACCGGCAATGTGCCCGGCCTTGAAATCCCCGGCTTCGCGGGTATCAACGACCACGGCGTCCTCGCGGTTGATCAGCTGCGTCGCCTGACCGGATGTAACACCACTGGCGGCACTGTTGCGGACCTCGTAGGCGATCCAGGCAGTCAGCACCAACAGGAAGGCACCCACGAGGAGCGGGTGATTCTGCACGAATTCGAACAGCTGATCGATCATGGGTCCGGAACACTCTTCTCGATACACGTTTAGGGCAATCTGAAGGCGGCCAGTATACACCAAGCCATGGCCCCTGGCGGCATGGCCCGCGCTTTACCTGATATGACGCTCGACCATGCCGTGCGTTATGATGCCGCAAGCCGATTCAAGTCGCGACCCCCGTCGTCCCCGACGGCTGCAGATGCTGTGGGCAGCGTACCTCGCCTAGCGGGAAACCCGGAAGCCCCGGTCGCGCCAATACCCAACGAGGCCTTTACCCCGATGACGACACCTAGCCCCGCCGCCACACCTCGCCCGGTCGCCCTGATCATTCTCGATGGCTATGGCCATAACCCGGACACCACCGACAATGCGGTGGCCGCCGCTCACAAGCCGGTGATGGACCGGCTGTGGCAGGACAGGCCCCACACCCTGATCCACACCGATGGCCGTTACGTGGGGCTGCCCGAGGGCCAGATGGGCAACTCCGAGGTCGGCCACATGAACCTGGGTGCGGGGCGCGTCGTCTACCAGGAGCTCACCCGCATCACCAAGGCGGTCGAGGACGGCGACCTGGATGGCAATGCCATCCTCACCGACGCCATCGATGCCGCGGTGGCACAGGGCAGGGCCGTGCACCTGCTGGGCCTGCTCTCCCCGGGCGGGGTGCACAGCCATGAGGACCATATCCTGGCCATGGCCGAGCTGGCCGCCCGCCGCGGGGCCAGGCGCATCTTCGTGCACGGTTTCCTCGACGGCCGCGACACGGCGCCCCGGAGTGCGCTCGCCTCGATCGAGCGCACCAATACGAGGCTGGCAGAACTGGTCGGCGCCGACAACGGCTGCGTCGCCTCGATCATCGGCCGCTACTTCGCCATGGACCGCGACAACCGCTGGGATCGCGTCGAGAAGGCCTATCGCCTGCTCACCGAGGGTATCGGCGAATTCGAGGCGGCCAGTGGCGAGGAGGGGCTGCGCGCCGCCTACGAGCGTGGCGAGAACGACGAATTCGTCTCCGCCACCGTCATCCGTGGCAACGGCGAGCCCGCCAGCATCGCCGACGGCGACGCCGCCATCTTCATGAATTTCCGCGCCGACCGCGCCCGGGAGCTGACCCGAGCCTTCGTCGAGGATGGCTTCAGCGGCTTCGAGCGTCGGGTTCGGCCCGCCCTGGCGGGTGGCAGCCTGGTGACCCTGACCCAGTACGCCGCCGATATTCCCGCACCGGCCGCCTTCCCGCCGGCGGAGCTGCACAACACCCTGGGCGAAGTCATGGAGCAGCGCGGCCTGACCCAGCTGCGCATTGCCGAGACCGAGAAATACGCCCACGTCACCTTCTTCTTCTCGGGTGGCCGCGAGGAGGCCTATCGCGGCGAGACCCGGGTGCTGGTGCCCTCCCCGCAGGAGGTGAAGACCTACGACGAGAAGCCCGAGATGAGCGCCGAAGAGGTCACCGACCGCCTGGTGGAGGCCATCGACTCCGGCGACTACGACCTGATCGTCTGCAACTACGCCAACGGCGACATGGTCGGCCACACCGGCAAGTTCGACGCCGCCGTCAAGGCCATCGAGGCGGTGGACGCCTGTGTCGGTCGCGTGGTGGAGGCGATCGAGCGTGCCGGCGGTGCCTGCCTGGTCACCGCCGACCACGGCAACGCGGAACAGATGGTGAATCCGGAAACCGGCGTGGCACAGACCGCCCACACCACCTTCGACGTGCCGTTGATCTATGTCGGCCCCCAGCCGGTTCGGCTGCTCGATGATGGCTGTCTCTGCGACATCGCCCCGACCCTGCTCACGCTGATGAACCAGTCGATCCCCGAGGAGATGACCGGCCGGGTGCTGATCGAGCCGGCATGACGGGCAGGGCCCACACACCATGAGCCGAACTCGGCGCCGCCCGGCCCTGCGGACCCTGCTGCTGAGCCTTGCCGTCGCGCTGGCGGTGGGCCCGGCAGCGACGCAGGCCGCCCAGCCGAGCGAGCGTGAAGCCCGCGAACGCCTGGATGCCATCGGCAGCGAGATCCAGGCGGTCAGCCGGCGGCTCGGCGCGACCCGGGAGGCACAGGACGAGGCGACCCAGGAGCTGCGCCAGGTGGAGACGGCGCTGGCCGAAACCCATGGTCGCCTGGACGAGATCCAGGCCGACCGCCAGGGCCTGAACCGGGAGATCGCCGCGCTGGAAGCGGCCCGCGAAACCCTCGAGGAGGAGCGCGCCGAGCAGAGCGAGGCCCTGCAGGTCCAGCTCGACGCCCTCTACCGCCTGGGCCTCACCCCCCAGTTGAAGCTGCTGCTCAATCAGGATGATCCGGCACGGCTCGATCGACTGCAGACCTACCTCAACCACCTGGCACGCGCCCGCAATGCGCGCCTCGACGAGATCGCCAGCCTCGACGCCCAGCTGGCCGAGAACCGCCGAGAGCAGCACGAGCGCGGCCAACGGCTCGACGCCCTGGCGGAGGAGCTGGCCTCGCGCAGCGCCGAACTGTCCCGACGCATGGAGGAGCGGGAACGGCTGGTGGCCGACCTGCAGGGTCGTTACAGCGATGAGCAGACACGCCTGTCGGCACTCGACCGGGACCGCACCGAGGCCGAGCGAGTACTGGAGCAGGTGCGCCAGGAGATGGCCCGGCTGCAGCGGCCGCCCCCCTCCACCGCCATCGAGCAGACCCAGGGCGAGCTGCCCTGGCCGGTCCAGGGCAGCGTCACCTCGAGCTTTCGGCGCGGCGACGGGGTGCACCACAACGGCATGCTGATCCAGGCCCGGGAGGGCACGCCGGTCAAGGCCGTCCATGCCGGGCGTGTGGTCTTCGCCGACTGGATGCGCGGCTTCGGCAACCTGCTGATTCTCGACCACGGCGACCAGGTCATGACCCTGCACGCCCACCTTCAGCAGTTCCATGCCGAGGTGGGCCAGGCGGTCTCTGGTGGTGACACCATCGGCACGGTCGGCATGAGCGGCGGCCACGAATCGCCGGCACTCTACTTCGAGGTGCGCCGTAACGGCGACCCCATCGACCCCCAGGGCTGGATTGCCAGACGATGAAACACGCTATTTCACAAGCCCCTGAGCAAGGGCTATGCTGGTCTGCCTCGTCTCGATACCGCGGAGTTCGCATGTCCTTACGTTCTGTCGGCTTCCTGCCCGCTTCCCGGCGCCTGCTGGCGACGCTGCTGCTGGTCCTGCCGCTTGCCGCCCTGCCGCTGACCGCTCAGGCCACCGCCCCGGTCGATGAGCTGCCGCTGGAGGATATCCAGACCTTTGCCGAAGTCTTCGAGCGGATCAAGCGGGCCTATGTCGAGGAGGTCGACGATCGCACGCTGATACGCAACGCCATGCGCGGCATGCTCACGGAACTCGACCCCCACTCCGCCTACCTGGACCGGGACGAGTTCCAGAGCCTGCGGGAAAGCACCGAAGGCCAGTTCGGCGGCATCGGCATCGAAGTGGGCCTGGAAAACGGCCGGCTGACGATCATCACTCCCATCGACGACACCCCCGCCTCCCGTGCCGGCCTGCAGGCACGGGACACTATCCTGAGCATCGACGACACCTCCACCGAACGCCTCTCGCTACAGGAGGCCGTCACGCTGATGCGCGGTGAGCCGGGCAGCGAGATCACCGTTACCATCCTGCGCAGCGGTGAAGAGAGCGCCTTCGATGTCACCCTGACCCGCGAGATCATTCGTACCGAAAGCGTGCGCAGTGAGCTGCTTGAGACGGGTTACGGCTACCTGCGGGTCAGCCAGTTCCAGAACCGCACCGGCGAGCAGGTCAACAGCGCCATTCGCCAACTGGAGCGTGACGGCCCGCTGGACGGCCTGATACTCGACCTGCGCAACAACCCCGGGGGCGTTCTGCAGGCCGCCGTGGCCGTGGCCGACGCCTTCCTCGAGGGCGGCCTGGTCGTCTATACCGAAGGGCGGCTGCCGGACACCGAGATGAGCTTCTCCGCCAGTCGCGAGACCGCGGCCCCCGACGTGTCCCTGGTGGTGCTGATCAACGGCGGCAGCGCCTCGGCGGCAGAGATCGTCGCCGGCGCCCTGCAGGATCAGCACCGCGGCGTGATCATGGGCACCGAAAGCTTCGGCAAGGGATCGGTGCAGCAGATCATGCCGCTGGGCAACGGTGAAGGCCTGAAACTGACCACCGCGCTCTACTACACCCCCAACGGGCGCTCGATCCAGGCGCTGGGCATCGAACCGGACGTGGAAGTGGTACGCGGCCGGGTGGAAGTGACGGAAACGGGCCGCCAGCTGCGCGAGGCAGACCTGGAAGGCCACCTGCGCTCTCGCGACGACCCCCGCCAGCGCCAGGCGATGACGGAGCGACTGCGCGAGGACTACCAGCTGGGCGAGGCACTCAACCTGCTAAAGGCCCTGAACGTGCTCGACCGGCGCGACAGGTAGCGCTAGGAGCCTGTCGGATTTGACCGATCGTCGCAGTAGATCAACGTTAAGTCCGACAGGCTCCTAGCGGCAGGCGGCGGGCAGGCGCCCACGGTGCCCGGTCGCCTGCCGCATCAACAGCCGCTTGACCGGCACCAGGTGATCGACGCACGAAAGGCCGAGGTTGCGCGCCAGGGTCAGGGCCGGATGGCGGCTGCCGAAGAGCAGGCGAAATCCATCCATCAGCGCCAGCATGGCCGCATTGTCGCCGCGCCGGCGTCGCGTATAGCGGGCCAGCACACTCTCGTGCCCGATCGCCATGCCGCGTCGCCGCGCCGTGAGCACCTCTTCGGCCAGCACCGCCACGTCCATCAGCCCCAGGTTGACCCCCTGGCCGGCCAGGGGATGGATGCTGTGAGCGGCATCGCCCACCAGCACCAGGCCCGGCTGGCCATAGGTTTTCGCATGACGCTGGGTCAGCGGTACGGCAAGTGCCCGGTCCACGACCTCTACCCCGCCCAGGCGCGACTCGAAGGCCGCCGCCAGGGCATGGCCCAACGCATCGGGCGACAGCTCGACCAGCCTTGCGGCCTCCTGCGGCGACGTCGACCAGACGATGGAGCAGTAGCGGTCGTCACCATCGACAGTCAAGGGCAGGAAGGCCAGCGGGCCGGTCGGCAGGAAGACCTGGCGTGCCACGCCGCCATGGGCACGCTCCGTGCGTACGGTGGTCACCACGGCCATGTGCCCGGTGTCATGGGCGCTGACCTCGATCCCGGCCAGGGCCCTCAGCGGCGACTGGGCCCCGTCGGCGGCCACCACCAGCGCCGCCGAGAGGCGCTGGCCATCCTCCAGCAGCACCTCGCGCCCCGCCGCTGTCGTTTCCAGCCCGGAGACCCGGGCGCCGAACCGGACCGCTACGGTTGGCAGCTCGGCCAGGCGCGCCTCCAGCGCCGCCAGGATCACATCATTCTCGACGATATGCCCCAGCTCCGGCACGCCGGCCTGCTCGGCGGTGAAGGCGACTTCACCGCTGCCTTCGCTGTCCCACACCTGCATATGTTGGTATGGGGTCACCCGCCGCGCCTGCATCCAGGACCAGACACCCAGCCCCTGCAGCAGGCGCTGCGACACCGGCGTCAGCGCGCTGACCCGCATCGCCGGCTGGCCGCGCCCCACCGCCTCGGCGGCCAGCGGTTCGCCGCGGGCATCGAGCAGCGCCACCGACACCCCGGCCTGGCCCAGCAGGGCCGCCAGGGTCGCGCCCACCATGCCACCGCCAACGATGATGACCTCGAAGTGCGTGTGCGCTTCTCCATCCGCTTGCGTCATCTCACACTCCCTTATTGTCATGCTTGCTTCCGACCGCGGTAACCATCAACGCTCCAGCCCCATGGCGCGGCGGGCCAGCCCGCGACGCAGTGGGCCGACCAGGTTGAGCCCCACCAATCCCGCCGCCCGGGCATGGGAGAGCAAGCCATTGTCGATACCGAACAGCCGCACCAGGCCATCGCTGAAGCGAACGACATTGTGCCGGTCGACGATGCGCCGGGCCTCGAAGTCGCGCAGGGTGAGCATGCCACCCACCGCTTCGCCGTTGGCCAGTGCCAGCTCCAGGGCGGCCACCAGGTCCGTCACGCCACGCAGCGCCAGGTTGAAGCCCTGGCCCGCGACAGGATGCAACGAATGGGCGGCGTTGCCCAGCACCGCCAGCCCAGGCCGAATCGCCTCCCTCGCCGTGACCAGCGCCAGCGGGTAGGCGTGACGACTGCCGACACGCCGGAAGCGGCCGGCACGATCGCCGAAGGCCCTTTGCAGGTCGGCCAGGAAGTCACCGTCCCCCAGCGCCAGCCGAGCCCCTTCACGCCCCGCCCCATGGGTCCAGATCAGCGCCATCTGCTGCCCCGGCAGCGGCAGCAGGGCAATCGGTCCCTCTCGGGTGAAGCGCTCGTAGGCCGTACCCTCATGGGGCTGGCTCATCTCGACGTTGGCGATCAGCGCCACCTGATCGTAGGGCACCTCGTCGCTGTCGATGCCCAGCCGCTCCTTGAGCCCGGAGCGACCGCCGTCGGCCAGCACCGTGAGCCCCGCCTGAAACTCGCTGCCGTCGGAGAGCGTCAGCCGGTACCCCTCCGCCTCGGGCTCGATGCGATCCACGCTGGCAGGGCAGTGCCAGGCCAGGGGCAGCTCGGCCAGACGCCGGTGAAGGACTCGTCCCATCCAGGCGTTAGGGACGACATAGCCCAGGGCCGTCTGGCCGAGCTCCTCGGCCAGCAGCCGCGTCACGCCCAGCCGTCCCCGCTCGCTGACGTGGATCCGCGAGATCGAGGCGGCCTGCTCGGCCATCGCCGGCCAGAGGCCCATGTCACGGAAGCGCTGGGCAGAGCCCTGGGCGATGGCGCTGGACCGGGCGTCGAAGCTGGGCTGCCAGGGGGCGTTCGCCGCGTCCAGCATCGGCGCCGCCTCGATCACGGCCACCCGGAGCCCATGGCGCTCGATCAGCGGGGCCAGCGAGCAGGCCAGGCTGGCCCCTACCAGGCCGCCACCGACGATGGCGATATCCACGTTACGCGTGTCATTACGCGGCTGGGCCTTGGCATTGCTCATTTTACGCGTCCTGCGACAAGACATGATTCGTAATGTAAATTACATAATGGCATATCGTCCTCCGTTCCCGGTGGTCACTTATTCACCATCAGGGACTCGATTTCGCGCACTCCCTTGGGGACGCCGGCCGTCAGCACCTCATGGCCGGCATCGGTCACGGCCACGTCATCCTCGATACGGATACCGATACCGCGGAAGTCGGCCGGGATATCGTCATCGGCAGGAACATAGAGCCCGGGCTCGACGGTCAGCACCATCCCCGGCACCAGGGGACGCGGCGAGCCGTTGTGGCGATAGGCGCCCACATCGTGCACGTCGAGCCCCAGCCAGTGGGACGTGGAGTGCAGGTAGAAGCGCTTGAAGCTCGCGTCCTCGACTCGCGCCGATACCTCGCCCTGCAGCAGACCCAGGCGAATCAGGCCCGCCGTGAGGTCATGCACCACACCCTCGTGGATCTCGATCAGGGTAACCCCTGGCTGGATAGCCGCCACGGCACGCTCCTGGGCCTCGAGCACCACCTCGTAGAGGGCGCGCTGGGCCTCGCTGAACCGTCCACCAACGGGGAAGGTGCGCGTGATGTCCCCGGCATAGAGGTCCAGCTCGGCGCCGGCGTCGATCAATACCAGTTCGCCATCACGTAACGGCTGGTTATTCTCGATGTAGTGCAGCACACAGGCGCTGGCACCGCCACCCACGATGGTGGCGTAGGCCGGGCCGCTGGCACCTTGCCAGCGAAACTCGTGCTCCAGCTCGGCCTGGAGATGGTACTCGGCCAGGCCAGGCCGAGCCGCGCGCATGGCGCGCACATGGCCCCGCGCCGATATTTCCGCCGCATGTCGCATCAGCGCCAGCTCGCCCTGGCTCTTGATCAGCCGCGCCTCGTGCAGCAGGGGGGCCAGGTCGGCAAAGGCATCGGCCGGCCGCGCACCCTGGCGTACCCGCGCGGTCAACTGGCCGCGCACCTCGTCGGCCAGCGCCATGGCTTCAGGGTCCGCCAGCATCAGGTAGAGCGTGGTGCGTCCATCGAGCAGTGCCGCCAGCAGGTCGTCGCGCTCGGCATTCTCGAAGGCCTGGTCGACCCCGTGCTCGCGTACTGCGCCTTCCGCCCCCAGCCGGATACCGGTCCAGGCCTCCAGTGTCGGGTCACGGTCCTGGCAGAACAGGACGCTCTCGCCATCACTGCGCCCCGGCAGCAGCAGCAGCAGCGCGTCGGGTTCGGGAAATCCCGTCAGGTAATGGAAATCGCTGTTCTGGCGAAACGGATAGTCGCTATCCCGCGAGCGGGTGACGAGGGAGGCCCCCATCAGCAGCACGGCACTGTCGGCGGGCAGCTGCGCCATCAGCGATGCGCGGCGGGCGCGATACTCGTCGTTGGAGATGGTCGCGGGGCGGGGCAGGGGGTCTGGCAGCATGTCGGCTCCTGGCATCGGTAGGGAGACTCCTGGGACTCGGGCGGTCAGTGCTGGGTGGGCTCACCCGCTTCCACCTGCGGCTGCCCCGGCCGCTGTTCGGTATAGAGCAGCATGGCGGCCATGCGGGCGTGTTCGGTCAGCGCGAAGAGGTCGTTCTCGTTCTCGGCGCTGTCATCGATATCGGTCTCCATGGCGGCCAGTGCCGCCAGGTCGTCGACGGCTTCGCGCAGTGGCGCCGACCAGCCTTCGCGGGCCTCGGAGCCGGCATCCTCGATCACCTCGAGAAACCCCAGCGTCCATTCACGCAGCCCCTGGGCGCGCTCGGCCAGGGAGTAGAGTTCATCGGGCAGCAGCGGCTCGTAATTCAGCGAGCTGTCCGCCAGCGTCTCCAGGGTGAGTCGCCGCCACTCCAGCAGGGCCTCGCCGCTTTCACGGTCCCGGGGCTGTTCCACCCCCAGCCCCAGGCAGACCTCCTCCAGCCAGCCGCTGGCGCTCAGCTCGTGCAGGGCCAGCGAGGCGCAGAGCCTGCCGTCGAGAAAAGCGGGCGACTGCATGCTGCCGTGCAGCAGGAACAGGTCGGCGATGGTGGAAAAATCGGGGCGTTCGTCGATCGATGACATGACAACTTCCGTATGACAGGCTGTGAAGTGGGGCATCCGGACAATCCCACCGCGCGTTGACCGCCCGTGAGAGCCTCTCTTATAGTGTCCGGATGCCACGTCTTGATTGATAGGATGTTAACGCATCGGGCTGACAAGCCGACACCGGAGCCCTCCATGAGCGATGACGCCTCTCGGCCAACCGCCGAGATCACCCTGCTGGGCCGCCACTATGTGTTCGCCTGCAATCCGGGCGAAGAGCACAAGCTGGACCGTGCCGCGCGCTACCTGGACCGAGCCATGCTTGGCATCCATTCCCAGAATACCCTGTTGGGTAGCGAACGCGTCGCCCTGATGGCGGCACTCAATATTGCCCACGAGCTGCTGGAGCTGCTGGAAGAGCGTCGCAGCGGCGAACAGGACCTCAACCGACTCAGCGAACAACTGGAGCGCGCCCTGGCGAATACGTTGCCCCCCGATCGGATCCCCGCCGAATGACGTTGGACGGACTGGCCAGCTCTGATAGGATGAAGGTGTTCCCTGGGGTGTTGGCCAGTCGTTATAGTCCCTCGAGCCTATGCGCAATACCCAGGGCGGCCATTTGCTAGCCGGACCCGTGTGCATGTCCGTGCGACGGAAAGCCTGACGGTTCGGCTGCGGCCACCCACCTTGAACCAAGGGTTCAAGGGCCAGAATGACAGCGGCACTCTGGGGAACCCCATCGCATCATGAGCAACCTGTCCAATCCCTTCTCATCCGATCTGCCCGACTCCCGGCGCCAGCTGCGCCAGGCCTTGCGGCGCCGTCGCCGATCGCTCAGCCCGCGTGAACAGCACGCCGCCGCCCAGGCGCTCTGTCGTCGCCTGCGCCAGCTTCCCGACGTGATGCGCGCCCGCCGCGTGGCGCTCTACCTGCCCAACGACGGTGAAATCGATCCCCGACCGCTGCTCTCCTGGCTGGCGAGCCGCTCGGCCCGGGCCTACCTGCCGGTACTCAAGCCCCTGTCGGACAATACCCTGTGGTTCGTACACTACCACCGGGGTACGCCCATGGTTCGCAACCGCTTCGGCATCGCCGAACCCGAGACGCGGCACGGCGCCCACCGGGCACGACGCCTCCCGACCTGGGCCCTGGATCTGATCCTGCTGCCGCTGGTGGGCTTCGACGACCGGGGCCAGCGCATGGGCATGGGTGGCGGCTTCTACGACCGCAGCCTGGCGTTTACCCGCCGCCGTGGCCCTCGGCCGCGATTGATCGGCCTGGCCCACGACTGCCAGCGGGTGGAGCGCTTACCGGCAGCCCCCTGGGATGTGCCGCTGGATGCCATCGTCACCGACAGCCGGGTCATCCGCCCCCGCTGATACCATCCCCTGAAAACCGCCCATGAAAAGCCTGCCATGAAAAAGCCGGCCGCTGCATGAGCACCGGCCGGCTTGTTCGTGAACGTTGTTCTTCTGATCCTGCTTCATCTGATCATGGCACTGACTGCCGAATCATCCTCCCGTCAGCGCCTGGGCGTAGCCAGTCACCACCACGCCAATGCCGAAGGCCAGCACCAGTGCCATGACCAGATCGGGCTTTCGCTTCATTGCCTGCTCCCCTGAGTTGACCGCATGGAAGACGCCGCAACCTATCGCGACAGGGGGGACTATAGGCCCAGAGGCACCGCCAATACAACCGGTTCAGGCGACGATTACATAATGAAACCCACGCTATTTCGGGGCTTTGCTGTAAGTCAGCACTAACTTGGGTAAGTGACACCAGCATCGCTGGTCAAGCCATGAAGAGACGATAGGCCGGGTTGTCGGACTCCTTCCAGTAGCGATAGCCAATTTCGTCGAAGTACTCCTCCACATGGGAACGGTCTCCGTTGGGCACCTGCATGCCCACCAGCACCCGGCCATAGGCGGCACCGTGGTTGCGGTAGTGGAACAACGAGATGTTCCAGTCCTGGGGCAGGTGGGTGAGGAAGTTCATCAGGGCACCGGGGCGCTCGGGGAACTCGAAGCGATAGACCTCCTCCTCGAAGTGCTCCTTGGGCCGGCCGCCGCCCAGATGGCGAATATGCAGTTTGGCCAGCTCGTTGTCGGTGAGATCCTCCACCGGGTAGCCTGCCTCGCACAGCTTCTCGATCACCGCCTGGCGATCCTCGCCACCCGGCTTGACCTGGACCCCGACGAAGATGTGAGCCGCCTCGGGGTCGGCATAGCGATAGTTGAACTCGGTCACCATGCGACGTCCCAGGGTCTTGCAGAACTTCTTGAAACTGCCGGGCCTTTCGGGAATGGTCACGGCCAGGATCGCTTCACGCTGCTCGCCGAGTTCGGTGCGTTCGGCAATGTGCTGCAGGCGGTCGAAATTGGTATTGGCCCCGGAGTTGATGCACAGCAGGGTCTGGCCTTCGACGCCGGTCTGCTGGATGTACTTCTTCAGGCCCGCCAGGGAGAGGGCACCGGAGGTTTCCGAAACGGCGCGGGTATCGTCGAAGATGTCCTTCACCGCCGCGCACATTTCGTCGGCGGTGACGGTGATCACTCCGTCGATCAGATCGCGCATGATGGAGAAGGGCACCTCACCGATCTGCGCCACGGCGACCCCTTCGGCGAAGACGCCCACCTGGTCGAGCACCACCCGTTCGCCGGCCTCCATGGCGGCCTTGAGACAGGCGCTGTCCTCGGCTTCCACGCCGATCACCTTGATATCGGGTCGCAGGTACTTCACATAGGCCGCTACCCCGGCGATCAAGCCACCGCCGCCCACCGGCACGAAGATGGCATCCAGCGGCCCACTGTGCTGGTGCAGGATCTCCATGGCCACGGTGCCCTGGCCGGCGACGACATCGATATCGTCGAAGGGGGGGATGTAGGTATAGCCATGCTCGCGGATCAGCTCCTGGGCATGCTCGGCCGCCGCCGAGAAGGCATCGCCCTTGAGTACGACCTTGGCGCCCCGGGCGCGTACCGCCTGAACCTTGATCTCCGGCGTGATGCGCGGCATGACGATGATCGCCTTCACGCCCATCTGCTTCGCCGCCATGGCAAGTCCCTGGGCATGGTTGCCTGCCGACGCCGCAATGACCCCCTTGGCCTTCTGCTCCTCGGTCAGCTGCGCCATCTTGTTGTAGGCGCCGCGGATCTTGAAGGAGTAGACCGGCTGCAGGTCCTCCCGCTTGATCAGGATGGTGTTGTTGAAGCGCCGCGAGAGGAAGGGAGCCGGTGAAATCGGCGTTTCCCGGGCGGCTTCATAGACCCGGGCCTGGAGAATCTTCTTGACGGTGGCTTCTAGCATCCTGATATCCCAGAGGAGTGACGCGGAGGGCTGTGCTGCAGTGCAGAGAACCCCTATTGGTAGCATCCTCGCAGGCATGGCGTCCAGCGCACTGGCAGCAGGACCAGGATAATCGGAGTTACCCTTAGCGAGGGACGCCGGGGGAGGGCGCTTCCTCGCAGCCCTGTCGACGGACCCGTCCCGAGCGATGCTGCCATCGGCAGAAGAGGGCCACTGGCCTATAATGTCGCGGCAATCGCCACTCATCACAGACAGCGAGCATCACATGACCCAGGACGAACTGAAGGACGCAGTAGCCGCAGCCGCCATCAAGGAGATCGAGCCCTGGCTCGAGCGCGATACCATACTCGGCATCGGCACCGGCTCTACCGCCAATCGGTTCATCGATCGCCTGGCCCGGCTGCGCGACGACTTCAAGGGGGCGGTGGCCAGCTCCGAGGCCAGTGCCGAGCGCCTGCGCGGTCATGGCATCGAGGTCTTCGAACTCAATAGCGTCGGCACCGTGCCGTATTACATCGACGGTGCGGACGAAGTGAACGCTCACCTTCACATGATCAAGGGTGGCGGGGCGGCCCTCACTCGCGAGAAGATCGTCGCCGCCTGCGCCGACCGGTTCATCTGCATTGCCGATGCCTCGAAGCACGTGGCACGGCTGGGCGACTTCCCGCTGCCGGTGGAGGTGATCCCCATGGCGCGCTCCTATGTCGCCCGCGAGCTGGTCAAGCTGGGCGCCGATCCGGTCTATCGCGAAGGGGTGGTCACCGACAACGGCAACCAGATTCTCGACTGCTTCGAATTCATGATCGACGACCCGGTGGCCATGGAGGCCAGGATCAATGCCATCGTCGGTGTGGTCACCAACGGCCTGTTCGCCGCCCGTGGGGCCGACGTGCTGCTGCTGGGCAGCGACGCCGGCGTGGAGCGGCTGACGCCGGCCTGAGGTGCCCGGAGACCGGGATCATTCCGCTGGCTTTCAGGCAGGCGAATCCTGGCCATGGAAGTAAGCATTCACTCACCCAGCAGCGCAGACAAACCGGACATGGTGCGCCCCAGGGCGCCCCGGTTTTCCGCCATCACCGCCTGGCCGGCCTCGGCCAGGCGGTGGCGCTCGGCTTCATCGATGAACAGGGCAACCAGCGCCTCGGCCAGGGCCTCGCTGTCGGGGACTTCCACCAGGGCGGCGGCTTCACGCAGTGTCTCTGCCACGTCCTCGAAATTGGCGAGCTCGGGGCCCGTGAGCACCGGCACCCCCATGGCCGCCGGCTCCAGCAGGTTGTGTCCACCGATCGGCACCAGGCTGCCGCCGACGAAGGCCAGGTCCGCCGCGCCGTAGAGGGAGAGCAGCTCCCCCATGGTGTCGCCCAGGTAGACCGCCGTTCGGGCGTCAGGCAGTTCGTCCCGGGAGCGGCGCGCCATGGCCAGGCCGCGCTCCTGGCACAGGGCCGCCACGGCATCGAAGCGTTGGGGGTGGCGGGGCACCAGGATCAGCAGGGCAGAGGGGTAATGTTGTCGGAGCCGGGCATGGGCCTGCAGCAGCAGCTCCTCCTCGCCCGGGTGAGTGGAGCCTGCGGCCCATACCGGGCGCGAGCCCAGGCCGAGGCTTAGCTGTCGGCTCAGCGCCTCGGTCCCGGCGGTGGGTGTCAGGTCGTACTTCAGCGAGCCCACCACGTCGATAGCCACGGCTGCCATGCCCAGCGACCGGAAGCGCTCGGCATCGGCAGCGGACTTGGCGGCAAGCCAGTCGACGTGGCTCAGGGCATCCTGCATCAGCGGACGCAGCCGGCGATAGCCGCGGTAGGCGCGGGGGGAGAGACGCCCATTTACCACCGCCGTCGGTATTCCTCGTTGGTGGCAGGCCGCCAGCAGGTTGGGCCAGAGTTCGGTCTCGAAGAAGATCGCCAGCGCCGGGTTCAACCGGTCGATGAAGCGGCGGGTCGCACCGGGAAAGTCCAGTGGCACGAAGTGGTGCTCGAGCGGGCCATCGGCCGCATCTAGGGTCGCCGACTCTCGCAGCGCCCGGCTCAAGGCGCGGACACGCTCGGCGCCGGTCGCGGTCATGGTGGTGACGATCAGGCGGTGCTCGGGGTAGCGAGCCAGCAGGGCCTCGATCAGCGGCCTGGCCGCCAGGACTTCCCCCACCGAGGCACAGTGAAGCCAGATGCCAGGCTCCGCGGCAGGCCGGCCAGGCAGCAGGCCGAGCCGTTCCCACCGGGGGTTTGTGAGCGCTTGCTCACGCCAGACACGTTGCCATATCAGCGGTGAGAGCAGATAGAGCGCCGTCGAATAGAGGTGGCGTGCCCAGGGTCGGCCTCGGCGTTGCATCAGCTCTCGCGATCCAGGATCGTCGAGATCATCGCCGTGGTCGATACGCCGTCCTCGAAGCCCAGCACCATCACCTCGCCGCCGGCGGCACGGACCGCATCGCCACCGGCGATCTCCTCGGGGCGATAATCGCCGCCCTTGACCAGCACATCCGGAAGCACCGCCTCGATCAAGCGCTGTGGCGTGTCTTCCCCGAAGGGCACCACCCAATCCACCGCCCCCAGCCCCGCCAGGACCTGCATGCGCCGCAGCAGCGGGTTGATGGGCCGCTTGGGGCCCTTGAGACGACCAATGGAGGCATCGTCGTTGACCGCCACGATCAGTCGATCGCCGAGCCGGCGGGCATGCTCCAGGTAGGCCACATGGCCGGCATGCAGGATATCGAAGCAGCCGTTGGTCATCACCACCCGCTCGCCGCGGGCCTGGGCGGCCCGCACCGCCTCGATCAACGCGGGCTCCTCGATCACACCGAACTCGGCCAGCTTGTCGCCGTGCAGGGCCGTGTAGAGCTCGGCGATGGAGAGCGTCGCCGTGCCCGGCTTGGCCACCACCAGGCCGGCGGCCAGGTTGGCCAGGGTCATGGCCTCGGGGAAACCGTGGCCGGCGGCCAGCGCCAGCCCCAGCACGCCGATCACGGTGTCGCCGGCACCGGTCACGTCGTAGACCTCGCGGGCCCGGGTGGGAATATGCAGGGGTTCGTGCCCGGCCCGGATCAGCGTCATGCCCTTCTCGCTGCGGGTGATCAGCAGGGCCTCGAGTTCGAGCTCCACGCACAGCGCCTCGCCCCGGGCAGCCAGCTCGGCGTCGTCGCGGCAGTGACCGACCACGCCCTCGAACTCGGCCAGGTTGGGCGTGATCACACTGGCCCCCCGATACTTGCGGAAATCGCTGCCCTTGGGATCGACCAGTACGCGCTTCCCCGCAGCCTTCACCCGCTGGATCAACGCCTCCACCTGATTGAGGGTCCCCTTGCCATAGTCGGAGAGGATCACCAGGTCGCTATCGGGCAGGCCCTGCTCGACCCGGGCCAGCAGGCCGGAGGTGTCGACATTTTCCAGGCCATCCTCGAAGTCGAGACGAATCAGCTGCTGGTTGCGGCTCATGACCCGTAGCTTGGTGATGGTGGGGATGCCTGCGCTGCTCTCGAAGTAGGTCTCCACCCCGGCGGCCTCCATGCGGGCGATGAGGCGCCGGGCATTGTCATCGTCACCGACCATGCCGCTCAGGGCCGCGTGAGCCCCCAGGGAGGCGATATTGAGCGCCACGTTGGCCGCGCCACCGGGGCGGTCCTCGCTCTCCTCCACCCGGACCACCGGTACCGGCGCCTCCGGCGAGATGCGTGAGGTGGCGCCGTGCCAGTACCGGTCGAGCATCACATCGCCTACCACCAGCACGTGTGCCTGCTCCAGTGCGGTCAGATCAAGCTTCATCGGGTGTCTCCATTTCCTTGCTCTCGTTCGGCCCTGTCAGCAATGCATCGAGCCGTTGAACGACATCGTCGACACGAACCAGGGACATGGCGTCGGGATGACGAACGCGCTGACCCCAGGTGATCTCCTCGGGCTCCTTGTGGAGGTAGGTGCGCACCGCCTCGGGGTAACGATCGACCACATGCTCGCGCCACAGGTAGGGCGCCGCACGGTCGGGATTGGTGGTGGCATACAGCCCGATGACCGGGGTACCCATGGCGTTGGCCATATGCACCGGCCCGGAGTCGGGGGCGATCACCACCCGCGCCCGGCCGATGAGGGCCAGCAGGCCCTTGAGCGAGCTTTCGCCGATGACATCGATCACCGCCTCCGGTCGACTCAATGCCCGAATGCGCTCGCCCACTTCCCGCTCCTGGGTGCTGCCTCCACCGGTCAGCACCGTTTTCAGGCCGAACTGTGCCCAGGCGTGCTCGATGACCGCCGCATAGCCTTCGGCAGACCAGTTGCGGAAGTTGCGCAGCCGCGGGTTGGCACAGGGGCTCATCAGCAGGTAGGGGTGGCCACCGGTCAGCCTGCGGGCCTCCTCCTCGGCCTCGGCCGGCACCGGCAGGTCCCACGCCAGTCCCTGATCCTCGACGCCCAGCAGGCGAGCGAAGTCCATGAACGACTCCAGCACATGGGCCTGTGGATGTGGCGCCAGCTGGCGATGGGTGAACCAGTGTTGGGCATCCTTGGCCCGCGCCTTGTCGAATCCCACCCGCACGTCGGCCTTCAGCCCCAGGGAGAGTACGCTGGCCCGCAGCGCCTGCTGCATGTGCAGCAGCACGTCGAAGCGGGTGTCACCGAGCTGGCGCCATAGGCGCCGCATCCCGGCAAGGCCGCTGGACTTGTCGTAGACGACGAACTCGACCCCCGAGAGACCGGCCAGTAGACTGTGTTCCGCCTTGCCGATGATCCAGGTGATGCGAATGTCGGGCCACTGCCGCTGCAGCGCTCGGATGGTGGGGACCAGATTGCACACGTCGCCAAGCGCGGAGAGGCGCAGCACGGCGATATGGCGAGGTTGGGCAGGCAGAGGATGCTTCATGCACTTGGCAACATGTCGGACGGGAAAGGTTTTCATTCTATATGATGCGGACAGTCTATGTGACGCCAACCTGACGCCACAAATTACCCCGCAGCTATTCTCGCCGGTCCATTGGCGTGAAGCGGGCCGTGTGGTGGGCGAAGCGCCCGGCCGCGGCAGCAGCCTGTTCCTCGACGCGGACGGCGCCCAGTGGGTGCTGCGCCCCTACCGCCGCGGCGGGGTGATGGCGCGGTTTGCCCGGCAACGCTACCTGTGGACCGGCCGGGAGCGAACCCGAGCGTTTCGTGAACTGCGCCTGACCGCCGAGCTTTACGCCCGGGGCCTGCCCGTACCCAGACCGGTGGCTGCCGCCGTCACCCGGCACGGGCTCTCCTATGAAGCGGCACTGATCACGGTGCGCATTACCGGCGCCCGCTCCCTTGCCGATCGACTCATCGAAGGCAGCGCCAGCGACGCACTCCTCGAGGCGGTGGGCCGCACCATTCGTCGCTTTCATGACACCGGCCTCGATCATGTCGACCTCAATGCCCGCAACCTGCTGGTCGATGCCGAGGAGCGTATCTGGCTGATCGATCTGGATCGCTGCCGGTTGCGCACGCCCGGCAACTGGCAGGAGGCCAACCTTCGACGCCTGGACCGCTCCCTGGCGAAGTTCGGTGCCGGCGAAGCCGGTGCGACGATTCGCCGGGGTTATGCGGACGTCACCACCGCCTGGCGAGGTTGACCGCGCTCGGGATAGACCCGCTGGAGCAGCTCCTCGAGGCCCAGCAGGATGTCCGTCTTGCCCGGCATTTCGCCACTGCGCAGGAACACCGCCTCATGGCACTCCTCGTAGCGAGGCCAGTAGCGATAGGGCAAGGTGCGAAAGAAGATCCCCAGGGTCGGGGTGTGGGTGGCCAGGGCCAGGTTGCGCACCCCGGTATCGCCGCAGACCAGCACCGAGACCGCAGCCATCCAGGGGGCCAGCGCCTCCAGGGACAGGCGGGCCTGTATATCGACGTTGGTGTGCCTGGCCGCCACGTCGGTCAGGAAGTCGCCGGACTCCTCGGCCCTGTGTCCTTCCAGCAGAACGTGGCGGTAGCTCGGAAACTCGCGGGCGGCCTGGTCGATCAGGCGACACCAGGAGTCCAGGGAGAGGGACTTGCCCGCCGCCGAGGCAAAGGGAAAGTAGACGATCGTGGCCTCTGCCGATGACGGCCGATGACGCGGCATGGCGAACTCCAGCGGGTAGCGTGGCTTGTGCCCCATGACCTTGAGGAAGTCCAGCAGCACCTCGGCTTCGTAGTGATAGTTCGAACGCCGCAGTCCCACGTCATAGAGCAGGTAGTTCATCAGTCCACGGTAGGGAAATCCCAGCTTGATGCCGGCCGGAGTCGTCAGGGTCAACACCCGCGAACGCGAGGTATCCGCCAGGTCGAAGAGGATATCCACGGGCTCGAGGGCCCGCAACGAACGCCACTGCTCGGTGAGGCTTCCCGCCGTCTCCTGCACGAAGACCTCATCCACCAGGTCCTCGGGCACGGCATAGCGGTAGCGGCTGACGGTGGCCAGGGTCACGTGGGCCTCGGGGAACAGCCGCCGCAGCTCCACCAGGAAGGGCCGCGCGGCCATGTAGTCGCCGAAGGCACACTGGCGGATCACCAGGATACGCCGCACCTCCTCTACCGCCGTGCTCTCCAGCCAGCGTCGTCCGCGCCGGCTCAGGTAGGCGCACTTGTCGGTCCAGGCTCTCACTCGTCTCAAGCTCCCCGAGAATTTTCGTATTCACCGACCAGGCTGGACACATGGGCCGCCAAGGTAAAGTCCGCCAGCACGCGCTGGCGTGCCGCCTGCCCCAGCTGACGCCGCAGCTCCGGGTCACGTCCCAGCTCTGCCATGGCTTCGGCCCAGTCCCCGGGGGCTTGCGGTGACGCCAGACGCCCGCATGTACTATCGAGCAACTCCGGAATGGCGCCGCTATCGGTACCGACCACGGCCTTGCCGGCGGCCATGGCCTCGATGACCGTGAGACCGAAGGCCTCGTTGCGTGACGGCACGCAGACGATATCCAGCGCTTCGAACAGCCGCGGCAGGTCGCGGCGAAAGCCGGCAAAGTGAATTCGCGTTTCCAGGCCCAACGAGGCGGCTTGAGCCTGCAGCCGCGATACATAGGCTTCATCGCTGCCCTCGGCGGCGGTGAGGCCACCGATGACGACGCCATGCCAGGCCAGATCCGGATAGCGCTCGCGCAGCAGGCCCAGCGCCTCGATCCAGAGATCCTGGCCCTTGCCATCGGTCAGCCGACCGGGCAGGCCGATGGCCACACTCGTGGCAGGCACACCGAGTTCGCGGCGCAGGGCGTCGCACACCGCCTCGCTCAGTCGGGGGCGATAGGGCTCGGGGTCGATCCCGAGATAGAGGCGCTTGATCCGCTCCGCCGGCAGGGGGAAGGCCGCGACATTGCGCGCCCGCGTCGCTTCGCTGATGGCAAACAGCCGGGTGACCCTGCCATAGGCCCAGCGGTGGTAGAGGTCCTTCTTGGCACGCGTGACCCCCATGTGGTCGGTGAAGAACAGCTTGAGGCTTGGCCGCAAGGCCACCAGCAAGGCCCCCAAGCGCAAATCGCTGGACTTGTGGCAGTGCAGCACGTCGATACCCTGTCGTTTCAGGTACGCAAGCACCCGGCCGACCTGCAGCAGTGCCCGACCCCGGCTGGGTACCGTCAGCGGTTCGATGCCCGCCTCGACCAGGCTAGCAGCCACCGCAGAGCCCGCAAGCGCGAGGCCATGGGGCTCCCACCCCTGGCGCTTCAGCTCGGGTATAATCCGTCCAGGATACATTTCCAGTCCGCCCCAGCCATCCGAAAGGCAGATATGCATTACCTTGTGCGACAAGGTCGTCTCCTTCTTCGGCCACCGGGGCACGGGAGCCCAGATGACGTCTTCTTCCAACGGGGGCAATCCCCGCGAATCGACCCGTATACTGGTCGTGCGTAACGACAAGGTCGGCGACTTCATGCTGGCCTGGCCGGCGCTTGCCTGCCTCAAGGCCGCAGCGCCCACCCTGCATGTCAGCGTCCTGGTCCCCACCTATACGGCGCCTCTGGCCCGGCTGTGTCCCTGGGTCGACGAGGTGATCCTGGACCCGGGCGTCGACGCCGGTCGCGATGCGCAGCGTTCTCTGCTGGAGCGGCTTCGGGCGGGTCGCTTTGCGGCCCTTTTGACCCTCTATTCGACGCCACGTATCGGCTGGCTGGGCTGGCGTGCCGGCATTCCGCTACGCCTGGCGCCTGCCACCAAATGGGCGCAGCTATTCTACAACCATCGCGTCACCCAACGCAGGTCCCGTTCCACCCGGCCGGAGTATGTCTACAACATCGAGCTGGCCGACGCGTTGCTGCTCGCCCTGGGCATGGCGCCAGCCGCTCGCCCGGATCCACCCTACTGGCCGCTTCCCGCCGGCACGGCCACCGCCCAGAGGGCCTTCCTCGGCCAGGAGCTGGGCATCGCCACGTCACGCCCCTGGGTCTATCTGCATGCCGGCAGCGGCGGCTCGGCGGTGAACCTGACACCCGGGCAGTACGCCGAACTGGCTCGCCTGATCGATGAGCGCGCAGGCGAAGACAGGCCGATCTGGGTCATGACGGCGGGGCCCGGCGAAGAGGCCACCGCCGGTGAGCTGCGCGACCGGCTGGTGGTCGATGGCCTCGAAGCGGTCGTGCTGCCGCCACGGAAGGGGCTGGGCGACTTCGCGATGGCTCTTGCGGCGGCCGACCTGTTCATCGCCGGCTCCACCGGTCCACTGCATATTGCCGGCTGTCTCGACCGGCCCACCGCGGGCTTCTATCCGGCCCGCCGCTCCGCCACCCCGCTGCGCTGGCAGACCTGCAACAGCGAGTCGCGGCGCCTCGCCTTCAGCCCCCCGACGGGTGCCGCCGAGTCCGACATGGCCACGATCGACCTGGACGCGGCGGCCAGTGCCATCAGCGACCTGGTGCGTCGTCGGGAGGAGGCGACGTCCGAGTCCTGACCCAGAGGTCGGCATACTTGGCGAAGGTCGAGTGGGCCGAGAGCAGCGCCAGCAGCAGGCCCTGCCGCCCGTCCAGGAAGCCGGCCTTGAACAGATACATGCGCAGAAAGCAGCCGATGCCATGCCCGATGCCGGCCGCCAGGCTGCCCCGCTTGCCCCGCGCCGCACGCTGCTCGGCCCAGGCCTGGGCATAGTGGGCGGACTTCTCCAGGTAATGGCGCAGGTCGCGGTAGGTGAAGTGAAGCAGGTCGCCCTGAAGCGGTTTCACCGTCAGCCGCTCCGGATTTTCCAGCTTCTCGTGCACCAGGGAGGCGTTGTACCCGGCACGCTGGCGCGGATAGAGCCGTGCCACACGATCCGGATACCAGCCCGAGTGGCGAATGAAGGCCCCGAAGCACCAGGAGAGGCGTGGCAGCGTATAGATGGCCGGCTGGTTCAGGGCCACGGCGGCCGAGATGCTGTCACGCAGCTCGGGCGTTACCCGTTCATCGGCATCGATCATCAGGATCCAGTGACTCTCCACCAGCGCCTCGGCGCGCTGCCGCTGCACGCCGAAGCCCTGCCAGTCGTCCTCGACCACAACCTTATCGGTGAAGGCCCTGGCGATGTCGCGGGTGGCATCCACACTGCCGGCATCCACCACCACGATCTCGTCCGCCCAGCTCAGCGTCTCCAGGCAGGCTCGGAGGTGCGCCTCCTCGTTCTTGACGATCAGTACGGCAGCCAGGCTCATGGGCCTTTCCTTGTCAGCTGAGCGGGCCAACAGTTTACGGGTGCGGGCGCCGGGGCGGCAAACGACGCCTTCCACTCGCAAGGGTTCGGCCCACGACTTTTGGTGCAAACGGGTCTCGACTTGATAAGCTGCTAACTGAACTCACCACCTGCGCACTGTGCCATGCTTCTTTCCTTCTCGTTTCGCGACATGAACTACCCCCGCTGGTGTTCGCTGCTGATCATCGGCCTGTGCCTGGGTTATTCCGTCACCTCCCTGACACGACTGCCGATCTGGGGGCTCCCCTTCGTCGCGGCGACCTGGCTGGCCCTGAGCTACTCGCTTCGCTGGGGGCAGCCTCGTTCCCCGCAGCGCCCCGTTGCCCCCCGCGTCTGGTCCTGGGCACTGATACCCATCGCGCTGTGGGGGCTCTATATCTACCTTTCCGAAAGCTTCGGTAACGTCGACCTGAGCGCCGTCTTCTTCCACCTTCAGGCCGGCATGGCCGACCATGGCGGTGTCAGCCGGGTGGGGGCCGCCTTCTTCTACACGCTCTCCATGGCGGCACTGTTCGTGTCGTTCCTCTGGCTCCTCCGCCACGACCACCGCTGGCGTCGCGTGGAATTTTTCCTGGCCCTGCTTATGCTGGCCAGCAATCCCCTGCTCTACGGGGTGACCCAGCGCGGCGCGGCGATCGTTACCGATGACGGTGCCTGGCTGGACCGCCAGTACGTGGAGCCGATGATCCTCGACGCTCGGGACGACCCGCCCAATCTCCTGCTGATCTACCTGGAAAGCATCGAGCGCACCTATGCCGATCGCGAGCGCTTCGGCGACGCCTATGCCGATCTGGATGCCATCGGCGAGAATGGCCTGGTCTATGAGGGTGTCTACCAGCTCGACAACACCGGCTGGACCATGGCGGGCATGATCGCCAGCCAGTGCGGTACCCCACTGATGCCCGCCGGCCTGCTCCACGACCGGCAGTTCTCGCCGCTGGAAACGGTGGTGCCCGGGATCGACTGCCTGGGCGACCTGCTCTCCGAACAGGGCTATCGGCTCACCTACATGGGCGGCGCCAGCACCGCCTTCGCCGGCAAGGGCCTCTTTTACCGGGATCACGGATTCGACACGATTCTGGGACGCGAAGACCTTCAGCTACGCCTCGACGACCCCGACTACCTCAACAACTGGGGCCTCTATGACGACTCGCTCTACGACTTCACCATCGAGGAAATTCGCCGCCTGAACGAGGAGGAAGGTCCCTGGGGGCTGGTCAACCTCACGTTGGCCGGCCATGCCCCTCGTGGCTATCCTGCCCAGCGCTGTATCGATCGCCAGGGCGAATTCGATGGCGAGGATATTCTTTATTCGGTCGAGTGTTCGGCCTGGCTGGCCCGGGACCTGCTCGAGCGCCTGGATAGCGAGGCGTTGCTGGACAACACCCTGGTGGTCATCGCCAGCGACCACCTGACCATGCGGGTCTCGGCCTGGGAGCAGCTGATCCAGAGCGAGCGCGACAATACCTTCATGCTGCTGGGCCCCGGCATCCCCGTCGGCAGACAGGCCCGGGAGGCGTCCATGGTGGACGTTTTCCCCACCATACTGGACGCCATGGGCTTCACCATCGACTGGCACCGGGCCGGCCTCGGCGTGTCGCTGCTGTCCAATGAACCCACCCTGATCGAGGAGCACGGCATGGAGTTCGTGAATACGCGGTTGCGCGAGGAGAACGCCCTGCAGCAACGCCTGTGGGAGGGGCTCGCACCGCAGCGCGAGGAGCCGGAAGCGACACCGCAGGAACAGGTGGTGGAGACGCCGGAGGACGCTACCGGTGAGGTGCCCGCCTCGGTCCAGTGATACGCTTCAGCTACGGCCGATGAGCTCTGCCCTCGAGGCCAGTACCGCTTGCAGGACCCGCTGGGGCGAAAGCTGCACCAGACAGTTGGTATGGCCCAGCGGACAGGTACGCTGGAAACAGGGCGAGCACTCCAGCGCCAGGGTATGAATCGTGGCCTTGTCGGTCAGGGGCGGCGTGTAGCGCGGCGACGACGAACCATACAGGGCCTGGACGCGGGTCCCCACGGCGGCCGCCACATGCATCAGCCCCGAGTCGTTGGTGACCACCTGCCGGCAGTCGGCCAGCAGGTCCACGGCGTCGGCCAGCCGTGTCTTTCCGCACAGGTTGTGCACGCCCTCCCGCCCTTCTGCAATCACCGCGCCGGCCTCGGCATCCTTGGGGCCGCCGAGCACCCGCACCTCGAAACCTTCCGCCACCAGGCGCTGGGCCAGTTCACGAAAGTGACCCAACGGCCACTGCTTGGCCGGGCCATATTCGGCACCGGGCATCATGCCGATGGCCGGTCGTGACGAAAGCCCCAGGCTGTCGCGCACGGCGGCCAGGTTCTCCGTATCGACCCGCAGCCGCGGACGAGGGACCGACAGGGCCTCCAGATCCGCACCCGCTGGCAGGCCCAGCGCGACGAAGCGCTTGACGGTCTGGTCCAGCACCGTCTTGTCCAGCGTACGCCGCTCATTGAGCAGCCCGAAGCGTTGCTCACCGGTATAGCCGGTGCGCCGGGGTATGCGCGCCAGGAAGGGAACCAGCGCCGACTTCCAGGAGCGGGGCAGGACGATCGCCCGGTCGAAGCGACCCGTAAGCCGCTTCGCCAGCGTCCGCCGGGTGCCCCAGCCGAATTCGCCGTGGGTCACGTCCAGCGTCGCCACCTCGGCGACTTCCTCCATGCGTTCCAGGATCGGCTGCGACCAGCCGGGCGCCACGACGCCGATATGGCAATCGGGCTGGCGCTGCCTGAGTGTCTTCAGCAGGCTCTGGGCCATCACCATGTCACCGACCCAGGATGGGCCAACTACCAGGATGCGCTCGCCCGACGAAGGCACTGCACTCATCCAGTCTCTCCGCCGAGCCACCGCAGGTACTCCCCCACCCCCTCGGCCACGGTGCGGAATTCGCCATCATAGCCCGCCTCCCGCAGCCGTGAGATATCGGCCCGGGTATAGCTCTGGTAGCGGCCCTTGAGCTCGTCGGGAAAATCGATGTACTCGATCCTGCCCTGGCGGTGGAAGTCGATGACAGCTTCACCGATCGCCTTGAAGGGCTCGGCACGCCCCGAACCCAGGTTGAAGATTCCAGACTTCCCGGGGTTGTCGAGGAACCACAGATTGACGTTCACCACGTCGCCCACATAGACGAAGTCACGGCTCTGCATGCCGGCCTCGTAGCCATCCCAGGCGCCGAACAACTTGAGGTCCTGCCCCGCCGATATCTGGGTGTGGTGGTGGAAGGCGACGCTGGCCATCTTGCCCTTGTGCTGTTCCCGCGGGCCATAGACATTGAAGTAGCGAAACCCCACCACCTGGCTCGTCAGCTCATCCCAGTGCTCACGCACGTACTGGTCGAAGAGCAGCTTGGAGTAGCCATAGACATTGAGCGGCTTCTCGTACTCGGGCTCCTCGCGAAAGACCTGGCTGCCTCCGTAGGTCGCCGCCGAGGAGGCGTAGATGAAGGGGATGCCCTGCAGCTGGCAGAAATGCAGCAGCACCTTGGAATACTCGAAGTTGTTGTCGAGCATGAAGCGGCCATCCCACTCGGTGGTGTCCGAGCAGGCCCCCTCATGGAAGATGGCTTCGATGGGGGGCAACCGCGAAGGCTCACCACGCAATACCGCCTCGACTCGCTCGCGAAAGTCATCCTTGTCCAGATAATCTCCGAGCGTGCAGTCGGCCAGATTGACGAACTTGGTGCCGTCGAGAAGGTCGTCGACGACCAGCACGTCCGTGCGACCACGCTCGTTGAGAGCCTTGACGAGATTCGAACCGATGAAGCCGGCACCACCTGTCACTACGATCATTAGGGTTCCTCGCTGCGGCGCCGTTGACTGCGCCTATAACCGATGTGCCTGTGATTGTATACTTGACGCCTCGTGAATTCATGGCCAACGGTGCTTTCCCAATGACACTCTCGACACTATCGTCGACTTCGACCCCGGGGTCGACGCCGGACGCGACGACCTTCCAGGGCCTGATCCTGGCCCTGCAACAGTACTGGGCCGAACAGGGCTGCGTGGTGCTCCAGCCCCTGGACATGGAGGTCGGCGCAGGCACCTTTCATCCCGCCACCTTCCTGCGCTCCATCGGACCCGAGACCTGGAATGCCGCCTACGTGCAGCCCTCCCGCCGGCCCACCGACGGTCGCTACGGCGAGAACCCCAACCGGCTCCAGCACTATTACCAGTTCCAGGTCGTCATGAAGCCCTCCCCCGCCGACCTGCAGGCGCTCTTCCTGGGCTCCCTCCAGCGCCTGGGCATCGACCCCTTGGTACATGACATTCGCTTCGTCGAGGACAACTGGGAGTCGCCCACCCTGGGTGCCTGGGGGCTGGGCTGGGAGGTCTGGCTCAACGGCATGGAGGTGACCCAGTTCACCTATTTCCAGCAGGCCGGCGGCATCGAATGCTACCCCGTCACCGGCGAGCTGACCTATGGCCTCGAGCGTATCGCCATGTACCTGCAGAACGTCGACAGCGTCTATGACCTCGTCTGGACCGTGGCACCGGATGGCTCCCGGGTCACCTACGGCGACGTCTACCTGCAGAACGAGCGGGAGCAGTCGGCCTACAACTTCGAGCAGGCCGATGTGCCCGCGCTGTTCGCCGCCTTCGACCATCAGGAAAGGGAGTGCACCAAGCTGCTCGAGGCCAGCCTGCCGCTGCCCGCCTACGAACAGGTACTCAAGGCGTCCCATACCTTCAACCTGCTGGATGCACGCCACGCCATTTCCGTCACCGAGCGCCAGCGCTACATCCTGCGCGTGCGCACCATGGCCCGCGACGTGGCACACGCCTATTACGATTCACGCAAGGCCGCCGGTTTCCCCATGGCCCCCGAGGCCCTGCGCCAGGAACTGCTCGCCAAAGAGCCGCTTGCTGAACAGGGAGACGCTTGAACATGGCTGTTGATACCTTTTTGCTGGAACTGGGGACCGAGGAGCTTCCGCCGGGGGCCATCGATGCGCTCTCCGACGCCCTGGCCGACGGCATTCGCCGCGGTCTCGCCGATGCCGATATCGCCTTTGCCGACGTTCACGCCTGGGCCACCCCCCGCCGCCTGGCCGTGCAGGTCACCGAGCTGGCCGACAGGCAGCCCGACCGGGAAGTCGAGCGTCGCGGACCCGCGCTGGCCGCCGCCTACAAGGATGGCGAGCCTACCAAGGCCGCCCAGGGCTTTGCCCGCTCATGCGGCGTCGATGTGGCCGACTTGATGCACCTGGAGACCGACAAGGGCACCTGGCTCGGCTACCGCGAGCGGCAGTCGGGTGAAGCGACGACGGCACTGCTGCCCGCTATCGCCGCCAAGGCGGTAGCCGCCCTTCCAGTGCCCAAGAACATGCGCTGGGGGGCCTCGCGCATCGAGTTCTCCCGCCCGGTGCATTGGCTGGTGATGCTCTATGGCAGCGACATCGTCGACGCCGAGGTCCTCGGCCTATCCGCCGGTCGCACGACCCGCGGCCACCGCTTCCACGCCCCCGAAGCGATCGAACTGGCCCATGCCGACGACTATCTTGTCGCCCTGGAAAACGCCTGGGTACTGGCCGATCGCGATAGGCGCCGGGAGCGCATCCGCGAGCAGGTGCTGTCCGAGGCGGAGGTCCAGGAGGCCACGGCGGTCATCGACGAGGATCTGCTCATCGAAGTGAGCGGCCTGGTGGAGTGGCCCGTGGCGCTGGCCGGCAGCTTCGACGAACGCTTCCTCGAGGTTCCCGCCGAGTGCCTCATCTCCTCGATGAAGGCCAACCAGAAGTACTTCCATCTGCTCGACGATGCCGGCAAGCTCAAGCCCCTGTTCATCACCATCGCCAATATCGATAGCCAGGACCCGCAGCAGGTCATCGAGGGTAACGAGAAGGTGATTCGCCCCCGCCTGGCCGATGCCGCCTTCTTCTACGACACCGACCGCAAGCAGCCGCTCGCCAGCCGCATCGACGGTCTCACCAGCGTGTTGTTCCAGCAACAGCTCGGCACCCTGGCCGACAAGGCCCATCGCACGGCGGCGGTCGCCGCCTTCATCGCCGGCCGCATCGGCGGCGACGTGGCCCATGCCCGGCGCGCCGCCGAGCTCGGCAAGTGCGACCTGATCACCGAAATGGTGCTCGAATTTCCCGAGCTTCAGGGCATCATGGGCCGCTACTATGCCAGCCAGGATGGCGAGCCGGCCGACGTCGCCCAGGCGCTTGAGGAGCAGTACCTGCCACGCTTCGCTACCGACGCCATTCCCGAGACCCGTACCGGTCTCGCACTGGCGCTGGCCGACCGGCTCGACACCCTGACCGGCATCTTCGGTATCGGCGCACGACCCACCGGCACCAAGGACCCCTTCGCCCTCCGCCGCGCCTCCATCGGGGTGCTCAACATCCTGGTCAAGGGCGAACTCGATCTGGATCTCCGCGAGCTGCTGGAACTTGCTGCTGCGCAACATCAGGAGCTCCCCTACGCCGAGAGCCTGGTCGAGGAAGTCCTGACCTATATGCTCGACCGCTTCCGCGCCTGGGGACAGGATGAAGGGATCGAGGCCGAGGTCTATCACGCCGTACGTGCCCGGCCGGTGACTCGCCCACTGGACTTTGCCCGGCGTCTTCGTGCCGTTCATGCCTTTGCCCAGCGCGAAGAGGCTTCCGCCCTGGCCGCTGCCAACAAGCGTGTCGCCAACATCCTCGCCAAGCAGGACAGCCGAGTCGTCACCAGCGTTGACCCGGCATTGCTGCAGGAATCGGCCGAAGAGGCGCTCTTCAAGGCCATCGCCGCCCAGCGCGAGGCTGTCATGCCGCTGTTTGCCGAGGGCCGCTACCGTGAGGCGCTGGATGCCCTCGCGAGCCTGCGTGATCCCGTCGATACCTTCTTCGACCAGGTCATGGTCATGGCGGAGGATGAAGCCACCCGCACCAATCGCCTGGCCCTGCTGGCTGGCCTCCAGGGGCTGTTTCTCGAAGTGGCGGATATCGCCCTGCTCCAGCAGTAGCCTTCGCTTGATGTGCCAGAGCCGGCGAGAACCTCTCGCCGGCTTTTTCTTGCCTGATGTTTCACGTGAAACATTCACCCTCGGCAACCACCGCTTGGCGCCGGATGTTTCACGTGAAACACTATTCCCCTGCCCGCCAGGTTCCGATCTGCCATATACGGATGTGCCATGTACGATGCCAGCAAGCTTGTCATTCTCGACCGAGACGGTGTCATCAATCACGACTCCGACAACTACATCAAGTCACTCGAGGAGTGGATTCCCTACGCCGGCTCCATTGATGCGATTGCCCGCCTGAGCCAGTCCGGCTGGAGTGTTGCCATAGCGACCAATCAGTCGGGGATCGCACGTGGCTACTACGATGAAGCGACGCTGGCGAGCATGCACGATGAGCTCAACCGTCTCGTGGCGGCCGCTGGCGGCCGTATCGCGCATATTGCCTACTGCCCTCATGGACCCGACGATGGCTGCGACTGTCGAAAGCCGCGCCCGGGGCTGCTCGTGCAGATCCGTCAGGCACTGGGGTTAAGCAGCCTTTCCGGGAGCTGGATAGTGGGGGATAGCCTGCGAGACCTGCAGGCCGGTGAGGCGATGGGCTGTCGTTCTGTGCTGGTGCGAACCGGCAAGGGCAAGCGGACGGAAACCAAGGGTAGCGGGCTGGAACAGGCAATGATCTTCGACGACCTGGCGGCCTTTACCGACTGGCTGCTGTCACAATAAGCTCGTGGGACTGGCTACGGCTTCCCCTGGTACGCATACGGCGATCTCCAAGGCGACTCGCCTCTTGCCCTAAACCGTTGGGCTCCCCTGCGAGCTCTATCAATCGACATACGCCCCACCTCCCTCTGGCAGTCGCGCCAGCTTTTAGCGGGCCCCCTGCGCCGCCTCTCGCTGTATTACAGCTCCCAACCTATTGTTAGAGCACTTTTTCACAGCAAAAAGAGGGCCTGCTTTCGCAGGCCCTCTTTTCTTGGTTACCCGACGCTCGGCGTCGGACAGTGCCGATGTTTCACGTGAAACATCGCATCGCATGGCTAGACGTCGAGGTTGGCAACCAAGGCGTTATGCTCGATGAAGGCCCGGCGCGGTTCCACTTCATCACCCATGAGGGTGTTGAACATCATGTCGGCCGCGACGGCATCCTCGATCGTCACGCGAAGCAGGCGGCGAGTATCGGGGTCCATGGTGGTTTCCCAGAGCTGATCCGGGTTCATCTCGCCCAGCCCCTTGTAGCGCTGTACGGCCAGGCCACGCTGAGCTTCCGCCATCAGCCAGTCCAGCGCCTGGTAGAAGGTCTCCACGGACTTCTTGCGCTCGCCCCGGGCGATATAGGCACCCTCCTCCAGCAGACCATCGAGCGTGGTGCCCAGGGCAGCCATGGCGCGATAGTCGGCACTGGTGAAGAAATCGATGCCCCAGACATAGTCGGTGCTGACACCGTGCGCGGTCAGCGTCACCGCCGGCAGGTACAGCTCACGCTCGTTGTCCTCCTCGAGGCGGAACGTATAGCGAGGTCCCCCTTCATAGGCCACCAGCGCATCCATCTCGGCCTGCAGGAACTCTATCCAGTTCTGCATGGTGCCACGGTCCTTGAGGCTCGCTTCACCTTCCAGCGTCGCGGCATGGACGACCTTGCGCAGTACCACGTTGGGATAGACTCGCGACAGGCGATCGATCCGCTTCATCACGTCACGATACTGTTTGACCAGGGATTCCAGCTGGCTACCGGTCACCGCGGGTGCGTCGGGATTGACATAGAGTCGGGCACCATCCATCGCGGTGGTAGTGAGGTAATCGATCAGCGCCTGCTCATCCTTGAGATAGGTCTCCTGCTTGCCCCGCTTGATCTTGTAGAGGGGCGGCTGGGCGATGAAGACGTGCCCCCGCTCAATCAGCTGGCCCATCTGACGGAAGAAGAAGGTCAGCAGCAAGGTGCGGATATGCGACCCGTCGACATCGGCATCGGTCATGATGATGATGGAGTGGTAGCGCAGCTTGTCGGGGTTGAACTCTTCCCGGCCGATGCCGCAACCCAGTGCCGTGATCAAGGTGCCGACTTCCGCGGAGGAAAGCATCTTGTCAAAGCGTGCCTTCTCGACGTTGAGGATCTTGCCCTTCAGCGGCAGGATCGCCTGGGTGCGACGGGCACGTCCCTGCTTGGCGCTGCCACCCGCCGAGTCACCCTCGACCAGGAACAGTTCAGACAGGCTCGGGTCCTTCTCCTGACAGTCGGCCAGCTTGCCGGGTAGGCCAGCAATGTCCAGGGCACCCTTGCGGCGCGTCATGTCCCGCGCCTTGCGCGCCGCCTCACGGGCCCGCGCCGCATCCAGCATCTTGTTGACGATGGCTTTCGCCTCATTGGGCTTTTCGATGAGGTACTCGGCAAACAGCCGTCCCATCTCCTGCTCCACCGCCGTCTTCACCTCTGAGGAGACCAGTTTCTCCTTCGTCTGCGAGGAGAATTTCGGATCCGGCACCTTCACCGAGATGATGGCCGTCAGGCCTTCTCGAGCATCATCACCGGCGGTATTGACCTTGGACTTCTTCAGCAGGCCTTCCGTTTCGATGTAGTTGTTCATGGTGCGCGTCAGCGCCGCGCGGAAGCCGGCAAGGTGGGTGCCGCCATCGCGCTGGGGTATGTTGTTGGTATAGCAGAAGATGTTTTCGGTGAAGGAATCACTCCACTGCATCGCCA
This sequence comes from Halomonas alkalisoli, assembly GCF_021412585.1. GTDB lineage: Bacteria > Pseudomonadota > Gammaproteobacteria > Pseudomonadales > Halomonadaceae > Halomonas > Halomonas alkalisoli. The sequence continues at coordinate 120,675 of NZ_JAKCMI010000009.1, read as the reverse complement.
CTTCCACCTCGACGCCATCTTCGCGCACGGCATTGAAGTGAAAGACCGGGTTGAGCACCGTCTTGTTGGTGTTGAGATGGTCCACGAAAGCCCTGAGGCCCCCTTCGTAGTGGAACAGCTCCTCCTTCCCTGAGCGCTCGTCCATCAGGCGAATCGCCACCCCGGAGTTCAGGAAGGAGAGTTCGCGTAGACGCTTGGCCAGAATATCGTAATGGAACTCGATATTGTGGAAGGTATCCGTCGACGGCTTGAAATGGACACGCGTTCCGGTCTTCTCGGTCTTTCCCACGACGCCGAGCGGGGCCTGGGGCACGCCATGACGGTAGATCTGTTCGTGAACCTGGCCGGCACGCCAGATTGTCAGGCGGAGCTCTTCGGAAAGCGCATTGACCACCGAAACACCGACTCCGTGCAAGCCGCCGGACACCTTGTAGGAGTTGTCGTCGAACTTGCCCCCGGCATGGAGCACCGTCATGATCACTTCGGCCGCCGATACGCCCTCGCCTTCGTGCATATCGGTGGGCACGCCACGACCATTGTCGCTGACAGTGACCGACTCATCGGGGTGGATGACCACGCGTATTTCGCTACAGTGGCCGGCCAGGGCTTCATCGATGGAGTTGTCCACCAGCTCGAACACCATATGGTGAAGGCCTGTCCCATCATCGGTATCCCCGATATACATGCCGGGACGCTTGCGAACGGCATCCAGGCCCTTGAGTACCTTGATGCTCGTTGAGTCGTAAGCCTGCTCGCTCATTGACTACTCCGTCATGAAGTCTATCTGTGCCTGTGGCACCAGCGTTCCTGACCCGTCACTGCCATGTTTCACGTGAAACATCTCCAGCGGGGTTTGAGACTGCCAGGGTCCCACCAGGGCATCGTGTTCGACACTTGTAATGAAGGCTTGGCAGCGCATCGATTCCAGCAAACGGCAGAATACCTGCCGATGCCTGGCATCGAGTTCCGCCGGCAAGTCATCGACCAGGTAGAGGCACGACTGGCCGGTCGTTTGCTCCAGCAACCTACCCTGCGCCAGCTTGAGCGCAGTAACGACCAGCTTTTGCTGGCCACGCGACAAAACCTCGACTGCTGGATGCCGTCCAAGACGAATACGCAGGTCGGCCCGCTGTGGCCCTTGCTGGGTAAAGCCCATCTGCTGATCCGTCGCGCGCCCCTGTTCGAGAATATCGAGCAGGCTGCGCTTTCTGTCCCAACCGCGTGAGTAACCCAGCGTCAGATCGGGCAGCGCCAGTAGTTGCGACAGCGTTTCCTCGAAGACAGGCAGGAACTCTGCCATCCAGTCGCTTCTGAGGCTATCGACGCGGTCGCCCCAGTGTGCCAATTCGTGCTCCCAGGCCGACAGCGATTTGGCATCCATTCTATCACGCCTGAGCAATGCATTCCGATGTTTGAGGGCGCGCCGCGCGCGCCGCCAGGCATCGAAAAATCCATGTTTCACGTGAAACACTCCCCAGTCGAGGAACTCCCGTCGACCGGCCGGAGCCCCTTCCAGCAGCCGGAACGCATCGGGGTTAACCAGCTGGAGTGGCAGTGTTTCGATCAACTGCGACAGCCGCTCGACGCGCTCCCCCCCCATACGTATTTCCAGCTCGGGGGCATCGCGGGAACGACGAATGCCGATCGGCACCGGCGGCTCGCCGTCGAGGCGAGCGAAGAGTGTCATGGACTGCGCATCATGGGAGATGGCGTTCCTCAGCTGGCGAGTCCTGAAGGAGCGCCCCATGCCAAGGATGTGGATGCCTTCCAGCAAGCTCGTCTTGCCGCTCCCATTGGCGCCGACGATGAGATTGATGCCCGATCCCGGCTCGAAATCGACTGCAGAGAGATTTCTTAAGCCATTGAAACTTAATCGGTTAATCAGCATGTATCACGCTAACACCGCTACCACGGCCCGTAACGGCAGTGGTGCCGCACGGGCAGCCAGGTAGCGGTCCGGCATATCCATTCAGAGGCGCATCGGCATGACAACGTAAAGTGCATCGCCGCCGCCCGGCTCCTCCATCAAGGCACTGCTGTTGGAATCCGCCAGCGTCATCTGCATGCGATCCTCATCCAGCACGTTGAGCACATCGATGAGGTAGCCCACATTGAAGCCTATCTCCAGCGCATCGCCGCCGTACTCGACGGCCACATTCTCCTCGGCCTCTTCCTGCTCGGGATTGTTCGCCATGACCTGAAGATTGCCTTCCTTCAGGTGCAGGCGCACCCCCCGATACTTCTCGTTGGAGAGGATGGAGGTACGCGACAGCACCTGGCGCAGCTCCGTGCGATCGGCGATGAACACCTTGTCCCCTCCCCTTGGCACCACGCGCTCGTAATCGGGGAACTTGCCGTCAACCAGCTTGGAGGTAAAGGTGTAGTCGCCGGTGTGAGCACGCACGTGGCTCGCGCTCAATGTCAGCGTAACCGGCTCGTCGCTGTCATCGAGCAGGCGCACCAGCTCGAGCACGCCCTTGCGCGGCACGATCAGCTTGCGGGCCGGCTCGACCTGGATCTCGGCGGGGCGAGAACAGACGGCTAGCCGGTGGCCATCGGTGGCCACCGTGCGGACCAGGTTCGAGCGCAGCTCAAGCAGCATGCCGTTGAGGTAATAGCGGACATCCTGCTGGGCCATGGCGAAGGAGGTGGCATCGATAAGATGCTTGAGCGTTCCACGGGGCAGGCTCAGCTCCACATCGCCCTGGGTGTCCTCGATATTGGGGAACTCCGCCACCGGCAGCGTCGACAGGGTGAAACGGGAGCGACCGCTACGCAACACGGCGCGACCATCCTCCAGGCTGAACTGGAGCTCGGCCTGGTCGGGCAGCGATTTACAGATATCCATCAGCTTGCGCGCCGGGACCGTGGCCGATCCGGGCACCTCCACCAGGGACGCGGCGGTACGGCCGATCAGCTCGACTTCCAGGTCGGTGCCCGTCAGCGCCACCTGCTCATGATCGACCTGTATCAGCACGTTGGACAGCACCGGCAGGGTCTGGCGGCGCTCCACCACGCCGGCAACCAGTGCCAATGGCCGAAGCAGCGCCTCGCGGGAAATGGAAAATCTCATGTCGGCTCCACGTCTAATCCTGAAGAAAGGTGTCGGGCGTTGGCATCAATGGCCAGGGAACCTCGCGGCTCAGCTGGTCAAGAGCCGCAGCAGGTTCTTGTAGTCCTCGCGGATATCCGCGTTCTCTTCCTGCAATGCCAGAACCTTGCGGCAGGCATGCAGTACCGTTGTGTGGTCACGCCCACCGAAGGCATCGCCAATCTCCGGCAGGCTGTGATTGGTCAGCTCCTTGGCCAGTGCCATGGCCACCTGGCGAGGCCGGGCAACGGAACGGGAACGGCGCTTCGACAGCAGGTCGGACAGCTTGATCTTGTAGTATTCGGCAACGGTGCGCTGGATGTTGTCGACCCCCACCTGCTTGTCCTGCAGGGCCAGCAGATCCTTGAGCGACTCGCGGATGAAATCCTGGGTAATCGGCTTGCCCATGAAGTGGGAGTCGGCAATGACCTTCTTCAGCGCCCCTTCCAGTTCGCGCACGTTGGAGCGAATCTTCTGGGCAATGAAGAAGGCCGCATCGTGGGGCAGGTCGACCTTGGCCTGATCGGCCTTCTTCATCAGGATAGCCACCCGCGTCTCCAGCTCCGGCGGCTCGATCGCCACCGTCAACCCCCAGCCGAAACGCGACTTGAGCCGCTCCTCGACGCCGCTGATCTCCTTGGGGTAGCGATCGGAGGTCAGGATCATCTGCTGGCCACCCTCGAGCAAGGCATTGAAGGTGTGGAAGAACTCCTCCTGGGAGCGCTCCTTGCCGGCAAAGAACTGGATATCGTCGATCAGCAGCGCATCGACGCTACGATAGAAACGCTTGAAATCGTTGATCGCGTTCAGCTGAAGCGCCTTGACCATGTCGGCGACGAAACGCTCCGAATGGAGATAGACCACCGTGGCATTCTCCCGGCGGGTCGCCAGTGCGTTACCCACCGCGTGCATCAAGTGTGTCTTGCCCAGGCCGACACCGCCATAGAGAAACAGCGGGTTGTAGGCGCCACCCGGGTTTTCCGAGACCTGACGGGAAGCCGCCCTGGCCAACTGGTTCGACTTGCCCTCGACAAAGGTCTCGAAAGTGAAATTGGGGTTGAGGCCACTGTTGTGCTTGAGGCTACCCTCGACCTGCACCTCCCGCTCGCCAGCGGCACGCCGGGCCGACCGACCCTCCTCACGCTGGCGGTCGATCTCACGCTCGTCGCCGATATCCCCCCTCGGAGGGGTGTGTACGGCAGGCCCCAGGGGCGATCGCGGGCTGGCCGAGACCGGCGCCCCCAGCTCCCGCGGCCTGGGGGCTGCGGCGCGGCGGCTGCCGACCGTCAATACCACACGGGGAGGCTTGGCCGGCGCCAGGTCGCGCAGCAGCTCATTGATCCGCTTGGCATACTTATCCCCAACCCAGTCGCGAACGAAACGATTGGGTGCCAGAAGACGCAGCTCATTGGACTCCCCCTCTTCCGCCTGAAGAGGGCGGATCCAGGTGTTGAACTGCTGGGCGTTCAGCTCATCCTGCAGGAAATCCAAACACTGTTGCCAAAGAGCAAGCGACACTCGACCTCACCATCCGGTTGATGCATGACCGGCCATTGTATCCTTCACCCGTCGGGTTATCCACACGCAGCCGCCGCTGAAGAACGCTGTGGAAAACTATACATGGATCAACAGGATAACCCCGGTATGGATCGGGCAGCAGCCCGCGCTGTGGACAGAAGCGACAATTTCACACAGGGGCTCTACAGGAACCCTACCGAAAGCACAGAGCTTCTCCACAGCCAATGCTGCACTGCACACATTTGTTTAACAAAGGTTTTTTATGGTTATCCACAGAAAGCGTCCCCAGTATTAATAACAGCTTCAGTAAAACATCATCTAGTAATTATTGATCCTCCATCCGCACGGCGATTGAAAATTGGGTGGCCTGAGGAATTGCGTCGGGGCCCCGAAGTCACTACAATTTCCGGTCTTGAACCGAATCTCCCCAGGTTCCCGCAAGGAGCCCGGGCATTTCCTGTAAGACGTTCCGTCCAAACACACCACGTGGGAATCAAGAGTTATGAAACGCACCTTTCAACCCAGCGTTCTGAAGCGCAAGCGTGTGCACGGCTTTCGTGCTCGCATGGCCACCAAGAACGGCCGTGCCGTACTGTCGCGCCGTCGCGCCAAGGGCCGCAAGCGCCTGAGCGCCTGATTGCGGATTGCGCGTGTCCGGTCATGACTTTCCCCCGCAGTTGCGACTGCTGACTGCCGGGGATTATCGACTTGTCTTCGATCACGCTGCATTCAAGGTTCATGGCAATGGGCTGATGGCCCTGGCGTGCCCCAACGGACTGGGCCACCCCCGTCTCGGCCTGGTCTTCAGCAAGAAGAACGTCCGTAGAGCCGTGGATCGCAACCGCCTGAAACGGCTGACTCGCGAATCCATCCGCCTCCAGCAGCATCAGCTTCCCGCCGTCGACATCGTGGTACTGGCTCGGCGGGGCGCCAATGAGCTGGACAATGCGACACTGCATCGCCAGCTCTCCGGCATGTGGCGTCGGCTGGAGCGAGACGTACGCAAGTCGATGGTATCCTGACCGGATGCGGTGCCTGTCGCCGCCACGATAGCCTGCCTCGGGCAGGCTTTCGCATATCAACATGGCAGCGCATACCGTTCCAGCGGCATGTTCACTACCCACCGGGCAGAACTCTCAATGGACGTAAAACGACTCCTTTTGCTGATTCCACTGGCCGTGCTTGCCTACTTGCTCGTCATTCAGTGGAACCAGGATTACGGCCAGGTTGCTCCTGAGCCTGAAGCACCCACCTTCACCGCACCCGCTCCCGGCGAAGAGCGCGTCGAGACAGACGACGACCTGGCCGTCCCTGCCGCACCCCGCGCCGAAGAGGATGTGACGGGCGACATGCCCGGCGAACCCGAGCGGGCCACCGGCACACGTGACCTGATTGCGGTGATCACCGATGTCCTCGACCTGCGCATCGACCCCCAGGGCGGCGATATCGTCTACGCCGCACTGCCCCAGCACCGGATGACCCTGGATTCCGATCGTCCCTACGTGCTGCTCTCCGATAGCGAAACCCGCAGCTATGTGGCCCGCTCGGGCCTGCAGCTGGACGGCCATTCCGGCCGCATCGGTTTCACGCCGGAGAGCACCAGCTACCGCATGAGCGACGACGAGAATCGCCTGGAAGTCGATCTGGCGGCCGAGGTCAATGGCGTCGATATCATCAAGCGGTTCTCCTTCGAGCGTGGCAGCTATGCGGTAGACGTCCATTACTACCTGGCCAACAATACCGAGGAGCCGGTTACCGCTCGCTTCATCGGCCAGCTTGCCAGGGACAACAGCCCCGACCCCTCCTCCGGCGTGGCAATGGGCATGAGCTCCTATCTCGGGGCGGCCTACTCTTCACCGGAAGACCGCTACGAGAAGGTCGATTTCGACGATATCCAGCGTGGGCGCTTCAATAACCGGGACGTCCAGGGTGGCTGGGTGGCCATCCTGCAGCACTACTTCGTCACCGCCTGGGTGCCACCGCAGAACCAGCAGAATCTGCAGTACGCCTCTACCGACTCACGCGATCGCAATGTCGCCGCCTTTGCCGGCTCCGTGAGTACGGTGGCACCGGATAGCGAAGCCCGCCTGGGTGCGACCCTCTACATGGGGCCGAAGGTGCAGAGCTACCTCGAGCAGGTAGCGCCCAACCTGCGCCTGACCGTCGACTTCGGCTGGCTATGGTTCATCGCCAATCCGTTGTTCTGGTTGCTGGATCAGATCCACAGCCTGATCGGTAACTGGGGCTGGTCGATCGTGTTCCTGACCATCGTGGTGAAGCTGGTCATGTGGCCGCTCTCCGCCAAGGCTTACAAGTCCATGGCCCGCATGCGCAAGCTGGGTCCGGAGATGCAGCGCCTCAAGGAGCAGTACGGCGACGACCGCCAGAAGATGTCCCAGGAGATGATGAAGTTCTACCAGAAGGAGAAGATCAATCCTCTGGGTGGTTGTCTGCCGATACTGGTGCAGATGCCGGTCTTCATTGCGCTGTACTGGATGCTGCTGGAATCCGTGGAGCTGCGCCATGCGCCTTTCATGTTCTGGATCCAGGATCTGTCGATGAGGGATCCGTTCTTCATCCTGCCGATCCTGATGGGCGCCTCGATGTTCGTTCAGCAGATGCTCAACCCCACGCCTCCGGACCCGATGCAGGCGAAGATCATGAAGATGCTGCCGATCGTCTTCACCTTCTTCTTCCTCTGGTTCCCGGCGGGCCTGGTCATCTACTGGGTGGTCAACAACCTGATCTCGATCGGACAGCAGTACGTGATCACGCGCAAGATCGAGAACGACCCCACGGTCGGCAAGGGAATGAAGGTCAAGTAGGCTATCTTCTTGCTCGAACCACCAGACCCCTGCCACGGCAGGGGTCTGGCGTTTCCGGCCCGTGAAAAGGACAATAGCCCCCCACCCGGCCACCCTGGCTGTGAGGAGCCCACCATGGCAGATCGCCTCTATACTCCGGACACCATCGCCGCCCTGGCCACCCCACCGGGACGTGGCGGCGTAGGCATCATTCGTGTGTCCGGCCCCGGCTGTCGCACCATCGCCGAGGGGGTGCTGGGTCACTGCCCCCCGCCCCGCCATGCCCACTACGCACCCTTCCAGGGCGACGTGCGGGTGATCGACGAAGGCATCGGGCTCTACTTCCAGGCGCCACACTCCTTTACCGGCGAGGACGTGCTGGAGCTGCAGGGACACGGCGGGCCGGTGATCATGGATCTGCTGCTGGAGCGCTGTGTGCAGCTGGGCGCACGCCTGGCACGACCGGGGGAGTTCTCCGAACGCGCCTTTCTCAACGACAAGCTCGACCTGGCACAGGCCGAGGCCATCGCCGACCTGATCGAAGCGAGCTCCCGGTCTGCCGCCGAGAATGCCCTGCGCTCGCTTCAGGGTGAATTCTCGCGCCGGGTCTCGGCGCTGGTCGAACGCCTGATCGAACTGCGCATCTACGTGGAGGCGGCCATCGACTTCCCCGAGGAGGAGATCGACTTCCTCGCCGACGGCAGAGTGGCCGAGATGCTGGCGGCGGTGAAAGCGGAACTGGCGGCGGTGCGCGCCGCCGCCGCTCAGGGTGCGCTGATGCGCGAAGGCATGAACGTGGTGATCGCGGGGCGCCCCAACGCCGGCAAGTCGAGCCTGCTCAATGCCCTGACCGAGCAGGAGACGGCCATCGTCACCGAAATCGAGGGCACCACCCGGGACGTGCTGCGCGAACACATCCATATCGATGGCATGCCCTTGCATGTGATCGATACGGCCGGCCTGCGCGACACCCCGGACGCCGTGGAGCGCATCGGCGTGGCGCGTGCCTGGAGCGAGATCGAGAAGGCCGACCGGGTACTGCTGCTGGTGGATGCCACCACGACCAATGCCACCGACCCCATGGCGATCTGGCCCGAATTCGTCGAGCGACTCAGCGACCCCGGCCGGCTGACCCTGATCCGCAACAAGATCGATACCAGCCACGAGACGGTCGGAGTCGAGTTATCCACAGCCACGCCGGTCATTCGACTCTCGGCCAAGACCGGAGAGGGTGTGGATAACCTGAAGTCACACCTGAAGGAGGTGATGGGGTATGCCGCCACCACGGAGGGGCGCTTCTCCGCTCGACGGCGCCACCTCGATGCGCTCGACAGGGCGAAGCGAGCCCTCACCAACGGCGAGGAGCAGCTCAGCGGCTACGGTGCCGGGGAACTGCTCGCCGAGGACCTGCGCGACGCCCAGCAGGCGCTGGGCGAGATCACCGGCGAGTTCAGTGCCGACGATCTGCTGGGCGAGATATTCGGCAGCTTCTGTATCGGCAAGTAGGTCGCTGCCGCCCTACTCCGCTACCCACCACTCGCCCCGATGCCGGGCATCGGAACCCAGCAGCGGCTCGATCCGCTTCATGGCAGATACCAGCTGCTCCTCCAGCCCCCAGGGAGGATTGATGACCAGCATGCCGCTGCCATACATGCCTCGCTCCTCGCTGCTTGGCTCGCGCAGGGCAAGTTCGCTGCGCCAGATCTTGCGCAGGCCGCTGCTGCGCAGCCCTTCCAGCAGCTCGCTGTGGCGACCGGCGGGCAGTAGCGGATACCACACCAGCACCACGCCGTGCCGCGCCTTGCGCATGGCCGACAGCACGGTCTCGGCCACCTCTGCGTACTCGCTCTTGCGCTCATAGCTGGGATCGAGCAATACGCACAGCCGCGGCGTCGCCACCGGCAATCGCTGCAGCAGGCCCTTCAGGCCATCGCCATGGATATGCTTCACGTTGCTTGGCAGACACTGACCCGCCAGATGTTCGTGCTCCCCGGGATGCAGCTCGAAAAGCGTCAAGCGATCCACGGCGCGCAGCCGCCGGGACAGCCACCAGGGGGAGCCCGGGTAGCAGTCCAGCGTTGGCGACGCCTGGTTGCCAGCGATCAACTGAGCCTCGGCCAGCAGTGACAGCCAGTCACCGAGCAGGGGCTCCGCCGCCAGCGCCTGCCTCTCCTGCCAGAGTCGCTCCGCCCCCTGGCGATGCTCCTGCAGCTTCTGGCTCTCCGCCGCGGATAGCGGGTAGAGCCCGCGCCCCGCATGGGTATCGATATAGGTGATCGGTGACGCCTTGCGCAGCAGAAAGCCGGTAACGGCAAAGAGAGTCAGGTGCTTGTGCACGTCGGCGAAATTACCGGCATGGTAGGCGTGCTGATAGGAAAGCATGGCCACGGGTCCTTGAGGTGGCGAAGAGGTAGCGAATCGGCGGGGGCTTCACACCAGACTGGCAAAGCGACCAGCCACGGCGCCTTGTCAGGCAAGTGACGATTCTTGGCAAAGACTATCGAAAAGGCCCGCCACTGTCAGTGACGGGCCCGGTTCGAGCGACAGGCATGGCCGGTCTATTGCTGGAACTGGCTCTCGATCGGAGTGAGCGTAATCTCGACGCGCCGGTTCTGGGCGCGGCCATCCTCGGTTGCGTTACTCGCCACCGGCTGGCTTGCGCCATAGCCGGTCATATGGAGCCGATTGCGTGTTACGCCGTTCTGAGCCAGATAGTTGCCGACGGACTCGGCCCTGCGCTCGGAAAGCCGCTGATTGTAGCCGGCATCACCGGTGCTGTCGGTATGCCCGGCGATATTGACCCGCGTATCGGTGTATTGCGTCAGGATCGAAGAAACGTCATTGAGGGCGTTGCGAGCACTCGGCGTCAGATCGCTGGAGTCGAAGCCGAAGGTTACGCTGCTTGGCATGTTGAGCACGATATCATCGCCGCGACGCTCCACGTCGACGCCGGTGCCCCTCATGCTCTCGCGCAGCTGCTGCTCCTGCCGATCCATATAGGCACCGACGCCGGCACCGGCAGCGGCACCCACCGCGGCACCGATCAACGCACGATCGCGCCGACTGGTGCTGCCGCTGCCCGACAGGGCGCCGGCTGCGGCTCCGACGGCTGCACCCACACCGGCACCGGTCATGGTACTGGAGCGCTGGGTCTGGCCGCCGTAGGGGTCAGTCGTGGCACAGCCGATCAGCAGGGCAGCGGCGGCAAGCGGCACAGCGAGACGAAGGGGTTTGAACATGGCTATCTCCGGAGGTCAGGGAGTGATTCATTCAGCGCCGGCATCGGCTTCGCCAATCATAACCAGCAACTCGTTCAAGAATAATAGACCTTGGGGCGATGCCTGCAGTCGCTGGCCATCTTCCACAAGAAGTCCTTTTTTTCGCGCCGCCAGAAGGCGAGCCTCCAGGGTGGCGGCCGGACGTCCAGTATGCGCCTCCCAGTCCGCCATCGACACACCCTCTACCAGGCGCAGTGCATTCATGGCGAACTCCAGCGGCAACTCATCCTCCTCCACCTCGGCGCGGCCAGCGATGAAACCACGAGGATCCTGGCACCGACGCAGATAGGCCTCAGGCTGTCGCGCCTTCCAGCGCCGTTCGACATGCAGGCCGTCCTGGGTGCCGGCGGCACTCAGCTTGCCGTGCGCGCCGGCACCGATCCCGAGATAGTCACCGAAGCGCCAATAGTTGAGATTGTGGCGCGACCGGAGCCCCTGACGAGCATAGGCCGATATCTCGTAACGCATCAATCCGTCGGCCTCGAGCCGCTCGTGCCCCCGATCCTGGATATCCCACAGGACCTCCTCCTCGGGCAGGACAGGAGGGCGCGAATGGAACTCGGTATTGGGTTCCAGCGTGAGCTGATACCAGGAGAGGTGCTCCGGCGCGAGTGAAAGTGCACGTTCGAGATCGGCAAGCGCCAGCGCCGGTGTCTGCCCCGGCAAGCCATGCATCAGGTCGATGTTGATGTTGTCGAAGCCAGCATGACGCGCCTCATCCACTGCCGTGATCGCATCGGCCCCGCTGTGGATACGGCCCAGCGCCTGCAACTGGCCATCCTGGAAACTCTGCACGCCCAGGGAGAGCCGATTGATGCCCGCTGTCCGATAGCCCTGGAATCGACCACGCTCCAGGGTGCCCGGATTCGCTTCCAGTGTCACTTCGATATCGGAGGCCAGGGACAGTCGTGTGGCCAGCACCTCGAACAGCGCCGCATAGAAGTCGGCCGACATCAGGCTCGGCGTGCCTCCGCCGATGAAAATACTGGTCAGCTCGCGGCCGCCGACAAGGGGCAGGTCGGCGTCGAGGTCCTGCCGCAACGCCGCCAGGTAATGTGCCTCGGGCAAGTCGGCGCCGTGACCCACGCCATGCGAGTTGAAATCGCAGTAGGGGCATTTACGCACGCACCAGGGTACATGAACGTAGAGCGACAGCGGCGGCAGGCTGTCTCCTCGCCGAGAAAGAGTGGTCATCAGCCTGCCGCCGTCTCATCCAGTGCCGCCACCAGTGCCTGAAGCGCCCGTCCCCGGTGGCTGAGCCGGTTCTTCTCTTCGGCACTGAGCTCGGCGACGCTCCGGCCTAGCGACGGCAGCCAGAACAGCGGATCGTAGCCGAAGCCGCCGTCGCCGCGAGGCGCCGTCAGAATCTCACCTTCCCAGCTACGCTGCACGATCAAGGGCACCGGGTCTTCGGCATGGCGCAGATAGGCCAGGACGCACCAGTAGCGGGCCGTACGCCGCGCTGCCGGTATCCCGGCCAGCGCAGCCAGCAGCTTGTCATTATTGCGAGCATCGCTCTTCGGCTCGCCGGCGTAACGGGCGGAGTAGATACCAGGCTGACCCTGGAGGTGATCCACCTCCAGGCCGGAATCATCCGCCAGGGCGGGCAAGCCACTGACACGGCTCGCCTCACGGGCCTTGAGCAGGGCATTCTCGACGAATGTCAGCCCGGTCTCCTCGACATCGATCACGCCGAAATCCGCCTGGGGCCGAACGTGCATCCCCAGCTCACCCAATAGATGATCGAACTCCTTGATTTTTCCAGTATTTCCACTGGCCAGAACCACTATTGCTTGACCCGACACAAGGCGACCTCATAAAGCAAAGACAATGAGGCAGAGTATGACATAAAGAGCATCTTCAGGGTGCAAGGGCGGGGGACGGTTGAAAATTGTAACCCAACTTTACAAGCCGAGAGATTACTACGATGCTGTCATATGCGGCCCTGGTGGTGTGCGAGACGCTCGTAGTACAGCGAGCCGAATTGCCTTATGTCGTTTTGGATTAACTAGTTAATACTCCTTGGCATACGGTTTTCATATTCAGCCACCCGGCAAACTAGTATTGGTTAATGTCATGAACTCAGAAAACTAAGCATTATGGGATCAGAAAACTCATGCTTAATATAAGCGAGCAGACAATCTGCCGAAGCCAGGCGACAACAAGGAAAGCATCACAAGGGACAAGCAATAATGGAAAAACCGGCAAAGGTCTTGGTAATGGGCTCCCTGGGAAGAACCCAACAAGAGTTTGTTGAGGCCATGGAAGATAGAGGCTGGGCCCTCAGCCTGGCCCACGACCTGGCGATGGCGAATTCCCTGGTTGGGGAAGCACCTCATGATGTCGGCATTTCCTGCTTTCACGCGCAAAAAAGACCCGATACGCCGGAGCTGAAAAGGGTCATCGTCAACTCCGATATGGAGTGGGTAGCCTTGATTCGAGAAGAAGAACTTGAAGACTCCGCCCTCTGCCAGGTGCTTAGCAGTCTCTTCATGGCTTACCAGGCTGAACCGATTGACATCGAAGGAATTGATTGTCTGCTCAAGCATGCATTGGTCATGAAACGGCTCAGGGACGATGACAGCAGTGAACGAAAGATGACGAGAGAGACAGAGTTCGCGATGGTAGGCACCGTTCCTGGCATGAGAAAGATCTTCGAGACAATCCGGAGGGTTGCAGCAGTGGATGCCCCGGTTTTCATCAGCGGAGAGTCGGGAACCGGCAAGGAGCTGGCAGCACGCGCCATTCATGAAAACTCACAGCGGGCACCCTCCCCCTTCGTCGCTGTCAACTGTGGCGCCCTGCCCGCCAACTTGATCCAATCCGAACTGTTCGGTCACGAGAAAGGCGCCTTCACTGGAGCCAGCCAGAAGAAAGTCGGTCAGATAGAAGCCGCCTCTGGCGGCACGCTTTTCCTGGATGAAATCGGCGATCTCCCCCTGGAGCTTCAGGTCAATCTGCTCCGCTTTCTTGAGGAGAGAACCATCCAACGCATCGGAGCCCTGGACGAGATTCGTGTCGATGTTCGCGTACTCTCGGCGACACATGTCGATCTGGAAAAAGCGGTCCGGGAGGGACGCTTTCGTGAAGACCTCTATCATCGCCTCAATGTGTTGCAGGTGGAAATTCCTCCTCTCAGGGAGCGGAAGGACGATATCGAGATACTGGCGAGGTTCTTCTTCACCAAGTTCGAATCAGAAAAATCGATGAAGGTCAGAGGCTTCAGTCGGGAAGCGCTGGCGGTCATGCAGCAGTATCACTGGCCGGGTAATATCCGCGAACTCATCAACCGAGTGCGTCGCGCGATGGTCATGTGTGAGCGGCGTCTGATCAAGCCGACGGACCTTGGGCTGGAGCGACGTATTGCCAACCGCCATGCCATCACCCTGGAAGAGGCTCGCAACAGCGCCGAGAAGGCGGCCTTGATCGGCGCACTCAGCCGCAACAAGCACAAGGTCAAGAAAGCCGCCGACGAACTCGGTGTTTCACGGGTGACACTCTATCGCCTGATGGAAAAGCACGGCCTTGAGCGCAAAGGGGAAAACGACATGACAGCGCTCCCCTCGGCCTGACCCGCGAGGACGAAACCCCTCGCTAGCTAGACAGATGGGGATGACCTGGGATGAGGGTGCTACGGAAGGGTTGCTACCAAGGGCTTATCATCAGGACGTCAGGCAAGTGGAAACCGAATGCAACACCTATGGAAGGGTATCGTCTTGAGGACATGTAACGAAATCTTTTTAGCCATAGTTTTAACCGAAGCAACACCTGAACTATGAGAAAAATCATTACCAGGATTAAAAATAGGCATGCGAAAGCATGAGCGATGCTAATGCGTGGCAAGGAATTCACAACAGGCGGAAAAACATAAAAAATGATCAAGAAATAGCAATTGGTTATTAACACATCTACAAAATATGTCCGAGAATCCTACAAGGGGATTCGTTCACGTTATGTTACAATGAAGAAGCGCTACAGCTTTTTTTAAGGAGGAGATCGCATCATGGACAACATGGATCGTCACGTTCTGCTGGTGACCGACATCAATCCGCAGTCGAAGCTGTTTATCGAATACATCCAGCAAAAATTCGAGCATGACATCGTTGCGGTCAGCGAAGGCGAGGCTCCACACATCGATGAACACCAGCCGATGCTGGTCATTCTCGACCTGGACCATCTGAGCGAAGCCAGCATGCAGCGCTGGCAGGGCATAGCCGATGAGCATGAAGAGATCAGTCTCGCTGCGTTCAATGTCCGGGGTGAGGATCATGCCGTCGAGCTGCTGTCGACGCTCAACCTCCAGGGCATCTTCTATCGCAACGACAGCATCGAGCTGATCTGCAAAGGCATGCAGGCGTTGCAGGACGGCAGTCTTTGGATGTCACGCGCACTCATGTCAAGAATGATATTGCTGCTTCGCCGACAGCAAATGAACTCCTATCGGCCTGCCTGTGGCCTGACACAGCGTGAGCTGGAGATAATCGGGCTTCTTGGTACTGGCTCCACCAATTCGGAAATAGCCGAAAAGCTGTTCGTCAGTGAGCATACGGTAAAGTCGCACCTCTATAATATTTTCAGGAAAATCAAGGTGCATAACAGGTTACAGGCCATGAACTGGGCGAGGAGAAACCTTTTCAGCGTCCCGCCGAGTTTTCGCAGAGAAGTGAAGCACTGACCATACGTCAACGCAGGCGCCACGACCAGAGGAGCAGTGGCGCATCATATCACTTTGAGCATCCATCATGGCCAAGACCTATTCGGTGATCATGGTCGACCGCGTCCCGGGTCGAAGCGACTCGTTGTCAGAATTTTTGTCGAATCTTGGTTGGAATATCTCTCTCTTTTCTGACTACGATGAAGCCAGAAGAGGGCTAGCCAGGTGCGCCTTCAGTGCCGGCCTGATCCGTGTGCAAGCCGAAACCGCCACCTCTCTCCTGGAGGTTGAAAATCTGATACTAGATTGTGAAATCGAATGGATTGCACTGACTGATAAAATTGGTACTTTCGATCCGGATTATCGGCAAGCGATTAGTCAACTTTTCTATTGTACTTATACTCTCGACTCCGAGATGAAACTCCTTGACTGCCTACTGACACACCTTGTCCAGATGCACGCGATCAGCTTGAAGGTAAAGCATGCGACCTACTTGCCGATTGGAGACAGGCGGATGGTAAGCAACAACCCCGGCATGCAGAAAAAAATGCAGCAGATCCGGACGCTGGCAGCTGTCAATGCGCCAGTATTCATCACCGGGGAATCCGGTACCGGAAAAGAGCTCGCAGCCAGGGCCATTCATGCATTTTCCTCTCGTGCCCACTTTCCGTTCATCACCGTCAATTGTGGTGCCATTCCGGATAGCCTGATTCAATCCGAGCTGTTCGGTCATGAGAAAGGGGCTTTCACCGATGCCAACCAACGACGCACCGGGAAGATTGAAGCCGCATCGGGAGGAACGCTTTTCCTCGATGAAATCAGTGATTTACCATATTCGTTGCAAGCTAATTTTCTGCGTTTCATTGAGAGCCACAAGATCTTTCGCCTTGGCAGCCACACTGAAACGACAGCCGATGTCAGAATAATTTCAGCATCGAATGCCTGCATGGAGGACAGACTTTCCAGTGGAGAATTTCGTCAAGACCTGTACTTCAGGCTCAACGTTCTGGCGTTGCATCTGCCTCCCTTGCGAGAAAGGAAAGAAGATATAGAGCTTCTGACTCAACTCTTTTTCGAGAAGTTTCTGCATTACAAGCATGAAAACCTTGTAGGCTTCAGTCAGGATGCCTTGTCATCAATGCTGGAGTATGACTGGCCGGGTAATATCAGAGAACTGATGAATACAGTCTGCCGCTCCATGCTGATGTCAAGCAAGAACTACATCGATAGATCAGACCTGCGCCTGGCCAGCCGAAAACGGATTGAAGAACCGCTCACATTGGAAGAAATACGTGATGCCGCTGAGCGCAGCACTATCATCAGCGCCTTGAAGCGGAATCATCAGAATATTTCACGCGCTGCGCGTGAAACCGGTGTATCCCGTGTGACCTTCTATCGATTGATGGATAAATACCAGATTGTCAGAATGAGTGAACCATCGCCGGATGACACCTGATTTCGGCCATCTCGGTCATTTCAGGTCATGAGTCGGCAGCGCTGTTTTGAAAGAGTCCGTAGAAATGATTTGAAACAACATCACACTAGATAAAAACAGTATGAAGGGACATCGAGGCCATGAACAAACAAAAACTCGTCGCACTGATACTGCCCACCGTACTTGGACTGGCCATATCGCAGGCCACCTATGCCCAGGATGCGACGCCACCCGCTGGCGTAACATCGCCAGTGGGCCAGGCGCCAACCGAACCCATGCCGACACAGCCGGAAGTGCAGAGTATTGCCGATATCGGCGGGGTGCTGACCCCACGCGGCCGACTGGTGATTGAGCCCTCCCTGCAATACTCCCATTCCGGGGTCAATCGCCTGACCTTCCGCGGCATCGAGATCCTCAGCACCCTGCTGATCGGGGTCTTCAGCGCCGAGGAGGCCGAGCGGGATATCTGGACGGCTGCGCTCACCGGCCGCCTGGGGGTCACCGACCGGCTCGAGATGGAGCTCAAGCTGCCCTATGTCTATCGCGACGATACCCTGAGAGCCACCGTCCCCACGGTAGGAGATGATAGCTTCGACATCGATCGCGACTTGTCGGGCAATGGCCTGGGCGATATCGAACTCACCGCACGTTACCAGCTCAACCGCGGCCACAACGGCTGGCCCTTCTTCGTCGGTAACCTGCGCTACAAGAGCGTGACGGGTGACGGTCCCTTCGACATCGCCCGGGATTCCGACGGCATCGAGCAGGAGCTGGCCACCGGTTCCGGGTTTCACGCCATCGAACCCAGCGTTACCGCGCTGCTACCTTCCGACCCGGCGGTGTTCTTCGCCAACCTCGGCTACCTCTACAACATAAGCGATGACGTCAACCAGCAGCTAACCGATGACCTGCGCATCGGCAAGGTCGACCCCGGCGATGCGGTGCGGCTCAGCTTCGGCATGGCCTATGCCATCAACCCCCGCTCCTCCTTCACCCTGGGCTTCAAGAACGACTTTATCGGCAAGACCAAGACCACCTATTCTCAGAATGAACGAAGCACCACCCAAAGTTCACGCACGCTGAATGTCGGCTCGCTGCTGCTGGGCTGGTCATACCAGCTAAACCAGGATGTCTCGGTCAACCTCGGCCTGGAGCTGGGCGTCACCGACGATGCGCCCAATACCGTGCTGACGCTTCGGGTGCCCTTCGGTACCGGTGTATTCTGAGCAAGCGCAAAGGCCGGTGCCAGGCACCGGCCCTGCATGACGAGAAGCGCTTGGCTAGATAGAAGCCTAGCGCGCCAAGGATTCCGTAATGGCTTGACGCTGCTGGGCGGCCCGCAGGGCTGGCATGTTGTTTATCTGCACGCCGATGTCGAGATGTTGCTGGATATCACGCTCCGAGGCATCGCTGACCACGCTGCCCAGGATGGCGTTCTTGGTCACCGTGTGAAACACCGAGGTGAAGCCCTTGCTGTCGTTCACCACCAGCCCGGAGACATCCTTCATTCCGACCAGATTAATGCCGTTCGGCGTCAACTCCATGATGGTGTTGCCACTGCCCTTCCCAACCTGGCTGACAACCTGGCCATCGATAAAGTCATGCTGGCTGATCGTGTGTGACACAACCTCGGTCCCTGCCCCATTGATGACGAAGACGGTATTCATGCGCACGTTATCCACCAGGGTCTGCAGAGTCGCCCCGAAGCTCATGTCGAGCCCCGCCAGTTGAAATCCTCCTCTCAGCCCCTCCAGCTCCGCTTCCTCGAGAGGCTGAAGACGAGCGAAGTCGGCCGCCTCAAGGGTGGCGCTGGCCATCCAGAACAGGGTGATGCAGAAGACGCGAGACCCGGCTGCGTGAAACTGACGGCAGGCAGTGGCCTGACTTGGAGATCGGCATGCTTTCATCTCTATCGCCCCATTTCATTGATTGCCGGCAGTTGAAGCAGCAGCGAGGCCACATCGCCACGATTGACGCCATTGCCAACGGGAGCCGCTGGGCGAATCTGCCAGTCGCGCTCATGATTGAAATTGGCCTTGGCAATCTCCGTTTCGGCTCGCGCACCCAGCACCAGGCCACTCCAGATCGACTCGAAATGTGCCGTGGGAACTGCCACGGTTCCCACGGCCGGGTCGCCCACCAGAACGGTGTTGTCATCCATCCCCTTGATGACAACGAAATGTCGGTAACCCCCGGTGTCGATAAGCGTAATGGCGGGAACCCCGATGCGGGCCAGGTCATCTAGCCCCACACGAAAGCCATCCGATTGCAGCCCCTGGGCGTCCAGGTAGCGCTTCATGTCAAGCATGGAGAAACCATGCTCCTTGATATGCTCGACCTCACCGGCATGGATCATCGCCTCGAAGACCTCAGCCTCGGTGGTCGGCCTGCCGTAGTGATAAGTGAGCAGCGTCGCGACCGACGCTGCTCCACAGCTGTAGTCATACTGCTGGGGAACAACGCCATCCCAGCGCATCTCCTGATGGCTCCTGGCGGGCACCGTCACGGAGCCGAAACCGCCATTGAGCGCTATCGTCACCCCCGCCTGAAGTGGCATCGCCTGTAGGCTCATGACGAGGCAGAACGACGGGGCGCCGATCCAACGCATGCTTCTGGTCATCCTCTACCCCTCACACTTTTCCGGCGCCCGACCTTACTGAGGTGCATAGATACTGATGCTGACACCCGTCGAGACGGCATTGGCATGCCCTGTCATGAGATTCATCAGAGTAATGCCGGAGATCCTGTCCATGGCATTGGCTTCTATGGTGATATTGCCCGAGACGATCGTACCGGCTGTGAAAGATGCCCCCTTTGCCGCTGCTTCCATGTTCTGGATGCTCTGTACATTTACCAGATCCCTGAAGCCCTCCCTGCCCGAGATGATCTCGAGTTCGCCGGCATCGATGTGTTGTAGCGCATCGAATCCCGTCGCCGGTTCCTCCGCCAGCGCCAGGGAGTAGATGCTCCCCAGACCAACCACCAGTGCAGCACAGATTCCCTGTCCGATTCGCTTCATGGCACCGCTCCCCCTCTCGGCTGCTTATCCAAGCAGGGCCGGTAGTCACGCCACCGGCCCTGACTCTCGGCTCGTGTGAGCTATCAGTTACCGATATGGACGTTGCTGTGTGCCGCCACGTTGGTACCTGCAAGCTGCGAGTTGTAGATGCCGGTGGAGAGGTTCATGTTGGCGATGCCTGCAAAGTCACCGGCAGACAAGGTAGCATTGCCTGTCCGCAGCACGGCATTGCCACCCATGCCACCGTTCCCGCCATTGCCGCCATTGCCGGCATTGGCATAGGCATCGCCCCCGGTGCCGGTGCCACCGCCACCACCGCCACCGTTACCGGTTGAGCTGCCGCCGGCTCCTGCCATGGCATCGCCACCCGCTCCGCCTACGCCACCGGTGCCAGTGCCAGTGCCATCACCCGTTCCTGTGCCACTACCCGCGCCACCGGCCCCGGCCGTGACAGCAGGCGAAGCGGTGGCGTCGCCGCTGTTGCCGCCGCCCGCTGAAGCGGTGTTGTCATCGTCGATATCGTCTCCGGCAATATTGGCAGCGATCCCCCCGAGGGAAGTGCTGCTGGCGCCACCGCTGCCGTTGGCGGCATCGGAATCACCGCCCAGGCCAACTCCCAATCCCAGCCCCAGGCCGAGGCCGACACCGTCACCGCCATCGGCACCGTCTCCGCCAACGGCATCAGAGTGGCCACCATTACCGCCGGTACCATCGCCACCGGCGCCGCCGACACCGACGCCCGCGCTGATGGCGAGGGCACTCCCACCGCCTGCCCCCGTTGCCCCAATGCCGCCTGAGCCACCATACACATTGATGGAGCTGCCGGTGACGGTAGACTGCAGTTCCTGAAGCGCAACCACGCTGGTGGATGTGTTGTAGGACTCGCTCATGGCCCAGGCGTCGCCGCCACGACTACCAACCGCAGCCTTGGCACTCGAATACACCGTCTGGTCGACGGAGTCAGCTGCTCCGGAGCTGGGGTTGGCATGTGCCGTAGAAATGGCGAGTACCAGTGCCAGCATTGATGATCCCGCGACTACGTAATACTTGTTCATGATAATTCTCCCTATCATGCATGATTTCATTACCGTTCCCGATGACCAGAGAAACTCCTTTACCGGATGGATACGTCCAGGAGTGCCCCCACATTTCCATCTCTTGCCGGAAAACGAGTTTCTTGTGGTCGCAAAACAGGTGGCATGCTTCGTGCCAAGTGGGCATGACGGAAAGAAAAGTCCAATGAAAACAGAGGGGGGATGATTATCGGAAAGCGGCTAAAGCTCTCTGCTACCACTTGTAAGCAAGACTGGAGCCAGCACTTGGGTATCAAGACCTTTACAGCTTGTAATCATTCGACAGGAAATCGTTATTTTTTCTTTACGCGTTAAAGCGTTATCGTTCATGTTCGATTTATCGGCAACGTTACAGATAACGCCACATGTGCACTATGCATGTCAAGATCGGTAAACATGAAAGGCATCATGGTGTTCATGACGCGGAGAAGCCCGATCAACCGGCGTAGATACGTTGTTGTATCAGGGAAGCCAGGGTTTCGGTGGCATTGGTTGCGGTGGTATCCAGATGAACCAGCTGCTGACGCTCTTCACCGTCGAAGGGTTCGAAGACCGACTGCTGGCGTTGCAGCACTTCCAGGCTGGCCAGCGGCAAGATGCCCTGGCGTTGGGCACGCCTGACGATACGCGACTTCAGGGTGTCGTCATCGGCCTCGAAGCTGACGATCAGCACCGGCAGGCCTCGCGCCTCCGCCTGCTGGCAAAGCAGCTTGCGCTGTGCGCGGGTCAGGCAGGTGGCATCCACACAGGTGGGAAAACCGGCATCGAGCAGGGTTCCTGCAAGGCCGGCCAGGCGTTGATAGGTACGCGCAGTGGCGTCATCAGAATAGATATCCACAGGCGGTTCCTCACCCACCCCCTGTGGATCGATTCCATACAGGCGCCGCCGCTCGGCATCCGAACAGAGCCTGACAGCGCCCAGACATTCGACCATATTCGCGGTGAAGCGGCTCTTGCCGCTTCCGGAAACGCCTACGCCGATGATCAATGGCGGAAAGCGGAACGCCGAAATCTTCTCTGCCAGGGCGAGATAACGCCGGCTCGTCGCCATGGTATCGGCAACATGGGCCAATGGCTCCCCTTCGACTGCCTCGGGTCGACGTTGCAGAGCCCGCCGGGCATCGGACAGGGAGCGGGCCACCTGAAAGACCGACAGTAGTCTGGTCAAAGCATAGTCACCCGATAGCCGCAGATAGCCATCCAGGGCGCGATTGGCCAGCCGGGTTTCACCGCGAATCGCCAGGCCCACCAGTAATGACGCCACATCGAAACCGGGATCGAGGGAGCGCCGGGCCAGCGAATCCTCTGGTGCGAGATCGAGGGCATCGCGCATGACCAGGCGCTGATTGTCGCGGAGCGCCGTCGGTGGATGCCCCGCCGCCCAACTGGGCCTCGGCTCTCTTCGCTCGGCAAAGCAGGCTTGAAGTCGCACCAGCTCCTGATCCAGCCATTCACGCAGACGATCGAGCTGCGCCAGGTCCTCCTCGCCCCGCATCCGTGAGACCAGGGCACCCAGCTCTTCCTCGACCAGGGCGCGAGTCGCAGCCAGGCATGTGGAGGGGCCGGAAAAAGGGAGCGGATCGGCGCTCGACCGATGCGCCACCACCAGTGAGTCGATCAGCTCATCCAGGCTGAGGGCACCGGATGGGTGAGATGTCGACGTCACTGATGGCTTGGGCATGATGGCTCCTCGAAAACAGTCCTCGAAAACAGACCCTCGAAAGGATCGTCCCGCGTCCGGTCAGCCCTGACGAACCCGGTCGAAGGCCTTGACCGCGGCATCCAGGGTCACCTGGATATCCTCCGGACTGTGGGCACTGGACATGAATCCCGCTTCATAGGCCGATGGGGCCAGATAGACTCCCTCGTCAAGCATCGCCGAGAAGAATCGACGAAAGGCATCGGCATCGCAGGCAGTGGCCTGGGCAAAGTTGTCGACCCGCGACTGCCCAGTGAAGAATAGCCCGAACATGCCGCCGACACGCTGTGTGATCATATCGACACCGGCAGCATCGGCACGTTCCTGAAGGCCATGGCAGAGCGTCTCCACCCGCTGCGCCAGCGCGTCATGGAAGCCCGGTTCACGCAGCTTGGTGAGTAGTGCGATGCCGGCGGCCATGGCCAACGGGTTGCCCGATAGCGTGCCCGCCTGATAGACCGGCCCCAGCGGTGATATCTGCTCCATGACTTCGCGCTTGCCACCGAAGGCCCCCACCGGCATGCCACCGCCGACGATCTTGCCCAGGCAGGTCAGGTCGGGCTCGATGCCGTAGTGGGCCTGGGCGCCGCCCATGGCGACCCGGAAGCCGGTCATCACCTCGTCGAAGATCAGCACGCTGCCGTTTTCGGTGCAGACCCGACGCAGGGTCTCCAGGAAGCCCGGCTGCGGCGGAATGCAGTTCATGTTGCCGGCCACCGGCTCGACGATGATGCAGGCGATCTCGCTGCCGATCTCCTCGAAGCAGGCCTCGACGGCATCGATATCGTTGTAGGAGAGGGTGATGGTGTGCTCGGCCAGCGAAGCAGGTACGCCCGGTGAACTGGGCTCGCCATGGGTCAGGGCGCCGGAGCCGGCCTTGACCAGCAGCGAGTCGGAGTGACCATGGTAGTTGCCCTCGAACTTGACGATCTTGTCACGACCGGTGAAACCCCGTGCCAGGCGAATGGCCGACATGGTGGCCTCGGTGCCGGAATTGACCATGCGCACCATCTCGATGGAAGGGATCATGTCGCAGATCAGATCGGCCATGGTGGTCTCGATGGCCGTCGGGGTGCCGAAGGAGAGACCATTGTCGAGCCGGTCCCGCACGGCACCGAGCACGTCGGGGTCGGCGTGACCGGTGATCATCGGCCCCCATGAGCCGACATAATCGACATAGCGCTTGCCTTCGACGTCATAGAGATAGGCACCCTGGGCCCGTTCCATGAACACCGGCGGCCGATGCAGGCCCTTGAAGGCACGCACCGGGGAGTTGACGCCTCCGGGTATGTGACGGCAGGCCTGTTCGAAGAGCTGTGCGGATGTGGTCATGAAAGCCTCTTTGCTGTCGCTGAAACGAAGGTCGAAAGGGTTCCCGCCTGACGCTGCCAGGCTGTGGATAGAATCTTGGATAACCTTGTCGTGAATGTTGGATAACTCCTGATTCACGAGCCTCTCACGCGAATCGGCCATCCCTGGTGTCATTCTGTCTGCCCCGGCGGGACATGGCCAGTCCGAACGACTGCCAAGCCGCCTCTCCTTGCCACCGGTCAAGTCGAAGGAGCACCCGCCGCCACTGTCGATGCGTCGGGGCAAAGACTGGTGGCTGCCCGGACGCCATCCATTGGCCAGTGCCTGCCAGGTGAACGACTGTGCCTGTTCACAGGCAAGTGGCAGCGGCTCCCCCCACGCCAGGCGCGCCGCCAGCGCTGCGGCAAGGGTGCAGCCCGACCCATGATAGTGCCCCGCCAACCGAGGCCATTGCCAGCGGCAACTCTGCTCACCGGAGTAGAACACCTGCTGTACCTGGTCGGGCGCGACCTGCTCATCGGGGTCATCGGTACCCGTCACCAGCAGGGCACCGCAGCCGAGCGCCAGCAGTCGCTTTGCCCGGGCCGTATCGTCGCTCGCCTCGCCACCCGCCAGCCGGGCCAATTCCAGCCGATTGGGTGTCAGAATATCCACAAGCGGCAGCAGGCGCACACGGAAGGCATCCAGCAGGGCGGTTGTGGATAACTCACTTCCTCCCCCCGCCTTGAGCACCGGATCCACCACGACCGGCACCCCGGGGTGAGCACGCACGATATCCACCACCGCATCGAGCACGTCCTCGCTCGCGATCAGGCCCACCTTGATGGCCGCGATGGAGAATTCATCGAGGGCGTCGCCCATCTCGCGGACCAGCCGAGCCTCGACCGGCACCACCCGCTCGACATCGCGGCAGCTCTGCACCGTCAGCGCGGTCGGAATCGTGACACCCCAGCCACCACAGGCCGCCACGGCTTCGCTGTCGGCGACCAGCCCGGCGCCACCGGTGGGATCATGTCCCGCCAATATCAGCACGACCGGCGGAGACTGCATGCGGTCGCCCATGTCAGAACGGCTTGAGGACGGCGAGGACGACGATGGCCAGCAGGGCGATCACCGGCACCTCATTGAACCAGCGAAAGTAGACGTGGCTGCGGCTGCAGCGCCCGGCGGCAAACTGCTTCAGGTAGATCAGACAGACATGGTGGTAGATCACCAGCAGCAGGACCAACAGCAGCTTCACGTGCATCCAGCCCATGCCGAGCCAGTGCGGCATCAGGTAGAGCAGCCAGACACCCAGCCCCAGCACGGCGATCATGGAGGGCGTCATGATGCCACGATAGAGCTTTCGCTCCATCACCGTGAAGTACTCGATGGCCTGCTGCTCGCCCTTGTCGCGCGCCATGGCATGGTAGACGTAGAGTCGCGGCAGGTAGAACATCGCCGCAAACCAGGTGATCACGGCAACGATATGCAGAGCCTTCAGCCACAGGTACATGGGGTCTCCTGACGGGGGCGAGTCGATGAAGTATCGACCACGTGAGCGAATGCCTATTTGAGCCACTACTTGAGCGAATAGTAACGCTCGATTGCGCCGCGGGTGATGATACCGGAAATCCGCTTCTGCTTCGGCCGGTGTCCGTGCTCCACGAAGAGCGCATCCACAGCCTGATCGTTGAGCCGCTCGAAGGCCTCCGACAGCGTCGCCTGCAGGTGGATCGGCGCCATCTCCAGTCGCTGGCCGGGCACTTCCAGCAGGTCGATCAGCTGACTTGAAGTTTCAACCTCCTCGGCCAGCTGCTCGTCCATCAGCGCCCGTGCCAGATCCGCCGCCTTGAGCGCCAGGGTCGGCTTGTCGTCGGTCGAGCGCATGATCAGTATCCATACCGGCTTGGCATCGAGCAGGGCCCGGGCCTGTTCCCGGGTCACCAGGCGCTGGGTACGCACCAGGCTGCGTTCCATCACCGCAGGCACCGACACCCGGGAGAGGGCTTGCATCAGAGGCTGCTGCAGGGGGTGTAGCCCCTGGCGGGTCACGCTGACGAAGAAGCCGTCGCAGCGGCACAGCTGCCGCGCGGTCAGCCCCGAGACGACCACCGCCAGCATGCCGGGCAGAATGATATTGGGATTATGGGTGAGCTCGAGCAGCGCCATCAGGGCGGCGAGCGGCGCCTGCAGCACCGCGCCCATCATCGCCGCCATGCCCAGCATGGCATAGAAACCCGGATCGGCGGCCAGCTGCGGCCACAGCTGGGCACCGACCAGGCCGGCAAGGGCGCCCGCGGCGGCACCCACCACCAGAACAGGTCCGATGATGCCGATGGGAATGCCGCTGGCCACGGTAAGGCCGGTGAGCAGCAGCTTGCCCACCACCAGGGCGAACAGTATATCCACGGCCAGATCACCGGTCAGTGACGCATCCAGGCTGTCATAGCCGATTCCCTGTACCTCGGGATACCACCAGGCCACACCGGCCGTGGCCACCGCCACGAGCATCAGTCTCAGCCAGACCGGTAGCTCCCTGATGGTCGTGCTTTTCGCCACATGGATGAAAAGACCTGCCAGCAAGCCAACAAACAGCGCCGTGACCACGATCCAGGGCAGGTTCATCAGCGACCCCATGCTGACGCTGGGCACCTGGAAGGCCGGTTCGGAACCGTAGACCAGCATGGCCACCAGCGCACCCATGGTGGAGGCCAGGATCACCGGCATGAAACCGACGATGGTGTACTCCAGCATCACCACTTCCATGGCGAAGATGACCCCGGCGATAGGCGTATTGAAGGAGGCCGAGATCCCCGCCGCGGTGCCACAGGCCACCAGCACGCGCAGGCTGTTGTGGGGTAGTCGCAGGCGCTGACCGATGCCGCTGGCCGCCGCCGCACCGAGATGGATGGCGGGGCCCTCACGGCCCGCCGACAGGCCGCCGATCACCGATACCACCCCGACCCACCACTGGTTGATCCAGTTGCGCAGAGGGAAACGACCCTGATGATAGGAGAGGCGCTCGATGACGTGGCCCACCCCCATCTTGCGAGCGGCCGCCGGCTGGCGCCACAGGAAGATGCCGATGATCAGGACCGCCAGCAGGGGCAGGGAGGAGCGCAGCAGCGGCGAGAGCCCCTCGAAGTTCTCCGGATCGCCATCGGGCATGAAGGTCAGCGCACCCAGATCCAGCAACAGGCGGAAGCCGACCATCACCGCCCCCGTCAACAGCCCCGAGAACACGCCCAGTACGCAGAGCTGGGGCAGGGCGTCCACATTGGCCAGCTTGCGGCGAAAGCCTTCCAGGGTGAGGTCGGGCAGTGACGGGAGCGGCACGGCGGTTTTCCTGTGCGAAGAGTTTTCCGGGGGCGGCTGTGAGGCGGCCCTCTCTCTTGTGTATCATATTCGGAGACCCAACAAGAGGAGTCCATCGTGATCAAGGTCGGAATCGTCGGCGGCACCGGTTATACCGGCGTCGAACTGCTCAGGCTGCTGGCTCAGCACCCCGATGTCGAAGTCGAGGCCATCACCTCACGATCCGAGGCGGGCATGGGCGTCAGCGAGATGTACCCCAACCTGCGCGGCCATTACGATGATCTGGCCTTCAGCGAACCCGATGCCGAGCGGCTGGGGGCCTGCGATGCGGTGTTCTTCGCCACGCCTCACGGTGTGGCCCACGCCCTGGCCGGTGAGCTACTGGCCAAGGGCACCCGTGTCATCGACCTCTCCGCGGATTTCCGCCTGCGTGACGCCGAGGAGTGGGCGAACTGGTACGGTCAACCCCACGGCGCACCGGAACTGCTCGATGAAGCCGTCTATGGACTGCCGGAAATGCACCGGGAGCGCATCCGCAAGGCACGCCTGATCGCCGTGCCCGGCTGCTATCCCACCGCCGTGCAGCTCGGCCTGCTGCCGCTGCTCGAAGCCGGCTTGATCGATGTCGACCACATCATCGCCGACTGCAAGTCCGGCGTCACCGGCGCCGGCCGGGGTGCCAAGGTGCCGTCACTGATGGCCGAGGCCAGCGAATCGATGAAGGCCTACGGCGCCGCCGGCCACCGCCACCTGCCGGAGATTCGCCAGGGTCTCGGCGACGCCGCCAGGGGGCCGGTGGGGCTGACCTTCGTGCCGCACCTGACGCCGATGATCCGCGGCATCCATGCCACCCTCTACGGCAGGCTGACCCGTGACCCCGGCGATCTGCAGAGCCTCTTCGAGTGCCGCTTTGCCGCCGAGCCCTTCGTCGACGTGATGCCGGCCGGCAGCCACCCGGAGACCCGCAGCGTCAAGGGAGCCAACGTCTGCCGCCTGGCGGTTCATCGTCCGGGCGACGGCGACACCGTGGTGGTACTGGCGGTGATCGACAACCTGGTCAAGGGGGCCTCCGGCCAGGCGATCCAGAACCTCAACCTGATGTTCGGATTCGACGAGCACGCAGGACTCGCGGCGCCGGCACTGATGCCCTGAACCGTGTAGCCTGATTAGTATGAATAGTTGACCCTTTTGCTAGGGATTAGGGATAATCCCCCGTTACCCATTCATTCAAGCTCAGGGGAGGACGCCCATGAGCGGCGCAGAATCTTTCGTGCCTACTCCCATGATGCTCTCCGACAGTGCCAGAAAACGACTGCAGGCGCTCATCGCGGAGGAAGGCAAACCGGGACTCAAGCTGCGGGTCTACGTGACCGGCGGCGGCTGTTCGGGCTTCCAGTACGGTTTCGACTTCGCCGAGGATGTGGCGGAGGACGACGCCTTGATCGAGTTCGGTGAAGTGGCCCTGGTGGTCGACGAGCTCTCCTACCAGTACCTGGTCGGTTCCACCGTGGATTACGAAGAGGGCCTGGCCGGCGCCCGCTTCCTGGTCCAGAACCCCAACGCTACCACCACCTGCGGCTGCGGTGCTTCCTTTATGGTCTAGGAGCCTGGCGCCATATTAGCGCTTTCTTCCTCTCCGACTTGACGCTTTTCGGGATTCTAACCATGTTGAATGGGGTGAATCCCATGAAAACGTCCTATAACGGGGAGTTCAATGAAACGTTCTTGCTTCACTTCCGCCCAATTCAAGCAAACCCTCCTGGTCTCTTCACTCGCGCTCGGCCTTGGCCTCTCCGCGGCCGCCCTGGCCGACAGACCCACCGTCAAGGTGGTCACCGACCCCAGTTTCGTTCCCTTCGAGATGCTCGATCCCGATACCGGCGAGATGATCGGTTTCGACATGGACATCATCAATGAAGTCGCCGAACGGGCCGGCTTCGAGGTCGACCTGACCACCATGGAATTCGCCGGCATCATCCCGGCGGTACAGACCGGCAGCCAGGAGATCGCCATCGCCGGTGTCACCATCACCGAAGAGCGCGCCGAGATCGTCGACTTCTCGGACCCCTACTATGATTCCGGCCTGCAGATCATCGTGCGCGCCGACAACGACAGCGTGGAAACCATCGAGGACCTCGAAGGGCTCTCCGTTGCCACCCGCATCGGCTCCACCAGCTACGACTTCCTCCAGGAAACCCTGGGCGACAGGGCCGACATCACCCCCTACCCGGGCAACAGCGACATGTACATGGCGCTGCTGGGGCGTAACGTGGACGCCGCCTTCTATGACGCCCCCAACGTCTCCTACTTCTCCCAGACCCGTGGCGAGGGCCGTACCAAGGTCGTCGGCCCCCTCTACGAAGGCCAACAGTACGGCATCGTCTTCCACAAGGGCAGCCAGTGGGTCGAGCCGGTGAACGAGGCCCTCGCCGAGATGCAGGAGGACGGCACCTACGACGAGATCTACGAGAAGTGGTTCGGCGAAGCCCCCGACGACGAATGATCCCCCAGGGCTGATCGGCCCATCCAGCGGGGCCGGGTGGCAAGACCCCCGGCCCCGCCTGCGTCTACGTTTCAGCCTCTGAGTTTCTGGAGTGACACCCGTGGAAGTGACCTTTCAATTCGACTGGGCGGCAGCGTTCCGTTCGATCCCCCATCTTCTGCCAGGCATTCCCTGGACACTGCTGATCTCATTCGGCGGACTGGCCATCGGCTTCTTCATCGGCATCTTCTTCGGCCTGTTGCGTATCAGTCCGATACGCTGGCTGCGCTGGCCCGCCATCCTCTATATCGAGGTGTTTCGCGGCACACCCATCCTGGTCCAGGTGCTGTTCATCTTCTACGGCCTGCCCCAGCTGCTGGGCGGCCCCATCAATGCCCTCACCGCCGGTATCGCCGCCATTGCGGTGAACTCCGGTGCCTACATCTCGGAAGTGGTGCGCGGTGGCGTGCAATCCATCGAACGGGGGCAGCGGGAGGCGGGCCTGTCGCTCGGCCTGTCGCGCAGCCAGGCGTTTCGCTACATCATCTGGCCCCAGGCATTTCGACGCATGATTCCACCGCTGGGCAACCAGGGCATCATCAGCATCAAGGATACCTCGCTGTTCTCGGTGATCGGCGTCGGTGAGCTGGTGCGCCAGGGCCAGATCTACATCGCCACGACCTTCACCGCCCTGGAGGTCTACTTCATGGTCGCATTGATGTATCTGGCCATCACCTGGAGCCTGTCCATCGCGCTGCGCATGCTCGAGCGCAAGGGCCTCGTCGGTCAATAATGGTCGGTCAATAAAGAGAAGCAAGGGAGCTTTGCATGACAGCGTCCACATCCGATCCCATCGTGCGCATGGAGCGGGTCAACAAGCACTTCGGCGACCTGCATGTGCTGAAGGACATCGAACTGGCGGTGAAGCCCGGCGAAGTCGTCGTCGTCATCGGCGCCAGCGGCTCCGGCAAGTCCACCCTGATCCGCTGTATCAACGGCCTGGAAGAGTTCCAGCAGGGCCATATCGAGGTCGACGGCAACGAACTGGTACCCGATGGAAAGAGCAGCAAGGCACTGCAACGAATTCGTACCGAGGTGGGCATGGTCTTCCAGCAGTTCAATCTCTTCCCGCATCTCAGCGTGCTGGACAACGTGACCCTGGCACCCATGAAGGTGCGCGGCTGGAACCGGGCGGATGCCACCGAGACGGCCGAGCGGCTGCTCGACAGGGTCGGCATCAGTGACCAGGCGTCCAAATACCCCAGCCAGCTGTCCGGGGGACAGCAGCAGCGGGTCGCCCTGGCCCGGGCACTGGCCATGGAGCCCCGGCTCATGCTGTTCGACGAACCCACCTCGGCACTCGACCCCGAGATGATCGGCGAGGTCCTCGATGCCATGCGTGAACTGGCCCGCGAGGGCATGACCATGATCATCGTGACCCACGAGATGGGCTTCGCCAGGGAAGTCGCCGACCGGGTGATCTTCATTCACCGAGGCGAGATCGTCGAGGAGGGCACGCCGAAGCAGGTGTTCGACTCCCCGGGGAATGAGCGCACCCAGAGCTTCCTGTCGCGGGTGCTCAAGCACTGAATCAGCACAGCTTGCTTGATGAAAGCGTTGAAAAAGGCCCTGTCGGGTTATCGACAGGGCCTTTTTCGGGCTGTGGATAAGATTTTTCCCGCAGGCTGCCTTTTCGCTCTGCAAGCCCCGTCGCAGGGGCATTGTCTCATCATCGGTCAGCTTGTTCACAGCCATGGTGACAAGGCAGGTAGCCGCCGGTGGACAAGCGGTGCAGGATTCCACCTGTGCGTAACCTTGCATTTCATCCACAGGCTCGTCACCGGTAGCCCTCAGGAGGCGCGCTCCTTTCCACGCCACTAGTCAACAATCCAGGGTACTGAAAAATAAAGGGGATAGTCAGTTACCCACAGATTTTGTCCACACTAGTAGTAACAACATCAATAGAACTACCTTTAAATCATTCTATTTATTTTATAGAAACCTGGAACATCAAGGTCTCCCGGATGACGGGGTGTGGAAAACCCCTGACGCTTACCCACAGGAGGTTTATACTGCCAGGCTGATTTTCATCCCCTACGCAATATCCGCGCAGAAGCGCAATGAGGTGCACCTTGGATTACCCCGACCGCTTTGACGTCATCGTCATCGGCGGCGGCCATGCGGGAACCGAAGCCGCCCTGGCCTCCGCTCGCATGGGCTGTCAGACCCTGTTGCTGACCCACAACATCGAGACCCTGGGACAGATGTCCTGCAATCCCGCCATCGGCGGGATCGGCAAGAGTCATCTGGTCAAGGAAATCGATGCCCTGGGCGGTGCCATGGGCCTGGCTACCGATCGGGGCGGTATCCAGTTTCGTGTACTCAACGCTCGAAAAGGCCCGGCGGTGAGGGCGACACGAGCCCAGGCCGACCGGGTGCGCTACAAGGCTGCCATTCGCGGCATGCTGGAAAGTCAGCCCAATCTGACGCTGTTCCAGCAGGCCGCCGGTGACCTGATCGTCGACAGCGACACCGTGCGTGGCGTGGTGACCGAGACCGGTATCCGTTTCCTCGGCGAAACGGTGGTGCTCTGCACCGGGACCTTCCTCGGCGGCGTGATCCACATCGGCCTCGATCAGAGCCGTGGCGGTCGCGCCGGGGATCCCCCCTCCAATGACCTGGCCAGGCGTCTGCGAGCACTGCCTTTCCGGGTCGATCGCCTCAAGACCGGCACGCCGCCCCGACTCGATGCCAAGAGCGTCGATTTCTCGGTGCTCGAGGAGCAGCCCGGTGATACCCCCACCCCGGTGATGTCCTACCTGGGGAGTCGCGAGATGCATCCGCGGCAGGTGAGCTGCCATATCGCTCATACCAACGAGCGTACCCACGAGATCATCCTGGCCAACCTGGATCGTTCGCCGATGTATTCCGGCGTCATCGAGGGCGTCGGTCCGCGCTACTGCCCCTCGATCGAGGACAAGGTGCACCGCTTTGCCGACAAGGCGAGCCACCAGATATTCATCGAGCCGGAAGGGCTCGACACCAACGAGCTCTATCCCAACGGCATCTCCACCTCGCTGCCCTTCGACGTGCAGCTGCAGGTGGTACGCTCGATCCCCGGGCTGGAAAACGCCCACGTCACCCGGCCCGGCTACGCCATCGAGTACGATTTCTTCGATCCCCGGGATCTGAAGCACTCGCTGGAAACGAAATTTATCCACAACCTGTTCTTTGCCGGGCAGATCAACGGCACCACCGGCTACGAAGAGGCCGGCGCCCAGGGCCTGCTGGCCGGGCTCAATGCCGCCCGCCGCGCCAGGGAGCTGGAAGCCTGGTGGCCGCGGCGGGACGAGGCATATCTTGGCGTGCTGGTGGACGACCTGATCACCATGGGCACGAAAGAGCCCTACCGCATGTTCACCTCCCGGGCCGAATATCGGTTGCTGCTGCGCGAGGACAATGCCGACCTGCGCCTTACCGAGGCCGGCCGCGAGCTAGGCCTGGTCGACGAGAGGCGCTGGGCGGCTTTCGCCACCAAGCGGGAGGCCATCGAGCGCGAGAGCGCCCGTCTCGCGGCAACCTGGGTGCAGCCCGGTACCGCGGCTGCCGATGCCATCGCGGAGAAGACCGGCAAGCCGCTTTCCCGCGAGTACAGCTTGATGGACCTGCTCAAGCGTCCGGAGCTGAGCTACGGCGATCTTGCCCAGGTGGGCGGCGAACCGGTGACCGACGAGGCCGTCGCCGAACAGGTGCAGATCCAGGCCAAGTACAAGGGCTACATCGACCGCCAGCAGGACGAGATCGACCGCCTCAAGCGGCACGAAGCCACGCCGCTGCCGGCCGAACTCGATTATGACCGGGTCGAGGGGCTCTCCCACGAGATCCGCCAGAAGCTCGGTGAAGCGCGACCGGCCACCCTGGCCCAGGCGTCACGTATTGCCGGTGTCACCCCGGCGGCGGTCTCCATCCTGCTGATTCACTTGAAGAAGCGTCGACTGCTTGACGACAGCCGGGTGGCCAACGGATGACGACGGACTCGACCACAGCGGTAGAAACGCAGCTCGACCAGGGCCTCGAGGCCTTGGGCGTAGTCGCAACGTCGGCCCAGCGCAAGCAGCTGCTGGACCTGGTGGGGTTGTTGCACAAGTGGAATCGCGTCTATAACCTCACCGCGATACGCTCACCCGAGGAAATGGTGGCCAAGCACCTGCTCGACAGTGCCGCCGTGCTGCCTTTCGTGACCGACGAACCACTGCTCGACGTGGGGTCGGGACCGGGGCTCCCGGGGCTCGTTCTGGCGATCCTCAAGCCCCGGCTTGCGGTCACGCTGCTCGACAGCAACGGCAAGAAGGTGCGTTTTCAACGTCAGGCGGTGATGGAACTCGGACTCGACAACGTCACGCCGGTGCAGGCTAGGGTGGAGTCCTTCGAACCTCACGCGGGAGGCTACGGCCAGGTCGTCTCCCGGGCCTTTGCCAGCCTCGGCGACTTCGTGTCGCTGACCCGGCACCTGCCTTCGCCCACGGGGCGCTGGCTGGCGATGAAGGGCCCGGCCGTGGATGACGAGCTCGCCGGGCTGCCCGACGCGGTGGTGATCCGTGAGCGTCATGGCCTGACGGTCCCCTTCACGACGGGAGTTCGTCAGCTGCTGATCGTCGAGCGATCCGATTCCAACCCTGGCCGCCGGTGAGCGTGCCATCGACGCAAGGATGTCGCCCGTGACCCAGATAATCGCCTTGACCAACCAGAAGGGCGGCGTGGGCAAGACCACCACCGCCGTCAACCTGGCCGCCAGCCTGGCGGCGCTGGATCGTCGCGTGCTGCTGGTCGATCTCGACCCCCAGGGTCATGCCACCATGGGCAGCGGTATCGACAAGCACAGCCTGGATGGCAGCGTGCTCGACATGCTGCTGGGCGACAAGAGCGCCCTGGAGGTGATGCTCGACTGCCCCGCGGCCGGCTACGCCCTGCTGCCGGGCAACGGTGATCTCACCGCTGCCGAGGTGGAGCTGCTCGATCGCCACGAAGGGCGTGAGCGCTGTCTGATCGAAGCCCTGAAGCCGGTCGCCGGTGAATACGACGTGGTGCTGATCGACTGCCCGCCGTCGCTCAACATGCTGACGGTCAACGCCCTGACCGCAGCCGATGGCGTGCTGATCCCCCTGCAGTGCGAATTCTATGCCCTGGAGGGGCTCTCGGCACTGCTCGATACCGTCGAGCAGATCAAGGACCGGGTGAACCCGGGGCTGGCCATCTACGGCATCCTGCGCACCATGTTCGACTCGCGCAACAGCCTCACCCGCGACGTCAGCAAGCAGCTGCGGGACTATTTCGGCGAAGCCCTGCTCAAGACCACCATCCCGCGTAACGTGCGCGTGGCCGAGGCGCCGAGCCATGGGCTGCCGGTGACCAAGTATGCGCGCTTCTCGCGAGGCAGCCAGGCCCACCGGGTACTGGCCAAGGAGCTGATACGCCGGCTGTCGCTGTAACGTCGGTTCGTATCGTTGCCGACACATGCTCGTTGTGATGATGAGGGAAGATAAATGACGCGAAAACGCGCCCTGGGCCGCGGCCTGGATGCCCTGATCGGTGCCGGTGCCCGCCGCCGCGAGAGCCTCGAGCTGCCCGAGGTCGAGATCGATGTCCTCAATGAAGGCGAGGCACCGCCTGCAGTGGTTGCCGAGGATCGCCTCGAGCGACTGCCGCTGGGCCAGCTGTCTCGCGGCAAGTACCAGCCACGCCGGGACATCCAGCCCGAGGCGCTGGAAGAGCTGGCCGACTCGATCCGTGCCCAGGGGGTGATGCAGCCCATCGTGGTGCGGCCCATCGGCGAGGCGCGCTACGAGATCATCGCCGGGGAGCGGCGCTGGCGGGCCGCCCAGCTGGCCGAGCTCGACACCATTCCGGCGGTGATCCGTGAAGTCACCGACGAAGTGGCCCTGGCCCTGGCCCTGATCGAGAACATCCAGCGCGAGGATCTCAACCCCGTCGAGGAGGCCATGGCGCTTAAGCGGCTGCTCGAGGAGTTCGAGCTGACCCAGCAACAGGTCGCGGATGCCGTCGGTCGTTCCCGTGCCCAGGTGGCCAACCTGCTGCGTCTGTTGACGCTGGATCCTGAAGTGCAGACCCTGCTCGAACGCGGCGACCTGGACATGGGCCATGCCCGGGCCCTGCTGGCACTCTCCGGTGCCAGGCAGCGCAAGGCCGCCCACGAAGTGGTCAACAAGGACCTGACGGTTCGCGACACGGAAGCGCTGGTCAAGCGCCTGGTGAACGGCGAACCGAGGAAGCCCGAGGCGGCCGCCACCAGCCCCGACGTGGCCCGCCTCGAGACCCGGCTTGGCGAAGTGCTCGGCGCGCCGGTCAAGATTCAGCACGGTCGAGGCGGCAAGGGTCGGGTCACGATTCGCTATTCGAGCCTGGATGAGCTCGACGGCATCCTGGAACACATTCGCTAGGCGCTGCGATGGCGTCAGATCGGAGCGCATGTGTCGACAATCCTTGCACCTTTGGTCGCAAAGTCGCACCATTCGGCAGCAAAAGAGCGTTGTTCGGTTGAAGGCCCAGAGGCGCTTCCCTATAATCCGCCGTTGTTTGCCTGAGTGTCATGCTCGGTACAGCCGGCACCCGAACCCTGCCAAGGCGGGGCAGGAAATGTCGACAGGATGCACAGACACGTTGCCACAAGGCGCCGGCGCCTGGATTTCACCCGCCTGTTCCTGGCTCAGGGTCTGGCCACCCTGATCGTCGCGTTGCTGGCCGGCCTGCGGCATGGCCACGAGGGGGTGCTGTCTGCCCTGCTTGGTGGCGCGGTCAGCCTGGTGCCCACGCTCTATTTCGTCTGGCGTGGCTTGCGCATACGGGATGGCCGTCGGCCGCGGGTCAGCGTGATGAATCTCTATCAGGCAGCGATGGGCAAGTTCGGTTTGACGGTAGCACTGTTCGTGATTGTCTTCGTCACAGTGCCCCCCTCAAACCCGGCTTTTTTCTTTGTCGCATATGTGGCGGCTCAACTCATGCACTGGCTCACACCCTGGCTCTTGCGTGACCGGCCGACCCACCGAACCTGAGGTAAGCAGCGTATGGCAGCAGATAATGAAATATCCGCCATCTATTACATACAGCACCACCTCCAGAACCTGACCTTCGGCAGGCATCCCGAGAATGGCTGGTCGCTTGCCAGTACCTCCGCCGAAGCCACCGAGATGGGCTTCTGGGCCATTCACCTGGATACCATGGGCTGGTCCATTGCCATGGGTGTGCTGTTCCTGGGGCTGTTCCACAAGGCAGGCCGCATGGCCACCACCGGAGTCCCCGGCGGGCTGCAGAACGCTGTCGAGATGGTCATCGAGTTCATCGAGAACCTGACCCGCTCCACCTTCCACGGCAAGAATCCGCACATCGCGCCGATAGCGCTGACGCTGTTCGTCTGGATCCTGCTGATGAATACGCTGAAGATCCTGCCGGTCGACTACTTCCCGGAGCTGTTCGGTCGCCTGGGCCTCGAGTACATGAAGATCGTGCCCACCACCGACGTCAATGCCACCCTGGGCATGGCGCTGGGCGTGTTCTTCCTGATCGTCTTCTACAGCATCAAGGTCAAGGGTGCCGGCGGGTTCGCCAAGGAGCTCTCGCTCACGCCGTTCAACCACTGGCTGCTGATTCCCTTCAACCTGATCCTCGAAATCGTCGGCCTGATCGTCAAACCGATCAGCCTGGCACTGCGTCTGTTCGGCAACATGTTCGCGGGTGAGGTGATCTTCATCCTGATCGCGCTGCTGCCGTTCTGGGCGATCTGGGTGCTGGATGTGCCCTGGGCCATCTTCCATATCCTGGTGGTGTCACTGCAGGCGTTCATCTTCACGACGCTGTCGATCGTGTACCTGAGTGCCGCTCACGAGCACCACTGAGCCAAGCAATTTTGCAAACGCGGTAACTTGAAACCTGACCTCAACGTAAAACTAGGAGCAATATCATGGAAATCGTCTACCTTGCCGCCGCCATCATCATCAGCGTCAGCGCCCTGGCAACCGGCATTGGCTTCGCCCTGCTGGGCGGCAAACTGCTCGAGTCCACCGCGCGTCAGCCTGAGCTTGGCGACCAGCTGCAGACCCGTACCTTCATCATGGCTGGCCTGCTCGACGCCGTGCCGATGATCGGTGTTGGTATCGCGATGTACCTGATCTTCGTCGTTGCCGGTTAATGACAGCACCGAGCGCTGAGGCGCTCGGTTCGCTTCTATCCGGTCGCCACGAACCCGTCAGAGGTACATACCCGTGAATATCAACATGACGCTTATCGGGCAAACGATCGCCTTTGCGATCTTTGTCTGGTTCTGCATCAAGTACGTATGGCCGCCGATCAGCACTGCGCTTCATGAGCGCCAGAAGAAGATTGCCGATGGCCTCGACGCAGCCAGCCGGGCGTCTCGCGACCTCGAGCTTGCTCAGGAGCAGGCAGCTCAGACGCTGCGCGAGAGCAAGGAGCAGGCCTCTCAGATTCTCGATCAGGCGAACAAGCGTTCCAGCCAGATGATCGAGGAGGCCCGCGAGCAGGCCCGCGCCGAAGGCGAGCGCCTGGTGGCCGGAGCCCGTGCCGAGATCAATCAGGAAATCAATCGCGCCAAGGAAGAGCTTCGCGCCCAGGTGGCCTCGTTGGCCATTGTCGGTGCCGAGCGTGTTCTGGAAGCCTCCATCGACGAGAAGGCACACCGCAAGCTGCTAGACAAGCTTGCTGCCGAACTGTGAAGGAGGTGACCCATGGCGGAAACGTCTACTGTCGCACGACCCTACGCCAATGCCGCGTTCGAGTATGCGCGGGACCACAAGGCGCTTGAAGCCTGGTCCGACATGCTGGTCAAGCTGGGCCAGGTCGTCGCGGAGCGTGATGCTCAGAAATTGATCGCGAGCCCCAAGATTGCCACCGACCGCAAGGTCGAGATGGTGATCGAGGTCGCCGACATCAGCGTGGACGATGCTGGTCGTCGCTTCCTCGAAGCCCTGGGTGACAAGGGGCGGCTATCGGCCTTGGGTGCCATCGCCGAGCAATTCGAGCGCCTGCGCGCCGACCACGAGAAGCGCATCGACGTCACCGTGGTCACGGCCTATGCGCTCGACGACAAGCAGCAGAACAAGCTCGCCGGCGCGCTCAAGAAGCGGCTGAATCGCGAAATCTCCATTACCACTCAGGTGGATCCGAAGCTTCTCGGAGGCGTCGTCCTGCGCGCCGGCGATACCGTCATCGACGGGTCGGTGCGCGGTCGACTGAATCGCCTCTCCGAAGCCCTTATCGCCTGAGTCTGAGGGACATGGCATGCAGCAACTGAATCCTTCCGAGATCAGCGACATCATCAAGCAGCGTATCGAAAAGCTGGATGTCGCATCCGAAGCCCGTAACCAGGGCACCATCGTCAGCGTCTCCGACGGCATCGTGAAGATTCACGGCCTCGAAGATGCGATGTTCGGTGAAATGATCGAATTCCCCGGCAACATCTTCGGCATGGTGCTCAACCTGGAGCGTGACTCCGTGGGCGCCGTGGTACTGGGTGACTACCTGCAGCTGGAAGAGGGCATGACCGCCAGCTGTACCGGTCGTATCCTCGAGGTGCCGGTGGGCCCCGAACTGGTCGGCCGCGTGGTCGACCCGCTGGGCAACCCCATCGACGGCAAGGGCGACATCGACGCCAAGATGACCGACGCGGTGGAAAAGGTCGCCCCGGGCGTCATCACCCGTCAGTCCGTCGATGAGCCGATCCAGACCGGTCTCAAGTCGATCGACGCCATGGTGCCGATCGGTCGCGGTCAGCGTGAGCTGATCATCGGCGACCGCCAGATCGGCAAGTCGGCCATCGCCGTCGACGCCATCATCAACCAGAAGGGCAAGGGCGTCACCTGTATCTACGTCGCCATCGGTCAGAAGCAGTCGACCATTGCCAACGTGGTGCGCAAGCTCGAAGAGCACGGTGCCATGGAGCACACCATCGTGGTCGCCGCCGGCGCCGCCGATCCGGCCCCGATGCAGTTCCTGGCCCCCTATGCGGGTTGCACCATGGGCGAGTACTTCCGCGACCGCGGCCAGGACGCCCTGATCGTCTATGACGATCTGACCAAGCAGGCCTGGGCCTACCGTCAGGTATCCCTGCTGCTGCGTCGACCGCCGGGCCGTGAAGCCTACCCGGGTGACGTCTTCTATCTCCACTCGCGCCTGCTCGAGCGTGCCGCTCGCGTCAACGTCGAGTACGTCGAGAAGTTCACCAACGGTGAAGTGAAGGGCAAGACCGGTTCGCTGACCGCACTGCCGATCATCGAGACCCAGGGCGGCGACGTCTCCGCGTTCGTTCCGACCAACGTGATCTCGATCACCGACGGCCAGATCTTCCTCGAGACCGACCTGTTCAACGCGGGTGTCCGCCCGGCCATCAACGCCGGTCTGTCGGTATCGCGGGTGGGTGGCGCGGCCCAGACCAAGATCATCAAGAAGCTGGGTGGCGGTGTGCGTCTGGCACTGGCCCAGTATCGCGAGCTGGCGGCGTTCTCGCAGTTCGCCTCCGATCTGGACGAAGCGACCCGCAAGCAGCTGGAGCATGGTCAGCGCGTCACCGAGCTGATGAAGCAGAAGCAGTATTCGCCGCTGTCCGTGGCCGAGATGGGGGTGTCCCTGTACGCCGCCAACGAAGGCTTCCTGGATGACGTGGACGTCAGCAAGGTGCTGGACTTCGAGCGTGCCCTGCACGACTACATGAAGTCCGAACATGCCGAGCTGCTCGATCAGATCAACCAGACCGGCGACTACAGCAAAGAGATCCAGGAAAGCTTGAAGTCGGGTCTCGAGAAGTTCAAGGCCACTCAGAGCTGGTAAATGCCGCCGGCCCACCCCCAGCGGGTGGGCCCTGGACATCTTC
Source organism: Halomonas alkalisoli (assembly GCF_021412585.1). Taxonomy (GTDB): domain Bacteria; phylum Pseudomonadota; class Gammaproteobacteria; order Pseudomonadales; family Halomonadaceae; genus Halomonas; species Halomonas alkalisoli. The sequence goes on along the minus strand of NZ_JAKCMI010000009.1, from coordinate 80,114 downwards.
TGAGGGTCAAGAACGAGGTAGATCGCTATGGCAGCTGCAAAAGAGATACGCACCCAGATCGGGAGCATCAAGAATACGCAGAAGATCACCAGCGCCATGGAAATGGTGGCTGCATCGAAGATGCGTAAGGCACAAGATCTGATGAGGGCCAGTCAGCCCTATGCCCGTCAGATCCGCAACGTCGTGAGCCATATTGCCGACGCCAACCCCGAGTACCGCCACGACTACATGATCGAGCGTGACGCGAAGCGGGTCGGCTATATCGTGGTATCCACCGACCGCGGCCTGTGCGGCGGCCTGAACGTCAACCTGTTCAAGGCCGTGCTCAGGGATGCCAAGGCATGGCGCGACAAGGGCGCAGAGCTCGATTTCTGCGCCCTGGGCAGCAAGGCCAGCGGCTTCTTCAAGAGCTACGGGGGCAACCTGGTGGCGGCGAAGAGCGGGCTGGGCGAGTCGCCCGAGGTCGAGGATCTGATCGGTAGCGTCAAGGTCATGCTGGATGCGTATGACGAGGGGCGCCTGGATCGGCTGTTCGTGGTGTACAACGAGTTCGTCAACACCATGACGCAGAAGCCGGTGGTCAGGCAGATATTGCCCCTGTCTCCCGATATGGGAACGGATACGGATCACGATGAACACAAGCGTCCCGGTAGCTGGGACTACCTGTATGAGCCGGATGCCAAGGCGCTGCTCGATAGTCTGCTGGTTCGTTTCATCGAATCGCAGGTCTATCAGTCGGTGGTCGAGAATGGCGCCTGCGAACAGGCAGCGCGAATGATCGCGATGAAGAGCGCCACTGACAACGCCGGCGGTCTGATCGACGACCTGGAGATGGTGTACAACAAGGCCCGCCAGGCCGCCATCACCCAGGAAATCTCCGAGATCGTCGGTGGCGCCGCCGCCGTATAGCGCCAGGGGAGGGTAGCCCTCCCGGCATGCAGGTTTCATTTTCAGGTATTTGAGAGGAACCAAGATGAGCGGACGTATCGTACAAATCATCGGCGCGGTGATTGACGTAGAGTTTCCGCGGGACGATGTTCCCAAGGTCTACGACGCGCTGAAGGTCTCGACTGCCGAGACAGTGCTCGAAACCCAGCAGCAGCTGGGCGACGGCGTGGTGCGCACCATCGCCATGGGCTCCACCGAGGGCCTCAAGCGTGGTATGGAGGTCACCAACACCGGTGCCGCCATCTCCGTGCCCGTGGGCAAGGAGACGCTGGGTCGCATCATGAACGTGCTCGGCGAGCCGATCGACGAAGCGGGTGACATCGGTGAGGCTGAGCGCATGCCGATCCACCGCAAGCCCCCGACCTATGCCGAGCAGGCGGCTTCCAACGAGCTGCTCGAGACCGGCATCAAGGTCATCGATCTGGTCTGCCCGTTCGCCAAGGGCGGCAAGGTCGGCCTGTTCGGCGGCGCCGGCGTGGGCAAGACGGTCAACATGATGGAGCTGATCCGCAACATCGCCACCGAGCACAGCGGTTACTCCGTGTTCGCCGGTGTGGGTGAGCGGACGCGTGAGGGTAACGACTTCTTTCACGAGATGACCGAATCCAACGTTATCGACAAGGTATCGCTGGTCTACGGTCAGATGAACGAGCCGCCGGGCAACCGTCTGCGCGTGGCCCTGACCGGCCTGACCATCGCCGAGAAGTTCCGCGATGAAGGCCGCGACGTGCTGCTGTTCGTCGACAACATCTACCGTTATACCCTGGCCGGCACCGAGGTATCCGCACTGCTGGGCCGTATGCCCTCTGCGGTAGGCTACCAGCCGACCCTGGCCGAGGAGATGGGCGTTCTGCAGGAGCGTATCACCTCCACCAAGACCGGCTCGATCACTTCCGTACAGGCCGTCTACGTGCCCGCGGATGACTTGACCGACCCGTCGCCGGCGACCACCTTCTCGCACCTGGACGCCACCGTGGTACTGGCGCGCTCCATCGCCGAGCTGGGTATCTACCCGGCCATCGACCCGCTGGACTCCACTTCGCGTCAGCTGGATCCGCTGGTCGTCGGTGAAGAGCACTACGACACCGCGCGCGGCGTGCAGAACGTGCTGCAGCGCTACAAGGAGCTCAAGGACATCATCGCGATCCTGGGCATGGACGAGCTGTCCGACGAGGACAAGCTGGCCGTATCCCGGGCGCGGAAGATCCAGCGCTTCCTGTCGCAGCCGTTCTTCGTTGCCGAGGTGTTCACCGGTGCTCCGGGCAAGTACGTATCGCTGAAGGACACCATCCGTGGTTTCCAGGGTATTCTTGGTGGCGAATACGACGATCTGCCGGAGCAGGCCTTCTACATGGTGGGCAGCATTGACGAGGCCGTCGAGAAAGCCAACCAGATGAAGTAAGGCCGTCCACCAGGGGGACTTCGCTATGGCGAACAGCTTCAAGTGCAACATCGTCAGCGCCGAAGAGGCGATCTTCTCGGGTGACATCGAGCAGCTCGTCGCTTCCGGCATGATGGGCGACCTGGGCATACTGCCCGGGCACGCCCCGCTGCTGACCGAGCTTCAGCCAGGTCCGATTCGGGTGATCCACGACGGCGGCGCAGAAGAGAACTTCTACGTCTCCGGCGGCTTCCTGGAAGTGCAGCCGGACGTGGTCACCATCCTCGCCGATGCGGCTTCACGGGCCGGCGACCTCGATGAGGCCGCCGCCGAGGAAGCCCGTCAGCATGCGCTGAAGGCGTTCAACGACAAGTCGTCGGAGCTGGATTACAGCCGTGCCGCGGCCGAACTCGCGGAAGCCGTGGCACAGCTGCGTACCATCCAGCAGCTGCGCAAGAAGGCCGGCAAGGGCTGAACCGGGCCCTTACCGTGTAAAACGCCCCTCGAACACTGTTCGAGGGGCGTTTTCGTCTCTGCTATGATGTCGCCCATGCCTCGGGTCGCTCCCGAAACGTCCTCATCCGCCCCGAGCTGGTGAAAGTCATCGACTTTCGTGGCGGCGCCAGGAGATGCCCATGTCACTGAACGAAACTCTTCAGGAACAGAAAGATACGCTTTTGGAGGCACTGCAGGATGAGCAAAGGGAGCATCTCGATGAGCTGCTGCCCGAGCTGCGTGCCGCCGACCTGGCGGAGATCCTGGAGGATATCGTCGAGGAGGAGGATGGCCTTCCCCTCGTGCTGGGATTGCTGGACTGTCTTCCGATCGAGCGTCGAGCCAATGTGCTCGGCTACCTGCCGGGCGACGAGCAGTTGGAGATCGCCGAGGCGATCTCCGACGACATGCTGCTGTTGATTCTCGAGGAGATGGGGTCGGATGAGCGTGCCGACCTGTTCAACCTGCTGGGCGAGGATCGTCGCGAGACGCTGCTGCGTCGGATGGCACGCCAGGAACGCGAGGACCTCAAGCGACTGGCGAGCTACGAAGAGGGCACCGCCGGGGCGATCATGACCTCGGATTATGTCGCGATCCCCAGCGGCATGACGGTGTCCCAGGCGATGATGCGGGTGCGGCAGACCGCACCGGACGCCGAGACCGTCTATCAGCTCTATATCATCGACGGAGATGGCCGGCTGGCGGGCACCATGTCGCTGCGTCAGCTGATGGTGGCCAGGCCCGGGGCCCAGGTCGACGACCTGATGATCAAGGATGTGATCAGCATCTCGGTGGACGAGGAGCAGGAAGAGGTCGCCCGCCTGATATCCCGTTATGACCTGCTGGCCATGCCGGTCACCGACCACGATGAGCGGCTGGTGGGCATCGTCACCCACGATGACGCCATGGACGTGGCGGAGTCCGAGGCCACCGAGGATTTCCACAAGGGGATGTCCATCGGCCAGCTCGAGGACGGCGTCAGCCGGGTGCCGATCTGGAGCCTCTATCGCAAGCGGGTGACCTGGCTGGTACTGCTGGTCTTTGCCAACCTCTTCTCCGGTGCCGGCATCGCCTACTTCGAGGACACCATCGCCGCTCAGGTGGCGCTGGTGTTCTTCCTGCCGCTATTGATCGGCAGTGGCGGTAACGCGGGGGCGCAGGCCGCGACCCTGATGGTGCGCGGTATGGCCACCGGCGACGTCGGAGTCAAGGACTGGAGCAAGCTGCTCGGTCGTGAGCTACTGGTGGCGGGAGCGCTGGGCCTGACCATGGCGCTTGCCGTGGCCCCCATCGGGGTGATGCGCGGCGGCGAGGCGGTGGCCATGGTGGTGGCCATGAGCATGGTGACCATCGTGCTGTTCGGCAGCCTCCTGGGCATGTGCCTGCCGTTCGTGCTCAACCGGGTGGGCTGGGACCCGGCCACCGCCTCGGCGCCGCTGGTGACGACTGTCATCGATGCCTGCGGCGTGGTGATCTATTTCAGCATCGCCACGGCGATACTGACGGGACTTTGATCGCTGCTTGGCTGTCGGACCCTTGAAAGTGTCACGGTTCGCCCTGGTACGGTGCCGGTCGTCACTCCCTGTTCTTGAGCCATGAGCGAATCACCACGACCAGGATGACCGACAGCAGAATGGAGAAGGGAATGGCGATGAGCAGGACGGCAGGCTTGATCATCTCTGCGGCCATGGGGTCTCCTTCGAAAGTGACTAGCGGGGGGAAGCATAGCCTCCCGGAGCAGTGGGGGCGTGTCAACCGCCGATCGGGCGTGTATCCTCTGGAGCGTTTCATCCCTGCGTCTGGCGGGTTCAACCGCCGCTGCTTACGACGCTCCAGTCAGGAGACTGCCACATGGATTGGCTTCAGGTCGCGATACTTGCCCTCGTTCAGGGATTGACCGAGTTCCTGCCGATCTCCAGCTCCGCCCACCTGGTTCTGGTACCCGTGCTGACCCAGTGGGAGGATCAGGGGCTGGCCTTCGATGTGGCCCTGCATATCGGCAGCCTGTCGGCGGTGGTGGTCTATTTCCGCCATGACCTGGTGCGTATGGGCGACAGCCTGATGAGCTACGTTCGCGGCCGTGGCATGGATGCGGATGGGCGCCTGGCCGGCTGGGTGCTGCTGGCCACCTTCCCCGTCGGGCTTGCCGCCCTGATTTTCAAGACACCCATCGAAACCGTGATGCGTTCACCGCTGGTGATCGGCATGAGCCTGATCGGCTTCGGTCTTCTGCTGGGTTATGCTGACTGGCAGCGGCGCTCCGGGCGAAGTGAGTACCAACTCACGCTGAAGGATGCGCTCCTGATAGGCGGGGCCCAGGCGCTGGCGCTGATTCCCGGCACCTCACGCTCGGGTATCACCATTACCGCGGCCCTGCTGCTGGGGATGAGCCGGGAGGGTGCGGCACGCTTCTCCTTCCTGATGTCGATTCCGGTGATCGTGCTGGCCGGAGGCCTGGAGATCAGCGAACTGATCCGGGACCCCGAGCCGATCGCGGTTTCTGCATTGCTGGTGGGAGCGGTAATATCCGGTATCAGCGCCTATGTCTGCATTCACTACTTTCTGGCGTTCATCAAACGGATCGGCATGCAGCCCTTTGTGGTCTATCGCATCGTTCTGGGCCTCTGGCTGCTATGGATCTTCTGGTAGCCGCAAGGCGAAACCCTGCTGTTCTCGAGGAGAGCTTCATCATCATGCGTCGACTTCCCCCTCTTCTTGCCTCTGCGGCGCTGCTGTTGCTGCTGGTGGGCTGCTCGGAAAGCGATCGTCCGCTGGAGTCGCCGGTACTCCTCGAAGGCGCCATCTTCGGCTCCTTCTATCAGGTCACCATTGCCGACTCCCTGACCCAGGGAGAGGCGCAGCGGCTCGAGGAGGGATTGGTCGAGGTGCTCGAGGACGTGGATGCCGTCATGTCGATCTACCGCGAGGATTCGGAGCTGATGGCCTTCAATCAGTCGCCGGTGGGGGAGTGGCAGCCGCTCTCCGATGAACTGATCGAGGTACTGGCGATCAGTTCATCGGTGGCCGAGGCGAGCAACGGGGCCTTCGACGTGACCATTGGCGGGATAGTCAACCTGTGGAGCTTCGGCTCGGAGGCGCGTCCCCGGGAGATACCGGATGATGACACGCTGAGTGAACGCCTGGCCGAAGTGGGGATGGACAGTATCGAGATCGACGAGAATGCACTGCAGGCCCGGCGTATGAGTGATGTCTTCGTCGATCTCGGTGGGGTGGCCAAGGGGCATGGTACGGACCGGGTGGCGTCCTACCTGGATGGGCAGGGCGTCGAGCACTACCTGGTCAACCTCGGCGGCGACCTGATCGTGCGCGGCTACCGTGATGCCGAGAGCCAGCCCTGGCGCATCGGTATCGAGGCGCCACTGGACGATCGCCAGGAAGCGCAGCATATCCTGCCGCTGGAGGCGATTTCGGTGGCCACCTCCGGGGACTATCGCAACTACTTCGAGGAGGAGGGGCGGCGCTACTCGCATACCCTCGACCCGCGAACCGGACGGCCCATCGATCATCGTCTGGCATCGGTCACCGTGGCGCACCCTTCCAACGCCTGGGCGGATGCCTGGGCGACCGCGCTGATGGTACTGGGGGACGAAGAGGGCCTGGCGCTGGCCCGGAACCAGGATCTCAAGGTATTGATGCTGATCCGTGAAGAGGGCGGCTGGGCCAGCGTGGCCACGTCTGCCTTTGCCGACCACTTCGGCCAGTCGCGGATGGCGGAAATGGAGATCGAGGTTCGCTGAAACAAGCAACCCGTGCGGCGGCGGCAGATGCCGCAGGTTAAACTGTCGCAATACGCAATAAACCAAGGAAAAGGAGTCAAGATGAGCCTCGACGTGGTGATTCTGGCCGCCGGGCAAGGGACGCGGATGCGCTCGCAGCTGCCCAAGGTACTGCACCGCCTGGCCGGCAAGCCGATGGTGTGTCATGTCATCGATACCGCCCAGCGGCTCGAGGCCGACCGGATGCATGTCGTGGTCGGTCACGGCGCGGATCGGGTGCGTCAGGCACTCGGCGAGTATCCGGTACGCTTTGCGCTGCAGGCGGAGCAGAAAGGCACCGGGCATGCGGTGGCCCAGGCGCTCGATGGCCTTGGCAAGGGCAAGGTACTGGTCCTGTACGGCGACGTGCCGCTGATTCGCCACGAGACCCTGTCGGTATTGCTCGATCAGGTCACCGAGTCGCGCATGGGCCTGCTTACCGTGACCCTCGACGACCCCAATGGCTATGGCCGCATCCTGCGCAACGATGCCGGCGAGGTCGTCGCGATCGTCGAGCAGAAGGATGCCAGCGAGCGGGAGTTGGCGGTGCGTGAATGCAATACCGGCATCATGGCCATGACGGCAGCACAGCTGCAGCGCTGGCTGCCCCAGCTTTCTGCCGACAACGCCCAGGGCGAGTATTACCTGACCGATGTCATCGCCATGGCGGCGGCCGACGGTGTGGCGATCGCCACCGCACAGCCCGACAACCCGCTGGAGGTGGAGGGAGTCAACAACCGCCTGCAGATGTCGCGGCTCGAGCGCGCACACCAGGCCCGTATCGCCGAGCAGCTGATGCTCCAGGGCGTGGCCCTGCTCGATCCGGCGCGGCTCGATGTGCGCGGTCGTCTGACCTGCGGCCACGACGTGGAGATCGACGTGGGCTGTGTCTTCGAGGGCGAGGTCGAGCTCGGTGAAGGTGTTCGCATCGGCCCCCATTGCGTGATTCGCGACAGCCATATCGGTGCCGAATCGGTGATCGAGGCCCATAGTGTCATCGATGGGGCCGTGATCGCCGGCCGCAACCGTATCGGGCCCTTCGCCCGGCTGCGCCCCGGCTCGCGTCTGGCGGTGGGTGCCAAGGTGGGAAATTTCGTCGAGACCAAGAACGTCGAGGTGGGCGAGGATAGCAAGATCAACCACCTGAGCTATGTGGGAGACGCTCGACTGGGTCGCAACGTCAACGTCGGTGCCGGTACCATCACCTGCAATTACGACGGCGCCAACAAGCATCGCACCGAGATCGGCGACGGCGCCTTCATCGGCTCCAATACCGCCCTGGTGGCTCCGGTCAGTGTGGGCCGCGGCGCCACCGTGGGGGCGGGGTCGACGATCAGCAAGGACGTGGCCGACAATGCGCTGGCGGTCTCCCGAGGCCGGCAGATCGCCAAGGCGGACTGGCCGCGGCCCACCAAGGCAAAGGATTACTGAGGAGAGCGCGATGTGTGGAATCGTTGGCGCCGTTGCCCAGCGCAATGTGCAGAATATCCTGCTCGAGGGGCTGCGGCGCCTGGAGTATCGCGGCTACGACTCGGCCGGCATGGCAGTGCTTGCCTCGGCGGGGCTGCAGCGCTGCCGGGCGCTGGGCAAGGTAGCCGCACTGGAACAGCGGCTTGTCTCCGAACCGCTGCCCGGTCACTGTGGCATCGCCCACACCCGCTGGGCCACCCACGGCAAGCCCAGTGAGGCCAATGCGCACCCGCACGCCTCGGGTGATCGGCTGGCGGTGGTGCATAACGGCATCATCGAGAACCACGAGGCGCTGCGTCACGAGCTCAAGGACGCCGGCTATGTCTTCGCGTCGCAGACCGACACCGAAGTGGTGGCCCACCTGCTGGAGCGTGAGTATCGTCTTGGCGACGGCCTGCTGGCATCGGTTCAGCGGGTGCTGAAGCGGCTGGAAGGCGCCTATGCCCTGGCCGTAGTACATGCCGATGAGCCCGACGTCATCGTCGGTGCGCGCAAGGGCAGTCCCCTGGTGGTAGGGGTGGGTATCGACGAGGCCTTCCTGGGGTCCGACCCGCTGGCCTTGCTGCAGGTCACCGACCGCTTCATCTATCTGCAGGAGGGCGATGTCGTTCGCCTTTCCGAGGGTGGCCGCGTCGAGGTCATCGATGAAGCCGGCCGGCCGGCCGCGCGGGAGACCCAGACGTTCGAACATGGCGATGGCGCCGCCAGCAAGGGTGACTACCGCCACTTCATGCAGAAGGAGATCTTCGAGCAGCCGGCGGTGATCGCCGCGGCACTGGAAGGCCGGCTGGGCGACAAGTCGGTACTGGTGGAGAGTTTCGGACCCGGAGCCGAAGCGCTGTTCGCGCGTGTCCGGCAGATCCATATCGTGGCCTGTGGTACCAGCTACCATGCCGGGATGGTGGCGCGCTATTGGCTGGAGCGCTATGCCGGGATTCCGGCCCAGGTCGAGGTGGCCTCCGAGTATCGTTACCGGACGGTGGTCGTGCCCGAAGGGACCCTCTTTGTGACGCTGTCACAGTCCGGCGAAACCGCCGACACCCTGGCCGCGCTGCGCTTTGCCCGCGAGCAGGGCTATCTGGGCAGCCTGGCGATCTGTAACGTGCCGGGCAGTTCGCTGGTGCGTGAATCCGATCTGACCCTGATGACCCAGGCCGGCCCCGAGATCGGCGTGGCCTCGACCAAGGCGTTCACCACCCAGCTCACCGGCCTGATGCTGTTGACCCTGGCCCTGGGCCGGATCAAGGGGCTTTCCTCCGAGCTTCAGTCAGAGCTGGTGGCCGGGCTGCGCGGCCTGCCACGGCTGGTGTCGCAGGTGTTGAAACTGGATGGCGAGATCGAGACGCTGTCGATGGCCTTTGCCGAGAAGAATCATGCGCTCTTTCTTGGCCGGGGCGTGCATTTCCCCATTGCATTGGAAGGTGCACTGAAGCTCAAGGAGATCTCCTATATCCATGCCGAGGCCTATCCCGCCGGTGAGCTCAAGCACGGGCCCCTTGCCCTGGTGGATAGCGAGATGCCGGTCATCTCGGTGGCGCCCAACGACGAACTGCTCGACAAGTTGAAGTCCAATCTCCAGGAAGTGCGAGCCCGTGGCGGCGAGCTGTTCGTCTTTGCCGACGAAGCGGTGGGGCTGGAAGAGGAAGAGGGCATACGCGTGCTCAGGCTGCCCCATGTGCATGATGCCCTGGCACCGATTCTCTATACCATTCCGCTGCAGCTGCTGAGCTACCACGTGGCGGTACTCAAGGGCACCGACGTCGACCAGCCGCGTAACCTGGCCAAGTCGGTTACCGTCGAGTAGCCCGGGATGGCGCCGAGCCCGCATCGGGCTCAGCGTTGTACCCAACCACGGCGAATCAGCGGGGCGAACAGCAGGCGGTAGAGTCGCCTTGCCACATGGTGGTAGAACGGCAGGATCAGCCAGCTGCGGCTGGCGCCGACCAGCGTAGCCATGCACGCGGCCAGCAGCAGGGCACCGAGCATGTCCTGGGGGAAATGAACGCCGAGAAAGACCCGCGCCCAGGCAACCGGCACCGCCAGCAGCAGCAGGTAGCGTCCGATACGTCGGGTCTCGGCATGCAGCAGCAGGCTGAAGGCCATGGTCAGCATGATCGTGGCATGGTTGCTGGGGAAGGCGGGGGTAGGCGCATGTTCCAGGAACGTGAACCCTACCGGGATCATGAAGGGCCGGGGCATGGGCCAGAGATGGCCGATCAACCCGCTGGCGGTCAGGGCCAGTAGGGTGGCCATGAAAGCCTCGAGCAAGGGGCGTTTCAAGCGGTCGCTTCCGCGTAGCCAGCCAATAACCAGCAGGGCCGGCACCAGCCAGATCAGGTAAACGGCCAAGACCTCCGCCAGCACCAGCAGGCGAGGATTGCTCTCGGGTGCAGCGTTCAACTGCGCGAACAGGACAAGATTGAGCGTCATTTCCATGGTCGTTGGGCGCAGCTTCCTTCTACAGCGTGGGGCGGGCCGCTCATGCTGCCAGTTGCCAGGCGTTGTTTCCGATTAATTTTGTTACAGGAGTATGGCAAGGTTGTCCAGACTGTATCTGGGTTTGCCCATGTGGGCCAATCCCGAGTGGTGTGGCTCCCTTTACCCGCCCTACGGGGGCCAGGAGGGCTGGTTGGCCGACTACGCCCGGGTGTTCTCCGCGGTGGAGGGCAACACGACCTTCTATAGTGGGGCGCCCCGGTCGGAGACGGTGGCAGGCTGGTCGCGCCAGGTCCCTGCCAACTTCCGCTTCTGCTTCAAGCTGCCGGCGACGTTGACCCATGAGCAGCGACTCCAGGGTGTCGAGTCGGGTTTCGATGCCTTTCTCGAAGCCCTTGCGCCGCTGCACGATCGCCTGGGCCCGCTCCTTGTCCAGCTACCGCGAAATTTCGGTTATAGCGAACTGCCTCGGCTCGAGGCGTTGCTTGCGCGCTGGCCGCCCGGCATTGCCTGCGCCGTGGAGGTTCGTCATCCCGAGTTTTTCCACAAGGGGGTGGCTGAAGTTGCCTTGAACCGCCTGTTGATAACTCACCGTGCCAACCGCGCCATGCTCGACGTTCGCGCACTGTTCTCGACGTCGGCGGAGGGTAGCCCAGCCCTTGTCCACGCCCAGAACGAAAAGCCACGATGCCCATTACACGTGCTTTCCACGGGAGAGCAACCGCTGATTCGCTTCATCGGGCATCTGGATGAGTCGGTCAACTGGCATTATTTCCAGCCCTGGATTAACCAGATCAGGCTGTGGATAAAACAGGGGAAAACCCCTTTCCTTTTTGTGCATACCGCCAACAACCTTCAGGCCCCGCAGTTGGCCAGGAGGCTCTATCAAGCCTTTGCCGACGACATCGGCCTGTTGCCGATGGGTGACTTTGCCGGAGAGCGGCAAACGAGCCTGTTCTAAGGCATATCGACGCTGGCCTTCGAGCGTATGATCGGATAGATTTGCCGTAATTCGAGTCAAAAACCTTCCTATCTTCTGTGTTTTTGTGCTTGAGACAGACCAACAACCTGATACACAACAATAGGTGATTCATGTCGAAACTCGTCCATGCACAGTGGTCGTCGAAGATGACCTTCGTGCTAGCTGCTGCCGGCTCCGCGGTGGGCCTGGGCAATATCTGGCGTTTCTCCTATATGGTGGGGGAGAGCGGTGGCGCCGCCTTCGTGCTGGTCTACCTGGCCTGTGTCGCGGTGATCGGCCTGCCGATACTCGTCGCCGAGTGGCTGATCGGGCGTCGTGGACAGAACAATCCCGTCAATGCCATGTTGAAGCTGGCTACCAGTAGCGGAAAAACCAGGGCCTGGGCGCTGGTCGGCGTCAGCGGGGTGCTGGCCGCCTTCCTGATTCTCTCCTTCTACAGTGTCATCGGTGGCTGGTCCCTCTACTACACCCTCAACTCCGTTACCGGCACCTTCACCGGCCAGGATGCCGACAGCGTCGGGGCCATCTTCGGTGGCCTGCTGGGTAGCCCGGGTGTGCTGCTGCTGTGGCATACCGCCTTCATGGCGCTGGTGGTATGGATCGTCGCTCGCGGGGTGACCAAGGGCCTGGAAGGCGCCGTGCGCACGCTGATGCCGGCGCTGGTGGTATTGATGATCGTGCTGGTGGGCTATGGCATGACCACGGGTCACTTCGGTGAGGCGCTGGCCTTCATGTTCAGCCCCGACTGGGGTGCCTTGAGCGGTGATATCGTACTGGCCGCCATGGGCCAGGCCTTCTTCACCCTGTCGTTGGGGATGGGCATCATGATGGCCTACGGTTCCTACCTGGGTGAGGACGTCAACCTGTTGGGTACGGCGCGCACGGTGATCATCCTGGATACCGTCATCGCGCTGCTGGCGGGGCTGGCCATCTTCCCCATCGTATTCGCCAACGGCCTGAGTGCCGGAGAAGGGCCGGGCTTGATCTTCGTCACCCTGCCGCTGGCCTTCGGCAACATGACCGGTGGGATGATTCTCGGCCTGATGTTCTTCCTGCTGCTGACCTTCGCCGCCCTGACCTCTGCGATTTCACTGCTGGAGCCGGTGGTGGAGTTCGTCGAGGAGCGATCGCCGCTGACCCGGGTGATGGCCACATTGGTCGGTGGCGTTGCGGTCTGGGCGCTGGGTATCGCGGCATTGATGTCGTTCAACGTCTGGGATGAGTTCCTGATCTTCGGCCTCAACGTCTTCGACCTGCTGGATACCTTCACCAGCAAGATCCTGCTGCCGCTGACCGGCCTTGGTGCCATCGTCTTCGTGGGCTGGTGCCTGGATCGCAAGAGCGTCGCCGGGGAGCTGAACCTGAGCGCTGGCAGCGAGACGGTCTGGTATGTCGTGGCGCGCTATATTGCGCCGCTGGGCGTGATCCTGGTGTTCATCAACAGCTTGCTGGGGTGACAGGTCCCTGAGCCCCGCCGGACGGGGCTTGAGCGACTGCCTTGGACGGCCGCCGACAGGCGGCCGTCGTCAATGCTTTTCGTCTTCGGCCAGATCGGCGATATTTCGCTCCAGCTGTTTGAATTCGTTGTGCAGCTCGATGCCGCGGCGCGCCCTCAGGTTGCGCTGAGCGGCGGTGCGTGAGCGTCTCTCGTGTTCGGCGACTTTCAAGCTCATGAAGATGTCGAGAAGCTCACTCTTGACGGAAGTTACGCGTTCGATCTTGCTCATGATCGACTCTCCCTCTTCTTCTTTGTCGTCTCTTCTTGCCTACGGTTGTCGGCATGCCGTCACCCAGCTAGATGGCGGCCAAGCTTTTCTACTATACCCTACTTGACAGGATGATGACTAAGTGGGTCATTTCACGCAGCAGGGCGAAATTCCATATCGTCTTCGTGATGGGGCATACTGAACCCTGCGACTGCCAACCAAGGAGTTCAGCGTGAGCCGCGCCCTGTTCGATGAAATGAGACGCCGCATGGAGCACTTTCGCCGCTCCGAGCAGAAGGTGGCGCGCTACGTTCTGCGCAATCCCGATGAAGTGATCCATATGCGCATCGTCGACCTGGCGACCGAGTCCAAGGTCAGCGAACCCACCGTGGTGCGGTTCTGCCGGGCGCTGGGCTGCAATGGCTTCCAGGACTTCAAGCTCAAGCTGGCACAGATGCTGGCTTCCGGCAGCCAGTTCGCCCAGTTCTCGATGAACGATGACGATTCGGTGGCCGAATTCTCCCAGAGCATCTTCGACTCCACCGTGGGCACCCTGCTGTCGGTGCGCGATCGGATGGACAACGAGGCCCTGAGTCGGGCTATCCAGGCGCTGGCCATGGCCAATCGGGTGGAGTTCTACGGTTTCGGCGCATCGGGTGCGGTGGCCTTCGACGCCCAGCACAAGTTCTTCCGCCTGCAGATCTCCACCGCCGCTTACGCCGACCCGCACATGCAGAACATGTCGGCGGTGACCCTCAAGGAAGGCGATGTCGTGGTGGCGATCTCTCAGACCGGCCGGACCCGGGCGCTTGTCGCCAGCGTGCGCCTGGCCCGCGAGGCCGGTGCCACGGTGATCGGCCTGTGTCCCAGCGGCTCGCCGCTGGCCGAGGAGGTGACCCTGCCGCTCTATATCGACGTGCACGAGGATACCGAGATCTACACCCCGATGAGCTCGCGCATCGCCCACCTGGTTCTGGTCGACGTGCTGGCGGTCGGAGTGGCCAAGACCCGTGGCCCCAGGCTCGCCGAGCAGCTCAAGGCGGTGAAGAAGAGCCTGACGCCGCTTAGGTTTCCGGAGCAGGAAGGCAAGCCGTAGCCCAGCGTTGGGGATAACACTGCGGCCTCCGCCAAGGCGCCTGACGGCGCCAGTCGCGATGCAGAGCAGCGCTCCAACAGCTGCTTTCTCCACGGAAGGAGCTACACCGCTGTAGGAGTAGCTTTAGCTCACGACTGGAGGCCGAAGGACTCCCGGCGGTGTTGCCGGTGTCTGACGATAACCACTGACGTTGCCGCCCCCGCCAAGGCGCCTGACGGCGCCAGTCGCGATGCAGAGCAGCGCTCCAACAGCGATCTTCTCCACCAATGGTGCCACGCACTGTGGGAGGAAGCTTCAGCTCACGACTGGAGGCCGAAGGACTCCTGGCGGTGTTGCCGGTGTCTGACGATAACCACTGACATTGCCGCCCCCACCAAGGCGCCTGACGGCGCCAGTCGCGATGGGAACTCGGAGCGCCGAACCGAGCGCTCCAACAGCGATTCTACCCACCGACGATGCCACGCCGCTGTGGGAGTAGCTTCAGCTCACGACTGGAGGCCGAAGGACTCCCGGCGGTGTTGCCGGTGTATGACGATAACCACTGACGTTGCCGCCTCCGCCAGGCGCCTGATGAGTCTTATGCGTCATCTGGATATGCTAAGCTGAGCGCTCATTTTTCGAGCGGCAGTACCCTTCCCATGGACGACGTCACGGCGATTCTCGATCAGTTGAACCCGGCTCAGCACGAGGCGGTCAGCGCTCCCCAGGGCAACATGCTGGTGCTGGCCGGGGCGGGTTCCGGCAAGACCCGTGTGCTGGTGCATCGCATCGCCTGGCTGATGCAGGTCGAGGGCCTGTCGCCCTACGCCGTGCTCGCCGTGACCTTCACCAACAAGGCCGCGCGGGAGATGCGCACCCGCCTCGAGGCGCTGCTGGGGCTGTCGCTGCGCAACGTCTGGGTCGGTACCTTCCACTCTATCGCCCATCGCCTGCTGCGTACCCACTGGCAGGACGCCCGCCTGCCCCAGCACTTCCAGATCATCGACAGCGACGACCAGCTTCGCCTGGTCAAGCGCCTGCTCAAGGAGAATCACGTCGATGACGAGCGCTATCCGCCGCGCCAGGTGCAGTCATTTATTTCCGGCTGCAAGGAAGAGGGGCTGCGGCCGCATCAGGTGGATGCCCATGGCGATGCCTACCTGGCACAGATGGTGGATCTCTATGAGCGCTACCAGCTGACCTGCGAGCGGGGCGGGCTGGTCGACTTCGGCGAACTGCTGCTGCGCAGCCTGGAGCTGCTGCGCGACAACCCGGCGCTGCTGGCCCACTACCAGGAGCGCTTCGGCCATGTGCTGGTCGACGAGTTCCAGGACACCAATACCCTGCAGTATGCCTGGCTCAAGCTGCTCTCCGGCATGAAGACGCCGATGACGGTGGTCGGCGACGACGACCAGTCCATCTACGGTTGGCGCGGCGCGCGGGTGGAGAATATCCGCCGCTTCGAGCAGGAGTTTCGCGATACTCGCACCGTTCGGCTGGAGCAGAACTATCGCTCCACCAGCGCCATTCTCGAAGCCGCCAATGCCCTGATCAGCCACAACGCCGATCGCATGGGCAAGGAGCTGTGGACGGCTGGTAGCCGCGGCGAGCCGATCTCGCTCTATGCCGGCTTCAACGACCTGGATGAGGCGCGCTTCATCGTCGATACCATCAAGGAGAAGGTCGACGAGGGGTACAATCGCCGCGAGATCGCCATTCTCTACCGCTCCAACGCCCAGTCGCGGGTGCTGGAGGAGACCTTGATCCGCCAGGGGATGCCCTATCGCATCTACGGGGGCCATCGCTTCTACGAGCGCCTTGAGATCCGCAATGCCCTGGCCTATCTGCGCCTGTTGCTCAATCGCGATGACGACGCCTCGCTGGAGCGCATCATCAATGTGCCGGCCCGGGGCATCGGCACCCGCACCGTGGAGATCCTGCGCGAACGAGCCCGCCATGCCGACGTCACGCTGTGGCAGGCCCTGCATGACGGGCTTGCCGACGCGTCGCTCAAGGGGCGCGCCGGCAACGCCATTCAGGCGTTCGCCGACCTCATCGAGCGGCTGGACAACGAGACCGCCGGCATGTCGCTGCACGAGATCATCGCCCATGTGATCGAGCATTCGGGCCTGGTCGAGCACCACCGCAGCGAGAAGGGCGAGAAGGGGCAGGCACGGGTCGAGAACCTCGAGGAACTGATCAATGCCGCCCGCGCTTTCACCCAGGGCGAGGCACTCGAGCCGCCGGAGACGGGAGAGGGCGGCGTGGCACTGGAGGCCTTCCTCTCCGAGGCGGCGCTCAATTCTGGCGAGCACGAGGCCGACGAGTTCGAGGACTGCGTGCAGCTGATGACGCTGCACTCCGCCAAGGGGCTGGAGTTCCCGGTGGTGTTCATCGCCGGGGTCGAGGAGGGGCTGTTTCCTCACAAGATGTCGCTGGAGGAGCCCGGGCGTCTCGAGGAGGAGCGCCGGCTCTGCTATGTGGGCCTGACCCGGGCCATGCGCAAGCTCTACCTGACCTATGCCGAGATCCGGCGCATGCACGGCAAGGAGACCTTCCAGCGGGCCTCGCGCTTCCTGCGCGAGATTCCCGACGAGTACATGGAAGAGGTACGGCTGCGGGGACAGATCTCCCGGCCGGTCACGGCCATGCGCCCTGCGGTTGGGCTCTCCCGCCAGACCTCGGTCAACGGCGGCGGCGATCTCCCCAGCCTGAGCCTGGGGCAGCGGGTGCTGCATCCGGTGTTCGGCGAAGGGGTGATCCTCAACGCCGAGGGCGAGGGAGAGCGAGCCCGGGTCCAGGTCAGCTTCGAAGGCGAGGGTGACAAGTGGCTGGTGTTGGGGTTTGCCAAGCTCACCCCGCTATAGGGAAACGCCGCTTTACGGCTGCGCTCCCCGGGTACGTTGACGTCTACGTCAAAAGGCGCGCTTGCTGCCTAATTTGTCCTTACGCATACTCTCAGGCGGACACATCGCGCCATACAAGACGCGAATCAGAATAATCACCCTCGGAGTCACGTACGCCATGCAACGTCGCTTTTTTCTGAAGAACAGTCTCAAGACCGTCGGCCTCGGTGCCGTCGGCGTCGCAGCAGCCGCTTTCGTATCCACGGCCAGCGCGCAGGAGACCATCACCTGGGACATGGTCACTTCCTGGCCGACCAACTTCCCCGCCCTGGGCACCGGTGCCAATGACTTCGCCGAGCGCATCGAGACGCTCTCCAACGGCCGCATGCGCGTACGCGTGCACGGCGCCGGCGAGCTGGTGCCGGCAATGGAAGTCTTCGATGCCGTCGCCGCCGGTACCGCTGAAATGGGCCACTCCGCCGCCTACTACTGGCGGGGTAAGGTCGCCGCGTCGCAGTTCTTCACCGCGGTGCCGTTCGGTATGAACACTACCGAAACCAATGCCTGGCTCTACTATGGCGGCGGCCAGGAGCTGTGGGATGAAATCTATGCCAAGCACAACCTGAAGCCCTTCCCCGTGGGCAACACCGGTGCGCAGATGGCCGGCTGGTTCAAGGAGGAGATCAACTCCCTCGAGGACATGCAGGGGTTGAAACTGCGCCTGCCCGGCCTGGCCGGTGAAGCCATGAATGGCATCGGTGTCACCACCGTCAACATGGCGGGCGGTGAGATATTCACCTCCATGCAGACCGGGGTGCTCGACGCTGCCGACTGGGTCGGCCCCTATAACGACATGGCCTTCGGCCTGCATCAGGTCGCCGACTACTACTACACCTCGCCGTGGAACGAGCCCACTGCGGTGCTGGAGGGAACCGTCAACCTGGATGCCTGGAATGCGCTGCCCGACGATCTCAAGGCGGTAGTGACCGAGGCGGCTCGCGCCTCCAACCTGGCGATGATCAGCGAGTTCGCCTATCGCAACGCCCAGGCGCTGGATACCCTGGTGGAGGAGCACGGTGTCCAGCTGCGCACCTTCCCCGATGATGTCGTCGAGGCGCTCTACGAGTCCTCGCAGCAGGTCATTCAGAATCAGGTGGAGAACGATCCGGATTCCGCCAAGGTCTACGAGTCCTACCAGGCTTTCCAGAGTCTGGTGCGGCCGTTCCATGACGTGGGTGAATTCGACTACCTCAGGACCCGCGAGAACCTCAGGGACTGATCCGCAAGGGGTAACCACAGGGGCGCCATACGGCGCCCCTGTCGCGTTTGGGGTGCCGCTCGGCTCAGCCCGGCTGGTGGACCGCGCGGATCCGCCCCTTGTCGTCGAGTGCCACCATCACGAAACGGGCCTCGGTGACCTTGTGGAGTTCGTCCCCATCGCGCTCGTGGGGTTGGCGGATCCAGACTTCCACGTCGATCTTGACCGAGCTATGGCCAATCTCGCGAACGGCAGTAAAGATATTGACGATCGACCCCACCCGCACCGGGCACAGGAAATCCATGGTTTCGATGGCCACGGTGGCGGTGCGGCCATGGGCCTCTCGGCCGGCTGCCAGTTCGGCGGCCTGGTCCATGTGGCTGACCAGCCAGCCGCCGGGTATGTCGCCAAAGAGATTGGTGTCCTGGCGAGAGGCCAGTAGTTTGAGGGTCAGCTGTCCCTGGGGAGCGGGTACGTCGTCGAGGTCGGTCATGGGTGTCGTCTGCTCGGCTTGTTGTTGTCGGTGGTCGGTACAGGTCGGAAAAGCGTTGAATAATATTGCGCTGCAGCGCGCCTGTGCGCCATCTTATACGGCAAGGTCCCCCTTGCTCCAGCCTTGCGACAACCTGTCGCCAGGGGCTCCCTTGTCATCCCCCCTCTACGCCATGAGGAAAAACCGATGCTGGATGCCTTCACGGCCCTGGTCCGTGGTACTCGGCTGGCCTACGCACCGGGCATGCGCCGTTACGTCTTCGTGCCGATCGGCATCAACCTGGTGGTGTACGGCCTGATGCTTTACTACGTGGTTTCCCATTTCGGAGGCTGGCTCGACGGCTGGATGGCCATGGTCCCGAGCTGGCTGGAGTGGCTCTCCTGGCTGATCTGGCCACTGTTCGTGCTCAGCCTGGTGTTGATCGTCTTTTTCACCTTTACCCTGGTGACGCACCTGATAGCCGCCCCCTTCTATGGCTTCCTGGCCGCCAGGGTGGAGGTGGTGGCCACCGGGCGGCCGCCGCTGGACGACAGGGGGTTGGCCAGGACGGCGGTGGATGCACTGGGTCGCGAACTGGTCAAGCTCGGCTATATCCTCCCCAGGATGGCGTTGCTGTTCGTGGTCAGCTGGATTCCCGCCGTCAACCTGATCGCTCCACTGCTCTGGCTCCTGTTCTCCGCCTGGATCATGGCCATCACCTATCTCGACTATCCCATGGACAACAACAAGGTCAGTTTCGCCGACATGCGGCGTCGTCTGTCGGCACGCCGTTGGCCGACGCTGAGTTACGGGGCCTGGGTTACGCTGATCACCTGGATCCCGCTGGCCAATCTCTTCCTGCTTCCCGGCGCCGTGGCCGGTGCAGTACTGATGTGGGACAGCCACTATCGGGGGCTGCCAACCTCCTGAGCCGGGCAGGCAGCGTCAGGGAACTGCTACCCTCATGGGTGTCTGAGTGTATTCGCAAGCAGCACAAGGATTTCACCATGCGTCCCATAATTTTTCTGATGCTGGCTGCCACCCTGTCCATGGCCGCTCCGGCCATGGCACAGGAGTATCGGCTCGATGACCTGTTGATCACCCACCCGTTTGCCACGCCGTCACCGCCCAGCGTCGACCACGCTGCCGTCTACCTGGATATTTCCACCGCCAGTGAGGTGCCCGACGTACTGGTGGGGGCGAGCACCCCGGCCAGCGATACCGTCGAGCTTCATGACATGGCCATGGAAGGCGGCGTCATGCGCATGTTTTCGGTAAGTGAGATCGAAGTGCCCGCCAGCACCCTGCTGACCATGCGTCCGGGCGGGGGGTATCACTTGATGTTGATGGACCTTGTCGCACCATTGCGCGAGGGCGACAGCTTCCCGCTGACCCTGATGTTTGCCGAGCGTGGGGAGATCGACATCCATGTGCGGGTCCAGAGCGCAGGCGATGGCCGTGCCGATGCAGGGGAGCTACTGCATCGGCACCGCCACTGAGGCGTCAGCGACTGCCTGGCTCAAGCGACCGGCGTGATTCAGCTGCCGCTGGAGGGGAAGGAGAACTCCGCCGAACTGGCCTCGAAGCTCGAGGGCCAACGCTGTGAAACGGCCTTGCGCCGGGTATAGAAGCGCACCGAGTCGGGGCCGTAGGCGTGGAGGTCGCCGAACAGCGAACGCTTCCAGCCGCCGAAGCTGTGGTAGGCGACCGGCACCGGCAGCGGCACGTTGATGCCGACCATGCCGACCTCGATGCCATCGGCAAAGCGTCGTGCGGCTTCGCCATCCCGGGTGAACAGGCAAGTACCGTTGCCATATTCGTGGGCATTGATCAACGCCATGGCCTCGTCGAGGCTGGCGACGCGAACCACGCAGAGCACCGGGCCGAAGATCTCTTCCCGGTAGATACGCATCTCAGGGGTCACCCGGTCGAACAGGCAGCCGCCGACGAAGTAGCCATCCTCGTGCCCCGCCACCTTGATTTCGCGTCCATCGGCAACGAGCTGGGCGCCCGAGGCGACGCCGTCCTCGATATAGCCGAGTACCTTGTCGCGATGCTCGGCGGTGACCAGAGGGCCCATGTCGAGGCCGCGCTCGGTGCCGGCACCGACCTTCAGTCCGGCGATCTTGGGCAGCAGCGTCTCCACCAGGCGGTCGGCCGTCTCGTCGCCCACGCAGACCGCCACGGAGATCGCCATGCAACGCTCACCGCAGCTGCCATAGGCGGCCCCCATCAGGGTATTGGCGGCGTTCTCCAGATCGGCATCCGGCAGGAGCACGGCGTGGTTCTTCGCGCCACCCAGGGCCTGGACGCGCTTGCCATTGGCGCTGCCACGGGTATAGATCGCCTCGGCCACGGGAGTGGAGCCGACGAAGGAGATCGCCTTGACGTCGGGAGCGTCCAGCAGCGCTTCGACGGTCTCGCGGCCTCCGTGCACCACGTTGATCACCCCGTTGGGCAGGCCGGCCTCGTGCAGCAGCTCGGCCACGGCGAGTGTCGCCGTGGGGTCCTTCTCCGAGGGCTTGAGAATGAAGGCATTGCCGCAGGCGATGGCCATGGGATACATCCACAGCGGGACCATGGCGGGGAAGTTGAACGGCGTGATGCCGGCGACGATCCCGAGCGGCTGGAAATTGGACCAGGCATCGATGCCGGGGCCGGCATTGTGGGAGTACTCGCCCTTGAGCAGTTCTGGCACGCCACAGGCGTACTCGACGTTTTCGATGCCGCGCTTGAGCTCACCCATGGCGTCTTCCAGGGTCTTGCCGTGCTCTTCGCTGATCAGCTGGACCAGGCGGTCGGCGTGGGTCTCGAGCAGCTGCTTGAAACGGTACATCACCTGGGCGCGCTTGGCCGGCGGGGTGTCGCGCCAGGCGGGAAAGGCCGCCCGTGCCGCGGCGATGGCCTGCTCGACCGTGGCCTTGTCACCGTCCGCCACCTGGCGAATGGTTTCGCCGGTGGAGGGATTGGTCACCGGCAGAGTGTTGGGGCTGTGGCACTTTTCACCGTTGATCAGGTGGGAAACGAGGTCCATCGGGCGCTCCTTGTGGCTAGGCTTCAAGTCAGGGAATCGAGGGTCGTGGCCACGGCGTCGAAGAGCCGCTCGAGCTCCGCTTCCGTCGAGCCGAATGGCGGGCCGAACTGCAGGGTGTCGCCGCCGTAGCGCACATAGAACCCCGCTTGCCAGAGCGCCAGGTGGGCGTCGCGAGGCCGCACGGTGGGATCACCGTCACGGGGGGCCAGCTGAATCGCACCGGCCAGCCCGTGGTTGCGGATATCCACCACGTGGGGCCGACCCTTGAGAGCGTGGAGCTTCTCCTCGAATACCGGGGCAATGGCGCGAACCTGGCCGGGGAAGTCCTCCCGCTCGAGCAGGTCGAGGGAGGCCAGGGCGGCGGCACAGGCCACCGGGTGGGCGCTGTAGGTGTAGCCGTGGGGAAATTCGATGGCGTGCTCGGGCCCGCCGGCGTGCATGAAGGTATCGAAGATCTCGCCGGAGGCGATCACCGCGCCCATGGGCACCGCACCGTTGGTGAGCTGCTTGGCGATATTCATCATGTCCGGCGTCACGCCGAAGGCCTCGGCACCGGTGGTCGCACCGCTGCGGCCGAAGGCGGTAATCACCTCGTCGAAGATCAGCAGGATGTCATGGGCGCTGCAGATCTCGCGGAGTCGTTCAAGATAGCCCTTCGGCGGCACGATGACGCCGCCGGAGCCCGACATGGGCTCGACGAGGACCGCCGCGATATTGGAGGCGTCGTGCAGGGCGATCTGGTCGAGCAGGGCATCGGCGAGCTCGGCGCCGCTCTCGGCCTGGCCGCGGGTGAAGGCGAGGTGGGGCTGCAGGGTGTGGGGCAGGTGGGTCACGTCGAGCAGTTGCCCGTAGTGTTTGCGGTTGCCGCCGATCCCGCCAAGGCTGGTGCCGCCGACGTTGACGCCGTGGTAGCCCTTGGCACGGCCGATCAACCGGGTCTTCTCCGGGCGCCCCTTGAGCCGCCAGTAGGCCCTGGCCATCTTCACCGCGGTGTCGGCGGCATCGGAGCCGGAGTTGGTGAAGAAGACGTGGTCGAGGCCGGCAGGGGTCAGGCTGGCCACCTTCTCGGCGAGTTCGAAGGCCAGCGGGTGGGCGACCTGGAAGCCCGGCGCGAAGTCCAGGCTGCCCAGCTGGCGGCTCACCGCCTGCTGGATCTCCACCCGGTTGTGTCCCGCACCGCTGGTCCAGAGACCCGACAGCGAGTCGAACAGTCGCCGACCACGGTCATCGATGTAGTAGCGGCCTTCGGCACCGGTGATCATGCGCGGATTGGCGTGGAAGTCACGATTGGAGCTGAACGGCATCCACAGGTGCCGGTTGAGCCCCGGATGCCCCGCTGCCGCTTCGCGGCCGGCGGATGAGGTTGTGGCTTGTTGGGTATCGACCTTGTACATGGTCCTGTCCTCTGCTGCCTGTCGGGCGTTGTTCACCCGCGTTGTACCTACAGCATGGACCGGAGAAAAGGTTTATAAAATCAAACTATACTGTCGTTAACGTCAGCCGGGTAATACGTGATTGACGATAGCACCTTGCCTGATTCAGCCGTTCAGGGTGGGCCAGAGGCTGAGGGCGATGCCGGCGAAGACCAGCAGGCCCGACCAGTGGTTGTTCAGGAACGCCTGGAAGCAGCGATCCCGATCCCGGGTACGAATCAGGGTCTGCTGATGCACGAAGGTGGCCGCCATGGCCGCAAGACCCAGCCAGAAGAACAGACCCAGCCCCAGGCGCAGGCCGACCCAGGCCAGCAGGGCCAGGGTGGCCCCCTGCAGCAGGCCGATCATCAGCCGGTCGGCGCGGCCGAACAGCACGGCGGTGGACTTGATGCCGATGCGCAGGTCGTCGTCGCGGTCGACCATGGCGTACTCGGTATCGTAGGCCACGGTCCAGGCCACATTGGCGCAGAACAGCAGCCAGGCCTCCACCGGCACGTGGCCCAGCACGGCGCCGAAGGCCATGGGAATCGCCCAGGAGAAGGCGGCACCGAGGAAGACCTGGGGCAGGTGGGTGTAGCGCTTCATGAACGGATAGATGAAGGCCAGCACCACCCCGACCAGCGACAGCATCACCGTGAACAGGTTGGTGAACAGCACCAGTATGAAGGCGGCCATCACCAGCATCGCGAACAGCACCTGGGCCTCGCGCTCACGGATGCGACCGGTGGCCAGGGGGCGGTTCTTCGTGCGCTTGACGTGCCCATCGAAGTGACGGTCGGCGTAGTCGTTGACCACACAGCCGGCCGCCCGCATCAGGTAGACGCCGGCGATGAAGATCAGCAGCACGTTGCGCCCGGGGATGCCCTCGGCGGCCACCCACAGCGCCCAGAGGGTGGGCCACATCAGCAGCCAGGTGCCGATGGGGCGGTCCAGGCGCATCAGGTGCAGGAAGTCGGGCACGCGGGCCAGGCCGGTGGGATGCAGCAGGGATCGGTCCATCGGAGCCTCCTCAATCGATGGCGCTCATCCTAACGTGAAGGCAGCGCCAGTTCATCCGCCATGGCGTCGAGGAAGAACTCCTGCACCAGAACGGCAAAGCGATCGTGGCGAAATACCGAGCGACGGCCCCAGGGGCCGCTCTGGCAATGGAACGGGGGCGGGGAGGCCGTCACTTCGATGGGGCTGCGCTCCAGGCCCGGCTGTCGAAACAGCCAGCTCCCCAGCGAGCGTTCCCCGAGCCGGTCGAGGCGTTGCCCACGCAGCTGCGCCAGCGGCGCCACCGAGCGCGCCACCACCCAGGGGCGTTCGTCCAGGCAGAGTGCCACTTCGCGCAGCCAGGCGAGGCGACCGACGGGCAGGCCCAGGGCCCTGGCCTCGTCGGGGCGTGGCCGCCCCGGGCGCTGGTCGAGCAGGCGCACACGGAAGGCCTTCTCGCCACCGGCCTCGATCAACCGGGCGGTGAGGGAGTCCCGCGAGGCGACCCAGGCCCACCAGGCCGGGCTCATGGCCGGCTGGCCAGCCGCCAGCGGCCGCCAGCTTACGGCTTTCGGGGTCAAGCGGGTGGGGTCGTGGCGCACCGCATGTCTCCGGGTCACCTTGCTCTCCAGGTCGATCGGGGGGCGCATAGTGTAACATGCGGATCTGACTCGATTCCCTGTAGTGGGCGGCATCGAAGGCATGCCAGCCCCCGCGATACGGCAAGGAGTTTCATGACCGCTCCCCTGATCATTGTCGGCTCCGGCATGGCGGGCCTTGGCCTGGCCCGGCAGGTGCGTGCCCGGGATACGGCGCGCCCCATCACCCTGATCACCGCCGATAGTGGCGATGACTACGCCAAGCCACTGCTCTCCACCGGCTTCGCCAAGGGCCTGCCGCCCGCTCGGTTGGCCACCCGCTCGGCGCTGGAAGCGGCCGACCAGCTGGGGGTGGTGATGCGCACCCATACCCGGGTGGAGGGCATCGACATTGAGGCGCGTGCGCTGCTCATCGGTGAGGAGCGCCTGCCCTGGAGCGAACTGGTACTGGCCACCGGGGCGGCACCGGCGGTGCCCTTCAAGATTCCCGACACAGTGGCCGGGCGCGTCTTCACCATCAACGACCTCGACGACTACCGTCGATTCCATGCTGCGCTGGAAGCGTTGGGCCGCCGGGCCCGGGTGGCCATCATCGGTGCGGGCCTGGTCGGCTGCGAATTCGCCAATGACCTGATCGCCGGCGGACACGAAATCAGCCTGGTGGCGCCGGAGAGTGCACCGCTGCCGCGACTGCTGCCGGAGCCGCTGGGGCGTGCGCTGGGAGAGGCCTTCGTCGAAGCCGGCATGACGCTGGCGCTGGGACGCAGCCTGGAAGCGCTGGAAAGCGTCGGCAGCGCCATCGGAATCACGCTGAGCGACGGCAGCCGGCTTGAGGCCGACCTGGTGCTGGTGGCCACCGGGCTGCGGCCGCGAACGGAACTGGCCGCGTCGGCAGCCATCAAGGTCGGCGCGGCGGGCATCCTGGTGGATCGCCGGCTGGCGACGTCGGCACCCGCGGTATACGCCCTGGGGGACGTGGCCTGCGTCGACGGGGTCAACGCCATGTACGTACAGCCGCTTCAGGCCAGCGCCAAGGCGCTGGCGCGAACATTGACCGGCGAGCCTTCCCAGGTGGCCTTCGGGGCATGGCCGATACTGGTCAAGACCCCGCTGCTGCCTGTCGTGGCACTGCCGCCGACCCGGGCACCGGCGCGCTGGCGAATCGAAGGGGAAGGCCGTGATCTGGCGGCCTTTGCCGAGACACAAGACGAACGTTTGATCGGTTTTGCGTTGACAGGGAGCTGCGTGCGTCGGAAAGTTGAGCTGGCGCGAGCCACACCGCCGTTGCTAGGCTAGTGACGTCGGTGACACTGCGGCCAGCTGGCCCGTAGGGAACGACAGTATCACCTCGCATGGACGTTTTCCGGGGAGCAAGGGTTTCATACTTGGTACATCAGGGGCTTCATACCCGGAAGCGACAGGCGGTTCATGCTTCATGAACCGATCGCGCGGATAACAACACACCGACGCCCAGCGTCGGGATATCGCCAAAACCAGGAGGGGCTTTATGCGCAAACCAGAACTTGCTGCGGCAATTGCCGAGCGTGCGGAACTTTCGAAGGACAAGGCGAGCCAGGTGCTCAACGTCATTCTCGACGAGATCACCGGTAGCGTGGCTCAGGGGCAGGACGTCTCACTGATCGGTTTCGGGACTTTCACCGTGCGCGAGCGAGCCGCCCGCACCGGCAAGAACCCGCAGACCGGCCAACCCCTGGCCATCCCGGCCAGCAAGACCGTGGCCTTCAAGCCCGGTAAAGGGCTCAAGGATGCTGTCGGCAAGGGCTGACGCCACGCTGAATGCTTCCGTGGCGCGGCCTGCCTTCGTTGCAGGCCGCGGTTTCTTCCTGTTCCTGTTCGAAGTGGATTCGCCATGAAGCTGCGACTCATGCTGTGGCTGCTGGGCTTGTTGCTCAAGCGCGCCCTGCGCCGCAAGCCGCGCTTTCGCGAAACCCTGACCGAGATGCGTAGCCTCGACTGGGGTATCGCCACCGAGAATCTCTCCATCGCACGGCATTACCGCATGTCGCCCCGGGGCATCCACGCGGGGGCGGGCCTTCCCGTGGATCTCGACCTGGAGCTGCGTTTCGAGGACGAGGCCACCGCCATCAAGGTGCTTCGCAAGCCGACCCAGCAGGCCTTCCTCGACGGCATGATGGCCGGTAACGTGCGTCTGGTCGGTGACTCCAGCGACCTCAACAAGCTGCAGAAGCTGTTGAAGCACTTGTAGGCCGCCGCTCACCATCCTGACAATGGCACGGACATCGCGGCATTAGGCTTTGTACGAAAACTGCCTGCGCTTGGCCATGCGGCGTTAAAAAGCGGCTCATAATTCTCATTTACACCCCGTAAACTCCGCTTTTTCGCCGATTTTTGCCTTGCCTGACCTTCGCTCGCCGACTTTTCGTACATAGCCTAGCGGTGCCGCTCGTATCAGCCATTCCCCATCAGCCTTCATCACCAACATTCATCGACCAACATCCTGCGACAGACGGGCATCACACCTGCCCGTAGCGCCCCGCCTGCTCGCCCAGCCAGCGGCGAATCAACGGCTGGCTGGCCTCGGGGTGGCTGGCGAGCAGCGCATCGGCCAGCGGCGAGACTCGCTCCAGCAGGTCGGCGTCGCGCTCCAGGTCGGCGATCTTCATCTGGGCGAGCCCCGTCTGGCGGGTGCCCAGCACCTCACCGGGGCCACGCAGCTCCAGATCCTTCTCGGCGATGCGGAAGCCATCGGTGGTTTCGCGCATGACGCCCAGCCGCTCCCGGGAATGGGCCGAGAGCGGGCCGTGGTAGAGCAGGACGCAGAAGCTCTCGGTGGAGCCCCGCCCGACTCGGCCGCGCAGCTGATGAAGCTGCGATAGTCCCAGCCGCTCCGGGTTCTCGATGATCATCAGGCTGGCGTTGGGCACATCGACCCCGACCTCGATCACCGTGGTGGCCACCAGCAGGTCGAGCTCGCCGGCCTTGAAGGCGTCCATCACCGTGGCCTTCTCCGTCGCCTTCATGCGCCCGTGGACCAGGCCGATGGCTAGTTCGGGCAGCGCCTCGCCGAGCTCTGCGTGGGTCGCCTCGGCGGCCTGGCACTGCAGGGCTTCGGACTCCTCGATCAGGGTGCAGACCCAGTAGGCCTGGCGGCCTTCGGCGCAGGCGTGGCGGATGCGCGCCACCACGTCGGGCCGGCGCTCGTCGGGAACCACCACCGTCTTGACCGGGGTGCGCCCGGGGGGCAGCTCGTCGATCACGGAGACGTCCAGGTCGGCATAGGCGCTCATCGCCAGGGTGCGGGGGATCGGCGTGGCGGTCATGACCAGCTGGTGGGGGGTCAGGCCGCCGGCCTCGCCCTTCTCGCGCAGCGCCAGGCGCTGGTGCACGCCGAAGCGGTGCTGTTCGTCGACGATGGCGAGGCCCAGGCGCTGGAAGTGTACGTCGCCCTGGAACAGGGCGTGGGTACCCACCACCATGCGGGCCCGGCCATCGAGGATGGCGGCCTTGGTATCCAGCCGTGCCTTGCCCTTGAGCTTGCCGGCCAGCCAGGCCACTTCGATGCCGAGCGGCTCGAACCAGGCGCGGAAGGTCCGGTAATGCTGTTCGGCCAGGATCTCGGTGGGTGCCATCATCGCCGCCTGGCAGTCGCCGGCGATGGCCGACAGCGCGGCCATGGCCGCCACCACCGTCTTGCCCGAGCCCACGTCCCCCTGGACCAGGCGCAGCATGGGTACCTCGCGGGCCAGGTCGGTGCCGATTTCGTCGAGGACTCGACGCTGGGCGCCGGTCAGCGAGAAGGGCAGCTGGGTGAGGAAGCGCGTCTGCAGGCTGCGCCCGCTGGGCAGTGCCGGCGCGCCGTCCTGCTGGATGCGTAGGCGGACCTCGCGCAGGCTGAGGCGGTGGGCGAGCAGTTCTTCAAGGGCCAGCCGTCGGCTGGCGGGGTGCAGGCCGCTGGCCAGCTGGTCGGGGTCCGCATCCGGCGGTGGTTGATGCAGCACCTTCAGGCAGTGGTGCAGCTCGGGCAGGCCGAAGCGCTGTCGAAGCGAGTCGGGTAGCCAGTCGGGCAGCGCCTCGGGGGCGGCGTCGAGCTGTGCCAGCGCCTGCTCGATCAGCGCCCGCAGTCGCGTCTGATGCAGCCCTTCGGTGGTGGGATAGATCGGTGTCAGGTGATCCTCCACCGGCGGGGCGTCGTCGCTCAGCAGCCGATACTCGGGATGATAGATCTCGAGCCCGGTGGCACCGGCCCGGGCCTCGCCGAAGCCGCGTATTCTCGCTCCCGGGCGGAACTGCTGCTGCTGGGCCGGCGAGAAATGGAAGAAGCGCAGGCTGAGGATGCCCGAGCCGTCTCGAAGCCGCACCAGCAGGCTGCGACGCCGACCGCGCACCACCTCGCTGGCCATGACCTCCCCCTCCACCACGGCCTCGTGTCCGGCACGCAGGGTGCCGATGGGCGTGATGCGGGTACGGTCCTGGTAGCGCAGCGGCAGGTGGAAGAGCAGGTCCGCCACGCAGGCCACACGCAGCCGGGCCAGCTTCAGCACCAGCGCCTCGCCAACGCCCTTGAGAGAGGTGACCGGCGCGTCGAGTGCGTTCATGTCAGCGTTCATGCCGTCTCGGGGAGTGCCTCATGACACTGTGTGATGGCATTGGTCACGGCGTCGATGGCGCGCGGTCGGGGGAAGCTGGCACGCCAGGCGATGGCCACGGTGCGCGAGGGTGCCGGGGCGCTGAACGGTCGGCTGGTGAGCAGCCCGGTCTCGTAATGGACGGTACCGATGGCCGAGCGGGGCAGTACCGTGATGCCGAGCTTGGAGGCCACCATATGGCGGATGGTCTCCAGCGAGCCGCCCTCGGCCGTCAGGGTGTTGTGGGGGCTGTTGAGCTTGTGGCTGATGGCCGGACACGCCTCGAGTATCTGGTCGCGGAAGCAGTGCCCCTCACCCAGCAACAGCAGGCGCTCGTTGAGGAGGTCCTCCTTGTCGATGTGCTCGCGCTGCGCCCAGGCATGGTCGGCGGGGATCAGCACCTCGAATTCCTCGTCGTAGAGCGGCTTGGTGACGACATCGGTCTCGTTGAACGGCAGTGCGATGATGATGGCGTCGAGCTCACCGCTCCTCAGCTTGTGCCTCAGGCTGGCGGTAAACCCTTCCTCGATATAGAGCGACATCTGCGGTGCGCTGCGGGCCAGTGCCGGGACCAGGTGCGGGAACAGGTAGGGGCCGATGGTGTAGATGGCGCCGATGCGCAGGGGGCTCGCCAGCTGGTCCTTGCCGGCGTTGGCCAGCTCCTTGATCACGCTGCTCTGCTCCAGCACGCGCTGGGCCTGCTCGACGATCCTCTCGCCCATGGGGGTCACCTGAACGGTGGACTTGGAGCGCTCGAAGAGCGCTACCCCCAGCTCCTCCTCGAGCTTCTTGACCGCCACCGACAGGGTCGGCTGGGAGACGAAGCAGCGTTCGGCGGCGCGTCCGAAGTGGCGCTCCTGGGCCAAGGTTACGATATAGCGAAGTTCTGTTAGAGTCATGGTTGGTGCCCGCTGGGCATCCTCTCGGACGATAGATACATGGATTTCAATAGGGACTTTTTATCAGGGGGCGAGAGAAAGGTGAAGAAAACGACACTGATTCTAGGTTGTGGCGACATCGGCATGGTGCTGGGCGGCGAGCTGATCGCGGCCGGCCACCGGGTTATCGGCGCTCGACGCGGCGTAGCGGCACTGGAGGGCAGCGGTATCGAGCCCCTGGCGCTGGACCTCAGCGACGAAGCCGCCCTGGCCAAGCTGCCCAGTGCCGACTTCGTGGTCTATGTGCTCAGCGCCGACCGCTTCGAGGAGGCCGCCTATCGTGCCGCCTATCTCGATGGGCTCCAGGCGGTACTGCGCACCTACGAGGGGCGCGATAGCGCGCCGCAGCGAGTTCTGTTCGTCTCCTCCACCAGCGTCTACAGCCAGAAGGAAGGCGAGCTGGTGAACGAAGAGAGCCCTGCCGAGGCACCCGGCTTCTCCGGCGTGCTGATGCGGGAAGCGGAACAGGCTCTTCATGATAGCCCGATACCCGGCACGGCAGTGCGCTTTTCCGGCATCTATGGCCCGGGCCGTGACCGCCTGATCCGCCAGGTACTGGAAGGCCGCATCGCGCCGGCGACCCCGCCCATGTACTCCAACCGCATCCATCGCGACGACTGCGCCGGCGTGCTGAAGCACCTGATCGAACTCAGCGAGGCAGGAAAGCCGCTGGAGGCGCTCTACCTGGCCAGCGACTGCGCCCCGGACCCGCTCTATGACGTGATGGCCTGGATGGCAGGGAAACTCAAGGTGGAGCCCACCGAAGTGATCCAGGCGCCGCTGCGCAAGCGTGCCAGCAAGCGCTGCGACAACACCCGCCTGCTCGAGACGGGCTATGCCTTCCGCTACCCCAGCTACCGTGAAGGTTATGCACAGGTGATGAAGGAGGGCGGCTTCCTGCCCGAGCCGGTCTAGATCGGTTCACCGGTCGCATGTGACATCAAAGCGCCCAGCGATAGCCCAGGGCCAACACCTCGAAGCCGTCGTTGGGGCGCTTGATGCCGCCATTTGAGTAGTGGGTCAGGCTCAGAGCCAGCTCTCCGCCGCCCAGCGGCAGGCCCGCGGCGATGCGATCCTGGAATTGGAAGGCGGTGGAGAGCTCCCGCGATTCGTGTCGCGTATTGAGGAAGAGGGCGCCACCGATGCCGGCCTCTATGAATGGACTTCGCTGACCGGCGAAGGTATAGCGCAGTGCCGGGGTCAGCAGCCAGGCGGCGTTGGCGTCCTTCTCGCGACTGGAAAGCAGCAGTAGCCCGCTGGCCAGGCGCAGGTCGAGCTGCGGGTGCAGGCGTTCGAGTCCGACCATGGTGTCGAGTTCGATGCGCAGGGCCGCGGTCGATTCGCTGGTGACGCCGCCGGCAACATAGAGATCGGCCAGGCCGGCTTGACTGCCCGCCAATGCCAGGCAGGCGCAGAGTCGAGCAATTAGTGTCCTTGCGCGAAGCAACGTGTTCTCCTTTTTCTTGTGCACCAATAATTGGCGAGCCAATTGATGGCGTGCTTCCGCCTTGAGGCTCATCCTGGCGATACGGCCAGGGTGCGGTAACGAGCGCCGCGCTCATCGGTAAAGGATTGGATCAGCTCAAGCTGATTATAAGACCACGCCAGGTCGATGGGGGGAAGGTCTTGCAGCCGGCGTGTGTTGGCCCGTCGCAGCAGGGTGACATGGGGAACGAACCTGCCGGGACGGCCGGTCAGGCCGCGGGCCTCCAGGCCTTGCCAGAGTTTGTGCTGCAGCTCTGCCAGCGCCGGGGCGGATGCCTGGCTCCCGACCCAGACGATACCGGGGCGCTTGAAGTAGCCCCAGCCATCGAGGCGCCACTCGCCGGGCGCCATGGCAAGGCCCTGCACCCATTCGGCGAGCTCGAGGGCCTGCACCTCCTCCACCTCGCCGAGAAAGGCGAGCGTCAGGTGCAGGCTCTCGTCCGGCATGCGTCGCCCGCCGCAGCGGGCGTGGGCGAAGTCCGCCAGCTCGCCGAGCCGCCTGCGCAGCTCGGACGGTGGCACCAGGGCAATAAAAAGTCTCATAGTCCTGTTTCGGAAAGAGGTGGATTTGCGTTACGAGCGAAGAGAGGCTGGCCGCCGCCGGAGCGCAGCTGCCGGAGTGTAGCTCGCTACATGAGGACAGCGAGCACCGCCGGCGGCCAGGATATCGAGCGCAGTAGCAAATCCGCCCTTTCCTAGTCGCCGATGACCATAACTGCTTCCGCCTCGAACTGGGCGCCCTTGGGCAGTGCCTTGACGCCCACCGCGGCGCGGGCCGGGTAGGGCTTATCGAAGAACTCCTCCATCACCTGGTTGACGATGGCGAAGTTGCCCAGGTCGACCAGGTAGAGGTTGAGCTTGACGATTTCACCCAGCGAGCCGGCGGCCTCCTCACAGACGGCCTTGAGGTTGGTGAAGACCTGACGGGCCTGGGCCTCGAAGTCGTCGGAGACCAGCTCCATGGTGGCCGGATCGAGGGGGATCTGGCCGGAGAGGTAGACGGTATTGCCGGCCTTGATCGCCTGGGAATAGGGGCCGATGGCGGCGGGTGCCTTGTCGGTGTTGATGACGGCCTTGTTGCTCATGGAGTGGCTCCTTCAGTTTCGTTGTGGATGAAAAACGGAATCGTCGAAGTGACGCTGCTTCCCGCCCCATGGGCGGTGATCAGGTCGAAGGGAGTTCAGTTTCCGACGCGGGTGATCTTGCCGACCTGCGAGAGGTTGCGGATACGCTTGATGATGCGGGCGAGGTGTACGCGGTCACGCACCGCCAGGGTCAGGTGGACGATGGAGAGTCGCACGTCGCGCTCCTCGATGCCGATGCGCTCGATGTTGGCATCGGCGTCGGTGACCAGGCTGGCCAGCTCGGCAACCAGGCCCCGGCGACTCTCGATCTCCAGGCGCAGGGCCACGGGGAAATCCTCGTCGATATCGGCAGACCACTCCAGGGCGAGCAGCTTGTCGGGATCGCTCTTCAGCTCCTCGAGGTTACGGCACTCGGTGCGGTGTACCACGATGCCCTTGCCCACCGACAGGTGTCCGATCACCGGGTCGCCGGGCAGCGGATGACAGCAGCGGGCGAACTTGATCACCATGCCTTCGGCACCGCTGATCACGATGGGCCCGTGGGGCTGAAGGGTGCGCGGGCTGTCGTCGGCGCTGTCGCCATGGAGGGCATCGACCAGGTGCCTGGCGACCACATAGGCCACCCGTGTCCCCAAGCCGATGGATTCCAGCAGGGCATCCTCGTGCTTGAGCGACAGGTCGTCCAGTACCTGTGGCAGGGCCTGCGCCGGGAGCTCCTCCAGGCTGGTCTCGAATTCGCTCAGGGCCTTGTTGAGCAGGCGTCGGCCCAGCTGTACGGCTTCGGTATGCTGCTGGTGCTTGAGCGCGTGCCGAATCGCCGAGCGCGCCTTGGCGGTGACCACGAAATTGAGCCAGGCGAGATTGGGCTTGGCACCGGGGGCGGTGATGATTTCCAGGGTCTGGCCGCTCTCCAGGCGGGTGGAGAGCGGTGCCAGGTGGCGGTCGATGCGACAGGCGATGCAGTTGTTGCCGATGTCGGTGTGCACCGTGTAGGCGAAGTCGATGACCGTGGCGCCCTGGGGCAGTTCCATGATGTCGCCGCGGGGCGTGAAGACATAGATGTCATCGGGAAACAGGTCGTTCTTGACGTGCTCGATGAACTCCAGCGAGTCGCCGGCATGGCGCTGCATTTCGAGCAGGCCCTTGACCCACTCCCGGGCGCGGGCGTGGCTGCCCTCGGCGATGGGGTGATCGGTCTGGCCCGCCTTGTAGAGCCAGTGGGCGGCGATGCCATTGTTGGCCATGGCCTCCATCTCGCGGGTACGGATCTGTACCTCGATGGGCATGCCGCCGCTGCCGAACAGGGTGGTATGCAGGCTCTGGTAGCCGTTGGCCTTGGGAATGGCGATGTAGTCCTTGAAGCGCCCCGGCACTGGCTTGTAGAGATTGTGCACCACGCCGAGAATGCGATAACAGCTGTCGACGTCTTCGGTGATGATGCGAAAACCGAACACATCCATGATCTCGGCGAACGGCTTGCGCTGGTCGCGCATCTTCTTGTAGATCGACAGCAGGTGCTTCTGGCGGCCGATCACCGTGCCGGAGAGCTGCTCGTCGTCGAGGCTCTGCTGCAGCGTGTTCTGGATCTGGCGGATCGCCGAGCGACGATGGCCGCGGGCGCTGGAGACGGCGCGCTTGATACGCTCGGCGCGCATCGGGTGCAGCGCCTGGAACGAGAGGTCCTCGAGCTCGACCCGGATGGTATTGATGCCCAGCCGGCTGGCGATACGGGCGTAGATCTCGAGTGTCTCGCGGGCGATGCGGCGCTTCTTCTCGGGACGCAGGGCGCCCAGGGTGCGCATGTTGTGCAGGCGGTCGGCAAGCTTGACGATGATGACGCGGATGTCCCGAGACATCGCCAGCACCATCTTCTGGAAGTTCTCGGCCTGGGCGACGGCCTTGTCCTCGAAGGTGATCTGGGTCAGCTTGGAGACGCCATCGACCAGTTCCGCCACCGGCTTGCCGAACTGTTCGGCCAGTGCCTCCTTGGAGACCCCGGTATCCTCGATCACGTCGTGCAACATGGCCGACATCAGGCTCTGATGGTCCATGTGCATGTTGGCGAGGATATTGGCCACGGCCAGCGGGTGAGTCACGTAGGGCTCACCCGAACGCCGGCGCTGGCCGTCATGGGCCTGCTCGGCGTAGTAGAAGGCGCGCTTGACCTGCTGGATCTCGTCGGGAGGTAGGTAGCCGCCGAGTCGGTCGGCCAGGTCGTCGATGGTGAACATTAGCGCGCCTTGAGTGCTAGCCTTACTCCTCGATGGCGATGCCCGGCTCGCCCTCATGGCGAATTCGGACCGGCGCCTCGATCGGCTCGTCCAGTACGCTCTTGTCGACCAGGCCGGCGGCGATCTCGCGCAGGGCCATCACGGTAGGCTTGTCGTTTTCCCAGGGCAGCAGGGCGTCGCGGGAGCCGCGAGCGAGTTGACGAGCGCGCTGGGTGGAGATCATCACCAGCTTGAAGCGATTCTCGACGTTTTCCAGACAATCTTCGACGGTGACACGCGCCATGTAGGTATTCCCGAAAAGCTATGGATATTCCCGGCCGTAGCCGGAAATTCGAAATGGAACAGGACAGACTAGATTACTCGACGCCTGGCATCCCTGACAAGCGCCCGCGGCTGGGGTCAGGACAAGCGCCTGCGGCTGGGGTCAGGACAAGCGCCTGCGGCTGGGGTCAGGATAACAGCGCCGCCAGCAGCGGGCCGTGCTCCTTCTGTACACGGGCGACGCTCAAGCGCCGGCTGATCACCAGCGACTGCAGTTCGCGCAGGGCGGTGGTGAAGTCGTCGTTGACCACCAGGTAGTCGTACTCGTCGTAATGCGACATCTCGCTGACCGCATCGCGCATGCGCCGGGCGATGGTGGCATGTTCATCGGTGCCGCGGCTGGCCAGGCGGCGCTCCAGCTCGTCCCGTGAGGGCGGCAGGATGAAGATCGAGACCGCGTCCGGCATCTGCTGGCGAACCTGGCGAGCACCCTGCCAGTCGATCTCCAGGATCACGTCCTGTCCGGCATTGAGCATCGCCTCCACCGTTGGGCGCGACGAGCCGTAGTAGTTGTCGAACACCCTGGCGTATTCGAAGAATTCGCCACGCTCGATCATCGCCTCGAAGGCCGCCACGTCGACGAAGTGGTAGTTCACCCCGTCCACTTCGCCGCGGCGCTGGCTCCGGGTGGTATGGGACACCGAGACCTGGATGCCGTCGAGGCTATCGATCAGCTCGCGCACCAGCGTGGTCTTGCCGGCACCCGAGGGGGCGGAAATGATGAAAAGGGTACCTTGGGGCATATCGGGCTCCGGATCGCAAATGCCCCCGTTCGCACGAGGCGAAAGGGGGCGAGCGCCATGGCTGCGCATTCAGGCGAAACAGTATACCTGCCCGGCCAAGGGTGCGTCATCGGGCGGCGGCCGATAGTCGGGTGACGCCTTACCCACTCGGTGGCATCTGGTCGAACTCCTCGGCGAACAGCTCCAGGGCGTACTGGGCAGCCACCGAGTTACCGCTCTCGTCGAGTGCCGGCGACCAGGCACAGATCGTCATCCTGCCCGGCACCACCGCGACGATACCGCCACCCACGCCACTCTTGGCCGGCAGGCCGACGCGATAGGCGAAGTCGCCGGCGGCGTCATACAGGCCGCAGGTCGACATGATCGAGTTGATCCGCCGCGTCAGGCCCGGCGAGACGAAGCGTTCGTCCATGGCCTGGGCCTGCCCCCCGGCCGCGAGGAAGCTCAGGGCGATGGCCAGGTCCTTGCAGCTCATGGCCAGCGCACAGCAGGAGAAATAGGTGTGGAGCACCTCGTCGACCTCGTTGTCGAGGTTGCCGAACGCCTTCATCAGGTAGGCCGCGGCGGCATTGCGCGAGCGGTGCTGCCACTCCGAGGCCAGCACCCCATCGTCGATCAGGATCGCGTCGTTGCCCGACAGCCGCCTGGCGACGTCCCGCAGGTGCTTGGGCGGCGTGGCGAAGGCGCTGACCAGGCGATCCGTCACCACGATGGCGCCGGCGTTGATGAAGGGGTTGCGCGGCTTGCCCCGTTCGGCCTCGAGCTGGGCCAGGGAGTTGAACGGCATGCCCGAGGGGTTGAGGCCCACCCGCTCCCATAGCCCCTCGCCGTGGGTACGCAGGGCGAGGGTGAGCAACAGCACCTTGGCAATGCTCTGGATCGAGAAGGGGATCTCGGCGTCGCCGGCGGCGTACAGTTCGCCGGCGTTGGTGCACACGGCGATGCCGAGCCGCTCGGGATCCTGCCGGGCCAGTGCCGGAATGTAGCTGGCGACGTGTCCGCTACCGAGCCGTGTTCGGGCTCGTGCGTGGATGTCTTCGATCCAGCCCTGCATGTCCGTCCTCTCCGCCCGGGTTCGTGTGGGCTCGGCCGGCCCCGACGTCTCGAGGCCGGCCGAGGGCCGGGGCACGGTAGGTCGCACCCTTACTTCGCCGGCTGGCCGGGGGCCGTTGCGGTCTCGTACTGCTTGAGTCGCTGCAGGTCCTCGGGCTCGATCTCCCAGGCGGCCGGGTCGATATCCAGGTCGGCGAACTTGTCGGCATCGAACACGGGATGACGAATGCCGGCGCGGATCTGGTCATCGAAATCACGCAGGATGCGCAGCCCCGGCTTGAACAGCAGGAGCAGGGCGACCAGGTTGGCCAGGGCCAGGAAGCCCATGGTCACGTCGGCGAAGGCGAATACCGTGCCCAGGTCGGTCATCGCCCCCCAGCCGCACAGGGCGACGATGGCGACGCGAAAGACGTTGAACAGCGTTTGGTTGCTCTCGCTGAAGTAGTTGAGGCTGTTCTCGCCCAGATAGTAGTTATAGAGGATGGTGCTGAAGCCGAACAGCAGCAGCGCGACACTGACGAAGCTGCGACCCCATTCGCCCACGTGGTCGGCCAGGGAGGCCTGGGTCAGCGCCACACCGCCGATGTCGGCGCCGGTCGCCGGGTCGTAGGCACCGCTGAGCAGGATGATGAAGGCCGTGCAGGAGCACAGGATCAGGGTGTCGATGAACACCGAGAAGGCCTGGACGATGCCCTGGTTGGCGGGGTGCGGCACGTAGGCTACCGCGGCGACGTTGGGCGCGCTGCCGAGCCCCGCCTCGTTGGAGAACAGACCGCGCTTGACCCCCATCATGATGGCGGCACCGATGCCGCCGCCGACGGCTTGCTCGAGGCCGAAGGCGCTGTTGACGATCAGCAGGATGACCTCGGGAATGCGCGGCAGGTTCATGCCCACGACCACGATGGCGATCAGCAGGTAGCCGACGGCCATCACCGGCACCAGCACCTCGGTGACGCGAGCGATGCGCTTGATGCCGCCGAAGATGATCAGGCTGACGATCACGGCCATGCCCAGGCCGGTATAGGCGACCGGTATGCCGAAGGCATCGTCGAAGGAGGTCGCCACGGCATAGGACTGCAGGGCGGTGAAGCCGAAGCCGAAGGTGACCAGCAGCAGAACCGAGTAGATGGCGGCGAGCCACTTCCAGTGGCTGCCGAGGCCGTGGGCAATGTAGTACGCCGGGCCGCCGCGATAGGTCCCGTCCGGCTGGGCCGTCTTGTAGGTCTGGGCCAGGGTGCACTCGAGGAAGCTGGTGGCCATGCCCATCAGGCCGACCACCCACATCCAGAAGATCGCCCCGGGGCCGCCCAGGGTGATCGCCACCGCAACGCCGGCGATGTTGCCGCCGCCGACGCGGCCGGCCACGGAGAGCAGCAGGGCCTGGAAGGAGCTCAGGTGGCCGTGCTTGTCGCGCTTGAACGCCTGGCTGGCGCCGAGAATGCGAAACATGCGGGTGAAATAGCGGAACTGGACGAAGCGGGATCTCACGGTGAAACCGACACCGACCGCGAGCAGCAGGGCGATGAGCAACTTGCTCCAGAGGAAGTCGTTGATCAGGTCGAGCATCATGCGTTCCCCCGGCCGATGAAGAGCGGGGCGTTAAGCGAAGCAGGCCGTATGGTGGCCGCGGGAGTCGTTGTTCTTGGCATGGGATGAACCTCTGGCTTGCGTTTGTTGACGAGGCCCGCCATGAGCGGGCCGGATTACCAACGCAAGGTCCATGCCAGTCCGGGGCATTCCTAACTCACTGTCCTCAAAGGGTTAAATGGAATTTGGCGGGATTAAGAAGAGTTAAGCGGTATAACCTCGGGCCCATCCCGGCGAGGCGGGAGACCATAAAATTCAATAATTTCAATGGAGTACGTGGGATATAACCTCGGTTATTGCTATAACCCAGGTTATGACCCTTCGCTGCGCCGTTTCTTCAGCCGCTTGCTCAGGGCGGGCTGCGAGATGCCCAGCCAGCGTGAGGCCATGGACTGATTGCCCTCGGCGCGGTGCAGGGCTTCTTCCACCAGCAGGTCGGCGACTTCGTCCAGCGTGGGCAGCGGCTCGTCGGGCGCGAACACGGCTCGCTGGCGATGGCGCGACGGGATGTCGCCCCCGGAGGCCTGGTCGATGTCACGCCTGAAGGCGTCCATGGAGAGCGTGCGGCTGCGATGCTGGCTCATGGCGTCGAACGCCATGGCGCGGAGTTCGCGCACGTTGCCGGGAAAGGCGTAGTTGCCCAGCAGTACCGTCAGCTCGGGCGGATAGCTCGGCTTGCTCTTGCCGAGCTCCTCGGCCGCCTCGGCGAGGAAGTGATCCAGCAGCAGGGCGATATCCTGCTTGCGCTGGCGCAGCGGGGGGATGTGGACCTGATGCGTGCGCAGGCGATAGTAGAGGTCCTTGCGAAAGGTGCCCGTTCGCTGTTTCTCGCCCAGGTCGTGGTGCGTCGCCACTACCACCCGGGCCTGGAGACGCTTGGGCCGGTCGCTGCCCAGCGGGTAGTACTCGCCCTCCTGGAGCAGGCGCAGCAGCTTGACCTGAGAGGCCGGGCTGAGGTCGCCGATCTCGTCGAGCAGCAGGGTGCCGCCCGCGGCCTGCTCGATCATGCCGGCTCGGGGCTGGTCGGCGCCGGTGAAGGCGCCGCGCTGATGGCCGAACAGCGTATCGGCGAAGACGTTGTCGTCCAGGCCCGCCACGTTGACGCACACCAGCGGCCCGGAGCGGCCGCTCAAGGTGTGGGCCGCACGCGCGATCAGCTCCTTGCCCACGCCGCTCTCGCCGGTGATCAGGATCGGTTGGCGGGTCAGCGCCACCGACTCCAGGTACTGGAAGACCGAGCGCATGGCCCTGTCGGCGGTGACGATATGGGCGAAGGCCTCGGGGTGCTCCAGGGTGTCGCAGAGTACGCGCCTGCGCAGCGCCTGGTTCTCCTGGCTCAGTTCCTGCAGACGGATGGCGCGCCGGATGCCTTCGATCAGCCGGCTCTCCTCGTCGGTCTTGACGAAGTAGTCGAAGGCGCCAAGCTTGATGCAGTTGACCGCGGTTTCCACCTGGTTGAGGCCGCTGATCACGATGACGCCGACGTCGGGATACTCCTCGACAATGCGTGCCAGCAGCTCCTCTCCCGACAGGTGGGGCATGGTCAGGTCGAGGGTCACCAGGCCGATGTTCTCCCGCGCCAGGATGTCCATGACGTCGCGGCTGTCCTGGCAGCGGTGGATATGGGTGATGCCGCCGTTGCGCTCCAGGGCGATGCTCAGGCTGCGCAGGAAGGCGGGCTCGTCGTCGACCAGCAGCAGCCCGAAGGCGGGATAGAGGCTCTGGCTCATGGCGTGTCCTGCTCCTCGTGACGGCGTGTATCGCTGTCCTGACGTCCGTCGCCGGGCGGTGCCGCTGCGGCTTTCATGGCCGCCGGCAGCGCCAGGGTCACGCGGGTACCCTCGCCGGGGCGTGAGTCGAAGGCCAGGCTACCCTGGTGCTCGAGCACGATGCCGGCGGAGACGGAGAGGCCCAGCCCGGTGCCGCCACATTCACGCCGGGTGGTGAAGAAGGGGTCCGTCAGCCGGCTCATCGCGTCGGGCTCGATGCCCCGCCCCTCGTCGCGGACCTCCAGCACGACCCTGCCCGTGGCGCGATCGTGACGCGTCGCCAGCCGGATGCCCTGCGTCGTCTCCTGCAGCGCCTGGCAGGCGTTAAGCACCAGGTTGATCACCACCTGTTCGATACGCTGGGCGTTGCCCTCGAGGGGCGGCAGGTCACGGGCGTAGTGTGTCTCGAAGCGGCTGGTCGCCTGGCGGATCGAATTGTCGACCAGGCGCACGGCGGTGGCCACGGCCTCGTTGAGATCGAAGACCTCGCTCAGCGCGTCGCCGTCCTGACGGGCGAAACCCTTGAGATCGCCGACGATGCGCTTGATGCGCCGGGTACCCTCTTCCATGTCGTCGATCATGCCGGGAATCTCCTCGCGCATGCGCGAATAGGGCAGCCCGCCGAAGGGGAAGTCGCCATGGGCGCGGTAGTGGGCCTCGAGGATGGGCTCTGCGTCGGCGTAGGCGTCGCGCAGTACCGGCAGGTTCAGCAGCAGCAGGCTGCTGGGGTTGTTGATCTCATGGGCCACCCCCGAGACGAGGATGCCGAGGGAGGCCATCTTGTCGGCCTGGATCAGCTGCTGCTGATGCTGGCGCAGCTCCGCGGTGCGTGCCGCCACCTCGCGCTTGAGCATGCGGTTCCAGATCATGATGGCGCCCAGTACCAGCAGCAGCAGCGCGGAGAGCGCCGCGCCGACCTGGCCGACCTTGTGCCAGGGGAAGCCCTCGCGGCCCTCCAGCGGGCCCAGCCAGCGATCATAGATCGCCTGATGCCGGCCGGTGTTCTTGAGGATGGCCAGCCCCTCGCTGAACTTGGCCAGCAGGTTGGCATCGCCCTGCCTCACCGCGTAGCCGTAGCGCAGGGAGAAGGGCCTGGCCACCGGCACCAGGTTGGTCAGCCCCAGCTCGCGGCTGAGGTAGAGCGCCGGCAGGTTGGCGACCAGGGCGTAGTCGTGCTGGCCGGCGGCCAGCGCCCGCAGCGCGTCGGCGTGGGTGTCGACGGGGATCACCACGGCGCCGATGTCGTGCTCGATCAGGTAGTCGTGCATGATGTCGCCGCGCTGGACGATCACCTCCCTGCCGCGCAGTTCCTCGACCTCCACCACCGGATCGCCGCGGCGGGCGAAGATCGACTGATGGACGATGGCGTGGGGCGGCGCGAAATCGAAGCGCTCGGTACGCGCCTCGGAATAGGACATGCCCTGGAGGATGTCGATCTCGCCCTGCTCCAGCCCGCGGCGCACCTCGCTCCATGGCTTCAGCTCGATACGCACCTCGATGCCCATCACCTCGGCGATGGCCTGGGTCAGCTCCACGTTGTAGCCGGCCGGCTCGCCGTCCTCGTCGAGAAACTCATAGGGCGGATGGTAGTGATCGCCGCCGACGACGATGACCTCCCTGGCACCATCGGGAGCGTCCGACCCGGCCTGCCCCCAGCCCGCCGTGGGCACAGAGAGGCAGGCGGCCAATACGGCCAGCCGCACCCACCGCGAGGCGGCGGGGAGAGGCGTTCGACAGGACACCGCCCGGCTTG
Source organism: Halomonas alkalisoli (assembly GCF_021412585.1). GTDB lineage: Bacteria > Pseudomonadota > Gammaproteobacteria > Pseudomonadales > Halomonadaceae > Halomonas > Halomonas alkalisoli. The sequence continues at coordinate 37,656 of NZ_JAKCMI010000009.1, read as the reverse complement.
CCGTCATCCGTACCTCGACTCGTTATGCTGGATCTTGAAACAGGGTGGCTGGGCTTTCAATCGCCGCCGGGACTGACAGGGTGCTGCCCGGCCAGAGGACTGAGGGCATTCTACTGAAGCGGTACGGCAGTGGCTATTGACTGCCTGTACCGCCCATCCGGGATCAGAACTGCAGCCCGAGCGCGAAGCCGCCGATCAGGTAGCAGAAGAGGGTGATCAAGACGATACCGATGACGTTGAGTACGACCCCGCCACGGGCCATCTGGGCGATGGTGACCGCACCGGTGCCGAAGACAATGGCGTTCGGGGGCGTACCGACCGGCAGCATGAAGGCGCAGGTCGCGGCGAAGGCCGCCGGGATCAGCAGCGTCATCGGGTCGGCGCCGATACCGAGCGCAACGCCCCCGAGCACGGGGATGAAGGTCGCGGCGGTCGCCGTATTGCTGGTCACCTCGGTCAGGAACAGGATGATCGTGGCCACGGCGGCGACCAACAGGATGATCGGCAGCATGCCGAGGCCCGTGACCTGCTGGCCGAACCAGCTGTCGAGGCCGGACGCGGCGACGGCGCCGGCGAGGCTCAGGCCGCCACCGAACAGCAGCAGTACGCCCCAGGGCAGCCCGTCCTCGGCATCCTGCCAGGTCAGCACCATCTCGCTGCGGCCTCTCCCGGGCAGGATGAACATCGCGATGCCGGCGGCCACGGCGATGGCGGTGTCATCGAGATTGCCCAGCGGCCCCAGCCACTGGCCTACGCCCGGGATGTTGCCGAGTACGCCGGGTACGACCCAGAGGAACGCCGCCGAGAGGAACACCAACAGCACCATCTTCTCACCCTGACTGAAGGTGCCGAGCTTCTGGATCTCCCCATCGATCATCTCTTTTCCGCCGGGGATCTCCTCGACCTTGAACGGGTAGAGCACCCGGGTCATCAGCACCCAGCCCACCAGGATGAAGGTGAAGGCCAGCGGCACGCCGAGCATCATCCACTCGAGGAAGCCGATGTTGCGCCCCAGTTCGTCGGCGGCATAGCCGGCGACGATGGCGTTCGGCGGGCTGCCGAGCAGGGTACCGAGGCCGCCCATGCTCGCCGACCAGGCGATCGCCAGGAGCAGGCAGAGGCCGAACCGCTTGATGTTGTCGTCGAAGATGAAGTCCACATGACCGGGCCGGTGGTGGTCATGTTCGTGGCCTGCGGGGTCGTGCCCGGGCGTGGCCGTCTTCAGCGACTCGCCGCTACGCTCTGCGACCAGGGCCAGCACGGAGAGCCCGATCGGCAGCATCATCAGCGTCGTCGCGGTATTGGATACCCACATCGACAGGAAGCCCGTGGCGAGCATCATCCCGAGCACGATGCGCTTCGGCTCGACACCCACCCGTGCCAGCGTCAGCAGCGCAATGCGTCGGTGGAGGTTCCATTTCTCCATGGCGATGGCGATCAGGAAGCCGCCGAGGAATAGAAAGACGATGGGACTGGCGTAGGGTGCCGTGGCCTGGCCCACGGTCCGCTCCGTCACCATCGGGATCAGCACGATCGGCAACAGGGATGTGGCCGAGAGCGGGATCGCCTCGGTCATCCACCAGACCGCCATCAGGGTGGCGATCGTCGCGACCCAGCGCGCGTCCGACGACAGCCCTTCGGCCTGGCCCATGGCGAGCCAGACCAGCAGCGCCATGACCAACCCGAAGGCGCGCAGGCCCCATGTCATTTTCGCGGATCGCCCACCGGGCGCTTGCTCCCCGGAAAAGTCTTCGTATTCCCCTTGCTGGCGAGGTTGCTCGGCCATTGTGATGCCCTCCTTCCTTGTTTGCATTCAGGCATGTTCAGGCTCCTAACGCTTCTTCTGCGGCGGCAGATCGGTACAGACGCCTTCGAACAGTTCGGCGGCCATGCCGACCGACTCGCCCAGGGTCGGATGCGGGTGGATGGTCTTGCCGATGTCGACCGGGTCGCAGCCCATCTCGATGGCCAGACACAGCTCGCTGATCAGGTCCCCCGCCTGGGTGCCGACGATGGCGCCGCCGATGATGCGATGGGTCTCCTCGTCGAACAGCAGCTTGGTGAACCCTTCGTCGCGGCCGTTGGCGATCGCCCGACCGCTGGCCGCCCAGGGGAATACCGCCTTGCCGTACTTGATGCCCTCGGCCTTGCATTCGGCCTCGGTCTTGCCGGCCCAGGCCACTTCCGGGTCGGTGTAGGCCACCGAGGGAATCTGGCGGGTATCGAAGAAACTCTTCTGGCCGGCGGCGGCTTCCGCCGCGACATGGGCCTCATGCACCGCCTTGTGGGCCAGCATCGGCTGGCCGATGATGTCGCCGATGGCGAAGATGTGCCCGACGTTGGTGCGCATCTGCTTGTCGGTGGCGATGAAGCCGCGTTCGTCCACCGCCACGCCGGCGTTCTCGGCACCGATCTTGTTGCCGTTGGGGCTGCGCCCGACCGACTGCAGGATCATGTCGTACAGCTGTGGCTCGGCGGGGGCGTTGTCGCCCTCGAAGCTGACCTTGAGGCCGTTCTTCTGGGCCTTCACGGCGGTGGTCCGGGTCTTGAGCATCACCTTGTCGAAGCGCGGCGTGTTGACCTTCTCCCAGACCTTGACCAGGTCGCGGTCGGCGCCGGCCATCAGCCCGTCGAGCATCTCGACCACGTCGATGCGGGTGCCCAGGCTGGAGTAGACCGTGGCCATCTCCAGGCCGATGATGCCGCCGCCGATGACCAGCATGCGCTTGGGGATGGAGGTCAGTTCCAGGGCGCCGGTGGAGTCGACCACCCGGGGGTCGTCGGGAATGAAGGGGAGTGTCACCGACTGCGAACCGGCGGCGATGATGCACTTGTCGAACTTCACCACCTGCTTGTCGCCGGTCGGCTCCTGGCCGTCGCCGCTGGTCAGGGTGACTTCCAGGTGATGCGGGTCGAGGAATTTCCCTACCCCGCGCACCGTCTGGACCTTGCGTGCCTTGGCCATGCCGGCCAGGCCCCCGGTGAGCTTGCCGACGACCTTTTCCTTCCAGCCGCGCAGTTTGTCGAGATCGATCTTCGGCTTGCCGAAGGCGATGCCGTGATCGGCCAGGTCATTGGCCGCGTCGGTGACCGCCGCCACATGCAGCAGCGCCTTGGAGGGGATGCAGCCGACGTTCAGGCAGACCCCGCCGAGGTTGGCATAGCGTTCCACCAGCACGGTCTTCATCCCCAGGTCGGCGGACCGGAAGGCGGCCGAGTAGCCGCCCGGCCCGGCGCCGAGCACCAGCATCTCGCATTCGAGGTCGGCCCCGCCGGTATGGGTGGCCGCCTTCGGGGCGGGCGCAGCCGCTTTCTGTTCGCCTGCTCCCCCGGCGGCAGCGGGTGGGGCGGCGGGGGACTTGCCTTCCGCTTCCAGCATCAGGATCGGCGAGCCTTGCGAGACCTTGTCGCCGACCGTCACCAGCACCTCGCTGACCTTGCCGGCCTTGGGCGCGGGCACGTCCATGGAGGCCTTGTCGGACTCCACGGTGATCAGCGGGTCCTCGGCACGGATGGTATCGCCCGCGCGTACCAGCACTTCGATGATCGGAACGTCGCCGAAATCGCCGATGTCCGGCACCCGAACCTCTTCCAGGCTGCCGCCGCCATAACCACCGCCGGCATCGCCGGGCGCCGCCGAGCCAACCCCTTTGTTATGGACCGTCGGATGCGGTTCGTGGTCAGCCACCCGGGATCCGGTCTCGGCCGGCTCCAGCATCAGGATGGTCGAGCCTTCGGAGACCTTGTCCCCCTCCTTGACCTTGAGCTCTCCGACCGTGCCCGATATCGGGGACGGCACGTCCATGGAGGCCTTGTCGGTCTCCAGGGTGATCAGCGGGGTTTCGATGTCGATCGCATCGCCCGGCTTGACCAGCACTTCGATGATCTCGACGTCCTTGAAATCGCCGATATCGGGCACCTTGACTTCGATTGCATTGGCCATGTCGTCGATTCCTCACATGATGATGCGCCGCATGTCGGCGAGCAGGTTGGCGAAATGGACGTTGAAACGGGCCGCGGCGGCGCCGTCGATCACCCGGTGATCCCAGGACAGCGACAGGGGCAGCACGAACCGCCACTCCGACTGCTTGCCGTCCGGCGAGACCTGCTTCCAGTAGGAGCGACACACGCCCATGATGGCCACTTCCGGGGCGTTGATAATGGGCGTGAAATAGAGCCCGCCGATCCCGCCGAGCGAGGAGATGGTGAAACAGCCGCCCTGCATCTGGTCGGGCTTGAGCTTGCCGTCGCGGGCCAGCTTGGCCAGCGCCCCCATTTCCTGGGCGATCTCGGCCACGCCTTTCTGGTCCGCGTCGCGGATCACCGGCACCACCAGGCCGTTGGGCGTGTCGGCGGCGAAGCCGATGTGGTAGTACTGCTTGAGGATCAGGTTGTCGCCGTCCAGGGAGGCATTGAACTCGGGGAACTGCTTCAGGGAGGCGACCGCGGCCTTGATCATGAACGCCAGCATGCTGACCTTGATGCCGGCCTTCTCGTTGGCCTTGTTGAACTGCACCCGGAAGGCCTCCAGGTCGGTGATGTCGGCCTCGTCGTGGTTGGTGACGTGGGGAATCTGCACCCAGTTGCGATGCAGGTTGGCGCCGGAGATCTTCTTGATGCGCGACAGCGGCTGGGTCTCCACCGGGCCGAACTTGCTGAAGTCGACCTTGGGCCAGGGCAGCAGATCCAGGCCCCCGCCAGCGGTTGGAGCGCCAGTTGAAGCGCTAGCCGCCGCCGGGGCGCCACCCTTGGCGAAGCTGCGGATGTCCTCCTGGGTGACCCGGCCCTTGAGGCCGGTCGGCGGCACTCGGGGCAGGTCCACCTCCAGCTCGCGGGCCAGGCGGCGAGCCGAGGGGCTGGCGTGAACCCGGCTGAAATCCGCGATCTGGCCGGTCGGCGGTGCGCTGCTGGAAGGAGCCGCCGACGGTGGCGGCCTGTTCCCGGCTTCCTCGGCGGGCGAGGGCGCAGGGGCGGAGGGTGAATCCCCCTCTCCCGCTCCTTCCGCCTCCAGCATCAGAATCGTCGAACCCTCGGAGACCGTGTCACCGAGCTTGACCCTGACCTCCTTGACCGTACCCGCGGCAGGCGCAGGCACGTCCATGGAGGCCTTGTCGGACTCCACGGTGATCAGCGGGTCCTCGACCTGGATCTTGTCGCCGGCCTGGACGTGGATTTCGATGATCGGGACATCGGTGTAGTCGCCGATGTCCGGTACCTTGATGTCTTGGATAGCCACTTTTCTTCTCCTCCGGCTCAGGCGTACAGGGGGTTGGGCTTTTCGGGGTCGATGCCGTATTTCGCGATGGCGTCCCGGACCTTGCCGCTCTTGAGCTTGCCCTCGTCGACCAGGGCCTGCAGCGCGGCCAGGGTGACGTAATGACGATCCACCTCGAAATGGCGGCGCAGGGCCTCGCGGCTGTCGGAGCGGCCGAAGCCGTCGGTACCCAGTACCTCGTAACGCCGCGGCACGAAGGGGCGGATCTGTTCGGCGAACATCCGGATGTAGTCGGTGGAGGCGATGACCGGCCCTTCGGTGCCTTCCAGGCACGCCTCGACATGGCTCTTGCGCGCTTTCTTCCCGGGATGCAGCCGGTTCCAGCGCTTGACGGCGTGGCCGTCACGGGCCAGTTCATTGAAGCTCGGGCAACTCCAGACGTCGGCCGCTACGCCCCAGTCGTCACGCAGCAGGTCCACCGCGGCAATCACCTCGTTGAGGATGCTGCCACAGCCCAGCAGCTGTACCCGCGGCCCCTTGCCCTTGGCCTTGCTGAAGGAGTACATGCCCTTGATGATGCCCTCTTCGGCGCCATCGGGAAGTGCCGGATGATGGTAGTTCTCGTTCAGCGTGGTGATGTAGTAGAAGACGTTCTCCTGATCCTCGTACATGCGCTTGAGACCATCGCGCACGATCACCGCCACCTCGTAGTGGAAGGTGGGGTCATAGGCGATGCAGTTGGGGATGAACTGGGCAAACAGCTGGCTGTGCCCGTCCTGGTGCTGCAAGCCCTCGCCGTTCAGGGTGGTGCGCCCCGAGGTGCCGCCGATCAGGAAACCCCGTGCCAGCATGTCCCCGGCCGCCCAGGCCAGATCGCCGATGCGCTGGAAGCCGAACATGGAGTAGTAGACATAGAACGGGATCATGGTGACCCCGTGGTTGCTGTACGACGTGGCCACGGCGATCCACGACGACATGGCCCCGTCCTCGTTGATGCCCTCCTGCAGGATCTGGCCCTTCTGGTCCTCCCGGTAGGGCATGATCTCCTCGGCGTCCATGGGCACGTACTTCTGCCCTTCGGGGGCATAGATACCGATCTGCCGGAACATGCCCTCCATGCCGAAGGTGCGCGACTCGTCGGCGACGATCGGGGTCAGCCGCGGCCCCAGGGTCTTGTCCCGGGCCAGGGAGACCATGATGCGCACCATGGCCATGGTGGTGGACATGGTGCGCTCACCGGTGTCCGCCAGCACCTGCTTGAACATCTCCAGGGGGGGCGCCTCGAGCCGATCGCCGTTGCGCTGGCGCTGGGGCAGGTAGCCGCCCAGCGCCTTGCGCTGCCCATGCAGGAGCTGCATCTCGGCGCTCTCCTCGGGGGGCTTGAAGAACGCCGCCTTGGTGACCTGCTCGTCGCTCAAGGGCAGGTCGAAGCGCTGGTGGAAGTACCTGAGGTTATCCTCGCCCAGCTTCTTCTTCTGGTGAGTGATGTTCTGGCCCTCGCCCCCTTCGCCCATGCCGTAGCCCTTGACGGTCTTCATCAGCAGCACCGAGGGCTTGTCCCGGGTGTTGACCGCCGCGTGATAGGCCGCGTAGACCTTCTGCGGGTCGTGGCCACCGCGGATCAGCTTGTAGTAGATGTCGTCGTCCGACATATGGGCGACCATCTCCTTGAGCTCCGGATACTTGCCGAAGAAGTGCTCGCGGATGTAGCCGCCACCCTTGACCTTGAAGTTCTGATACTCGCCGTCGACGCACTCCTCCATGCGCTGGCGCAACAGCCCCTTGGTGTCCTTGGCCAGCAGCTCGTCCCAGCCCGACCCCCACAGGCACTTGATGACGTTCCAGCCCGCGCCCCGGAAGTTGCCCTCCAGTTCCTGGACGATCTTGCTGTTGCCCCGCACCGGGCCGTCCAGGCGCTGCAAATTGCAGTTGATCACGAAGATCAGGTTGTCGAGCTTTTCGCGGCTGGCCAGGGCGATGGCACCCTGGGACTGGGGCTCGTCCATCTCGCCGTCACCCAGGAACGCCCAGACCTTGCGTCCCTCGGTATCGGCCAGCCCCCGGTGGTGGAGGTACTTCATGAACCGTGCCTGATAGATAGCCATGATCGGCCCCAGGCCCATGGAGACGGTGGAGACCTGCCAGAAGTCCGGCATCAGATAGGGGTGGGGATAGGAGGAGATCCCCTTGCCATCCACCTCCAGGCGGAAGTTCTCCAGCTGCTCCTCGGTGAGCCGCCCCTCCAGGAACGCCCGTGCGTAGATGCCCGGGGCGCAGTGCCCCTGGAAATAGATGATGTCTCCCCCGTGGCCGTCGGTGGGGGCCTGCCAGAAGTGATTGAAGCCCACCTCGTACATCACCGCCGAGGACTGGTAGCTGGCGATATGCCCCCCGGGTTCGGCGGGCTTCTTGTTGGCGCGCACCACCATCGCCATGGCGTTCCAGCGCAGGTAGGCGATCAGACGCTGCAGCAAGGCCTCGTCGCCGGGCAGCTTGGCCTCCTTGTGGGGCGGTATGGTGTTCACATAGGGCGTGCGGGTGGTGTCCGGCGCCTCGGCGCCGGTCCGGTAGGCTTCTTCCACCGCCTTGTGCAGCAGGTAGGTGGCCCGCTCGGGGCCCACCCGCTCCACCACCACATCGACGGCTTCCTGCCACTCCCGGGTTTCCTGGGGATCGAAGTCGCTGTAGTTTTCGAATGCCATGGATCGTCTCCCTTGATTGGGTCGGAATTGTTCTAGTTATTGATCGGTCTGTGCCTCGACCACGGCGAAGGCGCTCATGTTGGCGATACCCCGTGCGGTGACCGTGCGGTTGAGCACATGAACCGGCTTGGCGGCCCCCAGCAGGATGGGGCCCACGGACACGCCGTTGCCCAGCACCTTCAGGGCGGTAAAGGCGATGTTCGCCGCGTCCAGGTTGGGCATGATCAACAGGTTGGCCTCGCCGTCGAGCAGCGAATCGGGCAGGATGCGCCCGCGCACGCCGGTGGACAGCGCCGAGTCGGCCTGCATCTCGCCGTCCACTATCAGGTCCGGTGCGCGCTCCCGGATCAGCGCCAGCGCCTGGCGCATCTTCTCCGCGCTGCCGAAGTCGGAGCTGCCGAAGTTCGAGTGGGAGACCAGGGCGGCCCGGGGCGTGATGCCGAAGCGGCGAATCTGCTCCGCGGCCAGCAGGGTGATCTCGGCGATCTGACCGGCATCGGGGTCGTAATTGACGAAGGGGTCGGCGATGAACAGGGTGGTCCGCTCGAGGATCAGCAGCTGCAGGGCGGCAGGCGTGCTGACGTCCTCGCGCAGGCCGATGACGTCCAGCACCTGGTCCAGGTGCTCGTGGTAGGTGCCCACCGGGCCGGCGATCATGGCGTCCACATCGCCCCGGCGCAGCAGCAGCGAGGCCAGGATGGTGGCCCGGCTGCGGACGCGCTTCTCGGCGGCCTCCGGATGGACGCCACGGCGTCCCATCAGCTGGTGGTACTCGCTGGCCAGTTCGGCATAGTCGGGATAGTCCTGGGCGTCGATCAGCTCGAAATCGACACCGGGCTTCACCGGCAGCCCCAACTCCTCGATGCGGGCCTCGATGACCGCACGGCGGCCGATCAACAGGGGCTTGGCATAGCCCTGAGTGACACAGACCTCCATGGCGCGGAGGACGCGCTCGTCCTCGCCCTCGGCGTACAGCAGGCGGAGGGGATTCTGTCGTGCTCGCTCGAACACCGGCTCCATCACGTTGCCGGAGCGGTAGACCAGGCGTGACAGCGAGCGGGTGTAGGCGTCCAGGTCCGCGATGGGGCGCGCGGCCACACCGCTGTCCATGGCGGCCTTGGCCACCGCCGGCGGGATGGTGTCGATCAGGCGCGGGTCGAAGGGTTTGGGCAGAATGTACTCCGGGCCGAAGGTCAGCGCCTGTCCGCCATAGGCCACCGCCACCGTTTCCGGCACCGTGGTGGTCGCCATGTCGGCGATGGCCTTGACGGTGGCCAGTTTCATCTCCTCGTTGATGGTGGTGGCGCCGCAGTCCAGGGCGCCGCGGAAGATGAACGGGAAGCATAGGACGTTGTTGACCTGGTTGGGGTAGTCCGAGCGCCCGGTGGCGATCACCGCATCCGGGCGTACCGCCTTGGCGTCCTCCGGCATGATTTCCGGGGTGGGGTTGGCCATGGCCAGGATCAGGGGGCGCTCGGCCATGGTCGCCACCATCTCCGCCTTGAGGGCGCCCCCGGCCGAGAGGCCGAAGAAGACGTCGGCCCCGTTGACGGCATCGGCCAGGGTGCGGGCCTCGGTCCGGGCCGCATAGCGCGCCTTGTAGGGATCCATGTCCTCGTTACGGTCGGTGTGGATCACGCCGCTGCGGTCACAGACCAGGATGTTCTCCTTGCGGACCCCCAGGGAGACCGCCAGGTCCAGGCAGGCCAGGGCAGCGGAGCCAGCGCCGTTGCAGACCAGGCGGATGTCGCCGAGCTCCTTGCCCACCACCCGCAGGCCGTTGAGCAGGGCGGCCGCCGTGACGATGGCGGTACCGTGCTGGTCGTCGTGGAACACCGGGATCTTCATCCGCTCGCGCAGGCGCCGCTCGATCTCGAAGCACTCCGGTGCCTTGATGTCTTCCAGGTTGATGCCGCCGAAGGTGGCCTCCAGGCCGGCGATGATCTCGATCAGCTTGTCCGGGTCGCGCTCCTCGATCTCGATGTCGAACACGTCCACGTCGGCAAACTTCTTGAACAGCACGGCCTTGCCTTCCATCACCGGCTTGGAGGCCAGGGCGCCGATGGCACCCAGCCCCAGCACCGCCGTGCCGTTGCTGATCACGGCCACCAGGTTACCGCGGGCGGTGTACTCGGCCGCCATCAGGGGATCACGTTCGATCTCCTCGCAGGCCGCGGCCACCCCGGGCGAATAGGCCAGCGACAGATCCCGCTGACTGGCCATGGGCTTGATCGCCTGGATCGCCAGCTTGCCGGGGCGGGGGAATCGATGGTACTTCAAGGCGCTGTCGCGTAAATCGTCTGCCATGTGCTTTTCCTCGCTCGCTTTCACTCGCGATGACAGCGGCGCCGATGACCGCTGCCCCTCGAGCTGGCTGACGGCAGGGGTCGGGATGCCGCCGGGGAGGCCAGGCTCGTCGCCTCCCAGTATGGTCACCGGTTGCGGAAGTTGCCGAGCCAGGCCGGAGTGATATCAACGCCATGACAACGCAACGGCCATGCCTTCTTAGTGCAATGCCCGGTGTTTCATGGGGTTGTGATAGAGGAGTTCGACTTTAGTCGAAGCATGCTGGGTGGGGAATGGGCCGGAATCCCGCACGGGGGAGGTGGTGTGATGTGCGGGTTTGCGCACAGAATCTCGTACTACAGCCATTACTGAATAAGCCTAAGCGCATTTATAATGCCGGTATCTCCATTGCCTAGAATTCCAGTGTCACGGTGATGGTGTCCGTGTAGTTGCCCACTCGGACATTCTGACCCGCCGGAATACGTCCATAAACGGTGTGCTCTTGCGTGCCGTCGGTGTTGCCGCTGAGACTGAACGATCCCTCGCCCCAGACCAATGAGCGGGCCGCATCCTGGTGCAACCGGTAATCGAGAGTATCGTCGCTGCTGCTCAGCAATGGCTGCTGGGGACTGCCATGGGCAGAGCTCAGTGCGAGGCTGTATCCAGTGGCTTCGCTGCAGCTTACCGTGATGGTGGCGCTGCTATCATTGTGCGTTGCAGTGAAGACGTCATAACCGGCAAAACCCAGCCCAGTGGCACTGACACTGCACTGAGCCTGAGCGGTGCCGGCGGCCAGCACCAGGGCCGCTCCGGCCAGCCAGCGCAGCGGCCGGTGGCTGGCCGCGCGACAGGTGCCCGAGGCACGGGCGCCTGAAATGGTAACAACGTTCATGGTGTGACTCCGTGGCAGATAACATCGCCTAGCTCGAGAAAGACATCTTCGATTTCCGGCACCTCCAGCGTGAATTCGCAGGCCTGCCCCAGCCAGAGCGCGCGTAGGCGGTTACTCGACTCCAGGTCGGTCACGAAGGTCTCGCCACGCAGGCCCACCGGGAAGCGCTCGCCGCGAGCATCTTCCACCACCGCCCCGGGCGGCAACGGCTCGCCGCTCTCCAGCAGGATCCGGAAGAAGGCATCGCGGCTCTGGGTCACCGGGAAGTGCAGCGTCACACCGCTACGGTAGTACGGAGATACCTGCATCTCCAGGCTCCCCACCTGAGCCCCCAGGGGCAGGTCCGCCTGCTCGATGCTGATTCGGTTATGCTCGTAAGCGCGCAGGCGTGGTACCAGCGCATCCCCGTGACGATTGGTACGCGAGACAGGCTGGTTGTCGGCGTAGACCTGGACATCGGGAAAGCCCGGCAGTTGGACCACGGCAAAGCTGCCATCGATTTGTCGGCTGGCGAAGAGGGCGCCGCCGAGCCAGGCCGCACCACCACGCACATTGGCACGGCTGGCCGTTTGATCATGGCGCTGTGAGGCCTCCAATAGATAGGTCTGGTAGTCGTTCTGCAGGCCGAGACTGGCCTCGCGGTGATCGTCATCGCCCAGGCCGGTGCTAACCCGGTAGCCGAACCCCCTGCCAATCGGCAGGCTGCGCTGTATCTGCATACTGCCCTGGCGTTGATCGTTACGCTCGCTGACGCTCAGGCTGGCACGGGTGCGCGGCATCCCCAGCGGAATGCTCAAGCCCGCCCGCAAGGCCGTTTCGCCATTTTCCATGAAGTGCAGCGCCGAGAGCGTCAGGTGGCCGATGGCGCCCAGCCCCTTGCTGTAGCCCAGGTTGACGATCTCGATGTCATCCCGGTCATCGAAGTGCTGGGCGGTATAGCTGAGGCTCAGCGAGCCCCACTGGCCGCTCGAGAGGCTGGAGAAGACTCTATGCTGCTGGCGCGGCAAGACTTGGTCCTGGTGCATGCCGAGGCGCATGAAGTCCTCGCTGGCGAACTGGCTTTCGACCCCCAGGCCCAGGGGCCACCCCTGGCGCTGCAATCCCAGGGTCTTCAGATCACCCTGCCGGCCATCGGCCTCACTGGCGGCATAGGCGGCATGCATGACGCCGCCGAACGGCAACAGCCAGCTGCCCCCCAGGCCAGCCATCTGCTGGTCCTGCAACACCTGGGCGTGCAGCTCGGTGGTCAGCCAGTCGGTCAACCCGGTGCGGTAGGTCGCCGTGCCCAGTGCCCGGCCATAGGCATTGCTCTCACGACCATAGTCCTGGCGAATGGCGCCCAGCTCCACGGAGTAATCCTTCAGGCCGGCTCGCAGCAGCCTCGCGCTGGAATAGAAGGGCTGGGTGATCAACTGCTCGCGGCCGAGAATGTCGCGTACCACCAGCTTGACCTGACCCTGGCCGGTAATCACCGGGATCTCGTCGATGGCGAAGGGGCCGGGTGGCACGTCGCGTCGCAGGCGCAGGGCATCGTTCACGTAGAGATCGACGGTGGACGGTAGCGCGGCCTCACCGGCCACGCTGACCAGGGGCAGGGTGACCATTTCCGGCCGGGTGGAGAAGTTGCTTCCCCACTGCAGGCCACCGAAGCGCACCCCACCACTCCATGCCGTGCCCAGGCTGGTGGTGTCCCCGAGCCGCAGGGTGCGCATGCTGTCGGGATTGTCGTGGCGCCACTGGGTGTCCAGGCGAACCACGGCGGGCTGATCGATGGTGGGGGTGTCTCTGGCGATCAGGCGATTGACCCCGCTGCCCCAGCCGTTGAACACACCCTGCTCCAGCAGCCCACTATGGCGGGTCTCCCCGCGGCTGTGGGTGCTCGACAGGTCATAGTTGAAGAAGGCGCCCGGAGACGAAGGCGTCAGCGGTACGCGGTCCCGGCGCAGGCCCTCGAGCCGGGTGTCCGCGAACAGGGCCGCAGGCACATCCAGGCCCAGGGTGGACCGGCGCCTGTCCAGCTCGAAGGAAATCCCGAGCGATTCAAGGTGGTAGAAGGCCTTGCCGTGATGATCGAAGGGCGCGCCAGCCGGCGAGGCGATTCGCCACTGCTCCAGGTCGCTGGCGGCCACCCAGACGTCGTGATCGCCGCGTATCAGCGCCAGCGCCGTGGTGGGCCGTCGCTGGTCATTGACCGTGGCTTCCAGCCACAGCTCCTCGAGCGCTCCGGTGTCGGGAAGTTCCCGGGGATCCACGCTGGAAGGCCCCCGCCGGCCTGCTTCCGGCGAGGGCTGAGTGGCAACGTCTGTATACCAGCCAGCGGTTATGGCGGCGTTAGCAGGCGTCGTGCCAGCATCTGCCGGGTTCGGCATCAGCAGCAACATGACAGCCAAGGCGGCACACCTCCTCCTTCTTCTGCGCCGCGCTGGCCGCTGCACCACTACTCCACCTGCAAGCGTGAGGCGGTTTCCTGACCATTGACGCTTGTTGTGATGACAAGCTCGGTGCCTGCCGCGGGTAGTGGAGAGCCTGGACCCAGGGCCCATCCTTGCTCGGCGCCCGGCAACACATAGGCGTTGCCGGAGGGCTGCAGTGTGCGCCCATCGGGCAGCCGTACGCGAAGCCGGCTCACCTGGCCATGGCCATGGCCGTGGTTGCGGGCGCTCAGGCGCCATTCGCCACGGTTGCCACGCTCGACGCGCCAGGACAGCTCCGGCGCCGCGGCGCCGGAAGCCGGTGCCACGAACACCGGCAGGCTTATGCGTAGCGCCATGCGCAAGCCCGGGTAGCCTTCCGTCGCGGGCGGCGGCAGCTCCTGCAGGAAGAGGCGATAGCTGAGCTCGGTATCCCGCTCCGGCGGGCGGCGCAACCCCACCCGCAACACCTGGGTCTGTCCCGGTGCCAGCGTGAAAATGGGGGGCGTGGCGAGCACCTCGCGGCTGGGCGTGTAGATGTCTTGCCCTCCCTGCTGGCGCCACTCCTGAAGCTCCACCTGAACCGAGGTTTCCTCGGCTCCTGTGTTGCGTACCCACAGCGCCACCACATTATCCTGGGCGGACAGGACCACCCGGGTCGGACTGACGCTGAAGCTGCCGGCCAGCGCCTGGCTCGCCAGCAGCAGCGTCAACATGAATACGGGCAGAACCAGGCCGCGATAAGCGGCCTGGCGTGAGGTCAGTGTGGGCATCAGAAAGTAACGGTGGCCACAACGGTATCGTTGTAGGCCCCCGCCGGTGCGGTGACCTGGCTGCCGGCGATCCTGCCGAAGACGGTGTGAGCCTCCGCCACGCCTGTGCCCGTCGTCGCGACATTACCCGCGGCATCGTTGGTCCATTCCGTCGTGCGCTCAGTATTGCTGAAGAGTGAATACGTCAGGAGGTTGGTGTTGTCGTCGATCAGTTGCCGCAAAGGCGTAGCATCGGTAGAGCCGTCGCCGGCGTTACCGCCCTGCCCCAGGGTGATGCCAACGGAGGCGTCCTGGGTACAGGTCACGGTCACGGTGCCGGTGCCATCCAGGTCAGCGGGATTAATGGGGTCGTAATCGCCAAACGCCAGGGCCGTGGTGCCAATGGTGCAACTCGCCACGACAGTAGTGCTGACGTCAAGGTTCGACGATTCCTGTGCCTGAGCCACTGCAGCTCCTCCGGTGACCAGGGCCGCGGCGGAAATCAGGGTCAGTTTACGTAGAGAAAATGTCTTGTTGCTCATGGAGAGCGCTCCCTAGAATGTATTATGCCGTCGCTGACGACCTAATAATCAACTGACCAAGGCACACGCTTGCTTTGTACATCGCCGACTGGTTACAGCGTAACAACTAATACACAAAGAGCTTATTATCCAGAAGGAAGAGTGCAACAGGGAGAGAATCCCAAAATGAGACTCAGTCGAGTAGCGGCCCCTCGATCCTGAGATGCGAACATCCCTTGGACAGGTAGCTTTGCGTCACCGCTTTTCAGCGGCTATGCCCTTGTCAACATATTGCCTGTTTTTTCAGGCATCAGGCCATCGCGGATATCAGCCTGATCAGCGTTACATCACCCGTGTGGCGTTGTAACCTGAACTTACATTAGTTGAGTTTCTGGCTTGGTACAAGAGTTGTTTTTTATGTTTGGAAGAGTCGGGTTCGGGAAATTATTTATCGACAATACATAAGTAACATTAGGCTTTTTGCGAAAACTGGCTGTGCTTTACCATGCGGCGTTAAAAATTAGCTCAAAGTACTCTTTTGCGTCCCGCAAACTGTTTTTATCGCTGATTTCTGCCTTTTATTTCCTTGGTTAGCAGACTTCTCGGAAAAACCTAAGTAAAGCTGTAATTGTGATGTGCGGGGTATTGGGTCAGCCACAATCGGTCCAGTTCCCGGTGCGCTCATGGGGGGATTTCAGCTGTCGCCGACACCTGCAATCAGTGCCAGTGTTGCGCTTATTGCTTGAATTCACGATTCAGGGCATCGAGCGACGACGCTGAAGAGAGGCATTACTGGCGTTTCTCAATGACATTGATAGGGCGGTGGAAGTGAATCTCGAGGTTCAACCCATCCAGGAAAAGCATGGGTCACACAGGATCGATAAGGGGGGGCATGATATAACTTGGGAGAGCGGGTATTTTTCACAATCGGTGAGAGTGGCGCAAGCACCCAATAGCGACAAAGGTTTGATTCGGCATTATTGGATGGTATAAGGCGAAAGGGCGAGGCCGTTTAAATGGTGGGGAAGTGCTGATGGGGAGTCAGCCGGCAGACTCCCCATGGTGCTTTTTGTTCTACTTTCCACCGTGCTTTCCGCTTTCCGCTTTCCGCTTGGCGCCGGCTTAAGCGGAACTTCCGTGGGCGGCCGTAGGGTTGAGGATGATGCCGACCTGCTCCAGACGAGACAGACCAGTCGCTTCCTGATAGAGCTCCCGTGCCATGGGCTCCAGCTCGTGGCCGCGCTGGGTGTGGGCGTTGCCCTGGAAGGCACCCGAGGGCTCACCGGTGATGCGTTCGCCGATCAGCTGATGCATGTAGCTCAGCGCCCCGGCACCGAAGCCTCCCGGCCCCTTGCCCTTGACCAGCAGGGTTTTCAGCTCGGACATGGTGACGATACCGAGGCGGGCGGCATGCCACTCGGGCGTGCCCTGTTTCAGTGTCAGGATCTGCATGACGATCTCCTTGGTGACATGACGGCATAGCGGCGAGGGTCACCCCTCGCCGATGGCTCAGTGACGTGGATGATTGGGCAGTGCCCGCTTCTGCAGGGAAGCGCGTAGCTTGTCGAAGTCGCAGCGTGGTACGCGCTCGACCTCGCCGTACTTGCCGACGAACCACTCCTGGGTGGTGACAGGACAGGCGGTGATCAGCTGCTTGAGCTGGCTGGCCTGGAACGGCGTGACCATCTTCACCGGTGTCGCGGTATGGCCGTTGGCGTCCTGACCGCGGGTGGTGATGTTGAGCAGCGCGCACAGCACATAGCGCTTGCCGTAGCTGGTGGAAGAACCAAAGGCCTGCACGGCGTTCTTGTTGCCGCTGACGTCCGCCGGTAGCAGCATGCTGGTCTCTTCTCGGTGCCCGTCCTGATGCATCAGCACGCCGGTGACCTGGATGCCACGCTCCTGGGTCTGGATACGGAAGCTCACCGCAAAGCCGTGACGCTGCATGATCGGCCGCACGGTGTCGACGATGTCCTCCAGGGTGGCGTAGGCGCCGTTGTTGCCCTGGCCACGTTCGGCAATGCTCGGCAGCTCCGTCTGCATGGCCGCCATGGCGGCGCTGTAGGCCATCAGCGCCTGGCGGTCGAGCACACGCTCCTGCATCTGTAGCAGGCGCTCCATCTTGTCGATGTCGACATCGGGGTTGAGAGCGGCACGCTCGATCACCTGGATGATCGCGGTGCTCTCCTGCAGCGGCTGGGCAGCGGGTTGAGTAGTTAGCTGGCCGTTGCCCTTGGCAGGCTTGGGTTGGATCGGGGTCGCCATGATGGCCTCCTTACAGATAGCGGTTGAAGACTTCATGTAGTTGGTCGGCAGGGACCGGCTCCAGGGACACGACCACGCGATAGACCTGGCCCTTGGCCAGCACGTGGGTGTGGGCATGTTGTTTACCGGCCCCCAGCAGCTCTTGAGATAGCTGGGTCAAGGCGCGGCAGATCTCGAATGTCATTGGCGATTGCATGAGAGCCTCCGAAAACAGAACGCCCGGCCTGTGAAGGACCGGGCGCTATGCCGTGAGATGGATGAGAAGGTTGATGGGGTGGAATGCGAGCGATAGGCGACGCCGGTGCCGATCAGGCCACCAGCGCCATGGCCGACGCCAGGGCCTTGTCCTTGAGGCTCGCCCCCTGGCCGAACCAGGCCGAGTCCATGCGGTAGTCATTGCTGCGGGCGCGCTTCTCGTGGTCGACGTACTCGGTGATAGCGTTGAGCAGGCCCCAGGCCGTGCTCTGGGCGGTACACAGCTGAGAGCCCCGTCCCTCGCCGTGGTAGAGCTTCTGGACGCGGTTGAGCGCCCGGACGTTGGGCAGCTTGGAGGGATCGTCCAGCGGTTCCTCAGCGTTGCAGATTACCGACTGGAAGTAGGTCTTGATCTCTGCCTGGCTGACCTTGCGCTCGGCCAGGGTCTTCATGCGGTACATGAAGTCGTCCCACTGCGAGACGGAGATGCCTAGCTGTTGCTTGACCCGCTGCGGGTTGAACTCGGTGCTGTGCGACACCTTCACGCCCTGGCTCATGCCATCCACTGCGATGGTCAGGGTGTTGTTGCACACCGCGCGGACCGAGGTGGGAGTCACCAACGTCGCCAGCGAGCCGTCACAGGAGGTCGCCAGCAGCAGGTAGGCGTTGACCTGATCCTGCCCCTTGATCGCCGTGCCCAAGCCGCTTCGGGCCAGTGCCCAGAACTTGCGACCGCCCTTGAGCACCCCGGCGGTCTCCAGCTCATACCCCGCGTACTCAGTCAGGTCCCGATAGAACTCCAGCACCTCTTCGGGCTGGACCACCTTGTAACGCTGGGAGGCCACCGACAGCGGTACCCGGGTATCCGAGCGGTAGAGCACCTTCTGCTCCGGGAAGGAGTGGATACTGCCCAGGTGCCCGGCACCATCGGCGATGAAGCGCACTGGTGACATCTTCGATGTGCCAGTCCATGCCGGCCTGCTGCCGCCAGACCTCCAGCGGTTGATGACGCGACAGTTGCTGCCCCAGGCCATGCTAGGGGGTGTCGCCGACGTAGGCCATTTGCTCGATCAGATGTGCCATGAGAAAACTCCTTGACGAAAAAAACCGACAGAACGCCGGCGGATAGGTTGAGGGAGGGTTAAGCGGGTCAATCCAGTACGCGGAAGCTGTGACCGCATCCCAGGCACAGCCAGGGGGTGCCCTCGCCGGCAGGAAACAGGTGCTGAATCATCTGATTCCCTGCGGCAGCCCCGGCGATACCACTAGTCGCTGCCGCGATTACCGCAGCGGCGATCCGGGTGAGGGGAATGGAGCTGGTCAGTAGACGACCGGGGGAATATAGCGACGTGTAGGTGCCCTTAAGGGAGCCGGCCAGCGCGCCAGCGGATATTCCTAGCTTGCGGACGGTCTCGAGGTTGGTGATGTGCTGCGAGGCACAGCGCGAACAGGGTGGGGGCATAGCAGGTCTCCTGTGCCGATGAAAAGCCCGGGGCGGGCTGAGGTCACAGGAGTGATATAGATGTCAAGATGGATGGATTATTTCTCGGCAGCATGACCTCCGAACTTCAGTCAGTCCTATCCTGACAAAATCATAGCGCCGAGCCTTCCGGTACTCGCTTTCTGTAGCGCGTCAATCTGGATGAGAAGCCAGCGACAATCAGGATGAGAACCGGGGTTTCGCGGCTCCTTCGAAGTTAACACCATCTGTGACGACAGCCGGTGGTCCTTCTCGAGGCGGTAGGCGGAAGCGGTGCTGAAAGCCGCCTTGGCAGCGGCGGCGGCGGGACTATTACTACGGCGAAATTCATGTAAAGCCTCACTTGGTGATCGGTGATGTGTCGTCCCGGCACGGGGTGGTCCTCTATGGAGAGAAGACCACTCTATGCCGGGTTGGCCGCGATCACCCGGCGGGCTTCCCTGGGAGGACCTTGCCGTTTTTGTGTCGTCGAGTCCGTGCGGGCTACGCTCTCACGACCTCGACGACACAGGTCTCGGCTTTCTCATCTTGATTGTCGCGTGACTCTAATCCTGATTGTCGCTGAACACGCTTTCGCTCCATCTCCCACATGAAGCCTGCCCCTCAACTCCCCGAGGAAGTCACGGGCATGCTGCCGCCGCGCCCTTCGGTGATTTCGTAGATCACCGCCCTCAAGCCGGCGTAGGGTGTGGTGGCATCGGGCTAGAGGTAGACCCAGTGGGTCTTCTTCTTGCCCGGGACCAGCATCGGCACCGGGGTTGCATCGGCATGCAGCACTGGCTCGCTGAGCAGCAGATCGCGTAGCGCATCGAGCGGCGCCTGGGTCAGCGTCTCGCAATCATCGCAGACCCACTTACCGCGAATATGCCGTTCGACGGTGAATACGCCCGGCGTGTAGTCCAGATTTTCGCTGACTTCCTGGCCGATTCGCCGCAGCTGGCAGCCATAGGGACAGTGTTCGCTTTCAGGGTCGTGCAGGATTTCGACGCGCGGCAGACCGGGGGCAAGGGTTTACGCTTGGGCTTCTTCTTTGCCGGCGGCGGTGCGGCGGGCGTCAATGCCTCCAGCTCAGGCTCGATGGCGGCGATGTCGGCATCGACCCCCTCGTCCAGCAGACTGTTCTGCATGACGCTGTGGTGTTCGCTGCGCTGGCCGAACGTGTACCGCCTGAGCAGTGCCAGTTCATGGGGCAGCTTCTGATTGACCTGGTCGCTGTGCCGAAGCGTCTTGTGGTTCTGGTGCAGCGCCTCCCTTGCTGCTCAGCCTGCGATATCAGCGTTGCCGCCAGGTGGCGGAGCTGATCGGAGAGAGTGGAGACAGATCGGGCGTTATGTTTATCCGAAGAGTATGCCAGCCTCCCGAGGGCAGTGGGATTAGCGCATCAGCGAATAGCCTGGCCGCTGTTTCTGTGCGGTTCATGGCGGAGGCCTTAGACCACCGAGATCACACCACCAGAGCCGAGGCGCTTCCAGGGCAGGCCTTGCACCAGTGGCGTGACCTGCTCGGGACAGAGTTCGATGCGATCGCCGTGCCAGTGGCCGGCCCAGTGGAACTTGCCCTAGTTCAGGCGCCGGGCGCACAGCCAAACGCCCAGGCCATCATGAACCAGCACCTTCATGCAATTGCCGCGCCGGTTGGTTAATAGGTAAGCGCTGTGCGGGCGAGCCGCGCCGAACACTTTCACCACCCGAGCCTGCGCGCATATCCAGCGGCTCGGTCGCCAGCCAGATCTCGTCGACGCGGATAATCTCAGCAGCCCCTTCAACCATTGCGCGCACTGGGCCACCTCGGTTACAGGCCAATGCACAGTGATCGTGCCCCAGCCGAGGGCAGCTCGATGCGGATCTCCCCGGGGATGGTGCTCGGCACTGGAAATTCACCCGCGGATGGTGGCACTGGAAGGGGCACGAAGTCGGGCACGGCCGGCAACTGGCTCTGGCGCTTGGCCTTGCGGATCCAGGTCTGGACGAGGTTAGTGTTGAGCCTGTGCTGCAGCGCGACCTGGGCAATCGAGGTATCTCCCTGCAGGCAGGCGGCGACGATCTTGGCCTTGAACGGCGGGGCGTAGCGACGACGGCGGCGAATCTCACGCTCGGAGCTTGGGGGTGTCATGAATAGGTGCCCACTTATTAATAGATAGGCACCTAATACCACCGGCTTGAGGCTTCAGCGGAAGGTGTGTTCACCGGTCGGATACTCCCGTCGGTCAAGGCCGCTCGGTTAGCTGCTACATATTCTCCTCTCCAGATGGCTACGGACTCCGTCCCGACCATCGCGGTGGGGTCAATGAATGCTTTCGATCCAGACAAGAAGAAATGAATAAGGTGCCTTCTTCGTCCGGAGGCGTGGCGGGAATTAAGCTATTGATTTAATTGAATAACAATCCCTTTTTCCATGTGGTCTTCCCCTGGTTTAGGTCCACGGTTAATAATGTTGACTACACGGGTAGTATGTGATGTACTGCCAGCATTATGAGAACACAAAGCCACCACCGAATAGGGAGGTCCCGATGCTAGAAAAGCATGAGTACGAGGAATTCCGCAGCGCCGTACGCCGCCTGGCCATCAGCAAGATCCAGCCGCATGCGAGTGCCGTAGACAAGGAGATGCGGTTCCCAGAGGAGGCACTCGAAGCCTTCAAGGAACTGCAACTGGTCGCACTTCCCTTCCCGGAAAGCATCGGTGGTCACGGAGGGGATCTTTTAGCTCAAGCGATTTCCCTAGAAGAGGTTGCAAGAGTTTGTGCTACCTCATCACTAACGCTGATGGTGATTTGGGCCGGCCTTGGACCTATTGCGCGGTATGGTTCAGACCAGCTGATCGACGAAATCATCAAGCCCGCGCTCGATGGGGATACTGTAGCCTCAATCTGCTTGACCGAAATCCACGGTGGGTCCGATGTCTGGGGTGGAAAGACAAAAGCGGAGCACCAGGGGAATGACTGGGTCCTCAATGGTCAAAAACGCTACATCACCAACGCGAACCGTTCCGAGTGGTACACGGTGCTTGCTCGCACCAGCGAAGAGGAGTTTGGCATCTTCGCAGTTCACAAGTCGGACCCGGGGCTCTCCTTCGGCAAGCTGGAATCGAAGATGGGCGTGCGGGGTAGCCCAACCGCCGATGTGATGCTAGACGACTGTCGGATCCCTGAATACCGCTGCATCGGTGATTCTGGCAAAGGTAATCATTATATGACGGAATCGCTCGCTATCGCCCGACCAATGATCGCTGCTCAGGCGCTAGGTATTGCCCAAGGCGCTTTGGATGCTGCTATCGAGTATGTTAAAGAGCGCCAAGTTTTCGGACAGCCCGTCGCCCGCTTTCAAATGACGAAAGGCACGATTGGTGACTTGGCAACCAAGATCGAAGCAGCACGCCAGCTGCTCTACCACGCATGTGAAGCCTCTAACAACAAGCAACCGGATGCACGAGTGCTTGCTTCTATGGCCAAACTGCTTTGCAGTAACGTCGCGATGGAAGTTACAACAGAGGCAGTTCAACTTCACGGCGGTGCCGGTTATCTGACTGACTTCCCGGTTGAGCGTATGATGCGTGATGCAAAAATCACACAGATATACGAGGGCACAAGCGAGATTCAGAAGCTAATCATCGCTAAATCCTTCCTTTCAAATTGAGAGCAACCTATGATTTCCCCTATTAACTATTTAACCAATATCAAGTTTGGCCAAGGTGCCATTTCGCTATTGCCGGATGAGCTCAAGGCTCTCGATGTGAAGTCTCCCATGCTGATTACCGATGCCGGTTTGGTCGAAACTGGGCTGCTCGAACATGTCAAGATAACGGCAGGGTTGACCAACGAAGTCATAGTATTCGACAAGACGCCGGCGAATCCCACCGAAGTGGCAGTCGAAGAAGCCCTTGTGCTTTTTAAGAAGGCCGGTTGTGATGGTATTGTCGCCGTCGGCGGTGGCTCGAGCATAGATCTCGCCAAGGCTGTTGCGTTGTTGGTCACACATGAGCCACCACTGCGGCAGTATGCTGCCATCGAGGGGGGGGTTGGCAAGATCAGCAAAACTGTTCCGTTGGTGGCCGTTCCTACGACAGCGGGTACTGGTAGCGAAGTGGGACGTGCCTCACTGATCACCATGAAGGACAAGCGTAAGCTGGGCTTTTTGTCTCCCAACCTTGTGCCATCCCTGGCAATTTGTGACCCTGAGCTGACCCGCTCGTTGCCGACGGGCCTGACGGCAGCGACCGGCATGGACGCTATCGCACATTGCATCGAGACCTTCCTGAGTCCCCGCATCAATCCTCCCGCCGAGGCAATCGCCCTAGATGGATTACGTCGTGCCGCTATACACCTCCCTAGGGCCGTGCGTGATGGATCCGATATGGAATCGCGCTGCGAAATGATGATGGCAGCCCTGGAAGGGGCGCTGGCATTTCAGAAGGGACTGGGCGGCGTTCATTCAATGTCACATGCACTCGGTGGACTTAAGGAACTAAAGCTCCATCATGGCACCCTGAATGCCGTTCTTTTGCCCCCTGTACTGCGCTTCAACCAAGATCATTGCGGTAACAAATATGGCCGGATCAAAGAGGCGATGGGGCTAGCCCTCGAGGCCGACCTCGCGGCCGAGTTCGAGCGACTCAATACGGCGTTGGGAATGCCGAGGAACTTGCGCGAGATGGGAGTAACCGAGGACGTCCTGGAGGAAGTGGCTCAGTGGTCGTACGAGGATCACTCCACTGCCACCAACCCGCGACCGGCAACGGCACAGGATTTCCTGAAGTTGCTTAAGGAAGCTCTGGATTAATATGTTCCGGGAAACTGAGGCGACAGATACATGAAGCACCAAAATACGATCCTTGAAGGTGTCCGTATCCTGGACCTGACTCGACTTGCTCCTGGCCCCTACGGCTCCATGCTGCTCGCCGACCTAGGAGCAGAAGTCATTGTCGTTGGCGGTGGTCGATCCGGCCTACCAATAGAATCTTTTTGTCGCGGCAAAAAATTTTTAAACTTGGATATGAAAACCGATGCTGGTGTGGATGCTTTTAAACGCTTGGCAAGGAGTGCAGACGTCGTGATGGAGGGCTTTCGGCCCGGTGTCACAGAGCGACTCGGTATCGGTTATGAAGTCCTACGAAGTGTCAATCCGCGACTGATCTACTGCTCACTGACCGGCTATGGACAAAGTGGCCCCATGGCCCAGGAAGCCGGTCACGATATCAACTATCTCGGCTATTCCGGGGCATTGGGTGCTATAGGGCCGGCCACTGACTCTCCAGCGATACCGCTCAACTTGGTGGCTGATTTTGCCGGCGGTGGACTCTACGCAGCCTATGCGATCCTGGGTGCACTCTTGGAGCGAGAACGCTCCGCTCTCGGCCAGCATATCGATGTAAGCATGGTCGATGGCTGCATTTCCTTGATGGCGATGCACTACTCTGACTGGGGTAAGCCGGTGCTGCCGTCGCGAGGCAAGGGGCTACTGACGGGCGAGGCCCCCTTCTATCGGTGCTATACCTGCGCAGATGGCAAGCAGCTAGTAGTCGGAGCACTCGAAACCGCCTTCTTCAAGAACCTGTGGCAGGGGCTCGGCTTCGAAGAGCCAGCGCCGGACCATATGAACCGCGCTACTTGGGCCGGTATGACAGCAAGGTTCGAGCAGGAGTTTGCACGGCTGTCGCGGGATGCTTGGGTGGAGCACTTTGCAGGAAAAAATGCCTGTGTCAGCCCGGCTCTGAGGCCGGATGAAGTTTTTTCTAATTCCCATATCCAGGCCCGACACCCTGAAAGCTCAGGTTATCCAGTGCCTGCTCTCCCCCGTTACTCGCGATCTACCGTAACAGCAAGAGTTAGCGAGCCGGTCGACCATTCAGTTGAAATTCTCTCTGCCTTGGGACTATCCAGTGAACAGATCGACAAAGCGGTCCCCTCCGGCCATCAAGTGAGCGGACTGGTATGGCCGCCAGCTCTCAAGGGATAAGCAAAAAGTCCGGAGACACTCGTTCGCGTGAGACAAGAGGTTTAGGCGATATCCCGAAAATAATATTTGGAGAAGTGTATGAGGTTGACCGGTCAGTTACTCATCGGAAAGAGCCCTGTCACAGGCAGCAAGGCCGTTATTAATGCCATAAATCCCGCTACCGGTGAGACTCTGGAGCCAGGCTATGCGGGCGGCGGTACTGATGAGGTAGAGCAGGCCAGCGAGCTAGCCTGGGCGGCCTTTGATACCTATCGAGAGACAGCTCTCGAGGTGCGTGCGAGCTTTCTCGAAACCATTGCCAGCGAGATCGAAGCTCTCGGCGATGAGCTTATTCAACGCTGCATGCTCGAGACCGGTCTGCCCTTGGCACGCTTGGAAGGAGAGCGCGGTCGCACTTGTGGCCAACTGCGGCTGTTTGCCCAGGTGGTACGCAGTGGCGAATGGATGGGCGTGTGTATTGATCCCGCCCAGGTGGAGCGTACGCCCATGCCTCGCAGTGACCTTCGCCAACGGCATATCGCACTGGGCCCGGTTGCCGTCTTCGGTGCCAGCAACTTCCCATTGGCTTTCTCGGTGGCCGGCGGAGATACGGCCTCGGCCTTGGCTGCAGGCTGCCCCGTGGTAGTCAAGGCGCACTCTGCTCACCCGGGTACCTCGGAACTGGTGGGCCGCGCCATTCAAGCTGCAGTCGCCAAGTGCCGGCTGCCGGAAGGGGTGTTCTCCCTGTTGTTCGGTTCCGGTCGTGAAGTGGGGGCGGCACTGGTCGCTGATCCACGAATTCAAGCGGTGGGCTTTACCGGCTCACGTTCCGGTGGAACAGCGCTGATGAAGATTGCCCAGGCACGCCCTCAGCCAATTCCGATGTATGCCGAGATGAGCAGCATCAATCCGGTATTTCTCCTGTCCGAGGCTCTGGAGGCCCGATGCACCAATATCGCTAAAGGCTTCGTGGGCTCTCTTACCATGGGCGCCGGCCAGTTTTGTACCAACCCCGGGCTGGTCATTGCGGTCAAGGGCACGGCACTGGATGCTTTCCTTGACGCCACCAAGGAGGCATTGCATGACACCACTGCCCAGACCATGCTCACGCCGGGCATCCACCAAGCCTATAAAGAGAGCGTCAACAATCTTGCTACAAGTGGCAAGGTTCGTGAATTGGCTCGGGGCCGGGCCGGTGAAAGTTCTCACCAAGGACAGGCTGGCCTCTATGTGGCGGCCGGTAGCGATTTTCTCGCCGATGAGACTCTGCAAGCAGAGGTCTTTGGCGCCACTGCGCTGGTAGTGGAGTGCGCCGATATGGCGGAAGTGCATAGCATCGCCGAAGCCCTCGAGGGCCAACTGACCGCTACCCTGCAGTTGGACGATGGCGATCTTGCGTCTGCCCGGGCCCTGTTGCCCATTCTTGAGCGCAAGGCTGGACGCATCCTGGTTAATGGCTTTCCCACCGGGGTCGAGGTATGCCACGCCATGGTTCATGGCGGACCCTTCCCGGCCACTTCCGATAGTCGCACGACCTCAGTTGGGAGTGCCGCGATTCACCGCTTCCTCCGTCCGGTGTGCTACCAGGACCTGCCGGACGCGTTACTACCCGAAGCGATCAGGGATGGGAACCCACTCAATCTCAACCGACTAATCGATGGGCGTAGACAGCCCAGTCCTGACACAAGGGGTTAGGTACTAACATACAGCTAGCATCAGTGTTTATTCTGCTTTACGTGATGGATGCACTTTACCGAGCCCTGAATGCTTTGGCTGAAAGAAACACGGGTAAGACTGCTACTTGCCCCGCCCGGTTGATGATAGAGCATAACAGTTCATGCGTTCCGTCATCGACCACAACATGCCAGCAACCTGTAACAATAATTAGAGGTAACAACCATGGCTCTAAAAAACCGATATGCGCGAACTGCAGCTATCGTGACCGGTTCTCTGCTGCTGTCTGGCGGCTTGGCGCAAGCCGATCAGGCCGAATGGCGGATGGCCACGCCTTGGAGTGGAGGACCGTGGCTTGAGCGAGATGCCCAAGGGTTTATTGAACGAGTCACTCAGTTGACGGATGGCCGAGTGAATATCACAGCCTATCCGAGTGGGACTCTTGGTAGTGCCCTGCGCGTCACCGACACTGTTAGATCCGGCGCCGCACAGATCGGCCATAACTACGTTGGCTACGATTACGGCCGTGATCCCACTACGGCATTGCTGGCGGGTCACTCTGCAGGTATGACGCCGGAGGAATACATGCTTTGGATGTACAAGGGGGGTGCGGCTGAGCTTTATGAGGAGTATCGTCTTGAGGAGTTTGATGTCGTAGCCTTCCCCTGTGCAATCCTCGGAACGGAAATATTCCTCCACTCCAATAAAAAGGTAGAAACACTGGAGGACTTTCAGGGCCTGCGCTTACGGACCTCTGGTTCATGGGCTGAAGTTGCATCCCGGTTGGGCGCTAACACCGTGGTTATGCCCGGCGGTGAAGTGTATAGTTCGTTGGAGCGTGGCGTCATCGATGCGGCGGAGTGGGGAAGCCCGGAGATTAATCGACCGACGGGCCTTCAGGACGTGGCGCAATATGTCATTGTGCCTGGCATACACCAGTCAGGCGGAGTGCTTGAGTGCGAAGTCAATCAACGAGCTTGGGATGCGTTGTCCGAACTCGATCAGGATATGCTGAGATTAGCTGGGAAGCTCACGGTATTTGAAAGCTGGCTGAACAGTTCCTTTGCAGATCTTGAGGCCTATCAAGAACTTCTCGATGGCCCCAATGAGATCGTTCAACTGAGCGATGAGTTCCTAGCGGCTGTAGCTGAAGAAACAGAAAAATGGGAGGATGAAAAAGCTGCAGAAAATGAGTGGTTCAAGCGTATTCTCGATTCACAGCGACAGTTCAAGAATTCAATAAGTGTATGGCCAGAATACCGTCTGTCAATTGGCGAAACTCTTGGAGGGAGTCGTTGATACCCAAAAACTAGGGAGAGGATAGGGCGGCTGCTACCGCTCTATCCAACACAATGACCAGCAGCATCCACATAGCCGATATGGGGAAGCTTGGCCCTTCAAACACCCCCAGTACAAACGTTAGCAGGAACCACATATGTTTTGGGTAAGCAAAATCGAATGGATGACAAGGTTTTCAGGAGCCTTGGCTGCCATCTTGGTATTACCATTGATTGGCGCTCTTATCATAGAGGTTGTCAGCCGGCATGCTTTTGGCTCCCCAACTGCCTGGGCATATGAGGTCAGCTATATGGTGATGGGTGCCATCTTCATGCTTGGGATGGCCGAGGCACTCCGGGTTCGCCAGCATGTCAGCGTCGATATCATTAGTGGTGCGCTGAGCGCTCGGACGAATGCGATTATCCAAGTGCTTGGCTATTTGTTACTGCTTCCGATACTCGTATGGCTTGTTTGGGAGTTGTCGAATTATGCATACACTGCCTTCCAGACCAAGGAGTCCTCCGGCCGTTCGGCCTGGAGTCCTGTCGTTTGGCCGCTGTTCAGCATTTGGTGCCTAGGTTTCTTCATGTTAGCTTTGCAAATATCTGCTGAGCTTTTGAAAGCTATAAGCATTATTTATGGAAATATGGGAAGGAGTGACAAGACATGAGTTCATACATGGCACTCCTTATGTTTCCGGTGCTAATGGTATTTGTATTTGCCGGGTTCCCTATCGCCTTCTCGATGATTACGGTTGCGGCATTATTTGGCTTGAATATATTTGGCGATGCGGCAGCATACCAGCTTATGACAAAAATTGAGGACACTGCTTCCAACTCAATCTTGGCTGCGGTCCCGTTATTCATTTTCATGGGGGCCATACTCGAAAGGTCCGGCATCGCCGAGCGGCTGTTTGAGGCCATTCATATGTGGACAAAGCGACTACCCGGTGGGTTGGCAGTTGGAGCTATTTTGCTCGGTGCTATTTTTGCTGCATCGAGCGGAGTTGTCGGAGCGACAGAAGCCGTGATCGGGATGCTGGCTATACCTGTAATGATGAAATACGGTTATAGTAAAGGATTGATTTCTGGAACTATTTGCGGCAGTGGCTCCTTGGGTACTGCCATTCCTCCGTCAATTACCGTGGTGATCCTGGGGCCAGTGGCTGGTGTATCCGTCGGCAACCTGTTTGCTGGTCTCCTTTTCCCTGGACTCATCATGGCGGCCTTGTTCATCTTGTATGTGATTGGCATCGCTTATTTCAACCCACTTGTGGCCCCGCGAGTCGACGTCGAAAATGAGGATAATGAATTCGGGCTAGGCAAGAAATTGAGAATTACGCTGCTTGCGTTTGTGCCTACCATGCTGCTGATATTTACTGTGCTGGGTACTATACTAATGGGAGTTGCCACTCCCACAGAGGCGGCTGCATGTGGTGCGCTTGGTGCCCTAATACTGTCAATTGCGTACAGAAACCTATCGCTCAAAATACTCACGAATGCTCTGACCAAAACTGTCACTATTACCGCCATGATATTATTGATTGTCTTGGGAGGCAGTATGTTTGCGGGTGTGTTCTTCGCTTCTGGTGGGATGATGACAGTGCAAGGATTGCTGACTGGAACAGGGCTATCGGGCTGGACCGTTATTGCCGTTATACTGCTGCTAGCATTTATTGCTGGCTTTGTGTTGGACATGATATCGGTGGTCCTGATACTCATTCCTGTGGCCATGCCGATTGTGCGCATGTTGGGGTTTGACGAGATTTGGTTTTGTGTAGCGTTCCTCGTCGTGCTTCAGACAAGTTACCTGACACCACCTTTGGCACCAGCGATTTTTTATCTGCGCTCAATTACTCCGCCTTCGATAACATTGAAGCATATGTATCTTGGTGTGATCCCTTTTATCATTGCGCAGTTGGCCGTGCTATTGCTACTTGTTTTTTTCCCAAGCATTGCGTTATGGCTTCCTGAAATAATGGGCGGACCTGCTTGGTGATAAAGCCGCGTAGACTTGCGTGTATTTGATGAGGTGATAAGTCTTGTGCTAGAGGAATATGCATCCTTGATTACCTATAGGGTAGCGGGTCCTCGTACTCGGCACCATGCCCGCGCTTTCTCGGCTTTCGCCGCCCAAGTAGGAGCCATTGATCTCGATGCGCCCGGCCAGCGTCTCCCCCTTGGTTACGCTTGCTGCCGCATGTGCTTGAGCTTCTAGGCGGCGGTGTAGCTGGCACCGAGATCACGGGCTAGCAGTTGCAGCGCCGAGAGGCTATTCTTGCTCTGGGTCAGCAGGTAGATGGCCAGAGACTGGATGCTTAGTGCTAGATGGGTGATATGGAAGATAGGGGCGACGGTGAGCGAGGACTGATGATAACATTGATATATCCTGCGGGCGAGCTGGTAGCCGGTGGTGTTGACTCAGTTGGGGCAAACGAACCATTGGGCCAGCGAACCTGAATGATGGCCGTCATGGGCTATGCTTTCGTGCCTTACTGCTTGAGAAACACCGGCTGCGGCTGATGGACAGACTGATCAGTCGTTATGCTTTATAATTATGACTGTTGAGTTCACTAGTTGCTCTGTATAAACTGATATTCTAAACGATTTTTTATGAGTATTTTTCGATGAAGAAAGGGATGAATAAGAAGGAGCTGTCACGTGAGCTTAGTACCTCACGGTTGACAGCAGCAGCTTTCGAACTCTTTGTGGTTAGGGGGTATCATGCCACTAGTTTGGAGGCGATTTCTTCCAAAGCAGGGCTTACCAAAGGTGCTGTTTATTTTTATTTTGGCAGCAAAGAAAATCTCATTCTGCATATGTTTGAAGCTTTGGAGGAAAATATTGTTATCCCTCTTGTTCAAGCTGTTCAGGAGGGGGATGGTTATGAAGATAGTATCATTCGCTATATCCATCGTGGTGCTAATTTCGGAGCGGAACGCCCTCACGAATTATTATTTATGATAAAACTAGCGATTGAGTTTACGCATCAAGAAGGCCCAATATCCATTGGCATCAAAACGCTGTATGATAAGGTCTATGCAGCTTTAGAAGAGGCCTTGAATAAGGCGCAAGAGCAAGGGTCTCTGTCCCAAGAGATTGAGCCTAGGGCTTTTGCCTCAATGATTGTCGCAGTACATGATGGGATGATGCTGGAGTGGCACTTACGAGCAACGGAGATCAGCGGTCCTCGGCTTGTGAAATATGTTCGCCATATGTTGCTCCATGGAATAAAAGGTTCTGGTATGGATTGACCTGTCGAGGGTTTGGTTGTCTCCAGTGCAAGCAGTTGTCCTCAATGCCTATGGGGGCAGGAAGCGAGGGCTAAGTGCCCCATCTGAAGTTTTAGCGGAATATACAATCCAGGATCTCTGACACGGACGGAACCACGGCAAGGCACTTCGTAGCCCCTCTCATGGCGCAGCATGCCCGCGACATCCTCTGGGCTCTTCATCGGTTCCCCTCGTACCAGTGTGTTGGGAACCTTTCATCCGGGCTGCTGCATGAATGGACCCTGTTGGTGAGATCACGGGTGGCAATTCTCCGTGTCGCCAGGGATCAGTTTTCCATGTCGCTTGACACGAAGGATCCGCCACCACTGGCGCGTCGAGAACCAAGCGCATTGCTCTTGGATGCCACCTTTGCTGATGATCAGATGCGGGCCCATACGCCCATTGACAGGTATATCCTGGCCATCCTCAAGCAATTGACATTGAACCTAATCCGTCTGAAGTCCTATGCGCCGCAGGGGCAGACCCAAAACCAAGCGGATCATCGCCGCGAAATCTGATGTTTGCCGAGCTCACTTGCTTGGTATGATATGAGAATCAGACTACATGTGCGATCACCCTGTCCCTGCAAGGTGATCGAGCTTTTCTTCCAGCTCCTAGGCGCCTGGAGCACGGTTGCGTTGCCCACCCTCATTGGGGATATACTCGGAACTATAGAATAGAGAAAAAAGAATACAATCCTTCACAAATCAGCCTGAATCAGTGAATCATAGCTTTCGTTGTAGGAGGACAGCTTTGTTGCACGAGCGACGCAGACAGGTGCCCAGCTTTGCCACCTAGGTCTAGTGGCGTTGCGGGGGCCTCAGCCTCCAGTCGCGAGACAGAGTATGCCTGATACAACTTCCCTGCTGGCGATTCACGTCAAGCTGCTAATTGTCAAAATTCGGCGGCAAAAGCTCTGTCGCCATCCACCGTGAGGAGCTCCGATGTCTCAGCACAAGGCTCAACTATCATCAATTTCAACTGAAGATGTAGGCCAGTGGACCGTGCCTCAGATTGCTTCGAAGAGAATCGCGATGTCACCTGATAAGATTTTCGTGGAAGAGGTGAACGGGCCATCAGAAAGTTATGCTCAATTCTGGAAGCATGCTCAAGCTTTCGCTTACTACCTGAGTGAGCTTGGTATTCAGCCTGGGGACCATGTCGTAATCTTCGCCTCCAACAGTATTCCAGCACTACATGCATGGATGGCCGCTGGCTTACTGGGAGCGGTCGATGTCTCTGTGAACACGGGGTTTCGAAGTGGCAGCTTGCAGCACGTGTTATCTATTTCACAACCTAAGGTGATCATCAGCGATGTTGGACTGCTAGCCTCATTGGCAGAACTGCCGGATAAGCCATCCACCCTTGAACACATTATTGTGATAGGAAGTGCTGTACCAAGAGGCCTGTCATCGACTTGGGTTGGTCGAGTAGCTATACATTTTTACAAGGATGTCCTAGCGGTCGAATGTCAACAGAGTGATGGATTTCCAGAGGCAAAGCCTGCCGATTTGGCTACCATAGTTTTTACGTCGGGCACAACCGGCCCAGCAAAGGGTGTCATGATGCCCCATGCCCAAGTTTGCTTGATCGCTCATCAAACCATACAAGAAACCGAAATGCATGAGAGGGATGTATTCTATAATGCACACCCTCTATTCCACATTGCAGGGAAGTTCATGGGTGTCCTAGCAACTCTCGCGGCAGGAGGAACCCTTATTCTTGGTCGTAAGTTTGATGCAAAATTCTGGCTGAACAATATACAGAAATATGCAGCTACAATCGGAATTGCTCATGGACCGATGATCGAGATGATTTATGCCGAAAATTCTCGACCCGATGACAAAAAACATACGCTAAGAAGGTTAATGTGCTGCCCTCTCCCCAAGGGAATCGGTACAGAATTTCAAGAACGTTTTGGTCTCAAAGCCATCGAAATGTGGGGGATGAGCGAGATTGGGTGTCCTGTGTGGACCTCCCGCCAGTCAGTGCCTGTTCTTGGTTCATGTGGTAAGATCCTGACTGAATGGTATGATGTCAATATAGTAGACCCCGAGACTGATAAACCACTGCCAGACGGGGAGCCTGGTGAGATCGTTGTTAGGCCAAAACATCCATGGACGACCATGCTTGGCTATCTTGGAATGCCGGAGGAAACCGTCAGCTCATGGCGCAATCTTTGGTTTCACTCTGGAGATATGGCGTATCGCGATAGCGTAGGAAACATGTTCTTTATGGACCGTATTGGAGACCGTATCCGACGACGAGCGGAAAATATCTCTTCCTACGATATTGAGGCCGCAGCGATGGAGCATGCAGGAGTGAAAGAGAGCGCAGCGGTTGGTATACCCTCCGGTTATGAGTTTGATGATGACATCGTTATTTATGTCATTCCTAGTGAAAAATCGATGCTTAACCCGCTGGAGTTGTTAAATTTTCTCTCACAGCGACTTCCGCACTTTATGGTGCCTCGCTACATTGAAATCCTAGAGGAGTTTCCTCGTACGCCGACAAACAAGGTGAAGAAAAAGGAGTTGCGTAGTCGAGGATTAGGACCAAAGTGCTGGGATAGAAAAGCCGAGGGTGTTTCACTAATATCGCTTCACTCAAATAATGAATAAGTAATTAATATAAACGACAAAATGCTGAGCATGCAATATGTTCAGCATTTTGTTGGCGAATTGAAATTAGCTTAATGTGCTTTAATTCGGCTTCTAGTCGTTGGGCGTGGAGTTCTCCCCCGGCGTTGGGCCACGATAGAGCCTGCCTGACGACAGGAGGTATGGCATGGGCAGCCCCCCGAGTTCGACAGATATAAGGTTAATTGACTGTTTTACAGAAAACACGTTTCTTAAATTGGCAAACACACTCGGCTGAAGTCGTCCACGATGTTCAGCACACGAAACCGACGCCTGGAGGCCAGCTGGTCCGACACGAAGTCCATCGACCAGCGCTGGTTGGGCCGGTCCGGCAGTGCCATCGGTGTCCTCGGCCGGATCAGCCGCTTACGTCGCCGGTTCGGACCTGAAGGCCATGCCCGCCAGCCGGTAAGTTCGCTTGCGATTGATCACCAGGCCCCTCTGACGCAACAGGGTATGCAGTAGCAAGTAGCCGTAGCGGGGGTAGCAGGTCGCCAAGTCTTGGAGACGTGCCCGAAGCGGCTCATCGTCACGAGGCATCACCTGGTACCGAGCCAACGATCTTGCCAGGCCTAGCAATCGGCAGGTGCTTTACCGCACTCCGCTTCGCTTCGGGCGTCACCACTTTCCCGAGACAATCTCCTTGAGCGCGGTATTGTAGAGGGCGTTTTCCGCTAGCAGCTTCTTGAGAGGGGGGCGGTCTCCAGCTCACGCAGGCGCTTGGCCTTTGAGATCTCCATGCCGCTGTATTTGGCCTTTCAGCGGTAAATGGTCTGTTCGGTCACGCCATTCTGCCGGGCCGTTCGGCGACCGATACGCCGCGCTCGTTGTCTTTACGCTTCATCGCAAGATCTCCTGCCATCAGGGTAAACGTAGCGGGAGTCTCACATTGGCGGTGGATCGGTTTCTGGAGGAAAGATCAAAAGAGGCCAGACCCCCTGACCGGTCAACTAGGTGTCGGTGAAGTCGATGTCGTCCGAAATGGGATGAGGCGCTCCCTTGGGTATCGCCGCGCATGTCGGGTAAATGTTGTGACAATTCTGAGCGTTTTCAAAGACATCTGACTGCTCTTTTTCGTTCAAGTCCTTGGCTGACACTGCTCCTTATCCGGGGGTTGGGCATTGCCCTGCTTGCACGGACTTGCGAAAGCACATAACATACTATACAGTCAGTATGTTTCTTGCTTGATGTAATAGGAGTCACTTATGAAGCCACTATCGGGCATTACCGTGCTGGAGCTGGGGATGGTCATGCAAGTGCCTTTAGCAGGCCAGATGCTAGGAGATTACGGGGCGAACGTGATAAAAGTGGAGCGCCCTCCCCGTGGCGACATCATGCGCGACCTCGATGAAGTGGGCACTGAGCGACAGGAACTGAGCTGTTACTATGCGGCAGTAGGTCGCAACAAGCGCTCCTTGTGCCTGGATCTCAAGCAGGACGAAGGGCGCGAGATTTTGGGCAAGCTGATCGACCAGGCTGACGTCCTTATCCATAATTTCCGGCCGGGTGCCATGGAGCGTCTTGGCTTTGGGTATGAGAAGGTGACTGAACGCAATCCTCGCCTTGTCTATGCCGCTGGTTATGCATTCGGTGAAAACGGTCCGCTAGCTGGGATGGCTGGGCAAGACATGCTAGCACAATCTCTTAGTGGCTTCGCGCTCAATGGGGTGGAAGATGGTGGCCGGCCCCGCCTGACTTCGACGCCAACGGTAGATTACGCTGCAGCTGTCTCCCTTACCCAAGGTATCTTAGCGGCGTTATTTGCTCGTGAACGTACCGGCCGCGGTGATCTTGTTACTACCTCGTTATTCGATGTCGCGATTGCCATGCAGCTTCTTGAAGTGTCCAGCCGTTCCCTCTACGACTATCGGACAGACTGGCTGCAGTACGCCATGCTATTTGCCACAAAAGACGGGTGGATCACCGTACTGACACTGTTTCGTGAAAATCCATTGCAACTGCTTTGTCAGGCGTTTGGTGAAGAGGATATGAGTCAAGACCCAAGTCTTAGTCACGCCAGCCTTCAGAGAAAAAATATCACCAAGGTGCATGAGAAATTTGATCCAGTGATCAAGCGATTTACTACTGAGGAATGTATGGCGAGGTTGTCTGGTACGGACATCTTGTGTGCCCCGGTACTGAATTTGGATGACGCCCTCGTGCATCCACAGACCAAGGAGAATGGAATGATTTTGGATGTGCCAATTCCTAGTGGAAAGAGTGTGCAGCTTGCAGGAAACCCCGTTAAGCTGTCGAGCTATCCTACCGAGGTTGACATCCCCCCCGCCATGCTGGGGGAGAATTCAGCTGAGATCCTCTCCGAGTTTGGTTATACCGATGATGTTATATCAATTTTCCTCGCTAAGGGCGTCATCAACTAGGCAGATTAAAGACTTGTGATGTCAATCTAGGTTGCCTCCTTCAACGATAAAGTAAAGGCTCGATAAATAATGAAAAATGTCGATAGCATGAAGAATTTGGACGATATCCTATTTGATGATGCAATAGAAAAGATGCTGTTGCGAGCTCGTCAGACTGCTGAAAGTCACCTTCAGGGCTTCCCTCATTATGCAGATGTCGAGACTGGCAACTGGACCACTACCAATGATGGTTTCTGGACAGGAGGTTTCTGGCCAGGCACCCTCTGGCTAGCAGGCTATTACTCCGGGGACACTACTTTCTGGCAAGAGGCCGCACAATGGAACGATAGCCTTGAGTCTCGGGTTGAGTCCGACTCAGTGTTTCGTGGCTTCCTGTTCTATTTCGGTAGCGCGGTTGGTGCGGACCTTGCGGCCAATGAGCGTGCAGCTGAGCTGGCAGTTCGTGCTGCCCAAAGTCTCTGTTCTACCTTCAGGCCACATACCGGCCTCATGCCTTTAGGCTCTTCGGCCGAAGAGGCCCATACGGTAGGTGAAAACGAGACCAACATTGATAGTCTTTCTGCCAGCCTCGTCCTTGCTTGGGCTTCTGAGCGGACAGGAAATCCAGAGCTTAAGCGAGTTGCCATTGAGCATGCTTTGACGAATGCAGATTTTTGTGTGCGGGAAGATGGGTCCGTCTGCCAGTCCGCCAGTTTTGACAGTGAAAGCGGTAAGCTATTACGTACCTACACTCATAAAGGCTATGCGCTAGACTCGACTTGGGCCCGTGCTCAAGCTTGGGCCATGGTGGGCTATGCTTATCTTGCGACCAAGATGCCGGAAGAACCACGTTTTCTTTGCCTCGCCGATCGTGTATGCCGCTGGTGGATGGATAATGTCCCGCAGGACTTGGTGGCGTATTGGGATTTCGACGCACCGCAGGAGGATGGGACCAAGCGTGATACCTCGGCGACGGCCATCGCCGCCTACGCCATGCTGAAGTTGGCATCCGTCCATGAAGACCGGCGCTCAGCTCGTGACTACCAGCGCTTGGCCCGCGAGACGGTAAGGGTTCTATGTCGTGATTATTTGACACCGACCGCGGATGATGATCAGAGGCCTGTGGGTATACTTACCCAAGGATGCTTCGACCATACTCGGGGCGTGGCGACCGAGAATGAATTGATTTGGGGAGACTACTTCCTTTTAAAAGCGCTTGGTGTTCTTACCGGTGCCTTGCCGGTCGACCGGCCCCGGTAGCATCTGACTGCTAATCGAAGTCGCCAGAGTCATGCCGCTGGCATGAATACCTTGGAGAAAAAGGGCATTCATGCCAGTTTCCTCGAGCGGTACTTGCTATTTGTCAAATAACTCCCACACTGTGTCATAGAGGTTTTACTGTGAAAGTACTCGTCGCGGTCAAACGCGTCATCGACTACAACGTCAAGATTCGCGTCAAGGCGGATCATTCCGACGTCGACCTCACCAATGTCAAGATGGCCATGAACCCCTTCTGCGAGATCGCCGTGGAAGAGGCGGTGCGGCTGAAGGAAAAAGGCGTGGCCACTGAGGTTGTGGCCGTGACCGTCGGCCCCAAGGCCGCCCAGGAGCAGCTGCGTACCGCCCTGGCGCTGGGCGCCGACCGTGCCATTCATGTCGAAACCGACGAGCGCGTCGAGTCGCTGGCTGTGGCCAAGCTGCTGGCCAAGGTGGTCGAGGAGGAGCAGCCGGGTCTCACGATCCTCGGCAAGCAGGCCATCGACACCGATAACAACCAGACCGG
>NZ_JAKCMI010000008.1 GCF_021412585.1 Halomonas alkalisoli | reverse complement strand
TACCGGCAACACCGCCGGGAGGCCTGCGGCCTCCAGTCGTGAGCTGAAGCTTCCTCCTACAGCGGCGTGGCAACGTTGGTGGAGAGATTCGCTGTAGGAGCGCTGGTTCCCATCGCGACTGGCGCCGATAGGCGCCTCGGCGGAGGCTGAAAGATTGGCCCGATGGCTGATCAAGGTGAGTAATCAGGTAAAAAGAAGCGTTCTTGATACCGGTCATGGTGCTGCCCGGTTCAAGCGCAGACAATGGCTTTATCCAAGCGTTTGAGTCGGGTATGCCACCATGAAATCTGCTTCTTCTGCACCGCAAGCTGCATCCGGCCTGACGCGTCTTCCCGTGGCGCGTCTCGCCTTTCGCCCCTTCTTCCTCCTGGCGTCACTGTTCAGCGTGCTGGCCATGATCGTCTGGTTCGCCTTCTGGCACGGCGATATCCTGCTGCGGCCTCACGGTGGGCTGATGTGGTGGCACCAGCACGAGATGATCTTCGGCTTCGGCGCCGCCGTGGTGGTGGGCTTCCTGCTGACGGCGGTACAGAACTGGACCGGCCGGCCCAGCGTGAGGGGGGGGCCGCTGCTGGGGCTGGTGGGCCTCTGGCTGGCGGCACGCGTGCTGCTGGCCTATCCGATGGGCCTGCCGGCCTGGCTGCTGATAGTGCTCGACGTCGCCTTCCTGCCGCTGGCGGCCCTGGTGATGGGGCGGCTGGTGGTGGCGGCCCGGCTGTGGCGCAACCTGATGTTCGTGCCGGTCTTGCTGCTGCTGGCGCTGGCCAACCTGGCCATGCACCTGGGCGTCATCCAGGGCAAGCTGCCGCTGATTCGCGAGGGTGGCTACCTGGGCGTACTGCTGATCGCCGTGCTGATGGTTCTGCTCGGTGGTCGCGTCATCCCCTTCTTCACCTCGCTCAAGCTGGGCCGGCCCAAGGTGGCGCCGATCGCCTGGCTGGAGATGCTCTCCCTGGGCTCCGCGCTCGGCGTGGTGCTGTTGCAGCTGCTGATCCTCTTCGGCGTACCCGTACCGGCAGGGCTGCTGGCGCTGGTCATGCTGGTGGCGGCGGCGGCCAATCTCGTACGCCTGGCTCGTTGGGAGGGGTATCGCACCCTCCACGAGCCGCTGCTCTGGGGCCTGCACATCAGCTATGCCTTCGTTTCCGTCGGGCTGTTGATGTGGGCGATGGCGCTGATGGGAGCCTTCCGCGTCGAGCTGGCACTGCATGCCCTGGCCATCGGCGGCATCGCCACCATGATGCTGGCGATGATGTCGCGGGTATCGCTGGGCCACACCGGGCGCACGATTCGCACCCTGCCGGGCATCGGCGTGGGCCTTGGCCTGATGTTCGCCGGCGCCCTGCTGCGCTCGCCGGTACTGGCGATGTTTCCGCAGGTCACCCACTGGACCTATAACCTCAGTATCCTGTTCTGGTGTATTGCCTATCTGATCTTCCTGATCCATTACACCCTGCCGCTGCTGAGTGCCAGGGTGGACGGGAAGGATGGCTGAGGGAGCCGGACCGTGATCGAGCACTATTTCCTGATCA
Source organism: Halomonas alkalisoli (assembly GCF_021412585.1). Lineage (GTDB taxonomy): Bacteria > Pseudomonadota > Gammaproteobacteria > Pseudomonadales > Halomonadaceae > Halomonas > Halomonas alkalisoli. The sequence continues at coordinate 43,233 of NZ_JAKCMI010000008.1, read as the reverse complement.
AGCACCTGCACATGACCACGGCGGGACTGAGTCTCGCCTTCTTCATCCTGCGGGCCTGGTGGTCGGTGCGTGAAGCGCCGATCCTGCAGCGGCGCTGGGTGAAGGTCGTGCCCCATGTCAACGACACCCTGCTGCTCACGTTCGGCATCCTGCTGATGGTGATGCTGTCGATGTGGCCGCAGCACCACCCCTGGCTTGCCGCGAAGATCCTCGCCCTGCTGGTCTATATCGTGCTCGGCAGCGTGGCGATCAAGCGCGGGCGCACGCCGCTGGCCCGGGGCGTGGCGGCCATGGCGGCGGTCATCACCTTTCTATACATGCTCGGCACGGCCATATTCAAGGATCCCCTCTGGTTTGTCATGATGTAGCCATGATGAGCACGCCGGGCTTCTATACTGAGAGCCTGGTGAGACACACACGACAAGACGAGGAAAACCATATGGCCAATCAAGATCTTCCTTCCGGCGCCGGCAAGGTGGCGGATGAGTATCCAGAGGTGTGGCGAGCCTTCGCCTCGCTGGGCAAGGCGTGTGCCGAATCCGGTCCGCTGGATGCCCGCACGCGGCGCCTGGTCAAGCTGGCACTGGCGGTGGGGAGCGGCTCCGAAGGTGCCGTGCATTCGCATATGCGACGTGCCATGGCTGAGGGCATCGAGGCCGAGGCGCTCAAGCAGGTAGCGATGCTGGCCATTCCCACCATCGGGCTCCCCGCCGGCGTGGCGGCGTTGACCTGGATCGAGGACATCACCGAGGGCTGATTTCTTCCCGCTCTCCCGTAGCGGGCGTCGTCGACGCCCGCCATGCGACATCAGACCGCAACTCTTTTTTCCCCGCCATACCGCCACTTTCACGGCTCTTTGCCCCGCATTTGACGAAGGTCAATGCCGGCCCCAATACGGGGCTGTACTCTAAAGATGCACCACAAATGCATGTTTAAAAGGGGTGGGACTGATCGATCATGATCGCAGGTCCCTTGAAAAGCCACACGAGCGAGGGGGGAAAGGCCCATGACCGAAGGCCTCACCAAGGCGGCGGCCCGGAATATATTCTACGGCGGCTCGCTATTCTTCTTCCTGCTGTTTGCCGCGCTGACGGCTCACAGTCACTTCTACATCGTCAACACGTCGACCCAGCCCATGTCGGATTCCGTCAGGCTGGGGAAGCATGTCTGGGAAGAGCACAACTGCATCAACTGTCACACCATCCTCGGCGAAGGCTCTTACTTCGCGCCTGAAGTGGGCAACGTCTGGACCCGTTTCGGTGGCCACAACAACCCCGAAGGGGCGCGCATGGCCCTCGAGGCGTGGATGAACGCCCAGCCCACCGGCGCGCCCGGCCGTCGTCAGATGCCCGCCTTCGACATCAACGATGAAGAAATGCAGGCCCTGATCGACTTCCTGGAGTGGACCGATTCCATCGACACCCAGGGCTGGCCGCCGCATCCGGCCGGCTGATCCGGATTCCAGGAACCAAGGAGAGTCGAACCGATGAAATACGAAACGCAGAAGGTGGCCTTACCCTTCTTCATGGTAGCCATGGCGCTATTTGCGCTCCAGATCGTCTTCGGGCTGGCGGCGGCGGCGGCTTACGTCTGGCCGCACTTCATGTCCGAAGCCATGCCCTTCAACATCACCCGTACCAGCCATACCAACCTGCTGATCGTCTGGTTGCTGATCGGCTTCATGGGTTGTACCTACTACCTGATGCCGGAAGAGGCCGAGAACGAGATCTACAGCCCCAACCTGGCCTATTTCCAGCTGGCGCTGTTCGCCATCGCCGGTGCCGGCGCGCTGATCAGCTACCAGTTCGGCATTCATGAAGGTCGCCACTATCTCGAGCAGCCGCTGTGGGCGAAGCTGGTGATAACGGTCTCCTTCCTGATGTTCCTGTTCAATACCAGCCTGACCATGCTCAAGGGACGCAGGACCGCCATCAATATGGTGCTGATGCTCGGCCTGTGGCTGGCGGCGGTATTCTGGCTGTTCGCCTTCTACAACCCCGACAACCTGGCGCTGGACAAGCTGTGGTGGTGGTGGATCGTCCACATCTGGGTGGAAGGCGTGTGGGAACTGATCATGGCCTCGCTGCTCGGCTACCTGTTGATCAAGATGACCGGTGTCGACCGTGAAGTGATCGAGAAGTGGCTCTACGTCATCGTCGGGCTGGCGCTGTTCTCCGGCCTGCTGGGCACCGGCCACCACTACTACTGGATCGGCACCCCCGCCTACTGGCAGCCGATCGGCAGCATCTTCTCCACGCTCGAGGTGATTCCGTTCTTCGCCATGGTGGTGTTCGCCTTCTACATGTTCTGGAAGGGCAGCCGCAACCACCCCAACAAGGCCGCCATGCTCTGGACCCTGGGCAGCGCTGCCGTGGCCTTCTTCGGCGCCGGCGTCTGGGGCTTCATGCACACCCTGTCGTGGATCAACTACTACACCCACGGTACCCAGGTCACCGCGGCCCACGGTCACCTGGCCTTCTACGGCGCCTACGTGATGCTGGTGCTGGGTGTCATCACCTACGCCATGCCGCAGCTGCGTCGCGTGCAGCCCTACAACCAGGTGCTGAACATGTGGGCGTTCTGGATCATGACCTCGGCCATGTGGTTCATGACCTTCACCCTGACCTTCGCAGGCGTCGTCCAGACTCACCTGCAGCGGGTGCTCGGCATGAACTTCATGCAGATTCAGGAGCAGCTCGAGCTGTTCTACATCATGCGCTTCGGTACCGGTATCTTCGTGGGTATCGCCGCCCTGATGTTCATCTACGCGGTGTTCGCACCGGCCCGTGAGCAGGTGCCTGCCACCAGCCGCCCGCTGACTGCCAACGAGTGATAGACCCTCGGCGGGGTGCGCCTCGTGCCCCGCCGAGCCATCCCCTGGAGTAACGCCATGTCTCATACTGCTACCGCACCGGCAGCCGTTCATGACCTCGAGCGGGACCTGCCCTACTACGAACCGGTCGGCAACGAATGCGCGCTTTTCGAGCAGGCGTATCAACAGCGGCTGCCGCTGCTGCTCAAGGGACCGACCGGCTGTGGCAAGACCCGCTTCGTCAGCCATATGGCGGCGAAGATGGGCCGCCCGCTGTTCACCGTTTCCTGTCACGATGATCTCACCGCCGCTGACCTCACCGGCCGTTACCTGCTGCAGGGTGGCGAGACCCGCTGGGTCGACGGCCCCCTGACCCGGGCCGTGCGCGAAGGCGGCATCTGCTATCTCGACGAGGTGGTGGAAGCGCGCAAGGACGTCACCGTGGTGCTTCACCCCTTGACCGACGACCGCCGCATGCTGCCCCTGGAGCGTACCGGCGAGCTGCTCGAGGCGCCCAAGGATTTCATGCTGGTGGTCTCCTACAACCCCGGCTACCAGCACATTCTCAAGTCGCTCAAGCCGAGTACCCGGCAGCGCTTCGTGGCGATGTCCTTCGACTTCCCGCCCCCCCGGGTGGAGTGCGACATCGTTGCCCGCGAGAGCGGTTTATCCCACGAGCGGTGCGCCGCCCTGGTGAATCTGGCGGCCCGGCTGCGCGAGCTGAAGGGTCAGGATCTGGAAGAGGGCGTTTCCACCCGCCTGCTGGTCTACTGCGCCACCCTGATCAATGCCGGCATGCCGATCCTGGAGGCGACCCGTGCCACCTTGGTCGAGCCGCTCTCGGATGACCTGGATGTGCAGGAAGGGTTGATGGAAGCGATTCAAGCCACTTTTGGTTGAAGCATTCTACAGCGCGAGGCGTCGGGGGCAGGCCGAAGAGGAGGTCCTACGCCATGGGTGAGGAGCACTGCTCCGAACGGGCTGGCCATGGATGGCCAGCACCGGCCCTGCAAGCGGAGCAGGATGCGAGAGCGAAGCAGGGCGTCGGTAGCGTACAGGGAGGTATTCACAGCGCCTCCTCTCAGGCCTGTCGCCGAATCAGCCCCGAGCAAAAAAGGCGCTGGCACGAGGCAACGCTTTCTGGATCAGGAGATCGATCATGCTGCACTTTCTCGAAGTCGAGGAGTTCGTCGGCCGCCATTGGCACCGCTGGGCGTCCAGTGCGGCTAGTTATCAGCGTTATCCGGACGCGGCCGTGAACCTGGAAGACCTGCGCCATGTGCTGGGCGTCTTCTTCCGTGCCAGCGGTGGCGAGGCCGGGGTCGAGGTCGCCGCCATCGTCGCGCGCAGCTCCCAGCACCGACTGTCGCTACGCCAGCGCCTGGGCTTCGACGACGAGGCCATCGACCAGGCGCGTCGCGACGAAGAGAACCTGCTGCTGCCCCCCACGCTGGACGTCTTCCCGGATCCAGCCCTCAACCGGGATCTCTACTTCTGGCTGGTCGCCTATCTCGCCGTGGCCCGGCGCTCGGTGGCCAAGCGCGACCCGCTGCGTGACGATCTTTCCCGGCTGAGGGAGTCCGTGCGTGCCCGCGATGCGGCGCTGGCCCGCTTCCCGGGGCTTGCAGAACGCTATCGTCGCCTCTGCATGGCGCTGCTGATCGTGAGGCCGCAGCGCAGCCGGTTGCCGCCCATGGAGCAGGCGCTGGAATCGACCCTGCGCGTGTTGCTGGGTGAAGAGCTCGAGCTGGAAGGCTGGGCCGCCGCCATGCATCGGGCAGTCTGCGATCCGACCGCTTCGCTGAAAGAGTTCCAGGCGCCGCGCGGCTATCGGCCGCCGCTGCCGGTACCGCTATGGGGCCAGGTGGTGGAGCTGGGCACCGGCGCCGCCCGCGCCGACGAAGAGAGCGACCCCCAGGAAGAGGGCACCACCAACAGTCCCCAGACGGTGAGCGACGGCAAGCGCAAGGCCGAACGCAAGACCCAGGACCAGACCGAGCGCGACGACCCGCTGGTCGCCAACCGCTTCGAGAAAATGCTCTCCTGGACCGAGATGGTCAACCTCAATCGACTGGTCGAGGACAACGAGGACGAGGAAGCCAAGCGCGCCGCCGAGCAGATGGAGGAGATCATCCTGAGCCCGCACAAGCAGCGGGCGGCGACGCGCATCAAGGTCGACCTCGACCTGCCGCCGGACGAGGTGCTGGGCGAGCGGCTGCGTGGCAAGCACGCCTACGACGAGTGGAACTACCGCAAGCAGATTTACCTTCCCGACCACTGCCTAGTGCATACCGAGCTTGCGAGCGAGGAGGGCGAGCAGTGGGAGCCCGATGCCGCCACCCACCGGCGCATCCGTCGGGTACGTCGCGAGTTCGAGGCACTGCGCCCGCGGCGCGAGATGCTGCGCGGCCAGCTCGACGGCAGCGAACTGGACATGGATGCGGTGATCCGCTCGCGCTGCGACCTGGCCGCCACCGGCGAGTCCAGCGACCGCCTCTACCAGGCGACCCGGCAGCAGGCCCGCGACCTGGCGGTCTCGATCCTGGTCGACGTCTCGCTCTCCACCGATGCCTGGCTGGAGGACCGCCGGGTGCTCGACGTGGAGAAGGAGGCATTGCTGGTGCTGGGCCACGGCCTGGCCGGCTGCGGCGATGACTATGCCATCCACTGCTTCACCTCGCATCGGCGCCAGAAGGTCTGGGTCAATACCCTCAAGACCTTCGAGGAGAGCATGAGCGAGCGGGTGGCGCGGCGAATCTCGGCGCTCAAGCCGGGGCACTACACCCGCATGGGGCCGGCGATCCGCCATGTGACCCAGGAGCTGGCCAAGCGGCCCAACCGGCACCGGCTGTTGCTGGTGATCACCGACGGCAAGCCCAACGACACCGACTACTACGAGGGGCGCTACGGCATCGAGGACACCCGCAAGGCGGTGCTCGAGGCGCGCCAACAGGAGGTGAGGGTGTTCGGCGTGACGGTCGACAGCGAGGCTCATCAGTATGTCTCGCGCCTGTTTGGCCGCGGCAGCTATGCCATCGTCAACCGGCCCGAGCATCTGGCCCAGGCCTTGCCGGGCATCTATCGTCAGATCATCGGTAGCTGAGAGAGGACTCCACATGACACTGACAATAAGTCGTCCCGTCATGGCCACGCTGTTCGGGGTGATCGTGGCCTTCGCCGTGCTCACGCCGCTGATCTGGCTGATCAATACCCGGGACTGGGGCATCTTCCTGATGCTGCTGGCGCCCTTCGTGATCTATGGCCTGATTCATGCCGGCCGTCGGCTGGCGGAGTGGGTCGACCCGCTCCCGCCGCCACCCGACGATGAGTGATAGCGTCATTCACGGCAGCATACATCCGACGCCGGCCCTCAGGGGTCGGCGTCGTTGCGTTCATCGGGAGTCTTCGTGGCGTCGTCGTGTTGGCAGAGGTTCGGTGGGTACTGGCTGCCCAGCTTCAGCCGCCCAGCTGTGCCAGCAGATAGCCTGATGCCACCAGCAGCAGCGTGAACAGTACCAGGCCGATAAAGGCGCCCCGCCAGGCGGCACTGGCATCGCGCAGGCCGAGATAGGTCATCAGCACCTGGTGCGCCTTGAAGGCGGTGCTGAGCAGCAGCAGGCCCGCCGACCACAGTGGCAGTGCCTGCAGGCGGGCATCACCGCCGAGCTGGGCCGAGAACATGGTGACCAGCGTCAGTCCCATCAATACCGCCCAGGTGATCAGCAGCCTGCGGGTAGCGGGGGGCAGGGTGGCAAGGCGCGTCGGCATGGTCACCTCAGCAGGTAGATGATGGGATAGAGCAGGATCCAGATCAGGTCGACCATATGCCAGAAGGCGGCGGCGGTCTCCACGTTGTCGTGGGAGATGCGCCACGCCACCAGGGCGATCAGCCCCAGGCCGAACAGCACGTGGGCGAAGTGGAAGCCGGTCAGCAGGTAGTAGAAGGTGAAGAAGGTGTTGGTTTCGGGCATGAGCCCCTGGCTGAGCTTGTCGGCGTACTCCATCACCTTGACCACGCAGAACACCACGCCCAGTGCGAAGGCGGCGCCCAGCCACAGGCGACAACGACGCACCTTGCCATGCGTGATGGCCTGGACGGCCAGGGCGGCGAACAGCCCGCTGGTCAGCAGTACCAGGGTATTGATGCCGCCGGCCACCGGGTCGAGCAACTGCTGGGAGGCATCGAATACCTCCCGTTCGCCGATCCTGAGCCAGGCGAAGAGCCCGAAGAAGGCGGCGAAGACCACCATCTCGCTCAGGATCAGCACCCACATCAGCGGATTGCCGGGCAGGGCCGAAAGCGGCCCCCAGCCCGGGTTGGGCAGCGGCCGCTGTTGGGTAGTCTCGTGCTGCTGTGCCACTCAGCCCTCCGGGGCGATGGGCGTTCGGTCGAACTCGGCACGCACGGCCGGGGTGGTCAGCTTCCACCCCGCCCAGGCGAACAGCGCCACCAGCCCGGTGGCCGCCAGGATCAGCAGGCTGAGCGCCCCGACCAGCCCTGCCACCGGGTTGGCGGGGTTCACCGCATCGGCGGTGGCGGCGTCGGGCAGAAAGCCGAAGGTCATCGGTGTCAGGGCGGCGGCACCGAATACGCCGACGAAGCCGGCCGCCATCAGGCCGACGAAGGCGGAGCGGGCCCAGGCCCGCCGCTGAAGCAGCGCGACGGCCAGTGCCAGGGTGGCCAGGGAGCCGATCATCATCAAGATGGCCAGCCCACCGCTGCGTTCGACCAGCCAGGCGACGCCGCCGGTCAACCCGCCGCTGCCGGCCTCGACGCCCAGCGAGGCCACCATGGCATCACCGGGCAGCAGTGGCAGGGTCACCAGGGCCAGTATCAGCACCGAGAAGGCAATGAAGCCCCAGGCGATACCGGAAACGGCAGCGGAACGGGGTGGCGCCGAGCGCGAATGATACGTGGCCGTGTGCATGTGCAGCTCCATGACGAATCAGTCTTCCAATGAAACGGTGGCGCCGCCGAACAGCAGGCTGCGGGGCGCATCGATGGCGCGATTGTTCATCAGCCGGTTGATTCCGACCCCACAGCGGCCCATGGTCCAGCCCAGGCAGGCGGTAAAGAAGCCGTAGCCCAGGGTCCAGGAGATCCAGGAGGGCGCACCGAGCCAGCCCAGCAGGTTCCAGGCCGCCAGTACCAAGGCACCGCCCAGGGCGCCCAGCCAGAAGGTGCGTATCTGGAACTGCAGGTGGCTATTGACCCAGTCGGCAGTATTGCGTCGGCGAAGATGCGCTACCAGCACACCGATTGGAGCGGTGAAAACCGTCATGACGCTGCCCAGGAAGAGCACGTAGACGGTGGCCGCCACGCCCTTGCCACGCGTGTCGGCCACGGGGGCCTGTTCGACGGTTGTCCGAGTATCGGGGAACGACGCGGAGGACATCGGCCACCTCCCAGTTAAGTCATGTATTGAACAAGTATCCAGAATGCCACTATGCCCTCTGGCGCCGGTTTCGTCCTTGTCGTGGATCAAACTCCCACCGCCTTGCGCCGGTATCGCGTGAGTCAATCGGCCTCTGCTGCCGGCTTGCCGATGACCGTGGCCTGGTGGTGCTCATCGCGGGTGAAGACTGGAGCCCGCCGCTCGGTCCACCACATCCAGACGATGGAGACCAGGGTCACGCCGAAGCAGAGCATCCACACCGAGGTGGCCACGCCGGTAAAGTCCACCAGCAGGCCGAACAGGATCGGCAGCAGGAAGCCACCCACGCCGCCGGCCAGTCCGACGATGCCGGAAACGAGGCCCAGGTTGCGGTCGTACTCGTCCGACAGGTACTTGAACACCGAGGCCTTGCCGATACCCCAGGCGATGCCCACCACGAACAGGGCGAGAGTGAACAGCCAGATGGGAATGCCGAAGCTGAACTCCAGCCGTGAGCCGCCGACCTGCTGCACGGCGTACTGGGTATGGGGATAGGACATGATGAACAGGGCGACCAGGCTGGCCCACATGCAGGACCAGGTCACGGCATGGGCGCCGAAGCGATCGGAGAGCCAGCCGCCGAAGGCGCGGATGACACCCGACGGCAGCACGAAGATGGTGGCGATCAGGGCGGCGAGCTGAATGCCCATGCCGTATTCGTTCATGTAGTAGCGGGTCAGCCACAGCGAGACGCCCACATAGCCGCCGAAGACCATCGAGTAGTACTGGCAGTACTTCCACACCTTCGGGTCGTTGAGCACGGCGACCTGCTCGCTCAGGGTGGGGCGGTTGGCATTGCGATGGCTCGGGTCCGAGAAGGTGAAGAACCAGAAGACCAGGGCGGTGATCAGCATGATCGCCGCGTACAGGTTGGGCACCGCCTGCCAGCCGAGCACGATGATCACCGTGGGGGCCACGAACTTGGTCACGGCGGCACCGGCGTTGCCGGCGCCGAAGATACCCATGGCCAGGCCCTGGCGGTCGCGTTCGAACCACTTGGCGGTGTAGGTGATGCCCACCGAGAAACCGCCACCGGCCAGGCCGATCACGGCACCAAGCATCAGCAGTTGCCAGTATTGGGTAGCGAACTGCACCGCCCAGATCGCCGGCACCGTGGCCAGCATCAGCGCCATGAAGACGGGGCGGCCGCCAATGCGGTCGGTCATGGCACCCAGCGGTAGCCGCACCAGCGAGCCGGTCAGGATGGGAACGGCGGCCAGGATGCCGAACTGGGTGTCGCTCAGTCCCAGCTCCTCGGCAATGGGCACGCCGATCTCGCCGAACATGGTCCACACCATGAAGCACATGGTGAAGGCGAAGGTGTTGGCGGTCAGTACCGAGTACTGCTTGAAACGCGGCGAAGCCATGGAATCTCCCGGTGAAAGGGCCGGTTCGGTTATTGCCTTCAGCCAGAAGCTGGAAAGCCAAAAGGCAGTGGCCGCCAAGGCGGCCACTGCCCGGCTGCAGTCGGGTCAGCCCTGCTGCGGCCTGGCCTGAGCCTTGGCCAGCTCCTGCTCCTCGATCATGCGGTCCACCGAGGAGACGTAGTACTCCTCGTCGAACGCGCCCTCCGGCTCCTTCAGCCAGATCAGGCAGATCAGCCAGCTGAGGAAGGCGCCGCCGGCGATGATGTAGAAGAACTGGGTGGGAGTGACGAAGGTGAAGATCGTCAGGTAGACCACCGCCCCCACGTTGCCGTAGGCGCCGGCCATGCCCGAGATCTGGCCGGTGATGCGGCGCTTGATCGAGGGGATGATGCCGAAGGTGGCGCCCTCTGCCCCCTGGACGAAGAAGGAGGTGAAGATGGTGATGGCAATGGCGATGATCAACGGCCAGCTGGAGTTGAGCATACCCATCAGCACGAAGCCGATGCCGATGCCGAACATGTAGCTGAGCATCACGAAGCGGCGGTTGCCCATGCGGTCCGATACCAGGCCCCCCATGGGGCGCGCCACCAGGTTCACGAAGGCGAAGGAGGCGGCGATCATGCCCGCCGTGGCGGCATTCAGTCCCCAGGTCTCCTCGAAGAACATCGGCAGCATGGAGACCACCGCCAGCTCGGCGCCGAAGTTGGCGAAGTAGGTGCTGTTGAGTGCGGCAACGCTGCTGAACGGGTACTTGTCGTCTTCCGGCACCCCCTTCTTCAGGATCGGCACGTTGACTCGGATGATCTGGACCACCTGATAGATGATGATGGCGACGATGGCCAGGTAGCAGATCACGGCGGCGGTCACCGACATGTAGCCCATGTTCTGGATGCGCCACACCAGGATGCCCAGGCAGCCCACCAGCGGAATGGTCCAGATGATCAGCTTGATCATGTCGCCCCAGGTGCTGACTTCCATGGCCATGGCCTTGCGCGGCTTGCGGTGTGCGCGGGCATCGGGGCCGTCGGTGATGGCGAACCAGTAGTAGATCCCGTAGGCGGCCATGACGACGGCGCTCTGGGCGATGGCCCAGCGCCAGCCGTCTTCACCGCCGAACAGGGTGATGGCGATGGTGGGCAGGGTCATGGCGGCGGCGGCGGAACCGAAGTTGCCCCAGCCGGCATAGAAGCCTTCGGCGAAGCCGATGTCCTTGGGCTTGAACCACAGGGCGGTCATGTGGATGCCGACCACGAAGCTGGCGCCGATGGAGCTGAGTACCAGCCGCGAGACAAGCAACTGGGACATGGTGTTGCCGAAGGCGAACACCAGCGCCGGGATCGACATGCTGACCATCAGCACCGAGAACACCCGGCGCGGGCCGAAGCGGTCCAGGGCCATGCCGACGATGATGCGCGCCGGTATGGTCAGGGCCACGTTGGCGATGGCGAAGAGGCGGATATCGTCCCGGGTCAGCCAGTCGACGCTCTTCAGCATGCTCGATGCCAGCGGCGCCATGTTGAACCAGACGTAGAAGGTGATGAAGAAAGCGATCCAGGTCAGGTGAAGGGCCCTGATCTCAGGACTGCGAACCTTGAAGACGGCGGATACTTTCATGGTCGTATCATCCCGAAAGAGAAAAGTGACAGCGATGAGTGACGGCAGTGATGAGTGACGGCAGTACCCGGCTCATGGGCTGGGCAGTATCAACAGCGGACATTCGACGCGTCGGGCCAGGAAGGAACTGACCTTGCCGAAGGTCATGTAGTCGAGTTCGTCGACGAAGTAGCTCAGCGACTGGGCGATGATGCCGCCGTCGGGCTTGTTGCTGTGGCGCGCGATGACCAGCACGTCGGGTCGATGCTTCTGGGTGGCGCGCAGGATCATCTTGCGCGGGTCGCCTTCGGCCAGGACCCAGTCGACATCGAATTCCTCGCGGGTGGCGAAATCGGCGCCCTCCTGGAGCGCGGCCTTCAGCTCCTCGTACTCCTCCTGGAACAGATCCTCGTTGGCGTCGGTGACGTCGCGGGGATTTTCCGCCACCCCGATGAGCACCAGGGTGGGGGCGTTGCAGCGAAACAGGCTGACGGTCTGGGCCAGGGCCAGCTTGGCGTTTCGCGAGCCGTCATAGGCGATCATGACTTTCATGACATCCCTCCGGAGAAGGCAAGGTAGGGGGTGTGCTCCGGCGTGACACCGAAGCACGGATGCTCGAATCAGGGATTCTTCACGTAGGCGTTGGGGCGCAGGTAGAACCACCAGTTGATCACCAGGCACACCGCGTAGAAGATCGCGAAGCCGTACATGGCGAGCTCGGGGGTGCCGGCCTGGATCTGCTCGCCCATCACCCGCGGGGCGATGAAGGCGCCGTAGGCGGCCACGGCGGAGGTCCAGCCCAGCACCGGTCCCTTCTGGTGCTGATCGAAGATCACGCCGATGGTGCGGAAGGTGGAGCCGTTGCCGATGCCGCTGGCGGCGAACAGGATCACGAACAGCAGCATGAACAGGGCGAAGTAGCTGTTCGGGTCGGTGGAGTTGTAGGCCAGCATCATCACGTAGCCGGTGACGGCGGAAGCCACGACCATGACCACCGAGATCACCTGGGTGACGATGGAGCCGCCCACCTTGTCGGAGACCCAGCCGCCGATGGGGCGAATCAGGGCGCCGACGAAGGGACCGATCCAGGCCCAGGTCAGGGCACTGGGGCCGTCGGGGTTGGCTACGCGGGTCACGCTGCCGTCGGCGGCCACTTCCATCATGTTGCCGAAGATGACGTTGATCGAGAGCGGCAGGGCGGCGGAGAAGCCGATGAAGGAGCCGAAGGTCAGGATATAGAGGACCGTCATCGACCAGGTGTGCTTGTTGGAGAAGATGGCGAACTGCTTCTGGATGTTGGGCTTGATCTCACCGGGAATCAGGCGCAGCAGCACCAGGGTCAGCGCGATGGTCAGCGGCAGGGCGAGCCACATGCCGAGCAGGCCGAGGGCGAACATGCCGATGATGCTGGCCACCGCGCCGACGGCGTAGAGCCCCAGGATCTTGCCGAAGGCCTGCATCGGCGTGCCGGGGTTGGGGGTGATGGGGCGCAGGTTGTTCATGCCGAACCAGCCGGCGAAGGCCAGCGGAACCAGGAACAGCAGCCAGACGAAGCCGGCGTTCTGGATCCAGGTCTGGGTACCCGCCTCGATGCGCCCGATCAGGGTGCCGCTGGAACTCTGCAGCTCCATGGAGCCGCCGGCGAGGGCGCCGAAGATACCCACGGTCATCACCAGCGGGATCAGGATCTGCATGGTGGTGACGCCGAAGTTGCCAAGGCCCGCATTCATGCCCAGGGCATAGCCCTGCTGCTTCTTGGGGTAGAAGGTCGAGATATTGCTCATCGAGGCGGCGAAGTTACCGCCGCCGATACCCGAGAGCAGCGCCAGGGCCTGGAAGACCCACAGCGGCGTGTCGGGGTTCATCAGCGCCATGCCGGTGCCGAGCGCCGGTATCATCAGCAGCGCCGTGGTCAGGAAGACGGTGTTGCGCCCGCCGGCGATGCGGATCATGAACGAGGCGGGGATGCGCAGGGTCGCGCCCGAGAGCCCGGCCAGGGCGGTCAGGGTGAACAGTTCCCCCACGGTGAAGGGGAAGCCGAGGTTCTGCATCTGGGTGGTGATCATGCCCCACATCATCCAGACGGCGAACCCCATCAGCAGGCTGGGGATGGAGATCCACAAGTTGCGGTTGGCGATCTTCTTGCCGCTGCGTTGCCAGAATTCGTCGTTCTCGATATCCCAGTGTTCGATATCGCCGTTCGTCTTGCCGGGCGTCGTGACGGCCCCCCCGATATCGGCATCTGTCTTGGCCATGGTGATTCCCCCTAGGTGGCTCCGCTGACCCCGGCTTGCGACCACTGGCCTGACCGGGATCAATTCAGGTTCGTATGGCGCAAAGATACGCCGCGCGTAAGGGCGGCGAAACTGGCCGAAAATGCTGGAAAATCAGGGGAATACCACTTGAGGGGTAGCGGGGGTAGGCGTCTAACTAGCTGTTATGAAAGCCTTTGTAAAAAACGGTAGGGAAGGGGATGGCGCCTTGGCGGCGCCTGGAAGTCTTTGGAGGTATCCACACAGAACCTACCGTTCTATGCCTTCCTGCACGGCCCACACCGCCGCTTCGACCCGCGAACGCAGGTTGAGCTTCTTCAGCAGGTGCTTGACGTGGACCTTGACGGTCCCTTCGGTGATGTCGAGCTTGCGGGCGATCAGCTTGTTGGAGAGCCCGGCGGCGAGTTCGCGCAGGATCTCGCGTTCGCGCTGGGTCAGGCTATGAATGTCGGGGGTGGCCGGCGCGGTGCGCTGGTTGCGCAGCGCCTCGGCGAGCAGGGCGGTGAGGCTTTCGCTCACCACCATGCGGCCCAGGGCCACCTGGCGCAGCTGGCGCACCATATCCTCGGGCTCCATGTCCTTGAGCAGGTAGCCATCGGCACCGCCGCGCAGGGCGGCGACCAGGTCCTCTTCATGGTCGGAAACGGTGAACATCACCACCCGTCCGGTGAAACCCTCCTCGCGTAGCGCCTTGAGCGTCTGGATACCGTCCATGCCCGGCATGTTGAGGTCGAGCAGTACCATGTCCGGGTCCAGCTCGATGGCCAGGCGTACGCCCTCCTCGGGCTCGCCGGTATCGCCGACCAGCGCCAGGTCATCCTCCAGCTCCAGCAGCTGGGCCACGCCGCGGCGCAACAGTGGGTGGTCGTCGATGATCAGGATACTGGCGGGGGTCTCGTTGATTGGCTGGCCCATATCGATTCAGTTTCCGTTCTCTTGAGTGATGGCGGTCGGCAACGGCTGCCGGGTGATCAGGCGCGCCGTCTGCGGGGTGAAGGTGAGCTCGACCCGGGTTCCCCCCTCGGCGCGGTTGGTCAGCGTCAGTTCGCCGCCCAGGGTGTTGGCCCGGTCGCGCATGATGATGAGCCCATAGTGCATGGGCGGCGACTCATCGTTCGCCAGACCCACGCCGTCGTCCTCGATGCGCAGCTCGATGCGGGCTTCCTGGAAGCGTACCGTGACGCAGGCCCAGTGTGCCTGGGCGTGCTTGTGGATATTGCTCAAGGCCTCCCTGGCGATCTGCAGGACATGGATCTCCTCATTGGGATTGAGCAGGTGGGGCGGCACGTCGTAGTGCAGCTCTACCAAGGCGCCCATGCGGTCGGAGAATTCTGCCGTGGTCTGGTGAAGGGCCGACTGCAGGCCGGGGCCTTCAAGCTTGAGACGGAAGGTGGTGAGCAGCTCGCGCAGCTGGCGATAGGCGCTGTTGAGGCCGGTACGCAACTCGTCGAACACCGCCGCCTGGGTTTCCCGGGGGGCGTCCTTGCTCTGCATTCGCTCCAGCCGGGCCACCTGCATCTTGAGGTAGGAGAGCGACTGGGCCAGGGAGTCGTGCAGCTCGCGGGCGATGATGGTGCGCTCGTTCATCAGCGAGATCTGCTGCTCCTCCTCGATGCGGCGCTGCAGGTAGACCGCCGTGGCCAGCTGGTCGGCCAGGGCGTTGAGCAGGCGGCGTACGCTATGGGAAAGGCGCTGCCCCTTGGGGTGCCAGATCTCCAGGGTGCCCAGCATCTCCTCGCCCACGCTCACCGGCAGCAGCAGGCACTCACCCTCTTCGGTATCTCCCAGCCGCATGGGGTTAGGGTCGATCAGGCAGGCGTGGCAGTCATGGTCGCGGCAATATTCGGGGCGCCGGGCGGAGCGGGTGGCGAGGATCGGGATCTGGCGGTTGTCATGGGGGTCGTTGAGCGACAACCGGATGGGGCCGATCTCCAGCAACTGCTCGACCTGGCGCAGCATGGGGGCGGCACTGGTGCAGAGGTCGTTGCCGCCGCCGTAGAGCCAGCGGCTGCCATCGTGCAGCACCTGCATGACCTGGCTGCTGCGCTCCAGCTCCTGGGTCTTGTGGGCCACCCGCTCTTCCAGCTCGGCATAGCTCGAGGCCAGTTGCTCCGCCATGTTGTCGAAGGTGCGGCCGAGCATCGCCAGTTCGTCGCTGCCGCTGAGCCGGGTGCGCTGGGAAAAATTGCGCCGTGCGGCTTCCCGGGCCAGCACCATCAGCTGGCGCAGCGGCGCCACCAGATTGTGACGAATATCGTAGAGGGCAATGATCAGCACCACGGCGGTCAATCCCAGGAACAGGATCTGCAGTGCGCTGAGCAGGCGAATCTTGGCTTCGGTATTCTGCTCGAGCTGGTTGACCATGGTGTCGATCTCGCCCACCAGTCCATCGAGGGCCCGATTGAGCGGGTCGATGCGCACGTACTGGCTGGCTACGGCTTCGCTCACCTCGGGGGCCAGCTCGTTGTGCCAACGAGACAGCACCAGGCGGTACTGGCGGCGCAGCTCATGGGCCTCGGAGACGGGAATCGCGCCGGTCAGTTCGTCGCTGGCGAGGCGCTCCTCGAAGCGACGCTTGAGCACGTACACCGCAGCCTGATGATCCATCGAGGGTATCCGCTCGTAGCGCTGCAGGGCGGCGACGATCTGATAGGTATTCATGCGCAGCGAGCCCGCCACGTTGATGGCCGCGGCGTCGCCACGGCTACCCCCGGCCACCGCCATGGTCACCACGATGCTGATCAGCGCCATCGCACTGATCGCCAGCAGCGAGGCCACGATGCGGGCCACCAGGGAGCGTTGCAGCAGTTTCATCGCCAGATGAGGTCTCCGGAGCGTTGCGGGGGGTGGGCATTCACTATAACCCAGAGGGTAGTCACTGCACCTTACCCTATTAGGTAGCGCCGGCTCTCCCTGAAGGGGTACCTCGCTTGCCCTTTTGACGCTGTGGGCCAGGGTGCCGAGAATTCGTTGGACCACTCCCTCGGACCCACCGTTCATGATGCCTGCCGGAAAAGCCCCCGCGATGGGCCTGCAGGGCGACTATCGTTCGCTGGTGGTCGTGCTGCTGTCGCCCCTTGCCTTTGCGCTGGTGTTCGCCAGCTGGACCATCTTCGCCGTGCTGGGCGTCGAGTTGAAGAGTGCGCTGAATTTCGGCGAGGTGCAGTTCGCCGTGCTGCTGGCCATGCCGATGCTTACCGGCGCACTGTCGGCCCTGCCCCTGGCGGTCCTGGCGGATCGCGTCGGCGGCCGACGGGTGATGATCGGCTGTCTGCTGCTGATCTGCCCCTTCCTGTGGGGTATCGCCCACTCCCGGGAGTACGGCGACTTCCTGCTGGCGGGGGCCGGGCTCGGTTTGGGTGCCGGCTCATTGGCGGCGGGCCTGGTCTACGTTTCCGCCCTCTGCCCACGCCGTCACGCCGGCCTGGCGCTGGGGCTCTACGGCGCCGGCATGCTGGGTGCCGGGCTCACCTATTTCCTGTTGCCGCTGATCAGCCAGGCCTACGGCTGGCCCATGGCGCCCAAGCTCTTCCTGCTGCCGATACTGCTGGTGGCGGGGCTGCTGTGGCTGTTCGCCGAGGACGAGACGCACGCCGAGCTGCCCGATGCAGATGTCCTCGACGAGGCGCCACCACCGACTGCGGGGCGTTGGCGCGATGGCTTGCCCGCGCCGGCCGTCTGTCGCCTGGCCCTCTACTACAGCTTCTTCTACGGCGCCTTCGTGGCGCTGGCGCTATGGCTGCCCGCCTACCTGGCGGCCCAGTACCAGCTGCCGCTGAAGAGCGCGGCACTCTGGGCGCTGCTGTTCACCCTGCCGGGTGGCCTGGGGCAGATCGTGGGAGGTGCCCTGGCCGACCGGCGCGACTTCCGCGATCTGCGCTGGTGGGTCAGCGCCTGCGTGATGGCCTGCCTGTTCCTGCTCTCCTACCCCGATTTCACCATGCAGATCCATGGCGTGCACGGCGACCTGGCCCTGCGCTTCTCCATGCCCCTGTGGGGATTCATCGGCCTGCTGGCGGTGATGGGGTTGGCCATGGGCATCGGCAAGGGCAGCCTGATGTGCCTGCTGCACCGCGACCACGGCGATGACATGTCGCGGGCCGGTGGCCTGGCGCTGGCCCTGGGTGGGCTCTTCGCCGCGCTGCTGCCGCTGATGTTCGTGTTCGGCAACGAGTGGATCGGCCTGCGCACCGCCGGCTTCATGTTCCTCTACGCCGCGCTGGCGCTGTGCATGCTGGTCATGCTCTGGGACCCCGCTTCCCGCGCCGGCGCCCCTTCCTGACGGGCCTTATCCCCTTTCTTTCGGGCACCTATCACCTTGTGGGTAGTTGGGGTGTATATGGAGGTAACCGGGCAGTAATCCGCTTGTCGTTCCTCCAGAATCCTCTCCATGAACTTGCCTGTCGGGCGGTCTGTGACACACACAGCGCGGCACGGCAGACGAGGTGGCCCGGGGGCCACGTATCACTTCAAGGAGCCTGGAGACGACCATGAGTCACTTCTTAGATCGGCTGAATTTCTTCCGCAAGGCGCGCGAGCCCTTCGCCAACGAGCATGGCGAGGCCCGCGACGAGTCCCGGGGCTGGGAGGACGGCTACCGTCAGCGCTGGCAGCATGACAAGGTCGTGCGCAGCACCCATGGCGTGAACTGCACCGGCTCCTGCAGCTGGAAGATCTACGTCAAGAACGGCCTGGTCACCTGGGAGACCCAGCAGACCGATTACCCGCGCACCCGCCCGGACCTGCCCAACCACGAGCCGCGGGGCTGCCCGCGTGGCGCCAGCTACTCCTGGTACATGTACAGCGCCAACCGCCTCAAGTACCCGCTGGTCCGCAAGCCGCTGCTCAAGCTGTGGCGCGACGCCCTCAAGGAGAAGCCGGATCCGGTCGACGCCTGGGCCTCCATCGTCGAGGACCCGGCCAAGACCAAGCTGTACAAGCGTGCCCGCGGCATGGGCGGCTTCGTGCGGGCCAACTGGGACGAGCTCAACGAGCTGATCGCCGCCTCCAACGTCTACACCGCCAAGCAGTACGGCCCGGACCGCATCATCGGCTTCTCGCCGATTCCCGCCATGTCGATGGTCAGCTACGCCGCGGGCAGCCGCTACCTGTCGCTGATCGGCGGCGTCTGCATGAGCTTCTACGACTGGTACTGCGACCTGCCGCCGGCCAGCCCCCAGACCTGGGGCGAGCAGACCGACGTGCCCGAGTCCGCCGACTGGTACAACTCCGGCTACATCATCGCCTGGGGCTCCAACGTGCCCCAGACCCGTACCCCGGACGCCCACTTCTTCACCGAAGTGCGCTACAAGGGCACCAAGACCGTCTCCATCACCCCGGACTACGCCGAGGTCTCCAAGCTCACCGACGAATGGCTGTCGGTCAAGCAGGGCACCGACGCCGCCCTGGGCATGGCCATGGGCCACGTGATCCTCAAGGAGTTCCACCTCGACAACCCCAGCGCCTACTTCACCGAGTACGTGCGCAAGTACTCCGACATGCCCTTCCTGGTCGAGCTGGAAGCGCGCGAGGACGGCAGCTACGCGCCTGGCCGCCAGATGCGCGCGAGCGACTTCGACGCCAACATGGGCCAGGACAACAACCCCGAGTGGAAGACCGTGGCCTGGGACGAGACCCGCGACCAGCTGGTGGTGCCGCGCGGTTCCATCGGCTTCCGCTGGGGCGAGACCGGCGATGAAGTGGGCAAGTGGAACCTCGAGTCGCTCGATGCCGAAGGCACCGAGATCAAGCCGCTGCTGACTCTGGCCGAGCACCATGACGACGTGGCCCGGGTCGCCTTCCCCTACTTCGGCGGTATCATCCACGAACACTTCGACCACGTGGCCGGCAACGAGCTGCTGTTCCACAGCCTGCCCGCCAAGCGCCTGAAGAAGGCCGACGGCACTGAAATTCTCGCCGTCACCGTCTTCGACCTGATGTGCGCCAACTACGGCATCGACCGCGGCTTCGGAAAAGAGGGCGAGGACGACGGCGCCACTTCCTATGACCAGGTCCGCCCCTACACCCCGGCCTGGCAGGAGAAGATCACCGGCGTGCCCGCCGAGCAGGTCGCCCGCATCGCCCGTGAGTTCGCCGACAACGCCAACAAGACCCAGGGTCGTTCCATGATCATCGTCGGTGCGGCGATGAACCACTGGTACCACATGGACATGAACTACCGCGGCCTGATCAACATGCTGGTCATGTGCGGTTGTATCGGCCAGAGCGGCGGCGGCTGGGCCCACTACGTCGGCCAGGAGAAGCTGCGCCCGCAGACCGGCTGGACCCCGCTGGCCTTCGGCCTCGACTGGCAGCGCCCGCCGCGTCACATGAACTCCACCTCCTTCTTCTACAACCACTCTTCCCAGTGGCGCTACGAGAAGCTCGAGATCAAGGAGATCCTGTCGCCGCTGGCCAAGGCCGAGGACTACCCCGGCAGCCTGATCGACTTCAACGTGCGTTCCGAGCGCATGGGCTGGCTGCCCTCCGCGCCGCAGCTCGGTACCAACCCGCTGCGCCTGGCCAAGGCCGCGGAAGCCGCCGGCATGTCCACCAAGGACTACGCCGTACAGCAGCTCAAGAGCGGTGAGCTGGCGTTTGCCGCCGAGGATCCGGACAACGCCCAGAACTTCCCGCGCAACATGTTCATCTGGCGCTCCAACCTGCTGGGCAGCTCGGGCAAGGGCCACGAGTACATGCTCAAGTACCTGCTGGGCACCCGCCACGGCATCCAGGGCAAGGACCTGGGCGACTTCGGCGGCCAGAAGCCGCAGGAAGTGAAGTGGCACGACGAGGCGCCGGAAGGCAAGCTCGACCTGGTGGTCACGCTGGACTTCCGCATGTCCTCCACCTGCCTCTACTCGGACATCGTGCTGCCCACGGCCACCTGGTACGAGAAGGACGACCTCAATACCTCGGACATGCACCCCTTCATCCACCCGCTGACCGCGGCCACCGACCCGGCGTGGGAGTCGCGCAGCGACTGGGACATCTACAAGGGCATCGCCAAGGCCTTCTCCAAGGTCTGCGTGGGACACCTGGGCGAGGAGACCGACCTGGTCACCCTGCCGCACCAGCACGACTCCCCCGCCGAGCTGGCCCAGGTCGAGGTAAGGGACTGGAAGAAGGGCGAGTGCGAGATGATCCCCGGCAAGACCATGCCGGCGCTGATCGAGGTCAAGCGCAACTATCCCGAGACCTACGAGCGCTTCACCTCTGTGGGGCCGCTGCTGGAGAGCATCGGCAATGGCGGCAAGGGTATCGCCTGGAACACCGATAGCGAGGTCGAGCTGCTCGGCAAGCTCAACCACTGCAAGCTGGACGGACCGCACAAGGGACGCCCGCTGATCGAGACGGCCATCGATGCCGCCGAGATGATTCTGACCCTGGCGCCGGAGACCAACGGCCAGGTGGCGGTCAAGGCCTGGGACGCACTGTCCAAGATCACCGGCCGCGACCACACCCACCTGGCGAGGCCCAAGCAGGAAGAGAAGATCCGCTTCCGCGACGTGGTCGCCCAGCCGCGCAAGATCATCTCGAGCCCGACCTGGTCCGGCCTGGAGGACGAGCACGTCTCCTACAACGCCGGCTACACCAACGTCCACGAGATGATTCCGTGGCGCACCGTCAGCGGCCGCCAGCAGTTCTACCAGGATCACCCCTGGATGCGCGCCTTCGGCGAGAGCCTGCTGGTCTACCGTCCGCCGATCAACACCAAGACGGTTACCGGGTTCGACCTGCCCGAGGACAACGGCTATCCGACCAAGGCGCTGAACTGGATCACCCCGCACCAGAAGTGGGGCATCCACTCCACCTACAGCGACAACCTGCTGATGCTGACGCTGAACCGCGGCGGCCCGGTGGTGTGGATGTCGGAGACCGATGCCCAGGAGATCGGCATCGAGGACAACGACTGGATCGAGCTCTACAACGCCAACGGCGCCATCACCGCGCGGGCCATCGTCAGCCAGCGGGTCAAGGCCGGCATGGTGATGATGTACCACGCCCAGGAGCGCAACGTGAACGTGCCGGGCTCCGAGGTCACCAAGACCCGCGGCGGCATGCACAATTCCGTGACCCGGGTCTGCCCCAAGCCGACCCACATGATCGGCGGCTACGCCCAGCTCTCTTACAGCTTCAACTACTACGGAACCGTTGGCTCCAACCGCGATGAATTCGTCCTGATACGCAAGATGAAGAGAATCGACTGGCTCGACGGCGAAGGCAACGACAGCGTTCAGGAGGCCGTGAAATGAAGATTCGTTCCCAGGTAGGCATGGTCCTCAACCTCGACAAGTGCATCGGCTGTCACACCTGCTCGATCACCTGCAAGAACGTCTGGACCAGCCGTGAAGGCATGGAATACGCCTGGTTCAACAACGTCGAGACCAAGCCCGGCATCGGTTATCCGAAGGAGTGGGAGAACCAGAAGAAGTGGAAGGGTGGCTGGCTGCGTCGTGCCGATGGCAAGATCGAGCCCCGCATCGGCGGCAAGTGGCGGGTGCTGGCGAACATCTTCGCCAACCCCGACCTGCCCGAGCTCGACGACTACTACGAGCCGTTCGACTTCGACTACGAGCACCTGCATACCGCCAAGCAGGCCGATCACCAGCCGGTAGCGCGTCCGCGCTCGCTGGTCTCCGGCGAGCGCATGAAGAAGATCGAATGGGGTCCCAACTGGGAGGAGATCCTCGGCACCGAGTTCGCCAAGCGGCGCCTCGACTCCAACTTCGAGAAGATCCAGGCCGACATCTACGGCCAGTTCGAAAACACCTTCATGATGTACCTGCCGCGCCTGTGCGAGCACTGCCTCAATCCGACCTGCGTGGCCTCGTGCCCCAGTGGCGCGATCTACAAGCGGGAAGAGGACGGCATCGTCCTGATCGACCAGGACAAGTGCCGCGGCTGGCGGATGTGCATCTCCGGCTGCCCGTACAAGAAGATCTACTACAACTGGAAGACCGGCAAGTCCGAGAAGTGCATCTTCTGCTACCCGCGCATCGAGGCGGGCATGCCGACCATCTGCTCCGAGACCTGCGTGGGCCGCATCCGCTACCTCGGCGTGCTGCTCTATGACGCCGACCGCATCGAGGAAGTGGCGAGCTCGCCGGACGAGCGCGACCTCTACCACCGCCAGCGCGAGATCTTCCTGGACCCCAACGATCCGGAAGTGATCGCCCAGGCAAAAAAGGACGGCATCACCGACAACGTGATCAAGGCCGCCCAGGCGTCGCCGGTCTACAAGATGGCCATGGACTGGGGGCTGGCGCTGCCGCTGCACCCGGAATACCGCACCCTGCCGATGGTCTGGTACGTGCCGCCCCTGTCGCCGATCCAGTCCGCCGCCGAGGCCGGCCAGATCGAGTACGACGGCGTGCTGCCCAAGATCGAGTCGCTGCGCATCCCGGTGCGGTATCTCGCCAACATGCTCACCGCCGGTGAGGAAGAGCCCGTGGTACTGGCGCTCAAGCGGCTGATGGCCATGCGCGTCTTCATGCGCAACCGCCACGTGGAAGGCAAGCACGACACCGAGGTGCTCGACGCCGTGGGCCTCTCCGAGGCGCAGGTGGAGGAGATGTATCGCTACCTCGCCATCGCCAACTACGAGGATCGCTTCGTGATCCCCACCAGCCATCGCGAGATGGCCACCGAAGCCTTCCCCGAGCGCGGCGGCTGCGGCTTCAGCTTCGGCGACGGCTGCCACGGCGAGAGCAAGCCGAGCCTGTTCAACGGTCGTTCCCAGACCACCCCGCTGGTCAAGCCGGTGGACGTCTTCGATCCCAAGGCCACGGCCGGGAAGACGCCTGCCAAGGCCAAGGAGAAGCAACATGGCTGATGCCGCACTCCAGTTACCCCAGGCCGAGCTTGGCATGCGCAGCCTGCGCGTGCTGGCCCGCCTGCTGGACTATCCCACCGAGGCGCTCCAGGGCGCCGCGGGGGAGCTGATCGAAGTCATCGATGCCGAGCGTCGCCTGGGTGGGGCGCTTCGCAGCAGCCTGATGAGCTGGTGCCAGCGCATCAGTGAGGGCGACCTGCTGGAGCTCCAGTCCGAGTACGTGGCGCTGTTCGACAAGGGGCGCGCCCACTCGCTGCTGCTGTTCGAGCATGTCCACGGCGAATCCCGCGACCGTGGCCAGGCCATGGTCGACCTGATGAACGAGTACCAGGTAGCCGGCTTCGAGCTGGATGCCCGGGAGCTGCCGGACTACCTGCCGCTGTTCCTCGAGTACCTCTCCACCCGCAGCGAGGCCGAGATCGGCCGCTGGCTGGGCGAGATCCGCCATATCCTGGCGCTGCTGGCGGCCCGCCTGGAGGAGCGTGGCGCCGACCACGCCCTGGTGATGCGCGCCCTGCTGGCGATGATCGGCGCCGAGCAGGAGGTGGAAGCCCAGCGTGAGACCGTGGTGGGGGAGAGCCGTGATGACACCCCCGAGGCGCTGGATGCGGTGTGGGAAGAGGAGGCGGTGCGCTTTTCCGCCAAGTCCGATGAGGACTGCGCGCTGCAGTCCGCCGAGGGGCGTCGTCTGGCCGAGCGCAAGCGCGAGACCCAGAGCCAGCCGGTACGGATCATGTCACCCGGGGCGGATGCGCCTCGCGTGAGCGGTCGTTAACAGGAGAACTGTCATGTTTGACGCCATTTCCACCTATCTCAATCACCTGATCTACGGCTACTACCCGTACCTCGTCGGCACCGTCTTCCTGATCGGCAGCCTGATGCGCTACGACCATGGCCAGTTCACCTGGAAGACCGGTTCCAGCCAGATGCTGTCGTCGAAGAACATGCGCCTGGCCAGCAACCTGTTCCATGTCGGCATCATCGTGATCTTCTTCGGCCACCTGTTCGGCATGCTGACGCCGCACTGGATGTACGACCGGTTCCTGGACCCCGGCACCAAGCAGCTTCTCGCCATCGTGGTGGGCGGCATCGCCGGTGCCATGTGCGTGGTGGGCGGCGCCATGCTGCTGCATCGCCGCCTCACCAACGGCCGGGTTCGGGCCTCATCGAGCACCATGGATACCGCCATCCTCGGCCTGATCGTGTTCCAGGCGGCGCTGGGAATGGTCACCATCCTCTTCTCCCTGGGCCACATGGACGGCGAGATGATGGTCACCCTGGCCAGCTGGGCCCAGGCGATCGTCTTCTTCGGCGGCGGCGCTGCCTACTACATGGAAGAGGTCTCCTGGATCTACAAGCTGCACATCTTCGTCGGCCTGACCATCATCCTGCTGTTCCCGTTCTCGCGACTGGTGCATGTCTGGAGCGTGCCGTTCGGCTATGTGACGCGGCGCTACCAGCTGGTCCGCCGCCGGGGTTGAGCACAAGCTGGCTGCGCTCGGCTTCGCAATCTCGAAGTCTCCCGTGAGGGGCGCCGGAGGCAGGCCGAAGAGGAGGTCCTTCGCCATGGGTGAGGAGCACTGCTCCGAACGGGCTGACCATCGCTCGCTCAGCTTCGCGAATAATGGCACCACCGAGCGGGCCGGGGACAGGTGGACGAGGAGGTCTTTTTCCAGGGATGGAAAAAGTAGCGTCCAGGGAAGGATTCACAGCGCCTCCTCGTAAACCTGGTCCCCGGCTCTGCTCCGGCAAGATTATTGAGGTGAATGACATGCAAATGATCGAGATCGAACAGCTGCCGGGCCGCGTCACACCGCCGCCCATCAGGGTGGGCGGCAAGGCCATCGACGAGGAGAGCATCGCCCGGGAGATGCAGTACCACCCCGCGGCCAATGCCGGCGAGGCGCAGCTTCAGGCCGCCCGGGCCCTGGTGGTACGCGAGCTGCTGCTCCAGCGCGCCGCCGTGCTGGGCCTGGTGGCGGCCGACGAGGCCGAGGAAGGTGACAACGATGCCGCCATCGCCAGCCTGCTGGAGCAGGAGCTGGAGGTGCCGGAACCGTCGGAGGCCGACTGCCGGCGCTTTTTCGATGCCGCGCCGGAGCGCTTCAGCGAACCGACCCGGCTGGCGGTTCGCCACATCCTGCTGGCGGCGGCGCCGGACGATGCGCCGGCCCGCGACGCCCAGTACCGCCTGGGCGAGTCGCTGATCGCGGAGCTGGAGACCATTCCCGAGCGCTTCACCGAGTTCGCCATGCGCAACTCGGCGTGTCCGTCGAAAGAGGAGGGCGGCGAGCTGGGCTGGCTGGCGCCGGGACAGACCGTTGGTGAACTGGACCGTGCCCTGCAGCACCTCCCCGAAGGGCTCCACGAGCGGCCGCTGGCCTCGCGCTATGGCTGGCATGTGGTCCTGATCGATCAGCGTGCCGAGGGTCAGCCGCTGCCCTTCGAGCAGGTCGTCGACCGTGTGCGCCACAACCTGCGCGAGCAGGCCACGCGACGCGCCCTGCGCCACTACCTGCTGGCGCTGGAAGCCGAGGTGGGCGTCGAGGGGATCACCCTTGACGATGATGCCGCCGGCAGCCTGATGCAATAGGAGAGATTCCATGGCCCATGTTCACGCCGATACCCCCTTCGCACCGCTCGGCATCGCCGTGCTGACCGTCTCCGATACCCGTGGCTTCGACCGCGACGGCAGCGGCGACCTGCTCAGCGAGCGCTTGTCCGAGGCGGGCCATGCGCTGGTGGAGCGGCGCATCGTTCCCGACGATATCTACCGCATCCGCGCGGTCGTCTCGAAGTGGGTGGTACGCGAGGATATCCAGGTGATCCTGGTCAACGGGGGCACGGGATTCACCACTCGGGATACCACGCCGGAAGCGCTGACGCCGCTCTTCGACCGCTCGGTGGATGGCTACGGCGAGCTGTTCCGCCAGCTCTCCTTCGAGAGCATCGGTACCTCGACCGTCCAGTCGCGGGCGGTGGGTGGCGTGGCCAACCGCACGCTGATCTTCGCCATGCCCGGCTCGCCCAAGGCCTGTGCCACCGCCTGGGACGGCATTCTCGAAAGCCAGCTCGATGCGCGCACCCGGCCGTGCAATTTCGTCGCCATGGTCATGCCCGAGCAGCAGGCGTGTGGCTCTCGGGCGTTACCGAAAGTGCCTGACCATGGTCAAGGAGCGCGTGTATGAGCTGTGCCACTCTTGCCAAGGGCCTGCTCGACCTGGAGGTCGCCAGGGCGCGAATGATCGCCGCCGCCGAGCCGATCCGCGGCGAAGCGTTCGTGGCGCTCGACCAGGCCGTCGGCAGGGTGCTGTCGCGCGATCTGGCCGCCCGCCTGGACATGCCGAGCATCGACAACAGCGCGATGGACGGCTATGCCCTGTGCCTGGCGGAACTCGGTGAACGGGGCCTGGCGGAACTCGGCGAGCGGGGCCTGCCCGTCGTCCTGCGGGTGCCGGCGGGGGCCGCGGTCTCGGCCCTGCCCGAAGGGGGTTGCGCGCGTATCTTTACCGGTGCGCCGGTGCCGGAAGGTGCAGACTGCGTGATTCCCCAGGAGCGGGTCACGCTGGATGGCGAGGGCCGCATGCATATCAGCGGCGAGGCGAAACCGGGGGCCAACATTCGCCGCCGGGGCGAGGAGTACCGTGCCGGCGATGCGCTGCTGCCGTCGGGCGCAACCCTGAACCCAGCGGCCCTGGCCATGCTGGCGAGTCAAGGCATAGCCGAGGTGCCGGTACTGCCGCGCCTGACGGTGGCGCTGATTTCCACCGGCGACGAGCTGATCGAGCCCGGCGAGCCTTGCCTGGCGGGGCAGGTCTACAACAGCAATCGGGTGATGCTTCAAGCGTTGCTCGAGCAGCAGGGCTGCGAGGTGCTCGACCTGGGCATCATCGGCGATACGGCAGAGGCGCTGCACGAGGCCTTCGTGGTAAGTCGCGACAGCGCCGACCTGGTGATCTGCACCGGCGGCGTGTCGGTGGGGGAGGAGGATCATGTTCGCCCGGTGCTCGAGGCGCTGGGCGGGCTGCTGTTCCACGGCGTGGCGATCAAGCCGGGCAAGCCCTTCGCCTTCGGCTTCCTGGACGATGGGTCGCCGGCAGGGGTGCCGCTCATCGCGCTGCCGGGAAATCCGGTGGCCTCCCTGGTGGGGTGGCAGCTCCTGGCCAGGCCCTTCGTCCAGGGGCGCCAGGGGCGCACCATCGGGCCATTGCAGCAATTCAATGTTCGTGCCGGCTTCTCGCGGTGCGGCAACCAGGGCCGGCGTGAGCTGCTGCGGGTAGTGCTCGACTGGCAAGGTGGCCTTCCGGTAGCCTTTCTTGCAGGCGGGCAGGGGTCGCACATGCTGCGCGCAGCCAGCCAGGCACACGGCTATCTGATGATGGCCGCCGATACCGACGTGGAGGAAGGTCATGAATACCCCTATCTGCCTGCCGGACAGTTCGTCGACTGACCTGCTGTTCAAGCCCAAGCAGCTTCGCGAGCTGGTGAATGGTGTGCCCTGGCTGGGTGAGCTCGACGAAGACGAAGTGACCTCGCTGCTGGAGGACTCTGAGCTCCACGCGTTGAAGACCCGTGAATGGCTGTTTCGGCAGGATGCCCCGGCCCACTGGCTCTATATCGTCATCAATGGCGCCGTGCGCCTGGCGCGTTCCGCCGGCGACGGCCGCCTGGCTACCATCCGCTGCGTGGAGCGCGGCGGCACACTGGGCGAGCTGAGCATGGTCTCCAGTGCCGGCGTCTATCTCTACTCGGCGGAAGCGCTGCGTCGCACCCATGTGCTGGCCATACCGGCCCAGCGCTGTCGCGACATCATGGATCGCCAGCCCGCCTGCCGCGCCGAATTCATGAGCCGTCTGGCCCTGGAACTCACCGAGCGCCTCGAGGACCTGGCCCTGTTGACCCAGGCCGATGCCATGTCGCGGCTGGTCAGCTATATCCTGCGCCAGCTGCCCGCCGGTCGCTCGAGGTCGCCGCGGGTGGTGCGTCTCTCCATTCCCAAGCGCTGGCTCGCCGCCCAGCTCGCCATGACGCCGGAGACCCTCTCGCGGCTGCTGGCCAAGCTGCGCGATGGCGATGTCATCAGCATCGACCGCCAGCGCCTGGTGGTGCTCGACGAGCAGAAGCTGCGCGACGCCATGCTGGCCGACGACTGACGTCGCCGGCGCGGGGCGGCGTGTTGCAATGAGGGGGGGGAACCATGTCCCGAACCGCTAGAAAACCTCGCACCCTGGTCTACTCCTGTTCCGGCTGCTCCGACGTGGCGCAGCTGGCCAACGACGTCGCCCTGGCGCTCGACCACACCGGGGTGGCGGAGATGTCCTGCATCGCCGGCGTGGGCGGCGGCGTGCCCGGCCTGGTGAAGACCGCCCGCTCCGGGCGCCCCATCGTCGCCATCGACGGCTGTCAGATGCACTGTGTTACCCACTGCCTGGACAGGGCGGGCGTAGTCGCCACCCAACACGTCAAGCTCTACGAGCAGGGCTTTCGCAAGCGCCGCGGCCAGAGCTTCGACGACGAAACCGTCGTCGAAGTGGCCGAGCAGGTCGGCGAGCTGATCGCCCGGCTGCCGATGGATGCCGCGGCCCATGTCGAGGCAAGAGCCGAGACAAGAGCCGAGACAAGAGCCGGGGCAATAGCCGAGGAAAACCCATGAGCCTGACTGACGGCTTCGGTCGCACCGTTCGCTACGTTCGCCTGTCGGTCACCGACCGCTGCGACTTCCGCTGCGTCTACTGCATGGCCGAGGACATGACCTTCCTGCCTCGCGCCCAGGTGCTGACCCTGGAAGAGATGGCCACCTTGTCCAGGGCCTTCGTCGAGCTCGGCGTGGAGAAGATCCGCCTGACCGGCGGCGAACCGCTGGTGCGTCGCGGCCTGGCAGGGCTGGTGGCCGAGATCGGTGCCCTCGAGGGTCTGCGTGACTTCGCCATGACCACCAACGGTGCCGGCCTGGTCAAACACGCCCCGGCCCTGCGGCAAGGCGGCCTGAAGCGTCTCAATATCAGCCTCGACACCCTGGATTCCGACCGCTTCCGTGAACTGACCCGCACCGGCAGCCTGGACAAGGTCATCGATGGCATTCGTGCCGTCCGCGATGCCGGTTTCGAACGCATCAAGCTCAACGCCGTGATCCTCAAGGGGCGCAACGACGACGAAGTGCTCGACCTGGTCGCGTTTGCCCGTGCCGAAGGCGTGGATATCAGTTTCATCGAGGAGATGCCCCTGGGCCAGAGCATCGGCCACGACCGTGCCGAGACCTTCTGTTCCAGCGACGAGGTGCGTGCGCGTATCGAGTCGCGCCATGCCCTGGTGCCCACCACCGAGAACACCCTGGGGCCGTCGCGCTACTTCCGCATGGCCGACAGCGACTCGCGCATCGGCTTCATCTCACCTCACAGCCATAACTTCTGCGCTGCCTGCAACCGCGTGCGAGTCACCGCCGAGGGCCGCCTGCTGCTGTGCCTGGGCAACGAGCACTCGGTGGACCTGCGCGCGGTGATGCGCCGCCACCCCGGCGACCTCGAACGGCTCAAGGCCGCCATCGTCGCCGCCATGCAAAAAAAGCCCGAGCGGCACCACTTCACCACCGACGGCGAAGTGCAGGTGGTTCGCTTCATGAACATGACGGGAGGGTAAAGCGCTGAACCCGATCGCAAGCCATTGAGCCTGCGGCCGTGGCGGGCTAGCTTGGTGGGCAATGATCGCCCACCAGGAGACTCCCATGGCCGACCCGCACGACGAGCATGACCCCCACCTGTGGCTCGAGGAAGTCGAGGGCGAGCGCCCCCTGGCCTGGGTCGAGCAGCGCAACACCGATAGCCAGGCAAGGCTCGCCGATTCGCCCGGCTTCGCTGAGCTGCGCGCCGACCTTCAGGCGATCCTCGAGGCCGACGACCGCATCCCCTTCGTGGTCAAGCGTGGCGAGCACTTCTACAACTTCTGGCAGGACCGCGACCACCCCCGCGGGCTGTGGCGGCGCACCACCCCCGAGGAGTACCGCAAGGCGCGACCCGAGTGGGAGGTGCTGATCGACCTCGACGCGCTCAACGCCGAGGAGGGCGAGAACTGGGTGTGGCACGGTGCCCACTGTCTGCGCCCCACCTCGCCCGACGAACCCTGGCGCTACTGCCTGGTATCGCTCTCCCGCGGCGGCGCCGACGCCGATGTCAGCCGCGAGTTCGACCTGGTGGAAAAATGCTGGGTCCAGAATGGCTTTTATCGCCCCGAGGCCAAGGGCAGCCTGGGCTGGATCGACCGCGACACGGTCTACGTCCAGACCGACTTCGGCGAAGGCTCGATGACCCGCTCCGGCTACCCGCGCATCGTCAAGCAGTGGCGGCGCGGCACGCCGCTGGCCGAGGCCGAGACGATCTTCGAGGCCGAGCCCGACGACATGGCGGTGGGTGCCGCCCACGATTCCACGCCGGGCTTCGAGCGCGACTTCGTCAGCCGCGCCCGGGCCTTCTACGACAACGAGCTCTACCTGCGCGAGGCCGACGACACCCTGCGCCGCATCGAGGTGCCCAACTCGGCCCACAAGCAGGTGCATCGGGAGTGGCTGCTGGTGGAGCTCCGCGAGCCTTGGGCGCTCGACGACATCACCCATCCCGCCGGCGCCCTGCTGATCGCCGACTTCGACGCCTTCATGGCAGGCGAGCGCGACTTTCGCGTGCTGTTCACCCCCACCGAGCGCACCTCGCTCTCGGACGCCACCTGGACCCGTCATCACCTGATCCTCAACGTGCTCGACGACGTCAAGCATCGGCTCTACGTCATGACGCCGGAAGCGGGGCGGTGGCAGCCCGAGCCGCTGGCGGGCGCGCCGGCGCTGGGTAGCGTCAGCGTGAGCGCGGTAGACGACGAGGAGAGCGACGATGTCTTTCTCATCGTCAGCGACTACCTGACCCCGACCACGCTGCTGCACGGCCGGGTCGGCGAGTCACTGGAAGTCCTCAAGCAGGCCCCGGCGCTGTTCGATGCCGAGGGCCTCGAGGTGACCCAGCACTTCGTCACCAGCCAGGACGGCACGCCGGTGCCCTATTTCCAGGTGGCGCGGCGTGATCTCGAGCCGAGCGGCGATCATCCGACCCTGCTCTACGGCTACGGCGGTTTCGAGGTGCCGCTGCTGCCCGGCTACAGCCCCGGCGTGGGGCGCGCCTGGCTCAGCCGGGGCGGCGTCTACGTGGTGGCCAACATCCGCGGCGGCGGCGAGTACGGCCCGCGCTGGCACCAGGCGGCGCTGCGCGAGAAGCGCCACAAGGCCTTCGAGGATTTCGCTGCCGTGGCAGAAGATCTGATCGAGCGCGGCGTCACCTCGCCGCAGCGGATGGGCATCCAGGGTGGCTCCAACGGCGGCCTGCTGGTGGGTAACATGCTGACACGCTACCCGCAGCTGCTGGGCGCCGTGGTATGCCAGGTGCCGCTGCTCGACATGCGCCGCTATCACTTGCTGCTGGCCGGCGCCTCGTGGATGGCGGAGTACGGCGACCCCGACGGCGACGACTGGGATGCCTTCCTGCGCGATGTCTCGCCCTACCACAACCTCGACCCCGCGGCCGACTACCCGCCGCTATTGCTGATGACCAGCACCCGCGACGACCGCGTCCACCCGGGCCACGCACGCAAGATGATGGCGCGCATGCACGAGCAGGGGCACCAAGTGCTCTATTACGAGAATATCGAGGGCGGCCACGGCGGTGCGGCGGACAACCGTCAGCGCGCCCACATGCAGGCGCTGGCATTCAGCTTTCTCGGGCAGCAATTGATGGATGAAGGCTGAACTCTTAGCCTTGAATCCATTTGTTCTAGTTGTCTTATTCGGCGCTCAATTGGTTGCGCCATGATGATGCCGAAACTCCCATGTTGCGCACGCATAGTGCGCAACATGGGGGTTGTTGCATAAGCGTTTAACCTGGTGCAGGGCAATGTTTCCCTTATTCGAATCATGCAGATAAGTGCAAAGCCGTGCAGGATGGCACGCGCTCTGCAGATCAAAGGGTGAAGGTAATGACCGGATAGTACAAGTACAACCCACCCTGATCGGAGGTGCCTGGACATGAAGAACTGGAACCGACTTGTTGGCGGCTGTTTATTGGGCTCACTGCTCCTTGCCAGTGGCCACGCCCTGGCGGAGCGAATTTCCATCGGCATTGGCCACCAAAGCATGGTTACCAATACCGTGGCGGGCGGTATCGTGCTGGAGAAGCTTGGCCTTATCGAGAAATATCTACCAACGGATGGCGACTACGCCGACGCCGAATACGAGAGCATCTTTCGCGACTATGATTCGGGCCCACCCATCACCAATCAGATGATGGCCGGCAACCTGGAGTTCGGCGTGATGGGCGACTATCCGCTGATCGTCAACGGGGCCAGTTTCCAGGCCACCGGGCGCAACGAGACCCGCTTCATCGCCGTGACCGGCTATAACCGGCAGGGGACCGGCAACGGCATCGTGGTGCCGGTGGCCTCCGACGTCTACTCACTGGAGGAGCTGGCCGGCAAGCGCATCTCCACGCCGGTGGGCAGCGCTGCTTGGGGCATGACGCTCAAGGCACTGCGCGACGCGGGGTTGGACGGTGAGATCGCCATCGTTGACCAGAGTCCGCCGGTGGGCGTGGCCAACATTGCCGGCAACCGCATCGATGCGCATGCCGACTTCGGGCCCTGGTCGGAGGTGATGGAGTTCCGCGGCACCGGGCGCAAGATCTTCGACGGTAGCGAGGCGGGCGTGCCGACGTTCCATGGCATCGTGGTGCGCAAGGACTTCGCCGACCGTTATCCCGAGGTGGTCGACGCCGTGCTGGAAGCTACGTTGGAGGCACAGCAGTGGATCGAGGAGGATCCGATGCGCGCCGCAGTCCAGCTTAGCGAGTGGACCGGTGTGGCCAAGGAGGTGCTCTATCTCTACCTCAGCGACGGCGGTATCAGCACCATGGATGCCACCATCAAGTCGGAGTGGGTCGATGCGTTGCAGTACGACCATGCTTTGCTGCAGGACGAGCGCGATATTCCCGACCTCAACTTCGACGCCTGGGTCGATGACAGTTACATACGCCGTGCCTATGAGGCGTCTGGATTGGATTATGCCGCCGATCTTGAGCGCATGGTCACACCTGTTGCCGGCAATCCCGAGCTCAAGCCTGCACAGATATGGTTCGCCGATGATGGGGTCGTCGAGTATGACAGCATCGCTGATATGGTAACGGCTTTTCGTGACGCCAGTGGCGAAGGCCAGGAAGTATATGCCACCTATGTCTATGATCATCACAGCGGGATCAAGATGTTCGGCAAGGCAGCCTTTCTTTCTGAAACGCCCGATGGCGAAGTCGTGGCATTCATGAAGCGTGCCGATTCTGAAGCATATATGGCCGATAATGGCGGCAGGATGATTGCCTTGTCCGCTTCCGGTGAGGAAGCTCTTGCCATGACGAATTGACTCAAAGACCTTCAGATATCTGGTTTATGAGTTCCAGGGGCACGGTTTCTACCGTGCCCCGTTTTTTTCTTTTTCATTTTCCGATTCCTGCCTTGGATCTTCAAGTCGGCTATCGATTTTTCGGAGCGACTTGTACTACTTGTTATAAGTTCTTCGTCTTCATGAGGCGAAGATCGCTTCAAGCTGGCGCCACTCAATGACGATATGCACCATGCGGGCGCGCTGATGAATCCGCCAAGAGTTCGTTTCCAATATGGCGGTAAAGTAAAAATTCCTTTTGGATTAAATCCTTGGAAAGGCTTTGGGGGATATTGGCACGGCTGATGCAACTTACTGGGTAGATGACATGACTTGTTAGTACAAGCTTCACTCCCGGCAACGGCCACAGAATAAGAGCCGGATTCACTACCCACAGCGTAGCGTTGACACGCTCCCGTGACGAAAGGTGACCCCATGAGCTTGAACCCTAAGCCCCACCCACCACTCTCAGAGGCTGTATTGTCTGGCCCGCTGGAATCTTCCGAGCGACCCTCGATCGAGGCCAGCCCTGTTACAGCGACGCCTGCCGGCACGCAGCTCGGTGAATCCCGGAGTTACCTGCCCACGAACTGGGATCGCTACCTGGTGCGTATCGGCGCGCTGTTGGTGGCGGCCCTCGGCTGGCATCTCGCCTCGACCTACGGCTTCGACTTCTTCGTGCGCTTCGAGAACGTGCCGGGGCCGCTGATAGTGGGGGCAGAGTTCCTGGCCCAGGCTTCGAGCCAGGAGTTCTACGTTCATATTCTCCATAGCATGCAGCGTATCGCCATGGCGTACGGTCTTGCCGTGGTGATCGGTGTGGTACTGGGGGTAATGATGGGGCGCTCGCGCTTCGCCGAGGACGTCATCCTGCCCTACATCGAGATCCTGAGGCCGATCCCGGCGGTGGCCTGGATTCCGCTGGCGATCCTGATGATGCCCAGCGAACAGTCGAGCATCGTCTTCATCACCTTTCTCGGCGCGCTGTTCCCCATCGTGATCAACACCGTGCACGGTGTCGACCAGACCCCCAAGATGCTGGTCCGCGCAGCCCGTAGCCTGGGGGCGAGCAACGCCGCCATTCTCTGGCACGTGGTGCTTCCCGGCGCGCTGCCGAGCATTGTCGCGGGGCTCGCCATCGGCATGGGCGTGGCATGGTTCTCACTATTGGCTGGCGAGATCATCAGCGGCCAGTACGGCATCGGCTACTTCACCTGGTCGGCCTACACCCTGGTCGAATACCCCAAGATCATCATTGGCATGCTGGTCATCGGCGGGCTGGGTTCGCTGTGCACCCTGCTGGTCCGCAAGGCATGTTCGCCGCTGCTGCGCTGGCAGACCGAGGGGGCCAAGTCATGATGACCACGACCCGACTCAACCGCGCCGCTGTCGTCGAGCACCCTCACAGCTACCGTCCGCGCACGGTGGGGGGGAAGGGCAGGATCAGCGTGCGCGACATGGATATCGTCTTTGCCACCACCAATGGCCCCCACCTCGCGGTGGAAGACGCCAGCCTCGAAATCCAGCCGGGCGAGTTCGTCTCGCTGCTGGGCCCCTCCGGCTGCGGCAAGTCGACCCTGATGAACAGCGTGGCCGGCTTCGTCAAACCGGCCCGGGGCGAAGTGTTGCTCGATGGTCAGGCGGTTGCCAAGCCAGGGCCCGACCGCGGCATGGTCTTTCAGCAGCATTCGCTGTTTCCGTGGAAGACGGTGAAACAGAACGTCGCCTTCGGCCCGCTGATGGCGGGTGTGAGTTCGCGGGAGGCCGACAGCGTGGCGAGCACCTTTCTCTCACTGGTAGGGCTGTCGCGCTATGCCAACGCCTATCCCTCCACGCTCTCCGGTGGCATGCAGCAGCGTGTGGGGATCGCCCGGGCACTGGCCAACTATCCCAGCGTTCTGCTGATGGATGAACCCTTCGGGGCGCTGGATGCCCAGACCCGCAGCATGATGCAGGAGAACCTGCTCGAGATCTGGAGCGAGTTCAAGAACACGGTGCTGTTCGTCACCCATGACATCGACGAAGCGGTGTTCCTCTCCGACCGCATCGTGGTCATGAGCGCGAGCCCGGGGCGAATCATCGCCGACATACCCGTGCGGTTGCCGCGCCCGCGTACTCAGGAACTGCTGACCACGGCAGCGTTCATGGTGGTCAAGCGCGAGTGTTTGGCATTGATCCGCGAGCAGACGCTGCGCGCCTTCGAGCAGCAGAACCAGGCGAGCTAAACCGGAGTTCGGCATGCCCTTGTCGTTCACACGACATGACATGTCATGACAAGAGGCAACGACCATGAAGAGCCAGGAACTCAAGCTACAACCGGGCGACTCGCCACAGCCGCTCTACGTGCAGATCCGCGACACCCTGCGTCGCAACATCCTCGAGGGCGGCTACTCGCCCCATGAGCGGCTGCCGTCGGAAAACGCGCTGATGAAGAGCTTTGGCGTGAGCCGCATCACCATTCGCCAGGCCCTGCGCGACCTGCACAACGAGGGGCTGGTGTTTTCTGCCCAGGGCAAGGGCACCTTCGTCAGCAAGCCCAAGGCAGTGCAGAACGTGCAGCGCCTGCAGGGCTTCGGCGAGGCGATGGCGGCGCAAGGCTATGAAGCCACCGCTCGGCTGCTGTCGATCCAGGAGTGCAAGCCGGGCAAGGCGGTGGCCGCCGCACTCGGGCTGCGCTCCGGGGACGCCGTGGTGGAGGTGAAGCGGGTGCGCTACCTCAACCGCGAGCCGGTCTCGCTGGAGAGCAGCTACTTCCCCATGGACATCGGCCGGCGGCTGTTCGGTCAGGATCTCTCCGGCGACATCTTCCCGATGTTGGAGAACCGTTTTGCCATTCTCTTGGGCGCGGCGGATATCGCCATCGACTCCACCCTCTGCGACGAGGAAACCCAGCAGCATCTCTACCTCAGGATGGGTGAGCCCGTTCTGCGCGTCGAGCGGCTGACCTATGACCGGGCCGGTCGGCCGGTCGACTTCGAGTACCTCTGCTTTCGCGGGGACGCCTTCAAATACCAATTCCGAGTGGATCGGAAATCGGAGGAATCATGAACGTAAGCAACATTCCCGTCATCGACACCGACGTGCTGGTCATTGGCGGCGGAACCGCCGGCCCCATGGCGGCCGTCACCGCCAAGGAGCAGGACCCGAGCCTCAAGGTCATGCTGCTGGAGAAGGCCAACGTCAAGCGCAGCGGCGCCATCTCCATGGGCATGGACGGGCTCAACAACGCCATCGTCCCCGGCCATTCGACGCCTGAGCAGTACGTCAAGGAGATCACTATCGCCAACGACGGTATCGTCCACCAGCCGGCACTGATGGCCTATGCCCAGCGCTCCTTCCCGATGATCGAGAAGCTCGACTCCTGGGGGGTGCACTTCCAGAAGGATGAGACCGGCGACTACGACATGAAGAAGGTCCACCACCTCGGCACCTACGTGCTGCCGATGCCGGAGGGCCACAACGTCAAGAAGATCCTCTACCGTCGCCTGCGTCGCAACCGGGTGCAGATAGAGAACCGCTACCAGGCCACCCGCCTGCTCAAGGACGCCGATGGCCGCATCGCCGGAATGGTCGGCGTCAATACCCGCACCGCGGAGCCGATCATCATCCGCGCCAAGGCGGTGATCATGGCCACCGGGGCCGCCGGACGCATCGGCCTGCCGACCTCGGGCTACCTGTTCGGTACCTACGAGAACCCCGCCAACAACGGCGATGGCCACGCCATGGCCTATCACGTCGGAGCGGACCTGGCGAACCTCGAGTGCTTCCAGATCAATCCGCTGCTCAAGGACTACAACGGCCCGGCCTGTGCCTACGTGACAGGCCCGCTCGGCGGTTTCACCGCCAATTCCCAGGGCGAGCGTTTCATCGAGTGCGACTACTGGTCGGGCCAGATGATGCTGGAGTTCTTCAAGGAGCTGGAGGGTGGCAATGGCCCGGTGTTCCTCAAGCTCGATCACCTGGCCGAGGAAACGATCCAGGAGATCGAGACCGTCCTGCACACCAATGAGCGGCCCTCGCGCGGTCGTTTTCACGACGGCCGTGAGACCAACTACCGCCAGAACATGGTGGAGATGCACATCTCCGAGGTCGGCTTTTGCTCGGGACACTCCGCTTCGGGCGTGTGGGTCGACGAGACCGGAGCCACTACCGTGCCGGGCCTTTTCGGGGCTGGCGACATGGCCTCGGTGGCCCATGCCTACATGCTCGGCGCCTTCGTCTACGGCCAGATCTGCGGTGAGAGTGCGGCTGCCTTCGCCAAGGAGCGCGACCTGCCGGCCCTCGACGAGGCTTTCATCGCCGCGGAGCTCGAACGCATCCAGGCGCCGCTCAAGGTGGCCGATGGCATCCCTCCGTCGCAGATGGAGTACAAGGTGCGCCGCCTGGTCAACGACTACCTGCAGCCGCCCAAGGTGACCAAGAAGATGGAGATTGGCCTGCAGCGCATTCTCGCCGTGCGTGATGACCTGCACCTCCTGCAGGCCACCGACCCCCACGAGCTGCTGCGTGCGCTGGAAGTGCACTCGATCATCGACTGCGCCGAGATGGCCGCCCGCGCCTCGCTCTATCGCACCGAGTCGCGCTGGGGGCTCTACCACTATCGCGTCGACTGCCCGGAGCAGAACGATGCCGACTGGTTCTGCCATACCCGTCTGTACAAGGACGAGAACGGCAACATGGCCCACGGCAAGCGCCCGGTGGCGCCCTACATCGTCGAGCTCGGCGAGGAGAAGGACGCCTACCAGAAGCTGCGTGTGCAGAAGGCCGCCAACGCCTGAGACCCCAAGGCGCGAACAACCGAATTCGAGGAGAGGAAACCATGCCGACTGCAACGCAACGCACCAGCGTCCCGGTGATCGTCGACGAGGACAAGTGCATCGCCGACAAGGGCTGCACCGTGTGCATCGACGTCTGCCCGCTCGACGTGCTGTGGATCAATCCGGCCACCGGCAAGGCGCATATGCGCTACGACGAATGCTGGTACTGCATGCCCTGCGAGGCCGACTGTCCGACCGATGCCGTCAAGGTCGAAATCCCCTATCTGCTGAGGTGAGCCATGAAACGCTACGACGATCCCGAGCTGCAGGACATCGCCGACAAGCTCACCGACCCGGACCCCGGCATTCGCCGCGTCGCGGTGCTGGCGCTGGTCGATTCGGGCGAGCCCGAGGCCGCCGAGCTGTTGATCCAGGCACTCAAGGACGATGACGCCGCGGTGCGCCAGGAAGCGGCCAAGGTGGTCGATGAGTTCGATGCCGAAGATATCGCCGACTCGCTGCTGGCGGCATTGAGCGATGGCGACGAGGTGGTGCGCAACGCCGCCGCCCACGCCCTGGCCGACCTCAAGGACCCCAACGTCGCACCGCCGCTGCTCGCCGCACTGGAGCGCAGCGACGATCCCTTCGTGGTGGCCGGCATCCTGCGGGCGCTCAAGCCGCTGCGCGTTGTGGCAGCCCAGACCCCGGCGCTGCAGCGCCTGAGCGATGAGGATGCCCGCGTTCGCCGCGAGGCGGTGGGCGTGCTCGGCTGGCTCAAGGCCGAGGAAAACCTGCCGGCACTGATCGACCGCGCCAAGTGCGATGCCGACCCCGAGGTGCGCCGCGCCGCGGCCGGCTCCCTGGTCTATGCGGCGCGTGAGCGGGTGGGGCCACCGCTGGTGACGATCCTTGGCGATCCGCACTGGCAGGTGCGCTGCGAGGCTGCCATCGGCATCGGCAAGCTCGACTACCAGGCCGGGCTCGAGTCGCTGATCGTTGCCAGCCGCGACGCTACCTGGCAGGTGCGTGAGAAAGCCGCCGAGGCCATGGGCAAGCTGCGCGTAGTGGCAGCCGTACCGGCGCTGGGTGAGTGCGCCCGGGACCCCATGAGCAATTTGCGCAAGGCGGCCATCGGCGCGCTCGGCGCCATCGCCGAGCCGGAGTGCCGCCCGTTCATCGAGCTGGCTCTCGACGATCCGGATCCGGACGTGCGCAAGCTGGCGCGCTGGGCGCAGTCGCAGCTCGACAACGCTGCCTGAACCAGCTTTCGCCCGGAATTGGCATGAAACGCTTCGCATGATGGCCAGGTGGCACGCTGCCTGGCCGGACCCCGCTGCGTGCTTGAGGAGATAAGACCATGACTTACGTCGTCACAGAAAACTGCATCCGCTGCAAATACACCGACTGCGTCGAGGTATGCCCGGTGGACTGCTTCCACGAAGGGCCCAACTTCCTCGTCATCGACCCGGTGGAGTGCATCGACTGCTCCCTGTGCGTGCCGGAGTGTCCGGCGGATGCGATCTATGCCGACGACCAACTGCCGCCAGATCAGGCGCACTTCCTCGAGATCAACGCCGAACTCGCCCAGGTGTGGCCGGTGATCCGTGAGACCCGCCTGCCGCTGGGGGAGGCCGACGTCTGGGTCGATCGGGGGGAGAAGCTGCAGTACCTGGAGCGTTGAGGCATGCGCCAACTTGTCATGACGAGTTGCCGCGTACGTTTCGCGCTGCTGGTCGTCGTGCTGGGCGCCAGCGTCAATGACAGCGCCCGGCCGATGGTCGACGTGACCGTTCCCGCCCCGCTCGCGGAGGTGCCGATGCTGTGCCTGCGCGACCGGCTGCCCCTTGTTTCACGAATATAAGTTTCACGGATATAAGTCTCACGGATCTGACACCAGGAGGTCGCCATGACTGCCATTGCCAACTCACCGGAAGATTCTCGTCACACCATCGCCCCGCCCGACGGCCTTCACCTGAACCGTCGCACGCGGGAGGTGGAGATCCGCTGGCCGGATGGCCGCACGGACAGGCTCTCCTGCCTGGCGCTGCGGGCCGCCTGTGCCTGCTCCAGCTGCCTGCATGCCAAGCGCAGCGGCCGCCTGGCGCTGTACGACGCCGACATCACCGTGGTCGACGCCAAGCCCTTCGGTGTCAGCGGCCTGCAGCTGTTCTTCTCCGACGGCCACAGCCGCGGCGTCTTTCCCTGGGCCTACCTGCGCGAACTGGGCGAGACGGTGTAATGAGCGCCCCCGTTCCGCTCGCATTGGCGCCGTCCTGGGCCGCGCTCAAGCACCTCTATCCCGGGGTGGCCTTGTGTGGCGTGCTGGCGCTGGCCGGGAGTTTCCTGGCCGAGCATTACGGCGCCCCGGCGCTGCTGCTCGCCCTGCTTCTGGGCTTCGGCTTCTCTGGCCAGGCCGGAGAGGCACGCCTGCAGCCCGGGATCGGCTTCTGCGCGCGGCGTGTGCTGCGCCTGGGTGTCGCCCTGCTCGGGGCTCGCATCGGCCTCGCCCAGTTGCAGGAAGTCGGCTGGCTGCCGCTGGCGGTGGTGCTTACCAGCGTACCGCTGACCATCGGCGCGGCGCTGTGGCTGGGCCGCTGGCTAGGGTTGCCGACGTTGCACAGCCTGGTGGCCGGCGCAGCGGTGGCGATCTGCGGCGTATCGGCGGCGGTAGCGGTGGCTGCCGTGCTGCCCGCCGGGCGCCTCGAGGAGCGCCGCCTGCTCGGCGTGGTGGTGTGCGTCACGGCGCTGGGCACCGCCGCCATGCTTGGCCTGCCGCCACTGACCGCGCTGCTCGGCTATGGCGATGTCGCCAGCGGCCTGTTCCTCGGCGCCACCATTCACGACGTGGCCCAGGCGGCGGGGGCGGGCTATCTCGTCTCGGATGCCGCCGGCGACGTGGCGACGCTGACCAAGCTGCTGCGCGTGGCTCTGCTCGTCCCGCTGGTGCTGCTGCTCGGCGTGCTGCTGCGGCGCGGCGAGAGCGGCACCGGCGAATTCCCCTGGTTCCTGCTCGGCTTCGTGGCGTTGTTCGCTGCCAACAGCCTGGGGCTACTGACGCCGGGGCTGAGGGAGCTAATGATCAGTGCCTCCCAGTGGTGCCTGCTGGTGACCATGGCGGCGCTGGGCATGCGTACCTCGGTGCGCGACCTGCTGGGCCAGGGTTGGCGCCCGCTGTCGCTGCTCTGTGCCCTGAGCGCCGGGCTGGCACTGACGGTAGTGGGTCTACTGGCGCTGCTGCCGGTGGCCTGAATTCAACGACAAGCCTTTACCCCCGCATCGCTTCGATGCATGACGACTGGAGGAAAGCCCATGGCTGCTGCTATCGGAACCGCCGACGTACTGAGCGTCCACCACTGGAACGACACCCTGTTCAGCTTCCGCACCACCCGCGACCAGGCGCTGCGCTTCGAGAACGGTCACTTCGTGATGATCGGCCTCGAGGTTGCGGGCAAGCCGCTGATGCGTGCCTACAGCATCGTCAGCGCCAACCACGACGACTACCTCGAGTTCCTGAGCATCAAGGTGCCCGACGGCCCGCTCACCTCGCGCCTGCAGCACCTCAAGGAGGGCGACCAGATCATGGTGAGCCGCAAGCCGGTGGGTACCCTGGTGGTCCATGACCTGACCCCGGCCAAGCATCTCTACCTGCTCAGCACGGGCACTGGCCTGGCGCCCTTCATGAGCATCATCAAGGACCCGGAGGTCTACGAGCGCTTCGACAAGGTCGTGCTGGTGCATTGCGTGCGTTACGCCAGCGAGCTGGCCTATCACGACCACATCACACGGGAGCTTCCCGAGCATGAATTTCTCGGCGAGGCGATCCGCGACAAGCTGATCTACTACCCCACGGTGACCCGCGAGCCGTTCCGCCACCAGGGACGCATCACGTCGCTGATCGAGAGCGGCAAGCTGTGCGCCGACATCGGCCTGCCCCAGCTCAACCGCGAGAGCGACCGGGTGATGCTGTGCGGCAGCCCCGGCATGCTCGACGACCTTACCGCCATGCTCGACGACCTGGGCTTCGAGGCCAGCCCACAGCAGGGCGAGCCGGGGGATTACGTGATCGAGCGGGCCTTCGTCGAAAAGTGAGTGACAGCCAGGAGAGAACCATGAAGATCCTCGTCGCGGTCAAACGCGTCATCGACTACAACGTCAAGATCCGCGTCAAGGCGGATCATTCCGACGTTGACCTCACCAACGTCAAGATGGCCATGAACCCCTTCTGCGAGATCGCCGTGGAAGAGGCGGTGCGGCTGAAGGGAAATGGCGTGGCCACTGAGGTCGTGGCAGTAACCATCGGCCCCAAGGCCGCCCAGGAGCAGCTGCGTACCGCCCTGGCGTTGGGCGCCGACCGTGCCATTCATGTCGAAACCGATGAGCGCGTCGAGTCGCTGGCCGTGGCCAAGCTGCTGGCCAAGGTGGTCGAGGAGGAGCAGCCGGGTCTCACGATCCTCGGCAAGCAGGCCATCGACACCGATAACAACCAGACCGGCCAGATGCTGGCCGCACTCGCCGGCCTGCCCCAGGCCACCTTCGCCTCGGAAGTCGTGGTCGACGGAGACAAGCTGCAGGTGACCCGTGAGATTGACGGCGGCCTGCAGACCGTCGAGCTGACCCTGCCGGCTATCGTCACCACCGACCTGCGCCTCAACGAGCCGCGCTACGCCAAGCTGCCCGACATCATGAAGGCCAAGAAGAAGCCCAT
>NZ_JAKCMI010000007.1 GCF_021412585.1 Halomonas alkalisoli | reverse complement strand
GGCCACGCTCAGCGTGCCGCTGGTGGTCAGCCCGTCGTCGGTCTCGGCCAGGGTGTCGGCGGCACTGTCGCCGTCACCCACGGTGATCTCCGGGGAGTCATTAACCCCCAACATATTGATGGTGACTTTCGCCCAGCTCAGCGTGCCGTTGCCCATCTGGATGGCATATATAAAGGTATCGGTGAACTCTTCGCCTTTGGCCATCGCCGCATAGCTGGCCTGAAACTCTTCT
This sequence comes from Halomonas alkalisoli, assembly GCF_021412585.1. Lineage (GTDB taxonomy): Bacteria > Pseudomonadota > Gammaproteobacteria > Pseudomonadales > Halomonadaceae > Halomonas > Halomonas alkalisoli. The sequence goes on along the minus strand of NZ_JAKCMI010000007.1, from coordinate 83,985 downwards.
GTGGTGGTGTCATAGGCCACCTTGCCATCTTCGGTAATCCAGATTCTTGCGCCCTGAGCGCTCACATCATGGACATCAGCGTCTACTTCATGACCCTCAAGAAACTGGTAGTCAACGCTGAATGCTGAGTCTTTTTCCAGGAGGTTTTCGACGCTCTCGTTTAGCAGCTGGCCTTGCTCGTCGTACTCACCGCTATCCAGTGAATAGAGTGACTTCGACTTGCCACCCGAATCATTCGACATGACATCTATATGAAAAATACCATTATTTTCATGATTTTCGATATCAAAGTCACTCAGGTCCTTATCCATGAAGTCATAGGTGTCATCGCTTGCCTGAGGGGTGTTGTAAATCGAGGTGCTAGTACCGTTGTTCTTGGCCATGATGTCTGTTCCCTGCCTTAGCTCACTGAACGAGTGGCACGACGCCGGCGCGCCTTATCGGTGCAACGCTCTCAGTTACTGAGCGTTACGTTTCTTAACGTTCTAGCCTAGGCAAAGAAAGGTTAATTCACCTGAGATAAACCACCCTTTCGAGACAGGAGGAAACTCCTATGCAGACCATATCTCTACGTGACAGACCTCCTACGTTCTGTCGGGCGCGGGTGAAGCAACAAGATCAATCCAGTACGCAGCGAACCCCATGCTTCTGGGCGTAGGCATGTAGCTCCAGGCGATTCGCCACTCCCAGCTTGCCGTAGATGGAGGTCAGATGGTTGCGCAGCGTGTGCTCGCTGATGTGCAACTGTACTGCCACGCGTCGGGCCGTCGCCCCTCCGCTTTCCAGGAAAACCGAAACGATCTCCCGCTCACGCTGGGTCAGTTGTGAAAGACGCTTCTGGTGGGGATCTTCATGATTCATCGCCCCTCCTCTGGCAATTGCATCAAAGATTCTTCCCGTGGCCTCCCTGCTGAGCCAAAGCTCACCCTTCGCCACCCGCTGAAGAGCTGTCAGCACGGTAGCAATGTCTGACTCGACGGGCAGGATGCCTCGGACACCTCTCATCATGGCGCGATCATGGAGTTCACTAGATGTTACAGCAGTAAACAGCAACAAATGCGCATCACTGCTCGCCCGCAACAGGTCAATCGCCTCCATGGCGTCCGTGCTCCCTTGCCAAGGCTCGATCAGAATCAGGTCTGCGTCCCCCTCTTCCAGCCAAGCCAATGCCTCGCTAACCTCCGAAAAAGAGCCGGCCAACATTACGGATGGCTGAGGAAGCTTGCTAAGCCAGCCGGCAACCCCGTCACGGACGACCGAATAGGGATGAATGATAAGTAATCGGCTAGCAACTGTTATTCCCCTATTCTTCATTGAGACGACTCCATGTATAAACGTAAAAGTACTTCGGGGGAACTCATAGTTTGCAACAAAGGCGTATCTCTGGCGAGAAAGCGATATATACAGCTGATGGCCGGCCTGTACTGGTGTGGGTAAGGTGAATCACTCTCGTTCTCCACCAATACCGTGGTGTCGCAGCTTGTTGGCGATGGTGGTGTGGGAGACACCCAGGCGCTTGGCCAGCTGTCGGCTGGAAGGATACTGCGGATAGAGCGAGGCGAGTATTCGACGCTCCACGTCGCCCATGATGTCGGCGAGGGAGCCGTCGAGGTCGATGCCGGAGAGCCCTGGTGCCTGGCCCACATCCGGCAGGCGCAGGTGGGCGGGCTCGATGGCCTCGCCCTCGCAGAGCGAGACCGCCTGGAACAGCACGTTCTCCAGCTGGCGCACGTTGCCGGGCCAATGGTAGCCGGATAGCCGGGCCAGGGCCGCCGGCGACAGCGACGGCGCACGGCAGCCGATCTGCCGCGCGGCCCGGTCGATGAAGTGGTTGGCCATCGCCTCGATGCCATCCAGGCACTCCCTCAGCGGCGGTACCGCCAGCGACAGCACGTTGAGCCGGTGATAGAGATCATGGCGGAAATGGCCTTCGGCGCAGAGCCCGGGCAAATCCTGCTGGGTGGCACAGATCACCCGCACGTCGAGGTAGGTCTCCTCGTCACTGCCTACCCGGCGAAAGCCGCCGTCCTGCAGGAAGCGCAGCAGCTTGACCTGCAGCCGTGGGCTCATCTCGCCCACCTCGTCGAGGAAGATGGTGCCACCCGCCGTCAGTTCCAGCAGCCCCAGCTTGCCTTCGGGGCGCGCTCCTTCGAAGGCCCCCGGTGCATAGCCGAACAGCTCGGTCTCGGCCATGGATTCCGGCAGTCCGGCGCAGTTCAATGCCATGAACGGCGCCTGTCCACGGGAGCTGGCCAGGTGGCAGGCCCGGGCCAGCAGCTCCTTGCCCGTGCCGGTCTCGCCCTGGATCAGCAGCGGCGCCTCCAGCGGCGCCATGCGGCGGGCCTCGCGAATCAGCGCGGCAAGCCGAGGGCTGGCCTGGAACAGCGCATCGAAGCCGCGCAGCTCCTGGCGCTGGACCTGGTAGATCCGCTCGCCGATGCGGTCAACGCTGTGCAGGGTCACCACCGCGCCGGCCAGCGATGCCACGTCATCGAGATGCTCCCGGTGCAGGGGGGCGATATCGGCGAGGAAGGTGGCGTCGCGCAGCTTGATGCGCAGGCCGTTGACCCGGGCGTTGTTGCGGCGGATCAGTGCCGGCAGGTCAAGGTCGGGCAGATAGCGGTTCAGGGACAGCCCCGGCACCTCGTCGATGCGAACGCCAAGCAGCTGACCGGCGGCACGGTTGGCCGCCACGATATGCCCCTCCATGTCGATGGACATCACCGGGTCGGAGAGCGACGACAGCAGCGCATCGAGCTCCAGGTGCCGGCGTTCGCTGGGCATCAGGTTGACCCGGCGGACGCCGAACACGCCGGGTACCGCTTCCAGGACCGGCCTGAGGGTCGCAAGCTGGGCATTGAGCAGATTGGGCACGTGCAGGTAGATGGCGTTGCCGTGCTCGCCCCCCACCTCGCCGCGCGCCACGTTGAGCCCGTAATCGACGAAGTGCGACACGATATCGCGCAGAATGCCGATGCGATTCTGGCAGTGGAACCTCAGTCTCATCAGGGGTACTCGAATCAGAAACGGGCAAAGGATCGTCAGGAACAGGCGCCGGAGCAGAAAGGCGTCAAGCCACCGTGACTCTCCTGTCAAGATAACGTGACACCCTCAAGGTCTCAATCCGCCTTGCCCGTGACTTTCCACAAGCTGGCCCCTGGGCCGATCCATTCGTAACGTTTTCTTTACGACAAGCCCCCTTCCCGAGGCCAAAAGGGGCGCGAACCGGACACGCGGCGGCGGCAGATCTGTCTAGACTCGAAGCCACTCCAAGGCTCGTACAAGACGATTGAAAAGACACTCGTACAAGACAATCATAAACCGCCAGCGGGAGACCCCATGACGTCATCCAACGCTCATCTCAGCGATGTCGCCAGCAAGACCGGCTATCGCGCACGCCTGCCCGACGAGAGTGGCCATATCACCTGGTCGGAGCAGGACAACGCCACCTGGCAGACACTGATGCAGCGCCAGCTCGGCATGATCGAGGGACGCGTCTGCCAGGAGTATCTCGACGGGCTCGAGCGGCTGGCCCTGCCGGAAGACCGGGTACCCCAGCTCGCCGATATCGACCGGGTACTCAAGGCCAGCACCGGCTGGGAAACCGCCCAGGTGCCGGCGCTGATCCCCTTCGACACCTTCTTCGCCCTGCTCGCCAGCCAGCGCTTTCCGGTGGCCACCTTCATTCGTACTCCGGAGGAGCTGGACTACCTCAAGGAGCCGGATATCTTCCATGAGATCTTCGGCCACTGCCCCATGCTCACCAACCCGGCCTTCGCCGAATTCACCGCGACGTATGGGCGGCTGGGCCTGGCGGCATCGCCCAAGGAGCGGGTCTATCTGGCTCGCCTCTACTGGATGACGGTGGAGTTCGGGCTGGTGGACACGCCGGCGGGTCGACGCATCTACGGCGGCGGCATCATCTCCTCGCCCAAGGAGACCCTGCATGCCCTCTCCGATGCACCGGTACACGAGCCATTCGACCCGGTCGAAGCACTGCGCACGCCCTACCGCATCGATATCCTGCAGCCGCTCTACTACGTGCTTGACGACCTCAAGACCCTGCACGACCTTTCCCACAAGGACATCATGGGCATGGTGCAGCAGGCCATGGCGCTGGGTCTGCACGAGCCGCTCTTCGAGCCGGCCCCCAAGCGCACCAAGGCCTGAACAACGACAACCCCCGACGACGACAAGGAGACGGCATGAGCCAACTATCCGAACAGCAGTGCGAAGCCTGCGGCTGGGACGCCCCCCATGTGAGTGACGAAGAGATTCAGGCCTACCATCGCGATATCCCGGAGTGGGAGATCGTCGAACGCGATGGCGTCAAGCAGCTCGAGCGCGTATTCAAGTTCCGCAACTTCAAGCAGGCGCTGGCGTTCACCAACCGTGTCGGTGAGATCGCCGAAGAGGTGGGCCATCACCCCGCCCTGCTCACCGAATGGGGCAAGGTCACGGTGACCTGGTGGTCCCACGAAATGAAGGGCCTGCACAAGAACGACTTCATCCTGGCAGCCCGTACCGATGAAGCCGCCACCGAGTAAGCCCCGCGCCCCGCGCTATACCCGCGCTTAGTTCTACCTCGCCCGACCCGCCTGCTGGCGGAGTCGGGCGAATTTAGGCGTTGTCCCACAAGTGACGTCGAAAATGACGCCCATGATAATCGGCTTTTTCTTACATAGAAAAAAGGCATATGCCGACCCCGCCATCGCGCCCTTTCTTATAGTTTGAACGGGACACCAGCCGGTGTCATAAACGTCAAGCAAGGAGAAAAAGAATCATGAAAGGAAACATTCATGGCGCTGCGATCGGGCTGATTCTGTGTGTACTGCTGGCCCTGTCCTCTGCGACCCAGGCCCAGGAGCTGGCCCCCATCAATGTCAATACCGCGGACGCCGAGCTGCTGGCCGAGCTGCCGGGCATCGGGCCCAGCCGGGCCGAGGCCATCATCGAGGAGCGCGAGGCCAACGGCAGCTTCGAGAGTGCCGACGACCTCACCCGGGTCAGCGGCATCGGGCCGGCGACGGTGGAGGCGTTCCGAGATCAAGTCGAATTCTGAGGATGGGGGCGCTACCTTGAAACGCGACGAGGCCGGCGGTGAACACCGCCGGCCTCGTCGTTCAGCCCTTACCGCTTAGCGGCATGCACTCAGAGGCGCAGCCCACCATCGCATTCGATCACGCGGCCGGTAAAATAGTCGTTCTCGAAGATGAACGCCACGCTCTGGGCAATATGGTCGGGATCGCCGAGACGCCTTAGCGGCACACCCGCGGTTAGCTTCTCCAGCATGTCCTCACGCATCGAGGCCGTCATGTCGGTCTCGATGAAGCCCGGCGCCACGGCACCCACGCGAATCCCGTAGCGCGCCAGCTCCTTGGCCCAGGTGGTGGTCAGCGACACCACGGCAGCCTTGGCGGCGGCATAATTGCTCTGGCCCATGTTGCCGGCCCGCGAGATGCTGGAGATATTGACGATCACGCCGTCATGGCCCGCCTCGACCATCTGTGAAGCCGCTTCACGGCCGCACAGGAAAACCCCGGTCAGGTTGACGTCGATGACCTGCTGCCACGCCTGCAGGGACATGGTCTTCTCGACCTTGCCATCCTTGGCCTTGACCAGCAGCGCATCGCGCAGGATGCCGGCGTTGTTGACCAGGCCGCTGACCGGGCCCAAAGAGGCCGCGACGTCACCGAAGGCCTGCTTCACCGAGACTTCGTCGGCGACATTAACGCGAAAGGCACCGGACTTGATGCCCTCGCCATGCAGCGTCGATACCGCATGGTCCAGAGCATCGGCGTCCATGTCGAGAAGTGCCACGGTGGCACCCTGCTTGCCCAGGCGACGCGCCATGGCGAAGCCGAGGCCGCGAGCCCCACCGGTGATGGCAATGACAGTCTTGTCCAGTTTCATAGGCTTCCTCAGGAAATGGTATGCGGCGGCATGAACACCGCCTTTCATTATTTGTATCGGCTCTCCTGCTTTTTCGGCCGCAATGGTGGAAAGCTTTAGTCCCACCTTACCATCTTTGTGCATTGCAGCAAATAATAGCCCGCTATCAAAAGCCGCCAGCGCCTGTCATCACGAATGACCGTCATGGTTGATTTTTTCGTATTCGCCCCCATCCTTTCGGCAACCGACCCGCCCGGAGCCGTCATGCCTTTTCTGTTTATCTTCACACTCTTTGCCCTGCTCGATTTCGTCATTCTGTTTTCCGTGGGCAGCAACATCGGCCTGTTGACGACCCTGGCGCTGGTGCTCGGTACCGGCTTTGTCGGGCTCTACCTGATTCGCCGGGAAGGCACCGCCGCCCTCGCCCGTGCCCGGCAGCGCATGGAGCAGGGTGAACTGCCGTCGAGCGAGTTGCTCACCGGCGCGGCCCTGATCTTCGGCGGCGCCCTGCTGATGGCACCCGGCTTCCTCTCCGACGCATTAGGCTTCCTCTGCGTGATTCCCGGGGCGAGACGTGTCCTTGCCAGGCTGCTGGCCATCGCCAATCTCCGCCTGCAGGTCCTGGCCTCCCGCCGCGGTGCCAGCCGACAAGGGCAGGCCGACGACTGGCAGCAGGCAAGCGGGGAACAGGCCGGAAAGGATGACTCGGGTCGCCCCGGCCAGGGCGACGGCGGCGACCGGCCGCTGGAGGGGGATTTCATCAGCCGTGACGAGACGAGTCGTTGAGCGGCTATGCCGATGAGCTTCATCGGGTAAAAAAATTTCGTACTGGCCCTTGAAAGGGAATTGCCCGACCCCATTTCACGGTCAGCACCAGGCTTCGGTGCCGAGCAGAGCTTGGCACCTTCGACAAGGAAGGCGTCCCTCGCCTCCACCTTCCAGGTGACTGGAAGGGTGAAGATGAACCGCCATGTGTTGAATCATGGCACTGCAAACCATCAGGAGAACGTGAGCAATGAACATCCGTCCCTTGCACGATCGCGTCGTCGTCCGTCGCGTTGAAGAAGAGCAAAAAACCGCTGGCGGCATCGTGCTTCCGGGCAATGCCCAGGAAAAGCCGACTCGTGGCGAAGTGCTCGCCGTCGGTAACGGCCGGATTCTCGACAGCGGCGATGTCCGCCCGCTGGACGTCAAGGTCGGCGATACCGTGATCTTCAAAGAAGGCTTCGGCGTAGAGAAGCAGAAGATCGATGGTGAGGAAGTCCTGATCATGAGCGAGTCCGATATCCTCGCCGTTGTCGTAGGCTGAGCCGCTCCTGCTCTTACCCTCCTTATTCCATACGACGTTCACGAACTCACAGGAAGTAGCAAAAAATGACAGCGAAACAAGTCAAGTTCTCCGATGACGCCCGCAAGCGCATGGCCCGTGGCGTTGACATCCTGGCCAACGCCGTAAAAGCCACCCTGGGCCCGAAGGGTCGCAACGTGGTTCTCGAGAAGTCCTTCGGCGCACCGACCGTGACCAAGGACGGCGTCTCCGTCGCCAAGGAAATCGAACTCAAGGACCGCTTCGAGAACATGGGCGCCCAGATGGTCAAGGAAGTCGCTTCCAAGACCTCCGACGTCGCCGGTGACGGCACCACCACCGCTACCGTGCTGGCCCAGTCCATCGTGACCGAGGGCATGAAGGGCGTGACAGCGGGCATGAACCCGATGGACCTGAAGCGCGGCATCGACCAGGCGGTCATCGCTGCGGTCAAGGAAATCAAGAACCTGGCAGTGCCCTGCACCGAGCGCAAGTCCATTGCCCAGGTCGGCACCATCTCCGCCAACGGCGACGCCCGTATCGGTGAGATCATTGCCGAAGCGATGGAGAAGGTCGGCAAGGAAGGCGTCATCACCGTCGACGAAGGCCGTGGCCTGGAAGACGAGCTGGAAGTGGTCGAAGGCATGCAGTTCGACCGCGGCTACCTCTCGCCCTACTTCGTGACCAACCAGGACACCATGGCGGTCGAGCTGGAAGACCCCTACCTGCTGCTGGTCGACAAGAAGATCTCCAACATCCGCGAACTGCTGCCGGTGCTGGAATCCGTCGCCAAGGCCGGCAAGCCGCTGGCCATCATCGCCGAAGACATCGAAGGCGAAGCGCTGGCCACCCTAGTGGTCAACACCATGCGCGGCATCGTCAAGGTCGCCGCCGCCAAGGCACCCGGCTTCGGCGATCGTCGCAAGGCCATGCTGCAGGATATCGCCATCCTGACCAACGGCACCGTGATCTCCGAGGAAGTGGGTCTGACCCTCGAGCAGGCCACGCTGGATCACCTGGGCAGCGCCAAGCGCATCACCATGTCCAAGGAAAACACCACTATCATCGATGGTGCCGGTGGCGAGGGTGATATCGAAGCCCGCGTCAACCAGATCCGCGCCCAGATCGAAGATACCTCCTCCGACTACGATCGCGAGAAGCTTCAGGAGCGTGTCGCCAAGCTGGCCGGCGGCGTTGCCGTCATCCGCGTCGGTGCCGCCACCGAAGTGGAAATGAAGGAGAAGAAGGCCCGCGTCGAAGACGCCCTGCACTCCACTCGCGCCGCCGTCGAGGAAGGCGTCGTACCTGGCGGTGGTACCGCTCTGGTCCGCGTGCTGACCAAGATCAAGGACCTCCAGGGCGACAACGTCGACCAGACCCACGGTATCGCCATCGCCCTGCGCGCCATGGAGTCGCCGCTGCGTCAGATCGTGACCAACGCCGGCCAGGAAGCCTCCGTGATCCTCAACGAGGTGAAGGCTGGCGAAGGCAACTTCGGCTACAACGCCCAGACCGGCGAGTACGGCGACCTGTTCGAGATGGGTGTCCTCGACCCGGCCAAGGTGACCCGCTCTGCCCTGCAGTCCGCCGGCTCCGTGGCAGGTCTGATGATCACCACCGAGTGCATGATCGCCGACGACCCGGAAGAGAAGGACTCCGCTCCGGACATGGGCGGCATGGGTGGCATGGGCGGCATGATGTAATCACCCCCTGACCTACCAGGCACCTGCCTGATCGACCCCCGCTGGGATACCGGCGGGGGTTTTTTATTGCGCCATCAGGACAGCTCCAGGCCCGCGAAACCGGCGTTGGCCACCGCCTCGCAGTGTTGTCGGTACTCGCGCGCACCGGCCGCGTAGATGGTGGCAACGCGCGGTTTGCCCGGGGTGTTGGCGCCGAAGAACCAGGAATCCCTCATCGCCGCCAGCACGGACGCGTCGGCCACATCAAGGACATGCTGGGTCCACTCCTCCTCGGCGGCAGGGGTCGGCACGACGCGCGTGGCCCCCTGGTATCGCATCTGCTCGATGCAACGCACGATCCAATCGACGTTCTGCTCGATGCAGCGTCCCGCGTTACAGAGTGCCGCGGCATTATGCGGGCCGTTGACGATGAACAGGTTGGGAAAGCCGCTGACGAGCAGACCGAGGAACGTCTTCGGCCCCGCCTGCCACTTCTCGGCCAGCGACAGGCCGCCGGCTCCGCGGATATCGATCCGGCTCAACGAACCGGTACCGGCATCGAAGCCGGTGGCGTAGACGATCACGTCGAGCGGATGCTCATCCCGCGAGGTACGAATGCCTCCCGGCGTAATCCTCTCGATGGGCGTCTCCCGCAGATCCACCAGGGCGACGTTGCCGCGGTTGTAGGTTTCGTAATAGCCGTTCTCCAACGGCACGCGCTTCGTGCCGAAAGGATGGCGGGGTAGCAGCCGTCGGGCGGTCTCGGGGTCGTGGATACGCGCCTGGATCTTGCGGCGCAGGAAATCGCAGGCGTGCTCATTCACTTCGAAGCTCATCATCAGGTCGGCAAAATTGCCGAACCAGAAGGCGAAGCCGGCCTTCTGCCAGAGCTCCTCGAACTTGGCTTCCCGTTCGGCAGCGGAAACCGCCAGCCCGGAGCGGGGATCGAAGGTGTGAATGAACCCGCCGTAGGACTCGCGGCAGGTGGCCAGGATCCGTGTCCAGTCCCGACGGATCTCGCGGCGGTCGGCATCCGTCAGCGGCCGGTTGCGCTGGGGAATACAGTAGGTGGGGGTGCGCTGAAATACCGTCAGGTGTGCGACGTCAGGCGCGATGGTCTGGATCACCTGCACCCCCGAGGCGCCGGTGCCGATGACCCCGACGCGCTTGCCGCCCAGTTCCACGCCGGCCGGCCATCTCGCGGTATGAAAGCTCTCGCCCGAAAAGTCGCTCATCCCCGGGTAGTCAGGCAGCTGTGGCACCGACAAGGTCCCTGTCGCAGCGATCAGGTAGCGCGCGGTCACGCGCTCGCCAGTGCCGGTTTCGATCCGCCAGAGCGCCTCAGCCTCGTCAAACGTTGCGGCAAGCACAGGCGTGCCGAGCCGTAGGTGCCGGCGCAGGCCGAAGCGGTCGACCACGTGGCGAAGGTAGCGGGCAATATCGGGCTGGGTCGGGAAGAGTTCCTGCCACTCCCAATCCCGGAGCAAGGCATCGGAGAACGAGAAACCGTAGGTATGGATCTCCGAATCGACCCGCGCGCCGGGATAGCGATTCCAATGCCAGACGCCCCCCACCTCGCTGCCGCCCTCATACACCCGCGCGCGCAGCCCCATCCGGTTGAGTCGTTCCAACGCACAGATGCCCGACAGGCCGGCCCCGATGATGACGGCATCCAGGGCCGCGGCCCCCTGGCGCGGCGCGGATTGGGGTGGCCGCGACGCGGACTGTGAGGCGAAGAGCCCGGGCGGTTCGGGATCGAGTTCGGTGCACCGCCAGACGCTTGTCGGAACGATGCCGGCGGTTCCCAGGCATTGGGTAACGCCATGGGTGTCACCGCCCTCCACCAGGCAGATCAGCCGGCCATGATGTCGGGACAGGAAAGTTCGGATGACCACCGCACCGGCCGTTGCCAGGGCGTCAAGGAGCGCACTCGTCGTCGGCGCGATGTCGCTCGGGTCGAGCCCATCGAGAGTGAGTCCTTCGAGAGACAGCTCCACCAGGACACGGTCGCTAGCAACGGTGGGCGACTCCGTGACCGCTGCGCCCGTCGCCTCCGCCGGCCAGACCGGGGTTCCGGCCGCACCCTGCTGGCGCAGCACCAGGCGTACGGACTCCGCGTCCGCGGCCTGGTACCAGCAGAGCATGCGCGTGCCGTCGTCCGCCAGGTAACACCGCCGCCAGCGTACCCGGTGGAGTGTCAGACAGGCATGGATCGCCAGCCGCCGCAGACCGTCACGATCGAGCGGCGCCAACAGGGGAAGGATCGAAATGAAGTCGTTCATCCGGGCAGAGTGGCTGGCGGAGGGGTGTCTAGCATCTTGCTCCGTCGCAACGGGCGAGGCAAGCACGCCGAATAGCGTAGAATGTTCCCTTCCAGGCGTCATACGCCGATCTTTCAACTTGCCTTTTTCCCCGTGCCCCTATGCTTGCCAATATTCGTGTCGTTCTCGTCCAGACCTACCACCCCGGCAATATCGGCGCCTCGGCGCGGGCCATGAAGACCATGGGCCTGACCGACCTGGTGCTGGTCAATCCCCGCTGCTTTCCTGATACCGAAGCCTCGCGGCTCGCGGCGGGAGCCGAGGATGTGATCGACAGCGCCCGAGTGGTCACCTCGCTGAAAGAAGCGGTTTCCGACTGCGTGCAGGTCGTGGGCGCCAGCGCACGCCTGCGCAGCCTGCCGCTGCCCCACTTCGACGAGCCCGAGGCGATGGCACGCGAGCTGGTCAGCCACGCCGCCAGCGACCCGGTGGCATTGGTATTCGGCCGGGAGCGCTTCGGCTTGACCAACGACGAGATCCGCTGCTGCAGCCATCAGGTCAGCATTCCCGCCAATCCCGACTATGGCATCCTCAATCTCGCCCAGGCGGTACAGGTGCTGGCCTACGAGACGCTCAAGGCGTGGCGCCAGCGACCCGAGAGCCAGTATCGCCAGCCGCGTCCCGCCGAGGAACGCCAGCCCACCCGGGAGCAGCTGGAGCACTTCCATGAGCACCTGGGTCGTGTCATGCGGCAGAGCGGTTTCTTGACGCAGCCTCACGCCCGTACCGAAACCCAGCTTCAGGCGCTCTTCGCACGCGCCCAGCCCAGCCGCAAGGAGCTCTCGCTGCTGCGCGGCCTGCTCAGGTCGCTGGAACCCGATGCGCCGGAGCCCTCCGACACAGGCCGATCATAGTAGCGCCAACGGCGATCGCCACCTAAACTCCTAGGGCTGGCATCACACACCTTTCATCTCCTTGTTGCTACGTTGTCATCCAGGTGAGTGATAAAGGCTGTGTCCCCCGACGGGGACGGGCAATGGATACTGCTGAGTGATGCGACACGGATGCGAGCGGGCAGGAAGCCTGCCAGGGAGTGGTTCGGCATCCCGAGGATGCCCAGGGAGGACATGCGCCACGGGCTTTCCCGTGGCGTTCTTTATATTGGATATTGGCACACCATCATCTGGCTGGCCGATTTATTGTGCGCAAGGCATATTGTCAGAAATTGCCGTGTCAGCGCCATCTCAGGCCCGCCCTCAGACGTTACGGCAGCGTTTCCCAACCCGGCACACCGCGGCGAATCCGGCGTGAAAAGGCCGGGTCGTCGTGGGCCTGACGCGCCCGTTCGACGATATTCCCCTGATCCTGCAGCTCGGTCAGCGAGTAGCCTTGCCATAGACCGCCCATCGCGAAGGCGTAATCGGGCAGCCTGTCGGTGACCAGTATCCGGTAGTCCAGCGGCAGCCCGGCACCGATACGGCGTGCCATGGCAAATACCAGGGTGCTGCAGTTGGCGGTGATCGTATTGTAGAAACGAGGATGCTCGTGAAGATGATTTGCCTCATCCACATAGGCGAGCAGCAGCGAGCGCATGGTGTGCCGCGGCATGGCGATACGAAACAGCCGCACCTGTTCGCCACGCACATTGCTGCGCAGGCGCACGGCATCGCGTTCGTCGCTGGCCACGATCGCCAACTCATACTGGCGGAAGAAACCGCCGAGCTCGGAGAAGCGTTCGCCTCGCTGGCGCCGCACCTCCACCGAGAAGACCACGAAGGCGTCGCCTCCGAAGCCGAAGGAGACCATCACGTGGGCGATCCCGGGACGCCCCCAGCTGGACACGATCATGTCGACGGAGTCCAGCTGCTCGAGGTCATAGTGACGACGCTCCCAGCAAACCGTTGCGTCGTCGCGGGTACGCCAGTCGAAGTTACGGACATGATGCAGGGTCAGGCGGTTGCCCTCGACCTCACCGGTCGCCAGGTGCACCACATCGTCGGCCCAGGAGCGGTCATGGGAAGGCCGCAGCCGGAACCACCAGGTCATGAGTACCGCCAGCAGCAGCAGCTGTCCAACCGGCGCCGACCAGTCGCGGCGAACCGTGACGGACTCCTCCACCCCCAGCACGACCAGGCCAAGGGTCAGCAGGCCCCATAGCACCAGGGTGACCTGGCGCCACGGCGAGGGCAGCTCGAGCCGAAACCAGAGGGCTGCCAGCCCCCACAGCATGCCCAGCGTCAGCAGCGTGAAAAGCGCGATCCATACGATTGCCTGTGCCATTTCGGTCCATCTTGTTCAGGTAGTCGCAAGGTAGCACGTTACACACTGAATGGAATCGCCCCGGGGCGTCAGGCGAACCCTGACGCCCCGCTCAGGGCTGGGTCAGCCAGTCGCGAAAGGCCGGCAGGTCATCGCCCAGGTCACCGCGGGTGACACGCCGGTACAGCCGTTGCAGCCGGGCGGTCACGGAGTCATTGGCGATCGGCAAGCCCGGCTTCGGCGCGCCGACCCTGCCGCCGATATGACGCCCATCGAGCTCACGCAGGGGCAGAATCTCGGCGGCGGTACCGGTGACGAAGGCTTCATCGGCGGTATAGAGTTCGTCACGAGTGATGCGACGCTCGCGCACCTCGATGCCCAGCACCTCACGGGCCAGCCGGATCACGCTGTCCCGGGTGATGCCCTGCAGGCAGGAGGTGATCTCGGGCGTATGCAGCACGCCGTCGCGCAGCAGGAAGACGTTGGCCGCCGAGGCCTCGGCGACATAGCCCTCCGGGTCGAGCATGATCGCTTCGTCGAACCCCGCCTTCACCGCCGTATTGAGCGCCAGCATCGAATTGACGTAGTGGCCGTTGGTCTTGGCGCGGCAGAGGCTGATGTTGACATGATGCCGGGCCCAGGAGGAGGTCAGCGCGCGCAGGCCGATGGCGGCGGCTTCCGCCGAGATGTAGTCGCCCAGGTCCCAGGCCGCCACCATGACATGAACCGTCAGCCCCTTGGCCCGCAACCCCAGCCCCTCGGCGCCGAAGTAGACCGTCGGCTTGAGGTAGGCGTTGCTCAGGCCGTTGCGGGTCAGGCACTGTCGCTGCGCCTCGATCAGGTCGTCGTCGGTGAAGGGCATCGCCATGTCCAGGGCATGGGCGCTGTCCAGCAGACGCCGGGTGTGCTCGGCGACGCGGAACAGATGCGTGCCGCCAGGGCCCTGGTAGGCACGCACGCCTTCGAAGCAGCCCATGCCGTAGTGCAGGGTATGGGTCAGCATATGGGTGCGGGCATCGCGCCAGGGCAGCCACTCGCCGTCGTGCCAGATCCAGCCGTCACGGTCGTATAGGGGGGTCATAGTGGTGCCGCCTTCATCCAGCCTTCCCTCCAGCTGTCGATCAGCGCTCGCTGATGTGGCTGCAGGGACTGGTAGCCCCAGGCAGCGATCTCGTCGTTCTGCGGGTCGGAGACGGAGATCCGGCTTCCCGCGAGTGCCTGGATCACGGCATGGCCGCATAGCGGCGCGTAGCCTTCCGAATAGCCCCCTTCGTGGATCATCACCAGCCGGTTCTCGCTGATGCGGGTGGCAAGGGCACAGACCTGCTGCGTCATGGCCGCGAACGCCGAGCTGTTGAGCAGCATCTTGCCCAGCGGGTCCTTGCCGCAGGCGTCAAAGCCACAGGCCACCACGATCAGGTCCGGGGCGAAACCGCCGATGGCGGGCAGCACCAGCTCCTGCATGGCATAGCGGTAGGCGCCGATACCGGAACCCGGCGGCATCGGCAGGTTGAGGTTGGCGCCGTGCCCTGCCCCCTCCCCCAGCTCCTCGAAGAAGCCGGTGTCGAGCGGATAGTTGCCAGCCTGATGGATCGATATCGTGAGAACGTCCGGATCGTCGTAGAAGGCTGCCTGCTGCCCGTTGCCGTGGTGCACGTCCCAGTCGAGTATCGCCACGCGCTGCACCTGCCCCAGGGCGCGGGCCCGCATGACCGCCACCGGAATATTACCCAGCAGACAGAAGCCGCGCCCGCGGTCCGCCTCGGCGTGATGCCCCGGAGGGCGACACAGCGCATAGGCATTCTTCAGCTCACCGGTCGCCACCGCCTCCACCGCGGCAATGGCCAGGCCGGCCGAGTGCTGCGCCGCCGCCAGGCTGCCCGGCATGTAGGGGGCGGCTTCGCCGGCATCGCCGCCCCGGGCCTGGTCGCCGCCCTCCAGCTCGTCGAGGTAGCGTGCGGTATGAAAGCGCAACAGATCCTCCCGGGAAGCCGCCGGCGGCTTGCGCACCTCGAGCTCATCGATCAGGCCCGACACCTCGAGCAGGTTCTTCAGCCGGCGCTTGCTCTCGGGGCTCTCCGAGGCCGGCTGAGGTTGAAGATACTCCCCCCGGGACGAAAAGACGCCGATGGGCCCCGGGTCGTGCCAGAAGCAGCGCTCATGCCAGAAAAACCCCGTCCCTTTTCCTGCACTACTGCCTGCATTCATGCCTGCGCCTCCAACTGCTCCCAGACCTCGATGGCAGCGGCCAGGTCCTCGAGCGAAGCCCCCACCGACTTGAACACCGTGATGGCCTGGTCGGAGGAGCGTCCCGGCTGCCTGGCCAGCAGCAGCTCGGCCAGGTCGGCCCGAATCTCGTCGAAGTCGAAGGCCCCCTCGTCGATGGCCTGGAGGATATCGCCAGCCTCGCCCCTGGCGCCGGCGAAGGTGTCGACGAACACCTCGCCGCGGCGCAGGCACTCGCCATCGGTTTCCCGCATGTTGGGGCGGAAGGCGCCGATCAGGTCCAGATGGGTGCCGGCAGCGAGCCACTCGCCGCGAATCAGCGGCTCCGTGGAGAGCGTCACGCAGCTGATCAGGTCCGCTTCGCGGGCCGCCGACTCCAGGTCCGTCACCGCCTCGGTCTCGAACCGGTCGGCATACTCCGCTGCCAGCTTCTGTGCCTTCCCGGGGTTGCGCCCCCAGATGCGTACCCGCGTGATGGGGCGTACCGCGGCATGGGCCTCGATCACCATGGGTGCCAGCTTTCCGGTTCCCACCACCAACAGGGTCGAGGCATCCTGCCGGGCCAGTTCCCGTGCGGCAAGGGCCGAGGCGGCGGCGGTGCGACGACGCGTCAACTCACTGCCGTCCAGACAGGCCAGCGGACGCCCGTGGGTGCCTTCACTGAGGAAATAGACCCCGGAGATGGCCGGCAGGCCATGGTCGGCGTTCTGGGGGAAGACATTGACCATCTTCACCCCGATATAGCCGGCACGCTCCCAGGCCGGCATCAGCAGCATGGTGGCTTCACCATCGGGCCGGTGCATGGTGTGATGGTGGCGCGGCGGCGATTCCACGCCGGCACGAAAGGTCGTCGCCAGGCGCTCCACCAGTGCCGGCCAGGGCAGCGACGCCGCGACTTCCTCAGCGGATACGATGCGCATCTCAGGCCTCCGGTAGCGCCGCCACGACCATGATCTCGACCTTCCACTCGGGCTTGGCCAGCTTGGCCTCCAGGGCGGCACGAACCGGTGGCCGACCGGGCACCACCCAGGCGTCCCAGGCGGCATTCATCTGGTCGAACTCCGCCATGCTGGTCACCCAGATCTGGGCCGACAGCAGGTTCTCCTTGGAGGTGCCGGCCTGGCCCAGCAGTTCGTCGATGCGCGCCAGCACCTGCTCCGTCTGGCCGCGCATGTCGGCACTGGCGTCCTGTGGCACCTGGCCAGCCAGGTAGACGGTACCGTTGTGAATGGTGGCCTGGCTCATGCGAGTGTTGCTGTCGTGATAGCTGATGCTCATGTCATCTCTCTCTCGTGTCGTGTCGTGTTCGTATCGTCGTCGGTTTTTCGGTCGTATCGCCGGCGCTTTTCGGTCGGATAGATGGAATTCTCGTTCATGGTGGCCCGGCAGCTCAGCCGCCGGTAAAGCCGGTCATGAAGGCGGCCAGATTGGCGCCCAGGTACTCGGTGGGATAGCCCCCCTCCTGCACCAGCACGGTGGGCAAGGCGAGTGCCGCCAGGCACCGTCCCATGGCGTGGAAATCCTCGGTTTCCAGGGCCATACCGGCCAGGGGGTCGCCGCGATGGGCGTCGAGGCCCAACGCCACCACCAGCGCCTCGGGCCGAAATTCGTGCATCCGCCCGATGAGTTCATCCAGGGTGTCGAGAAAGACCTGGCCATCGCTGCCCAGCGGTAGCGGCAGGTTGACGTTGGCACCCAATCCCTCCCCCATGCCCTCCTCGTTGGCGCCGCCCCAGAAGAACGGGTAGAAATCGGCGGGATCGACATGAAGCGATCCGGTCCAGACATCCCCGCGGTAGTAGAAGATGTCCTGGGTACCGTTGCCGTGATGGAGGTCCACATCCAGGATGGCCACCCGGGAAAAGTGCTCGCGCAGCACGGTGGCGGCGAGTGCCGCGTTGTTCAGGAAGCAGAAACCGCCGGCCCGGTCCGGTCCGGCATGGTGGCCAGGAGGGCGACAAAGCGCGTAGGTGGTACCGTGACCGCTCAGTAGCGCTTCGGCTGCGGCCTGGGCCGTGGCGGCGCTGGCCAGGATACCGGCAAAGCTGTCGGCACCCACCGGACAGGCCATGTCATGCAGGTGCCAGCCGGCCTGCCCCACCGGATGACGCGGGTAGTGATGCCCGCCGCCGCAGGGGTGCACGTTGGGCGACACCAGCTCAGACGCACCGGGCAACTCGCGCCAGCGCCCATGAATGGTTTCGAGGAACGTCAGGTAGCGCGGCGTATGGATCCTTGCCAGGCGGCTGCGCAGCGTCGGGCTATCGGTCTCGGCGGGCGGGGTCAGTGAAAGCCCGACCGTCGCCAGTCCGCCGGCCAGCAGTTCCGCACGTACCGGCCCCTCCGGCGACGGGGTCGGCTGGCCACGCACCAGAAAGGTCGTCGGAGCATGCCGCTCCTGGTCAGGATGATAGAAGAACTTCATCGTTGGATCCTTGGCGAAGCGGTACTGGGCACGGATATCCCCCCTGGACCAGGCCGGGGAGAATGATGCTTTCTCTATAAGATTAGAACGTGTCGGTGGCCACTGCTTGCCCGAGACTGCCGAAGATTTGCCCCAGGCTGTTCAGTTACGCGACTGCCTGCCCTTGTCAGATGGCCGTTCGGGTACGGCGTACGGCGGAAGGGGTGACGTCGAAATGGCGCCGATAGGCGCGGGAAAAGCTGCCCTGGTCGCGAAAACCCACCAGGGAGGCGATATGCCCCAGGCTCAGATTGCTGTGCCGGACCAGCGTGCGGGCATGCTCGAGCCGGCGCCGCTGCACATAGGCCAGCGGCGTGGTGCCAAAGGTCTCGCGAAAACGGGCATGGAAGTGGCCGGGGCTGAGAGCACAGAGCCCCGCCAGTTCCTCGACTCGGATATCGTCGGCAAGATGGCGATCGATCCAGGTATTCAAGCGGCCCAGGTCGATCCGCTCGCTGGTCACGCGTAGCGGCGGATGGCCGTTACCAGCGATAGCCGGGCCCTGCTCCAGGCGAAGATCCAGGTGAAGATAGAGCGCCCTCAGCAGCAGCGCGGCGATCTCGCTGTGCAGCGCCGGGAACTGTTCAAGCTGGGCCATCAGTGTTGCCGCCAGCTGATTGAGGCGGGTCGGCACGGTAAAGAACTGCGGGCGCTCGAAGAGCCGCTGCATGGCATCGGCATCGCGCAGCGGCTCCAGGTCATCCAGGGCCACGTCCAGCACCAGCGTACGGTTCAGGCCATCGCCCTCGTACTCATGATGGTAGGAGCAGGGAATCAGGCAGCCACGGGCGCCGGTCACACGGTCCCCAGCTCCCTCGATTTCCAGCTCGGTGACGCCGCAGGTTGCCAGGATCAGCTGGTGATGCGTATGGGCATGGGCAACATGTTCATGCCCTAGGGTACAAGCACGCAGGTCGAGAATAGCCATGACGGTTTCTTGCGGTCCGTTTCATCGGGAATCGTTATTACCTTACTCCCCGGCAAACCGATGCGAAACCATCCTGCCTCACTCCCCGCTCACGCCGAAGTCAACTTCAGCAACGGCCCTTCTTGGCCTGCCCGGGAGGACAGAAGCGTGAGCCGTGGGAGTAGCCACCGTGACCGTCGTCGATGACCACCAGGGGCTGTGACTTGATGCGCGCCGGCTGGTAGCTGCACCCGGCCACCATCAGGGCCGCTATCAGCACGATGAAAAGCGTCAGCAGTGCACGAGACATGAGAGCCTCCTTATTTTGGGTGAGTCGAAGGCGGTATTCTAGCGAAGCATTTTCTACGCGATAGATGTGGCACGCTGGCAACAGGCTTGTCGCAAAATCGAGACTGGAAAGGTGCTGTAAGAACGGCCATAGTGCCATTTCATTAGTCTGCAAACAGGCCCTTTCCATGGACGCCCTTCGTCGTCACTCACTGCTGATCATTGTCGTGGGCAGCCTTGTCATCTCCCTGGCCATGGGCCTGCGTCATGGTTTCGGGCTGTTCCTGGAGCCGATGAGCAGCGAGCTGGGCTGGGGCCGTGAGGTATTCGCCTTCGCCCTGGCGCTGCAGAACCTGATCTGGGGGCTGGCTCAGCCTTTCACCGGGGCGCTGGCCGACCGCTTCGGCGCCGCCCGGGTGGTGGTGACCGGCGGTGCGCTCTATGCGCTGGGGCTGGCGTTCATGGGGCTATCGGAGACGGCGCTGGGCATGTCGCTCTCCGCCGGCTTATTGATCGGCCTGGGGCTTTCCGGCACCACCTTCTCGGTGATCCTCGGCGCCGTGGGCCGAGCCGTGGCGCCCGAGAAGCGCAGCATGGCCATGGGGATCGTCAGCGCCGCCGGCTCGTTCGGCCAATTCGCCATGCTGCCGGGCACCCTGGGGCTGCTGGGCTGGCTCGGCTGGTCCGCCGCACTGCTGGCCATGGGCGCGCTGGCGGCAATGATGGTGCCGCTGGGCGGCATGCTGCGCGATCGCCCCTCGGCCCGCCTGAGCAGCGACCTCTCGCTGCGCGCCGCACTGGACGAGGCCGCCGGCCAGCGCGGGTTCTGGCTGCTCTGCCTGGGCTTCTTCGTCTGCGGCTTTCAGGTGGTATTCATCGGCGTGCACCTGCCGGGCTACCTGTTCGACAACGGCCTCGCCGTACAGGTGGGCAGTACCGTTCTGGCGCTGGTGGGGTTGTTCAATATCTTCGGCACCTATGCCGCCGGCTGGCTGGGGGGCATCTACTCAAAGCCGCGGCTGCTGAGCTGGCTCTACCTGACCCGGGGCGCCGTGATTACCGCCTTCGTGTTCCTGCCCCTGAGCCCCGCCAGCGCCTACCTGTTCGGCATTGCCATGGGGCTACTGTGGCTTTCCACCGTACCGCTGACCAACGGCATCGTTGCCTCGGTGTTCGGCGTGCGCCACCTCTCCATGCTGGGCGGCATCGTCTTCCTGTTCCACCAGCTAGGCTCGTTCATGGGCGTATGGATGGGAGGCTACCTCTACGACCTCACCGGCCACTATGATGTGGTATGGAAGATCGCCATCCTGCTCTCGGTCGTCGCGGCCCTGCTGCACTGGTTCATCAGCGAGGCGCCGGTCAATCGGCCCAAGCCCACGGAGGTCCAGGCATGACCCAAACGCTTTTGTTCAAGCTGGTGGCCACGGTAGCAATCACGGGCGCCCTGGCCCTGGCCTGGTGGGGCTGGCAGACCGCCGACGCCTCGCTGCTGCTGCTCGGTACGCGGCTGTGTTGAGCCTTTCTGGCCTCGCAGCTTGAAGGCTCGCCATACGCCGAAGCGCCCATGCCGGACGGCATGGGCGCTTCGCCTTGTACCCGCTGCCGCCTTGTGACGATCGCGTTACCGCGACTTCTCTAGACTTGCAGCAAGACCTGACAGCTAAGGAAGCGCTGAATAAATTGACGAGCATGTTCAAGCGCAAGGCGCACGGAGCACAGGAACCGGAGCATATGGGGTATATGTGAGGATTCCGCGCACCGCGCAACGCAGCGATTGATCTGCGCAGGCATTTATTCAGTGTTTCCCTAACGCTTACGTATAAAACTTCGGCAACCTGCGCCGGGCGCGCTTGCTCGCGGCCGCCTTGGCCCGAGGCGGGCGTGGGCTGTCCCAGATGGTCAGGAAACGCTCGCTGATGGACGCCGTGTCGGTTTCGGCTTCGCCTTTGGCTTCGTTCGTGTCGCGACGGCTGACCAGGGGCAGGTCCCAGATGGTGTTGAAACGCAATGTCGTCATGGTGTCGTTGCGGTCCTTGGTGAACCGCCTCCAGTAAATTTGTGGAATAATTTTTCATATTATCCACCTTATTATACTTTAGTTCAACATTCCTCTCTTTCGGGCCTGGCTGCCCGATAGGAAAATTGCGCTGCACCGCATATACTGCGATGCAGCATGCACGACAATGCATAAATGGCGGCGCCAGAAAGACAAAGGAGGTGGCATGCACAAGGAAGAACGCGCGCACAGCGAGCCGGTCCGGAAAGACGGCGGCTCCCACGGCGCAGAGAGGAAGCCCGACGGGCTGCCGGGCGGGGAGGACATGGCATGACCGGCATTCTGGCCATCGTGGTCGCATTGACCCTGCTCATGTACCTGGCCTACCGCGGCCTTAGCCTGCTGATCCTGGCCCCGGCACTCGCCGCCCTGGTGGCGCTGGTATCGGTGGATACCCCGCTGCTGGCGAGCTACACCCAGGTATTCATGGGCTCGGCGGGGGGATTCATCGTCAGCTACTTCCCGCTGTTCCTGCTGGGGGCGATCTTCGGCAAGCTGATGGAGGATTCCGGCAGCGCCGAGGTACTGGCCAGCGCCATCGTCGAACGCCTTGGAGACAGCCGGGCCATCCTGGCCGTGGTGCTCTCCTGCGCGGTGATGACCTACGGCGGCGTGTCGCTGTTCGTGGTGGCCTTCGCCGTGTTCCCCATCGCCGCAGCACTGTTTCGCAAGGCCGACCTGCCCAAGCGGCTGATCCCCGGCACCATCGCCCTGGGCGCCTTCACCTTCACCATGACCGCCCTGCCCGGCACGCCGGCGATCCAGAACGCCATACCGATGCCCTTCTTCGGTACCTCGCCCTTCGCCGCACCGGGGCTTGGCATCATGACCGGGCTGGTGATGCTGGGCCTGGGCCAGGCCTGGCTGACCTACCGCGCCAGGCAGGCCCGCACGGCCGGCGAAGGCTACGGCGAGCAGGAAACCGCGCCCAGCCTGCACGATCACTTGCGTGAGCGAGCCGCCGGCGAAGGCTTCGACCTGGCCGAGGTCGAGCCTCAGCCGCGCAGCGGGCTGCCTCCCCTGCCATTGGCGCTGCTGCCGATCGTGATGGTGATCGCGCTGAACCTGCTGTTCACCGCGGTGATCATCCCGGCCATGGACACCGGCTACCTCTCCGATCCGGCCTATGGTGCCACCAGCATCGAGTCGGTGCGCGGCGTCTGGTCGGTCATCGCCGCCCTGGTGCTCTCGATCCTGCTGTTGATTGCGCTGAACTGGCAGCGATTGCAGAACCTGACCGCGTCGCTGGACAGTGGCGCCAACGCCTCGCTGCTGCCGATCTTCAACACGGCCAGCCTGGTCGGGTTCGGCTCGGTGATCGCCTCGCTGGCGGCCTTCGAGGCCATCAGTGCCTGGGTGACCACCGCCGGCGGCGACAACCCGCTGATCTCGCTGGCCCTCGCGGTGAACCTGCTGGCCGGCATGACCGGCTCCGCCTCGGGCGGCATGAGTATCGCCCTGTCCACCCTTGGCGACACCTACCTGGCCATGGGCCAGGCGGCCGGCATCTCACCCGACCTGCTGCACCGGGTCACGGCGGTGGCCACCGGCGGGCTGGATGCCCTGCCCCACAACGGCGCGGTGATCACGCTGCTTTCGATCTGTGGGCTGACGCATCGCAAGGCATACCTGGACATCGCCGCGGTGGCCGTTGTCGGACCGATCATCTCCCTGATCCTGCTGATCATCGTCGGCTCGCTGGTCGGGTCGTTCTAGGCGGCGCGGCGGTCATTCATTTCCTGGCTGGCTTCCGCTTGCCAGCCTGGGCGCGCTGGGCGGCAGCGAACGAGCGATGCGCCCTGTGACTCAGGTAGGATCGGGGCGCGCGGGGTTCCTCGGCTTGTCCTTGCGTAGGGCCAGCACACCACTGCCGATCAGCATGCCCAACGTGATCACGCCGGCCGCCAGGGCCAGCAGCGGCGTGGCCTCCGCATAGCCGGCAAGGATCAATACCCCAGTGGAGAGCAGCGGCGTGGCGTAGGCCAAAAGCCCCAGCAGGTGCAGGTCGCCGTGCTTGACGCCGATGTCCCAGGTGAAGAAGGCACTGCCCACCGGCCCAAGTCCGAGCCCGATCACGCCCACCCATTCGATGCCCTGGGGCCAGCGCATCGCTTCGAACAAGCCATGGCAGACGAAGGCCAGCAGCGCAGTGGCCAGGCAGAAGCCACCCACCGCCGCCGTGGGCACCGCCTTCTTGGCCCGTGACAGCACGGAGTAGCCGCTCCAGACCAGGGCACAGGCGAAGGCAGCGCCGTAGCCCAGCGCGCTGCCCCCGCCACCCAGGTCGGCGCCAATCAGCAGCGCTGCCCCGGCGAAGCCCAGCAGCCCGCCGACCACATGCCTGGCCAGCAGGCGCTCCCCCGGCAGCAGGCCGACGAACAGCACGATGAGCAGCGGCCACAGATAGCTGATCAACCCCGCGTTGGCCGGCGGCGCATTCTGCTGGGCGACGAAATAGAGCGCGTGATAGCCGAACAGCCCGCCGACGCCCAGCGCCCAGACCGAAGGGGCCTGGCGCAGCGGCGCGATGAAGGACTCGCCTCGCCCAAGGCTCCAAGCCAGAAAGCAGAGGAAGGCGATGCCGAATGCCAGGCCGGTGAGCAGGAACGGCGGCACCGGCCCCGAAAGCTGGGTCAGGGTGGCGAGCAGCGCCCAGTTGAGAACGGTGGTGGCCCCGATGGCCGTGGCCTGTCGTCGGGTCAGGATGGACATGATGAGACCTCGTCAGCGTTATCGAGGCCACAGCATCTGCTTCAGGTTGCGGCGCGGCTTGTCGAATCCTGACCTCTTTCCGAGGTACCGCCCGAGGTCACCAGCCGCCGCCATTCGCTCGGCGAGACGTCATGCTGCTTGCGAAAGCTGCGCGAGAAGTGGGCACTGTCGGCAAAGCCGCAGGCCAGGGCCACCTCGGTGAGCGAGACGCCGCCGACCTGAAGCAGCTCGCGGGCTCGCGCCAGGCGCTGCCGTACCAGCCACTCATGGGGCGACAGGCCGGTCAGGGCGCGAAACTGCCGGGCAAAGACAGCCTCGGCCAGATGGCAGCGCCCTGCCATTTCGGCAACGCGCCATGGATGCGCCAGGTCGGCACGCACGGCGGGCAGCAACTCGAGCAGTTTCAGCCGCGGCGGTATAGCGCACCGGCCACCGGCCGCCAGTGCCAACTCAAGCCAGTGGAGCAGCGCCGGTCCGGCCGTGCCAAGCTCTTCTCCATGGGCCACCAGCGTCTCTCCCTGGGCCGCCAGCGGCTCGGGCAAGCGCCTCGCCTGCGTGTCGAAGAGCCGCTCCAGGCCCAGCGCCTCGCACCAGGCTTCAGACAGGTCGAGGACCAGCACACGGTTGTCGCCCGGCGCCAGGTAGTGGTGCACGTCGCCGCTCGCCACCGGGGTCAGCACACCGCGGGTGAGGTGCGTCAAGCGCCCTGCCGACTCCAGCTCCAGGGCACCATCGAGCCCCAGCAACAGCTGGTGAAAACCGTGTCGGTCGGTCAAGACGCGATCGGGATAGGTTCGCATTTCGATGACGGGACTTTCCACGATGGCAGTATCCACTCTCGGGCTAGGCATTGTCTGAAAAGTCGGCGAGCGCAGCCAGTTTTCGGACAATGCCTAGAACCACCGTCTGCGCTTGAACCAGATGACCATGCCGATGGCAGCGGCGAGCATCACACCCCACACAACAGGATAGCCCCAATACCAGCCCAGCTCAGGCATGGCAAAGGGGCTGGTCGGGTGCTCGAAATTCATGCCATAGACGCCGGCAATAAAGGTCAACGGCATGAAGACGGTGGCGATGATGGTCAGGGTACGCATGCTCTCGTTGAGCCGGTGACTCATGCTGGAGAGATAGACGTCGAGCAGGCTCGCCGTCATGTCGCGATAGCTCTCCACCAGATCCATCACCTGCACGGTATGGTCGTAGACATCGCGCATCCACATGCGCGTATCCGCCGTGAACAGGTCGTCGTGGTCGCGCAGCAGCTGGTTGATGACCTCGCGGGTGGGCCATAGGTAGCGGCGCAGCATGATCAGTTCGCGCTTCAGGCCATGCAGCAGCTCCAGCGTCGAGCTGTCGGGGCGGTTGAGGATCTCCATTTCCAGTTCCTCGATGCGCTCGCCGATCCCGTCCAGCACCGGAAATGCATGGTCCACGGCGGCATCGAGCAGGCCATAGAGCAGGTCGTCCGGCTCCCCCAGGGCGCGTCCGCCGCGCTCCTTGAGCCGGCGACGCACCTCGGCGAAAGGATCCAGGCTCTCCGTCATGACGCTGGCGACCATATTGCCGCCCATGAACAGGGTCAGCTGGTAGAGGTGCAGCCTGCCCTCGTCATCCACCTCGGGTATGCCGAGAATGACCACCAGCGACTCATCGAAGCGTTCGACCTTGGGGCGCTGGCCGCCATTGAGTATGTCCTCCTGGGCCAGCGGATGCAGACCCACCCGATCGCCGAGCCGTTCCAGCTCCTCGGCGGTGGGCATGCCCTGCACGTGCAGCCAGTAGAGCGCCGCCTCGCCCGACGCCTCGGGAATCGCCTCGGAGAGGACTTCCTGCATCTGGCCCCAGCGGCCGGCATCGCGGCGCGCCAGGGAGAACCTGGCCGGCCCGTGCAGGGCCGCCTGCTCCATCGATAGCTCGCGCAGGGTACCCGGGGCGGTCCCGGCCGGGTGATAGTGCTTCCTGAACAGTCGGGTCATGGTAGACATCCTGGCAATTCGGCAAGCCAATAGTGGCATGAGCTGACCAATTTATCTGGCCAATTGGCGAACCAGCGTGCCCATCTGGCAGCTGCGTCCTGGCTGATCTTCGGGCTACTCTATTTCGGCCGCATGGTGTCGGAGCAAGGACGTGGCAGGTGGTGACGGCAAGTGATCTGGTGCCTGTCAGCCGCTTGAGCCATAGTGTCGGTTAGTCCCCAGAACGAACTCGGAACGCCATGCTGCCCATCCAAGGGATCGATCATCTGGTACTGCGCATCCGCGACACCGACGCCATGCTCGCCTTCTACTGCGGGGTGCTGGGCTGCACCCTGGAAAAGCATCAGGTAGCGATTGGCCTGATCCAACTGCGTGCCGGACACAGCCTGATCGACCTGGTACCCGTGGAAGGCCCGCTGGGGCAACGTGGCGGCGCAGCCCCCGGAAGCGAGGGGCGCAATCTCGATCACTTCTGCCTGCGCCTGGAGCCCTTTGACGAAGGGGCGATTCGCCGATACCTTGCCACTCATGGCATCGAGGCCGGTGAACTCAAGCAACGCTACGGCGCCGAAGGCCCGGGCCCCTCGATCTATCTCGAAGACCCCGAAGGCAATACCATCGAACTCAAGGGGCCACCCACCTGAGCGTCAGCATCGCCCTTGTCGCGCCGTCGTTCTGATGTACAGAAAACATCAGAGCGCACAAGAAACTGTAGAGCGCCGCACTACCGGCGTTATCAAGTTTGAACGAACAGCACGTCAGTTCCTTACCCCCTGCAGCCACGCCATCACGAGGTCCGCCATGGCCTCGTCGTCAAGCCCCTGCGCCTCCAGCGATGCCCAGGTGGTAAACGCCAGGGCATGACGCAGCGTGGTGGTCGGTAGCGAATCCTCCGCCCCCCCGAAACCCTTGCCGATCGTCTCGCCCAGCGCATTCAACTGGCTGCGAAAACTCTTCATAGGCTCCTGTAGCGCCGGCACCTTGGGCTCGTCGCGAACGGCGGCCCGCCACATGCGCTGGGTCTCGCGATAGTAGCGATAGAAGGCCAGCAGCGCGGCGCGGGCTTGGCTCTGCCCCGCCTCGTGGGAGGCCCAGGCGGCAGGATCCGGTGGCGGGTTCAGCTCGAGCCAGTGTCTGGTGCAGGCCTCGAAGACCGCAGTCTCGTCCGGAAAGTGACGATAGACGGTCAGGCGCTGCACACCGGCCCGTTGGGCGATGGCGCTGATAGTGGTGGCACTCGGACCGACCTCCTCATGCAGCGCCATCGTCGCTTCGACGATGCGCAGGCGAGTCTCTTCGCGGTCGGCGGCGCGTTTGCGTTGGGTATAACGACGTGTCTTGGCCATTCAGTGAACATACATGTTCACTTAACTCTTGACAAGCGCTACGGGTCGGGTTTTCACTTGTCGAGTGAACAGCCGTGTTCACTGGAAAATGACCAAGACCTCGGAGCCCGACGATGACCGACAATAATCCCATGATGCTGACCACCCGGGAGACCGGAAACGACTGGCGTGTGCTACCCGCCTTCCTGCCGTTGCCCGGCATGGGCGGCCTAACGATAAACGCCTTCCTGCATAAAGGCCGGGAACCGCTACTGGTAGACACAGGGCTTGCCGCGCTCGGCGATGCCTTCCTCGACGCTCTCGAGGCGGAGATCGACCTTCGCGACCTGCGTTGGATCTGGCTGAGCCATACCGATGCCGACCACATCGGCAACCTTGTCCGGATACTGCAACGAGCCCCGCAAGCCAGGGTCGTCACCAACTTCCTGGGCATGGGCAAGATGGGCCTGCTAGGCCTCGACACCAGTCGTGTGCACTTGCTGGAACCCGGTGCACGGCTATCTCTGGGCGACCGCGAGCTGGTGCCGCTGCGCCCCCCGTATTACGACGCGCCGGAAACACTCGGCTTCCTCGATACCCGCTCGCGCACCCTGTTCGCCGCCGACAGCTTCGGTGCCCTGCTTCCCGAACCGGCGGAAAACGTAGCGGAAATCGAGGCGCAGACCCTGCGTGACGGACTGGTGACCTGGTCATCGATCGACGCACCCTGGCTGGCCATGGCCGATCGCGACGCCCTGGGCCGATCGCTGCATGCCCTGGAGCGCCTGGCGCCGACCACGGTGCTCTCCGGCCACCTGCCGGTCGCCGAAGGAAACCTCTCGATGCTCACGGCGCTGGTACACGAGGCTTGGTGCCTGGCCCCTGCCACCGAGGCCGACCCTCAGATGCTCGAGGCCGTGGCAGAGGCATTGGATGACAGCCTGGCTACGCGGCTGCAGGCATGATGCGGCGCAGGTACGAGTGCCTTCATGGCATTTCCCACGACGAAACAGGCCCGGCGCCATAAGGCGCCGGGCTCAAGCCTACGCTTCGTCAAGTGCTATTGGCCTGCCCACGCTGAGTGGTCCTATCAGATCGGGCGGCAGCTCGCGGAAGGCGGCATCGGGCTCGGCACCCAGCCCATCGAGGATACGGGTGAAGAAGGCGCGCCCCGCCACCACGGCAACGATGTCGAAGATCTCGTCGTCGGCGAAGCCGTGAGCCCGCAGCGCTTCGATATCCTCGGCGCTGACCTCCTGGGCGCGGCAAGCCACCTTGGCGGCGAAGGCCATCATCCCACGTTCCGCCTCGCTGAGCGGCCCCGCCTCGCCCGCCACCATCGCCTGGGTCGCTTCCATGCCCAGTAGCCCCGACAGGACCTTGGCGTGCGCCAGCGAGCAGTAGCTGTTGCCCAGGGCACGGGCGGCGGCGAGCGTCACCAGCTCATACCGGCGCGGCTCCATGGGCCGACGGATGGTCGCGATCAGCGCCGCCCAGCACTTCATGACCTCGGGGCGATGGCAGAACACGCGGGCATAGTTGGGCAAGAACCCGAAGTGGGCCTCCTGGCGCTGGTACATCGCCTTGACCTCGTCCTCGGCCAGCTCCGGGGGGATCGTTTCGATATAGCTCATGGGTTTCTCCTGTGTCAGGCCGTAGCGGAGCGTGGATGCAGCCAGGCCGGCAGCAGGCGCTCGGGGTCGATCTCGGCCTCGGCATCGTAGGCGATACCGCAGGCGTTGAGCCGCTCGCCCAGGCTGCCGTCGCGCCAGGCCTCGAACAACTCGCCGCAGCCGCCTAGCGGCTCGCCGCCGATGAAGATCTGCGGAATGGTGGGCGCCCCGGTGCGCCGTGCCAGCACCGGACGCAGGCGCACGCCCATGTCATCGGCCTGGCAGGCCGGGGCATCCAGCTCCACGCTCAAGAACTCCACGCCCAGGTGGTCGAACAGCTTGCGCGCGGCCCAGCAGAACTCGCACCAGGCCAGGGCGAACATGACCACCGGCGCCTGGGCCAGGTAGTCGTCGAGCCGACGCTCGGCCTCAACATCGCTTGTGGCATCTTGTGCCACGGGCGTGGCGGCCGGCCGGGGAGCCGGCGCAGCCGCAGGCGTATCGAAGCGACAACCGGGCGTGGAGCGCGACAGCGCCAGCTCCTCCTCGTTCATCTCGTCCTCGATGCCCTCGAACAGGGGCGTGGACTGGTAGCGTTCGCCGGTGTCGGGCAGCATGCAGACCACATGGCTGCCGGCCGGCGCCCGCCGGGCCACCTGCAAGGCTGCGGCCAGGGTCGCACCGGCGGAAATGCCGACAAAGATGCCCTCCTTGCGGGCCAGCTCGCGGGCCAGGCGCAGCGCGTCCTCCCCCGCCACCGGCATCACCTCGTCGACCATGCCGGCGGCCACCGCCTGCCGGGTCAGCGCCGAGATGAAATCGGGGCTCCAGCCCTGCATCAGGTGCGGGCGAAAACGCGGGTGGCTCTTGCCTTGTGGCTGCGCCTCGCCGCTGCCCAGCAGCGGGGCGTTGTCCGGCTCGGCGACCACCACGCGGGTCCTCGGATCGGCTGCCTTGAGTACCCGGGAGACGCCCTTGAGGGTGCCGCCGGTGCCGAAGCCGGTCACCCAGGCATGGATCGGCTCACCCTGCATGTCGTCGAGAATCTCCCGCGCCGTGGTGCGGCTGTGCACCTCGGCATTGGCCTCGTTCTCGAACTGGCGGCACAGGAAGTAGCCGTGGGTCTCGGCCAGTTCGATCGCCTTGGCCAGCATGCCGCTGCCCTTCTCGGAGGCCGGCGTCAGCACCACCCGCGCGCCCAGGAAGCGCAGCAAGCGTCGGCGCTCGAGGCTGAAGCTCTCGGCCATGGTCACCACCAGCGGGTAGCCCTTGCGTGCGCACACCATGGCCAGGCCGATGCCGGTATTGCCGCTGGTGGCCTCGATCACCGTCTGGCCCGGGCGCAAGGCGCCGCTGCGCTCGGCGGCCTCGATCACCGCCAAGGCCATGCGGTCCTTGACCGACCCCATGGGGTTGAAGGCCTCCACCTTCACATGCACGTTGACGTCCGGCGGCGCGAGACGGGCCAATCGCACAAGCGGGGTGCGTCCTATGGTTTCCAGTATGCTGGCGTAGCGGGGCATGGTGAGTCTCCTCGGTTGGCTATGCCCACAGGGTTGACCCGTGCCGAGGAAGCCGGCGTGGTAGCCAGCGTGGTTTTTCCTGCCAAGGGTGTGAAAAAGGGCAGCCAGCCCGTCGAGAACGCGGACTATACTGCTATCGTTACCCCATCGGGTCCTGACATGAACGCGCTGACCCTCAACCTGCTCGGCGATCTCGAAGTGATTCGGGAGGGGCAGGTATTGGCGCTGCCTCCCTCCCGGAAAACCCGTGCCCTGCTCGCCTACCTGGCCCGACACTCCCGCCCCTTGAGCCGTGAACACCTCTGCGACCTGCTGTGGGAGCTGCCCGACGACCCGCGGGGCTCGCTGCGCTGGAGCCTGTCGAAGCTCCGCCGCCTGGTGGATACCCCAGGCCGGCCTCGACTCAGGGCCGACCGGCTCGGCGTGAGCCTGGATACTACGGACATCGACATCGATGTGGCTGGCCTGCATGCCGCTCGCTTGGCAACGGACGACATCGAAGCGCTCGAGCACGCCGCCTGCCGCTACCGCGGCCCCTTCCTGGAAGGCCTGGAGCTGGACCGCTTTCCCGACTTCCATGGCTGGTGCCTGGCCGAGCGGGAAGCCGCCATACGCGCCCAGACGGCCCTCCTGACGGCCCTGGTCGAGCGTCTCTCCAACAACCCCGAGCGCGCACTGCCCCACGCTCACGCCTGGGTGCGTCTCGCCCCCTTCAGTGAAGCGGCACGGGCACAGCTGGTGCGCCTGTTGCTGGCCCTGCACCGGCCGCGGGAAGCCGAACAGCAGCTGCAGTTGGGTGTGCGATTGATCCGCGAGGCGGGCCTGCCGCTCAACGGCCAGCTGCTGCGCGCCTGGCGGGAGCCCAGGCTTGCGCCAGGCCCACTGGCAGCGAATGCCGGCACGGCGATACCGCCTCACCCCCCTGCCGTTGACAGCCCCTCCGCCCTGACAAGCGATGCCCTGAAAAGCGATGCCCTGGAAGGCGATACCCTGGAGGTGATGCGCTGGGCGGCGCTGCTGGCCCCCGATCCCGACCCCGCCACCTTGGGCCAGGTCTCGGGGCTCGACACCAACCGTATCGGCATGGCGCTGGAGGTGGCCGAACGGCACCAGTGGCTCTCCATCAGCGCCGAAGGGCTGCGCTTCACGCAGGGTGAACTGGCCACCGAGCTCTACCATGCGATTACCCCGGCGCGGCGCCAGGCCATGCATCGGCGCATCGCCGAATGGTTGGCCGAAAGGCCGCTCAGCGACATGCCCCAGGCCACCAGCCTGGCACACCACGCCCATGCCAGCGGCGACCTGGAGCTGGCCGCCCGGGCAATGGTCGAAGCCGGGCGCTTCTGCCTGCGCATCTTCGCCAACCAGGAAGCCCAGCGCTTCGCCCAGCAAGGCCTGGCGCTGACCGAGGACATGACCGGGACTCGGCGCATCTGCCTGGCCCTGGAGCTTCACGACATCCTCTATAGCGCCGCCCCCCTGGCGGATTGGGAGGCCGGCGCCGGCGACGTGGTGGCACTTGCCGAGCAGGCCCTGGAGCACGGCGCCCTCGCCCACGCCCGGCTCGGCTATCAGCTGGCCAGCCATATCCGCTGGGCCCACGGCCAGTGGAGCGATGCCCATGAGCAGGCACTGCAGGCGGAACGCGCGACCCGCTGCGCCGGAGGCCGCGAGCAGATCATCGCCATGGCCGAAACCGCCCGCTGCCTGGCGATGCTGGAACGCGACCTGCACCAGGCGGCCGAACTGCTCGCCGAGGCACGCGAACTGGCCATCCAGCAGCGCATCGGGCACCCCGCCATTCCCCTGGCCCAGGGCCTGCTCAGCCTCCACGAGGATCGCTTCGACAGAGCTGAGAGCCACTTCAAGGAGGCCCGCACCCTGTGCAAGGCCATGGGCGACAAGCTGGGCGAGTTCCAGGCCCTGGAGACACTGCTGCTGATGGACTTCGAGCGGGACGACTACGCCCAGGCCCGGGAGCGCTGTGCCCAACTGCGGGAACTCGGCAAGCGCCTGCGCGACGGCAGCGAGGCGCCCTATGCCGCCGCCGCCGAGGCCCTGTGCCACTATGCCCTGGAGGACGACCCCGATCCCTTCGGCGTGGCGCTCGTCACCCTGCGCCACGCCGATGCCCGCCACCGCCTGTCCGTACTGCTGCTGCAGGCGGCACGGCTCGACCTCGCTCGAACGCGGGCCGAATGCGCCAGGCAACGCGCCAGCGAAGCCCTGGAGCATGCACGGGTGCTGGAGCGTCGCAGCGAACAGCTGCTGGCCCACGCCCTGCTGGCCGAATGCGGCCGGCGCCTCGCTGACGAGACTGGCTGGCGCCACCATGCCCAGGCCGCCGAAGCCCTGGCGCAGGAACCTGTCGCCGGTTGGGCCCGGCGGCGCTGGCAGGCGCTGCTGGCCCAGCCCGAAGCAGAGGACGAGGCATGATCGACGTCTTCCTGGAGCGCGACTTCGATCGACCGCTTGGGTCGCAGCTGGTGCGTTCACTGACACTTGCCGCCCAGCCCTGTTTCGACCTGCATCGAATCCACTGGCAGGAGAGCCTCCTGGCACGGGACGGACGCCGTCTGGTCTGCCATTTCGTGGCGCCCGACACGGAATCGGCACGCATCGGCCTGCGCCAGGCCGGGGCCGACGACAGCTCGCTGTGGGGCGGCCGGGTATACGATGCCCCCGGCCTGAAAGCCGCGGACCTGGCCAACGCCAGCGTCATGGTGGAGCGCCACTTCGCCGCCCCGGTGACCCTCGAGGCGATCCAGGCCCTGGAAGATGCCGGGGCAGCGTGCCTGCACAATCATCAGGTGCGCTTCCTGCGCACTTTCTTCTCCCTCGACCGGCAGCGCATGTGCTGCCTCTACCACGCCCCGGATGCCGAATCGGTACGCCTGGCCCAGCGTCAGGCCGGCATGCCGGTGACGCGCACCTGGGCCTTCCAGCGCGTCACACCAGCGGCGGATTCCACGCCGCAACCCTGAAAAACCACGCCCTCTCCCACGCTGGCTCACACAGCGCCCACCCAATCTCGCAGTTGACCGCTGGTGGTCAACCCATGACGAGACACAACAACACGAGGAGAGTCACATGCACACCGCCACCCAACAGATCGACAATGGCGTCAACGTCGCAGCCCTGCTGGGCGCCCGCGAAGCGCTGTCCCAGGCCCCCCAGGCCGCCCGCTTTACCTGGCGTGCCCACAGCGAGTGGGTCCGCGGCACCCATACCCGTATTGCCGTCGAGGATTTCCATGGCCTCGGCGAAGCACAGCGGCACCGCTCCCGCTTCACCTACAATGCGGACCACCCCGAGGTGTTCGCCGCCGAGGACCATGGTCCCACCCCGGTGGAATACGTGCTGGTGGGACTGGCCGCCTGTCTCACCGCCGGTGTCGCCGCCGTGGCCCAGCATCGCGGCATCCAGCTGCGTTCGGTCAAGGCCACGGTGGAAGGCGACATGGATATCCAGGGCATCCTCGGCATGGACCCCGAAGTCCGCAACGGCTTCGACGACATCCGGGTGGCCTTCGAGATCGATGCCGACGCCAGCCGCGCCGACATCGAGGCGCTGGTGGCCCAGTCCCAGAAGCGCTCGGCGGTCTACGACCTGCTCACCAACCCCACTCACGTGCAGGTCAAGGTGAAATGACCGCGGGGCACTCACGCCCGCTGCACCGCCAGGCCCGCGCCGTGACCACCGTGGTCATCGGCGCGGGACACGCCGGGCTCGCCATGAGCCACCACCTGGCGCGGCGCGGCATCGACCACGTGATCCTGGAGCGCGGCGAGGTGGCCAACGCCTGGCGCAGCGAACGCTGGGACTCGCTTCGCCTGCTCACCCCCAACTGGCAGTGTCGGCTGCCCGGGCAGGCCTACGGCGGACCGGAGCCGGAAGGCTTCATGAGCATGACGGAGCTGATCGCCTTGCTCGATGGCTATGCCCGGGGCCTTGCGGCCCCGGTGCATACCGGCAACGAGGTGATCTGCGTACGGCCGGCGGAGGGCGGCTACCGGGTGGTGACGAACCGGGGCGACTGGCGCTGCCGGACGGTGGTGATCGCCACCGGCGCCTGCCAGCTTCCCGTCGTGCCCGCCATGGCCGCGGCGCTGCCACCCTGGGTGGAAAGCCTGACGCCCCATGGGTATCGTCGCCCGGAGCAGTTGCCGCCGGGCGGCGTGCTGGTGGTGGGCGCCTCGGCCACCGGCGTGCAGCTGGCCGACGAGCTCCAGCGCAGCGGCCGTGCCGTGACGCTTGCCGTGGGGCAGCACCTGCGCCTGCCCCGGCGCTACCGTGGCCGCGACATCCAGTGGTGGCTGGAGCACGCCGGGATGCTCGACCAGCGCTTCGACGAAGTGGAGGACCTGGCCCGCGCCCGACGCCAGCCCTCTCCGCAACTGCTGGGCAGCGCCGAACCCCGCGACCTGGACCTCAACGCCCTGAGCCAGCGCGGCGTACGCCTGGTGGGGCGCCTGGCAGGCATCGCCGGCACCCGGCTGCAGTTCTCGGGTTCGCTTGCCATGCACGCCGCGGCGGCAGACCTCAAGCTCGCCCGGCTGCTGGACAACCTGAATGCCTGGGCCCTTGCCCACGGCTGGCACGATGCCCTGCCCGCCCCGGAGCACCTGCCTTCCACGCGGGTACCGCAGCGGCCCTGCCTCGGGCTCGACCTGGCCGGCGGCGAGATCCGCACGGTGCTGTGGGCCACCGGGTTTCGACCCGACTTCAGCTGGCTCGACATGCCGGTATTCGACGCCCGCGGGCGCCTGCGGCACGACGGTGGCGTGGTGGCGCCAGGCCTCTACGCCATGGGCCTGCCCTTCATGCGTCGACGCAAGTCGGGCGCCATCCACGGCGCCGACGACGATGCCCGCGAACTCAGCCACCACATGGCAGGCTGGCTGGCTAGAAGCACCAGAAGAGTTACCCTGCCGAGCTGAGTGCTGGTATCTGCCCAGGAGCCTGTCGGAGTTGACCGATCGTCGCGAGAGATTTGCTGGCCACTATACTGCTGGTCGAGGGCACCTCATCCGGCCCGGCGAGCCCGCCGGGACCGGTACATCGGCGACGGGGGCGCGTCATGCTGGAAATCCGCTTGCTGGGCGAGCAGCGGGTCCTGGCCGCAGGGGCGCCGGTCGAGGCCCTGCACTCGTCGAAGGCCCTGGGCCTGCTGGCCTATCTGGCGCTGCATGCCGGCACGCCGCAACGCCGCCAGCACCTGGCGGCGCTATTCTGGCCCGACTCCACCGAAGCCCAGGCCCGGACCAACCTGCGCCGCGAACTGCATCAGCTGCGTAGCGCCCTGCCCGATGCAGACCTCTGCCTCACCACGGATGCCAACAGCCTGTGCTGGTCCGAGGCGGCGCCCTGCCATCTCGACCTGCTCGCCTTCCGGCGAGCCGCGGATGAGGCCGAGGCCACCGAGGACGCCGACACCTTCCTGGCCGCCGCCCAGCGGGCGCTGGGCGCCTATGGTGGCGACCTGCTCCCGGATCACTACGACGACTGGGTCCTCGAGGCGCGGGAGCGGCTGCACCACCGCTGCGTCGCCCTGCTCGACCGCCTCGCCACCACCCTGGCCGAACAAGATCGACTGCCGGCGGCGATCGAGCACGCCCGCCGACGAGTGGAGCTCGAACCCCTGGAGGAGTCCGGCTATCGGACCCTGATGCGGCTACAGGCCCGTGCCGGCGACCGGGCCATGGCGCTGCGCAGCGGCCAGCGCTGTGCCGAGGTCCTGGCGCGCACCCTGGGGGTCGAGCCCTCCGCCGCCACTCGGGCCCTCTGTGCCGAACTGTCCACCCCCGACACCACCCCCGACGCAGCCCCCTCGGTCGACGCAACGGCTCTGGCGCCCCCGCTCATCGGTCGCGACGCCGAGCTGGCCGCCCTCGAAGCCGCCTGGGCCAGGGTCGCCCAGGGGCCGCGGCTGATCGTCATCGCCGGGGAGGCCGGGGTCGGCAAGTCGCGGCTGGCGGCGGAACTCACCCAGACCCTGAGACGGCAGGGAGACCCGGTGCTCCTGGCGCGCTGCTTTCCCTCCCAGGTCCGCCTGGCGCTGGCGCCGGTGGCCGAATGGCTGCGCAGCGCGGCGCTGCGACCCAGCCTCGAGCGGCTGATGACGACCTGGCGCCGCGAGGTTGGCCGGCTGGTCCCCGAACTGGCCAGCGCCCCGACCGCCCCACCGGCACCCATGGCCGATGCCTGGCAGCGCCGCCAGTTCTTCGAGGGCCTGGCGCGGGCCATCCTGGCCCTCGGGCGCCCCGGCCTGCTGGTGCTCGACGACCTGCAGTGGTGCGACCGGGAAACCCTGGCCTGGCTCGAGGTCCTGCTGCAGCTTGAGCCCACCGCTCCCCTGCTGCTGGTCGCCACCCTGCGCAGCGAGGAGCTTGACGACAACCACGAGCTGGTCGCCTGCTGTCGACGGCTGCAGGCCCAGGGCGTGCTACAGCGGCTCGAGCTTGCGCCCCTGACGGCCGCCCAGACCAGCGATCTCGCCGCCGCCCTGCACGAGACCCCGCTCGACGCCGCGGCCGCCCACCGGCTGCACGCCCGGACCGGCGGCTTCCCGCTGTTCGTCGTCGAATCGCTGCGGGAAGGGGAAACCTACCCGTCGCGGATCGAGGCGATCCTCGACCAGCGGCTCGCCCGGCTGGGGCCCGCGGCGGAGGAACTGCTCGGGTTGGCCGCCGCCCTGGGACGGGATCTCTCCCTGGAGCTGCTGGCCGCCGCCAGCGAGCTGGACGAGGCCAGCCTGCAGGGCGCCCTGGACGAGCTCTGGCAGCGGCGGCTGCTGCGCGAGCACTCGCCCTCCACCTACGACATCGCCCACGACCTGCTCCGCGATGCCGCCTATCGCCGGCTCACCCCGCCGCACCGCCGCCTGCTTCACCGCCGCCTGGCCCTCGCCCTGGAGTGCGGCCAGACCGATAAGCGGCCCGCCGTGGCGGCGCTGATCGCCGAGCAGTTCGAGGCCGGGGGCCTGCCCGATCGGGCGATCCACTACCACGCCCGGGCCGCCGAGGCCGCCACGGCGGTGTTCGCCCTGGACGACGCCATCGGCCACTACGACCGGGCGCTACAGCTGCTGGCCAGCCAACCGGCGGACCTGACCCGCGATCGGTGGGAGCTGGCGCTGTGCGAGGCCCAGGTACCGTCGCTGGCCGCCCTGCACGGCTATGCGGCACCACGGGTCGGCGTGGCGATCGAGCGCAGCGTGGCGCTCTGCGAGCGGCTCGGCGAGACGGCGGAGGCCGCGCGTGGCCAGGCCGCCCTGGGCTGGCACCGCTTCGTCCGGGGGCGCATGCAGGATGCCGTCGCCCTGGCACAGCAACGGGTATTGCTCCAGACCCAGCCCGGCTGGCATGCCCAGGCCCTGTCGCTGCCGCTGTTCGCCCTCGGTCGGCACCGCGAAGCGCTGGCCTGTCTCGACCGCCTCGGGCAGGAGGCGGAGGATCGCTCCCTGTTCGGCTTTCGCGCCGGCGTGCTGCTGCGCGGTGCCCGGGCCCATGTCCAGTGGTTGCTGGGCCAGGCCGAGCCCTCGGCGGCGAGTGCCGCCGCCGCCCTGGACCTGGCCGAGGCCTCCGGCCATCCCTTCGAGGTGACCATCGCCCACGGCTA
The DNA here is from genome assembly GCF_021412585.1 of Halomonas alkalisoli. Lineage (GTDB taxonomy): Bacteria > Pseudomonadota > Gammaproteobacteria > Pseudomonadales > Halomonadaceae > Halomonas > Halomonas alkalisoli. Next base: position 45,869 of record NZ_JAKCMI010000007.1, on the reverse strand, counting down.
TGCAGCGATCACCCACCACCTGCTGGGTGACCCCGAGGGCACCGACGAACACGCCGCCAGAGTGCGGCGCCTGAGTTCGGGCTACGGCTTCGCCTACTATGGCGAGTGGGGCCGGATCCTGGCCGGTCGCCTGACCGGCGGAGCGGCGGGCGAGGCCCTCATTCGCCAGGGCATCGAGCGGCTGCGCCAGCAGCATGCCGGCGCACGCATGCCGTTCTGGCTGGCCCTGCTGGCCGAGGTGCTCGCCGAGACCGGGCGCCTCGAAGAGGCCCGCCGGGTCCTGGCCGAGGCACGGACCTGGGCCGAGGACCAGGGCGACCGCTGGTGGCTGCCGGAGCTGTGGCGGCTGGCGGCGGCCCTCGGCCCGGAAGAGGCGGCCGACGCCTGCCTCGAACGGGCCCTGGCCACGGCCGCCGAGCAGGGCGCCCTGGCCCTGCAGCTGCGTGCCGCCCTCGACCTGGCACGTCGCCACCCCGCCGACGGACACCCCGGCGCTCCCCTCGACCGGCTCGCCGCCCTGCGGGCCCAGGCCGGCGGCTGCAACCCCCAGGAGCTGGCCGCCGCCGACGCCCTGCTCGGCCGGCTCCCCGGCTGAGCCCTCCGCCGGATCATGGCCGATCCAGACGCCCTGGCCGAGGGCGCCACGCCCCTGGTGGCCCAGGGCGTCGCCTACACCTGCAACGCCCCGGGGTCCTCGCTAGTGATGCGGCGTACGCCCGACCCGGGCGACGTTGCCGGAGACGAAGGCGCCGAAGTTCTCCCGATATGCCTGCGGGGTCATGCCCGTGTGACGCTTGAACAGGCGACGGAAGTGACTCACGTCGTCATATCCCACCGCACTGCTCACCTCCTGTACCGATTGCTGCTCATTCTCCAGCAGGTGCCGCGCCGCATTGACGCGCACCCGGTGCAGATAATGCCTGGGGGTCTCGCCGGTCGCGCGCTTGAATCGCCTCTCGAAGGTACGCTCGCTCATGCCGACATTCCGGGCCAACTGCTCCATCGAGGCGATATCGGTGAAATGACGGAACAGCCACTCCTGCGCTTTCTGGATGCGCTGGTCCTCGTGGGCATACTCCGGTGGCTCGGCCCCGTAGCCGATCTGCCAGGTACGCGGAGTCTCCAGCACCAGCGCCCGTGCCGTCTCCATGGCCAGCTTGTGACCGCAGAGCTTCTCGATCAGGTACAGACTCAGGTCCACCGCCGCGTAGACGCCGCCGCTGCAGAGTACATTGCCGGACTCGGTGATGACGCGCTCGGGCTGCCAGTGGACACGGGGATAGCGCCGGCGACAGGCATCGACGACCGCCCAGTGGGTGGTGGCCGGCCGGTCATCGAGTATCCCGGCCTCCGCCAGCAACGCCACGCCGGCACAGACACCGGCGATGGTGGCACCGCGCTCATGCCACTCCCGCAGCCATGGATAGAGGGCGGCATGAAGGGGAAAAGCCGCCTCCAGGTCGGCACCCACCGCAGCGACCAGGATCAGATCCGTGGACTCGATCGCCTCGATTCCGCAATCCGGCTGCAGGAGCAGGGAGACGCCCGTACGCACGGGCCGGCCATCCTTGGACACCGTGCGCACCCGAAACCGCGGCTCGGCGCGCCGCTCGCACATGAAATTCCACAGCACGCCCGCCGTCCCGAAGATCTCCAATGGCGCGACCGCCGTGGACGGCATTCCCCCCTCGACCAGAACGACCGTCACATCATGCATGGCTCCCCCTGCTTGACGGGAATCTAACCTAAATTTGGCGCCCCCCGCTCTGCGCCGCAAGCCCGCTCGCGAGCAAACTGCCAGCAGTCTGTCGGATTCGACCGATCGACACGAGAAAGACGGATTGCGACATCATGGGGGAGAGAACGATGATCACTGATGCAAGCACCGAAGCCCTGAAAATGACCCTTGGAGGCAACCTCCTGGGTCCCGATGACCCGGCCTTCGATGAGGTACGCCAGGTCTGGAACGGCATGATCGATCGCCGGCCGGCGCTTATCGCGCGCTGTCGCGGAACGGCGGACGTGGTCGCGGCGGTGGCCTTCGCCCGCAAGCAGGACCTGCCGATCTCGGTCCGCGGTGGCGGCCACAACGTCGCTGGCACGGCGGTCGGGGACAATAGCCTGATGATCGACCTGTCGCTCATGCGCACGGTCATCGTGGACGCGAACGCGCGCGTTGCCCGCGTCCAGGGCGGGGCCCTGCTGCAGGATGTCGATCGGGAGACCCAGGTCCATGGACTGGCCACCCCGACCGGCCTGGTATCGAAGACCGGTATCGCGGGGCTCTGCCTCAGCGGCGGGCTCGGCTGGCTGCGACGCAAGCACGGCCTCACCTGCGACAACCTGATCGGTGCCGAGGTCGTCACCGGCAACGGCGAGGTGGTCTACACCAGCGAGACCCATAATCCGGAGCTGCTCTGGGGCTTGCGCGGCGGTGGCGGCAACTTCGGCGTGGTGACCACCTTCGAGTTCAGGCTCCATCCGGTGGGTCCCGAGGTCGCCTTCACCTTCGTGGGCTATCCGGCCGACGACCGCCGGAAGTGTTACGAGGCGTACCGCGACTTCACGCAGCACGCCCCCGATGAGGTCTCTACGCTCGTCACCTCGATCACGGTGCCGGACGACCCGGCCTTCCCCGTCCCCGACGCCCGCGGCAAGCCCGCCATCGCCTTCCTCGGGGTGTCCCTTGGAGCCCCCGAGGCAGGCGAGGCAGCGATGGCCCCCCTCCGCCAGGTTGCGGCGCCGCTTTTCGACCTGAGCGGCACGATGCGCTGGGTGGACATTCAATCGCTGCTGGATGCGAACTTCCCGGCCGGCGGGCTTTACTACTGGAAGGGCCGCCCGCTGACAGCGGCCGCACTCGGCGACGCCGGCATCGACATGCTCGTCGACTACGCCGAGCGTCGCCCCTCACCGCTGACGGCGCTGGTGATCTGGCATCTGGGCGGCGCGATTCGACGGGTCGACGAGAACGCCACGGCCTACGGCGGCCGTGGCGCCGAGTACATGCTCGCGGCCGAGTCGATCTGGAGCGATCGGGCCGATGACGAAAGCAACATTGCCTGGTCCCGCAACGCGGTGGACGACTTCGCACGTTTCGGGTACGGCGACGGCCTCTACCTCAACTACCCGGGCTTCCTCGAGAACCAGGATGAGGAGACCAGGGCCACCTTCGGACAGAAGTACGCAAGGTTGCAGGCACTAAAAGCATCCTGCGATCCGCAGAACCTGTTTCGCTTCAACTCGAACATCACACCAGCATGAGGGCGTCCGGCGGGGCTCCCGGGCACCGCCCGGCGCCCGCCGCCGCTGGCGTCTCTCCTTCGCGAACGCTTGCCGAACGCCTGGCAAACGCCGGGCGGTCCATGCTCGGGGTGTCACACACCGAGATCAGGAGGCACTCCCATGGACAACCACCTTGAACCGCCCCAGGCCGCCCTCGAGGCCCTGCAGGGCGCGATGCGCGGCAGGCTGCTGCGCCCCGGGCAGGAGGGCTACGACGCGGCACGCGCCGTGTGGAACGGCATGATCGACCGCCAGCCCGGCGCCATCGCCCGCTGTGTCGACGTCGCCGACGTGATGGCGGCGGTGCGCACGGCGAGCGAGCACGGCCTGCCGCTCGCCGTGCGCGGCGGCGGCCACAGCGCCAGCGGCCAGGCCATCTGCGACGGCGGCCTGGTGATCGATCTCTCGGCCATGCGCGGCGTGCGGGTCGAGCCCACCGAGGGCAGCGTCCTGGTGGAGGGCGGCTGCACCCTGGGCGACGTCGATCACGCGACCCACCCCTTCGGGCTCGCCACCCCCTTCGGCATCATCTCCACCAGCGGCGTCGGCGGCCTCAGCCTGGGTGGCGGCAGCGGATACCTCACCCGCCAGTACGGCCTGACCATCGACAACCTGCTGGCCGCGGACGTGGTGTTGGCCGACGGCAGCTTCGTCACCGCCAGCGCCGAGTCGCACCCGGACCTCTACTGGGCCCTGCGCGGCGGCGGCGGCAACTTCGGGGTGGTCACCGCCTTCCGTTTTCGCTGCCATCCGGTGCGCAACGTCATGGCGGGCCCGGTCCTCTACGACCTGGCCGACACCGGCGAGGTGCTGCGCTGGTTCCGGGAGTTCATGCCCGCGGCACCGGAGACGCTCAACGGCTTCTTCATGGTCGGTACCGTCCCGCCGGCGCCGCCCTTCCCGGAGGGCCTGCACGGCCGACACATCTGCGGCATCGTCTGGGTCTACGGCGGCGACCCCGAGGCGGCCGAGGGCACCCTGGCCCCGGTACGGGCCTTCGGCAAGCCACTGCTGGACGGCATCCACGAGGTGCCCTTCCCGGCCCTGCAGTCGGTCTTCGATCCGCTCTATCCGCCGGGGCTGCACTCCTACTGGCGAGGCGACTTCTTCACCGAGATCACCGACGAGGCGATCGCCGTCCATGAGCGCTTCGCCGAGGTGCCCACTCCGCTCTCCACCATGCACCTCTACCCCATCGACGGGGCCGCGCACCGGGTGGGTAGCGACGAGACCGCCTTCCGCTTCCGGAACGCCACCTGGAACGCGGTGATGGTGGGCGTCGATCCCGACCCGGCCAATGCCGACCGCATCCGCGACTGGGCGGTGCGCTACTGGGAGGCACTGCACCCGAGCTCGGCCGGCGGCGCCTACGTGAACTTCATGATGGACGAGGGCCACGACCGGGTCCGTGCCACCTATGGCGAGAACTACTCCCGCCTGGCCCGCATCAAGGCGCGGTACGACCCCCACAACCTGTTCCGCCACAACCACAACATCCCGCCGGCCGATCCGGCGTGATCGCCACGTCCGACGAGACGAAGGAGAACCGCCATGAAACGCCACGCCCTCCCTCCCCTGACCCTGCCCCTCGCCGCGCTGACCGTCGGCGCCCTGGCACTGGCCGTCCCGCCGCTGGCCGCCGGCGACGACCCGCCGCCCATCGCCGTGCAGGAGCTGACCCAGCGCAGCGCGATCATCGACGAGGTGAGTATCCAGATCACCCTCGCCACCGAGGGCCGCGACCGCCAGGTCCTGGAGGTACCCGAACCCGGACGGGTGGCCATGGCCGAGATCACCGTCCAGCCGGGGGCCGCCTTCCCCTGGCACAGCCATCCCGGCCCCGTGATCGCCACCATTCGCCAGGGCGAGCTGGTCTACGTCTATGCCGACGACTGCGTCGAGCGCCCCTACCGGGCCGGCGAGCTGTTCATCGACCCCGGCTTCGACAACATCCACAGCTCCTTCAACCCCAGCGAGGACGAGGTCGCCGTGGTGGTAGCCACCTTCCTCAACGCCCCCGAAGGCGAGAACGGCCAGGGGCTGACGCTGCCCCGCGAGCCCGAGCAGAGCTGTCCCGACCTGCCCATCGGCGCCGGACACTAATGGCCGGCTTCAGGCGGGAGCGGAGCAAAGACTCTGCTCCCGCCACGCTTTCGTCCTCACTGGTCCATGCCCCGTTAGAGCATCGATGACCCTGTCCCCAGGGGCAGACAGCGGCGATCAGGAAGCCTAGACTGCAACGCAGCATTCAGGCTTCTGGATTCAGGGCTCAAGGAGACAGCATGGCGAAGGACGACAAGAAGCGCATCGATCTGGCACTGCAGGGCGGCGGCTCCCACGGCGCCTTGACCTGGGGCGTGCTCGACCGCCTGCTGGAAGAGGATCGGCTGGAGATCGACGGGGTCAGCGGCACCAGTGCCGGTGCCATGAATGCGGTGGTGCTGGCCGATGGACTGCACAAGGGTGGGCGCGAGGGAGCGCGGAAAGCGCTCTATACCTTCTGGAAGGGGGTCAGCGATGCGGCTCGCTTCTCACCGATTCAGCGCACCCCCTGGGATCGGCTGATGGGCAACGATGGTCTCGACAACTCGCCGAGCTACCTGTTCTTCGAGAGCCTCACCCAGCTGGTCGCGCCCGCGAAGCTCAACCCCCTGGCCATCAACCCCCTGCGTGACCTGGTCAGCGAACTGGTGGACTTCGAACGGGTAAACGCCTGCCGCAAGGCGAAGGTGTTCGTCACTGCCACCAATGTACGCACCGGGCGCGCCACGGTCTTCCGCCAGCCTCATCTGAGCGTGGATACCGTCATGGCCTCGGCCTGCCTGCCCTTCATGTTTCCCGCCGTGGAGATCGACGGCGAGGCCTACTGGGACGGCGGCTACAGCGGCAACCCCGCCCTGTTTCCGCTGGTCGACGACCAGGGCTGTCGCGACCTGGTGGTAGTCCAGGTCAACCCGCTGGTTCGCCATCAGCTGCCCGACAGCGCCCGGGACATCATCAACCGCATCAACGAGATCACCTTCAACACCAGCCTGATCAAGGAGCTGCGCAGCATCCAGCTGCTGCAGCAGCTGATCGACTCGGCGGATGTGGAGCTTGAACGGTACCGCTCCATGCGCCTGCACCTGATCCATGCCGAGCAGGAAGTCGAGAAGCTCAGCGCCTCGAGCAAGCTCAACGCCGAATGGGACTTCGTTTCCCGGCTCCACCACCAGGGCCGTGCCTGGGCGGACCTCTGGCTCGAACAGCACTTCGACTCCATCGGCAAGTGCTCCTCCTTCGACCTGAATGCGGTGTTCCAGGATTCATTCCGTCCGTTCGCCAAGCCCGAGGAAGCCCCTGATCGATAATTCTGATCCTCACGATGTTCCGGCGCCCCAGTCCAGGAGATAACGCGACCCGAACGGGCATGTGTGTGTCGTTTCGCGGGTGTCGTCATGGCTTCCTTGGCATACCATGGGGCTTCGCCACCCTCGCCCGGAGACCCGCATGCCGGAATTCGACAACGCCTTCCAGGCCGCCCTCAACCTGATCCTGGGCCTGGACCCGACGCTGGTCGGCATCCTGGCCCTGTCGCTTCAGGTGTCACTTGCCGCCGTAGCGGTGGGTGCGGTGATCGGGCTGCCCTTGGGCGCTGCCCTGGCGCTGTGGCGCTTCCCGGGACGCGGCGCGGTCGTGGTGGTACTCAATGCCCTGATGGGGCTGCCGCCGGTGGTGGCTGGGCTGGCGGTCTACCTGCTGCTGTCTCGTGCCGGCCCGCTGGGGCAGTTCGGCCTGCTGTTCACGCCCGGCGCCATGGTGGTCGCCCAGGTCCTGCTGATCCTGCCGATCATCGCCGCCCTGACCCGCCAGCAGGTGGAGGAGCTGCACGCCGAGTATCGCGAACAGCTGCAGTCGCTCGGGTTGTCACGCCTACGCCGGATCCCCACCCTGCTGTGGGACGCCCGCTTCGGGCTGATGACGGTGATACTGGCCGGCTTCGGTCGCGCCAGTGCCGAGGTGGGCGCGGTGATGATCGTGGGCGGGAATATCGAAGGCGTCACCCGGGTCATGACCACGGCGATCGTGCTGGAAACCAGCAAGGGCAACCTGCCGCTGGCCCTTGGCCTCGGCCTGGTGCTGCTCGCCCTGGTCACGCTGATCAACGGTGCCGCCTACCTGGTGGGCGAAACGGCCCGGAGGCGACTGGGATGACCCAAATGGCCCATCAGCTGCCCGAACTTGCGATCCCTGCCCTGCGCTTCGAAGGTGCGAGCGTGGTCCACCGCGGCCAGACGCTGCTCCAGCCGCTGACCCTCTCCCTCGACGGCTGCCGGCGCACCCTGGTGATGGGGCCCAACGGGGCCGGCAAGAGCCTGCTGATGCGCCTGGCCCACGGGCTGCTGCTCCCCAGCGCCGGACAGGTGTACTGGGAAGGCAAGCCACCGCGCCAGGCGATGGTCTTCCAGCGCCCCGTGCTGCTCAAGCGCTCCGCCCTGGACAACCTCACCTATGCCCTGGCCGTCAGCGGCACCCCTTGGCGGGCACGCAAGCCACTGGCCCGCGAAGCCCTTGCGCGTTTCGGCCTGAGCCCCCTGGAAAGGCGCCCGGCGCGGGTACTCTCCGGCGGCGAGCAGCAACGCCTGGCCCTGGCCCGGGCCTGGCTGCTCAACCCAAAGGTGCTGTTCCTCGACGAACCCACCGCCGCCCTGGACCCGGCCTCGATGCGCGCCGTGGAAGCGGCGGTCGTCGACTTCCATGCCCGGGGCACGCGTATCCTGATGACCACCCACGACCTCAACCAGGCGAAACGGCTGGCAGACGACGTCGTGCTGCTCCACGAAGGGCGGCTGATCGAACACAGCGACGCCGAGCGTTTCTTCACCACGCCGGCTTCACCGACCACCCGCGCCTTCATCGACGGTGATCTGATCTGGTAGCTCGGATGACCACCTCGGATGACCACCACCAGGAGGAAGACAGGATGCCCAAAGCCGGACTCATCCTTGCCGCACTCGCCCTGATGGGGCTGTCGCTTCCCGCCACCGCCCAGGGCATCGGCCATATCACCCTGGCCTCTACCACCTCCACCGAGAACTCGGGCCTGTTCGGCGCCATCATTCCCGCGTTCACCGAGGCCACCGGCATCGAGGTGCGCGTCGTGGCCGTGGGCACCGGCCAGGCCTTCGAGATCGCCCGCCGCGGCGATGTCGACAGCCTGCTGGTGCACGACACCGAAGGCGAGGCGCGCTTCGTCGCCGAGGGCCATGGCAGCGAACGCGCCGACGTCATGTATAACGACTTCGTGCTCGTCGGCCCGGCCGGCGATCCGGCAGGCATTGCCGAAGCCGATGACGTCAACGAGGCCTTCGCTCGTATCGGTGCGGCTGAAGCCCCCTTCACCTCCCGCGGGGACGACAGCGGCACCCACCGTGCCGAACAGCGCCTCTGGAAGGCGGCAGGGATCGCCCCCGCATCCCCCTGGTACCGCGAACTCGGCAGCGGCATGGGCGCCACCCTCAATACCGCCGCCGCCATGGATGCCTATGTTTTCACGGATCGCGCCACCTGGGTCGCCTTCAGGAATCGCCAGGATCTCACGCTGCTCTTCGAGGGCGACGAGGCGCTGTTCAACCAGTACGGCAGCGTGCGAATCGCCCCCGAGCGCCATCCCCACCTCAAGCACGACCTCGCCGCGCAGTGGCATGAGTGGCTGCTCTCCGAGGCTGGCCAGCAGGCGATCGCCGACTTCCGGGTCAACGGCGAGCAGCTGTTCTTTCCCAACAGTCAGCCCAACGCCGCCGACGCACCTTAAGTTCCTGACCCCAACCCCGCCAGCATCGCCCCCAGCTCGTTGGAGATGAAGCGCGCCTCCACGCACTCGCCCAGGTGGCCCTGGGCGAACGTCAGGAAGCCCAGCGCGGCGTGGGGCAGTCGCCGGTCCCGGCGCACGATAAACTGCCAGTGGCTCTCGATGGGCCACCCTTCCACCGGCAGGATCACCAGGTCGGGATGCTCCGGCGGCAACACATGCTCGGAGAGCACCGCGAGCCCCATGCCCGACGCCACCCCCACGCGAATCGCCTCGTTACTGGCCATCTGCAGGGTCGCGCCAAGTGACAGCCCCTGCTCCTGCAGCCAGCTCTCGAACAGCATGCGGGTGGCAGAACCCGGCTCGCGCAGCAGGAAACGCTCCGCCAGCAGCTCGCTCATGGCAACGCGCTCTCGGGTGGCCAAGGCATGCCCCCGCGGGGCGATCACCACCAGCGGATTGCGCAGGAAGCGGCCAGCCAGGGCATGGGCCAGCGAGGGTGGATGGCTGAAAACATAGAGATCGTCATCCTGACGCTCGAAGCGAGTCAGCATCTGGCGGCGGTTGCCGATATGCAGCGTCACGTCGACCTCGGGAAACGACTGGCTGTAAGGCCCCAACAGACGGGGCAACACGTACTGCGCCGTATTGACCAGGGCGATGCTGAAGCGCCCCCTTTCACCGCCCCGCAGGGCAACCAGGTAATCCTCGAAGTCGTCGAAGCGGTCGAGCACTTCCCGGCTGGCGCGGTAGAGTTCGGTGCCGGCCTCGGTGGTTACCAGGCGGCCGCGACGGCTCTCCAGCAGCGGCTCCCCCACCGCCTCGCCCAGCCGCTTGAGCTGCTGCGAAACGGTCGGCTGGGTCAGGTGGAGCTGCCGAGCGGCCTCGCTGACCGAGCCGCTGCGCACCACGGCCACATACACCTGCAGTAGACGAAACGTCAGGTGACGCACGTTCATGACACGGCTCCACGGCGGATCATATAGATAATTATCTATGCTAAATTGATGGATATTCAATTGGAATCAATATCACGCACTCCTCACAATCCGCGACTACCCTGCCACTGCGACTCCAGAAGAAGAGAGACCTATGCCAGACATCGTCGTGATGTTCTTTCTGCTCGGCCTGCTCGCCGGTATCGTCAAGTCCGACCTGAACATCCCCAAGGCCGCCTACGACACCTTGAGCCTGCTGCTGATGCTGACCATCGGCCTCAAGGGCGGCATGGCGCTCTACGGCAACCTGCGCTGGTCGCTGGTGCCGGAACTGCTCGCGGTCGCCGCCCTGGGGGCGGTGATCCCGCTTGTCCTGATGCCGGTGCTGCGTCGCCTGGTTCGCCTCTCGCCTGCCGATAGCGCCAGCATCGCCGCCCACTACGGCTCGGTCAGCGCCGGCACCTTCGCCGTGGCCCTGGCCTTCGCCGAAGGCCGCGGCCTACCCATCGGCGCCGAGGTCACGCTCTACCTGGTGATGATGGAACTGCCGGCGATCATGGTGGCCATCGCCCTCTTTCGCCGCTACAAGGGCAGCGACTCCGGCGAAGCGCTGCAGGGCATCTGGCACGAGACCCTGACCAACCGGGGGGTGATCCTGCTGGCCGGCGGCGCGGTGATCGGTGCCATGTATGGCCCCATGCAGGGCGCCAACGTCACCGAGCTGTTCACCGGCGCCTTCCATGCGGTGCTGGCGCTGTTCCTGCTGCAGATGGGCCTGACCGCGGCCGAAACCCTGCGCCCCATCCCCTGGTTCCACTGGCGGCTGCTCACCTTCGCCCTGGTGGCGCCGTTCGTCCTGTCACTGGCCGGCCTGGCGGTCGGCCTGGCACTGGGGCTTCCCAGCGGCTCCCTGCTGATCCTGACGGCGCTTGCCGCCAGCGCCTCCTACATCGCCGCGCCGGCTGCCATGCGCAACGCCATTCCCGAGGCCAACATTGGCCTGGCCATGTTGGCCGCGCTCGGCTTCACCTTCCCGCTGAACGTGATCGTCGGCATCCCCCTCTATCACCAGCTGGCGCTGTGGCTGGGCTGAACCATGCCCAGGCGCCACCGGCCCAGGGTCGGTGGCGCCAATCCCACCCTTCTGCCAGTCTTGCACTCTCAACCTCAATTCTTTCCACGCCGTTTCTTCCCTCGTCGTTTATCAGGGATCGTTTATTACAGCGTGGTTTCTTCGACATTCGTCGCAGCCGCCTCGCTTGCACTTTACGTTAACGTCAACCTGGCCTAGTCTTGTAGCCATTCCAAGATGCGAGGCGACTCTGTGCCCTTCACCTCGCACAACCTGATAGCCGCCATACCGACAGTAAAAGGGAGTTCCGCCCATGCTCACGCCCTACAAGCCCCTCGACTTCGGCCTCGACGATGAACTGAACATGCTGCGCGATCAGGTCAACGCCTTCGCCCGCGACGAGATCGCCCCGCGCGCCGCCGAGATCGACGAGAAGAACGAGTTCCCCAACGACCTGTGGCAGAAATTCGGCGACATGGGGCTGCTGGGCATCACCGTCTCGGAAGAGGACGGCGGCACCGGCATGGGCTACCTGGCGCACTGCATCGCCATGGAAGAGATCTCCCGGGCCAGTGCCTCGGTGGGTCTCTCCTACGGCGCGCACTCCAACCTCTGCGTCAACCAGCTCAAGATCAATGCCAGTGCCGAGCAGAAGGCCAAGTACCTGCCCAAGCTGATGACCGGCGAGCATGTCGGCGCACTGGCCATGTCAGAGCCGGGCGCCGGCTCCGACGTGGTCTCCATGAAGCTGCGCGCGCGCAAGGAGGGCGACCACTTCGTCCTCAACGGCAACAAGATGTGGATCACCAACGGCCCCGACGCCGATGTGCTGGTGGTCTACGCCAAGACTGACCCGGACGCTGGCTCCAAGGGCATCACCGCCTTCATCATCGAGAAGGACATGCCCGGCTTCACCACCGCCCAGAAGCTCGACAAGCTCGGCATGCGTGGCTCCAACACCTGCGAGCTGGTGTTCCAGGACTGCGAAGTGCCCGTCGAGAACGTGCTCGGCGAGCTGAACCGCGGCGTCAAGGTACTGATGAGCGGCCTGGACTACGAGCGCACCGTGCTCGCCGCCGGCCCCATCGGCATCATGCAGGCGGCCATGGACATCGTGGTGCCCTACATCCACGAGCGTAAGCAGTTCGACCAGGCCATCGGCGAATTCCAGCTGGTGCAGGGCAAGATCGCCGACATGTACACCACGCTGAACGCCTGCCGCGCCTATCTCTACGCCGTGGCCGCCGGCTGCGACCGCGGCCAGACGTCGAGGAAGGACGCCGCCGGCGTGATCCTCTACTGCGCCGAGAAGGCCACCCAGGTGGCGCTGGACTCGATCCAGCTGCTCGGCGGTAACGGCTACATCAACGAATACCCGACCGGACGCCTGCTGCGCGACGCCAAGCTCTACGAAATCGGCGCCGGCACCAGCGAGATCCGTCGGATGCTGATCGGCCGCGAGATCTTCAACGAATCTAGGTAAGGGTGGCAGCGACGACGGATGGCACGGAATCTCGTGATACGTGACGACCGACGACACTGTAGGAGCGCTGCTCCGCATCGCGACTGGCGCCGCAAGGCGCCTTGGCGGAGGCTGCCAACGTTGGCGGTAATCACCCACATCGGGCAACACCGCCGGGAGGCTTTCAGCCTCCAGTCGCGAGCTAAAGCTGCTCCTACAGTGCAGAGGCAGCCGACCTTGTTGGAGCGCTGCTCCGCATCGCGACTGGCGCCGTCAGGCGCCTTGGCGGAGGCTACCAACGTTGGCGGTAATCACCCACATCGGGCAACACCGCCAGGAGGCTTTAAGCCTCCAGTCGCGAGCTAAAGCTGCTCCTACAGTGCAGAGGGCGCCGGCCTTGTTGGAGCGCTGCTCCGCATCGCGACTGGCGCCGCAAGGCGCCTTGGCAACAGAACCATCAAAGACGCACCGCCCACGAAGCACTACCCTGCTTCGAAGACGAACAGCAAGGATCTTTCCATGAGCATCCTGAACACCCAGATCAATCCACGCAGCGATGTCTTCCAGGCCAACGAGGCGTCGATGCGCCACGAGGTCATGAAACTGCGCGAGCTGACCGCGGCGATCAGCCAGGGCGGCGGCGAGAAGGCCCGTACCCGCCACGAGTCCCGCGGCAAGCTGTTCGTGCGCGACCGCATCGACAACCTGCTCGACGAAGGCTCGCCCTTCCTCGAGTTCTCGGCGCTGGCGGCCCACGAGACCTATGACAGCCCGATTCCCGCCGCCGGGGTGGTCACCGGCATCGGCCGCGTCTCTGGCGTGGAGTGCGTGATCGTCGCCAACGACGCCACGGTCAAGGGCGGCACCTACTTCCCGATGACGGTGAAGAAGCACATCCGCGCCCAGGAGATCGCCCGCAAGCACCGCCTGCCGTGCATCTACCTGGTCGACTCCGGCGGCGCCCACCTGCCGAGCCAGGACGAGGTGTTCCCCGACCGCGACCACTTCGGCCGCATCTTCTATAACCAGGCCACCCTCTCCGCCGAAGGCATCCCGCAGATCGCCGTGGTGATGGGCTCCTGCACCGCCGGCGGCGCCTACGTGCCGGCCATGGCCGACGAGTCGATCATCGTCAAGCAGCAGGGCACCATCTTCCTGGGTGGCCCGCCGCTGGTGAAGGCCGCCACCGGCGAGAGCATCAGCGCCGAGGACCTGGGCGGCGCCGACGTGCACTGCAAGGTGAGCGGCGTGGCCGACCACTACGCCGAGAACGACGCCCACGCCCTGCAGCTCGCCCGCGGCTGCATCTCACGACTCAACTGGCAGAAGCGCGGCCAGCTCAAGATGCAGGCGCCCAAGCCGCCGCGGCTCGACCCCGCTGAAATCTACGGCATCGTCGGCACCGACCTCAAGAAGCCCTACGACGTGCGCGAGGTGATCGCCCGCATCGTCGACGACTCCGACTTCGACGAGTTCAAGCGCTACTACGGCGACACCCTGGTGACCGGCTTCGCTCATATCCACGGCTACCCGGTGGGCATCGTCGCCAACAACGGCGTGCTGTTCTCCGAATCCGCGGTCAAGGGCGCGCACTTCATCGAGCTCTGCGCCCAGCGCAAGATCCCGCTGGTGTTCCTGCAGAACATCACCGGCTTCATGGTCGGCTCCAAGTACGAGCACGAAGGCATCGCCAAGCACGGCGCCAAGCTGGTTACCGCCGTGGCCTGCGCCAAGGTGCCCAAGTTCACCGTGCTGATCGGCGGCAGCTTCGGCGCCGGCAACTACGGCATGTGCGGCCGCGCCTACGATCCCAACCTGCTGTTTATGTGGCCCAATGCCCGCATCTCGGTGATGGGCGGCGAACAGGCCGCCGGCGTGCTGGCCCAGGTCAAGCGCGACCAGCACGAGCGCGAGGGCCGCGAATGGTCCGCCGAGGACGAGGAAGCCTTCAAGGCCCCCACCCGCGACCAGTACGAGCACCAGGGCCACCCCTACTACGCCAGCGCGCGGCTATGGGACGACGGCGTGATCGACCCGCTGCAGACCCGCGACGTGCTGGGGCTGTCGCTCGCCGCCGCCATGAATGCCGAAGTGCAGGAAACCAAGTTCGGCGTATTCCGGATGTGAGGCCGTTATGACACAGACATATTCCGAACTGCAGATCGACGAGCGCGGCGTCGCCCGGCTGACGCTGAACCGTCCCGAGGTGCACAACGCCTTCGACGACAGCCTGATCGCCGAGCTCAACGCGCATCTCGACACCCTCCACGACGACGCCCACCACGGCCACGTGCGCTTGGTGGTGCTGGGCTCCGAGGGCAAGAGCTTCTCCGCCGGGGCCGACCTGAACTGGATGAAGCGCATGGTCGAGTACGACTTCGAGGGCAACCTGGCCGATTCGCGCAAGCTCTCGCAGCTGATGCACCGCCTCGACACCCTGCCCTGCCCCACGATCTGCCGCGTGCAAGGCGCAGCCTTCGGCGGCGCCGTGGGCCTGGCCGCCTGCTGTGACATCGTCATCGCCTCCGACAAGGCCAAGTTCTGCCTCTCCGAGGTCAAGATCGGCCTCTCGCCCGCGGTGATCAGCCCCTACGTGCAGCGTGCCATCGGTCCGCGCCAGATGCGCCGCTTCGCGCTCTCCGCCGAAGTGGTCGATGCCGCCACCAGCCTGGCGCTCGGCCTGAGCCATCAGGTGGTCGGTCTCGATGAGCTGGACGAGGCCGTCGAGGCCATGATCGAGACCCTGCTCGGCGGCTCGCCCCAGGCCCAGCGCGCCACCAAGGCGCTGCTCTTCGAGGTCGCCCGGGAGCCCGACAGCAAGGCCACCCGCGAGCACACCTGCGGCGTGATCAGCGAGCTGCGCGTCAGTGCCGAGGGGCAGGAAGGCCTATCCAGTTTCTTCGAGAAGCGCCGCCCCGCCTGGGTCGACGACACCGCCGCTTCAACCAAGACGTCAGCCGACACGGAGCGACGCTCATGAGCCAGACACCGCACACCCGTACCCGCCAGTTCGACACCCTGCTGGTGGCCAACCGCGGCGAGATCGCCTGCCGCGTCATGCGCACCGCCCGCGCCATGGGCCTGCGCACTGTGGCCGTCTATTCCGACGCCGACGCCAGCGCCCGCCACGTGCGCGAGGCCGACGAGGCCGTGCGCCTGGGCCCCGCCGCCGCCCGCGACAGCTACCTCAAGGTCGAGGCCGTGGTCGAAGCCGCCAAGCGCACCGGCGCCGGCGCCATCCACCCCGGCTACGGCTTCCTCTCCGAGAACGGCGGCTTCGTCGAAGCACTGGACCAGGCCGGCATCGTCTTCGTCGGCCCGCCCGCCTCGGCGATCGCCGCCATGGGCGACAAGTCCGCCGCCAAGGCGCGCATGGCTGACGCCGGCGTGCCGCTGGTGCCGGGCTACCACGGTAACGACCAGGACGACGCCCTGCTCAAGACCGAGGCCGACAAGATCGGCTACCCGGTGCTGCTCAAGGCCAGCGCCGGCGGTGGCGGCAAGGGCATGCGCGTGGTCGAGTCCGGCGCTGACTTCCAGGCCGCGCTGGACGGCTGCCGCCGCGAGTCCCAGGCCGCCTTCGGCGACACCCGCATGCTGATCGAGAAGTACCTGACCCAGCCGCGCCACGTCGAGGTCCAGGTGTTCTGCGATTCCCACGGCAACGGCGTCTACCTGTTCGAGCGCGACTGCTCCGTGCAGCGCCGCCACCAGAAGGTGCTCGAGGAAGCCCCCGCCCCCGGCATGACCGCCGAACTGCGCCGCGAGATGGGCGACGCTGCCGTGCGCGCAGCCAAGGAGATCGGCTACGTGGGCGCCGGCACCGTCGAGTTCCTGCTGGATGCGGACGGCTCCTTCTTCTTCATGGAGATGAACACCCGCCTGCAGGTGGAGCACCCCGTCACCGAGATGATCACCGGCCAGGACCTGGTCGAGTGGCAGCTGCGCGTGGCCATGGGCGAAGCCCTGCCCTGCACCCAGGACGAGCTGACCATCACCGGCCACAGCTTCGAGGCGCGGCTCTACGCCGAAGACCCGGACCAGGACTTCCTGCCCGCCACCGGCCTGCTGACCCAGTTCGCCATGGACCTGGAAGGCGCCGGCCTGGATCCTGCGCGCGTGCGCCTGGACAGCGGCGTGGAGACCGGCGACGCCGTGTCCATGCACTACGACCCGATGCTGGCCAAGCTGATCGTCCACGGTGACGACCGCGACCAGGCACTCGCCACCCTCAACCGCGCCCTGGCCGCGCTGGACGTGCAGGGCGTGGTGACCAACCGCGCCTTCCTGCAGCGCCTGGCGACCCACCCGGCGTTCAAGGCCTGCGACCTCGATACCCGCTTTATCGAGCGCAACGAAGCCACCCTCTTCGCCCCCAAGCAGTACAGCATCGAAGCGTACGCCGGCGCCGCCCTGGTGGGCCTCAACCAGCTCGCCCGCGAGTGCGAAAGCGACTCCCCCTGGGACCGCCACGACGGCTTCCGCCTCAACGCCCCGCACAGCATCCGCATCGCCCTATGCGACCCGGCGCACGTGCAGGACAGCGAAGACGCCGACACCGTGGTGGTGGTCGACGGCACCCGCCACAGCGGCGAGGCACTCTGGACCCTGACCATCCGCGGCGAGACCCTCACCGCCAGCCTGCAACCGCTGGCCGGCGACGCCGTCGCCGTGACCCTCAACGGCCACCGCCGCCGCCTGCAGGCACGCCGCGACGGCAACGTCGTCGTCATGGTCGACCCGCGCGGCGAAACCCGGCTGTTCTGGCGCCGCATCGACGCCATCGACCATGGCCACCACGAAGCCGAATCGACCCTCACCGCGCCCATGCACGGCACCGTGGTGGCACTGCTCGTCGAACCCGGCCAGCGCGTCGAGAAAGGCATGCCGCTGATGGTCATGGAAGCCATGAAGATGGAACACACCATGACCGCCCCCGCCGACGGCCACGTGGAAAACTTCCACTTCCAGGGCGGCGACACCGTCGGCCAAGGCGACGTACTGCTCGAATTCGCCGCCGACGAATAAAACAAGGGAGGCCGCAGGCCTCCCGAATCAACCGCAACAGAAGAAAAGAAAGCTGTAGGAGCGCTGGTTCCCATCGCGACTGGAGGCCGAAGGCCTCCCGATACGGCCGCTGCCCTAAGCTAAAACAGCTGTAGGAGCGCTCGGTTCGGCGCTCCGACTCCGCATCGCGACAGGAGGCCGAAGGCCTCCCGAATCAACAGCCACTGCTGGAGACACCGCCATGACATTCCCCAAATCCGTGCGCCTGGTCGAGGTCGGCCCCCGCGACGGACTGCAGAACGAACCCAACCCGATCGACACGGCCACCAAGCTCGAACTCATCGACCGCCTGGGCGCCGCCGGCATTGCCTACATCGAAGCAGCCAGCTTCGTCTCGCCCAAGTGGGTGCCGCAAATGGCCGACCACCGTGAGGTGATGACCGGCCTCACGCGCCGCCAAGGCGTCACCTACGCCGCCCTCACCCCCAACCTCAAGGGGCTGGAAGCGGCGCTGGAGTGCGGCGTGGAAGAAGTGGCGGTCTTCGGCGCCGCCAGCGAGGCCTTCTCGCAGAAGAACATCAACTGCTCCGTCGCCGAATCCCTCGAGCGCTTCGCCCCGGTGCTGGAGCGGGCCAAGGAAGCCAACGTGCGCGTGCGCGGCTACGTCTCCTGCGTGCTCGGCTGCCCCTACGAAGGCGAGATCGCCCCGGCCAAGGTGGCCGAGGTTTCAAAAGCACTCTATGACATGGGCTGCTACGAAATCTCGCTAGGCGACACCATCGGCGTAGGCACCCCCCTCGCCGCCAAGCGCATGCTCGAAGCCGTGAGCGACGAGGTGCCCATTGCCCATCTCGCCGCCCACTTCCATGACACCTACGGCCAGGCACTCGCCAACCTCTACGCCGTGCTGGAAGAAGGCATCAGCGTGGTGGACAGCTCCGTTGCCGGCCTCGGCGGCTGCCCCTACGCCAAGGGCGCCTCCGGCAACGTCGCCAGTGAAGACGTCGTCTACCTGCTCAACGGCCTCGGCATCGAAACCGGCATCGACCTCGAGGCACTCGCCGACACCGGCACCTGGATCACCCAGACCATCGGCCGACCGAATCGCTCGAAGGTGGGCGTGGCGCTGGCGGCGAAGTGATCACGGGGTAGAAACGGAAAGCCCCTGAGTCAGGTGACTGGCTCAGGGGCTTTGTGTCAGGTGAGTACCATCACTGTACAGACCTCAGAGGCGACAGATTCCTTGACAGGCATCGGACCCCAAGCCGTTCCATTTAACAAACCTAAACAATAGGGCGGGATGAAAAGTCCGAACGCATCCTCAGGAAAAGAACAAACCATTGAATAATATATGCTTTCGTAATGTTCCAGTGAAAAATGGGGTTTAATTTATCACATGCTTTTATCTCGCTGGATCGGCGGATCTCGAATAGAAATATAAAAAACACTAGCAGCCAACACGGCACTCAAGGCGATTTATTCTACAAAACAAACAGATAGAAATTAATGGAATTAATTTACCCCCCTTAATTTAGTGTCTTGCAAACAATCCTCTTGTGGAAAATTTCTCTTTCCGCCAGTATGGATTCAGGCCAACTCACCGAAGGGTAATACGGCCCCCGACAGACCGAAGGCTTCACCGATTTGTCGGAAGGAAAGAAAAGGGCAAACCCGTCGAAAGGCGGGGACGCAAAGTCACCGATCTAACGGGGGTAAAATCCCTAAGACAGCGGGACCGCCTACATCTCCTTTGGGTCCGAGCACACTTTTCTCATGCCCGCCCGCCATCGCAGTGTTAACGGTTCCCCTAACTGGTGTTAACTAAAGTGATTGCCCACGCTAAACCATCGTGGCAATAACTTGCCGGGGATAGATAAATGAACTCATCTACTGTCATTCGCAAGAGCTTTCGCCGTACCGTGCTGGCCTCCGTCGTCGCGCTTGGGGCGTTCGGAGCATCCAACAGCTTTGCTGCGGAGTCGACAACCACGGCGACGGGTACCGTTATTGCGCCCATTGCGATCACCAATCCGGTGAATCTAAATTTTGGCAGATTTGTCGCCGGCGTCGCTGTCGGTACCGTGAAGGTTGACACTAACGGTAGTCGAACCGCAACAGGGGATGCCTTTCTCCCGACCGTCGGCCCAACCCCGACCGCCGCCCAATTCCTGGTCACCGGGGGTGCTGATGCAACCTACACTATCTCATGGACGGGCGCTGTGCTGACCAACACGACCGGAGCGGGAGCTGAGACCATGACACTGGCAAGAATCAGTGACCTCACCGGCGGTGGCGGCGCCTCGGCAGACGTGTTATCAGGCGCCCTAAGCGCAGGGGGTGATCAAACCATCTACCTGGGGGGCACGCTTTCAGTGGGTGCCGCTCAGGTAGCCGGGGTCTATACCGGCGATGTAACTGCAACGGTAGAGTACAACTAACCTTCCATTGGCATGTAGAGCCGGGCATTAGACCGGCGAAGACCAGAGTGGAGTCATGGAAGTAACGTTCAGAAGCTTCACTCTGATTAAACGCTGACTAATGACAGCGTTACTTTGCACCCTAAAGAAAGTATCCCCCGGCAATATCGGGGGATATTTTTTATTCATAGAATAACTGTAGGCGATGCACTTATTGCTTGAGTTCAGGTCTATAACTAACTAGACCAGCATTACCAGAATCCAGGGATATTGCGATGACACATAAATGGGCAGCAATCACGGCTTGCGCCGCCTTGGCCACTCTCGTGGCTTCCCATGGCTGGGCACAGGAAATCGCGATCCAGAACACCCGGGGATTGTCGTTCGGTAGCTTCGTGGCCGGCAATGGCGGCTCGGTCGCGGTCAGCCCCAGCGGCCTGCGCAGTGCCGGCGGCGATGTGCTGTTGATTCGCTCGGGCGAGGGCCTTGCCGCCGAGTTTACGGTGACGGGCGATGCCGAGGCGACCTATACCATCCAGTTGCCCGGCAACGATTTCGTGAAACTAACCGGCCCGGGCAGCGATATGGTCATCAACGACTTTACCAGTGCCCCTTCCGGGGCCGGCGGCCAGCTGAGCGCGGGTGGATCCCAGAGCCTGAGGGTCGGAGGAACACTCAATGTCGGTTTTGCACAGGCACCGGGGGATTATGCCGGCACCCTCAGCGTGATCGTGAACTACAACTGATGCATCTCGAGCGCCACAACCGGGTGGCGCCCGTCGTTCCATGTGCCGTCCGGTACTCACGAAACAAACGATAAATGGATTTCACCATGATTCCCAAGGCCTGGACCCACAAATCACGTGGCACGACGTTCCTCTTCCACTTCACCTTTTGCGCCCTGCTGTTCTTGTTGCCGGCGAGCCATGCGCTGGCCCAGTTGATGCTTTACCCGACCCGCGTCGTCCTCGAGGGCAACCAGCGTTCAGCCCAGTTGGAGCTGATCAACAATGGCACCGAAACTACCACCTATCGCATTTCCCTGGTCAACCGACGCATGAGTGAAACCGGTGAATTCTCTGACATCACCGCGCCTATGCCGGGTGAACAGTTTGCCGATACTCTGCTGCAATACTCGCCGCGCCAGGTGACACTCGAGCCCGGTACAGGTCAGGCGATCCGTATCATGGTACGCAAGCCTGCCGATCTGGTCGCCGGTGAGTATCGATCTCACCTGCTGTTATCACAACAGCCAGAAACCACTGGACGTCGGAGCATCGAGTCCCGCTCTACCGCCGCTGGCGAGATAGGCATTCAGTTGACGGCGCTGGTCGGCGCCTCCATCCCGGTGATCGTGCGTCATGGCGCGACCAACGCCAATGTTGCCTTGACCCAGCTCGAGCTTCAACGATCCCCGACCGGAGCACCGCTGCTTGCCCTCCAGATGCAGCGTAGCGGTACGCAGTCTGTTTACGGCGACCTGACGGTCAGCTTCACCCCGAGGAGCGGGGCCGAGCAGGTTATCGGGCGCGCCAATGGGGTGGCGGTCTACACCCCCAACCCTCTGCGTCGAGCACGCATTGCACTGCAGTCGTCGAGTGGCCTGCCCCTCAGCAACGGCACCCTGCGCGTAACCTACCGGGAACAGGCGGAAGACGGTGGCAGGTTGCTGGCAGAATCGCAGCTAGCGCTATAGCCGCCGATCCGGCATCCACTATCGCCCGCCAGGCAAGTCTGCTGGCGTTATGGTTCTCGCTGTTGACCTACGCCCCGGTCCTGCCGGGCCAGGAGCCAGCCGGGGAGCCGGAGCTCCTGATCCTGGAAGTGCGCCTGGACCAGTTCGTACTGTCAGGCGCCATCCCTGCCTATGAGGTGGGTGAACATACCCTGCTGCCACTGGGCGAACTGGCCAGGCTTTTGACAATCGCCATCAAGACTCAGCCGGGAGAAGGCGTAGCCAGCGGTTTCATCCTCAGTGAAGATCGCGGGTTCAGCCTGAACCTCGACAACGCCAGCGTTACCCTGGCCGGGAATACCGAGACCTTCGATCCGGCGCTGGTGCTGGCGGAGCCGGATGATATCTATGTGGCGGCGACCCTGCTCGAAGATTGGCTACCGCTGGCACTCGAGATCGACCGTGCAGGCCTTTTCCTTCGCACTCATGCCCTCGAGGCATTGCCCCTGCAGGCCCGTCTGGCTCGGGAAGGCCTTGGCGCTCGTGCCGGAACGCGAGGCGGCTATGAGGATCCCGGCTATCCCAACCACGAGCAGCCCTACCGGCTTTGGAGCCTGCCATTCATCGATCAGACGTTGACCACCGAACTGCAGCACAAGAACAACTCTTTCCAGAGCGACGCGGCCTATACCGCTTACCTCACCGGGGACCTGCTGGGCATGGAGTCCTCGATCTACTTTTCCAGCCGCCAACAGGACCCTTCTCCGGAAGTCCGGGCCACGCTTGGGCGTCACGACCCCGGCGGAAACCTGCTGGGGCCACTGCAGGCACGCTCTTTCCAATTCGGCAGTCTCTCTACTCCCCGCGTCGAAAACATTTCCCGCGGTAGCAGCGGTGAGGGGGTGACGTTGAGCAATCGCCCCCTGACACGGCCCACCAGCTTCGACCGCCACACCTTCGAGGGCGACTTGCTCCCGGGATGGGACCTGGAGCTCTTTTACAATGGTGCCCTTGTCGGTTTCACCCAGGCCGATGCCGAGGGCCGCTATCGGTTCGAGGACCAGCCCCTGAGCTATGGCCGCAATGACTTTCGGCTGATTTTCCATGGCCCCTTGGGCGAGACACGGGTAGAGCAATACAGCTTTCCTCTGGATCAATCCATGGTGCTTCCCGGGGAGTTCCAGTACAGCGTGACGGAGCACCGGGACGACGACGGGCAATCCCGAACCATCGCCCAATTCGATTTGGGTCTCGCGCGCTCGCTGACCGCCTCGGCCGGTTTGATCCGGGCACCGGGGGACAGCGACGAGGAACTCTATACCACCCAGGGAGTACGCACCTTCTGGCGGTCGCTGAGTCTCGGCGGCGGCCTTGTCCAGGCGAAGGACGGTGGCTCACTGGCCAAGCTCGATGTGCAGACCCGTATCCGCGGCGTGGCCGTGGACGCCAGTCGCATTCTCCTGACCGATTTCACCAGTGAGATATTTCCTGCCAGCAGCGATCCCATTCGCACCCAAGATGCACTTCGACTCACCGGCTCCCTTCCGCTGACGTCTCGCTCGCGCATGCCCGCAACCCTGGAGATCACACGGGACGAGCGGGTATCCGGCAGGGTCAATACCCAGGTCGGCACCCGTGTTTCCGCTTACGTGCATCGCACGTCCCTCACCAACACCCTTCGCTGGCGCGACTCCAATGACATCGAGCACACTAGCGGCAGCCTGCAGATCAGCCGCCGTGTACACGATATGAGCTTACGCAGCCAGATCGATTACCGGCTGGGCGCTGAGAGTGACATCTCCTCGTTAGCCTTCTCTGCCGAAAAGAATCTGGCAGACGGCTATCGCGGGACCCTTGGCATAGCCCACAACTTTGCGTCACCCGAAACCCGTTATACCGCCGGCTTTACCAAAAACCTGGGCCGCTTCGGATTGGGCGTTAATGCCAGCTATGTAGACACAGGAGATATCGCTCTCGGGGCGCAATTGTTTTTTGCCATGGGCCGGGATACCCGGCGCTCAGACTGGCGATTCAATGCTCGGCCCATGGCGAATAGCGGTGCCGCTTCTGTTCGTCTGTTCCTGGATGATAATCACAATGGCGTACTAGACACGCATGAGGAGCCACTGCAGGGCGCAGGTTTCATTGTCAATGGCGTCAGGCATCAAGCCCGAACGGATGCGGATGGTATCGCCTATATTGATCACTTGCCGGTGAAGCAGTATGTCGACATCGGAATAGACACCGCAACGCTGATAGACCCGCAATGGGCGCCGGCAATCGAAGGTCTGAGGTTGGTGCCGCGCCCGGGCAGCGTGGTCAGCTTGGACCTTGCGGTGCACATGGCCACGGAAATCGATGGCACCGTCTACTTGTTAGAGAACGAGGTTGAGCGCGGTATCGGTGATATTGAGCTGGAGCTCCTGAACGACCGGCAAGAGGTAGTGGCCCGTACGACAAGCAGTTGGGACGGCTTCTATATCGTGCCAGGCGTCATCGCCGGGGATTATCGGTTGAGGATCTCTCCCCAGCAACTGCAACGCCTTGGCCTGAGCGACAGTGGTACCAAGAAACTGACCGTATTGGGTGATGGTGATTTTATTAGCGGTATCGATTTGAGGGTATTTACTTCGTCATCCACCACACCATCAGAGCCCGTCGTCGACTTTTTGGATGAAGTGTTAACCGACATATGAATCGCCCCGGATATTGGTCCGCATGGTAAGGCAGCAGTTCCTCACCAATCCGCTCGCACTTCTTTCCCGGTGACGTCATGGAAGGAATAGCGCCAACTCGATACGGGCAGGAGCCATAGTAGGAAGGACTTGCTTCACTCATGCTACCGCAGCCTCCTGCCGCTCGCGGTAGATAGCCATCTCCACCTTGCCAAGCTGCGGGGTGAGCTGGCAGCGCTGGCGGGCCCAAGGAAAGTCAATCTGTGCCTTGAGGTGGGCGGCGCCCTCTCCCGCCTTCCACGCTTCTAGATCCAGGTCGCGCCAGAAGCGCGGGTTGCGCGCGGTTTGCCGGTCGTGCTCGGCGGTAGTGGGATCAAGATGGCGGAACGGCTCCAAGCGCGGTACATCCGGCATGGGCTGGCTCACGTCCATGTAGCGCTGCAGCATGTCCCACGTGGCGTGCACCTCGTGCTTGTGATCGACGATGGCGCTGAGTGTGGTCTGGCTGAACTGCTTGCCGGTATAGCGATGCACGAACATCAACCGATAGAAGATACCGCCACGCTGCACAACCCTTTCCACGTAGCCATCGAACTCGACGAAAGGCGCCTTCAGCGGTGGCTTCTTCTTGCCTTGGGCGAAGCTCGCCATCCCGGTTTGGCGATTGAACTCGCTGCAACGGTTTTCCATATAACGATTAGCTCGATTAGCAGACCATCGACTCAAAGGACTTAACAACAATGCAAAAATTTTAACCAATCGATTAAAAAATGGCTGGGTTGTATAGGCCACCATCAGGATTGCAGCTATAAACCCACCGCCAAAAACTACAGCAAAAACTAGTGTTGCAAGCGCAGGGCTACTATCATGAAGCAAATCCGCAACACCTGAAGCCAAAAAAAAAGCCCCTCCTGCTAAAACACATAGATAAATGAAGGGAAAAGCCATCAATAAGGCAGAAAGCCCCAATTGACTTTTCAGAAAACGAATGCGCTGATGGTCCCACCACCAATCATCCGTTTCGTAGAACGCTTTATCCTGACGATCCTGATGCTGAACGAACTCCGCATCCTCACAGAGTTGCTGGTAGGGATCGATGCCGGCGTAGTCGCCAAAGGGCAGCAGTTCCTCACCGATACGCTCGCGCTTTTTCGGCGGCGCCGGCATGGAAGGAATAACACCGGCACGGTAAGCACCGGGGCCATAGTGGGGGGAAGCTGCCTCATTCATACCTGGAATTCCTTGATATACCAGTAGCGCGGATCCTGCGAGCGGCCCGTAAAAGACCTAATAAAATTGGCGATCGGGTTATCCACCGTACGATGCGACCGAGCCGGCAGTGCATCGTGCTCGCCTTCCACATAGGGCTCATACTCTCTCAGCATCGGGGTGGGCAATACCATCTCGCCCAGCTCCCATTCGATTCTCGCCTGCAGGGCGACACGCAGGCGAGCCGTGGAGGTCACGCTGGTACTACCCATCTGGAAGCTCTCCTCCGCCACCTTGCGCTTGACCAGAAAGCGTACTGCGCTTTGCTGCGGAAGTAACTGCCGCTTGCCGATTTCGAACGGTTCCGGTGTACGTGTGATATACGAGAGCTGTTGATAGGTTCCAAGCGGGCTGATAGTCCCGGTATCGGTCTGTTCCAGCTCCTGCACGGCCAGGTTCAATGTCTCACCAATCTTGTAGCGGCTGATCAGCGGCGTACTGATCGTCACCACATAGTCGCGGCTGCTGGGGGTATCCGTCGTGGATTCCCATACGCTTTCCAGCAATGCCCGTCGCTCTTCGGCAGCTAGGCTTCCATAGCGAATTACCTCAATCTGGGCCGGGCTCAGCTGTGTCAACAGCTGGGGGTAGTAAACGGTATCGTCGGCCGTTGTCATCGTACTGGCGGGATGGGTACCCAGGGGGCCTTGCCTGAGCAGTTGCTCGAAGGGGGTATCCTGATTCATAGCGGCATAGCTAGTACCACCGATGGCCAGCCCCAGACCCAGCAGCGCCCAACCCCAGCCGGGAATCATCACCAGCCCCGATATCAGGGGAGCGGCAAGAAATAGCGCCCCGCCAGCTATCGCTACACTATGGCCGAGAACAGCATCTCGATCTCCTTGCTGCAAGCTATTGCGTAGCTCCCAACTGCTGACTCCCACCGTCATCACACCTGCAAAGAAGTTAACTAGGCCAATAGTACGAACCAGTGTACCGGCTCCCACTTTAGCCAACCTTCTACCAACAACAGGCCAGTTCTTCATATCAAACAAAGGCCTTTGTATCATCCGCCCCGTAACTGAAGCTGGCTCTGGATATAAAGCGGTATGCAATTTCATTGATGCGGCGGCCAGATCAGCAATTGCACTACCTATCTTTACGCGGTGTAAATCGATATATCCTTCACGCTCTGCTTTGTTGGCATTTAACATTTCTCTGCCAACATTATATATCGCAAACCCCACCAGCATTCTCGACACCGCAGGGCCATCTATCATCACTTTTACCTGCCCGGCAAGCTTGGCCAGGCGCAGTTGAGCGACCTTCGCGGCTTCGGGGTGGCCAGCGGGGAGTACGTACACCAGGACATGACCCGCCACCTGGCGGATGGCATCGTCTACCTCCGACGACATGCGTTTCGGACTAGTCGAGGTACTTACATTCCCCCTGGGATCTACCTGTTCGGCATAGAGGTAATCTTGCTGGGTCTGGAAGGTGCCACTGGTGCGGTCACCGTTGGTCAACCCCCACTCGATGCCATCACCATGCACGCCAACGATGGTATAGCGGCTCAGGTCGACATCGCCACGATGCATGACTTGTAGCTCGCCCTTCAGGTTGCCATCGACCAGGTTGGCATGGGTACCAACGGAAGTGAACACACGTCGCATGTGCACCACTTCCACGTCGTCGCCGACCCGCTCCGCTACTCGCAGCACGGCCTGACTCCACTGCCCCACTACCGCGTTGACCAAGCCTCCCACCTTGCCGGCATTGGCCAGACTGAGCACGGAATTCTGCTGGGCTTGCTCCTGCTCGGCCAGGTTTTGGGTGATCAGCCCCAAGGTTTCCAATCCTAGGCTCGCAGCCTGTGCATCATCTATATCGCTATCGTTCTGGGCGAGCTGATGCAGGAAGGCGGGCCGGAAGTTTCCGCTGCCATCATTGATTTCGTCGCCGGCCGTTTCTTCAGTGGCCTCGTGCTCGTCAGCACTCCATAGCGCTTGCAGCTCGCCGTCGGTCAGCAATGCTTTGAGCAGTTGCTTGGTGCGCCTACTCAAGCTGTCATGCCCCTGGTCGGACAGCACGCCAGGGAGCTGCTGCAGCACGCCATAGAGGTCGCCACACAGAGCATAACCTTCACATATGCCCAACTGATGATGGCTGGTGAAATCACGCAGCACAGCAGTGAGCTGACTCTCGCTGACCAGCCGCTGAAGGTTGTCCAACTGCCGACGCAGCACAGCCACCGCTGCATCACGCTCGGCCTGCTCCAGGGTAGCGTCGAGCTTTGCCCGGTCGATGGCGCCGCGGAACTCCACAAGCGGATTCGTGCCGCCGCTTGGCTCGGCGAACATGGCCTGACGAATCAACTTGGCCGAATGCCCTAATGGCTTTTCGGCCAGTAAGCTGTCGAGGCCATCCAGGTAGTGTTCGGCGAGGTGGATCTGCGCCAAGGCATGGCGCAGTGTGAACAAGGGATCCGGCAGTGCCACGGCAACGATGCCGGCGTTGTCCCGTATGCTGGCCAAGAGATCTTCGCCCGCTTCACACTCCAGTGCCAGTGAGGCGGCCCGATCGGCTTCGCCGGCCTGCTCCCATAGGCTCTTGAGTTTGGTACACAACTCACCGTCTGCTGGCGCGGTGAAGTCAGTGGTAAACGCTTCGGGCGCTTCGAGCATGAGTTCGATGCCAAGATCGCGCTCACGCAGAGCCGGCTGGTCGGCCACGCGCCCGGCGGGGAAGCCCGTCTGCATGAAGAGCTGGCCTGACGTATCGTAAATCACGGCATGGGCATGCCCTACGGCAGTGGTGCGAGCTTCGAGCCGATCGGGATTCGCCTCCAGCCAGTTGATATAGGGCCAGCTCCAGGCGATCTCACTGTAGGCGAGGCGTACCCGGTGAAGGGTGGCCTGCCCCTGCAGCATGGCCGGCAACAGGATGTCATCGAGCCACTCGCCTTCGCTGTCACGCTCGTCGGGCGTCTCACCCTGCTCGGCCAGCTCACGATAGCGCTCCAGGTCCACGTCGCTGAGTTTGCCATCGGGGCCGATCTCGAGCTCGCGCCATAGGCGGTTGTCGAAGAACACGTACAGGTACCCCGGGCGCAGCATGGCGGTGGCGATACCGGTATTGATCGTCACCCCTCCCCGTTGGACGGGGCGGTTGCGTCCCACCTCCGCCAGGGGGCGAACGGCCAGCAGGGTATTGTCCTGCAGGCTGCCATCGTTGCGCTCGAAAACGGTTCGGGCATGCTCCACCAGCGGTATCTCGATCTCGCCGCCGCCTTCACGCCTGGCAATGACCAGCGCCAAGGTGCCGTCTTCGTCATCTTCGTACTCGACACGACGCCGCACACCCAGGTCGACGTCCTCGTCTTGCAGTTCCTTGAGATCGCCTTCGCTCATCCGTTCTGCCCCCCATTCGTCCGGGTCCGCCCCTTGCGCAGACGAACCTGCTGACCATCCTGACCGCCGCTAGTGACGTCGACGAGGAACTCCCGTTCGCCCAGCCCTTCTGCCTCGACCAGCTGCGCCTGCTGGCTGGGTCCATGGCCTGAGAAGGCGGTTTGAGTATGTTCCTCTCGCTCAGCACGCTGGGGCAGCTCCGGAGCCTGAGCCCCCTGCCCGCTCCCCGAACCCGGGCTGCCGCCGGAGTTGATCTTGACCTGGGCGCCGACGATGGTGATGCCGCTGGGGTCGAGCTTGATGAAGCTGCCGCCGGCCTTGAGGGTGATCTCGGCCCCGGCGTCGATGACGGTCTTGCTGCCAGCCTTGTGGTGCACTTCTTGCCCGGCTTCTACGAGCTGGGCGCGGGCGGTCTTTTCGTGGCGGGTGGCGCCGACGATCAAGTGATCGTCGCCGTCGACCTGGACGTGGCGCTGGCCGTGCACGGCGAGGTGGTCGTCGGCGTGGATCTCGCTGATGCGGTTGCGGTGCACGGTGAGGTGGCTGTCGTTGCCGATCTCTTCGGTGCGATTGTGATTCGTCAGCAGCTCCAGGTCCTTCTGGGCGTGTAGCCAGATCTGCTCGCCCTCGGCTTCGTCCTCGAAGCGCAGTTCATTGAAGCCTTCGCCCTGGTGGCTCTGGGTGCGGATCACGGTGCGGGTCTTGTGAGCCGGCAGTGCATAGGGTGGCGTGTTGACGGCGTGATAGGTGCGCCCGGTAATCAGCGGCTGGTCCGGATCGCCCTCCAGGTAGCTGACGATCACCTCGTGGCCGATCCGCGGAATGGCGATGCTACCGTAGCCGCCGCCGGCCCAGTCCTGGCTGACGCGAATCCACGCACTCGCCGTTTCGTTAGGCTCGGCGTAGCGATCCCAGGGGAACTGCACCTTGACCCGGCCGTGCTCGTCGCAGTGAATCTCCTCGCCCTCGGGGCCGACAACGAAGGCGACCTGCGGGCCGTCGACCCGGGGCTTGGCATTGGGCGTGGGGCGCCAGGTCAGGTCGGCGGGCATCAGCACCAGCTCGTTGTGGTACTTGGTCATGCCGCCTTGATCGTCTCCCTGAACGACACCGTCCTCTTCCAGGGCCTGGGGCTGCGTACCGTGGTGGACCACGCCGAGCACCTGCCAGTCCTGGTTGAGTTCGTCGAGGTCGTGGTCGGTCAGGGTGAAGCGGGTGCCCGGGGCAAGTTCGGGCAGGTCGCTCTCGGCGTCGGCGGTGCTGGCGTTCTGGCGCAGCGCTTCCAGGCGAATGCGGGTGAAGGCCTCGCCGGAGGCGTCGGCCTTGTAGCGACCGGGGTAGTCGTAGTGCTCGTAGTCGGTTCTTTGCGCATGTTCCTCAAGCCCGTCGGCCATATGGTCGTGCAACTGCGCATAGGCAGGGTTCTTGAAGGAGTAGTCCTTGAGCGCGGCCGAGGCCGGGGCAACCCGGGCGACCTGCTGCAGCCTGCGCACATGGCGCTGGGGCGGCGTGCCGCCGGCACGGCCGTGGTAGCTGCGCTCGCCCAGGTGGGGCAGCACCTGGGGCGCATCGGCGAAGACCAGGCGATGGCCGTCGTCGAACTCGTGGCAGTAGAACAAGCCCTCTTCGGCGGCTAGGCGCTGGACGAAGGCGAGATCGGTTTCGCGGTACTGGGTCAGGTACTCCCGGGACTCGGGCTCGCGGGTGGCGGCGAAGGCCACGTCGCTCAGGCCGTGCTCGTCGCACAGGGTGTTGAGCACGGTAAGCGGCGAGACTTGCTGGAAGATACGCGAGTTCTGGCGCAGCCCAAGGCGCCACAGCGCGGGGCAAATCACCACGTGGTAGAAGGTACGGCGGTGGCCGCTATCGCCGCAGCCGAACTCGCTCACCACACCGTGAATACGGCGCAGCACCTCGCCATCCTGCCAGATCGTCAGCGTGGCCTCGCGGTCGAGGATAGCCTCGGCCCCCAGGTCGGCGTCGCGGCTGGCGAAGCGTACCGTCAGCTCGAAGGGCGCGGAGAGCTGCTCGCGGTGGGTGAACTCGATGACCGCCACGTCCTCGGCCCCGGGTAGGGTCAAGGTGAATTGCAATCCGCTTGCCTTGGCCATTACGCCTCCCTGCGTTTGGGAAACACTGCACAAATGCCTACACGAACGAATCGCTGCGTTACGCGGTGCTCGGAATCCTCACATATACCCCATATGCTCCGGTTCCTGCGCTCCGGGCGCCTTGCGCTTCATCTCGCTCGACGATTTGTTCAGCGTTTCCTTTGGAGATACCACTGTTATTCGTTTATTAGTCAATCGTGCCGAACGCGGAGAGCATACCAGTGACAAGAGCCGTTATCTGTGGGGCTTCGCCGACAGCGGTGTAGGAAATGGCTTACAAAATCGGTCGCAAGTGAGCGTGGTGTCGCCCACTACATTCTCATCGACTGTGCGGCAGCTGGAACTTGCGCCGATGCGTCGCAGGCGTTACACCAACCTGTCGCTTGAACAGACGCCAGAAGAAGGCCGAGTCTTCATAACCGACCGTGTGGGCGATGTCGTCGATTCCTCGATGGCTCTGCTCGAGTAGCCGCTTAGCCTCGTTGATGCGCAGCTCCTGCACGTAACGGATCGGCGCGTAACCGGTTGCGTTGCGAAAATGCCGCTGGAAGCGGAACAGGGCTACTCGCTGGCCAGGGCCGTGGCGACCAGATCGGATACCTCTTCTCCCACCTCGGTGATGATGCAGCTGGCCTGTTGACTGCGCGCCATGATCAGGGCGCCTTCCAGGCAGGCGACGATCATCCGGGCAAGGCGCTCGGCCCGTGCCGGCGCCAGCCCCGCCGCCTGGAGGACATCGTGGTACATCCGAGTCCAATCTTCCAGCGCGGCCCGGCAGACTGTGGCCAGTTCGCTGGACACCTCCGGCGCGTCCAGAATGATGGGGGCGACAGGGCAGCCAAAGCGGTATTCGGAATCTGTCATCTCCGCCGCGGCGGCCCGGAAAAACAGGCGCACACCCTCCGCCGGGGTCGTGGCTTGTGCCAGGCTCTCCCGCAGGGCCTGAGAAGCCTCGTCAATTCCTGCTTGCATGGCTTCCAGCACCAGCGTCTCCTTGCCGCCGGGGAAGTGGAAATACAGTGACCCCCGGGGAGCGCCGCTCTCGCTGAGGATATCGTTGAGGCTGACGCCATGGAGCCCCCTCGCCTGGATCAGGCGCAGGGTCGTTTCGATCATTCGGGTTCTGGTGGTTTTGGCCATATCTGGTTTTTAGCAGCATTGACGGAATATGACGACCGGTCTATATAATATGATACTCGGTCTAGTCCCGGCTTCAAAAGGTCCGGCTGCACCGAGACAGTGCCATCTCACAGCTCATACGAGACAAGACGAGGAGGCCATCATGAAACAGATGCATTCCTCAAACGAATACGCCGGGGCTGCGGTTCGGCCCCATCATGAGGCCGCTGCCCGTACCTGGAACCTTGGCGGGCAGGACTATGACAACATCAGCTTCGGCGTGTCGGATGCCCTCGCCCATGCGGTGCAGAGGCTCAACCCACAACCCGGACAGCATATTCTCGATGTCGCGACCGGCACGGGCTGGAGCGCACGCAATGCAGCCCGATACGGAGCGCATGTGACCGCCGTGGATATTGCCTCGGGGCTGCTGGACGCGGCCGAGGACTTGTCCGCCCATATGCAGCCACCGATCCGTTTCCAGCAGGCGGATGCCGAACAGCTGCCGTTCGAGGATGGCAGTTTCGACGGTGTGATCTCCACCTTCGGGGTGATGTTTGCCGCCGACCAGGCACAGGCAGCCCGCGAACTGGCACGGGTCTGCCGCTCGGGCGGGCGCCTGTCGCTGGCCGTATGGGCCGCCGAAGGTGCGGTACTGGATTTTTTCGGAGTGATCGGCAAGCACAGCGGGGACCCGCCTCCCGAACCCTCGCCGCTGGCCTGGGGCGACCCGGATCACGCCAGGGCCCTGTTGGGAGAGCATTTCGAACTGTGGTTCGAACCGGGAATCAACAATCACTATTTCGACAACGTGAAAGATGCCTGGGACTGGTATGCCCGCGGTTTCGGGCCCATCCGCCAGGTGATGAACAACCTCTCCGCCAGCGAGCAGGAAGCCTTCCGGCAGGATATCGACGACTACCACGGGAAATACACCACGGACGCCGGTATCCATATCCGTCGGGAATACCTGCTGATTACCGGCCGCCGCAAGTAACCCGATACCCGGGCCGGGCGGGTGGCAGGATTAACCGATGTCCCGGTTCACTCTGTCGCCCGGCCTGGGCTTGTCATGCTTTTGACATTCATAACGGCACGTCTGCGCAGGCTCATTGCCGTTCAAGCAGTGGCGCGTAATCCCGGCAGAACCGGGAGAACGGTGTCGGCTCCCGGCCCAGGATGTTCCGGACGTGGTCGGTGAGCCTGTCGTCGTGGGTTTCGCCGTTGCGGTTGCGACGGTTGACGTCTTCGATGAATCCGGCGAAGTCCTCGGGCACGCCCTGCGAGATCAGTCGGCGCCGGAAGCTGTCGTCGTCCAGTTCCACGTACCGGATGCGTCGCCCCAGCGCTTCGGAGAGCACCTCGGCCGCATGGTGATGGGTGATGGCCTCGGGACCGCTGAGCTCGTAGGCGCAATTCTCGTGGCCGGACTCGGTCAGCACCCGGGCGGCGACGTGGCTGATGTCGCGGGTGTCGATGCGGCTGACACGGGCATCACCGATGGAGTCGTAGAAGGCGTCCTCGTTGCGGATGTCGTCGCCCATGAGGGTGATGAAATTCTGCATCAGGTAGTTGGGACGCAGAAATGTCCAGGCCATGCCCGTCTCCTGAATCCGCAGCTCGATCTCCCGGTGCAGCTGGCCGACGATGAACGTATCCGTGTCCGCCCCGAAGGACGAGATGTAGACAATGCGCCGGACCCCGGCCTCCCGGGCAGCATCGACCATGGGTTTTTCGTGGGCGACCTTCTGCGAGAGAAGAAACAGAGTATCGATCCCTTCGAGCGCCGGTGGCAGCGTCTCGGCCCGATCGTAGTCGATGCTGCAGGTGTCCACCCCGTCGACATGCAGCGGCCGCACATGGACCGCTGCGCGCACGGGTTCACCCTGCCTCACCAGTTCCCGCAGCAGTTCGGAGCCGATGGTCCCGGATGCGCCTGTGACAAGAATCATGTTGCACCTCCTCCGTCGATGGTTTCAGTTCAACGGCTTCGATCGAACCGTAAGCCGTTGAATCCGAGACTAGCGACTAAGTGAGGGCTGGCGCTTCGCGCAGATGGGCCATGGGGGGAAATTCGTGGGATGGCCTGTTCAGGCCATGGGCGGGCACGGGGAAACTAGATGAGGCCGGCGATCGCGGCCTGCGTCGCCGCTGCGGCGCGGGTGGGTGCGTCCAGGCGCAACAGGATATTGGCCACATGCCGGTGCACTGTATGCGTGCTGATACCCAGCGCCGAGGCAATCTCCGCGTCACTCAGCCCCTTGGCAACCAGGCGAAGTATCTCGACCTGCCGCGGCGTGAGAGGCGGTGGTTCGGAGGTACTGCCTTGATGAAGCCGGACCTGGACACCCAGGTGTTCCAGAGTGCGTCGTGCACTGGCTGTCTCGGCCCGGGCACGCTCCGGGCGCTCCAGTGCGGAGAGGACCGCAGCGAGCTCCAGCCGGGCATGAGCCGCTTCAAAGGGAGTGCCGCTGCGTTCATAGGCGGCAACAGCATCCTCGAGACAGGCACGGGCGTGCTGCATATCGCCCGTTGCGCGGGCGAGAACCCCGGCGGCGAAGCACGCCGCCCCCTGCAGGGGGCCGGTGCCCACGGCCGACGCTATGGCTTGCAGTTCCTCGGTGGCCTGGGTGGTGCGTGTGTGATCACCGGATGCAGCGGAGGTGCGCACTTGCAGCTCCAAGGCCCCAGCACGGCCAAGGCGGTTGCTTTCGGGGATATGGCGTAAATAGGTCTCGACCCGCTCCTCGGCTTCCTGGAGCCGGCCGCACTCCAGGGCGATCTCGGCCAGGCCGAGCATGGCCAGTGGATGCCACTCCAGCGGCCGCATCAACGCTTCGGCCTCGCCCAGACGCCCCTGGCGCCGTCGCAGATCGCCCAGACGGATCGTGGTCTCCGCGGTCTGTGGCGGCCAACTGGCCTTGAAACAGGCCGCAGCCTCACTCAGGGTCGCCTCGGCCTCCTGCCATCGACCGCGGCAGGCCAGTATCGTGGCGTAATGCGCGCGGCAGATCCCCTGGCTGGCCGTGTGTTCCAGGCGTTCGGCGGCGGTACGCATCATCTCGCACCACTCGGCGGCGTGGCCGAAATCGCGGACCCGTTCGCAGGCAAAGATCAGCCAGCACAGGATGGGCAGCTCCCAGATCGGCTGCCGCAGTTCGCCGCCGAGAACCGCAGCCGCCGCCTCGTCAAGCCGCCCCATGCCCTCTTCCACGCGACCGTCGCTGACCAGCGCCAGCCCTTCCATGGCGAGGGCAAGGATGCCGAGGTCGGGTTCATCGCAAGCTTCAGAAACGGCCACCGCGGTGCGGGCGCACTGCTGGACATGGGCAGGATCCTCATCGTGGCTGAGGGATGCCCAGCAGTCGAACAGGGCGAGCCAGCCGTGTTCCGGTACCGTTGGCTGATCCTTCAGCAGGCGATGCGCGCGCTGCCGCCAGCCGCGGGCCACTGCCAGCTCGCCACGATAGTCTTCGTGGTCCTTGCCGGCCCACATGGCCATGCGCGCGGCACTGACAGGGTCGTTCTGTTTCCTGTACAGCCGGTAGGCGTTCTGCCGGGCCCATAGCGCCTCATCGCCCGCATCCATGGCCAGTGCGGCCCAACTCAAACCCTCGTAGGCCTCGGCGCTCTCTCTGGCCTCCAGTGCCTCCTTGAAAGTGGTGCGGGCCGTGGGCCAGTCACCCCGCTGCAGGGCATCCTCGGCGCGATGTAAAGGTTCGTCCGAATCAGCGCATGACATGGCACTCTCCGCTGTCGATTCGTTTGAAAACCTAGCACGCTAGAGGCTCCATGGTGCCAAAATTCCGGCTGTGTGATCAGGGGCGCCGAAGCGCAACGGATCACTTCGGTATCAGCTGATGTCACCCCCTTGGTTGCGACGTGCTCTTGATGGATTCTTGGGGAAACAATTTCCTGGGGGCACCATCATGGACCATGCACCGCTGCGAGTCGCCATCATCGGCGGCGGCGTCTCCGGCCTATCGCTGGCCTACTACCTACAGAAGTTTGGCAGCGAGGCGGCCCGGCAGCTCGAGGTCACCATCTTCGAGCGCAAGGCCAACCTGGGCGGCAATGCCGAGACGGTGTGGGTCGACCTGGGCTGTCGGCGCCATCCGGGAAAGCCCGACTCGCCCTACCGCCGCTGGGCCGACCTGGGGGTCAATGACGTCAACCTGGCGACCTACCACCGCCTGCGCACGATACTCAGCGAGATCGGCGAGCTGGAGCGCATGAAGCCCCTGGAGAACACCGAGAGCTATTTCAGCCGTGACGGGAGCATCGCCCTGACCGACGACAGGGACCTGTTCCGCGGCGTCAGTGACCCGGCCCATGAGTTGAGCAAGGTCGATGGAGGCCGGCTGGCGTTGCTGATCCCGGTGGTTCACCAAAGCGCCATCGCCCTGGTGGAGGATCGCCGCGTTACGCCGCGCTATACGGTCGATGACTTCTTCGATGCCTGTATCGCCGCCCCCGCCGATATGCTGGCCGCAGCGGCGGACCGGCTGAGAGTCCCCATCGACTGGCAGGACCCTGAGCTGCCGGCCCGGCTGGAGCGTATCCGCCAGACCATCTACCACCCCCGCATCTCGGCCATGTACTTCGCCGACGATCGCGGCCCGGGCGGCATGCCGCTCCAGGCTCCCTTCGAGTATTACCGCATTCAGGAGGGCGGCTCGCCCCCGGACCGCCGCTACTTCGAGCACGGCGCCCAGCACTGGCTGGAGGCCCTGGCCGCGCATATCACCAACCCGAATACGCCGGGACCCCGCGTTCAGATCCTGCGCGGCATCGAGGTAGAGGCAAGCCTCTCGACCCAGGGCGTGACGCTAATAGAGCGTGATCCCGGCGAACGCCGCTGGGAGGCCGACCTGCTGATCATGGCCACCCATGCCGAAGACGTCCTGCCGCTGCTGACCTTCGGCGACGGCCTGAGCGACACCCAGCGGGAGCTGCGGCATATCCTCGGCAAAGTGCGCTACACCCGCAGCTTCAGCGTCTGCCACACCGACGCCGCCCGCCTGCCACCCAATCGCAACCTGTGGCGCACCTACAACATCGAAGTGCGTAACCCCGAGGACACCTTCTTCCCCTACCGTATCGACTACGTGGCGAACCGCCACCAGAACGATGCCGAGAACCCCGCCTACAATCAGGCAGGCCTGCCGCAGTACTTCGTCTCCCTGGTGGACGACCTCAACCGGATTCCCCGCAGCGAGATGCTCGAGCGACAGTCCTCACCCCTGGACGCGCCCGTAGCGCTGGCGGCCACCGCACCCAGCGAGTCAGGCTACCGCGACCGGCTGCCGCCGCTGGACAGCGCCCTGGAGGCCAAGGCCTGGACCCTGTTCAAGCACAACGTGCTGGATGCCAACTGCCTGGAGGCGCAAGCGGAGATCGAGCGCTATAACCAGAGCACTGCCCGGCGGCGCTTCGAGGGCCATCAGGATGGTTGCCCGCTGCTGTTTGCCGGCGGCTGGACTCGCGGTGCCGGCCTGCAGGAACAGTGCCTGGAACAATCAGCGCATCTCGTCGCCCTGCTGCTGGCGGCACCGGAGCGTCGGACTAACCCCCTGCGGCTAGCACCGCCTGGCAGCAAGGCAAGGCAGCGTCATCAGCAGGCCAGCGGCTTCGCCACGGTGCCAGCACGCTCGTAAGGCTTCCAGGGCGCTCGCCTCGCTGCTCTTCTCACCGCTCTTCTGGCCGTTTTCCAGCCAATCGGCGTGAGCTTCGATCAGAGCCCGGTGGTGCTCGCCCCAGGCGCAGGGCTCCGCCGCCATCAGCTGGGTCAGGCGCTGGGCATAGTGGCGGGCCGCATCTGGGCGCTGGTCCAGCAGGCTGACCTCCGCCGCCGCGATCAGGAAGCGATAGCCGTTATGCCCCACGCAGCCGGCATCCAGCAGCGCTTCGCCCTGTTGCAGGGTCGCCAAGCGTACTTCGGGCTCCTCTTCCAGCAGCGCCCGGGTGCCCAGCACCCAAGGGCCGATAAAAGCCTTCAGCCCATTCTGTTCGACCAACTGCCAGGCGCGCTCGATGCTGGCTCGCGCCTCGGCCAGCCGCCCGGTGATCAGCTCGACCCGGGCGCGACTCTCGAGCAGGAAGGCCTCGAAGCGACCCGAGCCCAGGCCGCGAGCCACCGTCAGCGCCTGCTCGACCTGCTCGTCGGCCGCATGGGGATTGCCCTGGGAGATCAGAATCCACCCCGCCGTGAGCCGTGCCACCACCTCGGCACGTCGATTGCCGACCCGCTTGCCCAACTCGGCGGCATCGAAACAGTCGGCGAGCGCCGTCTCGGTATCGTTGGCATAGATGCGCGCCGTACCCAGCATGAACAGGTTGGAGGCCTCCAGGTCGGCGTGGCCATGGGCTCGGCAGAGCGTAACGCAGTGATCGAACAGCTCGAGGGTGCTGCGCATCTGCCCCTCGGCATAGTGCGCATCGCCAAGCCCGCTCAGAGCCTGGATCTCGGTGCGCACGTCGCCGCCACGGCGTGCCTGCTCCAGGGCGCGGGTGTGATAGGCCCGGCTGGTGGCAAAATCGCCCCGGGGGAAATAGAGGTTGCCCTTGAGATAGAGCGCCTCGGCCAGGGGCAAGGGGTCCTCCAGCGCCTCGGCCAGGGGCAGCAGACCATCGAGTATCGCCTCCTCCGCCTCCAGCGCATCGAGCATGTTCAGCACTCGGGCCAGCCAGAGGTCGGCGGTAATGCGCTGACACTCCTCCCGGGCGAAGGCACGGGCCGCCTCGAAGTGCTCCCGCGCCGCCTGAATCTGCCCGGTCGCCATCGCCACCTGGCCCTGCAGCAGCATCAGCCGGTACTCATCCTTCGGCGCATAATCGATGGAGCGGCACTGCTTCAGCAGCGACAGGGCCTCCTCGTGCCGGTAGCGGACCATTTCCGCCGCCACCGCCTGCAGGAACGCACTCGGCGCCTCCAGGGAGCGCGCCCGATGAAGGTGGCGCGCACGTAGCCCCGGTTCCGCTTCGCCGTAGAGTTCGGCCAGGCGCAGGTGCAGCCGGTCGCGCTGTATCTTGGGAATGCCTTCGTAGATCCCTTGCAGGATCAGGTCGTGCACGAAGCGGTAGCTGCCCTCTCCCAGCGGACGCACCAGGCTGTAGCGCTGGGGCAGTTCGGGCAGGTAATCGGCCTGCCCCAGCACCTCCTGCAGCGAGGCCAGGGAGAAGCGCTGCCCCATCACGGCGGCGATGCACATGGCCCGACGATCCAGGTCGGTGAGCTGGTCCAGCTTGGTCTGTACCAGATTGGCGAGGCTGGCCGGCAAGCTGCGGTGGGGGTGAAACAGCAGCAACTGGGTCAGGAACAGCGGGTTGCCCTGGGCCTGGGTCACGCAGCGGGCGGCGTGCTCGGCGGGCACCGTGCCGAAGCTGGCCACCAGGGCCTCGGCCTCCTGGGCGCGCAACGGCGGCAGCTCGATCAGCGTGAGCGGCAGCTCGGGCAGCTGTGGCCGCAGGCGGGTCTCCAGCGGGTCCTGCTCCAGGCGCGAGGTAAACAGCCAGATCACCGGCGCATCCTGGGTCTCCTGCAGAAGACCGGTGAGGGTCGCCAGCAGCGCCTCGTCGGCCCAGTGCAGGTCCTCCACCACCAGCAGTTGGGGGCGATGAATGGAGCGCGCCAGGAGCACGTCGCGCAGTGCCTGTACCAAGCGCTGACTGCGGGTCGCGGGGGTCATGGCCGCATAGAGCGACTGCGCCTCCTCCGGCTGGGCCAGCCCCAGCAGCGGACGCAGCAGCATGGCGTGATCCACGGGCAGGCGTAGCGCCGAGAGACGGGCGAGCAGTTGCGCCTCGTCTAATGCCTCACCCTTCACCTCCCCCTGCATCTCACCCTGCGCCTCACCGGTCGTTTGCAGCAGCGAGCGCGTGAGCTGCATCAGCGGGCCTTCATCGGCACGGGTACCGAAGTCCAACACCTCGGCCTGGTGATGATCAGCATGGGCCGCGGCCATCTCGGCAAACTCGGCGCTCAGGCGGGTCTTGCCGATGCCCGCCACGCCGCGGATGTAGACCAGATGGCCGGCCTGGTAAGCCCGGGTACTCTCCAGGATGGCTTGCAACTGCCCCAGCTCCACCCGGCGCCCTACCAGATCGAAGCGGGCCTCATGCGCCTCGTCCCGCGGACGGCGATAGCGCAGCCACTCCCCGCCTTCATCGTCGAAGACGAAACGCTCCGCCAACTGCACCGCCACGCCACGCTCGACCCAGACGCCGCTCGGATCCTTCGCTATCGCCGGGGGCTCAGTCGTCGGCCAATGGCCGGCCTGAAGGTAAACGCTACTGGCCACTCCCTGTTCCACCAGGGTGGCGGCGCACAGCAGGCCACGCTGCGCATCGCTGCGATAGGCTCGAGGCAGGCCGAACAGCGCCGTGCCCCCTTCCGCCAGGCTACCGCCGAAATGCTGCACCCAGCTCGCCAACGCCGACTGCTCGGCCGCCACGGCATGCAGCTGGATCAGCACACGGGCGCTCTCCATCTCCTCGATATCGGAAGCGACAACGGAAGCCTCCTCGGCCTCTACCGACAGTGCCTCGACCTCCACCTCGTAGATCTCGGCCAGATGGCGAGCGGTACGATACAGCACCGCCTTGCCACTCTCGGCCCGCTTGATGGAAGCGATGGAGACGCACAAACGCCGATCAAAACAGTACTCGGCCAGCGCCTCCTGACTCAGGCCCAGCCGCTTGCGGTGCTGCTTCAAGCGCTCACGATCCAGCCGCAAGCGCCCGTCTTGGGGGATGATCACTGGTGGATTCCTTTGCGGGGGGTGGGCCATATGTCAGGCGAATACCATCACTGTACAGCTGGTTATATGTCGACACCCACTGGCAGAGCATTTACACGAACAAGCTTCTTTTCACTTGAATCCCAGGCAATTAAATATGGTTGCATACGACTTGGGTTATCAGATATTAATTTAGACACAGCTCCGCCATTTCCATTTACAAATTCAGCCATGGATTTTATATACGCACATGTTGCCTCTTCGAACTCCTCATGACTCCAATCCGTTACATACAGAAACTTAACACGTTCATTATGCACACCAACACAATAAATAGCCAATATCAAAGAATATTTCGTACCTGGCGATTTTTTCTCAGATGATGTAACTATTAGCGACCGATACTTTGCATCTTTTCCAAAGTATTTTTTACACACATCCAAAAGTGCATTTTTAATATGCGGATAGCAGTCTTCCGCCGCCTTGTCCCCGAGCTTCTTGACGAAAGCTCCTCCAAATACCAACGCTATAGAGGTGAAGCCTAGCAAAAGCAATGACGCCTGCGGCCCTCTCCTTGGAATCTCATGGAATTCTGCATCTTGACCAAAAGAAGCAATAGCGGCTTTCAATTGGGCGGCAGCTTCGTCGTCGATATCTTCTTCTACCGCAACATTCAAGAGTTCTTTATTCACCACTACTCCCTGGCATATAACGTCGCGCTCTGCGGCAAATATGTAGCGCAGCGAAATATTTGTCCGACAACAGCGCATGGTTATGTGAATTAACTGTACAGCAAATCCTCAGCGTCTCTCTGCAGAGCTGAGTTCACGAATCAGTTTCTTCTCTACTTTGGATTGTGAAAGATCTTCCTTGTAAGAAAAATACACGACCTTAATCCCATTATCACGGCATAGCTTCAGTTTTAGCTTATCCCGTTCTTTCGTTTTCTTTAGCCCTTCTTCCCCGCCGAATAACGCCACAGGACGATAGTGCTGCTCACCTTGGTACTCTATTGCCAATGCGAGATCTGGGATAAAAATATCTAATCTTTGTTTTCCGAGCCAAGCTGGGCTTGCTTCCCGGATCACCTCGTGCTCGGAAAACAACGACTCTACGAGCCTAAACAACTGCGTCTCACTAACCCATCCCTCGCCGACTTTAGGGATGCCCAGCATTTCTCGGACCTTATTTTCAGCATCTCGCTCGGAAAGCTCGTCCTGTATTTCAAACTTTCTCATATAGGCGCCATATTTGACTCGCACAGGGCTTCCATACATAGGATGACAGAAGAACAAGTTAGAAGGCTTGCCTGTACACAGATGACAGATGCCGGCTCTATATTCAGACTCGTCAAATGAACGGAGAAATCTATGTGGCCATCCAGAGCTGGAGTAACTGGCCTGCTGCTGTTTTGCAACTTCTAGGTGTTTCTTTACCGCGGGTCTGAAACAATCGCAAATATAACGATTACCGCAGTTTATGCAGCCAAATTGCTGGAGCCATTCCCACACTCCATGTTTTACCGGACGTAATAGCGAATCATCGCAGTTACATTTTTCTCCGAGTTCTTTTCGAATCTTTTCCAGCGTGCCGCCTAAGATGATGGGGTGAATTAATTCAGCCAGATACCTTTCTCTGGTTTTCATTTCCTTATGTTTAAATTTTATTGCCTTTGAGCCATCCCCGTATCTCACAGAATCAAGCCTAATACAGCCACATACATTTAAGTCAGATTCGCTAATCTTGACGCCAGGGACAAGATCAATCTGAACTTTTACATACCATAACGGATACCCACCTGAGTCTATCGCCTCCTTTAATGAGTGCGTCGACGGCGAACCGTTCTCGGTTACTTTTACATTCATCAATTGACCATCGTAAAACGATCTGGCGACTGATTTTCCGATCTCTGATTTCAAGGCTTCAGTTAGAAGCTCATGCAAGCTTGAAGCCCCTATACCAAGTCCATCCTTGACCTGGTGAACAAAACAGTCCTCGTTAATATCGACAGCCAACACTGGCATCCTAATTCCGCCTTATTGCTAATCTCGGAAGCACATAACGTTTGCAGCAGGGGCGCGACGTCATGAGCGTGGACTTCCCCCAGAACAGTGGACACGCCACCATCAGTTAATCTCCTCGAACTCTATCGGAGTCCGGTAACCAAGGCCACTGTGCAGCCGATGGCTGTTATAGTAGCCATCAATATAGCCCCTGATATGTTTTCGTAACTGACGCAACGTAATGAAGCTGGTGGCGTGCAGAAATTCTCCCTTCAGCGTTTTGAAGAACGACTCCACTTCGGCATTATCAGTGCATTGTCCCGGGCGGTTCATGCTGTGCCGTACCCGGTGATAATTCAGCAGCGCTTGGATCCTGTGAGCCCGGTACTCGATGTCGCGATCCGTACAGCAGGTCAGGTGCTGGATTCCGACTTATGAAGGCCTCACGCAGGGTGGCTCGGGCAAAGTCTGCGTTCAGACTCTCGCCCAATGGCCAGCTGATGATTCGACGTGAGAATAGGTCCAGAACCG
Organism: Halomonas alkalisoli; assembly: GCF_021412585.1. Lineage (GTDB taxonomy): Bacteria > Pseudomonadota > Gammaproteobacteria > Pseudomonadales > Halomonadaceae > Halomonas > Halomonas alkalisoli. The sequence goes on along the minus strand of NZ_JAKCMI010000007.1, from coordinate 2,426 downwards.
CCGCCAGAAACACGTATTTTTTACCCAGCTTGATGTAGGTGACGTCGCTACTCTATTGCTGGTTTACCGCAACCGGATTCTTGGCCTCTAGCCGGTAATTTGGCAGGGCTTTCAGGTCGTCCCGACGCTTGCTTGAAGTGACCCCCTCCAAAGCTGCACAGGCTAGTGCAGCCATCAGGAGGACGAGATGAGCAACGAACCCACCGTCAAACGTTGGACCGCCAAGCGCAAAGCCGCTGTGGTCATGGACATCTTCAAGGGCAAGACCACGGTCGCCGAGGTGGCTCGTGAGCATGACCTCACCGTCTCGGAGGTCGAGGGCTGGATCGAAGAAGCCCAGCGCAACATGGAGAACGGGTTCCGAGCCCGCCCCAAGGACATCCGCGAGCAATATGAGTCCGAGCTGCGGGAAACCAAGGAGGCGCTGGGAGAAGCCCATCTGGAGATCTACGCATTAAAAAAGTTTCGCCGCCTGCTCGACGAGGACGAGAACTCGTAAAGTCGCTGCAGGTGGAAATGGCCCAAGAGGGCCATGTGGTATCACTCGTCAAGCTGTGTCGGTGGCTGGGACTCCCCCGGCGGACACTGTATTACCCGCCTAAGCCACGGCGGCGTGTGATCAATGCCGATCTAGCCAGCAGGGTAAAGATTGCCCTGGAGCGCTTCCCCACCTACGGCTATCGCTGTCTGGCGTGTGTGCTGGGTGAGAATCGCAAACCGATACAGCGCATCCTGCAGCTGAAAGGCTGGCAGGCTGGCAGGTGCGCAAACGACCTCAGGGCTTTCAGCCTCGCGCCAAGAGCTTACCGTCAATCGCCTCACGACCGGATGAGCGTTGGGCCACCGACCTGACGCACGTTTGGTGCGGTAAGGATCGTCGGGCCAGCCTGGCGGTGATCATCGACTGCTGCACGCGTGAGATCCTCGGCTGGCGATTATCGGACAATGGCAGCAGCAAGACCGCTGAAGCCGCGCGGGAAGAAGCTCTGGTGCATCGATTTGGCGCCTTGGGCCGGATTCATCAGCCTCTTGCGCTGAGATCCGATAACGGGCTGGTCTTCAGCAACCGGCACTATACGGCGACGGTGAAGGCCTATGGACTCACTCAGGAGTTCACGACGCCATACACGCCGGAACAGAACGGGCTCGTTGAGCGCTTCTTCCGCTCACTGAAAGAGGAGTGCTTCTGGCTCCATCGGTTCGAGTCGCTGGGCCAAGCCAGAGCAATCATTAGCCGCTGGATCCGGTACTACAACGAAGAACGGCCACATCAGTCTCTGGGCTATGTGGCACCCCAAGCACACCCTGCATTAGCTGCCTAAGGTGTGCAGAAACTAGGGGGTCATTACATGCTCAAGCGGCGATAGACGCGCGTGACTCGGGCCTTCATGCCCCATTCCCTCATCAGTCTGGCCACCCGGTTCACACCCACCACAAGACCTTCTCGGCGCAGGGCCTGATAGACCCGGGGACTGCCATAACGGCCCTTGCTGGCACTGTAGACTCTGCGGACCTTCAACAGCAGGTCTGCACTTTCAGGGGCTCTCTGGCTGGGCTTCCGATTTGCCCAGGCGTAGTAGCCAGACCGAGAGATGTTCAGGTGGCGACACAGCGCCTTTACCTCGTGCTGTCCTCGGTGTTTCCAGACGAACCGGAACGCTTCCATCGTTCCTCTGCCTGAAAACGTTGAAACTTTTTTAGGATGTCGTTCTCCTCCTCAAGCTCCGATACGCGGCGCTTCAGGCGAGCGACCTCATCCTGCTCCTGGGTCTTCTGCTTAGGGCTTTCTTGACCCGTTTCATAGCGAACTGTCCCTCTCGGTATTCCTTTCGCCAGCGTGACAGCATGAAGGGGTGAATATCCAATGCTTCGGCAACGCCTTTGACGCTCCGGTGGGCCTGGTGGCTCCACTCCACCGCTTTGACTTTGAACTCGGTGCTATAGCGTTGCGTTTTCTGCCCCGTGATCATCTCGGGCATCGGTTCTCTCCTGTTGGGGAGTTATCGATGCGTGTCCACTGGAGTGGGGGAACTCCATGTCCCGCTTGCGCAACTTGTTATATTTTAGCCGTGATCTAAATGCTCAAGCATCGATTGAACCAATCTTGCACTTTCATCGCTTAGCTCCTTGTGCCTTTTCATCAGCGCAACAAAATCTGGATTGGAGTAGTCTGCTGTGTTGACTACAGCCTGCCTGAATGTTCTTTCAGCTATGTCTTCTAATTGCTCGTGTATGCTTTGCATTCTTTTATTGTAAGCGTCGAAATTCATAAACCTTCCTATTTTTTCTGAAAAATATAACGGCTTGCATGAGCCGCGTTGGCACTCCAACGTGGACTTCCCCCGACAAAGTGGACACGCCACCATCAGTTAATCTCCTCGAACTCTATCGGAGTCCGGTAACCAAGGCCACTGTGCAGCCGATGG
>NZ_JAKCMI010000006.1 GCF_021412585.1 Halomonas alkalisoli | reverse complement strand
GAGGCCTTCACAAGCCGGAATCCAGCACCTGACCTGCTGTTCCATACGGATCGCGGCATCGAGTACCGGGCTCACAAGACCCAGGCGCTGCTGAATCATCACCGGGTACGGCACAGCATGAACCGCCCGGGACAATGCACTGATAATGCCGAAGTGGAGTCGTTCTTCAAAACGCTGAAGGGAGAATTGCTGCACGCCACCAGCTTCATGACGTTGCGTCAGTTACGAAAACATATCAGGGGCTATATTGATGGCTACTATAACAGCCATCGGCTGCACAGTGGCCTTGGTTACCGGACTCCGATAGAGTTCGAGGAGATTAACTGATGGTGGCGTGTCCACTTTGTCGGGGGAAGTCCATCAATTTTCGCTGCGCTCAAATTGCCCGTTGAGTTGGGCGTTATGTGGGAGAGGAATGTCGATGCCGGAAGCTGGTCCGATCGCGGTCATGAGAAGATCCCTTCAAATGCTGCATCAGGAGCATGTCGGCAACTTGCTGCGGATACCGCAGCCATACCTAGATGAGCTGCGACCCGACCGTCCTGTACCGCTATTGGACGTGTTGGAGAGCTACAACCGGGACGTGGCAGTAGAACTTGCCCGCTTCGGTGACCAGCTGAAGGCGGAGGTGGTCCGGGTTCTTGAGAGGGCTTCCGCAAACGGTGTGTCCGACTTGAAAGAACAGGTTCTCTCGCTGGTCTCGGATGTGCTTTGTCCCGACCTGTACCGGAAGCGGTTTGCGATCTTCATATCCTGCATCGAAAGGCATCTTGCTCGATATGGGCTGCCGCTGGACAAGAGCCGCTATCGCATCGACATCCCAGAATCGCTCGCTTCCGCTCATGCCGAGAACGCATGTAGAAGACTCAAGGCCCAGGTGGGGAACGAGATAGATTTGCTAGCGCTGGGGGTGGGCGCTCAGGGTGCTCCGCAGCAGGACCAAGCGCGGCGAACGACGTACGAACGCCTCAATGACTTGTATGAAAGGCACCAGATGGCGTTCTGGTTTGTAGGCTTGGTGGGGTCGGCGGCCCTCGGCCTCCTCTTCCTTTGAGGGGGCGCACATAACACCTCGGTGGAGCGGACGGCGCTAAGCGCGCCGCCGCTCACCTCTGCGTTAATGGTATCGAAACATGATCTACGAGTCTCAATATTGGAAGAACGATTTGCAGAAGAATGTGTTCTTCCTATTTGAAAAGCTAGATCAAAAAGTTTGGAGGGAGGCTTCATTCGCTGCGGTAGAAAAGCGTGTCATGCTTTCCTGTTACATCGCTAGAAAACTAGCGGAGGCGAGCAAAATTCCTCCAAGTTTGTTCTCGGCTGATGTTCCCCTGTATAGCTATAAAAATAAGGGGAAGGTGGTCGATCTCATGAACTGGCATAGAATTGATGAGTTATACGAGATTGAGGATGCTCAGAAAATAACCAAGCCTTTTTCCTATATCGTGAATCAGATTATCCATAGCTTCATATTTTCGTTTGCATTCAATAACGATAACAGGCTGGAAGGCATCCTCTTTAACTCCGACCGTAGCAAGAAGAAACAGCTCTACATGATAAAGGTCCAAGACTTCATAGATGCTTTGTCACCAATCGCGCAATGCTACATTTCAAGCGCAGTTCTAGAGAGAAATGAAAAGGGTGAGCTCGTCGTTGTGCAAGCAGAATAGACCATTAACAAGGCGCTGTTGTCGGACAATTTTTACACCGCTTCGCGGCTCCAAAATTGCCGCAAAGCTCCGCGTTAAACGTCAAAAGGAATCTCGATGGATCTCGAAAATTTTATTAAAGAGACACTAGTTCAAATATCAAAAGGCGTCAGTTCCGCAAATGACCATCTTGCGCCTGAACGAAAAAAGGAAGATGGAACCGATCTTCCAAAACTATTTCTGCTGCCGCCAGGAACCCGACAGGATCAAGGTCATGGAGTTCACTTCGACGTTGCAGTTACAACACAAAATAAAGATGAGGGCGGCGGCGGCCTAAAAATGAGGCTAGCGGTAGTTGATGCAGATTTAGGAGGTAAGCTTACCTCTGCACATGAGTCAGTGTCACGAATTCAGTTTTCGGTAAATATTGGCAACTGGCATGGCTAGAACGTTTAACCAGCGCAGGCAATCCGACGGCTTTTCCGTTCCGCCTGCGGCTCCACTACAAAGCCGCGGTTGCTGCGGGCGTTAGGCTGAAAATAAAAATCGATTAACACTACCATCAGAGGTGGCAATGCAATTAGTGAACATGACTATCGATAGAATAATAATTCATCAAGTTTATCGAAGAGATCAAGATGGAAACAAAGTAGAGCCTCTGCAAAGCCATGAATATACAAGATTCGATAGCAGCGCCATGGAGGAATTCAAATCGAGAATAAGAGATGCACTTGGTGAAGGCTCAAAGGCAGTCCAAATGCAAATAATGGATCAAGGAGCAGGAGATCTGCCCCACATTGTAGAAAGCATCATATCTGAGGATGACGCGAACTTTGCAGTTTCGTCTTATGATTTTGCTAAAAAGCTAACTGATGCTCAGCAACGGAAATCCATTCCTGGCGGAATATTGGTCGTTTTCACTGGAAAGCAAGGGCATCTGCAAAAGAGGTTTTTGGGTGTCATTAAGGCGGAAATTCATAGCGGCTATGAAAAACATGAAGATCCAACCACTCAGGAAATATCTCTAAAGTTTGTTCAGGAGCTTTTGCTCACGCCAGGAACAAGACTATATAAGACTGCTGCGTTTTTTGAAAAAGATGGCACTGAAAATGGTAGCCAAGATCTAAATGATAAATGGGCTGTTATGATATCGGACTATCAAATAAGCCAAACGGATGGAAAGGCGGCAGCTCAATATTTTTACTCTGATTTTTTAGGTTGTGGTTATCCAGAAACCAGTGCCAGAACTACTAAGAAATTCTATGATTCGGCAAGCTCTTTCATTGATCATCTAGACGTTTCCTCTGAAAAGAAGAGTGATCTTTATAATGCGCTGACCACCTACATGAAAGTTGATACCTCTTCGACAATAACACCATCTGAATTTGCGTCAAGCTATTTCGATGTAGACACCCAAGATTCATTTAGCGCGTATATGGAAGAGGTTGGTATCCCTAACACTTCATTCACTAAAGACAATGCTCATATAGAATCGAAGCTTAAATTTAGGAAGGTTAATTTCAGCAAGAATGTCAAGATCACTGCGCCGTCAGATGTTTTTAAGAACTACGTTGAAATTGAATCAATTGAAGGTGATCCAGACGAATCGGGAACTCCTCAGATCTGGACTAAAGTCATCGTCAAAGACAGGATAACTCAACAAGAATGAATGAATCCGACTTTAGAAAGACATGGGAGGAAGAAAAGCCTGTTTACAGGGCTTGGGGTAAGTACGTTGTTGATAAAATAATTAATTCTATTGAAGATAGCGATATAAAATCTAACGAATTCTTTAAGATCCCGCCTGGCTTCAGGCTTAAAGATGATGGCTCTTTAATTGATAAGGCTTTCTATCGTAGCGGGAAAAATTACTCGGATCCTTACAATCAAATTGAAGATAAGGTTGGTTCACGATTTGTCGTATTGCTCTTAGAAGATATATCTAGAATATGCCAAATAATTGAGTGTTCCGGCGCATGGCAATTTGATAGGTGTAAACATTTTGATGAAGACCGAAAAAATGATCCTTTATTGTTCACCTATCAGTCGGTGCATTATATTCTTCGTCCAAAGTCTGATCTTGAATTTGATGGGGTTACGATTCCTTGCTCTACTCCTTGCGAAGTGCAAATTAGAACTCTCTTACAGCATGCCCACGCAGAACTGACCCATGACGCCATCTACAAATCTAAAAGAACCGTACAGCCTGCTGTGCACAGAACTGTTGCTAAAAGCATGGCTCTCATTGAGACAACCGACGACTTTTTTGTCGATGTTACGAAACAGTTGAATTTTGGCCCGCTAGAAGAACACGCTATTCCCGAAAGATTAGATGGAATTTACTGTAGTGTTACTGGATATAAGCCCCACAATCAGAAATCATCGATTGTGATATGGGATGCATTTGAACAGTTTTTGGATCAGGATCTAATTGACAGTATCCAAGATTTAGTTGAAAAAAATCCACATATTCCTGAAGCAATTAAGTCTCGATATATGAAGGGCAATCTTTATCAGCAGAGCGTGGTTCTTTTCGTATACTGGCTCTTAAAAAAGAAAAGAAGACGTTTATTGAGTGACTGGCCTTTGCCAAAAGAAACTTTAGATCCGCTGGCGAATGATATGGGTGTTAGCACCTGGGATGAGTAGAGTTTACCTAGTTGCCGACATAGCCTAACAATCGGCTGCACAGCGACCGATTTTCCGCCGCTTCGCGGCTCCAAACCGTCGCGTGAGCCAGGCGTTGAGGCTGTAGAAAAAGCCCATAGCCTCCGTCGGTTTGGTAGGACCGGGAAAACAGCCTAGGAGTGGTCATCATGCCCCGCTTCAAGCCCTACAACCATGATCAAAACGCCATGGTGGTGAATCCACTACCAGGATCAGCTCCAACCCGGTACCCTTGAGCACGCAGTGCATTACCTGATCGAGCATAAACTCGACTTGTCGGTTTTCCATCCCAGGTATCGCAACGACGCGACAGGTCGGCTGGCCTATGATGCAGTTATTCTATAAATTCAGGTTATTCAAGGTGATCCATCGATATTATGGCGAGAAAAATACTAGGTTTGAAAGTGAAAAAACAGATAGATGCCAAGCCCGCCGACGAAGTTGCAGATCAATTTCCTAATGATTCCGAAAAACGTTTTTTAAATGGCGTCGCTATTCATCCTTCACCACGCATTTATTTAGAGCTAGGTTCTAAGCAGCGTAGTGTGCGAGCGATGGATTTAATTACGCCAATTGGGATGGGGCAGCGAGGGTTGATTGTTGCGCCGCCAGGCTCTGGCAAAACGACGATGTTAAAACATATCTGTCAGGCCGTGGCAGAAGCTTATCCTGACATAAAGCTGTATGCCTTGCTTATTGATGAGCGCCCTGAAGAAGTGACAGATTTTAAGCGCAGTGTTGCGGCAGAAGTACATGCATCGTCTTCAGATGAAAGCTACACGCAACATGTAAGTGTGGCGGATAAGCTTCTTGAGACGGCTCGTAAGCAAGCAGGCGACGGTCATAATGTGATGATTGTGATTGATTCTCTTACGAGACTCTCGCGGGTTCATAATGCCGAGCAGCGAGGCAATGGTCGCACTATGTCGGGTGGGCTGGATACCCGGGCGTTGGAAATACCACGCAAACTGTTTGGCGCTGCGAGAAAGATTGAAAACGGCGGATCGCTCACCATTCTGGCCACAGTGCTGGTGGATACGGGAAGCCGTATGGATCAGGTGATTTTCGAGGAGTTCAAGGGCACGGGCAATATGGAAGTCGTGTTATCACGGGAAGTGGCAAATCAACGGATTTTCCCTGCGATAGATATTGCCAAAAGCAGCACCCGACGAGAAGAGCTTTTGATTGATGCAAAAGATATTGAAAAAGTAAGGGCGTTGCGTAGAGCTTTGACAAATCTTAAGCCAGCAGAAGGTGCGCAGAAGTTGCTTGAATTATTGGAGAAATATCCAACGAATGCCGAGCTATTAGATATTTTTCACCAGCCTAATGGTTAGAGAGAACTGTACAGTGATGGTGTTCGCCGGACACTCGCTTCGCTCGCGCCGCTGTGCGCGGCGTTAGCCGCTGCAAGGAACTCGTCGACAAGCGACAATTTAGCGGGACACCAAACTCGGAGTAAATGGCATGGGACTTCTAACCTTCAGTCTCAACGTCACCCTGGACGGCTGCGTCGACCACGAGGAAGGCATCGCCGACGACGAGACACACGCCTTCTTCACCCGCCTCATGGACGAGAGCGGGGCGATGCTGTGGGGCCGCGTCACCTACGAGATGATGGAGGGCTACTGGCCGGCGGTCGCCCGCGGCGAGGAGGAGGCGCCGCCAGCGATGCGCAAGTGGGCAGTCAAGCTGGAGGCCAAGCCGAAGTACGTGGTGTCCTCGACGCGAACGGAATTCCCTTGGACCAACAGCCACCACATCGCAGGCGACCTGTGCAAGAGCGTGCAGAAGCTCAAGGACGCGACCCCTGCCGGCGTGCTCCTCGGTAGCGGCAAGCTCGCGACCGAGCTGGACCGGCTGGATCTGATCGACGAGTACCAGTTCCTCGTCCACCCCAGGATCGCCGGCCACGGCCCGACCCTGTACGAGAGCGGGCTGCCCGGCACGCGACGGCTCGAGTTGATCTCGGCGAAGCCGCTCCGCAGCGGCGCGGTCGCCATGCACTACCGGCGCGCGCGCTGACTCGGAGATGGGGCATGTCGCCTAATCACTATTAGAAGTACCCCTGACAGCCATTGCTACCCGGAGGAATCCATGTCGGACATTGCCAACACGCCTGCACCGCCGTATTACGCCGTGATCTTCAGCAGCCATCTCAGTGCAGATGACAAGGGCTATGAGGCAATGGCCGAGCGTATGGTGGCGCTGGCGGCAACGCAGCCGGGGTTTCTGGGCATCGAGTCCGCCAGGGAGAACCTGGGGATTACCGTCTCCTACTGGGAAAGCCTGGAAGCCATACGGCAGTGGAAAAGCAACGCCGAGCATCAGGAGGCGCAACGGCTGGGGCGCGAGCAATGGTACTCCAGCTTTCGGTTGCGAATCGCCAAGGTGGAGCGCGACTACGGCGCTTGATCGTAGCCGTAGGCACTATTTGACCGAAAACCGCCGGCGCTTCTCGAGTGCCGGCGGTTTTTTTTATATCCGTTTGACCCTTACGCCTCGATCCACACCTCATCGCCCTTGAAACTTACTTTCCAGGTTCTCGCGCCGTATCGAAAAGCGCTTCAAGCCCTGAGCGGCAGACCAGCCAAAAGAGCCAGCGAGCAACGACTTTTTCTCCAGTTGCATTACGCAGGCCGGTGATTCATTGAGTAAGCTGAGTGTAATGACATGTTCCGCACGGATTCCAATGTTATCCCGATAAAGGCACACCGGCGGCCTGTGACCGCCAGGAAGGGCTGGTGAGCGGCTCCCAGGCGGTAGCGTGCCCGAATTCCTCGATTTCCCTTATCCCAGTGTGTTTCCGTACACCGGCAAAGCCCTTGCCCAGCACATGCGTGTAGATCTGGGTGGTTTCCACGCCCTTGTGCCCCAGCAATTCCTGAGCAGTGCGGATATCGATTCCATGGCTTAGCAACTGAGTGGCGAATCTGTGTCGCAGGGTATGTGGGGAGTGGCAGCGATGCGGCTCGCATGGCGTGTCTGACGGCTCTTTGCACTGCCGATGGTTGGATATGGTGGAGTACCACCTTGCCATCCATCGCGCGGCAGGGACGGCTGGCAGGGAAGAGCCTTTGCCAAGCCAAGAAGAGGCCGGCATTGGGGTCCAAGTCGCTGTAGTACGCGACCAATGGCCGCTGGACGCCCTTTTCATTGCGGCTACGCCTCCATTACAAGGGCACCGCTAAGCTCAGCGATAGGAGGTGCTAGTCGAATGTCAACTTGTCATTTGGTGCGCCACTCACACCCGTACTCGCGATGCTAATTGGGGGATCTACTATGTCCAGTCTCGTGAACGTCGATTTCGCAGGCGCCGCCAAGCTCCTGAAGACAGCCGCAGAAGTTATCAAGACCGCGACAGAGGCGCTTCGGGACTCCGTAAAGGCTGGCGTCGAAACCATGGATATAGTGGCCGGCCGGCGTGCTCAACACCGGCTCAGGAATATGTATCGTGGCGCAGTAGAGCTTACAGTTCAGCAAGGTATCGCATTATTACCAACTGCTGAGAAGTACCTGAGGGTTCCATCTCCCGGGGCCTGGCAGCAGGTACGGCGAGACATTGAGAAAACCTTGGCTCAGGTTGAGCCATTGACTGCCGATCTGCGTGCCCTCCGCGGTGACTTCATACTCGAGGAAACTTACGCTGCGCTTCTGATAACTATGAAGCAACGCAAGGTTGCTCTTCGACAAGTTCTCGACCTGGCTGAGCCACCGACGAGCACGGAAGATTTAGAGGCATTCCGCGAATTCTTGGTGGGGTACGTTATACTCGTGAGGGAGCTTCAGGGGCTGACCCATGCTATGGCGATTTTCCTGAAGGATAGTGCTCGGAGTGGCGAATAATGCCTTTGGTGGACTTTCCCCCACTCCAGTGGACACGCATCGCGTTAGGCACTGTCTGAAAAGTCGGCGAGCGAGGGTTAGACAAGGCAACAATCGACCGTAAACCGCCGGCCTCCTCGAGTGTCGCGGTTTTTTCTATCCGTTCGACCCCTTACGCCTCGATCCACGCCTCGTCGCCCTTGAAGCTCACCTCCCAGGTGCGCAGCTCATGCCTGACGTTAGGGAGAAGCTCATGAATTGGAAATTCTCGTACGCTATTGGCTTTCATCCCTGGGAGGATACCGACCAGGAGTTCTTTCGATCCCTGGCATCGCTCCTGGAAAATGAGGAGCAGGGCCGTGAGCCACCCTACGGGCGTGCCCTGGATATCGGCACGGGCAGCGCCATCTGGGGCATCGAGCTGGCCAAACGGGGTTGGGATGTCACCGGCGTGGACTTTGTGGAAAAAGCCCTGAACCGGGGGCGCGAGCGTGTCCGGGCCGCGGGTGTGGAGATGAAGCTTGTGCTGGGGGACGTTACTCGGCTTTCAGAGGCTGAAGTCGGTTCCGGCTTTCGGCTCATCCTGGATACCGGCACCTTCCATGATTTCGATACTGAGCAGCAGCAAGGAATGGCCCGCAGCGTAGATGCCCTGGCCACCGAGGACGCTACGGTGTTCCTGCTGTGCTGGCCGCGGCGCCTTCGCCCGTTGATTCGGGGCGTAAGCCGCGAAGAAATCGAGGCCGCTTTTGCTGGCTGGCAGATCACCGACGTGAAACCGTCCTTCTTCAAGCTGCCGCGACTTATGGAATGGGTGCTGCGCCCGGACGAGCACTGGTACCGCCTGCGCCGTGTACAAGCCTGATGTGCTGTCTAACTACCGATTGCCAGCAACAGATTTTCTGAGCCGGGCGTTGGGCGGCCCATTGTATGTCTTGGATGACAGCTTTCCCGGCATGGCTTGAGGATCCGAAGTATGGCTGAGCTGACCGTCTTTCACATTCCCGTCTGTCCATTCTGCCAGCGTTTGGAAATTCTGCTATCGCTGAAGGGCCGTAGGGACGACGTGACGTTTTCCGTGATCGACATTACTCAGCCTCGGCCAGACTGGTTGCTGGCAAAGGCCCGCGGCACTACGGCCCTGCCGATCCTGGAGAACGCGGATGGGCAGGTCATCAAGGAGAGCCTGGTCATCTTGCAGTACCTGGAGGATCTATACCCGAAGCCAGGCGTCGCGCAGCGTGACCCGTATCGGCGTGCGGTAGAGAACATGCTCACGCAAATGGAAGCTCAATTTTGTGCCCAAGGATATACGTATGTGATGAACCAGGACCTCGAGCGGCGCGATGCCCTGAGGGAGGGCATGCTGAAGCAATACGCACGGCTGAATGACTTCCTGGTGGAGCATGCCCCCTCGGGGCCGTTTCTGTACGAGGATTTTGGATGGGCGGAGACGCTCTTCACGCCGTTGTTTATGCGTTTCTGGTTTCTGGAGTATTACGAGGATTTCCAACTGCCCAAGGGGGATCAATACGCCCGGGTGCGGGAGTGGCGTGATGCTTCAATCTCACACCCTGCCGCACAACAAGTCACGAAGGAACAGATCGTAAAGCTTTACTACGACTACGCCAAAGGCGCTGGAAAAGGCATGCTGCTGCCAGGCCGCAGGCGATCGTCCTTCGCATTCGAACCCCATTGGCGAGCGCGTCCATGGCCGCCCAAGGCCAAGTACGAATATGCCGCGACAGATGAAGAGCTAGGGTTGTGATGCTGGCAACACCGCCGGGAGGCCTGCGGCCTCCAGTCGCCGATGCGTCGGACCGGAGCTGAAGCTGCTCCTACAGCGTATTTTTCTTATGTAACCCAAAGCCGCCGGCGCTCCCCAGCGTCGGCGGCTTTTTCTTTTCCGATGGCTGAAACCTCACGCCTCGATCCACACCTCATCGCCCTTGAAGCTTACCTTCCAGGTGCGCAGCGCTACGCTGTCGTCTTCCAGGCACTGGCCGTCTTCCAGGCGGAAGTGCTGCTTGTAGATCGGAGAGGCGACGACGAGCTGGCCCTTGATATCGCCGACGATGCCGCGGGCGATGACGTTGGCGTGGGAGAAGGGGTCGTGGTGGTCGATGGCGTAGAGCTCCTGCTCGTACCCCGGCAAATAGAATATGGCGACTTGTGCCGGGCCTTCCGGGGTTTCCACCCAGGCGGCAATGCCGGAGTAGGGCACCAGGTCGGCGCGGGTGCAGAGGGTTTGCCAGGTCTGGGTCATGGTCTTGGCCGCAATTGCTGAACTCATTTTTTTAATCTCCAGATTCGTTTCGGGAAATCGGCGAGCGGGATGAAGCGCTAGGCGCGCGGCGGACCGAAGGCGAGACATAACGTGGGGTTAGGCGAGCCTTCGGGGTGCCGCGCAACAACGCGATTCGCTCGCGCAGCGATTTCCATTAGGCCGGGCGAAGCTGGCCGCGCTCAGTGGTGTAAATAATGTCCGGGTCCGGGCGCGCGTCGTTGACGAAGCTGCGGAAGCGCTTGAGCTTCTCCGGGTCGCTGATGGCGTTGGCCCATTCGCATTCGTAGGCGTCGATGACGGTTTGCATCTGCCGGTCGAGTTCTTCGCCGATGCCGAGGCTGTCCTCGAGGATCACCTGCTTGAGGTAGTCCAGCCCGCCGTCCAGGTTCTCGCGCCATACCGAGGTGCGCTGCAGGCGGTCGGCGGTGCGGATGTAGAACATCAGGAAGCGGTCGATGATGCGGTAGAGCTGTTCGTCGTCGAGGTCGGTGGCGAACAGTTCGGCGTGGCGCGGGCGCATGCCGCCGTTGCCGCACACGTACAGGTTCCAGCCGTTCTCGGTGGCGATCACGCCGATGTCCTTGCTCTGGGCTTCGGCGCACTCGCGGGTGCAGCCGGAAACGCCGAACTTGATCTTGTGCGGGGCGCGCAGGCCCTTGTAGCGGTGCTCAAGCCTGATCGCCATGCCCACGCTGTCCTGTACGCCGTAGCGGCACCAGGTGCTGCCGACGCAGGACTTCACCGTACGCAGCGACTTGCCGTAGGCGTGGCCGGTCTCGAAGCCGGCTTCGATCAGCTCGCCCCAGATCGCCGGCAGGTCTTCCAGGCGGGCGCCGAACAGGTCGATGCGCTGGCCGCCGGTCACCTTGGTGTAGAGCGCGTACTTCTGCGCCACCTGGCCCAGCACCACCAGCTTGTCGGGGGTGATCTCGCCGCCCGGCACGCGGGGAACGACGGAGTAGGTGCCGTTCTTCTGCATGTTGGCCATGAAGGTGTCGTTGGTGTCCTGCAGCGGGATGTGGGCCGCGTCGGTGATCGGCTCGTTGAAGCAGGAGGCGAGTATCGAGGCCACCGCCGGCTTGCAGATGTCGCAGCCGAGTCCTGGGGCTGATGAAGAGCCGAGACCGTGACCCACCTTGGAGCCATGCTTTTCCATCAGCTCGCTGAAGGTCTTGATGCCCTCGACGCGGACGATGTCGTAGAGCTCCTGGCGGGTGTGGGCGAAGTGTTCGCAGATCGACTTGTCGACCTCCACGCCGCGGGCTTCCAGCTCGTGGTCGACCACGCTCTTGAGCAGTGCGGCGCAGCCGCCGCAGCCGGTGCTGGCCTTCGTTTCACCCTTCACCGCGCCCAGGTCGACGGCGCCGGCGTCCAGCGTCGCGCAGATGTCGCCCTTGGTCACGTTGTGACAGGAGCAGATCATGGCCGTTTCCGGCAGGGCGTCGGGGCCCAGGGTGGGCGCGCCTTCGCTCGAGGGCAGGATCAGCGCGGCGGGGTCCTCGGGCAGGTCCATGCGGTTGGCGTAGTACTGCAGCAGGGTGTCGTAGTAGCTGTTGTCGCCCACCAGCATGGCGCCGACCAGGCGCTTGCCGTCGCTGGAGACCACCAGCTTGCGATACTGCTGCTTGATCGGATCCAGGAAGCGGAACATGCGCGCGCCGGGGGTGCGGTCGCCGTGGGCGTCGCCGATGGAGCCCACGTCCACGCCCATCAGCTTGAGCTTGGTGCTCATGTCGGCGCCCTTGAAGCTGCCGTCCTGGGTGCCGCTGGCCGTGGCGAGCAGGGTGGCGGCGGCGGCCTTGGCCATCTGGTAGCCGGGGGCCACCAGGCCGAAGATGCTGTTGTTCCACAGCGCCACTTCACCTACGGCGAGAATCGCCGGGTCGTTGGTCAGGCAGCGGTCGTCGATCACCACGCCGCCGCGCTCGCCGATCTCCAGGCCGCAGTCCCGGGCCAGGTCGTCGCGGGGGCGAATGCCGGCGGAGAACACGATCAGGTCGGTCTCCAGCACCTTGTCGTCCTGGAACACCATGCGGTGGCGGCTGGCCTCGCCGTCGACGATCTCCTGGGTGGCACGGCCGGTCAGCACCTGCACGCCCAGCGACTCGATCTTCTCGCGTAGCAGCTCGCCGCCTTCGCTGTCGACCTGCATCGGCATCAGCCGGGGGGCGAACTCGACCACGGCGGTGTCCAGGTTGAGGCCACGCAGGGCGTTGGCGGCTTCCAGGCCGAGCAGGCCGCCGCCCACCACCACGCCGGTA
Source organism: Halomonas alkalisoli (assembly GCF_021412585.1). Taxonomy (GTDB): domain Bacteria; phylum Pseudomonadota; class Gammaproteobacteria; order Pseudomonadales; family Halomonadaceae; genus Halomonas; species Halomonas alkalisoli. Next base: position 37,802 of record NZ_JAKCMI010000006.1, on the reverse strand, counting down.
TTGGCGGTTTCGGCCATGGCGCGAATGGCGTCGAGATCCTCCAGGGTACGGTAGACCAGGCAGCCTTCCCGGTCGTTGCCGGGGATCGGCGGCACGAAGGGATAGGAGCCGGTGGCCAGCACCAGCCGGTCGTAGGGGTAGCGGCCCTGGGGTGTCGTCACCTCGCCGCGGTCGCGGTCGATGGCGGTGACTGCCTCGGAAAGGCGCAGGGCAATGCCGTGCTCGGCGTAGTACTCGGCGGTGGAGAGGGCCAGCGAGTCGGCATCGCGGCCGCTGAAATACTCGGAGAGGTGAACCCGGTCGTAGGCCAGGTGGCGCTCCTCACCGAACACGGTGATCTCATAGTGCTCGGTGGCGCCCTGTTCGACCAGTTGCTCGACCAGGTGGTGGCCGACCATGCCGTTACCGATGACGATCAACTGGGATTTGGTGGCGTTAGGCGTGTTCATGCGGCCTCCTTGACGGGGCGTTCCGGAGAGTCTGGATTGGCGTGTTCGTGAAGCAGGGCATCGGCATCGGCGGCGCCCAGCAGCAGGGCCTGGCGGCAGGGGCCGAGGTCGGTGCCGGCCAGCGAGTGTTCGAAGTACCAGGGGCCCATGGCGGTATCACCGTAGAGAACGGCACCGACGATTCGCCCGTCGCACAGCAGCAGGCGGCGATAGTCGCCCTGCAGCGGGTCGCGGTAGGTGAGCACGTCGTGGTCGGGTTCCGCCTCGGTGGGGCCGAAGGCGTAGAGCGATACGCCGCTGACCTTGAGCTTGGTGGCACAGGGCGTCTCCACATAGCCTGCCGTCGGCTCGCCGGCCAGATGCGCGGCCAGGACCTCGACCTGCTTCCAGATGGGTTCCACCAGGCCGAAGGTATTGCCCTGGAATTCGCAGCATTCGCCCAGGGCGTGGATGGCCGGGTCGGAGGTGGTGAGGGTCTCGTCGACGACGATGGCGCGGTTGACCTCGAGCCCGGCCGCCTGGCCCAGCTCCTTGTTGGGCGTGATGCCAATGGCCACCACCACGCACTCGGCCGGGAGCCAGTGTCCGTCGCTCAGCATGGCGCCGGTGACATGGCCCTGGTCGTCTCCGGTCAGGTGGTCCAGGCCGGCATCGGTATGGATGTCGAGGCCGCGGCTGCAGAGCTCGGCTTCGAGCAACCGGGCGGCGGTGATGTCCAGCTGACGGTTCATCAGCCGGTCGTCACGCTGGATCAGGCTCACGTTCATGCCGTGCTTGGCTTGGCCCTGTTTCCGCAGGCCTTCGGCGGCTTCCAGGCCCAGCAGGCCGCCACCGATCACCACGGCACTGCCGCCGGCTTGCGCGGCACGTGTCAGGGCGTCGGCATCGTTCAGGTCGCGAAAGACGTGGACGCCGGCAAGTGTGAGGCCGGGAATGGGCGGCATCGCCGGGCGTGACCCGGTGGCCAGCACCAGGCGGTCATAGTCGAGGATGCGGCCGGCGTCAGTGGTCAGGCGGCGTGATTGGCGGTCGATGTCGGTGACCCGCTCACCGAGAATCAGGTCGATCTGCTGTTCGGCATACCAGTCGGCATCGCGCAGGGTAAGCGCGTCGCGCTCCATCTCGCCGGCCAGTAGCGGCGAGAGCAGGATACGGTTGTAGGCTGGCTGCGGCTCCTCGCCGATCACGGTGATACGCAGCGACAGGGCCGGCCGCTTGGCCAGGGCTTCAACCAGCCGGTGGCCAGCCATCCCGTTGCCGATGATCACGAGATGCTCGAGCGTGGCCGGCTGGGGTGCGGACTGTGGGTGCATGTAGTGACACCTCCGAAGCGGGTAAGAAAGCAGCGGCACAAAAAGAAGACGCTCCGGCACGACCCCGCCTGGGGTGTGCTGGAGCGTCTTCGCCCGTTGCTACTGTTCGAGAGCGACCGCCATTGATCGCGTGGTTGACTAGTAGCAATCAAGAAGCTGGCCAGAACCCTCTTTCTGTTGGTTTTGTCGTTTTATTTCAGTTTCTTGGGAATGCCTTTCCAGAGGGATTGTCTGGCGCTCAGCCGTTTCCGATCGGCCGCCTGCACGTCACTGGTGCATGGCAGCATCGAAATGCACAGGGGCGTAGCATTCGTGGAGCGTCGGGATGTCCAGGGCACGATCCAGGTGACGCAGGGAGCGGTCCAGCTGTTCGGCAATGCGGCCCATGGCGTCCACGTCGGGGCGCAGGACGCCAGGGCCGAACAGCCGCTGGTGAATCGGGGCAGCGCCCAGGGGCAGGGTGTCGAGATGGCTCACCGAGCGGTCCAGGTAGGGCGGCAGGGCGAGCCACTCCAACGCCTGCCGGCGGTTGTCGGGAGAGTCGGCGAGCCAATCGCTGGCCGCCACCAGCGCCCGGATCAGGGCGGCAAGCGTGGCGGGGTAGTGGTGGGCCCAGGAGCGGGTCACGCCCAATACCTTCTCGGGGTGGTCGGGCCACAGCTGGGCACCGCTGGCCATGAGCTGGCCCACACCCTGGTGCGCGGCCAGGCTGCCCCAAGGTTCGCCGGCGCAGAAGCCGTCGATCTGGCCTTCGCTGAGTGCCGCCACCATGCGCGGGGGCGGCAGGACGACCAGCTCCACGTCGCGGTCGGGGTCGAGGCCGCCCAGACTCAGCCACTCCCGCAGCAGGTAGTGCTGGCACGAGAAGGGGTAGACCATGGCCAGCCGCGGGCGATGAGGGCCGCGCTGCTGACCGAGCCAGGCACCGACGGCGAGTGCGCTGTCGGCCGGGTCGCTGCCCAGGGCGGCACCGCTCTGCTGGCAGAGGGACTCCGACAGCACGATGGCATTGCCGTTGCGGCTCAGGGTGATCGGCGCCAGGGTGTCGCAGGGCGCACGCTCCAGCCCGAGGCTCATGGCCAGTGGCATGGGCGAGAGCATCTGGGCGCCATCGAGCAGCCCGGCGGCCACCTTGTCGCGCAGGGTCGACCAGGCGTTCTCCCGTGACAGCGATACCTCGACCCCCTGTTCGGAAAAGAACCCCCGTTCACGGGCGATGACCAGCAGGGCGGCATCCAGCAGCGGCACGAAGCCCAGGGTCAGGTGATTCAGCTCGGGTGTGGTGTGCATGTCCTGCGGATTCATGAATAGGACCTCGGTTCAGTCAGGCGAGCGCGCGTTCAGGCGTTCCAGGATATCGATGACGCTGTCGGCCACCTCGGCGATGCGTTGGCTGCGGTCCATGGCGAGCTTGCGCAGCATGCGGTAGGCCTGCTCCTCGTCGCAGTCCTGATGCTTCATCAACAGCCCCTTGGCGCGTTCGATGCGCTTGCGCTCGGTGAGCTGGTTGCGGGTCTTCTCCAGTTCGCGGCGCATGGACTGGAAGGCATCGAAGCGGGCAATCGCCACCTCGATGATCGCCTTGACCCGGCCGGGAACCAGGCCGTCGACCACATAGGCGCTGACGCCGACCTTGAGGGCGGCCTGGAGAATGTCCGGGTCGTGCTGGGCGGCGAAGAAGACCACCGGGCGCGGGTTCTCGCGGTTGAGCAGCGCCATGCTGTCCAGGGTGTCGCGGTCGGGGGATTCCATGTCGATGATCACCACGTCGGGCTGGTGCCGGGCGACCATCTCGTTGAGGCTCGCCGGGCTCGTCAGGCGGCAGACCACACGGTGCCCATCGGCGACCAGGGCTTCTTCGACCATGGCGGCGCGCACGACTTCATCATCAACCAGCAGCACATTCAGCGGTGGGGGCATGGCAGTCTCGCTAGTCACGTTGCATCTCTACGCTGCAATGCAAGATACATTCCACATGCCGCTACACCTTGTGATGACAGGCCCTGCCGCCGGGGCGCGTTGGCCTGGTACATCGCCTTGGCCGTTGCCCTGGGCCAGTGCGGGAAATTTCGGCACTACCGTGGTGCAGCATGGCCGTTGGGGTGAGATATCCTGGGGCAGTGGCTGGATGGCGGACCGCCGCCGGGCAGCCAGAGAGCCGTAATGCCGGCGGAAGCCGCTGTCTGGCACGAAGATTGCTTCATCCTGTATAGAAAATGCTCAACGCTGGGCAAAGCAGCAAGAGGCGCCCACCGCGCTTCATCGGCAACGACGCCCACCCGCCGTCTCTTCTACAGAGTCGGCGGGTGGGCGTTTGCATTTTGCGAACATGCGTTACAGGAGATCGTCATGCACCAGGCTCTAACCACTTGCCCCTACTGCGGTGTTGGCTGCGGCGTGCAGGCGGAAGTCGACGGCGAGCGCATCATCGGCGTCAGCGGCGACAGCACGCATCCGGCCAATTTCGGGCGGCTCTGCGTCAAGGGTTCGGCGCTGCACGAGACCCTGGGTGAGCATGGCCGGCTGACGCGTCCCCGGGTCGATGGCGTGGAGGTGGACTGGGACACGGCACTGGATGCCGTGGCCGACAGGCTTCAGGCCACACGCCGTGACCATGGCAACCATGCCGTGGCGGCCTACCTCTCGGGTCAGTTGCTCACCGAGGACTATTACGTCGCCAACAAGCTGTTCAAGGGCTTCCTGGGGACACCGCACCTGGACACCAACTCGCGGCTTTGCATGGCCTCGGCGGTGGCGGCCTACAAGCGCGCCTTCGGCGCCGACGCCGTGCCGTGCAACTACGAGGACCTGGAGGAGGCGGAGCTGGTGGTGCTGGTGGGGTCGAACCTGGCCTGGAACCATCCGGTACTGTATCAGCGCATCAAGGCGGCCAAGCAGATCAATCCGCTGATGCGGTTGGTGGTGATCGACCCCAGGGTCACCGACAGCTGCGAGATCGCCGACCTCTATCTCGGCCTCGCTCCCGGCAGCGATGCGCGGCTGTTCAATGGCCTGCTGGCCTGGATGGACGACCGTTCCAAGCTGGACCGGGTCTACCTGGACAACCATACCCAGGGCATGGAAGAGGCCCTGGCGGCGGCTCGCGAGGACGACACCTCGCTGGAGGCCATTGCCGCCGACTGCGACCTGGACCCGGAGCGGCTGGAAACCTTCTTCTACTGGTTCGCCAGCCACCTCCACGTGGTGACGCTCTACTCCCAGGGCGTCAACCAGTCCTCCAGCGGCACCGACAAGTGCAATGCCATCATCAATTGCCATCTGGCCGGCGGCAAGATCGGCCTGCCGGGGGCGGGCCCCTTCTCGATCACCGGCCAGCCCAACGCCATGGGTGGCCGCGAGGTGGGCGGGTTGGCCAACCAGCTGGCCGCACACATGGATTACCACACGCCGGGCGCCCTCGAACGGGTCACGCGCTTCTGGACGACAGAATCGCTCGAGCCCACCCTGCCCGACGCGCCAGGCCACAAGGCGGTGGAGCTGTTCGAGGCCATCGAGCGGGGCGAGGTTCAGGCGGTGTGGATCATGGCCACCAACCCGGTGGTGAGCCTGCCGGATGCCAACCGCGTGCGGGCGGCCCTGGCCAAGTGCCCGCTGGTGATCGTCTCCGAATGCATGGCCGACACCGATTTGCTCCCCTACGCCGATATCGTGCTGCCGGCCTCGAGCTGGTCCGAGAAGGACGGTACCGTGACCAACTCCGAGCGTCGCATCTCGCGCCAGCGCGGTCTGCTGCCGCCCCCGGGGGAGGCCCGTCACGACTGGTGGATCATCGGCGAGGTCGCCAGGCGGCTCGGTTTCGGCGAGGCCTTTGCCTATGGGCATCCCAGCGAGATCTTCGACGAGCACGCCCGGCTGTCGGGATTCGAGAACGCTCCCGACACCCGGGGCGAAGGCAAGCGGCTGTTCGATATCTCCGGTCTGGCCGGGCTCGACCGCGACGCTTATGATGCCCTGTCGCCGATCCAGTGGCCGGTGACGCGGCAGGCCCCCCATGGCACCGCGAGGCTGTTCGAGGACGGGCGCTTTGCCACCCCGGATGGCAAGGCGCGACTGATTGCCGTGTCCCCCCGAGGGCCCCGACAGGCCTTGAGTGAAGCGCGTCCGCTGCGGCTTAATACCGGCCGGGTGCGCGATCAGTGGCACACCATGACGCGCACCGCCCGTGCCCCGAGGCTGATGAACCACCGCAGCGAACCGTTCATCGAGCTGCATCCCGACGATGCGCTCCACTACGGTATCGGTGACAAGGAGCTGGCGCGGCTGGAGGGTGCGGGTGGAGACTATGTGGGGCGCGTGCGGATATCGAAGGCGCAGCGGCGTGGCGAAGTGTTCGTGCCCATGCACTGGACCGGCCGGTTCAGCGGTGCCGCCCGCATGGGTAGCCTGCTGGCGCCCCACTGTGACCCTATCTCCGGCCAGCCGGAATCCAAGCATGGGGCCGTGTCGATAGCGCCGCTGGCGCCTGGCTGGCAGGCTACGCTGATAGTGGCCGACGACCTGACGCTGGATGCGGCATGGTGCGAGAGTTCGCGTTACTGGGCGCGCATCCCGCTTCCCGACTGTCAGCGATGGCAGCTGGCGGGCGGCAAGGGCGATGCCGAGAGGCATGACTGGCAGGCCTGGCTGGCTCGGCACCTGGCGGTGGCGCCGACGCTTTGGTGCGATGATCCCGTTGGCGGTCGCCTGCGTGCGGCGGGCATCGAGGACGGCCGACTGCGCTGGTGGCTGATGGTAGGCCCCCCCGGCGAGCTGCCCGGCCTGGCCTGGCTCGACGAGCGCTTCCAGGAGGCCGCCCGGGGCGAATGCTTGGATGCGGCGCGGCAGCGGCGCCTGCTGGCCGGCTGCGACGATGGCGCCGCCGACAGCGGCCCTGTGGTGTGCAGCTGCCACCAGGTCGGGCAGCGTACCATCCGCGATGCCATTCGCGGTGGCGATGGCAGCGTCGAGGCGCTGGGCGCCCGGCTGGCCTGTGGTACACAATGTGGTAGCTGTATTCCTGAACTGAAGTCACTGATCGAAGAGGAGAGGGCCTATGCGAGCGCTGAGCCGAAGCCTGAAGGCATTGCTATCGCGTGACATTCTGGCTGCGGGCCTTGCTCGTCTCGGCTTCGGCCGTTCCTTCAGCTGCCTGGGCGACGCCAGGGAGTGTGGCAGCATGCCCTCGCTGGGGCTGCGCGGCGATTGCCAGCCCGGACGTGTCTACCTGGTGGGGGCCGGCAGCGGTGACGTGGAGCTGTTGACCCTCAAGGCCGCCCGCCTGCTGCAGCAGGCCGACGCCATCGTCTATGACCGTCTGATCGGCGACGAGGTGCTGTCACTGATCCCCGCCGGCCGCGAGCGCTACTATGTGGGCAAGGCGCGGGGTCACCACAGCGTGCCCCAGGCCGAGATCGGCGAGCTGATGGTCAGGCTGGCGGGGCAGGGGAAGTCGGTGGTGCGCCTGAAAGGCGGCGATCCCGGTATCTTCGGGCGCATGGGCGAGGAGCTTGCCGCCCTGGCCGAGGCCGGGGTGCCTGCCGAGATCGTACCTGGTATCACTGCCGCCTCGGCCGCCGCCGCCGGCATGGGCATCCCGCTGACCGACCGCGGCCACGCCCAGCAGGTGCGGTTCATCACCGCCCAGCTATGCCGCGAGGGTGGCGAGCCCGACTGGGCGGAGTTGGCCCGCAGGGACGAGACCCTGGTCTTCTATATGGGGCTCTCCAAGGTGGGGGCCATCTGCAGCGGCCTGCGCCTGGCGGGGCTGCCGGATGATTGGCCGATCATGCTGGTCGCCAATGCCAGCCATGACGACCAGCAGTCGCTCACCGGCACCCTGGCGGACATGCCGGACAAGCTTGCGGCCCAGCCGCTGCCTTCCCCCTGCCTGATCGTGGTGGGCAGCGTGGTGAGCATGGTCGCAACGAGCCCCGTGGCGGCGAAGCCGCAGCATGAAACCTTCCCCTGATCTGCTACTCTCAGGTTGAGCCACGCCCAGTCAGCCCCTGCTGCTGACGGACTCGACCGGAGAGGATGATGAAGAAAGCCAGGATTCGTGACAATGCCCTGAAGGCACAGCTGCGCACGCCGATGTTTCGCATGCGCCAGGAGAAACCCAGGAAGGGCAAAGGGAGCTACTCCCGCAAGGGACGGGAGCATCGCCAAGCGGCCTGATCGGCTGTTTCGCGATACTTCCATCCCCCAGGCAGGATGCCTGGCACCAACAGCAGGGAGCTGACATGGATGATGGCTACGGGAACCTGTCGCTGTTTACGCGGCGGTTGCTGATCACCGTGGGGCTGGTCGCCCTGGTGGCGATCCTGCTCTATTTCGCTGCCCAACTGATCGATGTACTGCTGCTGGTATTCGCCGGCATCCTCGTGGCGGTGTCCATTGATGGGGTCTCGCGACTCTTCGCTCGCTACCTGCCGCTCTCGCGGTCCTGGACGCTATCCTTCGCCTTTCTGCTGATCGTGCTCTTGTGCGTAGGGCTGGGTGGCATTATCGGCCCTCCCTTGATGGCGCAGTTCCCGCTGTTGATCCAGCAGCTACCCGAAGCGCTGCAGGAGCTCGCGGCCACGCTGCTGGGCCTGCCTGGTATCGAAGCGGCGCTCAAGGAAGTGGAGGGCCCGGGCCAGCTCATCAATCCGCTGCTGGAACAGTTCACGAAAATCTTCACTTCCACCTTCGGCGCCATCGCCAGCTTCTTCCTGATCCTGCTGATCGGCTTCTACCTGGTGCTGAGCCCGGCCATGTACCTGAGCAACATGCTGCTGCTGTTTCCACCGGCCCGTCGCGGGCGCTGGCTGGAGGTCCTTGCCACCCAGGGCAGGGCCCTGCGTCTCTGGCTGCTGAGCCGGCTGATCTCCATGCTCTTCGTCGGCATCTCTATCAGTATTGGCTTATATTTTATGGACGTGCCCATGGCCGGCGCCCTGGGCCTGATTGCCGGCCTGCTGACCTTCATCCCCTATCTGGGGCCGATACTGGGCATGATTCCCACCGTGCTGATCGCTTTCCTGGCGTCACCCGAGCTGGCGCTCTATGCCATCGTGCTCTATTTCGTCGTGGAAACGCTGGAGTCGAACGTGGTCATGCCGGTGGCCGCCAAGGGGGTAGTGCGCCTGCCACCGGCCTACACCGTCATCGTGCAGCTCGCCGGGGCGGCGGTTGCCGGCCTGGCCGGTGTGATTCTGGCAACGCCACTCGCCGTGGTGGCGGTCGTCGCCATCCAGATGCTCTATATCGAGGATGTGCTAGGTGACGAGGTGGATGTGTTAGGTAAATGATCGGCTGTGTTGACGGCTTTGATGCGGCGTCACCCCAGGGAAGGCCTTATGCTTGATGACAGTCAAGCTTAAGGTGTCGGTTTGTGAGTAGTGTGAAAGCGGTACGGCCTTGCAAATCACCTGGGAGCGCTCGCTGCCATGACAACGCGTATCTTGATTCTCCAGGGGCATCCCGACGCTGGCACGATTCACCTGTGCCATTCGCTGGCCGACCACTACCGGGCGGGTGCTGAATCACATGGGCATGAGGTGCGGGTGGTGGATATCGCCACACTCGAGTTCCCCCTGTTGCGCAGCCAGAAGGCATGGAAGGAGGGGCCGCTGCCCGCTGACCTGCAGGCGGCACAGGATGCCATCGCCTGGTGCCGGCACCTGGTGCTGATCTTCCCGCTTTGGCTGGGCGACATGCCGGCCCTGGTGAAAGCCTTCCTTGAACAGGTGATGCGACCCGGTTTCGCCTTCGAGTATGAGGACGGCAATCCGCTGGGCAAGAAGGGCCTGACCGGCCGCACCGCGCGGCTGGTCGTTACCATGGGCATGCCCGCTCTGATCTACCGGCATCTCTACCGTGCCCACAGCGTCAAGTCGCTGGAGCGCAATGTGCTCGGCTTCGTCGGTTTCTCTCCCATTCACGAGACCCTGATCGGCAGGGTCGAATCGATGAGCGAACGGGGGCGCGCGAAGTGGTTTCGCAAGATGCACGCGCTTGGCACCGAGGCGGAGTAGGGCGGCATCGGGGGCGATTGAATATACGGGCACTGGCAGCCTGCGTAGACTGGCAATAGCATGAGTAATAGCCAACAACGCAGCGTGAGCAGGGAGTGCCCGCAGGATGACGAAACGCGATACCCGCCCGCCGGAAGCCCGGACAGTGGCGCTGGACGGTGAAGACGTCCATTGGGACCAGGACATCAGTTACGGCCAGTACCTGCAGCTCGAGCCCCTGCTGGCCTGCCAGCAGCGGCGCTCGGACCAGCACGACGAGATGCTGTTCATCGTCATACACCAGGTCTCCGAGCTGTGGCTCAAGCAGTGCCTGCATGAAGCCCACGCTGCAGCGGCGCATATCGCTGAAGAAAAGCTCGCTCCCGCCTTCAAGATGCTCGCGCGGGTGGCCCGCATCCAGGAGCAGATGATCCATGCCTGGGAAGTGCTGGTCACCATGACGCCGGCGGACTATGCCAGTTTCCGTGACAGCCTGGGCCAGAGTTCGGGGTTTCAGTCCTATCAATATCGGGAGCTGGAGTTCCTGCTCGGCAACAAGAATCCCAGGCTGGTCGAAGTCCACCGGGGCCACCCGCAGCATTACCAGCGGCTGAGCGAGGTGTTGCATGCCCCGAGCCTCTACGACATCAGCCTGCAGCTGCTGGCGCGGCGCGGCTTCGCAATCCCGCGCGGCTGCATCGACCGCGACTGGTCGCAGCCCTACCAGCCTTGCGATGCGGTGGAGCAGGCCTGGGCCGAGATCTATCGCGCGCCGGAAGCGCATTGGGATCTCTATGAGCTGGCCGAGAAGCTCGTCGATACCGAATACAATTTCCACAAGTGGCGCTTCAGCCATATGAAGACGGTGGAGCGCATCATCGGCTACAAGTCCGGCACCGGCGGTACCGGCGGTGTCTCTTTCCTGGTCAAGGCGCTGGACCTGCAGTTCTTCCCCGAGCTGTGGTCGGTCAGGACCACCATGTGAGGAGTGACGAACCCATGGAACCGGCAACACCACCCAGCCGAGCCGATCTGGCGCGGCTGGACCACGACGATCCCCTGGCCGAGTATCGCGACCGTTTCGTACTGGAGGAGGGGCTGATCTATCTCAACGGCAACTCCCTCGGCGCGCTGCCCCGGGCGGCCCTGAGCCGGGCCGCCGAGGTGGTGGAGCGGGAGTGGGGGCAGGGACTGGTTCGCAGCTGGAATCGTCACGACTGGGTGTCGCTGCCCGAGCGGGTCGGCGACAGGGTCGCGGGGCTGATTGGTGCCGAGCCCGGCGAGGTCGTGGTGGCCGACTCCACCTCGGTCAACCTGTTCAAGTTGGCGGCGGCGGCGATCCGCATGCGCCGGGGGCGAGGCAAGATCGTCTCCGAACCGGGTAACTTCCCCACCGACCTCTATATTCTGCAGGGTCTGGAAGGCTTCCTGCAGGGCGAGGTGCGATTGGAAACGGCGCCCAGGGAGCTGCTGGCATCCCACATCGATGAAGACACCGCCCTGGTGGTGCTCACTCATGTGCACTACAAGTCCGGCGAGCTGTTCGATATGGCCGCCATCACCGCCCGGGCCCACGAGGTCGGCGCCCTGATGCTATGGGACCTCAGCCACAGCGCCGGGGCGGTGCCGGTGGACCTGAACGGGGTGGGGGCCGACTTCGCCGTGGGGTGCGGCTACAAGTACCTCAATGGTGGCCCGGGAGCGCCTGGCTACCTGTTCGTGGCGCGGCGCCATCTGGCCGATTTTCACCAGCCGCTGAGCGGCTGGTTCGGGCACACCGAACCCTTCGCCATGCGTGACGACTACCAGCCTGCCGATTCCATCAAGCGCGGCCTGTGCGGTACCCCCGGCGTGCTTGGCACGGCGGTGATGGAGGTGGGTGTCGAACTGCTGGCTTCGGCGGACATGGCGCTGCTGCGGGCCAAGTCACGGCGGCTTGGGGAGCTGTTCATCCAACTGGTCGAGGCGCACTGCGACGGCATGGGCTTTGCGCTGGCATCCCCCCGGGACGCCGAGCGGCGGGGGAGCCAGGTATCGTTTACCCACGAACACGCCTATCCGATCATGCAGGCCTTGATCGCCCGCAATATCATCGGTGACTTCCGGGCACCGGATATCCTGCGCTTCGGCTTTGCGCCGCTATACGTCCGCCATGTCGACATCTGGGACACCGTGCAGGCCCTGGCCGAGATCATGGCCACGGGCGCGTGGGAAGAGCCGCAGTTCCGGCAGCGCAGCGCGGTGACCTGATGACCGGGCTGTGAGAGCCAGGCTGTGAGAGCCGGGCGAGGTGTGACGTGCGGCGCAGTACTCCTGCTTCAATCGGCCGCCGGACTCTTCATGCTTCGCAACCGAACCTTGAGCATGGCCGCCTCGCGAAAGGCCTGCTGGACCACCAGCCGCAGCTCGTCGTCGTCCCATGGCTTGGTGAGAAACTTGTAGATGGCGCCTTCGTTGATGGCGGCGGTGACCGTCTTGAGGTCGGTGTAACCCGAGAGCACGATCTGGATGGCCTGGGGGTGGAGCTCCTTGACACGCTTGAGGAACTCCGTGCCGCTCATCTCGGGCATGCGCTGGTCGCTGATGACGACGTGCACCTCCTGGGTGGCCAGCAGTTCGAAGGCCTGCTGGGCGCTGTCGGTAGCAAGGATGTGATAGCCGTCACGACGCAGCGCGCGGGTCAGGGAGCGCAGGATATTGGGCTCATCGTCGAGCAGCAGCAGGGTCTGGCTACTGGCGCTGCCGTGCTGGTCGTCCTGCTGCAGCTGACTCGCGGCCTGGTTCTCATGCAGGAAGGTGATCAGGTCGTCGATGGGCATGGGGCGGGCAAAGTAGAAGCCCTGGTAGAGATCGCACATTTTCTTGCTGAGGTAGGCGTAGTGGGCCTGGGTTTCCACACCCTCGGCAAGGACCTTCAGCTGCAGCTGGCTGGCCATGGAGATGATGCCCTGGACGATGGCGGCGTCGCGGTGATCGCTGATGACTTCCCGTATGAAGGAGCGGTCGATCTTGATCTTGTCGATGGGCAGGTATTTCAGATAGCTGAGGCTGGAGAAGCCGGTGCCGAAGTCGTCGAGGGCGATAGTGATGCCCAGGCGGCGTAGCGTCTGGAGGATCTCGATGGCTTTCGTGGTGCTTTCCATCAGGATGTTTTCCGTGAGCTCCAGCTCGAGCAGGGGGGCTGCGAGCCCTGTCTTTTCCAGCGTCTCCAGTATGCCCGGCACAAAACTGGCCCGATGAAACTGCATGGGCGACACATTGACCGCCATGACGTACTCCCCAAACCCCAGGGCGTTGAGCCGAACGTTGTCGCGGCAGGCGGTGCGTAACACCCACTCACTGATGGGAATGATCTGTCCGGTATCTTCGGCCAGGCCAATGAACTCGGCCGGCAGGATGTAGCCACGTTCGGGATGATGCCATCGGATCAGTGCCTCGAAGCCGATGATTCTGCCGCTGGCGTCCTGGACCTGCGGCTGATAGTGCAGCTCGAACTGCTGCTGGTCGATGGCATGCTGCAGGGCATTGCGCAGCATGACTCGTCCGCTCGCCTTCTTTTCGAGACCCTCGGTGTACCACTGGTACGTATTGCGACCCTGACGCTTGGCCTGGGACTTGGCCTGATCGGCCTGCTGGATCAGTTGGGAGGGGTTCGCCACGCCACCCGGGTCCAGGGCGATGCCGATGCTGGCGGTCAGGTGCAGCTCGCTCTGTTCGATTCGATAGGGGCGAGCCACGCTGGCCAGCAGCCGCTCGACGACGAGGAGGACGTCACCTGGGTCGGCCAGGATGATGGCGAACTCATCGCTGCCACAGCGGGCTACGGTATCGCTGGCGCGTACCTGCTTGACCAGGCGAGAGGCCACTTCGACCAGTATCTGATCGCCCAGCACGTGGCCGAGGCTGTCGTTGATCGACTTGAAGTCGTCCAGGTCGATATAGAGCAGGGCGACACTGCCGACCTGGTGTCGGGCAGGGTGATAGCACTGCTGCAGGCGCTCCTCCAGTAGCGCGCGGTTGGGCAGCCCGGTGAGGGTGTCGTGAGTGGCATTGTGCGCCAGGCGCGATTCGTAGGCACGCTGGGTTGAAATGTCATTCTGTACGCCGATGAAGTGGCTGACCTCGCCGTTCTCGTCGAGCACCGGCGAGATATGGAGATCGTTCCAGAAGAGCGAGCCGTCCTTGCGATAGTTGCACAGGGTGGCGTGGGTATAGCGCTTTTCGGCAATGCCGCGCCGGATGACGGCCCGTGCCTCGGGGTCGGTATCGGGCCCTTGCAGGAAGCGACAGTTGCGGCCTATCACTTCCTGTCGAGAGTAGCCGGTGATGTGTTCGAAGGCCGAGTTGACATAGATGATCGGCAGGTCCGGGTGATCGGCTTCGGCGATGATGACCCCATTGACGCTCGATTCGATACCGCGCTCCAGGATGTGCAGCCGCTGTTCGTCATGCTTGCGCTGCGTGATGTCCCGTGCCACCACATAGATGACCGCTTCCGTTCCCAGGTCGGCATTGATCTCTACCCAGAGTATGGCGCCATGTGCATCACGAACGCGTACCTCCAGGGCGTGGACTCGCTTACCGGTCTTGATTCTCTCGATGGCAGCGTCGACCAGGGGCTGGTCTTCCTCCACGACCAGCTGGCTGTAATGGTGGCCGACAAACCATTGCTCCGAATAGCCGAGCAGCTGCTCGAAGACGGCGTTGGTCTGCAGGAACCGACCGTCGAGGTCGATCCGGCAGAACAGCTCCAGGGAGAGGGTGAAGAACTGATCGCGCTGGCGCAGGGCTTCGCGTAGTTCCCGCGGGCTGGGATCAGGCATCGCTTTCACCGATTCCAGGCTTGCACACCATCAGCGTATAGCTGGTGCCCTCGACCTCTTCGAGCTTGCGCAACTTGTCGATCAGGTGCTGGGTCAACTCCTTGCCTTCATTGAGCAGCAGGATGCCGGTTGCTGAATGAATATCCTGTCCCAGGATCATGCCCGGCTCGAGTTGACGGGTCTCAAGCGACAGCATGGTCTTCCCGGCCTGGCCCAGGTCCGGGGCCTGGTCGACGCACAGTGTGATGAAGGCCTTGCAGAGAGCGGGGTCATAGACGCGCCCAGAGAGCTTGCGCATCAAGTCCAGGGCCTGCTGGCGCGGGACCTTGCGGGGCAGGATCATGCCGCGCTGGAGCTCGATGAAGTCGACTGCCAGTGCCAGCAGGCGTGACCCGTAGGGTATGGCCTCGCCCTTGAGGCGGTTGGGGTAGCCGTCCCCATTCCAGTGTTCCCGGTGGTGGCGAATGAGCCGGGCGGTCCCTTGCAGGTGCTCCAAAGACATCAGCAGGCTTTCGCCGGTTTCCGGGTAGCGACGGTAGGCCTTGCGATCCTCGCCGAAGAGGCGCTCCGAGGGGGTGGTCAGCATGCGGTCATTCCAGGCCAGCTTGCCGAGGTTGTACAAGGCGGCCGACATGAGCAGGTCGCGCCGGAGTTCGCCCTCGAGCTCATGGGTATCGGCAAACGCCTGGATCAGGTCGCCGACCTGGGCATTGGCGTGCAGATGGCGCGGCATGCGCTGGGTGATGAGCGACGAAAAGACGCGAGTGGCCATGACATAGCTGTGCTTCAGCTCGTCATAGGCGGTGTCCAGCATGTCGGCGATCTGCTTGAGCTCCTGGGTGCGCGCCTCGACGCGCTGTTCCAGCGTGGCGTTGAGCTCGATGAGTTCCTGGTTCTGCTGCTGGGTCAAGGCTTCAAGGCGTTTCTGTTCGCGCTCGGCCAGCTGATGGGCGACGGCCTGGCGAAGCGTAAGGCGCAGCTTGTCGTCGTCCCAGGGTTTGGCGATGTAGCAATAGATATGGCCTTCGTTGATGGCGCGGACCGTGGCCTGCATGTCGCTCTGCCCGGTCAGCAACACACGGATGCAGTCCGGTGACAGCTGGT
Organism: Halomonas alkalisoli; assembly: GCF_021412585.1. Lineage (GTDB taxonomy): Bacteria > Pseudomonadota > Gammaproteobacteria > Pseudomonadales > Halomonadaceae > Halomonas > Halomonas alkalisoli. Next base: position 22,119 of record NZ_JAKCMI010000006.1, on the reverse strand, counting down.
GGACCCGGCTCAACAGTTCCGCACCGTCCATGCCCGGCATCATGGCATCGGAAACCACCAGGTCGACGCTCTCCTGTTCCAGTATCTCCAGTGCGGCTTCGCCACCGCTGGCCGTCAGGACACGATAGCTTTCACCACGCAGCACTCGTTTGAGAGAAGAGAGGATATTGGGCTCATCGTCCACCAGTAGCAGGGTGGCCACGGGAGCCTGAGGTGTCGCAGGGTCGGGCAGGGTCTGGTTGGCTTCAGCAGTCAAGGTGAGCCCTCCTCATGGTCAACGCCCTGGGGATGTTTGACTGCAGCAGCTGTGGATTCGCCTGCCTCAGGTCGCATAGCGACCGGCTCATGCGGGCTGCATCGTGATCCTGCATATCGACTCCCCATCCTGGTGGAGCAATCTATGCCTGAAACGGCATGATCCTCACACTTAGATCGGCAGGCGGGGGCTCGGCTTGAGGGTTACTTGGGAAAATTCTTCCGGCGTGTGATGGCAGAAGGGGTCAGGAAAGGTCCTTGGCGAGGGGCCTGTCGGGCTGGTGGTTGAGGCTGTCCGGCGCGATCGCGGATGCCGTGGTCACTGCCAGGTCGGGGGCCTGCTCGAGGCTGAGCTGGATGAAGGCGGCACACAGCTCAGGGTCATAGACACGCCCCGAGAACTTGCGCAGTAGCTCCAGGGCCTGCTGACGCGGCAGCTCGCTCGGCAGGATCATGCCACGCTGCAGTTCGACGAAGTCGACGGCCAGCCCCAGCAGTCGAGCCCCGTAGGGGATGGCTTCCTGCTCCAGCTGGTCGGGGTAGCCGCTGCCGTTCCACCGCTCGCGGTGATGGCGAACGAGCCGGGCGGCTCCCTGAAGCGGGTCCAGCGACATCAGCAGGCTCTCACCGGTTTCGGGGTAGTGCTGGTAGGCTTTCTGTTCCTCGCCGAACAGGCGTTGAGAGGGTGTGGTAAGCAGGTGGTCGTTCCAGCTCAGCCGTCCCAGGTTGTAGAGCGACGCCGCCATCTGCAGGTCGCGTTGTAGCTCGCCTTCCAGCCCATGCACCTCGCTGAAGGCCTGGAGCAGGGCGCAAACCTGGGCATTGGTCTGCAAGCGGTGGGGCAGTCGCTGGTTGATCAGCGATGAGAATACCTGGGTGGCAGCGACATGGCTGCGCTCCAGTTCGGCATTGGCGGCATCCAGCATGGCGGCAAGTTGCCCCAGCTCCTGGCTGCGAGCCTCGACGCGCTTTTCCAGGCTGGCATTGAGCTCGCTCAGCTCCCGGTTCTGCTCCCGGGTGAGTGCCTCGAGCCGCTTCCGTTCGCGCTCGGCCCGCTGGTGGGCGAGAGCCTGGCGAAGGGTCAGGCATAGCTCCTCCGCCTTCCAGGGGATGCCGATGAAGCTGTAGATATGCCCCTCGTTGATGGCACGCACGATGGCGCTCATATCGCTCTGGCTGTCGAGCAGTATGCGCAGACAGTCAGGCCAGCCCTGCTGGATGCGGTTCAGGAGGTCGATGCCGCCCATGTCGGGCATGCGCGCGTTGGCCATGACCAGGTCGATCTCTTCGGCATCCATCAGCGCCAGTGCGGCTTCGCCACCGTCGGCGGTCAGCAGGCGGCAGCCCTCCGGCTGCAGGGTCTCCGCGAGGAGTGCGAGGGTATCGCCATCGCTGTCGACCAGCAGCAGCGTGGCGCGAAGGGGCTGTGTTTCCGGCTCTGCTGCCTGTGTCGACGCGGTCATTCCTGCCTGCGCAATATCGTCACTGTGACTATCGGTTTGCGGCATCCGCCCCTCCCGGCTCCAGGTTGTGCGCCAAGCTAGAGATTCGCCAGCACTGCGTCGACGCTGCTCTTGTCGACCACACCGCGTTCGGTATCGACACCGATATACTGCACCACGCCATCGTCGGCGATCAGTGCGTAGCGCAGGCTGCGCAATCCCATGCCGGCGGAGCTCCGGTCGTTCTCCAGGCCTGCCGCTCGTGTGAAGTCGGCATTGCCGTCGGCCAGCATCAGGATAGCCTGGGCATTCTGGTCCTTCTGCCAGGCGCCCATGACGAAGGCATCGTTGACCGAGAGGCAGGCCAGGGTATCGACGCCACGCGCCAGCACCTCGTCGGCTTTCACCACGAAGCCCGGCATGTGCGTGTTGGAGCAGCCCGGAGTAAAGGCGCCAGGTACGGCGAAGAGCACGACACGCTTGCCCGCGAACAGCTCACCGGTGGCGATATCTTCAGGACCGTCTGGCCCGTTGGTCTTGAGGGTGACGTTCGGGATGGTGTCGCCTGCGGAAAGAGGCATGCATTGACTCCTGGGTTGAGGGGCGGCCTGCTGTCGAGCAAGTTACGGTGTTCAACTGCCCTGGTAGGCGTCGAAGACTTCCTGCCCGGTCATGTTGTGGGTTTCGTTGGCGAAGGTATAGTAGTTCGGCTTCTGGTCGATGAAGATCTGGCTATCGAAGGTCCAGGCCTCGCCGCCGTCGACCAGGCCCACCGGGATGGCATAGTGGTCGCCGGTCTTCAGGCGGAAGAAGAGATGGGTCCCGCAGCGCTGGCAGAAGCCCCGTTCGGCCCATTCCGAAGAGGCGTAGACCGTGATGTTCTCCTCGCCTTCCATCTCGACTTCGCTGACCGACTCCAGGGCCAGCATCGGGCCGCCGCTCCAGGTCCGGCACATGCTGCAGTGGCAGGCGCCCAGGTTTTGCTTGCGGGCGACTACGCCGAGCCGTACGGCACCGCAAAGGCAGCTTCCGCGTGCGGTCATTCCATCCATCGTTGCTTCCTCCCGATTTCGGTAGGCGTTTCATCGCGAGCCGTCACCAGGCTCCGGTAATTTCGACATAGACATAGACATAGACATAGACATCGACAGTGTAACGGCTAGGCCAGGCTTGGGCCTGTGTCCCGTTTCAACCCTGACCATCGCCCGGCGACTTTTCAGACAAAGCTTAGTCCGGCGCTGAGAAGGCCGGGCGATGGAATATGGCGGCCACTTCCACCTCGGCCAGGCCGGTGAGACCGGGCTCCGGGGCCTCGGCGCCGGCGAGCACCGACAGCACCGTTCTCACGCCGCGGGACAGGGAGAGCAGGTGATACCCCCCTTCCAGCACGAAGACCAGCCGACTGTCACAGTGCTTTTTGGCCAGGTCCTGCAGCATGCGCGTCATTGACGCGAAGCCCTCGTAGGAGACATTCAACGCCAGGTCGAAAGGGTGAGGGTCGAACCCGACCGATACCAGTATCAGGTCCGGTTGAAAGGAGTTCGTGGCGGGGACCAGGATGTCCTCGAAGGCCTTGAGGTAGGCTCGGTCGCCGGCTCCTGCCGGCATGGGCACATTGACGGTGGTGCCTTCACCGAGGCCCACGCCGACATCCTCGAGGTTGCCGGTGCCGGGATAGAAGGGGGAGGCACGGTGGATATCGAAGAGCATCACGTCGGGGTCGGCCCAGAAGATGTCCTGGGTACCGTTGGCGTGATGGGCGTCCCAGTCGACGATCAAGACGCGCTCGCAGCCAAGCTCCGCCCTGGCATGGGCCGCTGCCACGGCCACGTTGTTGAACAGGCAGAAGCCACGGGCGCGGACAGGTTCGGCGTGATGGCCGGGTGGCCGAACCAGGGCGAAGGCGCTCTGGGTTCGCCCCTCGATGACGGCTTCCACCGCGGCGATGGTGGTGCCGGCGGCCACTTCTGCCGCCTCGACGCTCCCGGGGGAGACGGCGGTGGTATCGACGTCGAGCCAGGCATTGTGGCCGCGCAGTTCGTAGACATGGTCCAGATAGGAGCTGGTATGGACTCGCCCCAGCTGTTCGCGAGTGGCGGCTTTGCCACTCTCGAATAGCAGGCCGGGTACCGGTTCGAGTTCGAGCAGCTGTCGAATGGCGGTCAGCCGTCCGGCATGTTCCGGGTAGACCCAGGGCACCTTGAGTGCCGACAGTAGTTCGCGCACACGCCGATCCATGCGCCCCGGCAGGAAGGGGGCATCGGAATCCGGTTTATGTGCCAGGACTCGCTCATCGTAAAAGACGGTTACCTGGTTTGCATCGGCCACTGGCAATACTCCTTGCAACGGCGCTGGGGAATTGAGCGGTACAGCGCTTCATCCATATGGGCAAGGATAGTCGAGGGAGTGGCGATATGTCGTTTTCTGGCGGGGCGTCATGGCGACGAGAGGGCCTCGGCCGGCACGGCGGTTTCCTGGATCATGGCGTGGAGCGCCGCGGCGGCCGCCGAGAGGGCGTCACGCCGGCGCATCACGATCCCCAGTTCGCGGCGGATGGTCGGTGTCACCAGGGGGCGGTGGTCGATACCCTGCGAGGCGATCTGGCGAAAGCTGAGCGAAGGCAGCACGCTGATCCCCAGGCCGGCGGCCACCATGCGTCCTACCGTGGCGATCTGGCTGGCATCGCAGATAATATCCAATGGCTGGCCCACTTCCGCCATGATGCGATCGATATCCTGGCGTGAGCTGGAAAGACGATTGATGCCGATGAATGGCTGTCTCGCCAGCTGCGCCCACTCGACGCTTGTCTGCGCAAGCAGCGGGTGTCCCAGGGGGCAGACCGCCACGTAACGGTCCACGAGTACCGGCTCGAAGACGAGATCCTCGGCATCCTGGGGCGATACCGACAGCCCCATGTCGGCGCGTCCCTCGCGCACCATCTGGTTCACCTGCTCGGCCAGCACGTCGTGCAGGCTCAGGTTGATGCGCGGGTAGCGGGCGTGAAAGTTGGCGATGATTCCCGGCAGCAGGCCGGCGGCCAGCGTAGGCAATGCCGCCACGGTGACCTTGCCGCGCTGCTTGGAGAAGCGTTCGCCGAGGTCGGCGAAGGCTTCGTTCCAGTCGTTGAGCAGGCGCACGGCCACCGGCAGGAAGGCGTCACCTTCCGGGGTAAGCGTCAACTGGCGAGTGGTGCGTGAGAACAGCGGGCCGCCCACCGTCTCTTCCAGCTTGCGAATGGCGATGGAGATGGCCGGCTGGGACAGGTGAATGCGCTCGCTGGCCTCGGCCAGGCTGCGGGAGTGGGCGACGGCAACGAAGGCCCTGAGCTGTTGAATGCTGGGGTTCATTTATAAAGTAAAACACACTTTAAAAACTATTCAATATACAAAATAGTCGACGCCCACCATTCTGCTACTGGGACTTCCATCCTTCTCTCATCCGGTTTGCCAAGCAACCATTCCGGTATCCAGTTCATCACAGCAAGTCATCACAACAAGTCATCACAACAATGAGCCCACCGCCGGGCCAAGGAGCCACCATGAAAACGCCAATCAAGACGATGCTCACCGCCATGGCCGCCAGCGTCGGCCTGCTTGCCGCCGCGTCTGCCGTCCAGGCCAACGAACGCCTGCTGATCGGCTCGACTTCGAGTTCCTCCAGCCACTATGGCTACTTCGTCGCCGTCAACCAGATCATCAACAGCCAGGTCGACGGTGTCAGTGCGTCGGTTGCCGAGACCGGCGCCACCGTGGACAACCTGCGCCGCCTCGGCCGCAACCAGATCGACATGGGGCTGGTGACCACCAACACCGGCTACCATGCCTATGCCGGCCTCGAGGATTTCGACGGTCGCCCCGTGGATAGCCGGCTGCTGTGGGTCTATACCGTGGCGCCCCAGAACGTGGTGATGCGCCAGGATGCCGGCGTCACCACTCTCGAGGAGCTCGAGGGGGTTCGCTTCAACCCGGGGATTACCGGTTCGGCCACCGAGAGCACCACCGAAGCTGTACTCGAGACCCTTGGCATCGCGCCTGACTACGTGCGCGGTTCCACGACGGACGTAGTCGACTCCATCAAAGACGGGCGTATCATGGGCTATGCCAAGTCCGGCGTCGGCAATCGCCTGGATGGGTCGACCATGGATATCGCCACCTTCACGCCGATCAGCGTGCTGTCGCTTTCCGACGAACAGGCCGAGACGCTGCGCGCCGAGATGCCGGACGTGGCCATCGTCGATATTCCGGAAGGCGCCGGCGAGGGCATTCCCGCCTATACCACCTGGGCCTTCGGCGTGGCCGTGCATGCCCACCCGGACCTCGACGAGGAGACCGCCTACCAGATCGTCAAGGCGGTGATGGAGAACCCCGAGCCCCAGGCCAATGCCTTCTCCGCGGTACGTGACGCCGACCTCGCTAGCATGACCCTCGAGGTGGGTACCGTGCCGCTGCATGCCGGTGCGGCCCGTTATTTCGAGGAGCAGGGCCACGAGATTCCCGATGCCCTGAAGCCTGCCCAGTAACGGCGATCGATAGGTGCCTGCCATGCGCGCGAACCTGACTAAAGTGCTGGCCCTGATGCTGGGCGGGCTGATTCTCTATACCTCGGCCACCGGCCCCTTCGAGAGCCTGGTCCAGCGCAGCGTCTTTCTCGCGCTGGTGATCCTGCTGGGGCTGGTCGTCTACCCGCTGGGGGCCGGCAAGCGCTGGCGCCCGCTGGGGTTGGCCGTCGACCTGGCCCTGGCGGTGGGCGTAGTGCTGGCCTGCGGCTACGTGGCCATGAACCATGACCGTATTCTGGTGGAGCTGCCCTGGGCATCGGCCCGGGACATGCTGTTCACCGGCGTATTGCTGGTGGCCATTCTCGAGCTGTCGCGCCGCGCCATCGGGGTGATCTTCCCGCTGCTGGTGATGGCGGGGCTGGCCTATGCCTGGCTGGGGGCCGCCATCCCCGGGCCGCTGGGGCACCGTGGCTTCGATGTCTACTACATTACCGAGACCATCTACCTGGGGGACCTGGGCGTCTGGGGCATGCTGGTGGGTGTGGCGGCCACGACCATTGCCGCCTTCGTGCTGTTCGGCTGCCTGCTGCTGCACACCGGTGGCGGCCAGACCTTCATGGACATGGCGCTGCGCATCAGCGGCCGCTCGCCGGGCGGGGCCGCCAAGGTGGCCACCGTGGCCTCGGGGCTGTTCGGCATGGTCAGCGGCAGTGCGGTGGCCAACGTGGCCACCACCGGCAACTTCACCATCCCGATGATGAAGCGGCTCAACTACCCGCGGCCCTTCGCCTCCGGCGTGGAGGCGGTGGCCTCCACCGGCGGCCAGATCGCTCCGCCGATCCTGGGGGCGGCGGCCTTCATCATGGCCGAGATCCTCGGCGAGAGTTACCTGCGCATCGCGATTGCCGCGCTGCTGCCGGCGATCCTCTTCTACCTGGGGGTCTTCCTGACCATCCATCTGGTGGCGAAGCGCCGCAACCTGCAGGTGGTGCCCGACGACGAACTGCCCACCTGGCCCGAAGTGCTTCGCCCCGAGCGAATCATCCCGATCCTGGCGGCGCTGGGCGGGCTCTTCTACGGGGTGCTCAGCGGACGCTCGATCCAGATGTCGGCCTTCTACGGCATCCTGATGACGATCCTGACCTTCGTGCCCTTCGCCTTGCTGGTGAAGATGCCGCTGCGCGAGATAGCCGGCAAGCTGCTCTCGGGACTGATGGATGCCGGCAGGGGCATGGTGATCATCGGCGTGTTGCTGGCCGGTGCCCAGATCCTGGTGGCGATGATCGGCATGACCGGTATCGGCGTGACCCTGGCCAGCCTGATCGTCAATGTCGGTGGCGAGTCGCTGTTCCTGGTGGCCTTTATCGTCGGTGGCGTGTGCCTGATTCTGGGCATGGGCATTCCCACTACTGCCGCCTACGTGCTGGTGGCGTCGGTATTGGCGCCGGCACTGACCACCATCGGCGTCGAGCCGCTGATCGCCCACCTCTTCGTGTTCTACTTCGCCACGCTGTCGGTGATCACCCCGCCGGTGTGCGTGGCCGTGTTCGTCGCGGCGGGCATTGCCGGCACCAACTGGCTACCGGCGGCGGGGGAGGCCGTACGCCTGGCGGCGGCGATCTACGTCATTCCCTTCCTGCTGCTGATCTACCCGGCACTGGCCGGCTTCGGCAGTTGGGTCGATATCCTGCTGGCCAGCTCCCAGGGCGTGGTGTTCGTGCTCGCCTTCGCGTCGCTGATGTCGCGGGTAGCGATCACCGGCAGCCGTATCCTGGACGTGGCGGGACTGCTGCTGGTGGTCGGGCTGGCGCTGACGCCCGGCTGGTTGACCACGATAGGCGCCCTGCTGGTGCTGGCGGGGCTCTATGCCCGTAACCGACAGCGGATTTCATCGACGGCCCACGCTTCGGGTTCAGGCACGCCGAAGCCCCAGGGCGTCCATGCCAAGGAGACGCACCCATGACCTTCCTGTTGGGTAGCGGGGCCGGCTTCTCCGGTGACCGTACCGATGCGGCGATTCCCGTCGTGGCCGAGCTGATTCGCCGCGGACAGCCATCGGCCCTGGTCTTCGAGACCCTGGGGGAGCGCACCCTGGCCGCCGCGCATCGGGCCATGCGCGATGAGCCCGACGCGGGATACGAGCCCCTGCTGGCCGAACTCTTGGCACCGGTGCTGGGCGATTGCCTGAGCCATGGCATCACCATCCTCGGTAACTTCGGCGCCGCCAATCCGGATGGCGCCTGCCATGTGGTCGCCGAACTGGCCGGGCGCGCTGGCTTTCCCCAGGCGCGGATCGGCCGGGTCCATGGCGATGATATCCGGGCGCATCTTTCCAGCCTCGACCTGCAGCGCTGGGAGGCGGAAAACCGCGACCTGCCCGGTGAGGAGACGCTGATCTCCGCCAACGTCTACCTGGGCGCAGAGCCGCTGGCCGAGGCGCTGGCGCTGGGAGCCGAGGTGGTGGTGACCGGGCGAGTGGCCGACCCGGCGCTGTTTCTGGCTCCCCTGGTGCACCATTTCGGCTGGGCCTGGGACGACTGGGATCGCCTGGCCGCCGGCATGATGGCCGGCCACCTCGCCGAGTGCGGGGCCCAGGTCAGCGGCGGCTATTTTGCCGATCCGGGATGCAAGGAGGTGCCCAACCTGGCGACGGTGGGCTACCCGATCATCGAGGTGGAGGAGGACGGCAGCCTGGTGGTCACCAAGCCCCCGGGCACCGGCGGCTGCGTGACCGAACGTACCGTCAAGGAGCAGCTGCTCTACGAAGTCCACGATCCGGCCAACTACCTGACGCCCGACGTGGTGGTGGATCTCACTTCCGTCGAGGTCAGGCAGGTCGGACCCGATCGGGTGGCGGTCAGCGGCATTCGCGGCAAGGCGGCGCCGCAGCGGCTCAAGACCACGGTCTGCTACGAGGGCGGCTGGCAGGGCGAGGCGGAGATCTCCTATGCCGGACCCAACGCCCTGGCCCGGGCGCAGCTCGCTGCCCAGGTGCTGCGCGAGCGGCTGACGTTTCGTGCGCCGCCGGAGCTGCGTACGCGACTGGATATCGTCGGTCTTGCCAGTGTCTTCGACAGCGATGCCGGCGACCTGCAGCGCACGATGCCAGCCAGCGCCAGCGGCGACTACCGCCTGCGGCTGGCCGCGGAACATGCCGAGCGACGCTGGGTGGAGCGTGCCACCCAGGAGCTGCTGGCGCTCTACTGCGCCGGCCCGGCGGGTGGCGGCGGCGTGCGCCGTCATTTTCAGCGGCGGGTATGCACGGCCTCCTACCTGGTCAAGCGCAGTGACGTGGAAGCCTTTGCCACGCTGTTCGAAAAAAGGAGTCACTACCATGTCGCCAGTTGAACCGACCCTGGTGTCACCTTCCGAGCGGTCGCCGGGTCAACCGCTCGACGATAGCGTCACGGTGCCGCTCCACCGCCTGGCCCATGCCCGCGCCGGCGACAAGGGGGACCGCCTCAACCTGGCGCTGTTCGCCTACGATCCGGATCACTACGCCCTGTTGCTGGAGCAGGTCACCGAGGAGCGCGTGCTGGCGCTGTTCGCCCACCGCGGTGCCAGCCGGGTACGGCGCTACCCGATGCCGGGCCTGGCCGGGATGAACCTGGTGATAGACGACGTTTTGCAGGGTGGGGTCAACGGTGCGCTCAACCTGGACGGCCATGGCAAGACGCTCTCGTTTCTGCTGCTGGGGTTGGAGGTCCCGGTATCGTCGATACCCCGGGATTGACGGCTTGTCCCCAACGCAACACGGCCACCCGCAGAGGTGGCCGTGTTGCGTTGGGTGTGCCTTGCGCTGCTTCTCGTGGGGGAAGCACAGCACCTCCTGGCGGTAGTAGTCGTAGCGTGGATCAGCGCAGCGACAGGGCACCGGCACCGGTGTCTTCACCCACGGCATCCTGGTAGGCGGCTGCCTCTTCGGCTTCGGTCTCCGGGGAGAAGCGCACCAGCAGGGCGCATGAGGCCAGCACCAGCACGGCCAGGCCAAGGTAGAACAGCCCCTGCTGATAGGTGATCGCTTCCGAACGGAACAGGAAGGCGGCCGCCACGGCGCCCACGTTGCCGCCGGCACCGACGATGCCGGCCACGGCGCCCAGGGCCTTCTTGTTGATGAAGGGCACCACGCCATAGGTTGCACCCTCGGCCATCTGCACGAAGAGGCTGAATACCAGCATGATGCCGATGGCGTAGGAGAGCACGTGCATCTGCGAGAAGGCGACCAGGGCGATGCCCTCACAGATCAGGGCGATGAACAGCCAGCGTACCCGGCCCTTGAGCCCACCGTTCCTGGCGAACAGGTCGGAGAAGATGCCGCCCATGGTGCGGGCGAAGACGTTCATCAGCCCGAACAGCCCGGCGATCATGCCGGCGGTGGCCAGCGTCAGGTCGAAGTGATCGAAGAAGTAGATGGCGGCAATGTTGTTGATGGTCAGCTCAACGCCGAAGCAGATGGCGTAGACCACGAACAGTGCCCAGACGCGGATGTCCTTGGCGGCCGCCAGGAAGGTCTGGCCGGCACCGCTGTCGCCGTTGGCCTGGGGAAGCTCGCCCCGGGCGCGCAGGTCCTCGAAGTTGCCGTTGGGCGCATCCTGGGTGAAGCGGTAGTAGCAGATGCCGGTGATGAACAGCACGATGCCGGGCACCACCATGGCCAGGCGCCAGCCGAGCGTCTCGCTGACACCCAGCATCAGCAGGCCCGAGAAGATCAGCGGCATCAGGATCTGGGTGGTACCGCCACCCAGGTTGCCCCAGCCGGCGCTGGTGGCGTTGGCGGTGCCGACCACGTTGGGCGCGAACATCATGGTAGTGTGGTACTGGGTGATGACGAAGGAGGCGCCGATGGCACCGATCGCCAGGCGTGCCAGCAGGAAGGTCTCGAAACTGTTGGCGAAACCGATACCCATCACCGGAATCGAGCCCAGGATCAGCAGGCCGGAGTAGGCCTTGCGCGGCCCGATGCGGTCGCAGAGCACGCCGATCAGCAGGCGCACGATCACGGTGATGGCAACCGATGCGATGATGGTATTGCCGATCTGGGTCTGGGTGAGGGAGAGATCTTCACGGACCACCGCCATCAGCGGGGCGATACCGAACCAGCCGAAGAAACAGATGTGAAAGGCGAACCACGAGAAGTGGAAGGCCCGCATCTGCGGGGTACTGAAGTTCAACAGGCGAATCCTGTTGGCCTTGTTGAGGATTTCCATGAGTCAGGCCTCGCGCTTGATGGGTAGCGATTACGGAGAACGAGTCCTTCATCGTTGAAGGTCAGGTTCGACGCACTCGTACTCCGGAGAGCCTGGTCCACGCCTACCACTCTTTGATCTGCATCAAGCAATCAGCTTGCCATTATTCTGTTTATCTCTTTATTTCAATTATTTAGTAGGAAATAGCGGCTTGCCGGCAGCGGCAGGTGCGGCTGTCGGGGAGAAACGATGGTGCAGTGCGAAAGGGCCATGCCCCGCAATGGTGCCATCGGCAGCTCGGTGGCGGCCGCCACCGAGCTGCCGGGCCAAGGGTCAATTCATGGCCACCTGCTGGCTATCACTCTGGCAGGCCAGAAAGGCGGAGCTCTCCAGCCACTCCGAGTCGGGATAGTAGGCGAAGAGGTACTGGTCTTCCTTGATGCTGTCGATCAGCGGGTAGGTGACTTCCTGGCGTACGGCGGGGCAGCCCTGGCTGCGCCCCAGCCGGCCGGTCTTCTCGATGAAGGCCTCGCTGACGTAGTCGGCGCCATGGATGACGATGGCGCGCTGGTAGGCGAGGTCATTGATGCCTTCCTCGAGGCCTTCCAGGCGCAGCGAATAACCGTTGCGGCCGTAGTAGCTGTTCATGGTGCGAAACAGGCCCAGGCTCGACTGGTGGCTGCCGTAGACATTGGAAAAGACCTCAGCCATGGCATCTCCCGTACCCTGGCCGTGAGAGACCAGCTCTTCGAACATCAGCCGCTTTTCCGCCAGGTCGAAGACCCATAGGCGTGGCTCGGTCGAGGGGCGCGAGAAGTCAATCACTGCCAGGCGCTCGGCATTCGGTTCGGCGCAGGCCAGGGCATTGGCGGCGAGCTGGAGCACATGGGGGTCGGCATCTGGCGCCAGGCGGGTCAGGGTAAACCCAAGGGGGGCCTCGTACTGCGGGTCGGCGAGCAGGGCCTGGGCCAGGAAACCGCCGGCCTGAGCGACAGGCGCGGCGAAAAGCAGGGTGGCAAGCGCGGGGCAGGAGAGGCGTGGTAGCGTGAAGTATCGGGTCATGGCCGGCCTGTATGCAGCTCGTCGGGCCGTGTCGCGCAATGCCATCGGCGACACGGCCCGGGTAGAGGGTACGGAGCCAGTGTCCGTGGGCTCCGGATAAAAGCACTATTATGAAGACATGGGCCAGGAAGGCCAGGGCGTCTATCAACGGATTAGGGGTACATCATGCGGGTATTTGTCACGATCGGGTTTGTACTGGCTCTTGTGTCGGGAATGGCGGGGGGCGGCCAGGTCGAGGCGCCGGCGACCGGCAGGGAGGGTGCCGGTGATGTCGCGCAAGCCATCACCCACCTGGTCGAAGGCGAGGAGGATAATCTGCAGGCCTTCTACGACGCTCGCGGCCATCGCCCGGCCTGGCATGACGGCGAGACGGTGGCGGCCTTCGCCGCGGCGCTGCATACGCTCGATACCGATGGGCTCACGCCGCAGGACTATCAGGCCGATGGCCTGGTGGCTGCACATCGCCAGGCCTATGCCGAGGGGGATAACGAGGGGAGTATCGAAAGAGAGGCGCGATTCGACCTGCATGCCAGCCGGGTGCTGCTGACGGCACTCACCCACCTCCAGCGGGGCAAGGTGGATCCACGTGCTATCGATAGCGACTGGGATATCCCCATAGCGGCTGCCGAGCTGGATCCGAAAGCCATTTCCCGGGCGGTGGATGCCCAGCGCTTCGAGCAGGCCTTTGCCGAGGCGCGTCCCGCCTATGCGCCCTATGAGCGACTCCGCTCTGGCCTGGCCCGATACCGGGCCCTCGAGCGGTTGGGTGGATGGGAGAGCCTGCCCTCTCGGCAGCGGGCGCTGCGCCCGGGGGACATCGATGACGATGTGCTGCTGCTGCGGGAGCGCCTGGCCATCATGGGGGAAGTCGAGCTCATGGCCGCTGCCATCGAGGCCTTCCCGGGGGCCGTGCTGGATGGGGCCGATTCGCGGCGCTATGACGCCAAGCTCGAAGCGGCCGTACGGCGCTTCCAGCGCCGCCATCTGCTGGAGGCGGACGGCATCGTCGGTGCCCAGACCCTGGCCGCCCTGAATGTGCCGGTGGAGGAGCGCATCGATCAGATTCGCCTGAACATGGAGCGGGCCCGCTGGCTGTTGCATGGCCTGCCGGAATCCTTCGTGCTGGTGGATATCGCCGGCTATCGACTCAGCTACTTTCGCCCCAATGGGGAAATCTGGCGTTCACGGATCGTGGTGGGGCGACCCTATCGGCGTACACCGTCGCTGCGCTCCGAGATCACCCACATGACCGTCAACCCGACCTGGACGATTCCCCCGACGATCCTGCGTGAAGACGTGCTGCCCGCGGTGCGCCGGGACCTGGGCTACCTGTGGCGTGAGCGGATCCAGGTGCTCAGTCCTTCGGGCGCGCCGCTGGATCCCTGGGAGATCGACTGGTCGCGGCCGGGCAATGTCGTGCTGCGCCAGAGTCCCGGGCCGCATAATGCGCTGGGGGAGCTGGTGGTCCGTTTTCCCAATAACCATATGGTCTACCTGCACGATACCCCGTCCCAGGGCCTCTTTTCCCGGGAGCAGCGAGCCGCCAGTTCTGGCTGCATTCGGGTGGAGAATATCGGCGAGTTCGCTCAGCTGCTGTTCGACGATACCGACAGCGGCCACGATGTGCGGGCGCAGATCGACCGCGGGGAGACCCGCAATGTGCGGCTTGCGGAGCGCATGCCGGTGATCCTGCACTACTGGACCGTGCATCCGGCCGAAGATGGTCAACTGGCCTTTCGGCCCGATATCTACGAGCGCGACGATGCGCTGCTCCAGGCGCTGGATCGGCCGTTGGCGCTGTAATCACGATGGATGAACAATAAAGGCCCCGGTCACATCCTGTGACCGGGGCCGTGGCTAAGCCAGGCGTGCCCCGCAGCGGGGACAGGTTTCATGCGCGCTTTCGGCTGCGGCGGGTTTGGCGCCGGCATCAACCTCGGCATCAACCCTGGCATCAGCAACGGTAGCTACTGCTCGCTCCACAGCGGAGCGCTCCGGGTGCAGCGGCACCAGCTTGCCGCGTTCCCAGCGCAGGCCGATGTCCTTGAGCATGCGGGGGTCGCAGTCGCGCAGCGAGGCATCACGACGACGGTTGGCGTAGTGGGTGCGCACGGCGCGCAGCAGACGATAGGTAATGCGTAGTAGTGCCATGATCTCGGTCTCCTTGGTGCAGGAGGCCGGGACTTGTGCGCGAACAGGATATGACCGGAGGCGGTGATACTTGGCCGCGACAAGTGCCGCGGCCAGGGTCCTTCAGGTGTCGATCTTGCGACGGCTGGCACACGGCAACGGGCGTACTCGCATTGCGTTTTTATTGACGCAATGTAGTGGGCTCGTTGTAGCGATGCGGGCTTGCCAGCGCATGATGGATCCGTCCTGAGGGGTGTCGTTGGTGAAAGGGAAAGAGGTCGTCTCGAGACGACCTCTTTCTTTTTAGCCAATCGCTGATCAAGCGTCAACTGATGGAGCGTATCAAACTGTAGCTGGGGCAGCGTCGGTCTCAGCGATACCCCTTGGCTTGCAGGCGGAACAGCCGGGCATAGCGGCCGTTGGCGGCCAACAGCGTCTCGTGATTGCCCTGCTCGATGATCTCGCCACCGTCGATGACCAGGATGTGGTCGGCGGCGCGCACGGTGGAGAAGCGGTGGGAGATGAGAATGGTCATCTTGTCCCGGCTGTGTTCGCGAAAGTCGTCGTAGACGGCGGCCTCGGCGGCGGCATCCATGGCGGCGGTGGGTTCGTCCAGCACCAGGATGTCGGCGCTCTCGCGCATATAGGCCCTGGAGAGGGCGATCTTCTGCCACTGGCCGCCGGAGAGCTCCTGGCCACCCTTGAACCAGCGACCGAGCTGGGTGTGATAGCCCCCCGGCATGGCACTGATGAACTCCTCGGCGAGCCCGCGGCGAGCCGCCTGCTGCCAGCGTGCCTCGTCCTCGAAGGAGGCCACGTCGCCGGCGCCCAGGTTCTCGCCCACCTTCATCTGGTAGCGCACGAAATCCTGGAAGATCACGCCGATGCGTCGACGCAGGGTCTGCACGTCCCAGTCGCGCAGGTCGCTGCCATCGAGCAGGATTCGCCCTTCGTCGGGTTCGTAGAGCCGAGTCAGCAGCTTGATCAGGGTGGTCTTGCCGGAGCCGTTGGCGCCGACCAGGGCCAGGCTGCCGCCGGGCGTGACATGCAGCGAGATGCGGGTCAGCGCCGGCTTGTCGGCGCCGGGATAGGTGAAGCTGACGCTCTCGAAACGGATGCCGTCACCGGGCCGGGCTCCCTGCGTGAGGGTGCCTCGCTCGGCTGCCACCGGCTGCTCCAGGTACTCGTAGAGGTTCGACAGGTAGAGATTGTCCTCGTACATGCCGCTGATCGAGGTGAGGCTCGCCGAGAGCGCCGCCTGGCCCTGCTTGAAGACCATCAGGTACATGGTCATCTCGCCCAGGGTGAGCTGGCCGGTGACGGTTTCCACCACCACCCAGGCGTAGGCGCCGTAGAAGGCGGCCGTGCCCAGCAGGCCAAGCAGGAAGCCCCAGGTCTCCCGGCGTATCGTCAGCCGCCGGTCCTCGCCGTAGAGCGTGTCGAAGATGGTGCGGTAGCGCGAGAGCAGCAGCGGCTCGAGGCCGAAGAGCTTGACCTCCTTGATGCTGTCCTCTCGTGCCAGCACCGTCTCCAGGTACATCTGCATGCGGGTCTGGGGCGAGCGCCAGCGAAACAGCCGGAAGGCATCGCCGGAAAACTTGGCCTCCGAGGCGAAGACCGGCAGGGCGCCGACCACCAGGATCAGGATCGCCCAGGGCGAGAACTGCACCAGCAGCACGCCAAAGCTCACCAGGGAGATGGCGTTCTGCATCAGCGAGAAGGTCTTGTTGACCAGGCCGAGCGGGCGAATCGAGGCCTCGCGCCGGGCCCGGGTCAGCTTGTCGTAGAACTCGGAATCCTCGAACTGGGCAAGCGACAGGGTGCCCGCCTTCTCCAGGATCATCACATTGACCTTCTGGCCGAGCAGGGCGCGCAGCAGCGACTGCTGTCCCGAGAGCCCGCGCTGGGCCATGGCGATGGCGGCGATGACGCCGGCTTCCGCCAGTACGTAGCGCAGCACAGGCCACCATTCGACCTCGCCGGTGTCGCGATGATGGGCCATGGCGTCGACCACCGAGTCGACGATGAGCTGGCCGATCCAGGCGGCAACGGCCGGCAATATGCCGGCCACCAGGGTGCAGATGGCCAGGCCCACGGTCAGCGGGCGCGAGGTCTGCCACACCAGGGCCAGCGCTCGCCGGCTATAGCGAAACACGCCAAAGAAGGCGCTCAGGCGATTGCCTGCGGGGGGCGGGGTCGGGATGGCATTGCGTGAATAGGACGAGGACAAGGGCGTCTCCGGAAGGGTCCTGGCTCAGCGTCCGTTCTGGTCAGTCAGGGCTATCCTGAACGAACCGACGCCCCACCGGTAGGGCGGGGCGTCGGGTATAGGGCGCAGGCGCGGCGTCAGTCGTCGTCGCTGCCCGATGCCTGGGCCACCACGGTGCCGGTCTCTCCGGAGCGCAGGACGGCCAGCAGCGGTTCGGCTTCCTGCTGGAAGGCCATCAGCCGCTCTCCATCGAGGCTCTGGCTTTCCGGCAGCTCTACCTTCATGGCGTCGACCGCGGTGTTGTTGACGATGACCTCGTAGTGCAGGTGAGGGCCGGTGCTGCGGCCGGTATTGCCCGACAGCGCGATGCGCTCGCCCATCGACACCCGGTCGCCGCGGTTGACCAGCGGACGCGACAGGTGGAGGTAGCGGGTACGATAGCCATTGTCATGACGTACCACCAGGTAGCGGCCTGCCACCGGGTGATTGCCGACCTTCTCGACGCGACCGTCCGCCGGAGCCTGGACCGGCGTGCCCACCGGCATGGCCCAGTCGGTGCCCCGGTGGGGGCTGACCCGCCCGGTGACCGGGTGAGTGCGCCGCGGGTTGAAGCTGGAGCTCATGCGGTAGCTGCCCTCGAAGGGGTAGCGGCTGAAGGCGGGGTCGAGGCTCTGGCCATCGGGGGTATAGTAATTGTTGTCGGCGCTGTTACGCACCAGGGTGAGGTCCATGCGCGCCCCTTCATACTGGATCGCCAGTATGCGGGAGTCGAAGCTGGCACCGTCGATGATGTCGGACTCGATCAGCACCTGGAACTCGTCACCGCGGCGGGTATCGCGGCGGAAGTCGAGCTTCTTCTCCAGCAGCCGTGAGATCTGGGCGACTTCGGTGCTGGAGAGGCCGGTGGCCTGGGCGGAGCGGGCAAAGCTGCCGCTGACGCTACCGGCGAACAGTCGCTGCGTGGCCTCGCCGGCCCGCTCGATGGTGGCCACATCGAAGCCTTCCTCTTCGCGTTCCAGCAGGAAGCCTTCGCGGGCATTCTTCATGACCCGCATGGCCATCAGCCGATCCTGCTCATCCAGCTGGTACTCGAAGGTGTTGCCGGCTCGCCAGTGGGTCAGGACTCGCTGGTCCGGCAGGCTTTCCAGCAGTCGGATCGCTTCGCTGTAGCCAAGGCCCAGTTCGTTCTGGGCCAGCACGGCGAAGGTGTCGCCCTGCTGCACGGTATAGGTCCGCCACTCGGGCACGAAGGGCTCGTCGGCGACGACTTCGTGCTCGAAGACGATGGGCCCATCCTCGAAGAATGCCAGCTCCGCGTCGTCATACTCCTCATAGGAGGTGGCGTCGGCGGCCAGCGCTTCGTCATCGGTATGGGTATCGTCCAGCATGCCGCTGGCCAGGGTGCCGATGACCATGGCCATGTGCAGCGCACCGGAGTCCAGGGTGGTGACCAGTTCGACGCTGGAGGCTTCCGGGGCGATGGCGGCAACCGTCTCGTCCGGCTCCGGCTCCACCTTCGGCGGCGAGGCAAGGAGTTCGGGAGCGGTGTTGGCATCGGCGACACGGGCCACGGCTGTCCCGTTGAGATCGATGATCTCGGTGGGCTTCAACTGGGAAAGGGGGATGTAGCCGCGGGTGGCGTCGATGGCCTGGGTGGCGACCTCGATGGCATCGGCTACCGAGTAGCGGTCGCTGTTGAGCGAGGGGAGACCGGGTTGGGTTTCAGGCGCCAGGGGGTACAGAACGGTCTCGGGTATCTGCCCCTGTCGCTGGGTGTTCTCGACGAGAGTGACAATCTTGTGTGCGCCCAGCACTGTGACCATGGTGGCAACGGGTAACAGTAACAACTTATGCGTGCGGGGCAGCGAATGAAGGATTCGCAACATGGTGTTCGGCCATATAAATAGGTGACATGAATATAAAAAGGCATGGGAACCTTAACCCATGATATATGGTATGCCTAGACTGTAAGAATATACAGCTAAGCATCCCGGGGAGAATTGTCCCTTCTCTCCCGGGTCATGTCACTATTTTCGAACACCGTTCCTCAATGTTTCCATTGAACGGTAACGGGGCAGAAAACACAACCCCTGTACGGCTGGCGTGCAAGCAGGATGGATGAAGCCGGCAGGCCGGACGGCCTCAGAGTGCGGTGAAGGTGCCGTTGCGGTAGTCCGCCAGGGCCTGCTCGATCTCGTGGGGATGGTTCATCACGAAGGGACCATAGTGGACGATAGGTTCGCGGTGGGGCGTGCCGGCAAGAATCAAGCACTGGGCGCCATCCTGGCTGTGCAGGGCCAGTCGCTGGCCCTCACCGAGACGTGCCAGTTGTCCTGCACCCACGGGCTGGCCGTCGATCGTCAGCTCCCCCTCGAAGACATAGACCGCCAGGGTTTCGTCGGCCATGAGCAGGTTCAGCGTGCCACCGGCGGAGAGCCGGGCATGACCCACGGCACCCTTGCCTGCCAGGGCGTCCAGCGGCCCTTCCACGGCATCGTCATCCTCGTTCTGCCAGCGGCCACCCAGCGCTATCAGCTCGGCCCGATCGCCCTGCAGATGTGGCATTTCGCCACTGCGCACATCCCGGTAGGTGGCCGGGCTGAGCTTGTCCCTGGCGGCCAGGCTGAGCCAGAGCTGGAAGCCGTGGAGACCATGGCTGTCGGTCAGGGGCATTTCGGAATGCACGATACCCCGACCGGTGTGCATCCACTGGGCGTCGCCGGCGCGAATGGTGCTCGTATGGTCGAGATGATCCTCGTGGGTGAGTCCGCCATGCAGGATATAGGTCAGGGTCTGGATGCCGCGATGGGGGTGGGGCGGGAAGCCGCCGATGTAGTCGTCGGGGCTGTCGGATCCCAGCTCGTCGAGCATCAGGAAGGGATCGAGGCCGCCATCGAATTGGTGGATGCGCTGGATCTTGACCCCGTCACCGTCCTGGCTGGGCTGGCTGCGCACCAGGTTGAGGATGCGACGGGTCTCGAGGGTGGCGGCCATGGGGAGTGACTCCAGAATTGGGGATATAGCTGGCATTCTAGGGCGGAATTTTCGAAACTTAAGCGCATAGTTTTGCAAACTTCATTCGAGGAAATCGAATATGTCTCGTGTCACTCTGGCCCAATGGCAAATGCTGGCGGCCGTGGTGGACCACGGTGGCTTTGCTCGAGCCGCCGAAGTGGTACACAAGAGCCCGTCGACGCTCAACCATGCGGTTCACAAGCTGGAGCAGCAGCTCGGCGTGAAGGTGCTGGAGCCGGTGGGGCGGCAGGTGAGGCTCACCGAAGCCGGTGAAATGCTGCTGCGCCGGGCGCGACAGCTGATCGAGAGCGCCGAGGCGCTGGAGGATGTGGCAGGGCGGCTGTCGGAAGGGCTTGAAGCGGAGGTGGTACTGGCGGTTGACCAGATATTTCCTCCCCAGGCGCTGGCGGTGGCACTGAGTCGCTTTTCTGCCGCCTTTCCTCATGTGCGGGTGCAGCTGCATGAGACGGTGCTCAACGGGGGTATCGAGATGCTCTACGATGGCCGCGCCGACCTGGTGGCATCCGGCCTCTCCGCGCAGGGGTTTCTCGGCGAGCCGCTGGGCCAGGTGCGCTTCATCGCCGTGGCCCACCCGGAACACCAGCTGCATCGGCTGGATCGACAGCTCGACCTGCGCGACCTGCTGCGCCACCGCCAACTGGTGGTGCGTGACTCGGCGCTGCGCCAGTCGATGGATTCCGGCTGGCTCAAGGCCGAGCAGCGCTGGACCGTCAGTCACCTGGAAACCTCGATCGACATGGTGCGGCGTGGCCTGGGCTTCGCCTGGTTGCCGGACACCCGTATCGCAGCGGATATGGAGGCTGGCGGGGTCAAGGCCCTGCCACTGACTGCCGGCGGCGTTCGAGAAATTCCCATACAGTTGATTTTTCGAGACCGGGATCGTGCCGGACCCGCGACCCATGCCATGGCCGAAGCGCTCCATGGTGCGGTTGCCAGCGAGTGTCCGACGGATGCAGAGAGAGGTGATTCGATTTAGTCGTATGAATGTGGCCAAAAACTGCACTTGAGCGTCGAGAAAATCGGCTTAATCTGATGGCAGACACATCATCTGACCGGGGGCTCATCATGGGGCTGTTGATCGACGGCAAGTGGCAAGACCAGTGGTACGACACCAAGAAGCATGGCGGTGAATTCGTCAGGGAATCCGCCAAGCTGCGGGACTGGATCACCGCGGACGGCGAGGCCGGGCCCGGGAGCCAACCGGGGCTTCCCGCCGAGGCGGGGCGCTACCACCTCTATGTCTCGCTGGCCTGCCCCTGGGCGCATCGCACCCTGATCCTGCGCAAGCTCAAGGCGCTGGACTCGCTCATCGGCATGTCATACGTGAGTCCCCTGATGCTGGACCAGGGCTGGACCTATGACCGGCAGGAAGATTCGAGCGGCGACCCCGTCAACGGCGTCTCCTTTCACCATGAGCTCTACACCATGACCGACCCCCGCTACACGGGGCGGGTGACGGTGCCGGCGCTGTGGGACAAGCGGGAAGGGCGCATCGTCAACAATGAATCCGCCGAGCTGGTGCGCATGTTCAACGATGCCTTCGATGACTTGACCGGCAATCGGCTGGACTTCTACCCGGCCGACCTGCGCGAGACCATCGATGCGGTCAACGACGATGTCTATGACCACATCAATAACGGCGTCTACAAGTCGGGCTTTGCCACCGAGCAGGCCGTGTACGAGAAGCACGTGCTGGCGCTGTTCGAGTCGCTGGATCGCATGGAGGCGAGACTTGCCGAGAATCGCTACCTGGCTGGCGAATGGCTGACCGAGGCCGATATTCGCCTGTTCACCACCCTGGTGCGCTTCGATGCCGTTTATCACGGCCATTTCAAGTGCAATCTGCGCCGCATCGAGGACTACTCGAATCTCTCGAACTACCTGCGCGAGCTCTACCAGTGGCCGGGTATCGCCGACACGGTGGACTTCGGGCATATCAAGCGCCACTACTACTACAGCCACGACACCATCAATCCCACTCGCATCGTGCCGGCAGGCCCGCTGCTCGAACTCGACCGCCCCCACGACCGGGAGCGGTTGGCGGGGAAGGGGGTACGAGAAAAGGCATGAAGCAGGAAGGGTGGGGACGGTATCACGGCTGGCAACACCGCCGGGAGGCTAGCGCCTCCAGTCGTGATCTAAAGATACTCCTACAAATGCTTATCTCTCATTTGGTCTAGAGGATCGCTGTTGGAGCGCTGCTCCGCATCGCGACTGGCGCCGGCAGGCGCCCTGGCGGAGGCTGCCGGAGTTGGCAACAACCGCGCCCATCGGCAACACCGCCGGGAGGCTAGCGCCTCC
>NZ_JAKCMI010000005.1 GCF_021412585.1 Halomonas alkalisoli | reverse complement strand
GCCATCGCCACGGTACAGAGCGCCGACCCGCTCAAGGTGATCACCGTGCGCAGCACCGGCTTCGACGCCGTGGCTGAAGTTGAAACAGAGAGTGGCGGTAATGCCACCATCGAAGCGGTGGATTTCGTCGCCGAGAACGCCCAGTCCCGCTTCATCAAGCAGGAGCTGGCCGAGAGCGACCGCCCCGAGCTGGCTGCAGCCAAGGTGGTCATCTCCGGCGGCCGCGGCATGGGCAGCGGCGAGAACTTCAAGCTGCTCGACGGCATTGCCGACAAGCTGGGTGCCGCCATTGGTGCTTCCCGCGCCGCGGTGGACGCCGGCTTCGTGCCCAACGACATGCAGGTGGGCCAGACAGGCAAGATCGTCGCACCCGAGCTCTACATCGCCGTGGGTATCTCGGGGGCGATCCAGCACCTGGCCGGCATGAAGGACTCCAAGGTGATCGTCGCCATCAACAAGGACGAGGAGGCGCCGATCTTCCAGGTCGCCGATTATGGCCTCGTCGGCGACCTGTTCGGGGTGGTGCCGGAGCTGGAGAGGAGGCTGGATCAGTGACCCGCAGTGCCTGATGCTGCTTGGGTGCCTGCCAGCGTATAGCCATGCCGGGCCTGGAAGCGTTGCAGCTCGCGGACCTGTGGCGGCTGCCCGGTGAAGATCTCGACATAGGCGGGGATGCGCTGCATGCGCACCTCGAGCGCCTCCCGGGTCTTCATCGAGATATAGCCGATCTGGGTGAGGTAGATGGTGCGGCCGCGGACGTTGGCCGCCAGCGGCTCAAAGCCGTAGCGCTCGAACATCCGCGTCAGCGCGTCGATGCGTGTTTCATCCGCGGCATCGATCGCCCTCGCCACCTCGTCCGACTGCAGCGCCCAGCTGCGCATCGCGAACTCCAGCGGGGAGTCGAAGAGCGCGGGGTCCAGCCAGCAGTCGAAGACATTGAGGATCGCCTCGGTAATGCTCTCGGCGTAGGCTTCGGTCTGCCGCACCAAGCCGTGGGTATTCTTCTCCCGCCAGCGCTCGACCAGGGCGTCCAGCAGCGCCTCGCGATCCTTGAAGAACCAGTAGAAGCTGGTGCGCGAGACGTCGAGCCGTTTGGCCAGCGGCAGGATCCGCACGCTATCCACACCGGAGTCGAGCAGCAGCTCGAAGGCGGCGTCGAGCCAGGCTTCGCGGGAGCCTTTCCATTTGGTGTCGCTGTTACTACCTGTCGGCATCGAGAGGGTCTCGCTGTTTCGGGTGCTCGGCCACTATATATCCTTCACCAGCCGCAGGGCATCGTAGATGGCCGCATGGGTGTTTCGTGACTCGACGGCGTCGCCGATGCGGAACAGCTGGAAGCTGCCGTCCGGGTTACGGACAACCGCCTGGGGCTGGCCGGCGATCAAATCGTCGTAGTCCACCTCGCCGCCGTTGCTGGAATGCGGCTTGAGCTCGAAGTAGATGTCGGCCATCGGCGTGATGCCGTAGTTGACCACTACCTGGTCGATGCGCCGCTCCTGGTCCAGGTCCAACTGATCCTGAACGGCATAGTCGCTGGTGATACTGGCCAGCAGCCCGCCGCCTTCCCGCTGCACGGACTTCAGCCGGTAGGTGGGCGTGAAGGTGACGTTGGGGCGCTGCAGGGCGCGCATGTAGGGCACCAGGTTCATGGCCATGATTTCCGCCGAGAAGGTGCGGTCCGGCGTCATGATCTCGAGTTCGGCCCCGGTGGCGGCGATGATCTCCGCCGCCTGCATGGCGGCATGATCGCCTGCATCGTCGAACAGCAATACCCGGCTTCCCGGCGCCACGTGCCCGGAAAGGATATCCCAAGTGTTGACCACCAGTTCGCTGCCGGCTGCGGGCTGGTCATCCATGGGGTAGCCGCCGGTGGCCACGATCACCACATCCGGCTTTTCGGCGAGCACGTCCTCCACCTCGGCCCAGACGTTGTAGCGGATCTCGACGCCGAGCGCCTCGCAGCGCGCCAGGCGCCAGTCAATGATGCCCATCATCTCGCGGCGGCGCTCGCTCTGCGCGGTGAGGCGCACCTGCCCGCCGGCATCGCTGGCGGCTTCCAGCACCACCACTGAATGGCCCCGTTCGCCGGCGACCCGGGCGGCCTCCAGCCCCGCGGGGCCGGCGCCGACGATCACCACCCGGCGCTGCTGCGCGGCCTTGGGAATGGTGTGGGGCATGGTGGTTTCCCGCCCGGTGGCGGCGTTGTGAATGCAGTAGGCGGCGCCGCCCTGGTAGATGCGGTCGAGGCAGTAGTTGGCGCCGACGCAGGGGCGGATCTCTTCCTCGCGGCCTTCCATGATCTTGCGCACGATGTGCGGGTCGGCCATGTGGGCGCGGGTCATGCCGATCATGTCGACCTTGCCCGAGGCGATGGCATGGCGCGCGGTGGCGACGTCCTGGATCTTGGCGCCATGGAAGGTGGGGAAGTCCACTTGTCGACGGATCTCTCCGGCGAAGTCCAGGTGCGGGGCGCTGGGCATGCCCTGGATGGGAATCACATCGGTGAGCCCGGCGTCGGTGTCGATATGACCGCGCACCACGTTGAGGAAGTCGACCAGGCCGCTCTCCTTCAGGCGCCGCGAGATTTCCATCCCGTCGCTGGCGGTCAGCCCACCCGGCAGCATCTCGTCGCCGGTATAGCGCACCCCGACGATGAATGCCTCGCCGACCCGCTGGCGGATGGCGCGTAGCACGTCGAAGGTGAAACGCAGCCGGTTGTCGAGATCGCCCCCGTAGGGCGCTTCGAGGGTGTTGGTCAGCGGTGACCAGAACTGGTCCATCAGGTGGCCGTAGGCCTGCAGCTCGATGCCGTCGAGGCCGGCGGCGTGCATGCGTTCGGCGGCATCGGCGTAGTCACGGATCAGACGCTCGATGTCCCACTCCTCGACCTGCTTGGGAAAGGCGCGGTGAGACGCCTCGCGGCGATGAGAGGCCGATACCGCCGGCAGCCAGTCGCCCTTGTCCCAGCGGGTACGCCGCCCCAGATGCGTCAGCTGGATCATCACCGCGGTGCCGTGCTCATGGCAGGCGTCGGTGAGCTCACGCATCCAGGGCACCACCTCGTCCTTGTAGGCCAGGATGTTGTTGAACACCGGGGGGCTGTCCTTGGCTACCGCCGCTGATCCTGCAGTCATGGTCAGGCCGAGACCGGCCCGTGCCCGCTCGACGTGATACTCACGATAAAGCGCCTTGGGCATCCCCTCCTCGGGGTAGGCGGGCTCGTGGGACGTCATCATCAGCCGGTTCTTCAGCGTGAGATGCTTGAGCTGGAAGGGCTGCAGCAGCGGATCGTTGGCCATGGCCAGGCCTCCATCTTGTTGTGTGCTTGGCAAGTCAGTTGATAGTGTTCACTTGTGTTCCTTTAATGTACATCACTGTACATTTGTGGGGAAGCCCTGAATGACTGGCCATCGTGTAACGGGATGGACCCACATCGGCGAGAGTCGGCATAACTCTTTTCAACGTGCCAGTCGCGTTGCCAGCCAGGGCAGCAGGCTGGCGATGGCGATGAAGCGGAACAGGTGATGAAACACCACGAAGGCCGGGTCGACGTCCAGCGAGGCGGCGAGCAGCACCACCTCCGATAGCCCGCCCGGCACGAAGGCGAGAAACAGGGCGGCCGTGTCGTGGCGGGTGATCGCTGCCATCAGCAGAGTCATGGCCACGGCCAGCATCAGGGTGATCAGCATCGCCACCAGGCCATGCCCCAGCATGGCGCGAGTCTCACGTAGTGAGATGCCGACAAAGTAGGCGCCCAGTGCAGTGCCCAGGCAGAACTGGACGACCAGCAGCGAGCCTGGTGGCATATCCATGATCGGTAGCTGCAGCAGTTGGACCATTCCTACGCCGAAGATGGGGCCGACCAGGACCGGTAGCGGCAGGCGTAACCGGCGGGCCAGCCACCAGCCCGTGACGCCTGCCAGGAGGGTAATCGCCAGCGCCATCGGCTCCGGCAGTGCCACTGCTGGCCCCGGGTGCCCTGCGGCATCTGCGCCGTCAGGCTCGCGGGGAATGAACTGGATCAGCAGCAGCGGGACCAGATAGATGACGGCGACGATGCGGCTGATCTGGCCCAGCAATACTTGCCGCCGGTCGGCACCGTACTCGTCGCAGGTGAGGAGAACCACCGATTGCGCGCCGGGCACGGCGGCGAACATTGCCGTGCGTCGGTCGAGCCCGGCACGTCGCTGGAAATAGAGGGTATTGATGAAGGTGGTCACGGCCACCAGTAGCAGCATGCCCGCCAACGTCAGCGGCCAACGTCGCGCTTCTGCCAGCAGCTCGGCATCGATGGCCGTTCCTACATGCACTCCCAGCAGGGCCAGAGCCACTGGCTTGAGCCAGGCCGGTGGCATATGCGGCCAGCCCAACGCTGCGGCCAGCAGGACGGCTGTGAGACTGCCGAGTAGCCAGGGTAGCGGCACACCGAGAAGCATGAAGACCATCGCGCCTGTGGCAGCGAAAAGCAGCGTGATGGCGGTCATGCTCAACGGTGGGATTCGCTATTGGCCCCGCGAGACTCCTCTTCCTCCTCATGGGCCATGGCCTCCAGTCGCTCCGAGAAGCGCATGCGGTACGAGAGCACCAGCACCAGCACGGCGAGCCCCATCAGGATAAGGCTCAGCGGGCTGTTGAATAGCCCACCCAGCCAGTCGCCACCGCTGATCAGTACCGCGCGACGCATGCTCTCCTCGAGCATTGGGGCGATCAGGAAGGTGATGATCAGCGGCGCCTCGGGTATGCCGAAACGACGCATGAAGAAGCCGATGAAACCGAAGAACAGCATGACACCCACGTCATAGGGGTTGCCCTGGGTAGCAAAGCTGCCGATCACCGCCAGCACCATGATGGTCGGCACCAGCACCGGCTTGGGCAACCCCCCCAGCTTGGCATAGAAGAAGGCGAACCCTCGCCCGATCACCAGATTGAATAGATTGGCCAGGATCAGGATGGTGAACAGGGCATAGATGACATCGGCATGCAGCTCGAACATGCGCGGGCTGGGCGTGATGCCCTGCAGCATCAGGGCGCCGCCGATCAGTGCCGCCGTGGCGCTGCCGGGAATGCCGAAGGCAAGCAGCGGCACCAGGGTGGGGCCGGCTGTGGCATTGTTGCCGGATTCCGCAGCGGCGACGCCGCCCATCACACCGGTGCCGATCTTCTTGTGCGGAAGGACGCGCTTGGCGATGCCGTATGAGAGAAACGAGGCTACCGTTGCGCCCAGCCCCGGCAGCATGCCGACGAAGCTACCGACGCCGAGGCCAATCCCCATTTCACGCCAATTGCTCAGGTACTCGCGAAAGGTCAGGCCGTCCTCCTTGTTGCTGAACAGGTCGTTCATCCTGCGCTCCACCTTGTGGCCGAGGCGCGACTCGTGCAGCAATTCGACGGCCTGCTCCAGCATACGGCTCATGGCGAACAGACCGATGATCAGTGGCACCAGGCTGATACCGTCGCGTAGCCAGGCAAGACCGAAAGTATTGCGCGAAGCACCGCCCATGGGATCGGAGCCGATGGTGCCGATGTAGAGACCGATGGCGGCGGCGAACAGACCTTTTGCCACATGCTTGCCTGACAGGGCGCCCAGCAGGGCAATGGCAACCACCATCAGCCAGGTACGCTCGGCCGGGCCGAACTGCAGTGCGGCAAGAGCCATCATCGGCGCGATAAGAATCACCAGTACATCAGAGAGAGAATCGGCGGTCACCGAGGAGTAGAGCGAGGTGAGGAGCGCCTTGCGTCCCTGCCCCTTCTGGGTCATGCGGTAGCCGTCGAAGACCGTGGCGGCGGAATCCGGCGCCCCGGGAGTGGCAAAGCTGATCGCCGAGATCGAGCCACCGAACAGTGCCCCCTTGTAGAGGCCGATGACCAGGCCCAGCGCGCCGGTGATATCCAGGGTGAAGGTGAGTGGCAGCATTAGTGCCACCCCGGTGGATGTGGTCAGGCCTGGAATGGCGCCCAGGCCAACACCGACAAATACGCCAATGGTCAGCCACATCAGGGTGTTCCAGTTGAGCACTAGATAGAGCGCCTCGATGAAGGCATCGGGTTGAAACATGGTTCGGCTCCGTCAGGTCGCCATCCACATGATTGCCGGGGTCAGATCAGCAGCGGCAGGAAAGCGCCGGGCAGGCGGATACCCAGCAGCGCAAACACGGTCAGAATGATCAGCGAGATTGCCGGGGCCAGGGCCAGGGCGAGATACCAGGGGCGAAGCCCAAGCAACAGCATCATCAGCCCGAGAAAGGCGGCCATTGGCAACAACATGCCCAGCGGCTCCATCAGGCTATACATCGCGAGCGCAGCGGCACTGAGGGCGACAGACCAGAGCAGGTCGCGCCAGCCCAGGGATTGCATCTCCTCGACCGCGGTATGGCGCCATCTATCGACGGCGAGCGCCAGGGCGGTGATCAGCATCGCAGCGAGCCCCAGTCCGGGGAAGAAGCCCAGAATGAAGCCGTCACGTTGCTCGCGATGAAACCAGTCCTGTTGCCAGAGGTAGGCAAACAGCAGGATGACGCCAATAGCGATAAGGAGCCCAACGGCCTGGTTGGTGCGCCACCACCCGGCCGGGGCCCTGTGGCCTGGTTTGTGTTGCATGGCTGGCTCCCGAGGCAGGCGACCGAGGCGCTTCAGGCCTCGGCCGCTTGCCGTTGGTCACTCGAGCAGTTCGATGGCGTTACGCATGCGCTCGACGAGGCGAGCGTAGTCCTCGTTGGCCTCAGGGAAGCCCAGGAAGATCACCTCCTCGCCCATGCGGTCGAGCATGGCAGGCACGCTTTCATCCTCGGTCAGCAGGGTTTCAAGTCGGCGTGAGAACTCGGCTACGATCTCGTCGGGCGTATCGGGGTGGAAGCCGATCGGGCGCGGAAAGCGCATGCCGTCATAGCCGAAGTCGGCGGCGATGGGTACGTTGCCCCCAAGTTGTTCCTCGACGTCTTCGGGAAGCGCGATATCGCTGGTGTTCATCACCACGGTGCCATTTTCGGGAACGATGCCGAGCGCGGTGGAGGCGGTAGCTGCGAGCAGATCGACATGACCGCCGAGGAAATCGCTCACGGCCTCGCCGGTGGAACTGTAGGGAACGTAGACGGCATCCAGTCCGGCCTGATCGAAGATGTTGGCCACCCCCGCCAGCAGAGCGTTGGTGCCAGCAATGACCACCGGCCCATCCTCCGCTTCCGCCTTGAGTCCTTCCCAATCCGCCATGGGGCTGTCGGTACCCGCAACGATCAAGGAGCGAAATGCCGAAATGTAAGCAGCCGCCTTGAAGTCCAGGGGATCGACCAGCGGGTCGTCTTCCATCAGCGCCGTCATTACCGGGGTGGGGCTAGAAAGCATCACCGTATAGCCATCCGCCGGCTGATCCAGCAGATATTCCCAGGCCAGGGTGGCACCTGCACCCGGGCGGTTCTGAAGGTTCCAGCCAACGCCGAAATGCTCCTGTGCGCCGGTGGAAATGGTACGTGCCCAGGCGTCGCTGCCACCGCCAGCGCCGAAGGGAATGATGAAGTCGATGTCACGCTCGGGCCAGTCACCGTGACCATCGGCCTGAGCGATAGCGGGGAGCGCCAGGGCAAAGGCGGTCAGGGTCAGCAGAGTGGTGCGCAGCAGTGGCGTGAGAGAGTTGGAGATAGCAGACATATTCTTCTCCATTCTTGTAGTTGAGTCATATTCGATTTCCCCGCGCCGAAGCGAGGCAGCACGGTTGCCTGATTCAGGCTAGTCACCCTTGTGGCGGTTCGCCAACGGCAGCCTGCTCCCAGCTCACAGCTGTACCCCTCAGCGTCGCGGAATACCGATGCGCCGCCCGGCGGCCGCTGGCCAGGCGTCCGGCTCGGCCCGGGGCAGGGCGGCGATGGCATCGGCCACTGGTTCCGGAAACGCCGCCGAGCGGCCACCCTGCCGGTCGATGCCCATCAGCATCTGTTCGCTGGTGGCCAGCAGCTCGCCCTGGTCATCGCGCATCGAGAAGAACACATGCAGCCGCTTGGCGTCGCGGTCCAGCAGGGTGATGTCCACGGCCAGCAGCTGGCCCTCATGGGCTTCGCGTCGATAGCAGAGGTGGGTTTCCAGGGTATAGATCGTAAGTCCGTGTCGTATCCGACCTTTTTCATCGAGGCCGATACCGTCCATCAGCGCCTCCACCGCCAGGGAGAAGACCCTGGCGTATTCGGCGTCGTTCATATGGCCGTTATAGTCGACCCACTCGGGGGCGACTCCAGTTTCCAGTAGTACCATTCCATTTCCCCTCGGCCGGTGTCGTCGATGGCACGGCATTTTCTGTGCCGATCGAGGCGTTCCGACTACGTAAAGATCACTCTGTAAAAAATGCAACTATCGATAGTCAAAATAGCGCTGAAAGCCTCTCGCCGTGCGAGGCTGGCATTATTGACTAAGGTATGGGAGAACACTAACAGGGCTTTGGCCCAACAAACGCTCGATTGAGGAATAACAAGATGCTGCTCAAGAAGACCTTACTGGCTAGCGCCGTGATCGGTGCCATGCTGGCGACTGCCGCCAATGCAGAGACACTGCGCTGGACCCGCTCCGCGGACAGTCTGACCATGGATCCCCACTCCCAGAACGAGGGGCCGACCCACTCGGTCAATCACCAGATCTTCGATACCCTGCTCTATCAGGACATGGACGTGGAGTACCAGCCGGGTCTGGCAACCGAATGGCACGTCAAGGAGGACGAACCCACCGTCTGGGTGTTCAAGATCCGCGAAGGCGTGACCTTCCATGAAGGCCAGGCGCTGACCGCCGATGACGTGGTGTTCTCGCTCAACCGCGCCCGCCATGAGCATGCCGACATGCGTGGCCTGTTGACCTCCATTTCCGAGGTCCGTGCAACCGACGACTTTACCGTTGAGGTGGTGACCCACGAACCCAATCCTCTGCTGCCCAACAACCTCACCAACCTGTTCATCATGAGCCGTGAATGGGCCGAGGAGCACGGCGTCGAGGAGCCTCAGAACTATGCGGCGGGCGAAGAAACCCATGCCGTGCGTAACGCCAACGGTACCGGCCCCTTCCGTGTCGAGAGCCGCGAGCCCGACGTGCGCACCGTGTTCGTGCGCAATGATGAGTACTGGGGCATCGACCACTACCCGCTGGAAATTTCCCGCCTGGTATTCACGCCCA
The DNA here is from genome assembly GCF_021412585.1 of Halomonas alkalisoli. Taxonomy (GTDB): domain Bacteria; phylum Pseudomonadota; class Gammaproteobacteria; order Pseudomonadales; family Halomonadaceae; genus Halomonas; species Halomonas alkalisoli. The sequence goes on along the minus strand of NZ_JAKCMI010000005.1, from coordinate 12,068 downwards.
TCGAGTCGGCCTCCACCCGTGTGGCGGCGCTGCTCTCCGGCGAGGTCGACTTCCTGCAGGAGACCCCGGTTCAGGACATCGAGCGCCTGGGCAGTGCCGATGGCCTTAAGAACGAGCAGGGCGCGGAAAACCGAACCATCTTCCTTGGCATGGACATGGGCTCGGCCGAGCTGCGTACCGCCGATACCGACGACAATCCCTTTGCCGACCGTCGTGTGCGCGAGGCCATCAACCTGGCGGTGGACGCCACCACCATCCAGACGGCGGTGATGCGCGGCAACTCCGAGCCCGCCGGCATGATCGCCCCGCCCTTCGTCAACGGTTACAGCGAAGAGATGGATGAGGTGCTGCCTGCCGACCTCGACCGCGCCCAGGAACTGATGGCAGAAGCCGGCTACGGCGACGGTTTCCGTGTCACCCTGCAGTGCCCCAACGACCGCTACGTCAACGACGAGCAGATCTGCCAGGCGGTGGTCAGCATGCTGGCGCGCATCGGTATCACCGTGGACCTGGCGGCCCAGACCCGTTCGCTGCACTTCGCCGAGCTGGCACGTGGCGAGTATGACTTCTACATGCTGGGCTGGGGCGTGCCCACCATGGACTCCGAGTACGTATTCAACTACCTCTACCACACCAAGCAGGACGACCTCGGCACCTGGAACTTCACCGGTTACTCCGATGAGCGTGTCGATGAGCTGACCGTGGCCATGGGCCAGGAGACCAACGAGGAAGCGCGCAACGAGATGATCGCGGAGGCATGGCAGATCGTGCATGACGAGATCGTCTACATCCCGCTCCACCACCAGATGCTGACCTGGTCGATGCGCGACGATATCGACTTCAAGGTGCAGAGTGAGAATACGCCGCACTTCAAGTATCTGAAATTTAATCAGTAAGTCTCTATAGACACGGCCCCCGGCAGCCACAAGCAGCCGGGGGCATCGTCGTATTTGGTGATCCCATGCTAGCGTTTCTGATCCAGCGCGTACTGCAGGCCATCTTCGTGATGTTCGTGGTCGCGCTCATCTCGTTCTCGCTGTTCCACTACGTCGGCGATCCGGTGCTCAACATGCTGGGCCAGGAGGCCACCGCGGCCGACCGTGCCGAGCTGCGGGGGCGCCTGGGCCTCGACCAGCCGGTGGTGGTGCAGTTCTATCGTTTCATCGTCAATGCCGCCCAGTTCGAATTCGGCATCTCCTATCGCTCGGCGCGGCCGGTGACCGATCTGATCCTGGAGCGTCTGCCGGCAACCCTGGAGCTGGCCACAATCTCGGCGATCTTCGCCGTGGTCATGGGTATCGGCCTGGGCATCTACACTGCCCTGCGCCGCCGTAGCTGGCTGTCGCGTTTCATCATGACCGCCTCGCTGATCGGCGTGTCGCTGCCGACCTTCCTGATCGGGGTACTGCTGATCTATCTGTTTGCCGTGGAGCTGGGCTGGCTGCCCGCCTTCGGCAGGGGGCAAACGGTGCGTATCGGCGACTGGTGGACCACCGGCCTGCTGACCACGAGCGGGCTGCGCTCGCTGATCCTGCCGGCGATCACCCTGGGGCTGTTCCAACTGACCCTGATCATGCGCCTGGTGCGCGCCGAAATGCTTGAGGTGCTCAGCACCGACTACATCAAGTTCGCCCGGGCTCGGGGGCTGTCGGATCGGGTGGTCAACCTGCGCCACGCGCTGAAGAACACGTTGATCCCGGTGATTACCATCATCGGCCTGCAGCTCGGCACCATCATCGCCTTCGCCATCATCACCGAGACGGTGTTCCAGTGGCCCGGTGTCGGTGCGCTGTTCATCACCGCCGTGCGCTTCGTCGACGTGCCGGTGATGGCCGCCTACCTGATGATGATCGCGCTGGTGTTCGTGATCATCAACCTGGTGGTGGACCTGCTCTACTACGCCGTCGACCCGCGCCTGCGCGCGCAGGGAGGTGGCAAATGAGCCAGGAACTCCAGCGCCCCGACCCGACCCCCGCCGTGCTCAAGCCGCCGAGCAAGCTGAGAACCTTCCTCGACAGCGATATCGTCCATTCCTGGAAGAACCAGCCGGTGGTCATCGTGGCCACCCTGGTGACGCTGATCATGTTCGCCGCGGCGCTGTTTGCGCCCTGGATCGCGCCGCAGAACCCCTTCGATCCGCGCCAGCTGGAGCTGATCGATGCCTTCACGCCGCCGCTGACGACGTCGGACTTCACCGGCAACTTCTACCTGCTGGGCAGCGACAGCCAGGGTCGGGACGTCTTCTCGGCGATTCTCTACGGCTCACGCATCTCATTGCTGGTGGGCTTTGCGGCGGTGATCTTCGCCCTGGCGCTGGGTACCGCCCTGGGGCTGATGGCGGGCTTTCGCGGCGGCTGGCGCGATGCCCTGATCATGCGCATCGCCGATGTGCAGCTGACTTTCCCTTCGATCCTCATGGCCCTGCTGATCTTCGGCGTGATCCGCGGCTTCCTGCCGCGATCGATGCACGCCGAGGTGGCGATCATCGTGCTGATCATCGCCATCGGGCTCTCCGACTGGGTGCAGTACGCCAGGGCGGTGCGCGGGGCGACCATGGTGGAGAAGAACAAGGAGTACGTGCAGGCGGCCCGGGTGATCGGCCTGCCGGCGCGCAAGCTGCTGTTCCAGCACATCCTGCCCAACGTGATGCGACCGGTGCTGGTCATCGGCACCATCGGCCTGGCGCTGGCGATCATCGCCGAGGCCACGCTGTCGTTCCTGGGGGTCGGCATGCCGGCCACCCAGCCGAGCCTGGGGACCCTGATCCGGGTCGGCCAGGATTACATGTTCTCGGGAGAGTGGTGGATCCTGCTCTTCCCCGGGGTGGCGCTGCTGATGCTGGCGCTCTCCGTCAACCTGCTGGGAGATTGGTTGCGTGACATCCTCAACCCCAAGCTCCGATAAGAAAGGTGCCGCTACCCATACCGGCCCAGGTGAACAGAGCGGCCAGTCGCCGAGCCACAAGCTCGACGAGGCGACGCTTCAGCAAGAACCGGTGCTCAGCGTGCGCCATATGCGGGTGGAGTTTCCCACCCGCCACGGCACCTTGGTGGCGCTGGACGACGTCTCCTTCGATATCGCCCCCGGCGAGGTGCTGGGCGTGGTGGGTGAATCCGGTGCCGGCAAGTCGATGACCGGCAATGCCGTGATTCAGCTGCTGGAACCGCCGGGCCGTATCGCCGAGGGCGAAGTCTATCTCTCCGGCAAGCGCATCGACGACCTGGCGGAGGAGGACTTCGTGCCGCTGCGCGGTCGCCATATCGGCATGATCTTCCAGGACCCGCTGACCAGCCTCAATCCGCTGTTCTCCATCGGCGACCAGCTGATCGAGACCATCCGCACGCACCTGCCGATGAACGAGAAGCAGGCCCGCGAGGAGGCGCTGAAGCTGCTGCGTGAGGTGGGCATCCCCGCGGCGGAAGAGCGGCTGAACAGCTATCCGCACCAGTTCTCCGGTGGCATGCGCCAGCGGGTAGTGATCGCCCTGGCGCTGGCGGCGCGGCCCGAGTTCATCATTGCCGACGAACCCACCACGGCGCTGGACGTCTCGGTGCAGGCGCAGATCCTGGCCCTGCTCAAGCGGCTCTGTGCCGACCACGGCACTGCGGTGATGCTGGTCACCCACGACATGGGGGTGATCGCCGAGACCGCCGATCGCGTGGCGGTGATGTACGCCGGCCGCCTGATCGAGATCGGCCCCGTGGAGGAGGTGATCCGCAGCCCCCAGCACCCCTATACCAAGGGCTTGATGGCCTCGATTCCGGGTATCGAGAAGACGCTCGAGCGGCTCTACCAGATCGAGGGCTCCATGCCGCGGCTGGCAGCCATCCCCCCGGGCTGCGCCTTCAATCCGCGCTGCCCCCACGCCCAGGATCGCTGCCGCAGCGAACGGCCCGACCTGATGCCGGCAGGGGCCGGGCGGGCCGCCTGCTGGCTGCACGACCCGGTCAATCCGCTTCCCAGGCTCGACGAGAACGATACACAGGAGCATGCCCATGTGCGCTGACACGGCCATCAAGCAGCAGCCGTCACCGGCGAGTGGCGACATCCTTCTGGAGGCGCGGGACCTGGCACGCCATTTCGACGTCTCCAAGCCCTGGCTCAACCGGGTGCTGGAGCGCAGCGAGAAGCTCTCCCTCAAGGCGGTGGACGGAGTGAGCTTCTCCATCCGCCGCGGCGAGACCGTGGCCCTGGTCGGCGAGTCCGGCTGCGGCAAGTCAACGGTGGCCCGGCTGGTGGTGGGGCTGTACGGCCTGACCCGGGGCAGTCTCGTCTTCGACGGCGAGGACATCAGCGATCTTGCCCAGCGTACCGGCCGCCAGGCGGCCAGCCTGCGCAAGCGCTTCCAGATGATCTTCCAGGACCCCTACGCCAGCCTCAATCCATTATGGCGGGTGGGCACTATCATCGGCGAACCGCTGCGCTTCTTTCGCCCCGAGATGAGCAGTGCCGACCGCCGCCGCCGCGTGGGCGAGCTGCTTGAACAGGTGGGCATGTCCCCCATGGATGCGCTGCGCTACCCCCACGAGTTCTCCGGTGGCCAGCGCCAGCGCATCTCCATCGCACGGGCGCTCTCCAACGAACCGGAGTTCATGATCTGCGATGAACCCACCTCGGCGCTGGATGTCTCGGTGCAGGCGCAGATCCTCAACCTGATGCGCGACCTGCAGGACGAGTACGGCCTGACCTACCTGTTCATCAGCCACGACATGGCGGTGGTCAAGCACATGTCAGACCGTATCGCGGTGATGTACCTGGGACGCATCGCCGAGATCGCTCCCTCCGACCAGCTCTTCGCCAACCCGCACCATCCCTACTCGAAGATGTTGCTGGCCGCGGTGCCGTCGCTGGAAGGGGGCGGCAAGGAGCGCACCACGATCCAGGGCGAGGTGCCCAACCCGGTGCATCCGCCCTCGGGCTGCGCCTTCCATCCGCGCTGCCCCCATGCCAACGCGCGCTGCAAGGCGGAGGTGCCGCTGCTGATCGCCCGCGACGACGGCAGCGAAGTGGCCTGCCACGGCGTCGAGGAGGGGCGTATCGAGTGAGACGCCGCGACTGATGCTGGAGCTGCTTTCGCCGCTGTCGGGCGGGCTCAACCTGGGGCTGGTGGCGTTGTCGGCACTGACCTCGGCGCTCTCCGCCGCGGCCGGCATCGGTGGCGGCACGCTGCTGATCATCGTCATGGCCCAGGTCATGCCGGCCACGGCGCTGATTCCGGTTCACGGCATGGTCCAGCTCGGCTCCAACGGTGGCAGGGCGGTGATGACCCGGCGTCATGTCCGGATGCCCGTGATCGCCGCCTTCCTGCCCGGCGTGGTCGTGGGCGCGCTGGTGGCGGCCTGGCTCCTGGTGCGCCTGCCGCCAGGCGTGCTGGAACTCTGCGTCGCCGCCTTCGTGCTCTACTCCTGCTGGGGGCCGGGCCTGCCCCAGCGGGCGGTGGGGTGCACGGGTACCATGGTCGCCGGTGCGGTGACGACGCTGCTCTCCAGCCTGGTGGGGGCCAGCGGTCCGCTGGTGGCCTCCTTCATCAAGCAGGGCATCGCCGAGCGGCTGCCGCGGGTGGCCACCTTCGCCACCTGCATGACGCTGCAGCACCTCACCAAGGCCTTCGTCTTCGGCTTCGCCGGCTTCGTCTTCCGCGACTGGCTCTGGCTCATCCTGGCCATGGTGGCGGCCGGCGTGGTGGGCACCTGGGCGGGGCTGCGGCTACTGCATCGGGTGACCGATCATCGCTTCGATGTCTTCTTCAAGTGGACCCTCACCCTGCTCGCCCTGCGGCTGATCTGGCTGGGCGGCAAGCGGCTGTTGGCGTTAGGCTGAAGACTAGGCTGATCCGGGAGCCTGAATACCGCGCTTGCGCCGATGGAAGAGCACAGCGCATCGTTCGTGCGGAGAAAGGAGTCTGTCATGACGCGCGTCACGGGTTTACTGCTATTGAGCTTGCTGCTGCTGACCGCCTGCGCCGGTACCAGCGACCCTCGCGATCTTGCCATCGAGCTGAGGCCCGATCGTCCCTTCGAGGTCATGACGCCAGGGCAGCGCTACTTCACCTTTACCTTGGAAGCCCCAGCTCGCGTAGTGCTGGAAAGCCAGACCTTTCCCGGGGAGACGGGGCTCGTGTCGCCTGCGGGTCAGTTGCTCGATGCCAACGGGGAGCTCGTGGAGCGTGACTGGACCAGTGGCACCGACAGCAACTTCAGGATCGAGCGTCGCCTGGAGGCAGGCACCTGGTATCTGAGGGTCACCAACCCACATGCAAGGCCCAGCGCCTTCGGCTTCATGGACCGCGACTACCGCTATTCGGTGCTGTTGAGGGTAGAGCGGGACTCTTGACAGTGGGACATCAGCTCCAAAGGGGGTGTGCTCAAAGGGGATATGTATCAAAAAAGCCCCGGGAGGCGCCGGCACGGCGCGGTTCATTGAACATGCGATAGATATCGAACATTGCCAGCATGGCATCGGGGTCGCCGGCTTCGGCCTGTGGCTGGGCCACGGCCAGGGCGGCATGGTGCCAGTCTTCATGCCCATCGGGGCAACGATCGCCGGCGGTGCAGGCACCACCCTGGAACAGGCGCAGCATGGCATAACCGTCATTATGGTCGGCGGCCTGTAAGTACCAGTCCATGGCCGCTTGGGATAGCCCACGATCCAACAGGCGGCTGGCTTCACCAAGGTAGTACATCGCCTCTACGTCACCGGCTTCAGCAGCCGGTTCCAGGTAGGGCTGCATCTCGATCCACTCGGAAATACCCCATAGTCGCATCCCCTCGTCCTTGGCGGCTTGTACCTCGGGTTCCAGTGCCCAACTGCTCGCTGATAACACCAAAAACGCGATTATCAGAAACGTTTTGATTAACATGCTGTTCGCCACTGAGTTAGAGCTCTTCATAACGGATTCGGGTGCCACGTCGTGTTGAAACGACTTGACGGTATTCATTAATGTCTGTTCCCAAACGTTGCGATGAATCTCTATAAAGCCTTTTGGCAAGCTGTGCGTCTCGGCTATTAGCGCCATCTCTTTGCATAAACTGATCCAGGCGCTCGCGGTTATGGCAATAGGCCTGTACCGTGGTGATGGTACTCCACGACCTGGCCAGCGCCTGCCGCTACGCCGACCACCTGCTGGCGCTGCACAACGGCCAACTGGTGGCCTCAGGTCCACCAAGCGAGGTCGTCACTACCGGCCTGGTACGCCGGCTCTACGATATCGACTGCACGTTGATTCCCGACCCCGCCACGGGCAGCCTGCTGCTGGCCAACGTGAGGCGGACGAGGCGGTTTGAAGAAGCCTGCTAGCGCGGGCCTGGGCCATTTACCGCATGGTCCAGGTGGGCATCTGCTCGCGGGGGTGTGGCTCCGTTACCTGAGTGATGGATTCTTCCCCCGGCCGGTCAATACCACGATACGTCATGAACCGATATCCACCACTAATCTGGCTGGGTTGACGATTACGGTAGTCCATTTCCTCTGGCTGCTTGTCGTGCAGTCCATACGCGAATAGCAACTCGATAGGCTCGGGAAGTGCGGGTGGGGATTCTTCTCGAGTCCATCGGTGCCAGTTTTCAGCCAGAATGAGATTTTCGCGCAGCACGGCTCGGGCATGACGCCGCGTGTCATTGTGAGACGACGTGAAGCGATTGCGTATGTGCTGGGCTTCGCTATCTACCTGCTCGAGCCATCCCCATGCCGCATTCAAATCGGCGAGCCCAGCCTTGATCTCGTCACGCTCCGATTCTTCCAGCTCCCATTGCTCGCGACTCTCGGTGAGAGAGGCCGTTACTGTCCCCAAAGTGCGATTGTAGTAACGGTTGGGCAGCGCATCCTCCCGATTTTCTAGTATTGCCAACGCCTCTCGGTAATCACGATATCGCTGAGCCAACCAGGCCAGGTAGATCAGCGTATGGAAGCGAAAACTCTCCGCTGTCGGGTTTCGGTGGCTCGAAGTCTGCCGTTGGTAATGTCTGGCCATTGTAATTAGCGAGTAGCCTTCGATCTGATCATTCAGCTCAAAAAGCTGCGCGGTAATGACATCTCTTTCGCGCAGGCTCTCTAACGAGGGAAATGGAACGCCCGCAGTCGTTGCTCGACGATACATACGGTGCAGTGCAGCGCGCGATAGCTCGGCGCTGGCTTTCTGCTCATCGGATACCAGGCCGCCGCCGATGTCTTCACTGATGCCAGGGCAAAGCTCCTCTCTCCATTGAGAGTTCTGTCCACCCAAGGGACGGCAGCGGCGATAGTAGCGACGTTCATGGGCAGCGATTAGATGCAGAGCACGCTGACACCCTGAATGCAGAGGGCCGCCATCGTCGAGTACCGGCGTGAGCGGATGGAACCAGTCGAGTGGACCCATATCGGGGTGACTACGATCCACACAGTCGAACAAGCCGGCGAACACTACCTTGACCTCGGCGCCCTCATAGCGATGGCTGCTTCCTTCTTTCTCGCATATCTCGTCCAGCAGTTCGCGTACGAAGGCTTTGGCCATGGCTGCGCCGAAATCGAAGCCAAAGACGGAAACGCGGATTTGAGTCAGGGGCAATTGGCTTCCCTGCTTCACGTCGTTCACACTTTGTTGAAAGTCCCGAATGGCGGTCGACTGGCGTGTATGGGAGCCGCTCATCAGCACGCTAGCCATGAGTGAGTTATCCCGGATGGGTGCGAAGGCCTCAGCCCCCGTGCGTATTGCAGAGTCTCGTGCCTGCTTGAACCAGTTCCAAGGGCGAGTGATTGAGCCCTTAAACGAGCGGCCGAATACTTCCCACCAGCGGCCTCTTTGGTTGCCGGATGCCACGTCTTGTGCAGCATCAATAGCACTGTCCCTCAACTGACCATTACGGGTAGTTTCAGCTTCGCTTGGCGCACGGTGGGCGGCGCCCATCAGGTTTTCGGAAAGGCTCGATTCGAAGGGGGTTCCCAAACCAGAGTAATAGTATCTATCGAAACTTCTCGAAAGGGTGCTTTCCTCTTGTACAGGGTATGCAGAAAATAGGCGGCTAATATTACTCACGCGACCAGCTCGCAGATCGCTTTCCAAGTTCCTTCCCATGCCATCAAAGAAAAAGCCAACTTCCAGCATCCGTGTGCAGTTGGCTCCCAACCTAGTGGACGCTTCGTTATCTGTTCGTGCATTCAATGCCTTTAGGCACTCTAGCGTCTGCTGGTCAGTCATGAGTATGCTCCTCACGAAGTCGCTGCGAGAGCGGCGACTGCAGGTCAGGGCTCCAGGCCATTTCCACACGGTTGCCAGGCAAAAAATGTACATGAAGATACTGATCTTCGCGGGTGCGCTCCGGCATGGGCAAGGTGACGCTATGGCGTTCAGACTCCACGCCTGCTCGCTCTTGCTCCCCGGTCATGCTAAGTATCCAAACCACTTCTGCAGTATTGCCTTTAAATACCCAGCAGCAGGTTACCCCTCCTCTTGTATATGGTCCGCCAGAATAGAAGGGTAAATTCCCTCCCCAGTTGTCATTGACCCAAAAACTGTATATGGGGCGGTCAATATGGGTATGCCCGGTTAAGGAGCCACCAGTGGGTTCACGTAAAAAAAAATGCCAGACTACTGCAGTCACTATTGCCCCAACCAAAATGACCTGCAGCCAAGTCGGGATCAGGCGAAAGAAGCGTCTTATAGCCCAATTAGCGAGCATCAGGTTGGCTCCCCATACGTTTTTTCAAGCAGTTCGAGCAATGAAGTTTCGCCTCTAGCGGCTTGTGCCAGTAGGGGGCGAATCTCCTCCGATTCCCAAAAGATGTCCCCTTGGCTGAGCTGTAAGTATGCAAAGGTTCGGCGATCCGATGTGCGTGTCAAACCGTACGAGTCGGCTTTTTCCAGCACCTGTCCAATCAGGCGAGGGCGCTCGCAAGGGCAAATGTTGTTGAACAAGTCTGGCGTATTTTCAATTAGCTCGGCTGTTAGTCCCATGACTTCTGCATCGCCGTGCAGTGTCACCCACAGCTCGTCGCTTACCTTCAGCTCCCATGGGCCAGGCGAGTCTTGAATTGTCACACCTTTCAGTGCTGTCCATTCCTTATCGCCTGCTCGATACCACCAGCGATTAATGCCGCCGAACAGGCCAGATCGACACTCGTCTGAAGCTTCGGCGTGAAGCTGTTCGATGATCTCAGGCAAGTAGAAGCGTAACAGAGAGCGTTTACCTGCGGCATTTTCGACGACCATTGCCGGTGCAAACTGGGCGGCCAACTGCTCCCCCACTAATTCACTCTCGATCCACGCGTGAAGCGCGCAATGAATGGATTCGAGATTGCGCCAAGCGCTGAGACGGACGTCGCTGACTGCCAGCAACCACGGACCTTCACGTTGCAAGTGTGGTTGGGTGTTGTCATCGATCAAGGGCCAGAAGTGGCTATCCGCTCTGAAAGTGTCGAAGAGGTCTGTGCGGGCCTGCGGTGGAAGTGAAGCCAGCTCGATCAAGGCATAACGTTTCACGTCACTGGGCTGGGTAGCTTCCTGCCACGAATCGGGAATCCATTTGCTGGTCATGTATTACCCTCCGGAATGGCATATTGCCCCTCAGCAACGGCTTTTTTCCAGCATTCCTCGCAGATCTCCGGAAACTTGAGGCGAGTCGTCAGCAATGCATCGTGCGCGACGCCTTCAATCCGCTCATGCACCTCCGGCACTGCCCGCCCCGGCAGCAGCGGCGTCTCGGCGGCCTGGCCGCTGCCCGAGCCGGGGCTGCCACCGGCGTTGATCTTGACGTTGGGGCCGGCCAGGGTCACGCCGCCGCCGTCGAGCTTGAGGAAGCTACCGCCGGCGTTGAGCGTCAGTTCGCTGCCGGCTTCCAGCACCACCTTGTGGCCGGCCTTGATGTGCAGCTCGCGGCCGCATTCGCTGAGCCAGGCCTGGCCGGTCTTCACGTGCAGGCTGCCCTGCACGATCAGGTGCTGGTTGGCGTCGGTCTGCTCATGGTGGTTGCCGTGCACGGTATGGTGCTCGTCGGCGTGGACTTCGCCAATGCGGTCGTTGTGCACGGTGAGGAAGCTGTCGTTGCCGATCTCCTCGGTGCGGTCGTTGTTGGTCAGCAGCTCCAGGTCCTTCTGGGCGTGCAGCCAGATCTGCTCCCGCTCGGCTTCGTCCTCGAAGCGCAGTTCGTTGAAGCCGTCGCCCTTGTGGCTCTGGGTGCGCAGCACCGTGCGGGTCTTGTGCTCGGGCAGGGCGTAGGGCGGGGTGTTCACCGCGTGGTAGGTGCGCCCGGTGATCAGCGGCTGATCCGGATCGCCTTCGAGGAAGGACACGATCACCTCGTGCCCGATCCGCGGGATGGCGATGCTGCCGTAGCCGCCACCGGCCCAGCCCTGGCTCACTCTCAGCCAGGCGCTGGCTGTTTCATCAGGGGCCGCATAGCGGTCCCAGGGGAACTGCACCTTGACCCGGCCGTGCTCGTCGCAGTGGATCTCCTCACCCTCGGGACCGACCACGAAGGCGACCTGGGGGCCGTCGACCCGCGGCTTGGGGTCGGGCTCCGGGCGCCAGGCGGTGTCGGCGGGGGTCAGCAGCAGCTCGTTGTGGTAGCGGGTGCTGTCGTTGCCGCCGATGCCCTGGCGGTCGCTGGCGGTGACGCCCACGGCGTCCTCTTGCAGCGCCTGGGGCTGCCTGCCGTGATGCACCACCGAGACCACCTGCCAGTCGCGGTTGAGGCGCTCGGCATCGTGGTCGGTGAGTACAAAGCGGTGGCCGGGGGCGAGCTCGGGCAGGTCGCTCTCGGCCTCGGCGGTCAGCGCATCGTGGCGCAGGTGTTCCAGGCGGATGCGGGTGAAGGCTTCGCCGGAGGCGTCGGCCTTGTAGCGGCCGGGGTAGTCGTAATGCTCATAGTCGTCCCGTTGGCTATGCGTCTCGAGATCACGCCCCATTTCCTCATGCAGCTGGGCGTAGGCCGGCTGCTTGAAGGAGTAGTCCTTGAGCATGGCCGAGGCGGGGCGGACCCGGGAGACCTGCTTGAGCTTGCACAGGTGGCGCAGCGGCGGCGTGCCGCCGGCGCGGCCGTGATAGGTGCGCTCGCCCAGGCTGGCCAGCACCTGGGGGTCGTCGGCGAAGACCAGGC
>NZ_JAKCMI010000004.1 GCF_021412585.1 Halomonas alkalisoli | reverse complement strand
AATCTCTCCACCGACGGTGCCACGCCGCTGTTGGAGTATCTTCAGATCACGACTGGAGGCCGAAGGACTCCCGGCGGTGTTGCCGGTGCTGGCGATTTCCACCAACGTTACCGCCTCCTCCGAGGCGCCTATCGGCGCCAGTCGCGACGCGGAGCGGCGCTCCAACAATGATACTTTCCACTGGCGGTGTTGCCGATGCTGGCGACAAAACGCCACAAAATGATTACACGCTCTGTTGGTCACGACCTACAACAAGGTCCGCAAATAGCTTACCGACATATTAGCCCAGTCAAATACTCTGAACTGAGCCAGCCCAACATGAGCTTTCATAATGACAACGTCCGGTATGCGCGCTCTCAGAGCAGGCCGTCGCTCGATTCCCGGCCACTATTACCACATTACTCTCGTGACGCGCCGTCGCTATCCGTTCTTTGAAGACTTTCGTACCGCCTGCAAGGCGTGTCGTGCCTTTTCGATTTCCACACTAGATACGCAGTGCGAGACGCAGTCCTTTGTCGTCATGCCCGACCATGTCCATTGGCTGCTGCAGTTGAAAGGTGATCTCGCGCATGCCGTCAGGATATATAAATCCCATGTCTCGATGTCGGTCGGGCTGCGGGTGTGGGATACCGGGTATTACGACCGTGCCCTGCGCTCCGATGAGGATATTCGCACCGTGGCGCGGTATATCGTCGCCAATCCGTTACGGGCAGGGCTGGTGGAGAATATCGGGGACTATCCCTATTGGGATGCGATATGGCTGGATTGATGATTATTAACTGTTGGAGCAGCTTTAGCTCGCGACCGCGGTGTTGCCGGTGCTGGCGATTACCACCAACGTTACCGCCTCCGCCGAGGCGCCTAGCGGCGCCAGTCGCGATGCGGAGCAGCGCTCCAACAGCTGCTTTCTCCTGCCGTGTTAGGCGATTGGTACCCTGTCGGAGTATCTTCAGATCACGACTGGAGGCCGAAGGACTCCCGGCGGTGTTGCCAATGCTGGCGACTACTGCTGCCGTTGCAGCCTCCGCCAAGGCGCCTGACGGCGCCAGTCGCGATGCGGGGCAGCGCTCCAACAGCTGTTTTCTCACCGACCGCAACTGCCGCCAAGGCGCCTGACGGCGCCAGTCGCGATGCGGAGCGGCGCTCCAACAATGATTCTCTCCACCAATGCGAACCACGCCGCTGTAGGAGTATCTTTAGATCGCGACTGGAGGCCGAAGGACTCCCGGCGGGGTTGCCCAGCCTAGCCCAGATCCCGCATCAGCAGCGCGTATTCGATACGCTCCGGTTCGATGGGCTCGCCGGGGATGGGGATGCGAACGATGTGGCCGGAGCCGGGGGCGGCGCCGACGGCTTCGCCGTGCTTGTTCTCGATGTGTTCGAGGGTGAAGCGGCGGTTGCCGCCGGGCAGCATCAGTTCCATGCCGTCGCCGACTTCGAAGCGGTTCTTGACGTCGATTTCCATGACGCCGCGGCCGGGGTCGTAGCCTATCACTTCGCCGACGAACTGCTGGTGCACGCCGACGGAGTTGCCCTGCTGGTAGTTCTGGTACTCGTCGTGGACGTGGCGGCGGTAGAAGCCTTCGGTGTAGCCACGGTTGGCGAGGTTGTCGAGTTCGTCCATCAGGCGCATGTCGAAGGGCCGGCCGGCGACGGCGTCGTCGATGGCGCGGCGATAGACCTGGGCGGTGCGGGCGACGTAGTAGTGGGACTTGGTGCGCCCTTCGATCTTCAGCGAGGTGACACCCATCTGGGTGAGCTGCGGCACGTGCTGAACGGCGCGCAGGTCCTTGGAGTTCATGATGTAAGTGCCGTGCTCGTCCTCGAAGACCGGCATCAGCTCGCCCGGACGGGTGCGATCCTCGATCAGCGCCGAGAGTTCGTCCTGCCCTTCCACGCCGCCGGCGGTGGCGGTACTTTCGGCCACTTCGGCAAGCTCGGCGCTGCCACCGCCGGAGGCGATCAGTCCACCCTGGTCCGGGGTCCACACCCCGCTACCGGCGTGGGCACGGGCGGAGTTGGCCGGCACCAGGTCGCCTGTCTCATCGTGGGAAGCGGCCACGGTGTTGTACTTCCAGCGACAGGCGTTGGTGCAGGTGCCCTGGTTGGGGTCGCGGTGGTTGAAGTAGCCGGACAGCAGGCAACGGCCGGAATAGGCGATGCACAGGGCGCCGTGGACGAAGGTCTCGATCTCCAGGTCGGGGCACTCGGCGCGGATCTCGCCGATCTCGGCCAGCGACAGTTCCCGGGAGAGGATGATGCGGCTGATGCCCTGCTTCTGCCAGAACCGGGCCGCGGCGTAGTTGACCACGTTGGACTGCACCGAGAGGTGGATCACCTGGTCGGGCCAGCGATCGCGCACCATCATGATCAGCCCGGGGTCGGACATGATCAGCGCATCGGGCCCGGCTTCGATCACCGGCTCCATATCGCGCAGGTAGGTCTTGAGCTTGCTGTTGTGCGGCGCGATGTTGGAGGCGACGTAGAACTGCTTGCCCCGCTCGTGGGCGTAGGCGATGCCCTTGTGCAGGTTGTCGACCTTGAAGTCGTTGTTGCGCGCGCGCAGCGAGTAGCGTGGCTGGCCGGCGTAGACGGCATCGGCGCCGTAGGCGAAGGCGTAGCGCATGTTCTTGAACGTCCCCGCGGGGGACAGCAGTTCAGGGGCTTTCATAAGGTCACCGTTTTCAGGACGATGGCACCAGGCGCTAGCTGAGCTTCTTTGCGCTTGTCGGTTTCAGCGCTCGATTAGTTTCAGATAGCCCCCTGGATGCTTGGGAGAGGGGCGGGAATCTTAGCAACTGGCGCCGGTCCTGGCCAGATTTCGTCCAATTGCGTAAACTTGGCCCGCGCCGGACCGGACCCCGGCCAGCGGCTTTCACCGAGAGCCGCCCGATAAATTCTCCGACAACGAGTTTCCCATGACCCAGTCCGCGACTTCCCCCGTTCCCGCTACCGTGGTGATCTACTCCGGTGGCATGGATTCCTTTACCGTACTGCACCGCGCCCTGCGCGAGGGGCTGGCGGTACATGCCCTCTCCTTCGACTATGGCCAGCGCCACGCCCGCGAGCTCGAGGTGGCCGCCCACGTCTGCCGCGAGCTCGACGTGCCGCATCAGGTGGTCGACATTCGCGCCATCCATGGCCTGATCGACAATTCGGCCCTGACCGATGCCAGCCGCGACATGCCCGATGGCGACTACGCTAGCGACAACCTGAGTGCCACGGTGGTGCCCAACCGCAACATGATCCTGCTGTCGCTGGCCATCGCCAAGGCGGTGAACATCGGCGCCGGACGCGTGGACTACGGCGCCCACGGCGGTGACCATGTGCTCTACCCCGACTGCCGGCCCGAGTTCGTCGAGCGCATGAATGCGGTGGCGGGTATCGCCAACTTCGAGCCGGTGCGGATCCATGCGCCCTACCTGGGTTCGACCAAGGCGGACATCCTCGCCGATGGCCTGGCCATGGGGCTCGACTACGCCGATACCTGGACCTGCTACCTGGGCCAGGAACTCGCCTGTGGCCGGTGTGGCAGCTGCCGTGAGCGCCTCGCGGCCTTTGCCGCCAATGGCGCCACCGACCCGCTCGGTTATTTACAGCGGTCCGAAACCGACGCGCCGGCTTCCACGGAGGCGCCCGATGTATAGCGTCAAGGAGGCCTTCTATACGCTGCAGGGGGAAGGCGGCCAGGCCGGGCGTGCCAGCGTGTTCTGCCGTTTCACCGGCTGCAATTTGTGGTCGGGCCGCGAACGAGACCGCGCCACCGCGGCCTGCACCTTCTGCGATACCGACTTCCTCGGCACCGACGGCCAGAACGGCGGTCGCTTCCGTGATGCCGACGCCCTGGCCGACCACCTGACCGCGCTGTGGCCCGACCAGGATGGGGTGGCGACCCCCTATGTGGTGTTCACCGGCGGCGAGCCGCTGCTGCAGCTCGACGAGGCGCTGATCGACGCCATGCACCGCCGGGGCTTCGAGGTGGCGGTGGAAACCAATGGCACCATCGCGCCGCCGCGGGGCATCGACTGGCTCTGCGTCAGCCCCAAGGGAGCGACGGAGCTGGCAGTGACCGGCGGCGACGAGATCAAGCTGGTCTACCCCCAGCAGGACGCGCCGCCGGAGCGCTTCCAAACGCTCGGCTTCAACCACTTCTTTCTGCAGCCGATGGACAGCGCCCCGCTGGGTAGGCGGGAGAGCCACATTGGCGCCACCGTGGCCTACTGCCTGGCCCATCCGCAGTGGCGCCTGTCGCTGCAGACTCACAAGATTGCGGGGTTCGACTAATGACGCTTTTCGTCAACCGCCTGAGCCATCTCGATGTCTCTCTGTGGTCTCCCCAGCATGGCTTGATCGGCGCCAGCTGGCACGTGGATGCCGAGCTCGACGGCGAGCTTGGCGAGGATGGCATGCTGTTCGACTTCGGCGAGGTCAAGCCGTGGATCAAGTCGCGCCTGGATGGCGGCGCCGACCATACGCTGCTGATTCCGACGAAGGCGCCCGGCCTGGAAATCTTCGAGTGCAGCGAAGGGCTCTGCGTGCGCGCCACCCAGCCCTACTCCATGGAGGTTCGCGCACCGCGACAGGCCTTTACCCTGCTGCCGTGGCCGGCCATTACCACCGAGCGACTGGCCGAGCTGCTGGCAGACGAAATGATGAAGCGCCCCCCGCCTCGGGTGACCGACATTCGGCTGCGCCTTCGCGATGAGGTGATCGACGGGGCCGCCTACACCTATAGCCATGGGCTCAAGCGCCATGCGGGCAACTGCCAGCGCATCGCCCACGGGCACCGCTCCCGCCTGCATATCTGGCAGCGCGGCGTGCGTATGCCGGGGCTGGAGGCGGAATGGGCCGAGCGCCTGGGAGATCGCTACCTGGTCGACGCGGCGGACATCGCCACCGGCACCGATTCCGTGGTGCGCGGCATGATGACCAGCCGCTACCGCGCAGAGCAAGGCCGCTTCATGATCCGGCTGCCCACGGAGCGTTGCCTCACCCTACCCACCCCCACCACGGTGGAACATATCGCCGGCTGGCTGGCACGGCAGATCACCGAGGAAACCGGGCGCGCCACGCGGGTCCAGGCCTTCGAGGGGGTCGATAAGGGAGCGATTGCCGAGGCACAGCCTTGAGCGAGGAAACAGCCTTGAGCGGGGAAACAGCCTTGAGCGCCTGCCGCCCCGGCTGCGGCGCCTGCTGCATTGCGCCGTCGATCAGCTCGGCGATCCCCGGCATGCCCGAAGGCAAGCCGGCCGGGGTACGCTGCGTGCAGCTCGACGAGAACAACCTGTGCCGGCTGTTCGGCGACCCGCGGCGCCCGGCCGTGTGTGAACGCTTCGACTACGACCACTCCCTGTGCGGAGACGATCGCGAACAGGCGCTGGAGCGAATCACCGCCCTGGAGCAGGCGACCTGACGCTGCGGCCTCCGCCGGGGCGCCTATCGGCGCCAGTCGCGATGCGGAGCAGCGCTCCAACAGCGAATCTCTCCACTGACGGTGCCACGCCGCTGTTGGAGCATCTTTAGATCGCGACTGGAGGCCGCAGGCCTCCCGGCGGTGTTGCCGGTGTGTGCGACAACCACTGACGCTACGGCCTCCGCCGAGGCGCCTGCCGGCGCCAGTCGCGATGCGGAGCAGCGCTCCAACAATGATTCTCTCCACCAACGCGAACCTCGCCGCTGTAGGAGAAGCTTTAGCTCACGACTGGAGGCCGCAGGCCTCCCGGCGGTGTTGGAAATGTTGCGGTTATCGCCGTGGCGGCGGCCTCCGCCAAGGCGCCTGACGGCGCCAGTCGCGATGCAGAGCAGCGCTCCAACAGCTGCTCTTTCATGCCACGGTGGTGACTGCCAGGGCGCCTGACGGCGCCAGTCGCGATGCAGAGCAGCGCTCCAACAGCTGTTCTTTCATACCACGGTGGTGGCCAAGGCGCCTGCCGCGATGGGAGCTCGGAGCGCCGAACCGAGCACTACGTTGAGTTCACCGATGCAGCCAGCAGGCCGAGAGGTGGTGGCGCCGGGGTTCGAAGTCGGGCGGGTCTTCGGCGTCGCACAGGCCTGCCATGAAGTGCGGGCATCGTGGATGAAAGCGACACGCCGCCGGCGGGTGCAGCAGGCTGGGAGGCTCGCCGGCGGGAACCTCGCGCTGCCGGCTGGCGTTGGTCGCATCGGGGTCGGCGATCGCCGCGAGCAGCGCCTGGGTATAGGGGTGCTGGGGGTGATCGAGCAGGTCATCCACCGGGGCGCTCTCCACCACTCGCCCGGCGTACATCACGAAGATCCGCTCGGCGAAGTGGCGCACGGTGGAGAGGTCGTGGGTGATGAAGGCCAGGGTCAGCTCGCGCTTGGCCTGGATCCCCCTCAGCAGGTTGAGGATCTCCACTCGAACCGAGGCGTCGAGCATCGAGACCGGCTCGTCGGCGATGATCATGGCCGGCGCCAGGATCAACGCCCGAGCGATCACCACCCGCTGCTGCTGGCCGCCGCTGAGCATGTGCGGGAACTTGCCGAGGTACTCGTCGGGCGGCGATAGCCGTACCTCCTCGAGTACCGCGCGGATGCGCTGCTCGCGCTCTTCCCGATCCTTGACCCCGTGGATGATCAGCGGCTCGGCAAGAATCCGCCGCACGTCCAGAAACGGCGGCAACGCGCCGTAGGGATCCTGCTGCACATAGCCCACCTTGGCGCGATACGCCTTGAGCTCGCGGGCATCAAGCTCATCCAGCGAACGCCCGTCGAAGCGCACCTCGCCTTGGGTGGGGCGGTGCAACCCCAGCAGGGTGCGGGCCAGCGAACTCTTGCCGCAGCCGCTCTCGCCGACGAAGGCCACCGCCTCGCCGTGGGCGAGTTCGAAGGTGACACCGTCCACCGCATGAACGGCGCCCACGCGCAGGAAGCCCCACTGGCGCAGCTCGAACCAGGTGTGCAGGTCGCTGACCGAGAGCAGAGACGGCGAGGCACGCCCTGTCGCTAGGCTGGGGTCCTGGATCGTAGTCATGTCCCCCCTCCTTCGGTTCTGCCGCCATGATCGCGCCGATCATCGCCAAACAGCCAGCAGCTCACCCGACGCCGTTCGCCGATGCGGATCGACTCGGGGTCCCGGGCACAGCGCGCGAAGCGATGCGGGCAGCGCTCGGCGAATCGGCAGCCGCCGGGGGGATCGAACAGGCTGGGGGGCTGCCCGGGGATCGCTTCCGGCCGCTGGCGCTGGCGCAGTCGCGGCACGCTGGCCATCAGCATCCGCGAATAGGGGTGGGCCGGCTCGTTGAAGAAGTCTCCGGCGTCAGCGACCTCCACGAGCTGGCCGGCATACATCAGTGCCACCCGATCGGCGAGCTCGCTGGAGGTCGCCACATCGTGGGTGATCAGGATGAAGCTGGTGCCCAGTTCGCGCTTGACGCGCTTCAGGGCGTTCATGATGCTCGCCTGGGTCAGCACGTCCAGCGCTGAGGTGGGCTCGTCGAGGATCACCAGCTCGGGCTCGGCAACCAGCGCCATGGCCAACACCGCCCGCTGGCGCATGCCGCCGGAGAGCTCGAAGGGGTAGCGGGTCATGAAGTCCGTGGAGATGCCGACCAGGGTGAAGACCTCCGCCGCTCGCGCCAGGGCCCGCGCTCGAGACCAGCCGCGCAGTACCCGCAGCGGCTCGGCGACCTGTTGGCCTACCTTGACCACCGGGTTGAGCGCGTTCATCGAGGCCTGCATCACCATCGCCATGCGCGACCATTGCACCTCGCGCCGGAAGCGCTCGTCGGACAGGGTGCCAAGCTCGGTCTCACCCAGCGTGACCCGTCCGCCGGTATGGTGGATATTGCGCGGCAGTACTCGCATCAGCAGCTTGGCCAGCGAGCTCTTGCCACAGCCGGATTCGCCCAGTACCACCAGCGCCTCGTTGCGCCGCAGCTCGAAGCTCACCCCGTCCACGGCACGCACCACGCCGCGACGAGTCTGGTAGTGCAGTGCCAGGTCGTCCACGCGCAGCAGGGTCGACTCGCGCATCACAGGCTCCTCAGTCGCGGATTGAAGACCCGATCCAGGGCGAAACCGAGCATGGCAAAGCCCAGCCCGGTGAGCATCAGCAGCACCGCCGGCGACACCACCCAGTAGTAGTAGCCGTTGTAGAGCGCGCTCTGGGACTGGGCGTCGTTGAGCACCTTGCCCCAGGTGGGCAGTACCGGGTCGCCCAGCCCCAGCACCGCCAGCGAGGCCTCCAGGAACACGAAGGTCGGAATCAGCGTGACGAAGGTGGGGATCAGCACCGGCAGGATGCGCGGGATCATGTAGCGCATCACGATGCGCAGGTTGCCGGCACCGTAGGCCTGGGCCGCCTCGATGTAGGGCGCCTCGCGGATCGGCAGCAGCATCGCCCGGTACATCTTGATACCGGCACTGAAGATGCCCAGCACCACTACCACCCCGAGCATCAGCCAGATGCTGGTGGAGTAGAGGGTGCCGACCATCACCAGGATCGGCAGCAGCGGCAGGATCATGTTCACCTCGGTGAGCCGCTGGATGGTGGCATCCACCCAGCCACGGTACCAGACGCCCACCGCAGCGATGATCAGGGTGGTAATGGTGGTGCCCACCGCCGCCAGCAGGCCGAAGGCCAGTGCCACCGGGGTGCCCCACATCAGCGCCAGGCTGAGCTCGCGCCGCTGGTGATCGGTGCCGGCGATGCCATGTACCCGGCCATAGAGCACCAGCTCGGCGTCGATGCCCGCCTGCTCATCGAAAACCACGGCGTCCAGCATCAGCGTATAGCGGCCCGGCTGTACCTGAGGCTGTGCGCCAGCGTCGGCATCGGGCTCCGCCAACAACCCGATATGCGGCACCAGACCGCCCAGCCGGCGCTCCAGGGCCCGGTCCTGGGAGAGCGAGATCCGGTGATCCCGGCCGATGCGGTAGCCGCCCAGCATGAGTTCACGACCATCCGGTGCCTGCCACAGCAGGCGTGCGAAGGGACGCTGCTCGTGCCCCTCGGCGCGCAGGAACAGGTTGATCTCGCTGGGAAAGCCCTCGTAGTCATAGTCGAAGGCCAGGGACATGCGCAGGCGACGCCCGCCCTCGAAGGGAGCCTCCTCGACCTCGGCCGCATCGCTGTCGATCACCAGGGTGCTCGGCTGGCGCCCACCGACCAGGCGATCGGCCCACAGCGAACCGGCGTTGACCGGATGCAGCTGCCAGGGTTCGCCGCCACGCCATTTGTCCAGCGCCTCGGAGTACGGAATGGCAATCACGGTATAGAGCGACAGCCCCACCAGCACGGCAATGATCGCCATGCCCACCAGCGCCGAGGGATAGCGGCGCAGCTCTTCCCAGTGCTCTCGCCAGCGCACGCCGATCATCGCCGCCCTCCTTCGATGCGCACCCGCGGGTCGAGCAGTGCATAGAGGATGTCGAGCAGGAACACCGTCACCGCCAGCAGGTAGGCGAAGATCACCACCCCGCCGATGATCACCGGGGTATCGCGGTGGCCGATGGCCTGGAACAGCAGCGAACCCAGCCCCGGCCAGTTGAACACCTGCTCGAGGATGATGGCGCCGCTCCACAGGCCGATCAGCATCAACAGGAAGCTGGTGATGATCGGCGACAGGGTCGGGCGCAGGATATAGCGCCGCTCGATCAGGTTCGACGGCAGCCCCTTGGCGCGGGCCATTTCCACGTAGTCCTCGCTGGAGTGGATCAGAAAGAAGGTGCGCCAGGAGTAGATAGAGATGAAGATCGACGACAGGAACATGGCGAGGAGCGGCAGCAGCATGTGGCGCAGCACACTGGCGGCGTACTCCCAGCGGTCTGCGGGGGGCGGTGCGGTGACCATGCCGCCGGCCGGCAGTACCGGCACCACGAAGGCGAAGACCAGGATCAGGAAGATCCCGTAGAACCAGCCCGGTGCCGCCGAGGTCGGTGCCAGCGCGATCACGCTGCGATCCAGCGCGCTGCCGTAGCGCCTGGACAGGAACAGCGCCGCGAACACCGAGACGAAGAACACCAGCAGGTTGGCGCTGCCGAACAGCAGCAGTGTCGCCGGCAACCGCTCGACGATGATGTCGTAGACCTCCCGCGAGCCCCGGTCGCTGTGCATCTGCTCGGCGCGTCCCAGATCGAGGCGCATGGCTCGCTGCAGGTAGTCGACGCTGCGCACCACGAACGGCTGGTCCAGGCGCAGCCGCTCCACCTCCTGCGACACCTGACGCGCGATCAGCTCATTGCGCTCGGTTGGCGTCAGATCCTGGAAGGCCGGGTCGGCGCGCACCGCCTCAGACGCCTGGCTGCGGATCTGCACGAGACGCAGTTCATCCACCTGGCCACCCATGTTGGCAATGATGATGGTCAGGTAGACGCCAACCAGAACGGTGAACAGCAGCGCCAGTAGCCGCTTGCCGGCATACAGCAGCATGTGCCGCAGGTCGCGCAGCATACCGCGGCCGGGCGGCGGAGCCATCGGCGAGTCGTTCATCGCGCCTCCTCCATGCCGCCGGGCGGCACCGTGGCAAACACATGGGAGGCGAAGGCCGGCAACGCCACGCGGCGGCTGGTAACGGCGAGTTCCAAGCTGTTGGCACCGACACCCAGCGTGGCCAGGGCCTCCGCAGACAACCCGATGCGCCACTGCCCCTCGCCCCGGGCCTCCGCCTGGCCACGGCGGGCCAGTTCGCCGCGGCCGTCGAACAGCAGGTACTGCACCTGCTCGATGGCCTCCTGGGGATAGGGCTCGCCCTCGAAGGTCACGAACAGCTGGAATTCGGCGTCCTCCAGCCCCTCCCCGCCACCGGCGGCCAGAGGGCCGTTACCCACCGGGCCTATCCCCACTCGGGCGCTCTCCACCACCATGGGGCCATCCAGCGTCAACTCCGGCACCATGGGCGTGGTGAAGCGCAGCCACTTGTCGGCCGGGTCCGGGAAGTCGACGAAGCGGCGCAGTACCAAGCTGCCCGCCACCGGATGCACCGAGTGCAGCTGGAAGGGCCCGTTGCCGATCCAGAAGTGGCCGCGCTCGGCGTGCCAGTCGGCCAGCGCAGCGTAGCGCGTGGCGATCTCGTCATCATCGAGCCACTCGCCCAGCACCTCGGGATAGAGTCGCGTGCCGCGCTCGCGGGCTTCGCGCAGGTGGCGCTCGAGAACCGGCAGGCTCGGGCCCGCCACCAGGCTCATCCAGTCCACCTGCAGGCGATCGGCCTTGTTGGAGGAGAATGCCAGTTCACCGCGCTGTTCGGCGAGGATGCCCAGGGTCAGGGTATGCCAGGGAGTCGCCGTCGGCGCGCGGGCCGCCACGATGGTCTCGGCATCGGGGTAGATCTGATCGCTGTAGATCTCGATGACCAGCGGGTCCTCGGCGACGATGCGCCAGCCGCGAAAGTGGCGCTGGAAGGCCTCGAACACCGGCAGGTGGGCAATATCGAACAGCCGGCTCTGCTCGTCGGCGCGCTCGAAGATCAGGATCCAGGGCAGTACGAAATCGGCCAACGACAGTCGCGAGCCATCGTGCCAGCGCTGCTCGAACAGCGTCTCCTCGTAGTGCACCCGCACCCGAGTGCGCGCGGTGATGCCTTCGGGGTGCCGCCCGCCGGCGGTGACGAAGCGACCGGCCTCGGCGTTCCAGTCGATCCAGGCCTCCTCGGGCACCGCGATGCTCTCGGACTGGTCAACGCTCAGCCAGTCCAGGGTACGCTCCACCGGCACACCCTCCTGAATGGTGACCTCGGCCGCCGCGAGCCGCTGGGGCAGGTAGAGCCCGGTAAAGGGGTCGGGCATCACCACCGGGTCCTGGGTGGCGCGGATCAGCATCTGGTCGGAAATCCAGTTGCTACCCGCCACCGGGTTCCAGGGTTCGGTGAGGATCCCCGGGGTGCCGAACACCATCTCGCCACCCACCCGATCGGTATAGCGCAGGGTGTAGGGCCACAGCGCCGAGCCGGAGAGCCCGCCGGCCAGGTCCACCGCCACCTCGACATTAGCGGCCCGGGCCGAGGCGTTGAGCTGGTCCACCAGCCAGATACGCACCGAATCCTCCAGCGACAGTTCCAGGGCCCGCGCCATCATCGCCTGGCGCTCCTCCCAGGTCGCGTAGTCGCGGCGCTGCAGGCGGTCGGCCAGCTCGTCGAACTCCGGCGCAGGCGTGTAGGCCTGCCACAGCGGCTCGGCGCGGCCCCGAGGGGTGTAGTAGAAACTGAAGCCCTCGGCCTGGTCGCGCTGAATGACGATGGTGATCCAGCTGCCGGTGTAGAGGTGCCAGTGCCCGGCGCGGGGGTCGCTGGCGATCCAGAGGCGCGAGGCCTCCTCGGCGGTGCGATAACGCCGCTCGACGGCGAAGCCGAGATCTTCCATCAGGTTGGCGATGTAGTCGCCGATTCGCCGACGCTCGTCTTCGGTGCGGATCAGCACCCGCAAGCGTACCGGCTCGTCCCGGTACCACCACTGCCCCTGCTCGAAGCGTGCGCCCAGGCCCTCCATTTCGCGGTGGATCACCTCGGTGGCGGCCTCCGGGTCATGGGCATAGCGCAGTTCCAGCTCACGCGCCACATCGGCCAGGCGCGCATAGTCGGGAAAGGCGGTGGAGAGCGGCAGGTAACGGGGCACCGCCAGGCCGCCGAAGATCTCCTCGGCAATATAGCGACGGTCGATCAGGCGATTGAGCGCCTCGCGGATCGCCGGCACATGGAAGGGGTTGAGCTCGCCCCCCGCCAGCTCCGGGCCCACCGGATTGATCGTCAGCTCGCTTGAGGTGCCGTAGGAGAGATCGTAGGCGGTATGCAGTGAGTCGCGGAGCCGGTTGAAAACCGTGGGGCTTGAGATGCCCTGGGTGAAGACCTGGTGGGACCCCGCCTCGATCAGCCCGGTGACCCGCCCGACATCCGCCTCGCGGGTGAACACGACCTGATCCACCATGGCCCCACGCCGGCCCTGAAGGTCCGTTTCGTCGAGGCCGTTACCCGCCGTCGGCGCCTGTCGGGGGGGATCCGTAGGCGCCGGACGCAAGGCGACAGCGAGCACCCCTACGAGCAGCAGCGCGCTCATTCCCAGTACGACACCTTTCCACATGATGCCACCGATTCAGTCAGCTCAACGCTGGGGTCTGTCATGGAAAATTCACTTTCCGTTACCTTTACCCTAGCAGGCCGTCGGGTTTTCGATAACGTCGTGAGATGCGCGCACCATGCCGTTACTACTGGGACGTCGCGGTTATCGCCGCGGTGGCTGCCTCCGCCGAGGCGCCTGGCGGCGCCAGTCGCGACGCAAAGCGGCGCTCCAACAAGGTCGGCGACTACCTCACTGTCGGAGCATCTTTAGATCGCGACTGGAGGCCGCAGGCCTCCCGGCGGTGTTGGGAATGTTGCGGTTATCGCCGTGGCGGCGGCCTCCGCCGAGGCGCCTGACGGCGCCAGTCGCGATGCGAAGCAGCGCTCCAACAAGGTCGGCGACTACCTCACTGTAGGAGGAAGCTTTAGCTCACGACTGGAGGCCGCAGGCCTCCCGGCGGGGTTGCCCGATGTTGGAGATAACGGATAACGGGGCGACCTCGCGGCAGTGGACCTGGCGCCCGGAGACGCCTACACCTGAGACATGACTCGCGATCCCACACTGACCGGCCGGGGCCCCCTGGCGATGGTCCAATTCCTGGGCCTGGTGCTGCTGGGCGCCATGATCGGCGTCGTCGCCGCACTGGCTGCGGTGGGCTTCGTCAAGGTAGTGCTGTGGCTCAACGAGGTCCTGCTGATATCGCCTCGCAGCCGCATGATGTTCGACCATCCCGGCCTGCTGATCGCCGCCACGGTGATCGTGCCAACGCTTGGTGGCCTGATCGTCGGCCTGATTCACCGTGCCATTCCCGAACGGCGCCCCCATGCCCCGGCGGACATCATCGCCGCGGTACAGACCCGGCGCGGCCGGCTGCCGGCCCGTGCCGGGGGCCTATCGGCGCTGAGCGCCATGATCTCGCTGGGCGCAGGCGCCTCGGTGGGCCAGTACGGTCCCCTGGTCCACCTGGGCGCGACCCTGGGCTCGCTAGGGGCCCGGCTGCTGCGCCTGGGACGCTCGGACGACAACATCACCATTGCCTGCGGCGTGGCAGCCGCCATCGCCACCGCCTTCAACGCGCCGTTGGCTGGCATCGTCTTCGCCCATGAGGTCGTGCTGCGTCACTATGCCCTGCGCGCCTTCGCCCCGGTGGCCGCGGCGGCCATCGTCGGCCATGTGGTGGCCACCACCGTGCTGGCCCAGGGGACCCTCTTCCATGTCGCCGAAACCGCCGTACCGCGGCCCTGGGAGTTCGTGCTCTTCCTGGCCATCGGCGGGCTCGGCGCCTTGATCGCCGGCGCCTACATGCACGCCATTCTCGGCGTCGGGCGACTGGCCGCCCGCCTGCCCATGGCGCCCGCCCTGCGCCCGGCCCTGGCCGGCGCTCTGCTGGGCCTGACCGCTCTCTGGGTGCCGGACATCCTCGGCATGGGTCAGGAGACGCTGCGCTTCGCCACCATCGCCGGTGCCTTCAGCGGCGGCGAACTGCTGCTGGTACTGGTTCTCAAGGTCGCGGCCACCGCCCTCTGCCTGGGCATGGGCTTCAGCGGTGGCGTCTTCAGTCCCGCCCTGGTGATCGGCACCTTGTTCGGTGCCCTGTGCGGCACCCTGGTCGGACACCTCACCGGCGCGCCCCCGGAGACCTTCGTCTTCTATGCCGTCTGTGGCATGGTGGCGGTCACTGCCCCGGTGATCGGGGCACCACTGACCAGCCTGCTGATCGTCTTCGAGCTGACCGGCAACTATGCTCTGACCACCGCCGCCCTGGCCAGCGTGACACTGGCCAGCCCCATCTCGGCCCAGCTGTTCGGCCGCTCGCTGTTCGATATCCAGCTCCGCAAGCGTGGCCTCGACCTATCGGCTGGCCGCGGCCGTGCCCTCCTGCAGGCCACACCGGTAGCTTCGCAACTGAGCCACGAGTGCGTGACCCTGCCCCCGGAAATGCCGGTGAACGAGGCCATCGGCGCCCTGGGGGAGGCGCGCCACGCCGAGGCCTACCTGGTCGATGCACAGGGTCGCTACCATGGCTGCGTGCTGCTCCACGATCTCGAGGCCGCCCAGCGAGCCGGAGGCGCCCGCCAGGCGATTGGCGATGTCGCCGATTCCAAGCGCCCGGTGCTGCGACCCCACAGCTCCCTGTGGGACGCCATGGGGTACCTCGAGGAAGTTACCGGCGAGGCCCTGGCCGTGGTCGACGACAGCCGCGACGATGCCTTCCTGGGGGTGGTCTACGAGGCCCGGATCACCCGCGCCTATCGTACTCACAGCAACGCCCTGCGATGGGAGGAACATGGCAACGGCTAAACGACTGATCCTGGCCCTGGGGGTCGCCCTGATCGGCGTGCCGGCCCTGGCCGAGCCAACGGCGGAGGACGCCCTGGTGGTGCTGAGCTGGGGAGGTGCCTACGAGCGTGCCCAGCACGAGGCGCTGTTCGAGCCCTTCACCGCGGCGACCGGCATCCCGGTGAGAGTCCGCCGCTACGACGGTGGTCTGGAGGCCCTGCGCCGGGCCGTGACCAAGGACGAGGTACCCTGGGACCTGATCGACATGACCCGCAGCGAAGCCATGGCCGCCTGCGAAGAGGGCCTGCTCACGCCGCTGCCCTCCGACCTGGCCGCCCCGGCACCGGACGGAACGCCGGCGGCCCACGATTTCCTGCCCGGCGCCATCGGCCGCTGTGCCCTCACTCATACGGTGTTCGCCACCGTGGTGGCCTATCGCCGCGACGCCTTCCCCGGCCAACGGCCCACCACCATCGCCGATCTCTTCGACCAGCAGCGTTTCCCCGGTCCCCGGGCGCTGCAGCGCACCCCCGCCGTCAATCTGGAGTGGGCCCTGCGCTCCTACCGGGTGCCCCGGGAGGAGCTCTATCGCCTGCTCAGCACTCCGCGCGGCCTGCGCCTGGCCCTGGACCGGCTCGCGGAGCTCGAGTCGATCCACTGGTGGGAGGCCGGCGACGCCCCGCCGCGACTGCTCGCCGAGGGCAAGGTGGTAATGGCCTCGGGCTACAACGGGCGCTTCTTCGACGCCATGCTCCACCAGGATGCCCCCCTCGAGATCCTCTGGGACGGCCAGGTCCAGGAGCACGAGACCTGGGTCATCCCCCGCGGCGCGTCCCGCCCCGAGGCGGCCCGCGAGTTCATTCGCTTCGCCACCACTACCGAGCGCCTCGCCGAGCTGGCACGGCGCATCCCCTACGGCCCCGCGCGCCGCTCGGCCACGCTTCAGGTCACCACCCATCCGGACAGAGAGGTGGACATGCGCCTGCATATCCCCACCCATCCACTGAATGCCGCAGGTGCGATCATCAAGGACGAGGATTGGTACGCCCGCACCCAAGCGCGCCTGAACGACTACTTCGAGGCCTGGCTGGCCACCGACGGCTGCCTCGTCTCCATGAACGAGGCGTGCCTGACGCCCTGAGCCACCGGTCTTACCTGCCAAGCTGAGAAGAGTGACGGCGAGTCGGGCAGCGCTACTACAGCTGTTCTTTCATGCCACGGTGGTGGCCGCCAAGGCGCCTGACGGCGCCAGTCGCGATGCGGAGCAGCGCTCCTACAGCTGCGTTCTCCTACCGTGTTAGGCGATTGCTACCCTGTCGGAGCATCTTTAGATCGCGACTGGAGGCCGCAGGCCTCCCGGCGGTGTTGGAAAGGTTGCGGTTATCGCCGTGGCGGCGGCCTCCGCCGAGGCGCCTGACGGCGCCAGTCGCGATGCGGAGCAGCGCTCCAACAGCTGCCTTTTACTGTCATGGCAGGCGATGACCACC
>NZ_JAKCMI010000003.1 GCF_021412585.1 Halomonas alkalisoli | reverse complement strand
GGTTTATGACTGTCGATTGACAGTCTGCTCTTTAACAATGTGAATCATGCTGACAAGTTCTTCCTGAAAGGGAAGGACAACGTGATACGTCTCAAGCGTATCCGGCAATTGTCGTGAGTAATCGCGGACCAGACCCTTTCGGGTTATATGGTCAAGCGATTAAGCGCATACGGTGGATGCCTAGGCAGCCAGAGGCGATGAAAGACGTGGTAGCCTGCGATAAGGCTCGGCGAGGTGGCAAACGACCTGTGACCCGGGCATTTCTGAATGGGGAAACCCACCCAGCACAAGCTGGGTATCCCACACTGAATACATAGGTGTTGGGAGGCGAACCAGGGGAACTGAAACATCTAAGTACCCTGAGGAAAAGAAATCAACCGAGATTCCCCCAGTAGCGGCGAGCGAACGGGGACCAGCCCTTAAGCGTGTGACTGATTAGACGAACGAGCTGGGAAGCTCGGCCATAGTGGGTGATAGCCCCGTAGTCGAAAATCTGATCACGTGAAATCGAGTAGGTCGGGGCACGAGAAACCTTGACTGAACATGGGGGGACCATCCTCCAAGGCTAAATACTCCTGGCTGACCGATAGTGAACCAGTACCGTGAGGGAAAGGCGAAAAGAACCCCGGAGAGGGGAGTGAAATAGATCCTGAAACCGTATGCGTACAAGCAGTGGGAGCAGACGTGTTCTGTGACCGCGTACCTTTTGTATAATGGGTCAGCGACTTATATTCAGTGGCGAGCTTAACCGATTAGGGGAGGCGTAGCGAAAGCGAGTCTTAACTGGGCGACCAGTCGCTGGATATAGACCCGAAACCGGGCGATCTATCCATGAGCAGGTTGAAGGTTGAGTAACATCAACTGGAGGACCGAACCAGGATCTGTTGAAAAAGATTTGGATGACTTGTGGATCGGAGTGAAAGGCTAATCAAGCCCGGAGATAGCTGGTTCTCCTCGAAAGCTATTTAGGTAGCGCCTCACGTATCACCGCCGGGGGTAGAGCACTGTTTCGGCTAGGGGGTCATCCCGACTTACCAACCCGAGGCAAACTCCGAATACCGGTGAGTGCAAGCGTGGGAGACACACGGCGGGTGCTAACGTCCGTCGTGAAAAGGGAAACAACCCAGACCGTCAGCTAAGGTCCCGAAATCCTGGTTAAGTGGGAAACGATGTGGGAAGGCTCAGACAGCTAGGAGGTTGGCTTAGAAGCAGCCATCCTTTAAAGAAAGCGTAATAGCTCACTAGTCGAGTCGGCCTGCGCGGAAGATGTAACGGGGCTAAACCAGGTACCGAAGCTACGGGCTTG